>NZ_CP152002.1:3312500-4512500 GCF_038595055.1 Paenibacillus sp. FSL R7-0345
TGACCGGCTTCGAAAATGCGAGTTACTTCTGCGCGGTATTTAAGCGTTTGACGGGAATGCAGCCGGAGCAGTTCAAGCAGCTGCACGGGCTGGATAAAGGGTAATAGTGAAAAAGGCACGTTCCGCATAGTCCCGGGTGGACAGCAGAGCGTGCCTTGGCATGTTAAAAAAACTGAAGCAGGCCAAATATGATGAAAAATGCTCCGATCCAGATGCCTACAGCCCCCCTGAAGGTCATAAGACTGATATAACTGCTGCTGGGCTCGGAATCCCCTTGTACCTTCCAGGATTCACTCATTTTCCAGGCATAGTCAGGGTGCTTGCGGATGTATAAGCCAAATACGATCGATCCAATACCAAGGATAAGCAATATTATTCCAAGTGCCATATCATCAGCTCCTTTCAACGGTTATACGGATAAATTATACACTACGGTGCAAGAAAAAGACTTGCTTTAAATACCTGTTCCGGTTATCGTAGACATAAAGAGTCTGCAATAGCTTTTTAATAATCGCGGACATTATAACTCTGGAAAGGGTGTTTAATATGAATACAAAAGCAGATGTGGTTATTATCGGCGGGGGTCCGGCGGGTCTAAATGCGGCATTAGTTCTGGGACGGGCCCGGAAATCTGTTATTGTTATTGACGATCTGCAGCCGAGGAATATTGTTACCCGTGAGACACACGGCTTCCTTACTAGGGATGGAGTAAGTCCAAGGGAGTTACGCAAGGCGGCGCATCAAGAGCTGGCAGCTTATCCGTCAGTGAGCCGTGTCAGTGATACCGCTGCAGTGGCTACGAAAAACGAGGATGATTTTGAAATTACGACGGTCTCAGGGGCAATGTATTCTAGTAAGAAACTGCTTTTTGCTGTTGGAAAAAAAGATCTTCCGCTGTCCGTTGACGGACTCGCTGAGGTCTATGGCAAAAGCGCCTTTGTCTGCCCGTATTGTGACGGCTGGGAGTTGCGGGATAAGAAGCTTGTCCTTATCGTAACTGGAGCCCATGCGCTACATTTGGCTAAAGTAATCTCCGGCTGGACGAAGGATTACAGCATTTGTACCAACGGGCCGGCGGAATTGACGGATGAAGAACGCGGGGAGCTGGCGCGGCATGGGGTGCTTTTGCATGAAGCAGCAATAAGAACAATAGAATCAGAGGCGGGAATGGTGCAGCAGGTGGTTTTGGAGGATGAAACCCGGCTTCCGTGCGAGGGGATTTTCTTCGCTCCCAAGCTGACAAGAGGCTCGAATCTCCCGCAGGCTATAGGCTGTGAAATGACTGAGACGGGCAGCATCCTCATAGATGAATACGGCAAAACAAACATTCCCGGGGTATTCTCTGCCGGTGATGCCGCCTCAGAAAAGTATCAGGCCATTGCCGCAGCTGCGTCAGGCGCACTGACTGCTATTATGATTAACGGTGAGCTGAACGGGGAGGCCTGGGATGCGAGTGAGCCTGTGGAATAGTGCAGTATGGAAGTCCAAATATAGTGCAGCTTAGTATATGGCCGCTTTTATAATCTGCGGGTAATCTGAATGTATCTTCAGAATAATTATGTGATGATGGAGGGAGATCATTGCGGGCGGCAACTGAAACCATAAATACTGTAAGATTAAAGCTAAGACCATTTAAAGTGGAAGATGCCCCGAGTATGCATGCTAACTGGATCAATGACATTGATGTCCAAAGCAATTACGGTGAACCTGTCTATAGTAGTATAGCTTTAGTAGAAGCTTTACTGCAGCAATGGGTGCTGTCCTATAATAGAAATGATTTTTACCGGTGGGCGATCATCCTTAAAGATCATGAGGAATGCATTGGACAAATCTCCTTTTGTCAGGTTGACGTGGGTCATCACCTTGCTGAAATTGAATACTGCATCGGCCGGTCGTATCAGAATAATGGGTATGCCACTGAGGCTTTAACAGCAGTAATACAGTATACCTTTACCCATACTTCACTGCACCGGCTGCAGGCATATCACCGCGGGCAGAATGCAGTATCTGGAAAGGTGATGCAGAAAGCTCATATGCAGTATGAAGGTACACATAAAGAAAGTTACTATTATAGCGCTACTGGAGTATACGATGATAAGCATTACTACGGAATCGTAAAAGGAACGATATGATTAAAGAGCAGCCCCCGGCTGCTCTTTGACTTATTCACCGTAGATAAACCACCTAACCAGTAGGTTATCAGCGGATAACAGAGCTTGCCATTCCTTTTCTGGAGCAAATTTGAACCGTATATGAGGATACTGTACTATTTTATATAATTATTAATAGAGTAGACCTGGCAGCTTCACTGCCGACATCACTGTGTAAAGGAGCTTGAAATGGATATGGATGATTCGCTGGAACCCGTACTTGAAGAAATGAAGCAGGAAATAGACAAGTGGATCGCATATATCAACGATAAGGATGCTGAGAAAATTATAAAACGCACTACGCTGCAGATGGGCATTCACGGGTATGCGCTCCTAAAATATGAGGGTGGCAGAGTGGATGTGACGGATTACCCGCTGGATTTATCTGTGCAGGGCAAAAGCAGGCTGAGTACCAGTGGCGGGCTTACAGAGGAGCAGGTGCGGGAACAGATCGTTCCAGAGCTTGCTCACTATATGCAGCATAAATTAAACGAACTCCCTCCGGCAGTGCTGGATTACCGGTTTAATTTTGAAGGGAACTTCCAAGTCGTAAACGGCGGCACTGTCAAAGTGCCTATTCTCAAATATGTGGACGAGGCGAAGAAGCAGCTGCTGCTGGACCGGATCGGCTCTTATATCTCCAGCAAGCTTGAAGCCGGCCAATATCCGACCAAACCGTTAGAAACGTTTTTCTTAGCCCGGCATCTGCTGGATGAAGAATTGTATCCCGTCCTGCATTCCGGCAGAATCATTGGTCTGTATGAGCGGATACAAGAGCTGAATAAGGGAAGCAAGCATCTTACAGAGCACCGCAATACACTGACAGTGGCCCTGAGGAACTGGGTTGAGGAGCAGTGGCTGCCCCGATACTTTGAGCTCACCGGCAGCGAATGGGAGAAGGAATATAAGAAGAAGAGCGGTGCCATGCTGGAGGTGAGCGGGAGCGGACAGGAAGCCGTGGAGCTGGTGATCTATAGTGCAGTAAGTATCCTCAGATATGAGCCTTCCTACAGCAGAAGTACGGGGCTCACCTTCTTGAATTGCGTGACCGCTCTCGGCAGCACCCGGGCTGAACAGCTGATCCGCGAGGGCAGCGGAGCCCTGCCTGAGGATGTTATCAGATTGAGAGATGAACGGGTGGAATGTATAGCAAATGATGTGTTTGCTGAGGTAAGTATCCATATGAAGCAGGAGTCAGGGGAGAGCTACGGTCAGGCGCTCCGGTTTCTGATCAAGCTGCTTGAACAGGGTTTTCCCAAAAGTTATCAGATTAAGCTGAAATCCGCAGTTAAGCGCTGTCTGCCGCTCAAGGGACTAGTCAAATCGGGTACACACCGGTTTTTTGCGAATGCGCTTGAATATCCGGAAGTCCACCCGCTGCTGGAAGAGTACGCCAGGGCGGCTATGGAAACCTTTGAATGGTATACAGATACGGAAGGGGAGAAATGCTGCATGCCGGGCAGCTATGCGGTCTTTGGCCTTGCTCTCACAGACCGGGCATATTTCCCGCTAGCCAGAGAATACATGGAGAAGGTAGACGTTGAACATCAGTCGGTCCAGAACGGGTTTACAGCAGCATTATATGGACATTACGGCATTAAAACGGAGACTCTTCCTATGCTGGTGACGTGTATGCTGTACTGTACGGAATCATTAAAGCTAAAGATAACGAAGGAGCTGGAGGATGAAGAGCTGCTCAGCCTGCTGCTCAATCAGATCCGCAGCCTCGAGTACTACCAGGTAGAACATCTTGTCTACCTCATTTGGGGCGGTAAGGACAAGCTTAAGAAGCTTGCTGGCAAGGCTGAAGGAGAGATGAAGCAGAATCTAGAAGAGCTGATGCAAGCTGCCGGACGTGGCTAACCCGTCATATGCATAAAGCATACTGTGATAGGAAATTAAAGATCCTTCAGATTATGATGCATTCTGGTGAGCATGTCTGTCATCAGATGGATCTCCTGCTCACTGAAGCCGTCAAGCAGCTGGCGGATAAATTGGGTCCGTTCCTTGTTAAAGTTTACAATAAGGCTCCGGCATTCCTCAGTCAGCCGCACAAAAGTCACCCGCTGATCTGCCGGGTTGCGTCTTCTGGTCACCATGCCTTCCGCCTCGAGCTGCTTCAGGTGCCGGGTAATTGCAGCGCTGTCGATGTGAATGGCCTTTTGCAGATCACTCTGGGTTACCTCATCCGCTAGATATAGCTGATACAGCAGATCATACCGCGAAGAGCCGATGCCGGTGCAGCGCTCAAACTTCGGGCTGAGCTCATTACTCATTTTTTTGAGCAGGTACAGTACAGCTTCTTGTTCCATTGAACAATTCATGGTGTTCCCTCCTTGGTGTAATGTTAAAAGAAGACGGAGCTGTTCTCCGTCTTCTGCAATAGCTATTCAAGTAAGCAGATAATGTTTACCTTAAGCCCAAAACGTTGTTTGGTCAACTGGCAGACGGTAAGAATTGAAGCCCTCACTGGCAGCTTTACCGATCGTCAGCAGCATAACCGGCAGATAGCGCTCTTTGTCCATACCGAAGGCTTCAGCGATCTGATCCTTCTCATAGCCGCCGATCGGATTCGTGTCATACCCGTGCGCACGCGCAACCAGCATCAGCTGCATGGATACCAGGCCGGCATCGAGCAGAATAATATCACGCATATCTTTATCGCTAATCTGCGAATACAGCGGCTTGAATGCATTCAGCTGATATTCTTTTACTTCTTGCGGCATATAGCCGAGTTCAACCGCTTTGCTATAAATTTCTTCTGAGTAATCGAAATTGTTCATGTCGCCAAAGACTGCAATGACAGCAGAGGCCTGAAGAACTTTGTCCTTATTGAAACGCGAGAGGGGAGCGAGCTTTTGCTTGCCTTCTTCACTGTCAATCACCAGGAAGCGCCATGGCTGCATATTGATAGATGAAGGAGCCGTGCTGGCTTCCTTCAGAATTTCCGTCATTTCTTCTCTGCTGATTTTCACAGAGGGATCATAGGTTTTGATGGACCGGCGTCCATATACGATCTCATTAAAATCATTGGTTTGCTGGAATTCTTTCATGCTGGTTCTCTCCTTGAAAGTTATATTTTTATTTGATCCGTCAATAATTGAGGGGTCAACTATTTATGTATTCAATATATTTCAAATCCATTGCAAATGCAATAGTATAATTAAAATGAATCACAAAAGAAAGTTACCTGTTCAGGAACGATATTACATCTGCAGCTTTTATCTGAACAGCTATTCATGCATTTTACTTGTTCAATCCGGCTAAACAAAGAGTTTGCTCCAGCCGGTCCAAATCCACCAAGAAGTCCGCAAATCCCGAAAAACGGTCCTGTAGCGTTTCGTCAGCCTGCCCGTACATCATATAGTAATCGAGTTTGTTGTGGTTGCTGATCATCCAATAAGTAGGCACTACATGCCGTCTATGAAAAATTTCGACAACTACAGTTCCCTTCATGCAAAAAGCAAGATTGGACAAGCCTGCACCATGCGGCGAAACAATCACTTCTGCGGAAGCAAAGAGCTGAATTTGCTGGGCTACGGTCCAATCCTCCAGACAGACAGGAACGAAGCCATATGGCTCCAAACAACGGATTACTTCATTCTCATTGGTGATCCGGCGGGAAGAGGCTTTACTCCGGGAGATAAAAATACGGCCCGGAGCACGGAGCGTGGTGTCGCGTCCCGGCAGCATAAACTTACGCAGGACAGAAGTGGACCAAGGCGGGTAATGGGAATTCATCATCAGTGAAGGTGCTACCAGCAGTTCGGCCTGAATTTGCCGCTCTTCGCCCGTGCGGATCACAGACGATTCCGCTATGCCAAACATAGTTAACGTATCCTGTACGAAAGTTCCATAAGGATTCGGGTTCATGATAAGGGTTTGAAAAGGGATATTTAGTATTCTAAGCATACCCAGACGCGGCAGCACATCATATAACCAATGAAAATAATTATGGCTCCCGCAAAAGGTCAACACGGCAGCCGTCCCCTGAAGGTCATAATGCTCCCGGGCCTTCTGGCGGTGCAAAGCCGGGTGTTCCTCCGCTGTCAGCATTCTGTTAAGTTGTCCATCGTATTCCGGAGAAAGGTCGTAGATCAGTTTATCTTCCGATGTCAGGACTGAACCAGAGGGACCCCAGACACGCCCATTTGGAATGTATGCAATATATCCGCCTTCGGGATGTAGAGTATAAGATTTCAAATACGGGTGAACTTCCGTTTCAACCGTTTTGGGGGCCTCATATTCAGTGGTTTCGCCAAAATCAAAAGGACTAAGCCTGATCTCGACTCCAGAGGAAGCCGAAGCTTCCCATTCCCATACGTCTTGGTAAAACCCGGATGCACATAGATTCGTGCCTGCAGGGTTAGCCTTTCCGCTCATTTCTTCCATTATGCATCCCGCCATCTCCTTGATATCTATAAGCTATTTTATGCGGTCCGGGCTTAACGGGTACGAAGACGGAATAAATAGGCGGCACTCCGTTAACCCAGGCTTATTCCCCGTAGATAAACTGTTCCACTTTGCCCGCAGTCACATCAAGCTCAGGACTCGAATTGTCAATGACCGTTACATTTACTTCCGGCAGCGGCCAGGCGACCGTTCGGGGGCTGAAGGCGGAGCGGAACTGCTCCCAGTTCCGGAATTTCCAGCCGTCCAGCGGGGAGTTCCGGCCGGTAATCCGTTTGCGAAACAGCGCTTCGTCCTTCAAAGTGACCAATACGACCTTCACTTCAACTTCCTGCAATGTCTTGCCGATCCGGTTCAGCTCAGCTTCGATCCAATCCGGGTCTGCAGCTTCTTTGGTAAAAGGTCCAACGACATAGAGATCGGCGGAAAGCCCGATGTTATCAAGTGCGGCATCCATTGTAATCCGGTATCCCAGGTCGCGGCAGAGCTGTTTATATTCGGCGGAATCCCGGTCGTCCGGGTCCAGTCCGTGCATAGTCAATATTGCCGTCGCGGCAGGGCGTAAGAGAGTATCCATATCCAGCACGGCCGCCTTGCGGCGGGCAGCTACAGCTTTGGCCAGTGTTGTTTTGCCGGCGCCGCCAGGACCCAGGAAAAAAACGAGCTTGTTCATCATCAAATCTCCTTCATGTTCATAAGTAATAAGTAACCGGTTCCTACACTTTTACCAGTATAGTTCATTGCTCTGATATCTTGTATAATAACAAAAGTAAATAGTACAAGACTAACATGGAGGCAGTGGGCAAATGAAGATTAGACAGATAGAGAAACCGGACAACCGTTCCATCGAGACCATCATCAGAGAATGTCTGATCGAATTTGGCGGCAACCGTGACGGCCTGGCCTGGGCTGATGACAGCATGCATGATCTTTACAGCTATTACAATGCAGCCGGGAACCGGGCATACTGGATTGTAGAGGAGGACGGCCGGGTGCTGGGCGGCTGCGGAATTGCCTCTTTTGCTGAGTCGGATGAAATCTGTGAGCTGCAAAAGATGTATCTTGCCAGCGCAACCAGAGGAACGGGTATTGCGGCTGAGCTCCTGAAGACTGCGCTGGATTTTGCAGGGCAGCATTATAAGCAATGTTATCTGGAAACTTTGCAGACGATGGGTGCCGCGAACCGGTTTTATCAAAAACAGGGCTTTACACTGCTTACTGAACCGCTGAACGGGTCTGAGCATTTTGCCTGTGATGCCTGGTATATAAAAGAGCTTGAAAAGCTTAACTAGCAGGAGGGAGGCGTTCAGCGTGCAATTTCCGGTTGTCAATGACAAGGTTATGGCCCAAATCCGGCAATCCGAAATCGATTTCCTTGCTTCCAGAATAGAGTCCATTGCTGAACGGGATGAAAATCCGGAGGGTGTTGAAATCAGAAGGTTTGGTAAAGCGACTGCTTTTTACATAAGGACTATGCCCTGGAGTATATTTAATTCGGTAAAAGGGTTAACAGATGATGAAGAGGATCAGATAGGGGAATGGATCCGGTTCTACCGTGAACGGGAATTCCAGGTTGATGTTGATCCGTATCATTGCAGTGCCAGACTGCTTACAGCGTTAAGAGCTAACGGTCTGGGCCAGACAGGATTTCATTCTGTGTTATACGGCTTGCCTCTAAAAGAGCCGCCAACCCCGCCGTCCAATATTGAAATCATTGAAATCCGGGAACAGTCACACTTTGACGCTTATGCTGAAATACATTGTCTCGGCTCGGGTATGCCGCTTACTGCCAAGCCTCATTTTATTAACAACAACATCGGATTGCTGAACAGGACTGGATGGAAGCTGTTCCTGGCACTGCTTGATAATGTACCTGCCGGAGTGGCGGCGATGCATATCAATGGCAGTGTTGCGTCATGCGCACTGGCTGCGACTGCGCCTGATTTCCGCAACCGGGGCATACAGACTGCACTGCTGCGGCAGAGGTTGTACACCGCGCATGAAGCAGGCTGTAGGTTAGTTGCTGCACAAGCCGCCTTCGGATCGTTAAGCCAGAACAATATGGAGCGGACAGGCTTCCGGATCGCCTGGACACGCTCGATCTGGAGTCTAATCTAATATACAAGCATGAATAGGAGCTACATATGAGAAAACCAATCATCGCCGTCGATATGGATGATACCATCTGTCATCTGGTCAAACGGGCTATATACCATAACAACAATGATTTTCCGACCCATCTCCTCCGTTATGAGGATATGATGGACTGGAACACGGACCATTTGCGTCACCCGGACAGCACGCAGGAGCTCTTTTTCGGCCGGCCGGGCTTGTATGAGGAGCTTGAGCTGTTTGACGAGCATGTGGTAGAGGAAATGGAAAAGCTGCACAATGCTTATGATGTCATCATTGTTACTGCGGCTTCACCAAAGTCGGTTACCGAAAAATGGAACTGGCTGCAAAAGCATATGTCATATATTCCCGCTGAGAACTTCTTCACCGCCAAACGGAAGCATCTGATTAACTTTGATCTGCTGATCGATGACGGGCCGCATAATCTGCTGCCAGCCGTACAGGAAGGTAAAAAGGTGCTGTGCATCCCGCATCCCTGGAATCTCAGAGCACGGGAAGAATATGCGTTTCCGCTTATGACATCCTGGAAGGGTGCGAAGGAACGGATTGATGAATTGCTGCTGTCGGAGCGTTAGACCGCTGCCGCAAAGCCAAAGGAAACTCCTCCTGCAGGCTGCCTGTATCTATCGGGCGGTCTGGCATGGAGGAGTTTTTGCATACAGAGATTAATAGGCTAGTGAACTGTCAGCGGTTTGAAGACCGGGTGCTTTTCTTTGATAAAAGCGGCTGAAGCTACCTCCTTGTGCCTGCATTTCCTTTAAGCTGCCACTCTCCGTAATCCTGCCGTCCTCCATAAACCAAATCTCGTCATATTGCTCTAGCAGCTCGTCATTCAGATTATGCGTGATGGTGATTAACGTAAGCTCCGGCAGGGCCATTAGGCTGCTCTCAATCTCATATGCAGTCTGCCTGTCGACAGCAGATGTTCCTTCATCCAGGATCAGGACCGGTTTGCTGCGGATCAGTGCCCGGGCTACAGCAATCCGCTGGCGCTGGCCGCCTGAGAGCTGTGAACCGTTTTCTCCGACAACAGTAGACAGACCTTCCGGCAGCTGCCGGACATAAGAATACAGACTGCTGCTGCGGAGTGCCGCTTCCAGTACCTTTTCTGGAAATGGTTCATCCAGACAGATGTTGTGCTTAATGTCTGAGTCGAATAGAAATACATTCTGATGAATCATAGATGTTAAAAGAAGCATGGATTCGCTGTCCAGCGCTGATAGTTCAATACCGTCCAATAAGACAGAACCGTCATAGTCTTCGTAATACCCGCTGAGCAGCTTAACGAGCGTTGATTTCCCGCAGCCGCTAGGTCCGATAAGGGCGATTTTTTTTCCTTTGTGCAGCTTGAAATTAATATTCTTGAGGACGGGTTGACCCTGGTGATAGCTGAAGCTGAGCTGACGCGCCTCTAAAGAATGTTCAAACGCAAGCTTATACGGGGCAGCTTCTGAAGGCTGCACAGCTTCCCTGGCCAGCTCTTCAATACGTTCAAGGATCGGCTTCATGCTTCT
This sequence comes from Paenibacillus sp. FSL R7-0345, assembly GCF_038595055.1. Taxonomy (NCBI): domain Bacteria; kingdom Bacillati; phylum Bacillota; class Bacilli; order Caryophanales; family Paenibacillaceae; genus Paenibacillus; species Paenibacillus sp. FSL R7-0345. Next base: position 3,322,708 of record NZ_CP152002.1, read on the forward strand.
GATCTTGGGAATATTCTGCATGATGACGAGCACAGGGCCGACCAGTCCGCCGCTTAGCTGGACCAGTGCAACCAGGCTGCCGGCAGAAATATGACCGGTGATGATCAGGTAGGCTGCAACGAACATGACGGTAAGCTGGCTGAATATAGCCAGTGCCTCCGATATGCTTTCATTCGCAGCAAACAGCCGGTCCGCAGCAAAGCCGACCTTGGCGGCATTCTGATTGGCCTGCTGAAATCCCCGTTCACTCTGTTTTTTAAGGCCAAAGGAACGGATCACTTCATATCCGGCCAGAAGATCTTTAATATGTGCAGTGAACCGGGACATCTCAGAAGATACGGCATTGAGCCTGCTCTGCAGCAGCTTTCCGAACAGCCAAGGGATCGTGAACATCAGAATCATGCCGATCGCGAGAATAAGAGTTATCAGCGGGCTTAATGAGAGGAGAACAATCAGAGAGGCTGTAAAAATAACGGCGTTTTGAAAGGTATGCAGGAGAGGCTGAAGCACATTTTCGATAACCAGCTTGATGTCATTGGTCAGTGCTGACAGATAATCTGCGGTATTGGCCGCTTTGAAGTCAGCTGTTTTTTTGTAGAGCACACCGCTGAATATCCGTTTCCTGATCGATACAGTAACATTGCGGACAAGAGCCTTACTGCATAAAGAATGGATGAATCCGGTCAGGCAAAGCAACAGCACATAAACAATGGACACCAGCAGAATACGCTGGAAAAGCTGCATATCTCCCTGGAGGGCGGCATCAATTACCTTTTGCAGAACAAGAGCAATCAGCACACCGGCAGCTGCGGCAATCATACTGAACACCAGGGTTACAGCCAGCAGAAGCTTGTTATGGGTCAAAGCATGTTTCATCTCTACATCAGCTCCATGATTAGATTTCGGTATAATTTGTAAGATGAAGATAACACAATATAATACATTCGTCAAATAAATAAGATAATTATCGAATATGATTCATAAAAAAACTCCCGCATCGTGGTTGCGGGAATCCGTTAATTAACTATAAAAGAAACTGCTGCAGATCAGCGATCAGCTCATGCAGGTTCTCAGTATGGAGATGATAATATACTCTGCCGTTGTTTTTTTCGACCCGGACCATTCCGCAGGCAAGCAGGACGTTCATATGATGAGACATCGTCGCTGCTGTCAGTCCGAGCTGGTCGGCAATCTCCAGATTGTATTTGGGACTTATTTTAAGGGAGGCTAGAATCTGCAGTTTACTGCTGTCGGCCAGTGCCTTCATCCGCAGCAGTAAAAGCTCTCTCGAATCAGAATGCTGCTTGCTGGCAATCGGGAGCATATCCAAGTATAACCCGTAATAATGATTGCCGGATAACACCATCTGACCAAGCGGCAGGATCAGGGCGGGATAAACCGCCGGGTTCTCATCATCTGACATTTCCAGAAACGTAATAAATTGCTCATCCTGTTGCCGTTTAATGGATTGAACGTATGCAGGGATCAGCTTGCTGACCTGCTTCTCAACCTCCCGGAGGGCTTTTTCAAAAGCCGGCAGATTCATTTTTACAATTTCTATAAGAGTATGGAGGTGTTCACGCGGCTGGTGCAGCAGTGTCATCAGCTTCCATTTGGTTGATTCACCCAGCGGACTTCCGTTAAGAAAGCTGATCACTTCCGGAAGTGACTGAATGGACGACAGGGCTGATTCCCGGGGAGAGTGACTCTGCATTGCTGGCATTTCGTTAATCGTCTTCAATATTTTATCCTGAACGGCCGTCTCAGCTGTCGCCTTCAATGAAGTAAGCCACTCCGGATTTTCACTAAGCAATACTTGCAGAAGCAAGAAAAAGTCGGTAGTATCCTCATTAAAAAAGAATACAGAGTTATCATCCGTTTTCCGGTGTTTGGTGAAGCTGCTGATGTATTTATCCATTATTTTCAGGTGCTTGTTGTAAAAGGCTTCGCCATCCAGACCGAACTGTTCAAGGTCTTCAATCATAATTTTCCGGTAAGCCGGCTGATAGCTTACATACAATAATCCCATCGTTTCAAAGACCGGGTCCAGCTGTTCATGAATGTGCAGGTTCATAGCGCCTCCGTCAGTACAGTAGTTTGGTGCTCATCTAATTAATTATATTGTGGTGTAATTGGATTGGCAAGCCGGCGGTGCTGGCATGGACACTACTAAGGAGAAAGCGTCATGTAGATAGAACGTCATTAAGAGACTAACAAAACGACGCCTATTCCCGCCTTAAGTACAGCGGCGGGCAGCGGATTGATCTCCCCTGCCCAGCGCAACCTCAGTCAGTCGGCTCGGAGTCAGATTAGTTTTAAGTGTACATTGTACAATTAAAACAGGGGAAATTCGTCATTATAAGGAGATAACTGTATTCTGTACATCTATTTCCCTCAAAAAAGCCGTTTCCAGGCGTTTTGGGTGAATAATAAATGTATAGAATGCAGTTAAAACCTGCAGCGGAGCTAATAAGTCAGGTTTAGTTGCAGAAAGTACAGTTATTTCAGCCCGGTGCATTCATTATGCATTTTACAGGATGTTCCTCTGCTACCACAGTAGGAAAATGGCTTTGATGCTAGACAGCAGCCTGATTCATTACGCTACGGAGTTACAGCTGTTTTACTTTTAATTGTTTGACGAATTATAAAGGACGTAGTTTCGGAGTTATCTTGTCGTAGGTAAGGGGGGATAATAATGAAAACCTTAAAAGAATTCTTGAATTTAGTTAAATGGGAATCCGTAAAGGGTAGATTGCCTGAGCTTTATCCTGATATGAAAGAAGCCACAGTATTATCAAAATACAAATAAGAAACAAAGAATATTGGATTACAAATGCTAGTGGATATGGATCAATCAATGATTAAGTAAAACAAGAAGGCCAAGAAGGAGCCATTGTTTTCGACAATGGCTCCTTCTTTATGAAGTGAAATTACTAATTTGATGAACTTGATGGAACATCAGTATCAGTAGGGGGTTCATCATTTAAGGTTTTACCTAAGAGCAACGAATTGGGATAATTTTCATGAAATTCTGCTTCATCTACTTTTAAAAAAAACGCGCCTTCAAAAATTAGTTGATTCGTATTAGGCCCGATTTCATCTATTTTTCTTGCTATCTCCGATTCCTTAAAGATACTTTGTTCATCTGCTCGCACGAACATGCCATGAGGTGTATAGAATTGAGTAGAATACCCTTTTGCGATTTTTGATTCTACGGATTCTACGGATTCTACGGTTTCTACGTTTTTTACCGATTCTACGGATTCTACGTTATTTGTTGAAAAATTAGTGTTAACAGGATTTTCAACTGTTTTATTAGCGGTTTCCATTTCTGGATAAGTGTCTGCTTTTGAATTTGATATTAATGCCACTCCTGAAATAATAGTCACCGCAAAGGTTATTAAATATATTTTTTTTAACATATTATCCCGTCCTTTCTATACCAATAATTATTTCCTGCTTTTAAACAATAAATTCACTTAAATGTTGAACGAATGGAAAAGTCCGTAAAGGAAAATATGAAACTATAAAATGTATTATTTACCTTATTTTATTATAATGCTCTTTATAGTGCAGGTGAACATCAGTTTACTATAATATTATTTTCCTTACGCAATAATCTCCAATTCTCCTCTATATAATACTATGTTCTAATAATCCTTTTAATGTGTAGTCTTCATAGACACAGATCAATCCACTTACAAAGAGTAGCCGAAGTATGGCGAACAATAATGATGGTTATATTCCTAAAAACTGATGAAGCTGAATTTTTGTCACAAAAGCTCTCTTTTTCCAAACACATCACCGGCACCGGACTAAGAAAATACTTTATTTTCCTAGAACAGAAAGCTGATTGACAGACTCTTTGAGAGAGCGATATACTTACATCACTTAAACGTATAAGTTAATCATAAATATTTAATTATAAGGAGTGTATAGCATGGATTTAGCTTCTTTTTATCATGAGCCAAAAGGCTCTTTCTCGTATGCCTACGATACTGAAACACTGCATATCCGCATCAAAACTAAAAAAGACGACTTGAAGTCGGTCACTGTACTGGCGATGGACCCGTTCAACTGGAAGCCGGTGTCCAAAGATTCGCATGTCTATGAATTTGCTGTAGATCAGATGCAGCGGGTGGAGATGAAAAAGGAATATGTGACCCGATACCATGACTGCTGGTTTGCCGAGCTTACCGGGTTTAACTGGAGAAGAATTAAATACGCTTTTGTGCTGGATGACGGCAATGAGTGCTGCTTCGCAGGCTGCCAGCGCTTTACGGCGCTTGAGCGGGACTGGACTCCGCCTAAGGACTATACGAACTACTATAATTATCCGTACATTTTGGAAGAAGACCTGTATGCAGCGCCGGAATGGGTTCCGGATACAGTATGGTACCAGATTTTCCCTGACCGGTTCAACCGCAGCGTCACTGCAGCTCCTTCTGAAGATATTCTGGAATGGGGCAGTGACCAGCTTGACGGCAACGGTAAAAAGTTTGGCGGTAACCTGCAGGGAATCAGCGAAAAGCTTGATTATATCCGCGATCTGGGCTGCACCGGAATCTACTTTACCCCCCTGTTTGATTCACCAAGCTCCCATAAATATGATACAAGGGATTATTTTAGGATTGATCCGAGCTTCGGCGACAATGAGGCTTTCGGTAAAATGGTGGATGAAGCGCATAAACGGGGCATTCGCGTGATGCTGGATGCGGTGTTCAATCACTGCGGCTATGAGCATCCGTTCTGGCAGGACGTGCTGAAGAATGGCCGGCGTTCGCCATATTATGACTATTTTTATATACTGGATGGAGATAAGGAGATTGTTCCTGACACGGAGTTAGCCGCAAAGGAAGGCTATTATTTCGGAGAGCACCTGAATTACAGGACGTTTGCTTATACAGAGATGATGCCCAAATGGAATACCAGCAATCCGGCTGCGCGCGAATATCTGATCAGTGCGGCCGTTTACTGGACGGAGCGTTATAACATTGACGGCTGGAGACTGGACGTGGCCAATGAGGTGTCTCATGATTTCTGGCGGGAATTCCGCAAAAGAATCAAGGGCATTAACCGGGAGATTTATATCCTCGGTGAAAACTGGCTCTATTCCAATCCGTGGCTGCAGGGCGATCAGTTCGATGCGGTGATGAACTATGAATTCACCTGGCCGGTTACCCGTTTCTTCGGCACTACACTTCCGGCGGAAGAACAGTACACAGCTCAGGATTTCAAGTATGCAATTAACCAGCTGCTATTCAGCTACCCCAAGCATGTAGCACGCAATATGTTCAATCCGCTGGACAGTCATGATACGGCGCGGATTCTGCATTTTTGCGGAGACAACACGGAGCTGGTTAAGCTTACTTATGTTTTTCTGCTGACGTATGGCGGATCTCCAAGTATTTATTACGGCGGGGAAGTGGGGCTCAGCGGCGACGAGCATCATAACCGGCAGTGTATGCCCTGGAACCCGGAGCAGCAAAACCTGGATTTGTACGATACCGTACGCAGGCTGATCGGACTCCGGCGGCAGAACCCGCTTTTCAGGGAAATTGATCTGGAATGGCTGTCTGCCGGGGAAAGTGAAGAAACAGTGATTTATAAAAAATCCGCCGGCGGCGCTGCCTTGTACGTGCTGCTTCACAACTCGGCCGATGCTGCTGTTGTTAAGCTGCCTGATCAGCTGCAAAACCGGAGCTTAAGAGATTTGTATAACGGACTGGAGCTGGCAACCGCTTCGGAAGTCCGCATGGAGCCTTATTCCTTCCTGCTGCTGGCAGACGGGGAGTAGACAAGTTGAATATCAGTTGGAGGCAGATGCTATGACAGTCGATAATGTACCAGAGCTTTTGGAGCAAATGAAGATAAAGGTCAGCCGTGAGGACAACCGGGCCGTCTCTTTTACCAATAAAGAAGCCGCCTATTATTATACGCAATCGCATTTAAATGACCATCCCGAGCATGCTTATTTTGAGGGGATGAATGTGGCCAAAAACCGGATTTTTGGCGGATACACGTTATATGCAGATGGGCAGGAGCTGGATAATGAGCTGGCTGAAGTTACGGTTAGTCCCTATTCGCTGGTCCGTACCCATGGCAGATTGAAGGAGGAACTGTGGCTGTTCGATTACCGCAATGTGCTGGAGGTCAACGTTACAGGAGCCAGTGCGGAGATTGGCATCTCCTTGAAGGGGGAGGCGCTGGATCAGTTGGAGCTTAACGGCAGCACGGTATTGTTCAAGGCGATGGAGGGGGAATGGATCGTTGCCCTGCGTCCCGGAAAAGATCAGCCGGTTAGTGAAAAGGAAGGAGTCTTTCTGACAACGGCTGCGGCCGGAGGCTTTTTCATAGCTTGTGCCCGGACGGCTGAAGAAGCAGGTAAGCTGCTTGAGGATACAGAACGGCGGGCTGACGCATTAAAAGGAGAGCGTGTCCGGCGTATGGAAGGATTTTTGCAGAATAATGCCTACCTGCGCAGCAGCAATGAGGAGCTGACCCTTGCGCTGAACTGGATCAGTCTAACGATGGATCAGCTGGTAACGAGGCAGCAGGGTGAGGGGATTTATGCCGGACTTCCGTGGTTCAATGAGTATTGGGGACGCGATCAGTTTATAGCCATGCCCGGTGCAGTGCTGGTCAGCGGCCAGTTCGCAACGGCAAGGCAGATCCTGCTGTCTTTTGCGGAATATCAGAACAAGGATGCAGAATCTAAATATTATGGACGGGTCCCGAATATCCTGGCTCCGGAAAATATCGACTATCATACAACAGACGGCACACCGCGGTTTATCATCCAGCTGCAGGACTATGTAAAATATTCCGGAGACACCGGGCTTATTGAACAGCTGTACCCGGCCGTATGCAGCAGTATCGAGGGCTCGCTCCGGCATTGGGTAGACGATAAGGGTTACCTCACCCATGACGACAATGAGACTTGGATGGACGCGCGCGATGCGGAGCTGAAATCCTACTCCCCGCGTGATACCCGGGCCAATGATATTCAGGCGCTATGGTACGGTCAGCTGCGGGCTGGTGTTTATTTTGCCGAATATATGCAGGACCAGGATAAAGCGGAGAAGTGGGGCCTTGTGGCCGACCAGTTGCAAAAGAACTTTGCTGCCGATTTCCATGATCCGGCTTATCCGTATCTGGCTGACCGTCTGGATAAGGATGGCGTGCCCGAATTCTCGCTGCGCCCGAATCAGCTGTTTGCCTTTGACCTGTTCGAGGGCCGGAAATTCAAGGACACAGCTGTCCGCACGGCATGGGAGGAGCTGGTTTATCCCTGGGGCACGGCCTCGCTGGACCGGCGGCACCCGTTCTTTCATCCGTTCCATCTTACGGAGCAATATCATAAGGATGAAGCCTATCATAACGGTACCGTATGGACCTGGCTGAACGGCATTGCCATACAGCGGATGATCGAAGCCGGGCAACAGGAGACGGCCTATGAGCTGTTCAGCAATATGAACCGGCAGGCGCTGGAGCTTGGTGTAGTTGGCGGGCTCAGTGAAAACCTGGATGCTTATCCAGAGGCGGGAGCAAGCAGAGCGAAGCTGACAGGGGCATACCTGCAGGCCTGGTCGAATGCGGAGCAGCTGCGGGTGTGGTACCAGTATTTCCTCGGCATCCGCCCGGATCTGATCCTGGGGAAGGTTACGCTTGCTCCGCGAATGCCGCAGGAGCTGTCAGATGTGCAGGTGCGGGTGAAGGCAGGGCGAGGCAACATTGAGATGATTTACTCGGCGGCTTCTGGTGGTGAGCAAGTGTTTGTTTATCGTTTTGCGGGAGTAGAGCTTGCTGCGATCGTTGATGTCTCACCGTTTGAGCTGCTGGAAATACCGGTGGCTGACGGCAATGAGCTGCGGATCAGGATTGGCGGGGAGAAGCAGGACGGAAACGGGCAGCTGATTGGCGGGGAGAAGCTGGCGGCTGAGCTGCTGGGCGGGAAAGGGCAGCTGATCGGGGAATGGTCAGCAGACGTATCTGCTGGCAGAGCTGATGAGCAGCGGCAAAGTGACCGGATCATCAGCGGCGTACAGTTTGCTGAGCCCCTGGCCTTATCGGAGCATCCGGTAATGAAGCCGCGGACTAATGCGGAGGATGTCAAGAAAAAGGAGTAAATAGAAGGTGAGGGCAGAGTAAGTGCTGGAGGAGTTCGGTATTTGGGGCAGGCACGCCAGCTTGGTAACATAGTGGAATTTACCCCATTAAAGAGGCTTAGGTTGGGGTGAAAGAGCTGGACTTGTGGGATTTTTCCCACTAATGGTGCTCAGCCTGGGGTGAAAGAGCTGGACTTGTGGGATTTATCCCACTAATGGGGCTTACCATGGGTTGAAAGAGCTGGACTAGTGGGATTTATCCCATTAATGGGGCTCACCATGGGTTGAAAAAGCTGGAATAGTGGGATTTATCCCACTAATGGGGTTTACCATGGGTTGAAAGAGCTGGACTAGTGGGATTTATCCCATTAATGGGGCTCACCATGAGGTGAAAAGGCTGGACTAGTGGGATTTATCCCATTAATGGGGCTCACCATGAGGTGAAAAGGCTGGAATAGTGGGATTTTTCCCACTAATGGGGCTTACCATGGGGTGAAAGAGCTGGAATAGTGGGATTTTTCCCACTAATGGTGCTTACCATGGGGTGAAAGAGCTGGAATAGCGGGATTTTTCCCACTAATGGTGCTCACCATGGGTTGAAAAAGCTGGAATAGTGGGATTTATCCCACTAATGGGGCTTACCATGGGTTGAAAGAGCAGGAATAGTGGGATTTATCCCATTAATAGGGCCTATTTAGGCACTTAAACCAGAGGCTCATTCAGTGCCACCTTCATTCCCGCAGCTCCACCAGAAATGGGGCTATGCACATTATATAACACGTGTTATACTTTTGGCGAGGTGCTGATATGAGCAAAAAAAGAGTGACCAGCCACGATGTAGCCAAGCTGGCAGGCGTATCCCGCAGCGTTGTATCCGCTGTGCTGAATGATACACCGGGCATCGGGGTAAGCGCCCAGACCCGGGAGGCGGTGCTGCACGCGATTGCGGAGCTGAACTATCACGTGGATGCACAGGCGCGCAGCATGAAGACCGGCCGCAGCATGACGCTGGCTGCATTCGGGGACACCGGACATCCGCTGTTTATGCGGCTGCTTGAAGGAATGCAGCGGGAATGCGAAACGGCCGGATACCATATTCTGCTCTGCTCTCCAGGGGAGCGGAGGCCGGGTGAAGCCAGAAGCGCGCTGCTGGACCTGTATCACCAGCGCAAGATCGACGGGATTGTAACGCTGGATAATACCAGCTACCGAAGTGCTGACTGGGCTGCTAAAGTGCACGAAGCTGGTGTTCCCTACGTCTCCGTGGAAGGATACGCAGAGACAGAAGGGGTTCATTCCGTGCTGGCAGACTATAGAGGCAGTGTCCTCACAGCACTGGATTATCTGTGCAGGGATGAAGCAGAGTGTCAGGCTGGGCCAGTCTATGCGGAGGTACATCGCGGGGCAGACGGCAGACGGATCAACTGGTCCGAGAAAAACCGCCGCAACGCCTATAAAGAATGGTGCAGCGGCCATGGCTACCAGCCGCAGATCCGGCGGATGGATGAGCTGGAAGGCGCCCAAGGCTGGATCAGCTGGCTGACTGAGCTTCAGGCGGAGGCCGGCGACGCATTGCCGCCGGTGCTGGTGAACTGGTCAAGTACAATTCCCGACCTCTACCGTGCAGCCCGCCATCTCAGTCTCAGCATTGGCGATACGCTGAAGGTTATGGCTGCAGATAATACTATCCAGGGTGACCGCCTGAGTGTACCCCGGCTGAGCTGTGTGGAAATACCCTATGTACGTATGGGTGAAGAAGCCGTCCGCTGCATCCTGAAGCAGCTGGAGCAGGGGGCTGCTGGGGAACCCGGTAAGCTGTGGCTGCCGGCGGTCTTAAGACCGGGAGAGAGTGCATAAAGTTTGGCATTATAGAGCAAGAGAAACAGTGCTGCTTAGGTTTATAAAGCTGATTTAACCAACTTACGGAACGGCTTATAAAAAGCGGACCCGGCTATCATCCGCACCGCATTGGAAATGGCATAATCCCATAGAGGATCGCCTTTTCCTTTTAGTATATAACACGTGTTATATAAAGGAGGATGAAAGCGTTGTTTTGGACAGAGGAAAAGCTTGGGGCGCGAATTGCTGAGTTGGAACGCTACCGTTACCGTGAGACTATTTTCTTGACAGAATGGCTTGGGCTTGAAGATAAGGAGGGCGCCAACGGTGTATACCCGCCGGATTTGAAGGAGGGGGATTCATACCGGGTCGGTGATTACTGGACTGGAAGGGATATGTATCTCTGGCTGCACAGAATGGTCGAGGTACCGGCCCATTGGCAGGATAAACGGATTGTCGGCCTGTTCGATTTCGGACGTACGGGCGGCGGGAATAACAGCGGTTTTGAGTCGCTGCTGTTTTTGAACGGGAAGCCATACCAGGGGGTGGACTCCAATCACCAGGAGGTTTTTCTGGAGCCGGAGACGGCGGGTACGGCAGTTAGCTTTACCTTCCGGCTATGGTCGGGCCTTGAAGGCGGCGGACTGCCGGTACCGCAGGAGCACCGGATCAAACGTGCGGAGCTCGCGTGGCTTGATGATCCGGCCGACAATTTGTATTACACCGGCCGGGCGATGCTGGCCGTATACCAATCGCTTGGCGGCAGTGATCCGCTGAAGCAGGAGCTGCAGACCGTGCTGGACCGGGCCTTCCGCCTGCTGGACTGGTCAAGGCCGGGCAGCGAAGCTTTTTATGCTTCTGTCAGGGAGGCGGATGAACAGCTGACAGCGCGGCTTACGGCGATGGAACAGAAGCATCCGGTAACAGTATCGGCCGTAGGGCATACCCATATCGACGTGGCCTGGCTGTGGCGGCTTACCCATACGCGGGAGAAGGCGGCGCGCTCTTTTTCCACTGTGCTGAGGCTGATGAAGCAGTATCCGGAATATATTTTTCTGCAGACACAGCCGCAATTGTACGATTACATCAAGAAGGATTACCCTGAGCTGTATGCCGAAATTGACGGGCGGGTCAAAGAGGGCCGCTGGGAGGCCGGCGGCGCGATGTGGCTGGAGGCAGACTGTAACCTGACGAGCGGCGAATCGCTGGTGCGTCAGATTTTATACGGGACCAAATTTTTCCGCGAAGAGTTCGGTGTAGAATGCAAATATTTATGGCTGCCGGATGTGTTCGGGTACAGCTGGGCGCTGCCGCAGATTTTGCGCAAATCGGGTATAGACACGTTTATGACAACCAAGATCAGCTGGAGCCAGTACAACCGGATGCCGCATGATACGTTCCACTGGCGGGGGATGGACGGGAGCGAGGTGCTTGCCCACTTTATTACGACACCGGAAGGTCCGGAATCCAGCGCCTGGTATTATACCTACAACGGCTTAATGGAACCGTTTGCTGTTCAGGGCATTTGGGACTCCTACCGGGACAAGAATCTGAACCGCGAGCTGCTGCTGGCCTATGGATACGGGGACGGCGGCGGCGGGGTTAACCGGGAGCATCTGGAGATGCGGCGGAGGCTTGATGCTATACCGGGGGTGCCAAATGTGAAACCGGGCAGGGCGGATGATTATTTTGAACGGTTGAACGAGACGATCCGCAGCACGGATCAGTATGTCCATACCTGGGACGGTGAGCTATACCTTGAGTACCATAGAGGAACCTACACCAGTCAGGCTTACAATAAGAAAATGAACCGCCGGCTGGAGCTGCTGTACCGTGAAGCGGAATGGCTTCAGGTGCTGCTGGCTGCCGAATCGGGCAGCTACGAGAAGTATCCAAAGCAGGAATTGGATAAAGGCTGGAAAATCATCCTGCGCAACCAGTTCCACGATATTATCCCGGGCTCATCCATCCGGGAGGTCTATGAGGATTCGCGCGCCGAGTATGCGGAAGCTGAGGAGATCGGAAATCAGGCAGCCAAGGCAGCTGCAGAGGCTTTAACGGGTTTATCCAAGCAGGATAAGGACAAAAAAGCATATACGGTATTTAACGGGGCTTCCTTTGACCAGGCAGGACTCCTTACCGTGTATGCCGAAGATTCTGAACACAGACAGTGGAGGGATGAAAACGGTTCACTACTGAACGCACAGCAGCTGGGCAACGAATGGCTGATTGAAACGCCGGAGATCCCGATGCTGGCAACGGCAGTCATTAGTGCACATTTTACTGATAATGTTGAACCAGCAGCTCAAACGGACTCTTTTGTATGGGAATACCCTATCCTGACTACGCCTCACTATATTATGGAATGGAACAAATCGGGCCAGTTAAGCCGTCTGTATGACCGTGATGCTGAACGTGAGGTGCTCGCTCCGGGCGAATGCGGAAATGTACTGCAGGTATTCGAGGATAAGCCGAAGCAGTATGATGCCTGGGACATTGATCTGTATTATCAGGAGAAAAAACGGGAAATCACCGAACTTGTCTCTATGGAGCTGGTTCACTCAGGCCGGCTGGCAGCAGTGTTACAGTTCTCCTGGAAGTATATGGACTCAATGGTAATCCAGAAGGTGAAGGTGTATGCCGGAAGCCGCCGGATCGATTTTGAGACGCTGGTTGACTGGCATGAGCAGCATCAGCTGCTTAAGGTTGCTTTTCCGGTAACCGTCCGTTCGACAGAGGCCACTTATGATATCCAGTATGGTAATGTGAAGCGTCCGACTCACTGGAATACAAGCTGGGATTATGCGCGTTTTGAGAGTGTGGGGCATCAATGGGCGGATCTGTCGGAGCGGGGCTATGGGGTAAGCCTGCTTAATGACTGCAAGTACGGGTATGACATCAAGGATCATGTGATGCGCCTGTCGTTGATTAAGTCAGCAACCGCACCGGACTGGCAGGCCGATCAGGGTGAACACCGGTTCACGTACAGCCTGCTGCCGCATGAGAGAGACTGGGCCGAGGGACGTACGGCAGAGGAGGCGTGGATGCTTAACAATCCGCTGCGGGCGGTAGAGGGAAGACTCAACGGAGAAACAGGTAAATCACTGTTCCGAACGGACGCTGCAGGAGTCGCCATCGATGCCGTCAAATGGTCTGAGCAGGGTGACAGTTGTGTGATCCGGCTGCATGAATTCTTCGGCGGCCGCCGGAAAGTCAAGCTTAGCAGCGGATATCCCGTCCGTTCCTGGCAGCTGTGCGATCTCATGGAGCGTCCTCAGGGAGAGGTTGCCAGTGGCGGTGAAATCGAGCTTGAATTCAAGCCTTATGAAATTCATACCCTGCTTATCAAATTCTTTGAATAGCTCTGCTAACTCATTATCCGGGAGGAATGAACATGCCGCTGATCAGAAGGGTTAACCGGCTGCAGAAAGAGCTGCAGCTGCGCTGGATTAAGGAAAGCCGCGATATCGGGGAGTGGTCCCTGCAAAGAGCGTTTTATGCGGATGAAGGAGAGTACCGGTATGAGGCTGAACGGGAAACTGCTGCTCCCGGCCGGCTGCAGAGCCAGGTTAGAGAAACGCTATTTCTGGAAGCGGCGGTTCAGATACCGGAGGAATGGGCGGATGAACAGGCAGGTATTGTATTCAAGGCCGGAGGAGAGGGATTGTTGTCCATCAATGGAGTTCCCTATCATGGACTCGACAAGAACAGAAGCTTTGTTCCTCTGTCCAGAACGCTTGCGGCAAGCGGTGAGCTGAAGCTGAATATAGAGCTGTATCATGTGCCGCTCATTCCCGACGACCCTTTAAACGGCCAGAAGGATAACGATGCCCCGCCTGTCCAATTCCAGGAAGCCCGGCTGGTAACTGTGAACCAGGCTGCCGAAAGCTTGTATTTCACAGTCACCTTATCTATGGAGACGCTGAACAGGCTGGCGGAAAGGTCTGCTGAACGTCTTCAGCTGGAACAAGCGCTTGAGGATGCAATTTTGTTTATCGGGAACCCGGCGGAGGCGGACGAGGAGCTCTTCCGGCAGGCGGAGGAGCAGCTGATGAGCAAGCTTCAGGCTGCTGCGGGCAGCCGGAATCCGGGGGACGCCGGAACGATGCATATGGTCGGCCAGTCGCATATTGACCTCGCCTGGCTGTGGCCGCTGAAGGAGACCGTACGAAAAACAAGCCGGACCTTTTCAACCGTTATTACGCTTATGGAGCATTATGAGGACTACCTGTATTCGCAAAGCCAGCCGCAGTTGTACGCTTATGTGAAGAAGCATTTTCCCGATTTGTATGAACAGATCAAAAAGCGAGTCGCAGAAGGGCGCTGGGAGCTTGTCGGCGGAATGTGGGTTGAGCCGGATCTGAACATTCCTTCCGGGGAATCGCTGGTCCGGCAGCTGCTGTATGGCCGGGCTTTCTATGAACGGGAATTCGGAAAAACCTCCCGGGTGGAGTGGCTGCCTGACACGTTTGGTTATTGCGCTTCTCTTCCCCAGCTGCTGAAAAAGTCCGGGGTGGACTATTTTATGACCACCAAAATGAACTGGAACGACACGAACGCTTTTCCATACGACCTGTTTTACTGGGAAGGCATTGACGGAACGAAAGTTCTGTCCTTCCTGAATCATGGCCTTAATGAGAACACACTCCCGGGAGATGTGGGTGAGCACTGGGACAGCTATAAGCAGAAAAAAGCCCATCCGGAGCAGATGCTGCTCTACGGATACGGGGACGGCGGGGGTGGCGTGACCCGGGAGATGCTGGAGGTCATTAGCCGTTCTGCAGCATTGCCCGGTCTTCCGGTGAGCCGGTTCAGCACCGCTCATGACTTCTTTGACGGTGTCCGCGAGGCTGCTCCCAAGCTTCCGGTCTGGTCGGGCGACATGTACCTGGAGCTGCACAGGGGAACCTACACGACACACGGTAGCAACAAGCGCTGGAACCGCAAGGCTGAGGCGCTGTACCGTGAAGCCGAAATTTGGAACTCCCTGTCCTATCTGTCAGGTGTGTCGACACTTGAGGAATGTGCGGAGCTGCAGCAGGGCGGACTCCAGGAAGGCTGGGAGCTGCTGCTGCTGAACCAGTTCCATGATATTATTCCCGGCACTTCGATCCCGGAGGTATATGTTAAATCGGCAGAGCACTATGAGAAAATATTCAGCCGAGGGAAAGAAGCGCTTAGCAGGGGACTTGAGGCACTGGCTGCAGCTGTAGATACCCAGGGAACAGGAACCCCGCTGCTTCTGTTTAACAGCCTTTCCTGGAACCGCAGCGATGCTGCCATACTGACCGGAGGAGCCGAGCTGCTGAACAAAGCCCCGTACGATGCCGGCGGAAACCCGCTGATGTACGATCTGCTGAAAACCGAAGACAGTTACCAGATGAGCTTCTATCCGGGGGAGGTACCTTCGCTGGGTTATACTACGGTTTGGCTGCGGGATAAAACGGATGAAGATGCGGAGACAATTACGTGCGGGACTGATGAATCTGCAGCCGGCCGGGAGACTGCCAGAACTGCTGCAAATCTGCAAAGCTGGGAAACAGGGAATTACAGCTTACAGTTTGACAACTCCGGACAGATTGTCTCCTGGGTTGATAAAGCAGCCGGCCGGGAGCTGATTACGTCTGGGTCTGCGGCCAATCATCTGCAGCTATTTCATGACCGCCCGACGGTCTGGGATGCCTGGGATATTGATCCGCATTTTGCGGAGCAGCCGGCGGCGGAAGCCGTTCTGCTCTCCAGTGAGGTCATGCTTCAAGGAAAGACCAGGGACATCCTGAAGTTCTCCTGGCAGCTCAATGATTCGCTGATCGAACAGCATCTGATTCTGTATCATCAGTCCCGCCGTGTCGATTTCGAAACCCGGGTGGACTGGCATGAGGAGCACAAGCTGCTCAAAGTTGCTTTTCCTGTAGATATCCGCTCGGCCAAGGCGGTCTATGAAATCCCGTTCGGCAGCATTGAGCGGCCGACCCATACCAACACGAGCTGGGAGCAGGCCCAGTTCGAGGTGTGCGGACACCGCTGGGCGGATCTGTCGGAAGGCGGTTACGGGGTAAGCCTGCTGAACGACTGCAAATACGGCTACAACATCAAAGGCAGCATCATGCGCCTGTCCTTGCTGCGCTCCCCGCGCTGGCCGGACAACACCGCAGATATCGGGGTGCATGAGTTCACGTATTCCCTGTATCCGCATGAGGGCGGCTGGAGGGAAGGGGATGTGGTCCGGCAAGGCTTCGAGCTTAATCAGCCGATGACATTGTACGCCACAGCAGCACATGAGGGCGTACGTCCTTCTGCTGCTTCATTACTGGAGGTGCGGAGCCGCCACGGTATTGTCGATGCAATTAAAATAGCCGAGGACTCCGGCGGAACTGTAATCCGGCTCTATGAATCCGGCGGCGGCAGGGAGCAGCTGGAGCTGGCGTTCTCTGCCGGACTGGAGGGACAGAAGCAGGCAAGTGAGGATACTCTGTCTGACGAGCCGGGCAGAGATTCGATAAGGGTAATAGAGACCAACCTGATGGAACAGCCGGAGGAGAACCCGCAACTATCATTAAAGAGCGGGACGGTAACCCGCACGCTTGCACCCTATGAAGTGGTTACAATAAAAGCAGTCCTTCACTGATAGCATGACCATTAAGCAGCTTTTCCCCTTGGGAGGAGCTGCTTTTATTGTGGCAGCACAAGAGGATAGATATTTCCACCCGGATCGTAGATGCATGGGATACGTTAATTTGTGAGCGCTTGCTACAATAACACTGTAAGCTAGAGGAACAGGTTCCAGCGATGATCGATCCTAAACAAAGGGGAGTGCATGCAAGTGACAAGAAAACGTTCACTGATCGGATCTCTGACTGCGGTTTTTGCCCTTACCGGGATACTGGCCGGCTGCGGCGGCAATAACAATGCCGGAAGCGGGGATGCAACCGCACCGCCGTCCGGTTCGGCGGCTACAACGGCACCTGCGGCTACAGCCGCTGAAGTGCAGAAGGTGAATTTCTCGATCGTTTCGGCCAGACCGGGTGATGAAGCTTTTTACAAGGAACAAATGGACATATTTATGAAAGCGAATCCAGAGGTGAAGGTGACGGTCATTGCCAATCCGACGGAGCAGTATAACAATGCGCTGCAGCTGTCTTTTGCGGCTAACGAAGGTCCGGATATCTTCTTCATTGAAGGCGGCCAGCCGCAGGCGAGAACGGTGTATGACAATAAATGGGTGGAGCCGCTGGACAGCTATATCGATGATGCTTTTGTGGCCCGCTTCCCGGAAGGGGCCTTCAGCCGCACCAGCCAGACTCGTGTGAACGGGGAGATCATCGGGATTCCGGTCCGCGACCCGCGCTTCGACAAGGTAAGACCGCTGTATTACAACAAGACTATACTGGAGCAGTACGGCTACAGCGAACCGCCTAAGACGCATAGTGAATTCGTCGCAGCAGCGACCAAGATTACAAAAGAAGGCAAGGGCCAGGTATACGGCTTCGCCATGATGGGGAAAGCACCGGCGGTGTTCGGACTAAGTGTTTCGGGCCTCGGCTCCGGGCTTGAAGGCGGAGTAATCGGGTATGAGGGCAACACGATCATCAACCTGAAAACCGGACAGTTCTCGTCGAAGTCGGCGACACCGGTCGTAGAAATCCTGCGGCAGCTGAACGCGCAGAAGATAGTGGCACCGGGCTGGGAGAACTGGGATACCGCGCAGATGCACCAGCAGTTCGCAGCCGGACGCGTGGCGATGTTCATCGGGGCAGCGTGGCAGGCCGAGGAAATCCGCAAGCTGAATGAGGGTATGGATATGGGCATTGCAGCTGCACCTGTACCGGATGCCGGACGGAGCGGATACCGGGATACTCCGACGATTGCCGAGCCGCGTTATGCAATGAGCTCACAGTCGAAGTCGAAGGATGCCGCCTGGAAGGTACTGGATTTCCTCGGATCAGTGGAGTTTGAACGGGCGAATTATGAATATGCAAAAGAGCTCGTGCTGATGCCGGCAGCAATGGAAGGCATAACAATGTCCGCAGACATGGAGCAGATTGTGAAGGTCATGGATGAGACCATCCGGATGGCTCCTGCAGTCAATACGAATAACCAGAACTATGACCAGTTCTCGAAGAGCATCAGCGATGCCATGCCGAAGCCGAAGATTCAGGAGGTATTCCTGAAAGCGGTAGTCAGCAACGAGGATCCGGTACCGCTGGCAGAGGACTACGATGCCAAGGCCAATAAGGTCATCGATGAGCAGATCAAGATTGCGAACGACGGCGGCATTGATTTTAGCAGAGAGGACCTTAAATATCCCGATTGGAATCCGATGGAGAATTATATTATCGAGTAAACGTTAACCTGTAGTCCCGGAAACCATACAGAAACAGACAGGAGTGAATTCACGATGGGTTACGGCACACCGCAGCAGAGTATTCCTGCTTCCGCCGGCAAGGCTCCGCTCTCCAAAAGAGCGGAGCTGTTCAAACAGATCAAGAAGCACCGCTACCATTACCTGTTCGTGCTGCCGATGCTGGTGTTCTTTGCCGCTTTTACCTTGTGGCCGATGATTGCAAGCTGGTATTATTCGTTCTTTAACTGGGACGGCATCGGCTGGCCGACGGATTTTATCGGGCTTGGCAACTTCAGGGAGGTCGCATCCGACCCGGGCTTCTGGAATGCTTTTATGAACACGTTCCTCTTCGCCCTGACGCATGTGCTGATCCAGATGCCGCTGGCGCTGATCGTTGCGGTCATTCTCAACAACCAGTTTCTTGCGGGGAGAAATGTATACAGGCTGCTGCTGTTCGTGCCGGTTATCTCTACTACAGCGGTTATCGGTGTTATTTTCTCGATTCTGCTGAACCCGCTGGGCGGTGCGATCAACGAAATGCTGCTGGGCACAGGGCTGATTAATGAGCCAATCAACTTCCTGGGATCTACTACACTTGCGTTGCCGACACTGCTGGCCGTTTCTGTCTGGAAAAGCTTCGGTACGCCCATGATCTACTGGCTTGCGGGGCTGCAGACGATTCCGGGTGAGCTGTATGAGGCAGCCAAAATCGACGGGGCGAGCAAGGTGCAGAGCTTTTTCCGGATTACCGTTCCGATGCTGGCGCCGATTGGCCTTGTAATAACACTGCTCACTTTTATCAACAACCTCGATCCGTTTGATCTGGTCCGAACAATGACTGAAGGCGGGCCGGTAAAAGCGACCGATGTGGTGCAGACTTACATTTTCCGTTATGCATTCGAACCCGAGAGCGGCTCTTCCCGTTACGGCTTCGCCTCGGCAGCAGGCATCCTGTTTAGTCTGGCCGTGCTTGTTGTTGTTATCATTCAGGCGCTGACCGGTAAAGCTGCCCGCAGATCCGGCACGAAAGGAGCCTAAGCCATGTACCGCCTAAACCGATTCCTTAGACAGCTGCCGGCCCAGGTCCTGCTGCTTGCCTTCACGTTAATCTGGAGTTATCCGTTTATCTGGATTATCTCCTCTTCCTTTAAATCGCAAAGTGAAATGTTCCTGGGCGGCATCAACATCATCCCCAAGGAGCCGACGTTCGACAATTTTGTAAGGGCGTGGGATCTGGCTAACTTTTATCAATATTTCTTCAATTCGGTCATTGTTACCGCTTCGGTTGTCCTGCTTGTGCTTGTCATTACCTCCATGGCGGGTTATGCGCTGGGAAGAGGCAGCATGCCCGGTAAAAAGCTGATCATGACCATGCTGGTCATCTCGATGTTCTTGCCCAAAGGCTTCACTATTCTTCCGCTGTTCGAGCTGATCGTCGGCCTGGGCTTCAACAATACACTGATGGGAGTTATCCTGGCTGAATCGGGTCCGTCCAAAATCGTATCCATCCTGCTGTTCGTCGGCTATTTTGCCTCGCTGCCCAAAGAGATGGAGGAGTCCGCAACAATTGACGGGGCCGGTTATTTCCGGATGTTCTTCAGCATTATGCTTCCGCTGTCTAAACCGATTCTCGGCACGGTAACAATTTTCAGCTTTATCGGGGCGTGGAATGCGTTTTTTGTTCCGCTGACGTTCACTTTAAGCAAGCCGTCGCTGCGGACGCTGGGTGTCGGGATGTACAACTTCTTTGGAACGAACAGTGTGGACTGGACCGGTCTGGCGGCGGGGGCGGTTATGTCGGTGGTGCCGATCATCATCGTATTCCTGTTCCTGCAGCGGTATTTTATCGAAGGTCTGGCCGGTTCCATCAAAGGCTAATCAGGCAGGAGGTGTAAGAATTGGGCCAGTCAAAATCAGTCCGGACGGAGGTTCTCGTTGTTGGAGGCGGAACAGCAGGCTGTGTGGCGGCTATTGCGGCTGTTGAGGAAGGAGCGAAGGTCATCCTGATCGAAAATGATACTGCACTTGGCGGGGTTGCTACCCGCGGCGGTATCCACCGGTACTATTACGGTTCTCCCGGAGGGCTGCAGGAGGAGATTGACCGCCGGACCTCAGAGGCAGCTGCAATATTCGGAGGCAAAACCAAGGGCTTTCATCCGGATGCCAAGCGGGTGATGCTTGCCGCCCTTTGCCGGGAAAAGGGAATTGAGGTTCACCTGAATTCCGTTGTGTATGAGGTTATTAAAGAGGATGAGAATGTAGCCGGTGTGCGTGTTCTGTCACCGGCAGGGCGATTGGAGATTCGTGCAGGGGTGACCATCGACGGCACCGGGAATGCCCATCTCGTGCGAATGGCCGGGGGCAGGCTGAGGTACGGCCGCGAGCTGGACGGCGTGTATCACAATTATTCCTTCATTCCGCGCAGAGTGCTGGACGGGGAGATCGGGTATGACAATCTGGATGCCGGATGGGTAGATCCGTACGATCCCTGGGATGTGTCGCGGGCTTTTATCCGCGGCCGTGAATGGGTCAGGGAGGGGTATGCAGAGGGTGCGCATTATTTTGCAGTCTCGTCCATGCTCGGGGTCCGGGAAGGCGGCCGGATCGAAGGAGACACTACAATTACACTGGAGGATTATATTGAAGACCGGCCTTCACCGGAAGTGATCTGCCGCAGCTATTCCCATCTGGATAATCACGGCTTCGATACAGGGAATGAAAGTGAGTTCAGCCAGCTGTGGATTGCGGTCATGGGCTTGTTCGTCAAAGGCCTGTGGTGCGATATTCCATACGGGGCGCTTTTGCCTGCCGGTATCGGAAATCTGCTGGTGGCCGGACGGGCCTTGTCTGTAGACCGGGATGTGGGAATGGGTGTACGGATGCAAAAGGACATGCACAAGGTTGGCGAGGCGGCAGGGGTTGCCGCTGCAATGAGTAGCCGTTCCGGCTCTGCACCGCGTGAGCTGGACCGTTCCGTGCTGCAGAAGCGGCTGGTCGAACGGGGAGTGCTGGAGGCTGAGGAGCTGGAGCGGACTCATGGCCGGAATCTGCGCTTTAAGCGCGGTGAGCTGGCTGGTGTGGAGCTGGGAAGGGAGAGCGCCGCTTCGTATGCAGAACAGCTTGCATATTATTTCGAGACGGACGAGCGGTGGAAGGCAATCTGGCTGCTGGCCAGTTCAGCTGAAGCTGCACAAGACCGTCAGGTCACCGTTTTGCTGGAAAGCAAGCTTTATGAAGGCACACCGGAGGCTAGATTCTGTGCTGCTATCACAATGGCTAAGCTGGGAAGAGAAGAAGCCATTCCATACCTGCTGGAACGCATTGCCGCCAGGGATATGAACAAGCTCAGCAATCATCCCAAATGTGTACCGTTCTGGATTGCCTCATTTGTACTGCTGCGTATGCTGAAAAGCACCGCTGGAGTGAGTCAGGCGGCTGCTGCACTTAAAGATCAGCCTGGCGCGGTTCACAGCACTTTTCTACTGGATTACTTGTCTGTTATTTGTCCGGTGCTGAGCGCCGGGGAACGTGCTGAAGCTGCCGGTGCTGTTGAGGTGTGGTTATCATCCGGTGAACTTGGAACGGATTACCGGATGCACGGGGACCGGCCGGAGTCGCTCGGCTGGAGCCTTGAACTCAGAGCGGCAGCGCTGCTGGCAAGTTTGAACGGGGAGCAAGGGAGGGACATTGGAGGTGCGGCGGCTGCTGCGGCCGATCCGCGGGGGTATGTCCGCAATGCGGCAGTGCGGCTGCTTCCTTGGAGTTTTAGAGAGAGTGTGCCTGAAGATGGGGCTGTCCCGCTGCTCGGTGAGTTTGATGTTGCAGTGATTGGTGCCGGGACCGCAGAGGTTATCTGTGCGGCAACGTTGGGCCGTCAAGGCAGGAAAGTGGTGCTGATTGCTGACGGAAGTGCTTTGATGACTGAGGTTACGAAGTCCAGAGTGACCTATTTTAAAGGGCTTGACGAGTCTGCTGGCGGAGTCGCATACGAGTTGATTGATCTGTTGCGACAAGAAGGAGCGTGGAACGGAGAGCAGCTGGAGCCTGTATTGGTGCAACTGGCGGCGGACCAGCTTTTGCAGAATGCCGGGGTAAGCGTTCTGTATGAGGCACGTTGTCTGGAGGAGCAGAGGGCAGAAGGGCGGAATCTAGTTGAGATCGCCTATAAGAACGGCAGAGGGCTGGTTGCCGCCGGCAGAATTATTGGGCAGACTTATCGGACGGGAGTTAAAGTGCAGGCCGTTTCAGGTACATTGACTGCGGTTTTGATAGGCTCCGGGTCATTTGGAGAGTCGGCAGACTGTGCCTGGATGGAATGGAGCCATAGCGGTAACAGGCTATCTATGCGGCTTCGGCCTGGTTATTATCCGGAGGAGGCTTATCTGGATGTCCATTGGTCTTGGGAAGCTGCCGAAACGGCAGGCACCGGGGAGCTGCTTGTGCTGCCGGCAGTTGAGCATCTTCGACAACAGGGACTCATATCGGAGCATGCTGCGCTCGCTTATATTGCAGATGAGCCTTGGCCGGAAGGACTGTCTGACATATTGGAAGCAGCCGGCGGGGACAGGACTGAGCAATTATGGATTGCGGAGCAAATTACAGCCGGAGCAGCTGCCTCTGCAATCGGTTAAGCCTTGTTATCGGAAATAGCAGGATTTATGTTCATAGAATGTCTATTCCAATTAAAAAGGAGCGATTATTCATGAGTATTCTATCTTCATTACCGTTAATGCGTATAGCTGAAATTAAGGTGGAAGCTTCGCCGGGGACTGAGATTACATTCAGCTCCCTGTCCGCGCTTGTGCCTGAGGGCACCCGCCATCTGGTTATTGAAGTCAAT
The DNA here is from genome assembly GCF_038595055.1 of Paenibacillus sp. FSL R7-0345. Taxonomy (NCBI): domain Bacteria; kingdom Bacillati; phylum Bacillota; class Bacilli; order Caryophanales; family Paenibacillaceae; genus Paenibacillus; species Paenibacillus sp. FSL R7-0345. The sequence continues at coordinate 3,345,839 of NZ_CP152002.1, forward strand.
GCTGCCCAGACTTACACCGAGCGCAGATTCTGCGAAGTTATTCTGAACGGAGATACTGCCGCCCATTATAACCGAAGGGAGTTCGTGGCTACAGGCTCTGCGGTAACGACAACCAGCACAACGAATACCAATGTTGCCCAGGGCGTGGACATTCCTCCTTCAACAGCAGGATACGGGGGCGGATATCTGCTCTTTCCGTTTGCCTTCCGCACGGATAATCTGAAGCTGTGGCATTCCATGGGATCTTCGCTGGAGACCAGGCTGCAGCGTCATGCCGGAGCCTGGGAGAATACAGCAGCAATTGACGCTATCACTCTGCGTCCGTGGCAAAATGTGCCCGGAGGGGTTAACCAGTGGGCTACGGGCTCCATCATCACCCTGTATGCAGTCAATGAAGCGCTTCTGGCCGCAGACCGGCTGCCGGATGCGCAGTCCAAGAAGTTTACGTTCGGCACACTGCCAACGGATGCGAATCATCTGATCCTGCTTATGTATCTCCGGTCCAGCCATAATGTGTCCACCCGTCAGGGCGACCGGGTCTATCAGGAGCTTAATCAGGATAGCGCCTCATCCAATTATCCTATTCAGCGTTTCGGCGGCGAAGGGATTGCGGATGCTAAAATCATCGATGAATTTTATAACGAGAAACGGGTCGGCTGGTCAACAGCAGCAGCAGCTCCGGCGGATTCCTTCGGCAATCTGGTGGTCATGTATCCGGAATACCGCAGCACGGATTTCCATAAGCCGTGGATAAGCCAGCATGCCGCATACGAGGATATTTTCTATCCTGTCAGCCAGGAGAACGGCCGGAGAAGGAACACGGCGGCATTGACCCGGCTGCATTATTTCCCGGGAATGGGCGGGGAATCTTATCTTCCCGGTTCGATCATGAGCGCGTATAAGTCCGGGACACCGGCTGCAAGGCATGTTGTCTCAGCTTCCGGCGAAGCGTCGGTCACGCTTCAGGTTCCTGCCGGGAGTGTCGGCCTCCGTGCGGTAGTGGTAGCCAGAACAAATAGCAGCGCGGCAGAGGACCGGCTGCTGATCGAGCTGAACAATGATGCTTCTGCGGCAAGCTATGCAATCCGCAGGGCATCGGCCAAAGGGGAACTAAATACCGAGGGCACCCATGAGACTGTGCTGCAGACAGACAATGAAATCGGAGTCATTCCGGGCGGCGGGGCGGAGGCAGGCCAATACGGCTGCGGTGCACTGTCCATTATCCGGCATGCAGAGACCGACCGTCATAAGCATATTCTATCTCTGATCGGCGCAGCCGGCGGCCGGCTGGCCTTGTACGGCGGGCGCTGGAAGAGCAACGCAGCCGTAACCTCTGTGACCTTCAAACCGAAGTCCGGCACACTATTTGCCGCCGGCTCTGTCTTCGAGCTGATTGTTGCTGATGATGCACTTTAGGTGAATATAGGGGCGGGGCCATGTGCAAATGAAGGGATAAATGCTCTTGATTTGATCGGATGAGGCGTCTACGCTCAAATGAAAGGCAAAAATGCCCTTGATTTGGCCAAATGGGACATCTACGCTCAAATGAAAGGCAAAAATGCCCTTGATTTGGCCAAATGGGACATCTACGCTCAAATGAAAGGCAAAAATGCCCTTGATTTGGCCGAATGGGGCGTCTACGCTCAAATGAAAAGCAAAAATGCCTTTGATTTGGCCAAATGGGGCATCTACGCTCAAATGAAAGGGAAAAATCCCCTTGATTCGGCCCGATGTGGCTGCCGCGACCAAATGAAAGGGAAAAATCCCTTTGATTCAGCCCAACATGGCGGCCACGGTTAAATGAAAGGCAAAAATGCCCTTGATTCGGGCCAATCTGGCTGCAGCACTCAAATGAAAGGCAACATGTCCTTCACTCAGCCAAATGTGGCGGCCTACGGCTAATGTCCCAGCAAATTCAAAAAGGAGTACTCCCGAACACATAGCGGGAGTACTCCTGTTTAACGGCGCCACTAGACTGTGCCCTTATGGAAGCCTTCCTCCTCCCGGTACTGGCTGGGCGTCTTGCCGACCAGTCTGCGGAAGATCCGGGCGAAGTATTTGTAATCGGGTATGCCGACCTGCTCGGCGATTTCACCAACCTGCTTATCCGTTTCACGCAGGAGCTGTTTGGATTTCTCAATGCGGTAGCGGGTCACGTAATCGGAGAAGTTGATGCCGGTCTGAGCTTTGAACAAATGGCTGAAGTAGTTGGGGCTGATGGCTGTATATTCGCTGATATCCGCTACACTGACAGGCTCCCGGTAATGCCTGGCTACATAGTCCAGCGCCTTCTGTATTTCACTGCGCTGCACAGGCTGGTCGAAGGACAGCTGGCTGGTGCTTTGCTTCCACAGGAACAGGCGCAGCAGAAATTCTTCGGCGTCGAAGATCGTTTCGATCCCGCCGAGTTCAGAGTGAAAACGGCTGCGGGAATCAGCATCCGCCGTAGTCCAGCGTACGGCCAGCTCCTCCATCCAGCGCAGCAGTTCAGCAGGCCGGAGCTGCATCCGGGTAACCGGACGTATGTATTCGTCATGCACCAGACGCTGAAGCTGTGACGGATCACTCCAGCCGGCAAGCCGTTCATCAGGGTCGGGAAACGCAGACAACGATAGGGTGTGAGCATCTCCTGCAACAACGTGTTCCTTCCCGCGCAGAGTTTCCTGTCCCGCAGTTAACCCGGCACCGTAAACATGCAGCCCGCCGTGCCCGTGATAGAACAAGTCAGTTTTCAACTCCTCTAACTCGGCGAAGGCTGATCCGAACGACGCCTGCCAGGCGTGCGGACCTGCATCCATGCGGTGTTCAGTGCTTATGCGGACAGAAACAGTGAACGGCAAATATTTTCTCGCATGATGTAAAATATTTTCATAGAACAGCAGATGCTCCGTCTGATCTATGTAAGCTTCAGGCAGTTGAATCCATAGTCCGATACTCTGCTGCTCCCATTCAAACACATTGCATAGCAGATTCCTGTCAGCAAGCTCCTCAATAAGACGCATCATCACATACTTGAACAGGGAGAGATCCTTGGGATGAAACGTCCGGGACAGTGCGCTATACCGGTCGATGCTGACCATCCCCATTACAAAAGCCGCCTCCGGCCGGTGCCAATTCACGAAATCACAGGTACTGTTTAGCTTGGAGAGGGACTGCACGGCCCCGGAGCGGATATCGAGGATAAGCTGTTTGCGCAGCAGCGGCTGGCTGTCCTGCAGATGCTTGCGTTCCTCAATGGACAGCAGCATCTTTTCACGGTCGGCTTCGATTTCAGATCGCGCTTGAATCAGAATCTCCAGCAGCTCCTGATAACCCGAGGTCACCTTCAGCAGATAGCCCAGCGCCCCGAGCATAACTGCCTTACGGGCAAATTCAAACTCCTGAAAGCTCGACAAAATAATCACTTTAACCCGAGGCATGAGCCGTTTCAGCTCCTCTGTCAGCTCAAGTCCGTTCATCCGGGGCATTACGACATCGGTGATAACAATGTCAGGACTAAGCTGTCTGCACAGCTCCAGTGCTTCTTCACCGTCCTCTGCTTCGCCTACGATCTCAAACCCATGCTCCTCCAGCGGAAAAGCATAGCGGAATCTCTCGCGGATTAGCGCCTCGTCATCCACAACGATACAGCGGATTTTGTCCAGTACAACCGGATTAATGCTCATCTGCCTGTCCTCCTCTCAAGGCCGGGAAAGAAATAATGATTTTGGTCCCCAGCCCTTCGGTACTTTCAATCTTCAGACCGTAAGCCTCACCGAACTGCAGTTGCAGCCGCTCATGAACATTCCTAAGCCCCATTGATGAATAACGGGGGAGCTCTTCAGCAGCATGAGTATCATTGTCAGAAGGCTCCAATAGTCCGGCAAGACGTTCGGGTGCAATACCAGTGCCGTTGTCTTCAACGTAGAGCTGCACAATTTTGGATTTGTACAAACTGCCGCTTACTGTGATTTGCCCGTCTCCGCGCCGTTTTTCCTTAATTCCGTGAAAAATGGCATTTTCCACAATCGGCTGCAGGGTCAGCTTCAAAATATGGCAATCAAGGATTTCATCGTCCACCTTGAAGGTAACATCAAATTTGTTCTGGTAGCGGATCTGCTGCAGATACACGTAATGCTTCAGTCCCTGCAGCTCATTGTCCAGCGTGGTTAGCGCTTCCCCTTTGCCCATCGAATAATTCAGCAGATTGACGAGCGCATGCAGCACCTTGGCGATTTCGTCCGTCCGCTTCAGATCAACCAGGGCATTAATGGAATTTAGCGTATTATAGAGAAAATGTGGGTTAATCTGAGCCTGAAGCGCGCGGAATTCGTATTGCTTTTTCATCTTTTCAATTCTCAGCTTGTCGTCGATCAGCTCCCCGATATGATCCAGCATAACATTAAAGGAGTCCGCCAGTGTGCGGAACTCATCCTTACGCTTCAGGTGGACCCTTAGCCCCAGGTTGCCTTTTTGAATACGGCGCATCTGCAGAATCAGGCCGGAAATCGGTCCGTCGATGTAACGGGCAAGGAAGAAGGAGATAATCAGCGACATCAGGATAAAAAAGAGCACCAGATAGATAGCATAAGCCCGCAGCTGAGTGACCGGAGCGAGAATGTCCTGCTTGTCAACAAAGCTGACCAGCTGCCAGTTCTGGGAGTTAGGGCTGCCGAACAGAGCGACAAATTCTTCATCCTTAGTATACAAGGGGAGAACGCCGTCGGCTGCCTGCTGAAGATAGCTTTTGATCTGGGGAAAAAGACCGCTATATTCGTCCTGCCGTACTTTAACAGAGCTGAGGATCGGCTGGATATCCGGGTTGAACAGCAGGGTGGAGGTGGTAGGAGAGGGGTTCATGCCCGCAATCAGCTCGTTCAGGGCCAGCAGATCGATGTCGGCAGCGAGAATGCCCTGAATGTCCATTCCTCTGTAAACGGTTACGGCAATCGTCAGCACAAGTCCTTTACTCTCCGACTGGTAAGGCCCGGCTGTCTGCAGAGATGTCCAGGAGTCGCGGGCAGAGGCGAACAACTTATCAATAAGCGGCTCCGGCAGCACAGTGGTTTGTGCAGTTTCATAAATCGAGTAGTCCGGAGCAATGAAATACATGCCTCTCGAAAATGGATACACGGAATATTGGTACATTCGAAGTACATTGGTAACGCCTTCCCGCGACTGGTCGGTTTCCGACAGCTTTCCGGCCAGCTGGCCGAGCGGGGCTTTTATATCCGACAGGATCCGCTCCAGCTGCTCGGATTGACGGTCAGAATAGGATTTCATCTGGCTCATCTGTTTTTCGGTCAGCAGATCGGTTATATACCGGTAGGCGATCAGGCTGATGGACAGCGCAACTGTAAGCATGCAGGCGAGAATGATGATGAACATTTTAAAGCGGATTTTGTGCATAAAAAGCAGCAGCTTCCTCATAGCCGGTGGTCCTCCGCATTTTTGACCTGTAAGACCAGTTTAACGACCCTTTTTCGCCACTGTCAATGCATGAGGCAAAGCGGGTAGATTTATCCACCCTGATCGTAGCTGTGTAGGATACGCGCAATACTTAGACTAATGATGACATGCATAAGTTCTTGTTCATGGTATGTACGGCAAAGCAGAGAAGCTGCTGATGGATAAAATGGTGTCGCTCCAGCTGCGGTTATATATCGAAGGATGTGCTATTCTTGTAAAAGCAAGCGAGATTTCACTATGCAAGGAGGAGAGATTACGATGAAGCTGCTCAATTATATGCAGGATGGCAGTTACCGGCTTGGTATACATACGGATTCGGGGGTTGTGAATGTTGCCGGTGCTGCAGTAGCGAGCGGTCAGGCGGAATTAACCGGCTTAAATATCCACCAGGCCATTTCAGGAGGAGATGCAGTTCTCAATAAGCTGCTTAGCCTTGCCGGTTTCGTTACCGGTAACCCGGACAACAGCTATTTGCTGCTGGATGACAATGGACTAACTTTCGGGCCGGTAGTGACTGGTCCGGGTAAAATCCTCTGTGTCGGCCTTAACTACCGCAAGCATGCGGAAGAGACTGGATCGGCGATCCCGCAGACCCCGATTCTGTTCAGCAAATTTAACAATGCTTTGGCCGGGCATCTGGAGGATGTTCCTTTACCTGCGGTATCACAGCAAGTAGACTATGAGGCAGAACTGGCAATTGTCATCGGCCGAACAGCTAGCAATGTGAGCAAGGAAGATGCGCTTGATTACGTCTTCGGCTATTGCTGCGCGAATGACCTGTCTGCCCGCGATCTGCAGTTCAGGACCCAGCAGTGGCTGCTCGGCAAAACCTGTGACAAGTTTGCCCCAGTGGGTCCATATCTGGTCACTGCTGATGAAGTACGGGAGCCGAACAATCTCCGGATATCGTGCAGTGTGAACGGTGAGGTGCGGCAATCATCCAACACGTCGGATATGATCTTCCACTGCGATGAAATCATCAGCTACGTCTCACAGCATATGACACTGGAGCCGGGAGACATCATTCTCACTGGAACACCGGAGGGTGTAGTTCTAGGGTATCCGCAAGAGAAACAGGTATATCTGCAGGCTGGCGATGTGGTAACGGTTGAGATTGAAAAGCTTGGCAATCTGACCAATACGATGACGGCACATTAAATTATATAGCAAGCTGAACCGTGATCTCTGTACTTCAGGCGCACAAGTAGAGCTGCATAGGGAAACAGCCAGTATGAGCATAGGACCGAATTAAACAAATGGCGATACCACCCAGGTAAAATGGGGGGCATCGCCATTAGCTGTCTACTCCTCGGAATGCGCGGCTTCGTCCTTAATTTCCTCGCGGAAGCCTTTGATGCTTTCTTTGCGTCGTTCGTTCTTTGCCTCGATTTGATCACGTTCTTTGCTGCTGATTTCAGAAGAAAACTCGTTTAAATAGTCTTCAGCTTCATCCAGGTTTTGCATGGTGTGCTGAATGCTTTGCTGTAAATGCTCTACATTGTCTGCACGGTTATCCGGCTTTGCCATTTGTACGAACACCTCCTGTGATTAGCGCGCCGTAAGGACGCTAACCTGTAGGTTGATCGTTGCCGGACGATTTTATGCATCTTTTTTCCATAAGATCTAACACTTTCTGCTTAATAAACATCCCGCGCATACCGCTTGGATAAGGTCATTTCTTTTACATACTGATTCGCTTCATCCGCTGTCATGCCGCTGTGTTGCTGGATAACCATCTTCAGCGCGGCATCTACCTCTTTGGCCATTTGCTGGGCATCTCCGCATACGTAGAAGTGCGCGCCTTCCTGAAGCCAGGCCCAGAGTTCGGCTCCATGCTCAAGGATGCGGTGCTGTACATAAACTTTGTCAGCCTGATCGCGGGAAAAGGCCGTATCCAGCCGGTGCAGGAAACCTTCCTGTTGAAGATCCTTAAGCTCTTCGCGGAAATAGAAATCACTTTCCTCCCGCTGTTCACCGAAGATCAGCCAGTTTCTTCCCTTGGCACCGGATGCTTTGCGCTCTTGCAGGAAGCCCCGGAACGGTGCAATGCCAGTACCTGGACCGACCATAATCATCGGGGCATCGGGATTAGCCGGCGGGCGGAAATGGGCATTCTTTTGAATGAAAATGGGAATGTCCGTATCTTCTGTTGCAAGGTCTGCGAGAAAGGTGGAGCATACTCCCTTGCGGGGGCTGCCGTTATTCTCGTAGCGGACGGTGGAAACGGTAATATGAACCTCGTCCGGATTTGCTTTTGGGCTAGAAGAAATCGAATAGAGGCGGGGCTGCAAAGGCTTAAGCTGCTCCACAAGCTCCTGTGCGCTAAACGAAACCGGAATTTCCTGCAGCACATCGATCAGCTGACGGCCCCACAGCCATTGCTTGAGCTCCGCCGGGTTCTCATTCTCTAGCAGCTGGCTTAACCGGGCATCCTGAGAGCGGTCATTGATGAACCGGAGCATATCCGGTGTCACCCGGGCAATCTCGAAATGACGGAGCAGCGCTTCGGCCACCGGCAGGTGTCCCTGGCCTTTGACCAGCACCGGGGTAGAGGGCTCAATGCCCAGCGTATGCAGCAGCTCGCGGACCAGATCCGGGCAGTTGGCAGGCCACACGCCCAGAGCATCACCGGCTTCGAACCGGACCCCGGCAGCTGAAAGGTCGAAGGCATAGTGGCGGGTTTCTTTTTCAGATCCGGCCTTGTTTAGATGCTGCTTGAACAGCAGCCGTGAAGGTACCGGGTGGTTCCGGTGATATCCACGTGGTTCCGAACTTGGGATAACCGGGACGGATACAGTGGCCGGAGTGGACGGGATACTGATTGCTGCGTCGGGTAGAGTAGGCTTCGGGCTATCTGTAAATCCGCTCAATAGTTCAGAAATATCATGCGTCCAAGCATCAACCTGCTCTTGAAAGTCTGTATCGCAATGAGCACAGTCAAGCAGCCGCTGCGCGCCAAGCTCCTGGAGGCGGGTATCCAGATTCCGCCCAAAGCCGCAAAAAAGATCGTAATTGGAATCCCCGAAAGCGAGCACAGCATAACGCAGATCCTGAAGCTGCGTGGCATTCTCTGCCTTGAGGGATTGGAAGAAGCTTTCGCCATTGTCCGGAGGGTCACCTGCTCCGAAGGTGCTGGCGATGAACAGGGCAAACCGGTTCTTGGCCAGATCGCTCACGGAGTATTGGTTCATATTTACGAGCCGTACATCATAACCGGCTTGCTGTAACTTCCTGGCGCTGTCAATGGCTGCACCCTCCGCATTCCCCGTCTGTGAAGCCCAAAGAATAGTTACCGGAAGCTTGGCTGCAGCGGTACTCTCCGGTAACGGGGCAGCATCCGAAGCGGATGGTCCTGATAAAGTATTAGTTCCAGCGTAAGCTTCCGCCCCGGGAAGCGAGGCGCGGGAGAACATGCCCGCCAGCAGGCCGTCTACAAAGAAGCGGGTAGGTGCTTCAAAAGGTGCGCTGGACGGTAAAACTGGAATATTGGAAGTGGTCCGGCCAGCCTCGGTGCGCAGGCTGGTGAGGAAGCCGGACAGATATGCCTGTTCGCGGCTATCCAGATTCAGGTCTGCGGAGGCTTCAATCCCTAGCAGTCCTGCGAGTGTGTCGATCTGCTTCATCGTTACGGCCTCCTCAGGGTGGACGGTCTCAGTGCTTGCTGGCTGTGAAGCCGGACTCTGGTCTGTGGCTGGCGTATGCAGTTCCCCGTCAGGCTGAACTGCTGCCTTGAGCAGAGAAACCGAACAGAATTTCAACTCGGGCTGCAAGGACATAGGGTCGACGGCATCATTAGTGACGTCATTGACAGCCAGCTGTACCCCAAAGACATCATTCCAGTGAAAAGGGGCAAAGCAGTTACCGGGGCGTACGCGGTCTGAAAGAACCGCGGGAAGAATGGCCAGCCCGCGCCGCGAACGGAGCTCCACCGCCTCCCGGTCTTTAATTCCCAGGGATTCAGCATCTTCCGGATGGATTTCCACAAAGGGGCCCGGATTCAATTTATTGAGCTTCTGGACCTTGCCTGTTTTGGTCAGCGTATGCCATTGATGCTGCAGGCGGCCGGAATTCAGCACAAAGGGATAGTCGCTGTCCGGCAGCTCTGCAGGCGGCATATACGGACGTGCCCAGAACACAGCCTTTCCGCTATCTGTCGGGAACACGAGATCCGGAGAACTGTGATCTGAATAGTCAATCTGTGCTGTGCCGCCTTGACGGTTCAGATACCGGATGGGATTCCGGTCGTTCGGCTGATCCGGCGGACTCGGCCACTGCACAGGCGTTTCTCTTAGCCGTTCATAGGTGGCTCCGCGCAGGTCATATCCAGTTTTCGGATTCCAGGCCTGCTGGATTTCCGCGTAGACCTCGGCTGATGAAGAGTAGGAAAAAGCCTCAGCATAACCCATCTCAGCGGCTACCCGGGCGATAAGCTGCCAGTCAGGCAGGGCTTCTCCAGGCGGCTTCACGGCCTGCTGCATCAGGGTCAGATTGCGCTCCGAATTAATCATCACGCCTTCACCTTCAGCCCATAGGGCTCCGGGCAGCAGAATATCTGCATACCGGTTGGTCTCGGTATCCAGGAAGCTATCCTGAGTAATGACCAGCTCCGCTGCTTCCAGCGCAGCAATGACCTTCTTGCGGTTCGGAACGGTAGCCACCGGATTGGTGCAGATAATCCAGCAGGCTTTGATCTTGCCTGTGATCATGCTTTCGAACATGGAGATGGTACCGCCGCTGACATCTGTTCGTAGAGTTCCTTGGGGAATTTCCCACAGCTTCTCTATGAAGCTGCGGTCAGCCTCAGACACCAGAGAACGCTGTCCGGGCAAACCCGGCCCCATGTAACCCATCTCCCGGCCGCCCATGGCATTAGGCTGTCCGGTGAGGGAGAAGGGGCCGCTCCCCGGACGGCAGATCGTTCCTGTAGCCAGATGCAGATTACAGATAGCATTGGTGTGCCAGGTGCCGTGAATGCTCTGGTTGAGACCCATGGTCCAGCAGGACATCCACTCCGGAGCCTCACCAATCCACTCAGCTGCCCTACGGATATCCGCTTCCGGGATGCCGGTGATTTCGGAGACTTTATCCGGCGGATAATCCTCCAGGAATTCCTCCATACTCTCAAAGCCCAAGGTGAAACGGGAGATAAAGGCCGGGTCCGTATGGCCGTTCTTAACCAGCAGATGCAGCAGCCCGTTGAGCAGGGCCAGATCCGTTCCGGGTCTGATCTGCATGAACAGGTCGGCCTTCTCGGCCGTTGCCGTCCGCCGGGGGTCAACAACAATCAGCTTGGCGCCGTTCTTCACCCGGTCCATCATCCGCAGGAACAGAATCGGATGACAATCGGCCATATTGGCGCCGATAACGAAGAATAAATCGGTCTGATCCATATCCTGATAGGAACCCGGAGGGCCATCCGCGCCCAGGGAGAGCTTGTAGCCGTTGCCGGCACCAGCCATACACAGCCGTGAATTGGACTCAATATTCGGTGTCCGGATGAAGCCTTTGGCCAGCTTGTTAATCAGATACTGGGCCTCCAGCGACATTTGCCCCGATACATAGACGGAGAGTGCATCCGGGCCGTGTTCCTCCAGAATGCTGCGTAGCCGTTTCGCGGTCTCGGAGATGGCTGCGCTGATTTCCATTTTTACAGGTTCAGCACCACGGGTTGGACGGATGCAGGCATACTCCATCCGGCCGGATTCTGTAATCGCAGCTGCAGCGGTGCTGCCTTTGGTGCACAACCGGCCGAAATTGGCCGGATGCTCCTTATCCCCGGTGATTTTGACTACGCGGTTATCGGATACTTCGAGTATGATCCCGCAGCCAACCCCGCAGTAAGGACAGACGCTTTTAACTTTGCCAGTTGTCATGTGAGTTCACCACCCCGAAGTTTTGTGTACGAGCTGATTAGAAATTAACCCCGGATTCTGCCTTCGCCCAGGATTTTCTCCAGGATCTTGTTACAGCGTAGAAGATAAGCGTGGTGAGGAGCACAATGGAACCAACCACGAGAAATCCGGTAACTTGTGAGCCTGTGGACTGCTTCAACGGGCCCAGGACGTAAGTCGGCAGCAGATATCCGCCAAGACCTCCGGCAGCACCGACAATGCCGGTAATGACTCCGATCTCACTGGAGAAGCGCTGAGGGATGATCTGAAAGACCGAGCCGTTCCCCATCCCGAGGCAGGCCATCATCACGCTGGTATAGAGCAGCATTACCAGGAATGAACCCGGCATTGAGGCAATCGCAAACGCACATACCGAAATTACACTGTACAAAACAAGCAGCAGGCGCATGCCGCCAATCCGGTCTGCAATCCATCCGCCTAAAGGCCGGAAGAAGCTGCCCGCGACGACTGTAATAGTGACCAGGTATCCTACCTGGATTTTGGTCAGCCCTCCCGGGTGTGCGCCGTCGCCGTATACATCATAGAAGAAAATGCTCGCGTAGTTGGCGAACCCGACAAACCCGCCGAAGGTAATGGCGTAGAACATCGAGAACCACCAGGTATCCGCATGTCTGAAGACGCTGAGGTAATCTTTGAGTTTTTTGGGCGCAGGGGCATTTGGCGCATCTTTAGCCAATACAGCAAAAACTATCATTACGATCCCCAATGGTATCAGCGCGAATCCGAACACACTGTGCCATCCGTAAGCCTGAGCGATTTGCGGTCCGAAAAAGGTGGCCAGCGCGGTTCCGCTATTTCCTGCACCGGCAATACCCATCGCCAGCCCCTGATATTGCGGTGGGTACCAGCGGCTTGCAAGGGACAGCGATACAGCAAAGCTTGCACCTGCGAAACCGAGCAGGAAACCGATCATATGAATCTGCAGCAGGCTACTTCCGCCAAGCCAGCCCCACAGGAGGGGGATTATGGTAAGAAACATCCCGGCCAGGCCCGCTTTTTTGCTCCCGATGCGGTCTGCCAGGATCCCCATGGGAATCCGGAAGATCGAACCGCCGAGGATAGGAATGGCGACCATGGCTGCTTTTTGGGTATCTGACAATCCGAAATCCTTGGTAATGTAGAGCGATAGCGCTCCGCACAGCACCCAAATCATAAAACTTACGTCAAAGTACAAAAAAGCTGATAACAGACTCGGGGCATGACCCGCCTTGCGAAAACTTTTTGCTTCCATTGCTGACTTCCTCCTTTTAATAAACCCCAAGTAAGTAAATTGACAAAAAAGGGCCGACTGACAGAACCCGCATACCTGCGGATTGTGTTAATCGGCCCCGTTGCCAATTGCAGCCACGTCATCGTAGCTGACTTTATAAACAAATGTAAGAATGCAGGTACAACAAGCCGTCCAGCCACAACATTGTGGGGAGAACCCGCTGTTTCCTTCGTTGACACAATGTTGTGTCGTTGAAATCTTATATTGTCAATATAAATAGTCACACTGAAAATGTCAATAATGATGACATGTAAATTTTTATTTATTTATATTTATGCTATTCTTAAAGCGTTTTCCGGTACTTGTGTTAGGTAATATTACATTTAGAGATACAGATTGTCGTCGCTCTTTTTTTTTCTGCGTCTGGCCGTATCATTAACTCTGTGGAAACCTTCTTCTAATGGGTAACTTTCCGAACTGCAAGAGGAACTCAATCGAGGGGGGGTTTTACTTCCGAGTCCCGACTTCTCGAAGGCACAAACCGCCTTTGATTCCGCCGAGATCCCGACCTTTATTTGAATCGTCTCGAAAAACGTGTTTGTTGATTGGGCAGACCAAGTTTTTTTATGTTAGCTGTGTTCTATTTAAGTAGAAGCAATCCGCCCCGATTCTCAATTGGACTGAGAATGACACATCTCCGACAAACCCTGTCGGCATACCCGTTATGCATACACTTTTCAACAATTCCCAAAAAGATCATAACCTGCAGACAAAACCCGGCATTTAAGCATCGGCTGCGGCATAGTCTAGAGTATTCTTAGCGAGTAAATTATTTTAGCAAACCAGAGGGCACAGCAATCCGCTATGGCTTAAGCCTGCCGCAAGGACGGAGGCCACTGAACAATGGAAGCATTGCTTAACAAATTATCTGAACAGCATGAATTGACTGAGGAAGAAATCGTCTGGTTTCTCGGGCATCTGACTCCCAAATGGAAGCAGCAACTGTACATCCGGGCTTCAGAGGTCCGTAAGCAGCATTATGGTGTAAGCGTTTACCCGCGTGGATTGATTGAATTTTCCAGCTTTTGCAGGCGGGATTGCCTGTATTGCGGACTGCGCCGTTCCAATTCCAGTGCAGAGCGTTACCGGCTCACAGATGAGGAGATTATCGAATGTGCGGCGGAAGGCTATGAGCTGGGTTACCGGTCGTTCGTGCTGCAGAGCGGGGAGGATATCATCTATACGGTGCAGGTAATGACCTCCATTATCCGTGAGATGAAGCTGCGTTTTCCGGATGCTGCAATTACCCTGTCAGCCGGGGAACGGAGTGAGGCATTTTACCGTGCAGTGTATCAAGCCGGCGCTGACCGCTATCTGCTGCGGCATGAGACTGCGTCCCGCACGCTCTATGAATCCCTGCATCCGGGCATGTCGTTCGATAACCGTATGGACTGCCTGCGCATCCTTCGGGAGATTGGCTATCAGGTGGGAGCAGGCTTTATGGTCGGACTTCCCGGCCAGACACACCGGCATCTTGCTGAGGATCTGCTGTTCGTAAAAAGATTTCATCCGGAGATGATCGGCATCGGCCCGTTCATCCCGCACAGTGCAACACCGCTTAAAGACGCGGCGGGCGGAACAGTGGAAGATACGCTGGTAATGATCGCGATGGCCAGACTTATGGTGCCGGAAGCCCTAATGCCTGCAACAACTGCAATGGGCACATTGGACCCGTCCGGCCGGGAAAAAGCAATCCAGGCAGGTGCAAATGTCGTCATGCCCATCCTGTCACCGCTGCAAATCCGCAGCAAATACGCCCTGTATGAGCAAAAAATCTGCACGGGCGATGAGCCGGAGCATTGCCGCAGCTGCCTTGAAATGCGGATCGCCGTCTCCGGCTACCGGATGGAGTTTAGCCGGGGAGATCACTGCAGCTATAAGGCACAACTATAAAACAGTAAGTGAATAATTTCACTTTATAAACTGAAGGAGGAAACCCGTTGTCTACCCTGACCAAGAAAAATGCACTCGGCTTCTATGAAATCCGCCTGGAGTCCATCGGCGGGCTTGGCGCCAATCTGGCCGGCAAAATGCTGGCCGAGACCGGAGCGCTGGAGCTGGGCTTTAATGCCGCTAATTTCTCGTCCTACGGCTCGGAGAAAAAGGGCTCACCCGTCAAAACCTTTGTCCGGTTCTGTGATCCGGAAATGGAGATCAGAGATCATAGCCCAATTGAGCAGCCGCATCTGATCGCCGTTTTTCATGAAGCGCTGTACAAGATTGTGAATGTCGCCAGCGGCCTGCAGCCGGACGGGGTTATTCTGGTCAATACCACCCGCGGCTTTGATGAGGTGCGGGCCAGTCTTGCCGTTGAATCCGGTACCGTGGCCCTGATTGATGCGATGGGCATAGCCGTAGAGGAGAAGACCAAGATTAACACCGCGATGCTCGGTGCGATGTTCCGCATCTGTGATTTTCTTGATCCTGAAGCGATGCGCACCGTTATCCGCCGGACGTTTGAGAAAAAGTACCCGCAGCTCGTGGAGCCCAACCTCCGCACCTTCGACCGGGGCTACAATGAGGTGCAGTTCAGGGCCTATGAAGTGCCGGCGGGCTCACAGATCAAGCCCTTTAAGCGGGTGCAGTCGCTGCTCGGATATAAAACACAGCTGCCCGGCGGCGTAATTACGGCACAGGGCAACAGTACATTGAAGGATCTGGGCGGCTCACGGGCAGGACTGCTGCCGGAGTTTCATGCGGAGAAATGCATCAGCTGCGCAGCCTGCGATAATGTGTGTCCGGATTACTGCTTCGTGTGGGAAGCGGAAGCTGATAAACGCGGGCGGATACAGCAGGTATTGAAGGGCATTGATTACCAGTACTGTAAGGGCTGCCTGAAATGCATAGAGGCTTGCCCCACCGATGCACTGACCAGCCTGCGTGAAGAGCCGGGATATGCCGAGCAGCACCGTGTTGCCCAAGTGTTCTGTTAATTGAAGAGGGAGGAACCGACCAATGGCTGTTAGTGAAAATCAATTATCTGGAGCATTGCCGGCTGAGCAGGTCACTTGCTTCGAATCTGGCAATGAAATGGCGGCAACCGCTGCTGCGCAAATTAATTATCATATGATGGGCTATTTTCCGATAACCCCCTCGACCGAGGTTGCCCAATATCTTGACCAGATGAAAGCCCGCGGGCAGCATGACATTCAGCTCGTTGCTGCTGACGGGGAGCATGGCTCGGCGGGAATCTGTTATGGTGCTGCAATGGCCGGAGCGCGGGTAATTAACGCGACCAGCTCGCAAGGCTTCCTGTATATGCTGGAGCAGCTGCCAACCCAGTCGGGAACCCGGTTTCCGAT
The DNA here is from genome assembly GCF_038595055.1 of Paenibacillus sp. FSL R7-0345. Taxonomy (NCBI): domain Bacteria; kingdom Bacillati; phylum Bacillota; class Bacilli; order Caryophanales; family Paenibacillaceae; genus Paenibacillus; species Paenibacillus sp. FSL R7-0345. Next base: position 3,361,771 of record NZ_CP152002.1, read on the forward strand.
GGTGCTGAACCTCGTAACCCGGGCAATCAGCGGTCCGCTGGATATCCGCGGCGATCATTCCGACCTATATTATGGTTTAAACACAGGCTGGGTTATCCTGACGGCAAGTACACCGCAGGCGGTCTATGACATGAACATTATGGCGCTCAGAATCGCCGAGCACTCAGAGGTACGGCTACCGGTAATTGTAGCTTACGACGGATTTTTTACTTCGCATCAGAAGCGTAAGGTCAAATATTTTAAAGACAACAGTGTGGTTCAAGGCTTTGTCGGACCGAACCCGAACCACAGCTATCCGAATGTGTCTGATCCGTCCCGTCCGGTAACGATCGGGGCCCACATGGGCGGCGATGATCTGCTGAACAATCACTATCAGCTGTCAGAAGCCCTGGAGAAAGCGGGCGAGGTGTACAGCGAGGTTGCCAGAGACTATGCGCTCATGTCCGGCCGGGAATATAAGGTGCTCGATCTGTACCGGATGGAAGATGCTGAATACGCTTTATTTTTGCTTAACTCCGCCGGTGAGACGGCCAAAGATACCGTTGACCAGCTCCGTGCCAAAGGCATTAAAGCCGGGCTGATCCGTCCGAACATCATCCGTCCGTTCCCGGCTGAACAGCTGCGCGCCGCGCTTAAGAACGTCAAGGCGCTGCTTGTGGGTGAACGGGCTGATTCCTACGGTGCCCAAGGCGGAAATCTCATCCATGAAATCCGTTCGGCGCTGCAGGTTGATCCCGATAACAACACGATTGTCCTCTCCCGTATCTTTGGACTGGGCGGAAAGGATTTTTATGCTGACGATGCGGCAGCTTTCTTCCAGCTTACAATCGAAGCGGCCGGAATGGGCTATGCTGAGAAGCCTTTTGACTACTATGGCTATTATCCGGGCGAGGAAAAAGATGCTCACGCCCCCGTAATGGAGCCGCTGCACGGAAATGCCTACAAAACAGGGCTGATTCAAGTCACACAGAGTGAAGAAACGGGACTGCTCAAGGTGAAGCTGCCGCCACTCCGGCAATTGACCGTGAAGCCGCACAGACTTGCTCCCGGACATGGCGCTTGTCCCGGCTGTGGTGCGCTGTCTGCGCTGGAACTCTTTTTTAAAGGCATCGAAGGTGATATGGTTGTTCTCTTCCAGACCGGCTGCGCTTATGTAGTTACTGCAAGCTATCCGTATTCCTCGCATAAGCAGACCTTCGTGCACAATCTCTTCCAGAACGGGGCAGCTACGCTGGCCGGCATGGTGGATGCGTTCTATGAACTGAAGCGGCGCGGAGAGATCCAGGTTGCGGATGATGTCACCTTTGTCATGGTCTCCGGGGACGGCGGCATGGATATCGGGATGGGGGCCACCGTTGGTGCTGCTCTGCGCAATCATAAAATGATCATTCTGGAATATGACAACGAAGGCTATATGAATACCGGATCGCAGCTGTCCTACAGTACACCGGTGGGTCACATGACCAGTACTTCAGGCGTCGGCGTAGCCCAAAAAGGCAAAAAAGGCCATCACAAGGATACCGCCCAAATTCTCGCTGCCTGCAACATCCCTTATGTGTTCACCGGAGCGGAGAGTAATCCCCAGGACCTGCTGCAAAAAGCGGCGAAAGCCCAGTGGTACGCCAACAATGCCGGGACCGCTTACGGAAAAATACTCTGCGCCTGTCCGCTCAATTGGAAAACGCCGGATGATCAGGGCAATGAGTTGGTAAAGGCGGCGGTGGATTCCTGCTTTTTCCCGCTGTATGAGATTGAACAGGGCATCACCCGCATTACTTATAATCCTGAGGATAAAGGAAAACGCATTCCTGCCGTCGACTGGCTGAAGCGTATGGGCAAAACGAAGCATCTGGTGAAGGACGCGGGGCTGCTGCAGGATTTTGAGAATGAAATTGAACGCCGCTGGAGCCGCCTGAAGCTTAGACATGAGCATGAGCTGCTCTAAATCGGGATGGAAGGGAGCCGTCTGAGTGGAACAACATCAATCTTGCAGCAACAGCACCATTGCCGAAGCCGACCGGAAGCTGGAGCAGATCAAGCTGGCCATCGATCAATTTAAGCAGATGAAGGGTGCTTTAATTCCTGTACTGCATGAGGTTCAGGATGTGTACGGGTTTTTGCCTGAGCCTGTGCTTCAGGTGGTGTCGGCAGAGCTTGATTTACCTATGAGCGAAATCTACGGCGTTGCGTCGTTCTATCATTTCTTTTCACTTACTCCCAAAGGGGAGCATGTTATCCATGTCTGCATGGGCACTGCCTGTTACATTAAGGGGGCTCAAGGCATTCTGGACCGGCTCAGCACAGAGCTGAAGGTTCCGGTTCAGGGAACGACAGAGGACAATAAATTTACGCTGGAAGCGACGCGCTGTCTGGGAGCCTGCGGGCTGGCCCCTGTACTGACTATCGGGGAAAAGGTGCATGGACGCCTGACGCCGAACGCCGTGCCTAAAATGCTTAAGGAATATAACTAGTTCCCGCAGTACACGCAAATTGTTAACGGGAGGTATCGGCATGAAACTGTTAACGGATCTTGATGCCATCCGCACGCTTACCCAGGGACGGCTGGATAACCGGAGGATTAGCGGGGCATCAGGAGAATCGGTTTCCTTCAGATCAGTGATGGTATGCGGGGGCACAGGCTGCACATCATCGGATTCGAATAAAATAATCGCTGCGCTGGAGCAGGAAGTCACTGGCCGCGGCATCCAGACTCAGGTGGAGATCGTGCGCACAGGCTGTTTTGGGCTGTGTGAGCTAGGCCCGGTTGTGATCGTCTATCCTGAGGGGATTTTTTACAGCCGGGTGGAGGTCAAGGATATTCCGGCGCTGGTCGAGCAGCATCTGGTCAACGGCAAGCCGTATGACAAAAAGATTTATGAGAAGACCCGCCAGGGCGATGAGCTGCTGAATTTTGAAGAAACCGATTTCTATAAAAAACAGGTACGGATCGCGCTGCACAACTGCGGTGTGATCGACCCTGAAGTGATAGATGAGTATATTGCGAGTGACGGCTACCGTGCGCTTGCCCAAGTGCTTACAACGATGAGCCCTGAGCAGGTCATTGACACCGTAAAAAGATCCGGACTGCGCGGCCGGGGCGGCGGCGGCTTCCTGACCGGACTGAAGTGGGAGTTCGCAGCCCGGCAGAACAAACCGCAGAAGTATGTCATCTGCAATGCTGATGAGGGCGATCCGGGGGCGTTCATGGACCGTTCGATCCTTGAAGGCAATCCGCATTCTGTTATTGAGGCGATGGCGATAGCCGGATATGCCATAGGTGCGAACCAGGGATTCATCTATGTGCGGGCAGAATATCCGATTGCTGTTCAGCGGTTCTCGAAAGCGCTGGATCAGGCCAGGGAATATGGACTGCTGGGCGATGATATTTTCGGGACGGGATTTGCTTTTAATATTGAGGTGCGTCTGGGTGCAGGGGCATTTGTCTGCGGTGAAGAAACCGCGCTGATCCACTCGATTGAAGGACACCGGGGAATGCCGACGCCCAAGCCGCCGTTTCCGGCCGTTGAAGGGCTGTGGGGCCAGCCGACCATTATCAACAATGTGGAGACGCTGGCCAACATCGGCCAGATTATTCTGAACGGGGCAGAGTGGTATGCCGCAATCGGTACCGAGAAGTCGAAGGGCACCAAAGTGTTCGCGCTTGGCGGCAAGGTGGTGAATACCGGACTGGTTGAGGTCCCGATGGGCATTACGCTGCGTGAGGTTATTTTTGAGATCGGCGGCGGCATTCCCGGCGGCAAAAAATTCAAAGCCGTCCAGACCGGCGGCCCGTCCGGCGGCTGTCTGACCGAGGAGCATCTGGACTGTACGATTGATTTCGATACCTTGACCAGCCTTGGCTCGATGATGGGCTCAGGCGGGATGATCATTATGGATGAGGATACATGCATGGTCGATGTGGCGCGGTTCTACCTTGATTTCACCAGGGATGAATCGTGCGGCAAATGTACCCCGTGCCGGATCGGAACGAAGCGGCTGCTGGAAATGCTGGATAAAGTCACTTCCGGCAAAGGCACGCTAGAGGACCTCGACAACATGGAGCAGTTGTCCCTGCAGATCAAGAATGCATCTCTGTGTGCACTCGGGCAGACGGCTCCAAACCCGGTGCTATCGACTTTAAAATATTTCCGTGAGGAATATCTCGCTCACATTACGGACAGCAAATGCCCGGCCGGTGTCTGCAAAGCGCTGATCTCCTATGAAATTGATGCGGAGCTGTGCAAAGGCTGCAGCCTCTGTGCGCGCAAATGCCCGAGCGATGCCATATCCGGCAAGGTGAAGGAGCCGTATGTGATTGATAAGGCGGCCTGCATCAAGTGCGGCGTCTGCTTCGATGTATGCAAATTCAAGGCGGTAGCGATAGTCTGACGATAGGAGTGATCAGCTTGAACACGGTCAAAATCATGATCGACGGGATTGAGACGGAAATCGCCAAAGGCACCACGGTGCTGGAAGCCGCCCGGGATCAAGGTATAACTATTCCTTCCCTTTGTTACCTGCAGGGAGTTAATCATTCCTCCAGCTGCCGTGTCTGTTTGGTCGAGGTCGGACCGCGGCTTATCGCCTCCTGTACGCTGATCGCCGAGGAAGGCATGAAGATTCAGACGAATACGAAGAAGGTCCGCGATGCCCGGAGGACATCGGCCCAGCTGCTTCTCTCCGATCATGACCGGGAATGTCTCAGCTGCTCACGCGGCGGCAATTGCGAGCTGCAGAGTGTATCGAATTCGCTTAACATCCGCGAAGTGACGTATACCGGTGAGCATTCCAGCCGGGAAAAGGATTATTCGTCTCCGGCAATTGTACGCGATGCCTCTAAATGTATCCTCTGCGGCCGCTGTGTCGGCGCTTGCGGAACGGTTCAGACCGTTGGTGCGATCGGTTTCGCCAAGCGGGGCTTTGACACCGTAATTTCTACAGCCTTCGGCCGTCCGCTGGCAGAGTCAACCTGTGTCAACTGCGGCCAGTGTATTATGGCATGTCCGGTCGGCGCTCTGACCGAGCATGAGAATATCCGCGATGTATGGGAGGCCATCGCTGACCCGGACCAGTATGTCGTTGTGCAGACGGCCCCGGCTGTAAGAGTGGCCCTTGGCGAAGAGTTTGGTCTGCCGGTCGGTACGCGTACAACCGGCAAAATGGTTGCCGCGCTGCGCCGGCTCGGCTTCGACAAAGTGTTCGATACCGTCTTCGGGGCGGATCTGACCATTATGGAGGAGGGCACCGAGCTGCTCTCCCGTCTGTCCAGCGGACAGAACCTGCCGCTGATGACCTCCTGCTGCCCGGGCTGGGTCAAATTTATGGAGCATAACTTCCCTGATATGCTCGATAACCTGTCTACCTGCAAGTCGCCGCATGAGATGGAAGGCGCCATGGTTAAATCTTATTTTGCCGGCAAGCTTGGCATAGACCCGCAGAAGATAACGGTTGTCTCCATCATGCCCTGCACGGCCAAGAAGTTTGAAGGTGCACGTGAGGAGCTGTCCAATAAAGATATGCAGGATGTGGACTGGGTGCTCACAACCCGCGAGCTGGCGGCGATGATTAAGGAAGCAGGGATTGATTTTGTAAATCTGAAGGATGAGGAATTTGATAATCCGCTTGGAGTTGGATCTGGAGCCGGTACAATTTTCGGGGCGACTGGCGGAGTATCCGAAGCGGCTCTGCGTACCGTCTTTGAGCTGGTCTCCGGCCAGCCGCTCGATTCTATTGAGTATACCGCTGTACGCGGGATGGATGGCATTAAGGAGAATGCGGTTGAGCTGCCGGACGGCCGAAAGATCCGGACAGCTGTTGTCCACGGGCTCGGCAATGCCCGCAAGTTAATGGAAGCTATGCAGCGCGGAGAAAAGAATTATGAATTCATGGAAGTCATGGCCTGCGCCGGCGGCTGTATTACAGGCGGGGGACAGCCGATTCTAAACGCTGCGGCCAGCAGCCGGCTGGATGTCAAAGCGCTGCGGGCCAAAGCGATCTATTCAGAGGATGAAGCCCAGACCGTCCGCAAATCCCATCACAATCCGTTCATCAAGCAGCTGTACGCTGAGTTCCTCGGCGAGCCGAACAGCCATCTGGCCCATGAGCTGCTGCATACGCATTATACGGTGCGGACGAAATACTGATTAAAATTCATATAAAAAGGAAAAGTGGAGTCATTTCCAACCCCGATAATTGTAAATGCTAAGGAGGAGGGCACATTTGCGCAAGGATTGGGAACCCGCGGACTTCATCGACGACGCGGAGATTACAGCCAGCCTGCAGGAAGCCAGGCGGATGGCCGGGAACCGGAACGTTGTCCAGTCTATTTTGGATAAAGCAAGAGCCTGCAAGGGGTTAAGCCACCGGGAAGCGGCAGTGCTGCTGGAGGTCAGGGATGAGGATATTCTGCAGGACATTTTTAAATCAGCCAAAGTCATTAAGGAGAAAATTTACGGCAACCGCATTGTCCTGTTTGCGCCGCTGTATATCAGCAACTACTGTGTCAATAACTGCGAATATTGCGGCTATAAGCACTCGAATCAGGATTTTGTACGGCGGAAGCTGGGCAAAGAAGAACTTGCGGATGAAGTCCGGGTGCTGCAAGAGCTGGGTCACAAACGGCTGGTGATAGAAGCGGGAGAGGATCCGGTCCATTGTGATATTGATTATGTGGTTGATGCCATCCGAACGGTCTATTCTGTCAAAGTGGATAACGGCAGCATCCGCCGGGTTAATATCAATATTGCCGCAACTACAGTCAAGGATTACCAAAAGCTGCGGGATGCGGAGATCGGGACCTATATTCTTTTTCAGGAGACCTATCACAGGCCGACTTATGCTGCGCTGCATCCGAACGGGCCGAAGCATGACTATGACTGGCACACAACAGCGATGGACCGGGCACAGCTCGGCGGAATCGATGATGTTGGTGTAGGCGTATTGTACGGATTATATGACTACAAATACGATACAGTGGCCATGCTGATGCATGCCGAGCATCTGGAGGAGCGGTTCGGGGTAGGTCCCCACACTGTCTCTGTCCCGCGGCTGCGGGAAGCGGCGAATGTTAGTCTGAAAACGTATCCATATCTGGTAAAGGATGAGGAATTTAAACAGCTGGTTGCCGTTCTGCGGCTGGCGGTGCCTTATGCGGGCATGATTTTATCCACCAGGGAGGAGCCATCGTTCCGGGATGAGGTTATCCGGCTCGGGATTTCCCAGGTCAGTGCCGGATCAAGCACCGGGGTCGGCGGATATATGGAGGCGAAGCAGGGTACAGCCGGCCTGTCAAAAGAAAAGCCGCAATTCGAGGTGGGCGACCACCGTTCACCGGAGGAGATTATCCGGGGGCTGTGCAGGGACGGCTATGTTCCCAGCTATTGTACAGCCTGCTACCGGGAGGGGCGGACGGGTGACCGGTTTATGCGGCTGGCCAAATCGGGGCAGATCCATAATGTATGCCAGCCGAATTCGCTGCTTACCTTCAAAGAGTATCTGCTGGATTATGCGAATGCTGAAACCCGGGCCCTAGGTGAAGAAATGATCCGTAAAGGGCTTGAAGACATTCCCAAGGAAGCTGCACGCAAAATCACCAGGGAACGGCTGCAGCGGCTGGAGAACGGGGAGCGGGATCTGCGCTTTTAATAGACCCATAAGGAGAGATTGGCCATGCAAATTACACCGCAGCCGGGCAAGATGCACATCGCAGTCTTCGGCCGGCGCAACTCCGGGAAGTCCAGTCTGATCAATGCGCTGACCGGCATTCCTTATCAGATTGTCGGCGATCAGCCCGGCACAACGACTGAACCGGTGTTTCAGGCTTATGAGCTGCCCAAGATCGGCTCCGTCATCATTATTGATACGACTGGTATAGATGAAGATAAAGAGACAGGAGCTTTCCGGGTGCAGAAGACCCGTGAGGTTATGGATCTGACCGATCTCAGTCTCCTGATTTTCTCCGGGGAGGAGGATGATTACAAGCTGGAGAAGGAGTGGTACCAGGAGCTTGCCAAGCGCCACATTCCGGTCATCGGCGTAATTGCCAAAGTGGATGATCATTATGTGGATCTCGATCAGTTGAAAAGTGAGCTGAACATCCCCTTTGTCAAAGTAAGCTCGCGCAGAAACATTAACTTTGGCAGCCTGCGCCATGCGATCCGTGAGTATGCTCCTGCTGAATTTGAGCGTCCAACCATTCTTGGTGATCTGGTCCATCCGGGTGAAGTGGTCGTAATGGTCATGCCCGATATGATTCCGGCACCCAAATACAGGCTGGTTGCTTCCCAGCAGCAGATTCTGCGGGATTTGCTCGATCACCATGTGATGGCTCTGTCCGTTACAGAGGTGGAGCTGCCTACGCTGCTGATGAATCTGAAGGGCATGCCCGATCTGGTCATTACGGACTCCCAGGTGTATGACAGTGTGAACGAGGTACTTCCTGCCAATGTGCCGCTGACCACCTTCGCGATCCTGATGGCCCGGTTTAAGGGGGATCTGACCACCTTTGTAAAAGGCGCAGAAGCGATTTCCACGCTGAAGCCGGGCGACAAGGTACTGCTGTCCGAAGCCTGTATTCATCATCCGCATAATGGTGAAATTGACCGTGAGCTGGTGAAAAGAAAGCTGCAGGAGATTGCCGGCGGCGGATTGGAGATTACGGCAAGTGTCGGCCCGGATTTCCCGGCAGATTTATCGGGTTATAAGCTGATCGTACATTGCGGCGGCTGCATTTTCAACCGCAAGCAGCTGATGACAAGGCTGGCGGATTCCGGCGCCCAATGTGTGCCGATCACGAATTACGGCATTGCCTTTGCATACTTCAAAGGCATCCTGCCGCGTGTGCTGGAGATTATGCAAGTGAAATCATAAGGGGAGATCTTTGTGGAGACGGGCGGGGGTTACCGGCTTGAACGGGATGCGCTTGGAACAGTAGAGGTACCTTTGTCTGCCTACTACGGCATTCATACGGCCCGGGCGATGGAGAATTTTGCGGTGGGCGGCCGGAGAGTCAATCCTCATCTGATCAAGGCACTGATAACGGTGAAAAAAGCGGCAGCAATAGCCCATCTGAAGCTGAACAGCTATCCGCCCGAGATCGCGATGGCGATTGTGCAGGCTTGTGATGAGATTCACGCTGGAGGGTATGCCGACCAGTTTCCTGTGTCTGCACTACAGGGCGGGGCCGGTACGTCAACCAATATGAACATTAATGAAGTATTGGCGAACCGGGCGGCCCAGCTGCTGGGCGGAACACGAGGTGATTATACCGTGGTTCACCCGCTGGATCACGTGAACTGCTGCCAGTCCACCAATGATGTCTACCCGACAGCACTGCGAATCGCTGCGGTGGGTCTGGTCCGCAGGCTTAGTGATGCTTTTGCGTCCCTGCAGGAGTCGCTGCAGAGTAAGGAGCTGGAGTTTGCCGGAGTGCTGAAGCTGGGCCGGACGGAGCTGATGGATGCTGTTCCGATGACTGCAGGACAGAGCTTCGGGGCATACGCCAAAGCCATCCAGCGCGACCGCTGGCGGCTGTACAAGGCTGAGGAAAGGCTCAGGGAGATTAATATCGGCGGAACGGCAATCGGCACGGGGATTAATGCACCGCTCCGGTATACCTTTTATATTACAGGTCTTCTGCAGGAGCTGACCGGATACGGGCTGGCCCGCAGTGAATATCCGATGGACCCTACGCAGAATATGGATGTATTCGTGGAGGTATCCGGGCTGCTCAAGGCAGCGGCAGTGAATCTGCTCAAAATCTCAGGCGATCTGCGCCTGCTGGCAAGCGGACCAGCAGGCGGCTTCGGTGAGCTGGTGCTGCCTACGGTGCAGGCCGGATCATCCATTATGCCCGGCAAAGTCAACCCGGTGATGGCTGAAATGCTTGGCACAGCTGCAATGCGGGTGATCGCCAACGATTCAGCGGTCACGCTGGCTGCCGGGAGCGGGCAGCTGGAGCTTAATGCCTTCATGCCGCTGATAGCAGATGCGCTGCTGGATTCCCTGGAGCTGCTTGACCAGGCAGTCCGCTTGTTTACTGAGCGCTGTATAACAGGAATAAGGGTGTGTGCTGTTCGCTGCGGAGAACTGCTGGAGCATTCCACTGTACTCGCGGCTGCTTTTGTAGGTCATATCGGCTATGAACAGAGTGCTGAGATTGCTATACAGGCAAGGGAGGGAGGGAAGTCCATCCGTCAGGCAGTGCTGGACAGCGGGCTGCTCTCCGGGGAGCAGATTGACAGGATTTTGCATCTGGATCAGCTTACCATGCCCGGTGTGCCCGGAAGAAGGAGTGAGTAACGTGAACCTGAACGAATCGCCCCGTGCCAGCCGGCTGCATATTGCCGTATTCGGCAGGCGCAACGCCGGCAAATCAAGCCTCATCAATGCGCTGTCCAGGCAGGAGGTATCTGTTGTATCACCGGTCCAAGGGACCACAACAGATCCGGTCTACAAAGCGATGGAGCTGCTTCCGCTCGGACCGGTGGTGCTGATTGATACCGCAGGACTGGACGATGAAGGTGAGCTGGGCGAGCAGCGGAAAAAGAAAACGATGGAAGTGCTGTACAAAACCGATGTGGCCCTGCTTGTAATTGATGCACTTGATGGAGCGACGGCGTATGATGAACAGATTGCCGGCATGCTCAAGAGCCGGAATATTCCGGTCATCGGGGTTATAAATAAAACGGATTTGCTGTCGGCGGCAAATGCAGACCGGGATGCCGCTGTACAGGCAGATACTTGCCGGGATCAGTTTGGATTCCGGTTCATGCCTGTATCTGCTGCTTCAAAGAAAGGAATAAATTCGCTCAGAGAGGCTCTGTCTGCTGTGGTGCCTGCTGAGGAGGACAAATTCCGCATTATCGGCGACCTGCTCTCACCGGGAGATTTGGTTGTGCTGGTTACACCCATTGATAAGGCAGCACCAAAGGGCCGGCTGATCCTGCCCCAGCAGCAGACCATCCGGGACATTCTGGAGAGCGACGCCATCGCTGTTGTCACCAAAGAGCATGAGCTAAAGCTCACACTGGAAAGCCTCGGGCGTAAGCCGCGGCTGGTTGTGACCGATTCCCAGGTCTTCCTGAAGGCAGCCGCTGATACGCCACCCGATGTTCCGCTTACTTCATTCTCAATCCTCTTTGCCCGACATAAGGGCGATCTGGAGGAGTTGGTCCGGGGCGCCAGGGCTATTGACCGGCTGCGGGACGGTGACAAGGTGCTGATAGCCGAGCCGTGCACCCACCATACCCAGCCGGATGACATCGGCAGCGTCAAGCTGCCCCGCTGGATCAGGCAAGCGACCGGCCGGACGCTTGAGTTCCATCATGCGAATGGAATGAGCTTTCCCGACAATGTGCAGGATTATGCGCTGATTGTGCATTGCGGCGGCTGTATGATCAACCGCCGGCAGATGCTCTGGCGGATGGAGCAGGCGGCAGCGGGCGGAGTACCGGTTGTGAATTATGGTGTAGCCATTGCCCATGTCCAGGGGATACTGGAACGGGCAATATCCCCGTTTCCGCTAGCCCGGCTTGTCTGGGAGGAGGAGTGCGCAGCGGACAGCACACTTACCGTTGAAAAGTGATCGCTACCACGCCGCTCATTATCTTAACAGTAAGACCAGCCTCCTAATCCGGGGCTGGTCTTGTTTGATGAGGCTTAAGATGGGGCGACCACGGCAAAAGCGCCCTTGATTTCGCCGAAAACGGCTCGATGCGCGAAATGAGAGGCAAAAATGCCCTTGATTTCGCCGAAAACAGCTCGATGCGCGAAATGAGAGGCAAAAATGCCCTTGATTTCGCCGAAAACAGCTCGATGTGCGAAATGAGAGGCAAAAATGCCCTTGATTTCGCCGAAAGCAGCTCGATGTGCGAAATGAGAGGCAAAAATGCCCTTGATTTCGCCGAAAACGGCTCGATGCACGAAATGAGAGGCAAAACTGCCCTTGATTTCAGCGAATACGGCTCGATGCACGAAATGAGAGGCAAGAATTCAGTTAGATCCGCCAATCCAGCCATTAGCACAACCCATCAGGGTTTCGACGTTTAACTCACCTGACCCCGGCATCATCCAGCCGGATCTCCGCAACCTCACCGGTGCTTTTTACGCACCAGAATTCCAGCGTCAGGTTCTGCTTACGGTCGATGTAGCCGACAATGTCAGCACCCTGCTCACCGGATTTGTAATATTTTTTACCGTAGAGTGATAATACCTTTTTTTGGAGTCACCGATATGTATGCCTTTGGCTGTAGTAAGCGGTTTATCTGTGCCGGAGATGATCAGCCGCATAATGTTCCCCTTTTCAGAACCATTATTAATAGAAGCTGTCCCTAATCCACCTTCCCACTCATAGTAATCGTACATTGTGTTATCTTGCTTACTCAGAGGTTGCTGGTACTTGCCGGTAAATGAGCTGCTGCCGATATTTTCCCCGATTTTCACACCTCCCACCGACTCCGCAGAGAGATCAGTAGACCGCGCCAGCATTTGCGGACGGATAAAGAAGTAGCCTATTACGATAATAGCGACCAATCCGATTGCGGTGCTCCATATGATTTTTTTCGTACGCATAAGTCCTCCTTTTGCTAAAATGTAAATCTGCCAATATAAATTAATCAGTGAATCTCAGACTATCATAAAGAGATTTTATGAAAAAGTTACCATAAATCAATCGTTTTGCCCGCGTACGGCGTCTTACATATAGATAAGCAATATAGGGCCCCTATATAGAAGCTGTAACCAAATAGAGAGGGGGAGCAAAAAATGATAGAGCATACGATGAATGAGATCTCTTCTGCAGATACTGCGCTTTTGGAGGAAGAGGCTTTTTTCAAAAGGCTGTATGTCGAGCACCGCAAATTGTATGCTATCGCCTACAGTTATATGCGGAATGAAGCGGATGCGCTGGAAGTGGTGCAGGAGGCATCATGCCGGGCCTGGATCAAGCGAAAAAAGCTAAAGGACGGGCACTCCTTCACACCCTGGCTGATCCGGATCACCATTAACTGCTGTATGGACGAGCTGAGGCGCAAAAAACGGGTTTTTCCGGCGGAAAAGCCTGCGGAGCAAGCTGCACAGGAAATGCAGAGCAACGAGCGGATTGATCTGGAACGGGCGATACACCGGCTGAAACCGAAATACCGGCATGCCATCGTACTTAAGTATTACCAGGACATGACAGTGACGCAAATCGCGGAGGTGCTGAAAAAGCCGGAGGGCACAGTCAAAACCTGGCTCCGCGACGGACTGAAGCAAATGCGTGCCTATCTGCAGAAATAAGGGAGGCGAAACGATGAAAGATATAGAAGAGCAGCTGCTGCACCAGAATGTAAGTGACGTGAAGCAGCAGACGGAGGCTATGCCGGAGATGAGGATTTATCAGGCGATGCAAAGTGGCATTCGTAAAGGAAAGCAGCAGTCCCGGAAAAAATGGTTGATGTCAGGTCTAAAGATTACAGTGGCCGCTGCCGCTGTTGTTCTACTGTTGTTTACTTTTTTGAAGACACCTGATGATGCTGTGGAGTATACGGTCCATACTGCAAGTCCGGCTAACGCCGGGACAGCTTCATATCCGTTCGATGCTTCACTGATCAGAGACAAGACCCTGCTGAATGCACTGAATCAAAATCTGTTGCAGCCGGTTAATAAAGGAGTAGAAAAAGCTGGCTTTAAGGTGGAAATCAAGAACACTGTAAGTGACGGGCGGCAGGTATTTATTATATACAGTGTGCAGAATAACACAGATCAGACTGTAATCCATGCAAATTTTGGGCTGGAGTTTGGTACGATTGAAGCGGCTAGCAGAGGTGCTAAATTAGAGGTAGCGGGTGACGCAAGTGAAATCAGAGCGGGAGATACCGTCTATTTTGTCTACTCCAACTTACTTTCGCCGGATGCAGACTATCCGGAAAATGTCAATTATAAAGTGATTCTGACACAAACATCGGATAAGGCTCTGTCTTCCAGTAGCAATAAATACCGTACTAATCTGGATGTATCATTTAAACTGGATACGGATATGCTTAAGGACCGCAACCAGACCTGGACAGCCAAGCAGGATCTGACAGTAGCCGGACAAAAGCTTAAAGTGAACGGGGTGCTGTTTACTCCTCTAAGCACTTATGTGGATTTGGAAGCGGATGAGCGTAATGCCAAACAGGTTAATGGAATGATAAATCCTGTTCTGATCGGCAAAAGCGGAGACAAGATCATAAAATCCTATTATCCAACTGTTATCACAGCTGACAATTCAGAGCTCTGGAAGGACCGGTCCCATTTTACGCTTGTATACACCAGTAAAGAGTATAAAGCTCTGGACAGCCTGTCTCTGAAAACCTTCGGGATCGCGGCGGTTGATAGAGATCAGATGAAGCTTGTTGTTGATCTGAAAAAGCGGCTGATTGTAGAAGCGCCAGACGGCTTTTCGATAAAAAATGCGGGTGAATCAGCAAAACCGGGTGTAATTACTTTCCGGAATAAGCGGGAAAACATAGAGACACAGGACAGCTTTATAATGCGTCTGGCAGAAAATTATACAGATGCAGATGGAAAAGTGTATACGAGACCGGAAGGGGAAGGGGTCTTTACACAATCAGTAGCACGGGGAGCCACTGAATTTGATGAGCAATACGATTACAACTTCGGCTTGCAGGCTATCGATTATCCGCAGCCGCTGACTGTTGAGATAGAGCGCTACTGGAATCCGGTGAGGGATACGCAATCGGTGGAACTTATTCCTATACAAAAGTGAACTTGGAAAAAGCAAACCAAAGACAAGCCGATCTGCTAAAAGCAGAATCGGCTTGTTACATTAACACATATAGTTATGCCAGCCGGCTTACCGGAAATTGCTGAACCATCCCCAGTCAAAGCCTGCGGGCTGAGCCTGGGCAGAATCGCCGGAAGAAGCTAAGTCTGATGATGTATCTGATGCATTGTCAGATGCTGTGTCTGGAGCGGAGCTATCTTTTGTTGTTTGCGGTTTAGCCGTATCGGCGGGATCACTTGCTGTATCTGCAGCAGATCCGCTGTCTGTGCCGGCCGTTGAGCCGGATCCGGCTTTGCTGGTGTCTTGTCCATTTACCGGCAGCACCCGGCGGGCAGAAGTATAATGCTCATCCCACCAGCCACTGTCCAGATCGGTGACGGTTACGCCGCCATCTCCGTAGGTGTGCAGGATTTTTCCGTCACCGATATAAACGGCCACATGATGAATCGGCGAGTAGAAGAACACTAAATCACCCGGCTGCAGCTGGCTTCTGGATATAGAAGTTCCGTCCGTTGACTGCTGCTTGGAGGAGCGGGAAAGAGTGACGCCGTGCTGTCCAAAGATATACTGGGTGAAAGAGGAGCAGTCAAAGCTGCTGGTATTCCCTGCCTCAGCTCCGTACTCATAGCGGACACCTTTATATTTCATGCCGGTAGCAATAATCTGTTCGGCAAGGCTGGTATTCGAAGCTGTTGCACTTACAGTGCTGTTAGCGGTTGCTGCATATGCTTTGTTGTTGGTATCCATGAAGCCAGTTCCGGCAGTAAGCAGGGCAGTACCCAGACTTACACCAATGACCAGGCTGCGAAAACGATTTGTACGGTTAGTTGTATTCATAAGTTACCTCCTGAATTGTTGTCTGGTAAGCTTCTGAACCCACTCTAACACATATAAAAGTAACACCATTTACCAGCAAATGTGATATTCCAGTGCCCGCAAGGCTTTAGGACCTTTTATTAAGAAATGATGACAAAATTTTAAACAAAATGTTCTTGACAAGATGTTCAAACGATCAATCCTTATAAAAATCCCGCTGATTGCCTTCCCTGAACTTACGGGGAGAGATGCCGATGACCCTGGTAAACAGGATAGAAAAATAGTTGGCGTTGTCGTATCCGACCATTTTGGCGATTTCCCAGATTTTTTTGTCCGTTATGGCCATCAGGCGCATGGCTTCACCCATCCGGCGCTGAATTAAATAGTTGATGGGCGAGATACCGAAATTATTTTTATACATATGAACCAGATAGTAAGAGTCAATATGAAAAAGCTGTGCCAGATCGCCAAGGGTCAGCTTGCGCCGGTAATTAGTATCCAGGTAAGCTTTGATCTGATTCGCGAGTGAAGCTTTTTCCTCCTTGGCAGTCCGGTTCTGTAAAAGAATCATCCGTTCAAGGAGTAACAGAATCGCTTCCAGCAAATGCTGTGAAATCCGTTCGTAGCCTCTGCCACGCAGCGAAAATTCATTGACCAGGCTTTGAATCAGCATGGACAGCTCACCTGTGTAATGATTGGAACGGATAACAGGCTCCCAGCCGGGAGGAACAACCCAATCGCGCTGTGTATCAATCGGGGGGAGAAAACGAAAATTAAAGTAATAAGTAGACAGCGGCTGGTCAGGGTCAGACTGTTCCTGATGCAGCGTACCCCGGTTGTAGACAAGCACATCCCCTTTTTGGGCAGTATAGGCTTTACCGTCGATTACATAGGAGCCCGCCCCGTCTTCAATATAAATGACCTCATGCAAATCCTCATGCTTGTGAAGCGCAAATTTCCATTCCGGGTTGGCGCTCAGCTTGCCTGCATAAATAAGTTCTCCGTTAAAAGCCCCGCTGTTCATGTTCATCAGCAAATCCGCATTTTCGTCCATACCTTATCCCGCTTTCATTCAAGTATTCTAATGACAAGATATATCATCTTTTTGGTAAACACAACAAGAACCTTTATTGTTCCAATACCTGTTCATTTGTACAATGAAGCAAGTAAGAAGGCAGAGCTTAGTGAATGGATGTGACAGTATGCAAACAGCCGGATTGGGGAAGTTCCGCATGTTATGGAATGAATAGGGGGATGTACGGATCCCAAAGGCGGTTCTGTTATAACTGCAGGCTGATTTACAACCGGTGAAAGCGGAACCAATCCGGGCGGAGCCTGGTTGAAAACGGTCAGCAATATATATAATATTTTCGCGTGAGGATTGATTTGGATCTGAACAGCAGCCAGGGGGAATTATGAAAACAGTAAATGAACGGGGTCTGGTATTTTCTTTTACCTTTATGGCCTTTTTGCTTGGAACTACAGAGTATATTATCGTCGGGCTGTTATCGGAAATCGCCGCTTCCCTGCAGATTACACTAGCAGTTGCGGGCAGTCTTGTATCCGGCTTTGCCATTGCCTATGCACTGGGAACACCGGTACTCATGACACTGGTCAGCAGATTGCCCAAGAAGCAGACGATTCTGGGTACGATTGCCCTGATCGTTGTGTTTAATCTGTTCAGTGCCGTGTCGGGTACGTACGGATTAATGCTATTCACAAGGATCGCAACGGCGGTGTTGTGCGGACTTGCAATTTCCCTGTCCCTCTCTGCAGTAAGCGAGGTTGTCACTCCGGCCAGGCAGGGGAAATCTGTCTCATATATACTGGGCGGCTTTGGTATTGCTAATGTGCTTGGGGTGCCCATCGGTACTTTTGTCGGCCAGCATTTTGAGTGGCAGGCTGCATTTATCCTGACAGCAGTGATGGGAGTGGCCGCATTTGTGCTTAACCTGATCGTTATTCCTTCTAATCTGACAAACACCAAGGCTTCGCTGAAGGACCAGCTCAGCCTGCTGACTAACAGACGTATCATACTTGCTTTCCTGATCCCGGTATTCGGGACCGGTGCCGTATTCAGTATCTACACTTATATCAGACCGCTTATGGATCAGGTAATGAACATCTCTGCAGCATCGGTCAGCTGGGTGCTGCTTGCGTATGGCCTGGCTACGATTTTCAGCACCTGGCTCGGCGGGATTGTCGCTTCCAGCAATGCGCTCGGCAGATTAAGAATAGTCTTTCTGGTCCAGGCAGCAATCTACGTCCTCTTTTTCTTTGCAGCGCCTATTCCTGTGCTCGGTCTGGTCTTTCTGATTCTGAGTGCCTGTGTGTCTAATATTCTGAATGTAACGTCGCAGCTGTATCTGATTGAGCTGGCAGTTGAACATTCACCGGGTTCGCGGGATTTTGCAGCTTCGCTGAACCCGGTTGCTGCCAACACCGGTATCGCCGGCGGGTCGGCCCTTGGCGGGCTGGTGGTCGGAACAAGCGGGCTGGCATCCTTATCCTGGACTGCGGCAGGAATAGCACTTGCAGCCTTCGCGGTCACGGCCATCAGCTACCGGCTGAAGCGGAGGTCAGTAGTACGTAAAGAGCAAGCAGCCGCGGCTTAACGAAAATGCATGAAGATTTTTCATGGCGAATCTCTTTATTTTTCCGGCAAAAGTGTCGATACAGTAGTAGACACAATTAGACACAGATCATACACATATAGGAGAGAGCCATGGATAACCTTACTGCACTAGTATTAGCAGCACCCTTTTTTAAACAAGTTCACGCCCAGGATATTATGATTGGTGTTACAGACAGGGAAATCTTTCATTACTATGCACCAAGCGAGACGCTGGACTTCGGTCTGACTAAAGGAAGCCCCGTTTCCCCGGATGATCCTTCACTCGGCAACGCGCTTGCCGGACGTGCAACAACGAACCGCTTGCCTGCCGAGCTCTATGGAGCGACCGTTATCTCTTCGGCTATTCCGGTTTACGGGACGGACGGCGAAGTGATCGGCGCTTTTGCGATTGCTTACACGCTGGAGAATGAAGACAGAATGGAGCAGCTCACAGAGAGCATTAATACAATCAGCGGACAGCTGATGGATATGGTCCAGAATGTAGCTGCCCAGTCGGAAGAGCTATCGGCAACAACGGCCCAGATTCTGGATAACTCGCGGCAGACAGTCCTGGAGTCCAAACAAGTGAACAAGGTAGCCGGTTTCATCAGGGAAATCTCGGAGCAGACGAACCTGCTGGGCTTAAATGCAGCGATTGAAGCGGCCCGGGTTGGTGAGCAGGGGGCAGGTTTTGGTGTGGTGGCATCGGAAGTGCGTAAGCTGTCTGTCAATACCAAAGAAGCAACCAAGACAATTGAGGATTCACTGGCTCTGGTGCAGCGGTCAATCCGCCACATGGAACAGGAGATCGAAGCGATTGCCGCTTCTTCGGCTGCCCAGGCGGAGCTGGTTACCCAGTTCAGTGAAGTCATAGAGCGGTTGAATGAGACCAGTGGAGAAATGACGAAATTTATTTCCTCTATTATTCAATAAAAGATTCTGATTCAGGGATGCCCCGGGGCCGGTTGATGGCTGGTAAGGGGCATCCTTTTTTGGTGCGACAAAATCTTAATGCAATCTTAATGCAGGCGCCGAACTTGTAATGCTATGCTGATTTTGCACATGCTATACTAGCTAACAGCAACTACAATTCCGGAAAGGGAATGGATATGGCACAACACCGGAACAGCGCTGTTCCACTGCAGGATCAGGGTTCAGACGGCATACAGAGGAAACAACGCGGCAGACTAAAAATCTTTTTCGGATATGCGGAAGGCGTCGGCAAAACCTTTGCCATGCTGAATGCTGCTCATGATGAGCGGAGAGACGGTAAGGACGTAGTGGCCGGGTTCATTGAAACGCACGGGCGTCCTGAGACGGAGTCGCTGATGGAAGGCCTGGAGCAGCTGCCGAGGCTGGAACAGCCTTCCCGTGAATTTGATCTGGATAAGGCGCTGCTCAGGCGGCCTGATCTGATACTGGTGGATGAGCTGGCTCATCATAACGGTACAGGCTGCCGGCACAAAAAGCGGTATCAGGATATCGAGGAGCTGCTACGCGCAGGAATCAATGTGTATACAACAGTCAATGTACAGCATCTTGAAAGCCTGCATGACATTGTTGCAGCCATTACGGGTCTGACCGTGCAGGAGCGAATTCCTGACAGCGTATTTGACGGGGCAGACCAGATCGAACTGGTCGATATTCCGCCGGATGATCTGCTGGACCGCTTCAATAAAGGGAAGCTTACCGCAGATGAGCAGGAGGGACCGGAGGAAGGTTCACAGGTTTTTGTCAAAAGCAAGCTGATTGCCCTGCGGGAAATCGCCTTGCGTTATACCGCGGATCAGCTGGGACGGATTGCCCGGCAATCCGGTGACAGGGCAGCTGAAGAGACTTATCATACAGGCGACCACATTCTGGTCTGCCTTTCCTCTGCCGCCTCCAGCAAAAAGGTGATCCGCACGGCAGCGAGAATGTCGGAGGCATTCCGCGGGTCTTTCACCGCACTGTATGTGGAAACGCCGAGAAGTAAAGACTTAACTCCCAAGAGCAAGGCGGAGCTCCGCGATAATCTGCGGCTGGCCGAGCAGCTCGGGGCTCAGCCGGCCACCGTTTACGGTGACGATGTTCCGGCACAGATTGCAGAATACGCTGTTTCCAGCCGGGTGACCAAGATTGTAATCGGCCGGCCGCGTAACGGCAAAAAAAGATGGATTGCCAAAACGAATATCGTGGATAAATTAACGGAGCTGGCACCGAATATTGACATTCATATCATTCCGGATACCCAGTCAGCCCGGTACAACCGTTTTCCTGCCTATTTGAAGCCGCGGGGCTTCTCTCCGGCATACGCCTTGAAGACACTTATCATTCTGGCGGCATGCACGCTGATTGGGCTATGGTTTAAGCATCTCGGATTCCGTGAAGCGAATATCATTACCGTATATATTTTGGGTGTTCTGCTGAATGCGATAGTGACTAATGGAAGGCTGTACAGCGCGGCCAATTCCATCCTCAGCGTGCTAGTCTTCAATTATTTGTTCACAGAGCCTTATTACTCGCTGATTGCAGCTGACACCGGTTATCCGGTTACATTCCTTGTTATGCTGACCGCTTCCTTCATCAGCAGCACACTAACGATGCGGATCAAGGAGCAGGCCCGGCAGTCTGCGCAAAAAGCGTACCGGACGGAGGTTCTGCTGGAAACGAGCCGCAAGCTGCAGCAGGCGGAAGATGCGGAGGCGATCATCAATGAAACAGCTGTCCAGATGGTCAAGCTGGTGGACCGGACCGTGATTTTCTATCCGGCAGGTCCGGATGGATTGGAAACACCGCTGATCTATCCCAAGCCGGAAGCTGCTGTAGCCCCGTCACAGTATACAGAAGTGAACGAATGGGCGGTCGCCGACTGGGTCTACAAAAACAATAAACGGGCCGGAGCAACCACAGATACCTTTTCTGCGGCCAGCTGTCTGTATCACGCTGTGCGTGCAGGCGATACGGTTTTTGCGGTGGCAGCCATTGTGATGGACCAGGAAGAACCGCTCGGCATCTTTGAGAAAAGCCTGATGATTGCCATGCTTGGCGAATGCGCTCTGGCACTGGAGAAGGAGCTGCTCAGCAGCAGGCAAAAAGAAATCTCCATTCAGATCAGGCAGGAACAGCTGCGTGCCAATCTGCTGCGCGGCATCTCCCATGATCTGCGGACACCGCTAACCAGTATTTCCGGCAATGCCGGCATTCTGCTGGCCAACCCAAGTGTACTTAGTGAAGCACAAAAAATAGGGCTATACACAGACATCTACGATGATTCAATGTGGCTGATCAATCTGGTGGAGAATCTGCTGTCCATTACACGGATCGATAACGGCAGTCTGAACCTGTATTTTCAGGCGGAACTCCTTGAGGAGGTTATCGCTGAAGCACTGCTGCATGTAAACCGCAGCAGTGCAGAGCATATCATTCAAACCCGGCTTGAGGATGAGCTGCTGATGGCCCGGATGGATTCCCGGCTGATTATGCAGGTGCTGATCAATCTGGTGGATAATGCGATCAAGTATACACAGGCAGGCTCCGCTATTATAGTATCGGCGAAAAGGGAGCGGCAGATGGTACGGGTCACAGTTTCCGATGACGGCCCGGGCATATCGGAGGAAGCCAAAAGTAAGCTATTCGATATGTTCTTCACGGCGGATAATCTGCGCGGTGACGGACGGCGAGGTTTAGGGCTGGGGCTATCATTATGCAAATCCATTGTGCTTGCCCATGGAGGAACAATAGAGATTACGGATAATATACCGCAGGGGGCTATTTTTAGCTTTACCCTGCAGGCTGAGGAGGTGAACGTTCTTGAATAAACCGTTGATACTTGTCGTTGAGGATGACAAACCGATCCGCAAGCTGATTACAACTACACTGGAGACACAAGGCTATAAATATCACACGGCTGAGACCGGGGAGGCATCCATCCTAGAGGCGGTATCCAACCAGCCGGATCTGATGATCCTTGATCTGGGGCTGCCGGATATGGACGGTGTAGAGATTATCCGCAAAATCCGGGCATGGTCCAACCTGCCGATCATCGTGGTCAGCGCCCGCAGTGAAGACCGCGACAAGATCGATGCGCTGGACGCCGGGGCAGATGATTATTTGACCAAGCCGTTCAGTGTCGAGGAGCTGCTGGCCAGACTGAGGGTCAGCCTGCGCCGGATCCGCTATGACAGCGAAAAGCTGCAGAAGGATGCGTCCGTTTTTACAAACGGCAATTTGAGGATTGATTATGCAGCCGGCTGCGTATGGATGGGCCAGGAAGAAATCCATCTGACTCCGATCGAATACAAGCTGCTCTGCCTGCTCGCCAAGAACGCGGGAAAGGTGCTGACGCATAATTACATCCTGCGGGAGATCTGGGGCAGCCTCACTTATGACGTACCAGCCCTGCGTGTCTTTATGGCAACCCTGCGCAAAAAGATCGAAAAGCCGCCGGCCCAGTCCAAAATCATTCAGACCCATATTGGCGTGGGGTACAGAATGCTGCAGAGCGGCGAGGACAGCAAATTAGGCTGATTTTTAATATAACCAACTTAATCCAATCTGCCTAACAGGGCAGCAACACGGCCATACTCATAGGAGTATGGTTTTTTTTAATGCAATCTAAATTGCCCGGCAGGTACTCTAATCCAGAATTAACGGCACAAGTAGTACGCTGGAAACATGAATTTACTTCACAGAACGAATGCTAAAGGAGAGTCAAAGATGGATGATATGCTGCAAACAGCAGGTGTGGCCGCGATGGTGCTGGTGCTTCTTATGTCTGCCAAAAGATTCTTTGATCTGCGTGATCTTCGGAGACCGGTTGAAGCGGAGGATGAGGAGGCAGTGCGGAAGGCGGAGGAGGTGGTGCGGGGGTTTAGTTCGGGGAAGGGGTAATGATAATTTTATGGCTGAGCTAAGCAGACTGCTCGCTGGTAACGGCAAATTTACTTTGTTATAAGTTCTATTAGTTTCTTTGCATCCTTATTTTTTAACCGGAACAGGCTATCTAAACTTCCTCTTATTAAATATCCAGAGCCTTTTTCGATGTTTAAATGTAGATCATATCTTGTTGTTTTATCATCATTATAATCAAGTATGATTTTATATTCTGAAGGACCTACATCAATTGCACCATGTTCTTTCTTAGTAGAATTCACAGCAGTTTCAATCATTTTTATAGAGGGGGCATCAGTATACTCCTTTTGAATTCCATTTGATTCAATAGTAGCTTTAATTACCTTTACTTCATCTCCGCATGCGGTTAAAAATGATAGTGATAGGATAAACAAAAGAAAAAATCTGATTCTACTTTTCATAAAATGCTCCTTAGAAGATATATAAAGGAGACTGTTATTCGGTCCCCTTTATATATTAGAGTAGTAAAGATTACTTATTTAAAAAATAGTTATTATATATACCATTCAAAATGCTTTCTCTCGAGTTATTGCCGCTTTTACTAAAAGTTACATTTTGTTCCGGTAATGAATTTACTTCTTCCAAGTCAAATTTTCCGTTATTTCTATTTGTTAAAAAATATTGTCCTTCTTTTTGTGAGAATTCATTTTCTTCCTCCTTGAGGAATTATATGGAAACATATGTATTATATATTATCATCTTTTTTGTGCGATATATTTAATTTAAGGAAAAAAATAGAATTTAAATAAAAGTGTTTGTAATTCCGCCTGTTTTTATTTTACAATCATGTGTATAATAAATAAGACTAACTAATGACAGGAGCTGACAGGATAATGTAGGATTTCTTGCGCTTATATAAAACGATAAAACAGATTTCCGCGAGGCCACCAGGCTTTGTGTGTTTTATGCTTTATGTGCAAGAAGGTCCTGCATCCTTTCACTCAGAATAATAGCCGTATCCGCCGCTTACTTAAGGGGCCGGGTCTGCTGTATTTTATTTGAGCTGCGGAAGCATACCTTCTTGCAGCTCATTTTATTTGGTACAGGAGGTTATTTGCATGTCATTAATTAATGTCTCGAATCTTACATTTGCCTATGACGGCAGCTACGATAATATATTTGAAAAGGTAAGCTTTCAGCTGGATACCGACTGGAAGCTGGGCTTTACAGGGAGAAACGGGCGCGGCAAAACAACATTTTTGAACCTGCTGCTCGGCAAATATGAATATAGCGGAACCATCTCGGCAAAAGTGGGCTTCGACTATTTCCCGTTCCCGGTGGAGCATCCTGAATACTTGACCATGGACGTCTTTGAAGAGATCTGTCCGGATGCGGAGCAGTGGCAGTTCGTTCGTGAATTGTCCTTATTAAAGGTTGAGGCGGATGATGTGTTATACCGGCCGTTTGAGTCGCTGTCTAACGGAGAGCAGACGAAGGTGCTGCTGGCAGCGTTATTTTTGAAGGAAAACAGCTTCCTTCTGATCGACGAGCCGACCAATCACCTTGATATGGAGGCCAGACAGCTCGTCAGTGAGTATCTTAACAATAAAAAAGGCTTTATCCTGGTTTCCCATGACCGTGCGTTTCTGGATAATTGCGTCGATCACATCCTTTCGATCAATAAAACCGGCATCGACATCCAAAAAGGCAGCTTCTCGGAATGATGGGACAATAAACAGCGGCAGGACGCCCGTGAACTGGCGGAGAATGACAAGCTGCAGGCCGACATCAGGCGTTTATCAGACGCAGCCAAGCGTACCAGCAACTGGTCGGACGAAGTGGAAAAAAGCAAAAACGGTACGCGTAACTCCGGCTCCAAGCTGGATAAGGGCTACGTCGGACATAAGGCAGCGAAAATGATGAAACGCTCCAAATCGATGGAGCAGCGCCAGCAGAGCGCAATTGATGACAAGTCGAAGCTGCTAAAAAATATTGAAAGCTCAGCCAGCCTGAAGATTACCCAGCTTCCGTATCACAAAAAACAACTGGCCGAATTTGACCATATCTCGATCCATTACGGGGAACGGAGGGTATGCAGTGACATCAGCTTTGTAATTGAACAAGGCGAGCGGATCGCCATTTCGGGCAAAAACGGTTCCGGCAAATCCAGTCTGCTCAAGCTGCTGACCGGGGAGGATATTAGCTATGCAGGAACATTTCGGACCGGCAGCCAGCTGAAAATTTCCTATGTATCCCAAGACACCTCGTATCTGCAGGGCAGCTTAACCGATTACGCACGGGAGCAGGAGATTGATGAAAGCCTGTTTAAGGCGATTCTGCGAAAGCTTGATTTTTCCAGGGTACAGTTCGAAAAGGATATGGCCTCGTTCAGCGGAGGACAGAAGAAAAAGGTGCTGATCGCCCGGAGTCTCAGTGAGCAGGCCCATTTATACATCTGGGATGAGCCGCTGAATTTTATAGACATCTATTCCCGGATGCAGATTGAGGAGCTGCTGCTTGAATCTGCGCCGACGCTGCTGTTTGTGGAGCATGACCGGGAATTTTGCCGGAATATTGCTACTAAAACTATCTCGCTTTAAAAAAATGCCGGCTGCATGAAGTTAAGGGATAAGAATATCGTCCATCATTAACCGTTTATTATCAATTGCTGCTGCTTTATTTTTCCTGTAAACTTCAGCTGAATAGCTGCGGGGCTGATCCCTGCTGCTTCTATCCTGCTGAAGGAAAGGATTTTACTATGAACGATATACACAGTCTTCATCCTAACAAGCTTACGATAACAATGTGGGATTTCTCCTGGTACACGATGACGCTGCCGGGTGAACCTTATCATGATCTGGCCGCCCGGTTCGCGGAAGCGGTAGAGCGCGGGTACAATACGATTCGAATCTGTGCTATGCCATTCCTGTTGTTTACCGCTGAAGGCAAACGTCCCGGCCCGCTGAAATTCGGCAGCCTCGGCAAGGTCGGCCAGCGGACCAGATGGTACAACTGTATCGGCGGAGCAGAGCTGGACGGGCATGCCCATCTGCTCGAGCTGTTCAAACAGGCAGCTGCGCATAACTGCTATATTATGCTGTCCTCGTGGGAGTACCAGCAGAGCCCGAGCTTTCTGGCGCACCCGCAGCTGCGCGACGAGCTGGCGGCAATTGCACCTGAAGACCGGTTCATGGCGATTGCCAAATCGATGAGCCGGTTAATCCATTACGTAAAAGAAGCCGGATATGGCAAGCAGATTATATATGCGGAGCTGCACAATGAGGTGGAGTTCGGTCAGCTGACTGCCGTTGGAGCAGCCCAAGGTGTGGCGTTTGAAAATGTACCGGCTAACGTGAGAATCATGCAGCCTTATATTGAAGAAGCCGTCGGCTATCTGCGCGGGCAGCATCCGGATACACTAATTACAGCAAGCTATACTGTAAATGAGGAATATCCGAAAGCTTATGTAGCCCGCAATATGCAGGTCGGACATTATCATCTGTATATCAAGGGTGTGCTGAACGAGCTGATGCATAGTGCCGGGATTGATGATGACAATGTGCCGTTTCCCGGTGAATTCGTCCAATCACTGCTCAGGGAGGATGCACCGCCTTTTGAGGAATGGAGCCTGCCTGAAGGCCAGGAGTGGCGGATGGAGGGGAACCCCGTGGGCATGCGGCTGATCTATCTGCACGACTGGGCAGACCCGGACAAATGGGATCTTTTCCTGTATGACAGATACGGGGCGCATAAGATCGCGATGCTGCAGAAGGCTGATAAATCCTTTGAAGAAATCCATGAATGGGCAGTCCAGGCAGACTTGCCGATTGTAATCGGGGAAGGTTATGTCGGGTATACGCCGCTGCTGGCCGGCTTCGAGGAAGGGCCTGTAGGCAAATTTATCGCCGAATATGCGATTCGCAAGGGAATGGGGCTCGGCTTCTGGGGGATGACGCTCTGCTCCAACTCCGCACCGCATCATCCGTTCTGGGATGATATCGCCTGGCAGCAGAAGTGGAACCGGTTTATTCTGGAGAGCTAGACAATTGGCAGCGATGATAGTCATGATAAAAGGCGGCTGCGCATGTTCTTATGATGAAGAACATGTGCCAGCCGCCTTATTTTATAAGGGCTGATTTAAGATGTGTAGTCTCTGCCGAGACCCAGCTCGGTCAGCAGCTGTCTGTAGGCAATTGAAGTCCGGTCAGCCGGAATATGCGCTTCTGCGGTCAGATCCAGCGGCAGATCCTCCGGAGTCTGGGCTTCTACCATCTCCCGGTCCTCCGAGAATACCTGAAGATTGAATTTAATCGTGTCCTCAACAGGTACGGACTTATCGAAATTGCGTGAGATCGGGCAGAACAACCGGGTATAACGTGCAGATACAGGAGAGGCGCAGTTCAGGATCATCAGCTTCCCGTCTTCCGGAAAATGAACGGTAAGCGATGCCGCGAAGGGGGCAAACACCCGGAATGCGCGCAGCCACATAAAGCCTTCCGGTGCCGGATTCTCCTGGCCTTTGCCGTAGTTGCTGACCGTGCTCCAGTAATCGGCATGCAGCTCAGTGCCTTCCCGTCTGACCTTATATTGCGGAACCTCTGTGTTGTCAGGATCGGCAAATGAATCAGCATGAACGTAAGCAAAATGGGACACATCCAGAAAGCCTTCCATCTGGCGTCCTGACGAACCGGCAATATCAAAGCTGGGCGGCAAAATATTAACAAAATCCGGATCATCCCACCCGCTGAATTCCGGAAGCTGCTCTTCCGTTCCGGCCAGCGAGGTCCAGATTAACCCGTAGCGTTCAACGGCAGGGTACATCATGAGCTTTAGCTTTGGTGAGATTTTGGCGTTTGGATGTGCGGGAACGGAGGTGCAGGCACCCTCGCAGTTATAACGGAACCCGTGATAAGGACAGACAATTTCTTCATTTTCGACCCAGCCCAGACTTAGCGGGGCTCCCCGGTGGAAACAGAGATCGCGGGCAATCACAACCTTGCCGTGGCTGCGGTAGCAGACCAGCTTGACATCCAGTAGCTTGACGGATACAGGCTTATCTTTGATTTCCTCAGCGATGGCAACCGGATACCAGTATTGGGACAGAACCTGCCAGTCACCCGGTGTAAAGGTACAGTTACGGGGAAGCTGCATTTGAAATTCAGCGAGCGCATTACTTTTTGTCATGGTAGGTTCTCTCCTTTAAGTTACGGATAGTGGAAATGCAATAAACCCCAGGTTAAAGAGGCACAGAGGGGAAGAGGGTTGTATCTGCAAGTTCAAATACAAGCCGCATCAGCTCATGCATCCTCTTGTAGCCTGGGGCAATTTACGGTTGCCTGGTCGAGACGCCCACTCCGATTAATGGGCTTATACAAGATCTTAAATGTTATATAATATGACATTTATCATATTAAATATATTATTCCACGCAAGACATCTTTGTCAATGTTATTTTAAATGACGTATTGGATATTTTTTTTATTGAAAAAGCAGAAATAAGCAAAGAAAAAAGAGCACCTGCAGATCGCTAATGTCAGTTATCCTCTCGAAATCACTGCATTGAACCATCCGGGTACTCTTTAAGGGCTTATTTACTCAACTCGTGGCGCAGCCAGCAGACTTTCTGCAATGTAATCGAGCTGGGCATTAAGGGAGTAAATATCGCTGTAATAGGACAAGCCGAAATCGATGTTAATGAGCCGGCCCGCTTTTACCGCAGGGATACTGTTCCAGATCGGGTCCTGGGTGAGATCGGCCATCCCTTCATAGGATGAACGGAACATGTAATCCCCGCTGTAGTCGGCCAGTACTTCAAATGATACATCCTCACCGGTTGCTCCCGCAGAAGTCTCAACCTTCTCCTGAATAATTGCCGGGGCTTTCATGCCCAGATATTCATAGATTACCTGGGAGCCGCGTCCGAACTGCTTGCTGGTCACAACAGCCATGCTGCGTTTAGCGCCGCCCTCCATAATGGATACAGTGCGGTCAAGGATACCGGCGCCTTTGAGCTTCTGCTTGCTGTCTTCGACCTTAGCGTAGAACTCATCAAACAAGCTCTTTGCCTGATTCTCTTTACCGAGTGCTTCTCCGATAAAGGATACACGCTCCTCGTCGCTCATTTTATCGTAAGGGACCAGTACAGTAGGGGCGATGTCCTTAAGTACTTCATAGGTTTTATCCGAAGGTACAATAATCAGATCCGGATTAAGTGACAGGACAGCTTCCGGGCTCGCTTCAAACCAGGTTCCCAGCTTCTGTACATCACTGAGCTCATCTTCAAAGGCAGCCCCTTCAGAAACATCAGATACGCCGACCGGCTTAACACCAAGCGCCAATACATCTCCGAGCATGTACAGAACTACGACACGCTGTGGATCAGCGGGAATTTCAATATCCCCTTTGACCGTTGTAATAATCCGGCTCTGTGCTTCTGCAGCGGGTTTCTCAGTAGCCGCAGGCGCAGTGCTTGCCGGGGGTGACGGGGATGCGCTGCTGGCAGCTGTATTGGTATTTCCTGCTCCGCAGGCGCTGAGCACGATGGTGAAGCATAACAGTAAGGTAATAAAAAGTGACGGTCTGGCAGATTTAAACATGAATGACGCTCCTTCTGATTTGTATTGATAATGATTATCAACACTATAACCAAGCGAAGACGTACGGACAATGTCAAAACCGGACGCGCCCGATGTCATTTCCGGCCAGGCAGCAGCTGCTTTTACTGAGTTTTTGTACCTGCCCGGCGAAATCCCGAAATGCTTTTTGAACATCCTTCCGAGATAATACGCATCCGGATGCCCGATGGCAGCTGCAATATCATGCAGGCTGGCCTCGGTGTGGAGCAGCAGCTCGCGGGCCTTTTCCATGCGCAGGCTGATCAGATACTGGTTGGGGCTGGTGTGCAGGCGTAGCCGGAATAGTCTGGACAAGCTGCGCGGGCTGCTCCCTGCGGCCTCGGCCAGCTTGTCCATGCTTAGAGGCCGACTGATGTTATTCTCCATATACCGGATTGCTGTCGCCAGCACATCCGGCTTCAACGGCTGGATATGCTGTGCATGCAGCTGTCTAAGCAGTTCATACACCCATTGATACAGCAATGATTTTACATACAGATGCTCCAGTCTGCCGCCCTTTAGCCAGTGCTCATGCATCACCTTAAGCTTATCAAGCAAAGGGAGCGGAGCGTCCGGACTGCATATGTATTGGAGCTCGAACGGGTTGTCACGATTCATGACGGACAGCAGATGTTTGCGGGCAGGGAGGGCAAGCCTTGCTCTGT
Source organism: Paenibacillus sp. FSL R7-0345 (assembly GCF_038595055.1). Classification (NCBI taxonomy): domain Bacteria; kingdom Bacillati; phylum Bacillota; class Bacilli; order Caryophanales; family Paenibacillaceae; genus Paenibacillus; species Paenibacillus sp. FSL R7-0345. The sequence continues at coordinate 3,392,080 of NZ_CP152002.1, forward strand.
AGAGGATTAAATAATATTTAACCAGCTCCGCAGGCGGGGGCAACTCAATGATTATTCCTTTGCCTCCGTGGATCACGGTTCCTTCGTATAGTTCATAGCGGATACCGTCCATGAGAATTACTGCATTCCCATGGGTTGCACATATAAAAGCACTGCAAGGCAGCCGGTACCGGAGAAATTGCTCCCCGTGACTGGAAGTATGGCGCCGGATATCTATTATTTCTACCGCTGCATGAGTCCAAAGTAAAATATGTTCCTTCAAATTCATAAATATGTTCAACCCCCTTGCTTCGTAGAGTGAGTATAACTGATAATGATTATCAGTGACAACGAAAGTGCAGGCAAAATTTTTTTAAATCGAAATATCCTTAGTCCATTCCAGGCAATTGGTTTATACTTGAATGGTATTACCCAGTATTATCCAACCCTTGCGCGATATAGCAAGGAGTAAAAGTGTAATTAAAGGAGGTACAATATTACATGCTGCAAGCCCCTGAAATTGTGATCGAAGAATACGAGCCTCTCAAACATGCCAAGTCAATCGCCGAAATGTGGAACCGGAGCTATGAAAGCTGGGGTGGGGACAACTCATACCAGACGGAACAAAGCGTTATCGATGAGCACCAGAATGGTACCCATCTTAAGCTGTTTCTGGCAGTAGCAGGCGGAGAGGTTATCGGATACTGCAGCTTTTCCCACTACAAGGACGACACTGGAGCATTGTATATCCCTCTGCTGAATGTCAGGCCGGATTATCATGGACGCAAAGTCGGCAAAATGCTCATACTCCGCGCGCTTGAGGAAACAATCCGTCTTGGCTGGCCGCGGCTGGACCTTTATACCTGGCCGGGTAATACCAAGGCGGTGCCGGCGTATAAGAAAAGCGGATTTTTCTGGGAGAAACGCGATGATTCCACGCACCTGATGAACTTTATCCCGTCTGTTCTGCAGACCGGAGCGGTGAAGCCGTTGTTTGAAATACTGGACTGGTACTCTGACAGTATCCGGGAAATATCCGTTAAGCCGGATGGCCGTAATGAAAAAGGGTTTGACTATTTTACATATGAATGGCAGAAGGCTGACCTAAAGCTGAAAATGGAATATGAGCGTACCGGACGCGGCTTACGGCTGATTGAAACGGAGGATTACCTGATTCAGGCTTCCATTCCGGTACAGCATCAGCTGCCTTTCGGCAGCAGTTATCCGATAATCTATGAAGCGTTGAATAAAAGCGGCAAGCCACTCACTGTGCAGGTCAAGGGAATCAGCAATCCGAAGATCAGCTTTGAGCTGGCGGAGACGAGAGTTGTTGAAACTACAGGGCAGGTTGAAGGGCGGTTCTACGTTCATCCGGTAGAGGAAGAGCAGGATTCTTACCAGACTCATCCGGTTATCGAGGCAGAGCTGCTCATAAATGGGCTGCCTGCGGTCTTTAAGCTCGGAATCGAGCCGAAGTTCCCGGTTAAACTCAAACTGGCGTTGCCGGACCGCACAATGATTTATAAAGGTGAGACGTTTGAGCTGGATTTGACTGCGGAGAATGAATACGATACGGAGACATTGTTTAGCTTCAGCTTGCCGGATGATTCCGTTTTGGCGTTTCAGCAGTCAGATGTACAGATTAAGGTCCCGGCAAAAGGCCGCAAAACATTGGCTATTCCCGCCGTTCTCAAAGAATACGGGATCTGGAATCACCAGCTGAATATTACTGCGCATACAGGAAGTCCGGAATCTGCATTGACTGAACAGAAAGTCAGCCTTGTTTTCCCTGGAACGCTTGCATCTTTCGGCGGGCAGACAGAGAATGGGTGGATGATCAGCAGCGGACGGTATTCGGCACACTTGGACAAGTCCAAAAATACGCTTAAGCTTTTTGAAGACAGGCATAGAGTACTCGAACTGCAGTATCCAAAGTTCGGACTGCCCTATACGAATGAATTCAAAAAGTCAGCTGCCGAGCAGGTTACCCATTACACGGATGGCGATGCGATGGTGCTTGAAGCCCGTTATAAGCTGGATTCCGCGCGGGAGGGACTGCTTTTAACGACACTGGTCAAGCTCCACGGGAACGGTATCATTGAACGCTATCATCAGCTCCATAACACTTCGGGTACGGATTTTACAGATCCAGTGCATCTTAAGGAAAGCTTCGGCTTCAGCCTTGAGGGCGCCGTAATGCCATATCTTGGACAAAATCTTGATCTGAAGCAGGGCGTGCACGCCGCCAGCGCCGACTACTGGGACGTCCAGAACCTGACGGAGAACTGGCTGTACGCCGATGACGGTACGATAACGAAGGGCATTGCCTGGCCGGCAGACCGCGCCTTAGTCAGGGACCACTGGCTATATGCGGTTGAGCATCCGTTTGAAGGTATTACCGCCGGCGCAACTGTAGAGACAGGGCCGTTGCGGATTGCCTTGGGCACCTGGAACAGCTGGCGGGATTTCCGCTCCTTCGCGCTGCAGCAGGGGCATTCACGCGCAGAGAGCCTGGATACATCCAGTCAGCTGAAGATTAGCCTAAATGGCGGGAATCCGTTTATTAGCGGGCAGACTGAGCTGCGGCTGCAAGAGCAAAAAATGAGCTTTTTGGAAGGGGAAATCTCCGTTTCCTCAGCAGCTGAGAGTATTGCGCCGCATAGCCTGGTGATTAATGCAGTCCAGCAGCTGGCTGAAGCCAGTCTGCCGCTTGTTCCATACGGACAGGCAGAAGCAGATGTGCTCCGGCTGCAGCTTGATATGGAAACCTATGAATCGGCTGAAAGCTATCTGGTGATTCCGGTATCAAGTGCTGAAGTAAAGCATGATACCCGCCGTACTGAGCAGGGTGAGGTGCTTACAGCAGACAACGGAGTGCTGCGGATTCAGGCTGACAGCAGCTTTGCACCGGTACTGTTTTCGTTGCAGCATCAGGGTCAGGAGTGGCTGGATTCGTCCTACCCGTCCCCGCAGCCCAAGTCCTGGTGGAATCCGTGGACCGGCGGAGTGGCGGCAGGCCCGGACGGTATTTCCCCGCTCAGTCTACTGGAGGAACCGCGGGAAGCGGCTTTTGCCGAACTGACAGATAATAAAGGAAACTGCTGGTCAGGGATAAAGCTCAGCATATCCGTTACCCGTAACCGTAAACTACGCGGGCTTACGCTGCATCACTATTTCCTGCTGCTTCCTGGTGCGCCGGTGCTTGCTTCTGTAGTCCGGATCGTGCAGAATACAGATGCACCGCTGCATCCGCTTGATCTGCATAACATTGCCTTTTACAAGACAGGCAGCTTGCTGAAGGGCAGCAGGGGAACACTAAAAAATGCGCACGGTGAGCAGATCACTTATAAAGCAGGGCGAGTCCAGAATGAGACAACCAGCGCAAGCGGTATTATTCAATATCATTCGGATGAGCGGAAGCAGCGGCTGAGCCTAATCAGCAGTCCGGACAAAGCAGCTCCTGAGCTGATGGTTAATACTCATGTAGTGTCTTCCTATACGTCAGAGAAGCTGTTCTTGAAGGATGGGGAGACGCAGTTCAGCACACCGCAGTTTACTGTGCTCTCTGATCTGAATATCCCGGAAGAAGCGTTCCGCGATCTGTTGACCGTCAGATTCACAACCGATACTCCATGAAAGGATTTATCTATGAAAATCATCGATGCACATGTTCATTACTCCAATATTGAAGCTTTTCATGAAACGGCCCGGACACTGGCGAATATTGATTATTCGGAAAAGGGGCTGCTGGAAGAATTCCGGCAATCCGGTGTCATAGCGGGTGTGGGGATGGGGGTTACGGAGACGGTTCCGGGCGCTTTTCCCGATTCTGCGGCGCTTAATCCGATGAGGCTTGATCTGGAGGACAACCTTCCGGACAACCTGTATACCTGTGTCGGCATCAACCCGCTGACCCTGCATCTGGATGGGCAGCTCGAGGCACTGGAGCAGTCCCTGCGCGAAGAACACGTTGTCGGGATTAAGCTTTACGCAGGCTACTATCATTTCAATGTCGGCGATGAGATTTACGACCCTGTGTACAGGCTGGCATCCCAATATAATCTGCCGGTAGTCATTCATGGCGGACTTACCTATTCGGACAGGGGGCTGCTTAAATATTCCCATCCGCTATCAATGGAGGAGACCTTCCTTAAGCACCGGGATCTTACCTTTATGCTCTGCCATCTTGGAGATCCCTGGGTAATGGATACCGCAGCCCTGCTGGAGAAAAATCCGAACCTGTACAGCGACCTGTCCGGCTGGATCGTCGGCGATCCTGCCAAGGTGGACAGGCTGATGGGCGAGCAGACGTATACCGATCATTTCCGCCGGGCCATTGTTTTCGCCGAGAAATATGACCGGCTGGTATTCGGTACCGACTGGCCGCTTGTTCCGCTTACGGCCTACATCACATTTGTGAAGAACCTTATTCCTGAAGTACACTGGGAAGATGTCTTCTACAATAATGCGCTGCATGTATTTCCCAAGCTGGAGCAGCTGATCAGTAAAATAAAATAATCCGGCAGCTGTATGGAAGTGCCTGTCAGAGAGAGGGAATTCATCATGAGTAAAGTTATCGTCATCGGTGCAGGAATTCTGGGCGCCTCAACAGCTTATCAGCTGGCGAAGCTGGGGGCGGAGGTGCTGATCATTGACCGCAAGGACCCGGGACAGGCGACTGATGCCGCTGCCGGGATCATCTGCCCCTGGCTGTCGCAGCGGCGTAACAAGGCCTGGTACAGACTTGCCAAGGCTGGTGCGCGTTTTTATCCGGGTCTGATTCAGGAGCTGGAACAGGAGGGCGAGACTGACACCGGTTATGCACAGGTTGGAGCGCTCAGTGTTCACTCCGACTGGGACAAGATCCTCAAGCTGGAGGAACGGGCGCGGCTGCGGCTTGATGACGCGCCGGAGATCGGCGCAATCAGCTTGCTGGAAGAGCAGGATACAAGGTCTGAGGTGCCGCTGCTGGCGGAAGGGTATAATGCCCTGCGGGTCAGCGGAGCTGCGCGGGTGGACGGGCGTGCGCTGCGTGAGGCGCTGCTGCGCGCTGCCCGGCGGAATGGGGCCCGGCAGATCAGCGGTGACGCAGTGCTGCAAACCGAAGGCAAGCGGATCACAGGGGCGGCCGTTGACGGCGAAGTTTATGCTGCTGACGCCGTAGTAGTGTGTGCAGGGGCATGGGCGCCTTCACTGCTGCTGCCGCTGGGCCTCCGCTTTCAGGTCAGCTACCAGAAAGGCCAGATCCTACATCTTCAGACCACCGGTCAGGAAGATACCGGCTCCTGGCCTGTCGTGATCCCGCCGACAGACCAATATCTGCTGTCTTTTGCCGATGGCAGGATCGTTATCGGGGCCACACACGAAAATAATGTGGATGGCTTTGACACACGAGTTACAGCCGGGGGAATGCAGGAGGTACTGAATAAAGGACTGGAGCTGGCACCGGTTTTGGCGGATAGTACCATTCAGGAGGTCAGAGTAGGCTTCCGGCCGTTCACTCCGGGATTTCTGCCGGTGATTGGCGCCGTGCCCGGCTGGGAAGGAGTGCTGGCAGCCAACGGCCTCGGAGCGTCGGGCTTAACCATGGGGCCGTTTATCGGGAGCCAGCTGGCGAAGCTCGCTCTGGGCTTGACCCCGGACATTGAGCTGGAGGATTATGAACTCAGCAAAGCGATGGAGCAGCAGGGTTAGTACAAACACAAGGAGGGCGATTAGCCAATGAGCATCGTAGAAATCATCAAAACCCGGAGAAGTGTGAAGCAGTTTAAGTCAGATCCTGTCAGCGAAGGAGACCTGTTATCCTGGCTGGAGGCCGCAAGCTATGCCCCGAACCACCGGATGAACGAGCCGTGGGAGATTCTGATGATCGGAACCGAAACTAGAGCGGCGCTGAAGCATAAGACTGATTTTGGCGGAGCACCGGTTGTGCTTGCTTTACTGTCTAAATCAGCAGCAACCCCGTTTGAGCGTGACGAGAATGTAATGGCGGTTTCCTGCTTTGCCCAGAATTTTCTCCTGGCTGCCCATGAAGCCGGAGCAGGCGCATATTGGGCTTCCTTAGGCGCATTGCCCCATAACCGTATTATTCTCGGTGTACCGGAGGATTATGATGTAATCGGTGTTTTCGGAATCGGCTATCCGGCAGAAATTCCGCCGCTCAAGCCAAGAACACCTGTTACCTCCAAAATCACTACCCGTCCTTAGGATATGAGCCGCGCTTAGCGCGGCTTTTGTGTTATAAAGGAGCGTATACAGCTAAAAGCGCTGACTGCTGATTGCCGTAAACCTGCTGCGGTTAATGAATGGCAGAAAGATCAGCAGAGGAGGATTACAAGTGGCAGATCAGCGCAAACGGAATATTCATACGACACCGAATCCCGACGGAGGCTGGGATAATCAGAGAGGCGGCGAGAAGCTCAGCCATCACAGTACCAAGGAGGAGGCGGAGCGGGCCGGCAAACAGGAAGCGAAGAACGCTCATACGGAGCTGAAAATCCACAATAAAGACGGTAAAATATCGGACTCGGTCAGCTACGGTAACGACCCGTATCCGCCCAAAGGATAATATTAAATTTCATGAATATACGCCTGTACGGGAACTCTAGAAATTGAGGAACGCTCAAATTCTAAAGAGGATGAGGACGGTATTCATGAATAAGGTTTCAAATAGTGCTAAACAGGAAAAGAAACTGAAATGGTGGCAGTTAAGCCTATTGGGCGTGGCCGGAACAATCGGTACAGGTTATTTTCTCGGCTCAGGACTGGCGATATCTATCGGAGGCCCGTCCGTGCTGATTGTGTACTTGCTGGCCGCTGCCGGGACTTATGTAGTCTTTGATGCACTGGCCCAAATGACCGCACAGCATCCTGAACAGGGCTCCTTCCGGTCCTACGCCAAAAAGGCATTCGGGAACTGGGCCGGGTTCGGCAGCGGGTGGGTCTACTGGTTCTCCGAGCTGCTGATTATGGGCAGCCAGCTTACGGCTCTGTCCATTTTCTCACGGTTCTGGTTCCCGGCGGTACCGATGTGGACCTTTGCAGCAGGCTATGCTGTGTTAAGTCTGACCATTGTCTTCTTTGGCAACAAGGGGTTTGACCGGGTGGAAAATGTGCTGGCTGTAATCAAGGTGTCAGCGATTCTGATGTTTCTTGTGCTGGCAGCCGCATTTCTGGCCGGCTGGATTGGCGGAGCCAAGTATACGCCTGACATGCCTAACGGCTTTAAGGGCTGGCTTCCTGCGGGAGGAATCGGCCTGTGGTCTGCTTTTATTTTTGCCTTCTATGCTTATGGCGGGATAGAAGTATTGGGCATTATGGCCAACAGGCTGGAGAATCCCGAGGAGGCACCCAAAGCCGGCAAGGTGATGCTGCTGTCGCTTGCGACGGTATATGTACTATCCATTGGTCTTGCTGTTATTATGGTGCCGCTAAGCGCCTTTAATCCTAAAGAAAGCCCGTTTATGCTGGCGCTGACCAGCGACCGGCTGGCTTTTGTTCCGCACCTGTTCAATGGCGTGCTGATCATTGCCGGTTTTTCCACAATGACCGCATCGCTGTATGCGATTACTTCGATGATGATTACCCTGGCCCAGGAAGGGGATGCTCCCCGGATGTTCGCAAAGAAATGGAAGGACAAGTATCCGTTTCTTGCGCTCTGTCTGATTGCTGCCGGTTTAACCGCGGCTATAATGATGTCGCTTTGGCTTCCTGACAGGGTATATGAATACATTACAACGGCCGCCGGGCTCATGATCCTGTATAACTGGTCATGGATCCTGCTGTCCTCCGGAAGATTGCTTAAACCCGGCAGGCTGAGCGGACTGAAACGCTGGAGCGGACTGGTTCTGATCGTAGCTGCAGTTGCCGGTACGCTGTTCCATAAGGTTAGCCGCCCGGGGTTCTACATCAGCCTGCTGATCATAGCTGTAATCGCGCTCAGTGATTTTATTGTCCAGCGGGTAAAGCGCAAGCACAAGGCTTCCTCTGCGGAGGAGGAGACAGGCGGACAGGATGTTGAAATAGCCGGACATCACAGCCTGCCGGGATCTGAATTCCGGATCAAGGGGATCCGGCTGCGCAAAAGCAAAATCTAGTGGAAGAACAGCAGCCGGGCAGCCTGTACTCCGAAATACAACCCGAAGCCGATAAGCGACAGGCCGGATAACACGGAAATGGCCCGCAGCACACGGGTAGTCAGCACTTTACGGAACATACTGGACGCGGCAGCCATCGAAAAATCCCACAGCAGAATGCCTAAGACTATACCTCCACTGTATATGAGCAGCTGCTGCATCGGGAATTCGCTGGCTGCTTTGGCAAGTACAGATCCGTAGATACCGAGCCAGAACAGGATGGAGAGCGGATTAAACAGGGACATCAGAAACCCGGACAGAAAGGATCTGAACAGCGAGGTGTCGCTGCCGCCTCTTAAACTTGCTGTTGCCACTTCACCTGAGCTTCTGATGCCGTCAAAGCCTGTGTACACAAGAACGAAGAAACCGAACAGCCACAGAAACGCTTTGACAAACGGCGCATCGAGCAGATGGATCATGCCGAAATAGACGAGCAGCATATAAACGATATCTGCACTGACAGCGCCGAGCCCGAGCGTCCAGGCATGCAGGAATCCCCCGCGCAGACCTTTATCCAGCTGGGCTGCATTTATGGGTCCAATAGGCGCGGATAGGGATAAGCCGAGCAGCATATACGAGACAAATGAATGAATGACGTCCTCCTCCTCCTTTACTAGTACTAGCCTATTCGGCTAGAACAGGAGGTAGGACAACCAAAATGAAGGCCTGCGCAATTCAAGCGGGCCTTCTGTATGCTACACTTCTATAATAATCGGCAGGATCATTGGACGGCGCTTGGTTTTGTCATACAGGAATTTCCCCAGCGCTTCTTTCAGGGTCTGCTTGATGACATTCCACTGGCCGAGGTCTGCCTGGTTTAGTTTCTCCAGTGTGGCTATGACCAGCTGATTGATCTCCCCGATCAGCTGGTCTGAATTGCGGACATAGATGAACCCGCGCGATATCGTATCCGGTTCGTTCAGCAGGCGGCCGTCTGACTGGCTAAGGGTGATTACTGTGATCAGAATACCGTCAGCCGACAGCTGGCGGCGGTCACGCAGCACCACATTCCCGATGTCACCAATCCCAAGCCCGTCAACATATATCTGTCCGGCAGGGACGCGTCCGCTCTGTCTGACAACACCGCCGGCCGACTCCACCAGCTCGCCATTTTTCAGCAGGAAGATGTTGTTCCCGTCAACGCCAACAGCTTCAGCCAGCAGCTTGTGATGATGCAGCATCCGGTATTCACCGTGAATCGGAATGAAATATTCCGGCTTCATCAAGGTCAGCATCAGCTTCAGTTCCTCCTGGCTGCCGTGCCCGGATACATGAAGCTCGCTTCGTGATCCGTAGATAACCTTGGCGCCCAGGACGTACAGGTTATCTATAATCCGGGCGACATTACGCTCATTGCCGGGAATGGGATTGGCAGCGAGCAGCACAGTGTCTCCGGCGCTGATCTCCATCTGCCGATTGCTGGAATTCGCCAGCCGGGAAAGTGCCGCCATCGGTTCGCCCTGGCTGCCTGTGCACAGTACGGCAACCTCATGCGGCGGCAGCTTGGCGGCTTCGGCCGTTTCGACCAGCATTCCCTCCGGAATCGTCAAATAGCCCAGCTCCTGTGACACGGCTACCACATTTACCATGCTCCTGCCAAGCAGGGCAAGCTTGCGTCCGGTCAGGCTGGCGGCATCCACGATCTGCTGCAGACGGTGGACATTGGAGGCGAAGGTGGAGATAAAGATTCTGCGGTCGGCCTTTTGAAAAGCTTCTTCAATATGCGTACCAACCAGTCTTTCAGACGGGGTGAACCCGGGACGTTCCGCATTCGTGCTTTCGGAGAGCAGAAAACGGACGCCTTTTTTGCCGATATCGGCCATTTTATGTATGTCCGGGTACTGTCTGTTGACTGGAGTCATATCAAACTTGAAATCGCCTGTGTGCACAACAGTGCCTTCCGGTGTATCAAACACAACGCCAAGACAATCCGGAATACTGTGGTTGGTTCGGAAGAAGCTGATCCCGATTTGGCCAAAATCAAGCACGGACTCCGAATCTATGCGGTGCAGGCTGGTCTGGCGGAGCAGCCCGTGCTCCTTAAGCTTCCTTTCAATCAGCCCCAGCGTAAGGCTGGAGGCATACAGCGGGAGATTCAGCTGCTTCAGCAGATAAGGGATTCCGCCGATATGATCCTCGTGGCCGTGAGTGACCACAAGTGCCTTTACCTTATCCGGATGAGCAAGCAGGTACGATATATCTGGAATAATCAGATCAATGCCCAGCAGACTTTCATCCGGAAATTTGGAGCCGCAGTCTACTACGATGATATTGTCACCATACTGTATAAAATACATATTCTTGCCGATCTCGGTTACGCCCCCCAGTGCTCCAATCCACAACCGGTTTTGTGGCATTTATACAGGCCTCCTTGTTGTTCAAAGTTTATTAGTAGTATGTATAGCTGTATGAATAATTATCCTGAATTTAGGTAGTCAGGTGCTTGCTTGACAGAACGCCAGTTCTTATAATGGGAAGCATGAACAGCAAGCAGCTAAAGGGAGAGGGATAGGGATGAAAAACAAAATTATGGATTACTGCCTGAAAAAGCGGGGGGCGGTTAAGGAGTATCCCTTCGGTCCGGAACCGGAGGTTTTTAAGGTGGGCGGTAAAATGTTCGCGTTTATTTATGAGGGAGCAGAGGAGGCCTGCCGGATCAATCTGAAATGTGACCCGGTTATTGCCGGGAACCTGCGGGAGCAGCTGGAGGCTGTTAAACCCGGCTACCATATGAACAAAAAGCACTGGAACACCGTTATTGTCGACGGCTCCCTGTCCCTGACAGAGATTTACGATATGATCGACCATTCCTATAATCTGGTTGTCGGTAAACTGCCCAGAAGCCAGCGTGATTTGCTGCAGGAAGAGTAGAATGACGGCAGCCTTTGCTGCTTTGGATGAGTGAGGATTCCTGCATCCGTTTATAAATACATATATAGACAGCAGACAGGAGAAAGCCTGACAACTGGAGAGCTGAGGTGCTTATACCGATGAAAAAGATTTATGTGTTATCCATACTGACAGCTGTTATGACCGCCGGCTGCTCATCCGCGGCAGAAGAACCGCTGGTTTCCCGGCCGGCGGCGCAGGAGAATTCCGTTCAGGAGCAGCCCGCAGCCCCGGAACCGCAGATGTCTGCCCAGCCTTCGCCAGATGCTGGGGAGGCGGCGGTTACAGAGCGGGGGGTGCTGGCCGACAATCTCGAAGTGCCATGGTCGATTACCAAGACCGGTGATGTCTTTTATATAACAGAGCGTCCCGGCAACATTGTGCAAATTGAGGGCGGTGAGGCTGTGCGTCAGCAGGTGAAGCTGGAGAAAAAGCTGGCGACCGCTTCCGAGGCCGGCCTGCTGGGACTTGCGCTTGATGCGGAATTTGCCGAATCCGGACTGGCCTATGCGTATTATTCTTACACGGACAATTCGGGCCAGTTTAACCGGATCGTAACGCTGAGACTGGAGGATGGAATCTGGAGCGAAGAAGACTTGCTGCTCGATAAGCTGCCCAGCGGCTCTGTTCATCACGGCGGAAGGCTGCAAATCGGGCCGGACGGCAAGCTGTATGCCACAGCTGGCGATGCCAGTGCTGCAGATACCGCCCAGGATACAGATTCATTAGGCGGCAAAATCCTGCGGCTGAACCTTGACGGTTCAATCCCGGAGGATAACCTGCAAGCGGACTCCTACGTATACAGCTACGGGCACCGGAATGCCCAAGGACTGGCCTGGACGGATGACGGTGTAATGTACGCAAGCGAGCATGGCAACCGCAGCCAGGATGAGATTAATGAAATTGAACCGGGTCTGAATTACGGCTGGCCGGTTATTGAGGGGGACGAGCAGCAGGAAGGGATGGTCACGCCGCTTTTCACCTCTGGCGGCGATACGACCTGGGCGCCGTCCGGCATGGCTTATGCCGATGGCAGTCTGTACGTAGCCGCATTAAGGGGCAGTGCTATATTGGCGTTTAATCTTGAAACGGGTACGGAACGGGAGGCTTTAACCGGGTACGGCAGGGTCCGTGATGTGATGATACAGGATGACATGCTTTATTTTGTCAGCAATAATACCGACGGGCGCGGCGATCCTAAGGAAGAGGATGATAAGCTTTACCGCGTTTCCTTGTCTGCATTGAAAAAGTACTAGTAGGCCCGGCTATATCTTATATTAAAATACAGAAACAGCAGCCGTGAGGCTGCTGTTTTCTTTTTGACTGAATACCGCCATCTGTACTGTTAGGACTCGTCCATTAGCTCGTTAATATATTGGCTGCTCAGCGAACGCTCGGCTGATTCCTTGTTCTGGGTATACGAAATCTTGTAAATGCAGGAGTAGATCACATTCAGCACATATTCAAACGCCATTTGCGAGGAAAAGGTGCCGATCTTGGCATGCTTGACTTCGTCACCCGGCACACAGATACAGAGCGTGCTGAGCTTGGCCAGTTCACTCTGTTCAGCGGCGGTGATCGTAATAAGCGGGACTCCCTGCTGTCTGAGATGGCGGGCTGCTTTTACAAAAATAGGTGAGTTCCCGTGGTAGGTGAGAAAAATGGCGCAATCGTCCGGTGTCAGATTAACGGTGTGGTAGGCCCATTCGTACAGGTCCGTGGCGATCACGGCATATTTGTTGATTTTGATCAGCTTGTTTTGAAAGCTCCGGGCCCGGATCTGTGAATCCCCCAACGCGTAGATGAAGATTCGTTCAGACTGATCCAGCTTTAGCGCAGTCCGGGCGAGCACGGCATCATCCATGTATGTATAGGCTTTGCTGAGCGTTTCTTTCATTAATTCGGCGATTTCCCCGGCCACCTGCAACGCTGATTCATCCAGTTCAAAAGGATAGTTCGGATCAACATTGGAGGGAGTCTGGGTATGCTGCTGAAATTCACGGGCAAGCTGCAGAGTGAACTCTTTAAAGCCGGATAAGCCAAGCTTGCGGGTCAGCCGGTTGATGGCCGAGTGGGACGTATAGGTCGCTTTTGCCAGTTCCTGAATGTTAAGCTGCAGCATATTTTCCCTGTGACGCAGGATATAGGCTGCTATGCTCTGCTCGTTAGGTGTAAAATGGGACATTTCTGATAATTGCCGCAGCAGCTTCAATAGGATTCACCTCAATAAACATTTTGTTCGGTAATGGAGGGTACGGAATGCAGGGATTTGGTCGATTGTACCGTTTTACCTGCAAATTCTTTACGCCCGGATAAGTTCCTTTATAATAAACGAAAAAGACCTCAGGGGGAATGTACATGCTGACAATCGCTTATATCGGAAACGGAAAAAGCACCAACCGCTATCATCTGCCGTTTGCACTGAACCGGGATTATATCAACGTAAAAACCATCTATGCCCGCAATCCGCACAAAGCAGAATGGGACAAGATCCCCGGTGTTTTATATACAGATGATATTAATGCAGTGATGAACGATGCAGAGATTCAGTTAGTTGTGGTATGCACTCATCTGGATTCGCATTATGAGTATGCCAAGCTGGCGCTGGATCACGGCAAACATGTGCTGGTGGAGAAACCGTTTATGATGAGCGCAGAGGACGCTAAGGCTATTTTTGCATATGCCCGGGAGAAGAAGCTGATTATCCAGTGTTACCAGAACAGACGCTATGATTCAGATTTTCTCACAACGGGGCAGGTTATCGAATCAGGCAAGCTCGGTGAGCTGCTGGAGGTAGAGCTGAATTATGATTATTACCGGCCGGAAACGCCGAATGCGGTCAAGCAGTTCTCTCCGTATAGCAGCTATTTGTTCGGACATGGTGTTCATACCATTGATCAGGTGATCTCTTATTTCGGGACGCCGGACCGGGTGCATTATGATGTGCGGCAGCTGCTTGGACAGGGCAGAATGAATGATTATTTTGATCTGGATTTCTATTATGCTGCGCTCAAGGTATCGGTAAAATCGAGCTTTTTCCGCTTGAAGGCCCGGCCAAGCTTTGTTGCCTACGGTAAAAAGGGTGTGTTCGTCAAACATACGATTGACCGCCAGGAGGAGCATCTCAAATTATTTTACCTGCCGCAGGGACATGCCGATTTCGGGCTGGACACGCCGGATCATTACGGCACGCTGACTTATCTGGATGATGAGGGCAATTACCATGAGGAGAAGGTCGTTTCCGTCAAAGGGGATTATGCCAGAGTCTATGATGACATCTATGAAGTCATTGTGAACGGGCGGGAGAAGGTTATCAAGGATGAGGAAACAGTTGCCGTTATGGAGATTCTGGAACACGGGATTGCGGGGTGCAGCTGATGAAGCTCGGAATTGCCGGAGCGGGAAACATCGTACTTGATCTGCTAAGTTTTATACAGGATATACCTGAGATTAATGTGCAGGCCATCTGTTCGAAGCCGGAGCATCAGGATAAACTGCTTCATTTACAAAAGAATCAAGGCATCCGGCAGGTATATTACAGTTACGGCGATATGCTGGCGGATGCGGAGGTAGATACTGTCTACATCGGGCTGCCGAACCATCTGCATTTCCAGTATGCCAAGGAAGCGTTGATGAACGGAAAACATGTAATCTGCGAGAAGCCGTTCACCTCAAATCTGGAGGAATTTCTGGAGCTGCAGCAGCTTGCCCGCGGTAGCGGTCTGATTCTGGCTGAGGCCATTTCCAACCAGTATCTGAACAATTACCTGCTGCTGAAGGAGCACCTGCCTAAGCTGGGTGCGCTTAAAATCGTAGAATGCAATTACTCCCAATACTCGTCGCGGTACGATGCTTTTCTGGCCGGAAATGTGCTGCCTGCCTTTAACCCGGAGCTGTCCGGAGGCGCACTGATGGATATTAATATTTATAATATCCATTTTGCAGTCGGCTGCTTCGGCAGTCCGCTGAAGGTGCAGTACTCCGCTAATATAGACCGGGGCGTTGATACCTCAGGTATTCTGCTGCTGGATTACGGCAGTTTCAAATGCATATGTATAGGGGCGAAGGACAGTAGCGGGCAGAACGGGATGAACATTCAGGGAGTTCATGGATATATTCATCTGTCCGGCTCGGCTAACGGGATCGACAGCTTTGATTATGTGGAGGGCAAGCAGCCGCCGGTAACGATTGACCGGAAAAATCACCCGCACCGCATGTATGACGAATTCAAAGCATTCGCACGCATGGTCCGGGAGAATGACCTGGAGACGGCAAACCGGATGCTGGAGCACAGCAGACGGGTTATGGAGGTCGTTGAGCAGGCAAAGCAATCAGCCGGGCTGGTGTTTGGTGCGGACCGGCGTTAACCGTTGAATGGATAAAAAAATGAGTAATACATGAATGAAGTATTATTTGCGCTTACATTACGATGATCTCACGAATACATTGCCGCATTATGCTGAAATAACGTGTTCCTTTAAAATTACAATTTTAAGGTGGACAAGAGATCAGATCATGAGGAGCGTGGCAGGCAGTGAGTGAGAAGCATCCGCTTTTGAAAAGAGTATTAACCGGAATATTGGCAATGTCAGTTATAGTACCGTTTACTCCACCCTCGTTCTCGTCAACCGTTTATGGGGATGCGGCGGAGCCTAGCGGTGTTGTCATGCTGGAAGATTTTGAAAATGTGAGTCTGGCGGATTTAACATTCGACAGTGCGCGCATTTACAGCGGCAATCTGGCACTTGAAAGTAATCCGAAATATATACGTGACGGGGCTAAATCTTTGCGTATTGATTATGATTTTATCGGTGTGACCGATAACCCCTCCCAAGTTGCAGTCGGGCCTGCAACGCAGTTACCCTTGACAGGCAGAACACCCAAAAAAATCGGTATGTGGATTTACGCCAACAATGAAGGGCATGGTCTGACCTCTAAGTTCTATGTTTCAGCCACCGGGAAGTCCAAAACTTATGAAATGAGAAGCGAGGAGGTAGGTATAGACTGGAGCGGCTGGAAGTATGTTGAGGCTGAAATCGGGGATGATCTACAACTGCCCGGTACCCTGGCGTTCTATTTCCAGATGAAAGAAAGACAAATGAGCAAAAAGAACAAAGGCTCGATTTGGATCGACGATGTCAGACTGATCTATGATGAGCCGGCGGATGAAGATATGGATGTTCCTGTGCTGACTCCGGTTTCACCCGTACCGGATCAAATCCTGACTGCCCCTGTATCTGACATCATCCTGTCGGCGGATGATGCCAAATCGGGCATTGATCCAGATTCAATTCGATTAACTATGGATGGGCAGCCCGTGGTACCGGCGGCCTTCGCTTATGATCTAAGCACTAAGGCAATTACCTACCACCCGGATGTGCCGCTGGATGGCGGTTATCATCAAGTAGTTGCCGAAGTGAAGGATCTGGCGGGCAACCCTGCTTCAGCAGAGTACACTTTTACTGTTGATCATGGGGCCATGCTCACATTGGAGGCGCCTGAGGAAGCGGTCAGCAACGAGACTTACCGGTTAAAGCTGGCGGCAAAGGATGCCGGTGAAGCCAACAGTGTGCAGGCCAGAATCAAATTCGACCCGCAGACGCTGCAGGCGAATGCTGTGCACGCACGTGATGGTTTAAGCAACGTCAAGAGCACAGTTGACAATATAGGCGGTTATGTTGAATTTAGCGCAGACGGATTGCAAAAGGGCCTTGTGGATGCACTGGCCAGCATTGATTTCAATGTGAACCGGTCCGCAAAAATGGAGCGTGGCGAGACCTACAAGTCGATCACCATGGTGGATGGCGGTTTTGGATATAGCAACGCGGCGACCGTAAGCTCCTTTGCCTCCCCGGTTAAGTATACGATTGGTTTTCCGTACGCTTTAACCATCAAGGGAGCGGGCCTGCAAACGAAGAATATTATCACCGTTACCACTCATGCGGGAGCTCCGGTTGAAGGAGCTGAGATCGACTTTACCGATGTCAATGGTCCACAGACTTATGTTACGGTGACTGCAGGCAATTCGAATATTTATGCCAGCGCGGATTCTTCGTCCACTGTACTGCTAACAGCAGAGCAAAACGGGCAGTTCTTCGCCACGACAGGAAGCGCATCCGGATTTGTCAAAGTATATCTGCCGGATGGAACCAAGACAGGCTATATAGCTTCAGCTGACATTCAGCAGAAAAGTCTTACTGAAGGATTTGGGCTTACGGATGCCAGGGGTGAAATACATACTTCGCTGGCCAATCTTGCGCTCGGTACATGGAAAGTGCAGGCAGTGAAGGATGGCGGTACCAGTGAGAGTTTCAGCATGAACGTGGTTACCCAATTGGGCGGAGACGATCCGAAATACATTCAAACCTTTGTTACCGAAGACATGAGTACAATGCTGAGCGTTGGCTGGCAGACGGCTCCCAGAGTTCAAGAAACCTCGATTCAATATGTGAAGGACAGTGATCTGGTAAATAATAACTTAAACAGTACACAACAAAAGGCGGCAGAGCAGTCTGCACTTACTGAAGTGGAGGTTATCCATGAGGTTGAGGGCGGGCCGCTGGGGGAAATTAAGTTCCATAAATCATTGGTTACCGGTCTGGAGCCGAATACTGCTTATCATTACCGGGTGGGCTATGAAGGTCACTGGAGTAACTGGTACGAATACAAGACTTTGACTGCAGTGCCGCAAACCCCTGTTTCTTTTGTATTTGTAACCGACTCGCATACCAAGGGAGATAACGGGCTGGAGATCTATCAGCAGCTGATCAGCGATGCAGTAACCCGTTATCCGGACACCCAGTTTATAATGCACGGCGGCGACATGGTGGACGACGGAGCAATCCTGAATGAGTGGAACCAGTTCTGGGAAGCTTCCTCGTTTTATGCTACCTCCCTTCCTTCAGGCTATACCATGGGGAATCACGATGTTAAAGGTGCCGGCAAGGAGATTTTCGCCAAAGGGTTGGATTTGCCGGAGAATGGTCCTGATGTTCAAAAGGACTATGCCTATTCTTTTGATTCAGGTGAGGTACATTTCATTGTGTTGAACTCCGAGGCAGATGAAGTAACCATGGCCCAGCAGGCAGTATGGCTGCGCGGGGATCTTCTGGCAAGTGATAAGAAATGGAAGATTGTAATGTTCCATAAGCCTGCTTATCATACCGAAGACGGACGCGGAAACGTCATTGAATACACGCAAACCTATTTTGCGCCTATCCTGGAAGAGCTCAAAGTTGACCTGGTGCTGGAGGGGCACGACCATGTGTACGCGCGTACCTATCCGATGAGCGGAGGGAAGCCGTTGTTGAATGGTGAGCGCGGGACTGTCTATTTGGACGGAGGCGCGTCCGGCTGGAAATTCTACGATGGAGCCCGCTATGAGTATCTTAATTTTATGTTTGACGAGGACGTTCCGGTATACTCAGCCATTCAAGTCAGCCATGATACCATCACAATCCAGGCCCGCACTACGGAAAGCGACGTATTACTCGACAATTATATTATCGAAAAGAAGGATGAGCGGACGGTGACTTCCGTGTCGGCAACGCCGGCAGAGCTGACATTACAAGCCGGGGAGGAGCGCGGGACCGTTCTCACCGCTACCTACAGCGATAAGTCCACAGCAGATGTCACAATTGAAGCGATATGGAGCTCCTCTAATGACAACGTGGCCAACGTGGATGCAAAAGGCCTGATTCACGCTGTAGCAGCAGGCAGTACTACAATTGAAGCGCAATACGGAAATATGCCGGCAGTCAGCATCCCGGTAACGGTTCAGCCTCAAAGCTCAGTTCCTGTTCTGCTCAATCTGACAGCTGATCCGGCCAGCCATAGGCTGCAAGTGGGCCAGACTGGCACTTCAGTGATTAAAGCAGTATATGATAATGCTGAAAATCCAGTGGTTACAGATCAAGCGGTTTGGATATCTTCGGACCCGGCTATTGCTTCTGTGTCAGACAAGGGTCTTATCACAGGCGCTGCGGCAGGAGAAGCAACGATCACTGCTTCGTTCGGGGGTAAGTCTGTCGTTGTTTCAATTGTGGTCTCGGAGGCTCCTGCGCCTGCAGTGGTTGATTTGGTCGTAACGCCCGCTGCGCTCTCCCTCACTCTAGGAAAAACGCAGAGCTTAGGGGTAACGGCGAAATACTCCGACCTTTCTACAGCACTCAAGACTCTGGAAGCGGAATATACTTCCGCCAATACTTCTGTTGCTGCAGTGAGTGCAGCAGGTGTAGTGACAGCGAACGGTATAGGAACGACAAACATTACGGTTATTTACGGAGGTGTGAAAAAGGAGATTCAAGTCACCGTGACAACGGTTAATGGCAATCATGACGGAGGTACGGCACCAGTGGCAACTCCAGCGCCATCAGGAACTGCGGCACCGGCAGTTACACCAGCGGCAACACCTACAGCAACGCCATCTCCGGTGGTATCTTCAGAGCCGCAGCTTCCAACCTTAATGAAGCCTGTGTTCAATAGCATTGTAGACCATGATAAGATTAAAGCAATGTTGGCAAAAGGGCAGACTGCTCCTGCTGTTACATTCACAGATGCCCCTGCGCTTCAGTGGAGTACAATATTCATTGAACGGGCTGCCCGGATGGGTATTATAACGGGTTATGCGGATGGTTCATTCCATCCTGACGTTAAAATAACCCGTGCCGAGTTTGCTGCAATGCTGTTCAAAGCCTTTGGGCTGAACGCCTCAGGCGGTACAGGCTTCCCCGATACGCAAGGACATTGGGCTTCGGAAGCCATTATTGCACTTCAAGGCAATAAAGTAATAACCGGGTACGCCGATGGTTCCTTCCATCCCAGTCAGGAGATCACCCGGGCGGAGATGGTGACAATGTTATCCCGTCTGACGAATTATGTGAGCAGTATTAATGAGCCTTTCTCCGATGTTACTGCAGGCTGGGCATCAGGTCCGATTAATGCTTTTGCCAGCGCAGGTATCATTACCGGAAAAGGCAATGGAGAGTTTAAACCGGAGGAACCAGCTACCCGCGCAGAATCGGTAGTGATGATCCTCCGACTCATGGATAAGCTAATGGAGCAATAAGCATTAATAAGTATCAAGTGGATTATGCCGATTCGAGCTTGGATCCGTCTGAACATTACAGTCCGTTAAATTTGTTTAAGCCGTGCGGGAAACCGTACGGCTTATTATCGTGCCGCTATAATTGTTATTATTGTTATTAATTAAATAGTATAAATTGATAACATGTATGCGAGAGACTATAATGGTATGCAGGACTATTATTATCAGCATTCATATTTTATTAGAAGAAATAATCGATCGGGAGTGGGATTCTTGCAGACAATGATTAAGCTTGAAGGCGAGTGGAAGCTGCAGCTGGACGGAGACAAACAGGGGCTTGTACTGCCTTTCACCGATACAATTGATTTACCGGGAACGACCTCGTATGCCCGTAAAGGACCTAAAAATGAAGAGGCTCTGATCAGTGCGCTGACGGATGAATATCTGTTCGAAGGCCAAGCCTGGTTTTCCAGGGAGATTGAAATTCCTGTGGAGCTGGCTGGCGTGTCATGCCGGCTGTATCTGGAGCGGACGCGGATGACAACGCTTTATATTGACGGCAAGGAGATCGGCAGCCGGGACAGCCTGAACACCGCTCATGTGTATGATTTGGGCGGATTGGCAGCAGGCAGTCACACCGTTACGATTTGTGTCAGCAACACCGGATATCCGACTAAAGGAGGACACATGACCTCGCCGGATACCCAGACCAACTGGAACGGGATCACCGGCAGGCTGGAGCTGCAATTTTTCGCTGAATCGTATTTGTGCGGAATCCGGCTTACTCCGGATGTGGCCGCCCGCTCGGTCCGCATCACGGCTAAGCTCGAAGGTGAGGCTGAAGCAGTGCTGACGGTATCTGCCGGGAGCTTTAACAATGCGGAGGTTGCCGGACATGTGGCGGAAGCGCAGACGTATGTGCTTAAACCGGGAAATGTTGACGTTGAATATATCCTTGGGCCGGACGCGCTGCTGTGGAGTGAATTCGCCCCCAATCTGTATAATCTCGCCCTTGCTGTCAGTACCGGAGAAGGCGGCCCGGCAGACCTGAATGAGCTTGTCTTTGGCTTGCGGGAGTTCAAAGCGGACGGCGACAAATTCGCCATCAACGGCCACAAAACGTTTCTGCGCGGCAAGCATGACGGCCTAATCTTCCCTCTGACCGGCTACGCGCCGACTGATGTGGAGGAATGGGTGCGGATTCTCGGTATCTCCAAATCCTACGGCATCAACCATTACCGGTTCCATACCTGCTGTCCGCCGGAAGCCGCCTTTGCGGCAGCGGATCTGCTCGGCATCTACATGGAGCCTGAACTGCCATTCTGGGGCACTGTTACCGAACCGTCAGATGATAACCACAATCAGGCTGAGCAGGATTATCTGGTGAGTGAGGGCTACGCTATTCTGCAGGCCTTCGGCAATCATCCTTCCTTTGTCATGATGTCGCTCGGGAACGAGCTGTGGGGCAGCAGAGCCAAGATAGATTCCATTCTAAAAGAATACAAGGAGTTTGACAGCAGACCCCTCTATACACAAGGCTCGAACAACCACCAGTGGGTGCCGGAAATTCTGGAGCATGAGGACTTCTTCTGCGGCGTGCGCTTTTCCAGAAGCAGACTGTTCAGAGGCTCATATGCGATGTGTGATGCGCCGCTGGGCCATGTCCAGACCGCTGAGCCATGTACGCTGAAGGACTACGACGACCAGTTCGTACCGCCTGAGCGGGTGAACAGTACCGACGGAGCTGCAGGAATAGGCGGCGAGATCCAGATTCAGTACGGCACTGAAGCCAAAACCGTACAGGCAGACGATGCCTCCGGGGAATGGATTCCGCATATTCCGGTGATCTCGCATGAGATCGGGCAATATGCAACTTATCCCAACTTTGAGGAAATTGCCAAATACAGCGGGCCGCTTAAAGCCAAAAATTTCGAGATTTTCCGTGAACGTCTGGAACAAAACGGGCTCACCCATCTGGCAGCCAAATACTTTGCAGCTTCGGGCAAGCTGGCAGCAGCCTGCTATAAGGAAGAACTGGAAGCAGCCTTCCGGACCAAGCGGCTTGCCGGCTTCCAGCTGCTCGATCTGCAGGATTTCAGCGGACAGGGTACTGCGCTGGTCGGTATATTGGACGCTTTTATGGACTCCAAAGGCATGATTACCGCTGAGGAATGGCGCACATTCTGCAGTGATGCGGTACTGTTGGCGCGGTTCCCTAAATTCAACTACATTTCCGGGGAACCGTTCCAGGCGGATATCGAGCTCAGCTGGTACCGGAATATCAGCCCGGATTCAGTTGAGCTCAGCTGGAGCCTGGCAGGTGAAAGCGGGACGCTGAGTGAAGGAACTGCAGTGGCAGAGCTTCCGGCAGGGGCTAATTATTTTGAACTGTATCAGCTTAAGCTTGAACTTCCGGTTGTTAAGGCAATGACATCCGTAAAGCTGAGTCTCGGGATTGCCGGGACGGATATCAGCAAGAGCTATGATCTGTGGATCTACCCTGATCTAAGCAGCGCCGGACTTGAAGAAGTGCATGTGTTCAAGGAGCTGGGTGAAGAAGCGCAGGCCCGGCTTGATCAGGGCGGCAACGTCCTGCTGATGCCGGATCCCGATTCGCTGACTAATGCGGTTCAAGGCTTTTACAGTACTGATTTCTGGTGCTACCCGATGTTCCGTTCAATCTCTGAGAGTATGAACCGGCCTGTGCCGGTCGGCACGATGGGTCTGCTGATCGAGAATACACATCCCGCACTCCGTAACTTCCCGAGTGAAGAGCACTCCACTTATCCGTGGTGGAACATTGTCGAGAACTCCAAATCACTGATCATGGACGGAACCGATCATAACTGGAGTCCGATTGTCCGGACTATCGACAATTTTGAGCGCAATCACAAGCTGGGCTTCCTGCTGGAATGCCGTGTCGGCGAAGGTAAGCTGCTGATCTGTCCGCTTCATGCGGATAAGGCCGCCGCGACCCCGGAAGGCAGACAATTCCTGTCCAGTCTGACCAGCTATATGGGTTCAGAGGAATTTAATCCGCAGACAGAGGTTGCAATAGAAGAATTGGCGCGGATTATTCGGTAGGAGTCCGGCTGAGCGAAGATGATGTTAGAAGAATCGAAGCGGCCATCCCGGCCTCGGATATAGCAGGCGGAAGCTTTCCGCAGCTGCAGTTCAGAAACAGTGTTATGATCCGTCCCTATTAACCTGGTGTCATTTACCAGTCTTTTGCCGGCAAAATAATGTTATGGTAGAGGACAGCAATGAATACGAGGTGATATGTTATATGACTAAGAAACACTGTTTGTTCTGTGATGCTATTGTCCCAATCGAACGGGACGGGGAATATGACCGCTATCTGGACTGTTCCTGCTCGCCCGGCGGGTTCTATTTTCTGCAAAAGGACAGCTATGACGTGATTAACGCGCTGCCGCATCCCGCGAAACGGGATCTGTTGCATATTGTATCAGCTTATATCAGGGAAAAGACCGATAGTGGCGAGCAGGTCTATCTATCGTCCGCTGATCTAGAGATGATCGCAGGCAGTCCCAAAACTCCGGTTACGATTGAGGACAAAGGAAACCGGCTGCTGCAGTTCCTGTACCGGCATTCTGAGGCTCCGGGAGACCCGGTTACCATTCATCCGCTGTCTGCCAGCTATAACCTGACCTATTCGCCTAATCTGCAGGAACTGGTATATATCATAGATAAGCTTGGAAACGAGCAGCTGCTCATCCGGGAAGGGATGAACTTTCAGCTCACGCAGCAGGGCTGGAATGAGGCCGCCGCAAGCGCGGGCGGCAAGAAATTAAAGCCCTGCTCCGTGCTCCTTCCTGCGGAGCTTGAGCATAATGCCGTGTGGCAGGATAATCTGCTGTCCGTAATCGGCCAGTACGGTTATCTTCCGGCTATTCTTAGCCATCCGGCTGCACAAGAATATCCGCTGGAGGAGCTTGCCGAGAGCCGGCTTATCATCGCCGATTTAACCGGCCGCTCAGCAGGCGTCTACTTTGCAGCCGGTTATGCAATGGGATTGGGTATTCCGGTAATCTGGACAGTGCACAGCAGTGGTGCGGCAGAGCTGGATGTCCAGCTGCAGGACATCCGTCCGCTGGTTTGGGATACAGCCGAGGAGCTGGCTGTGCTGATGCGCCAAAGGATTACACAATAGCTAAATGTATCAATCCTGTGTTATCACAGGACAACCTAAAAACAGCCTGTACCGGATCAATGATCTGGTACAGGCTGTTTTACTGTTTAAAGAAGCGGTCCGCGCTCAATTCAGCTCCCATTCATGCAGCAGCATTATTGCCGCTCCGGTCGCTACAGCTTCATCCCTCAGTAAACCCTGAGTGAAAACAGGGCTGTATGCCGGATAACGGTACGTATTCTTCTTGGCGACCTCTACGGCGGTGTGAAAGACCAGCGGATCGGCATTGACCAGCGGGCCGCCCAGAATAACGTATTCGGGATGGAAGGTGTTAATCAGGTTGGCCAGTCCGATCCCGAGATAGCGGGCAGTTTCGGTAAACTGCTCCTTGACGAGCGGGTCGCCCTGTGACAGGGCATCGACCAGCACGCTGAAATTCACACGTTCAGGAGCCAGAGCAGACAGCAAACTGCTGTGACCAAGGCTCAGCTTGCTGAGGACACGCTCCTCAAGTGAAGGTACAGACACGTAGGCTTCAAGAGCCCCGTAATTCCCTTTATCCCTGAGCCGCGGTCCTTCGGTCCGGATGATCATCTGTCCGACTGCGCCTTCGGTATCTACGGCCCCGCGGATGATTTTGCCGCCGGACATCATGCCGGAGCGGATATTAGCGCCGGCATGGACATAGAGTGCGTGCTCAACATTCTCCTCGCGGAAAGCCCAGTGTTCGCCGATCAATGCGGTGTTGGCGCCGTTGTCGAGCCTGGCCGGAATCCCCAGCCGGGCAGTTAGCATCTCACATACCGGCACGTTCTTCCAGGAGGGAGAGGGAAAGAGCTCCGGCTCCAGAATAACCCCGGTTTTCTGATCCAGCGGGCCTACGGCACCGACACCGATGCCCAGTACCTGCTGTGATGAACTGCCCTCCTTAGCCAAAAATTCATCAGCCGCTTGTCCGACAAGATCTACCAGCCGTTCCGGCGTCATCCCGGCATCCATCTCCCAGCGCGTCAGCGAAAGAGTCTTTAAATGCAGATCGTAGAGTGCCAGTCTGGAGTAAAGTCTGGATATTTCGAGCCCCAGCAGGTAACGGTGTCTGGGGTTGGTCTGAAACAGGATCGGCTTCCTTCCGCCGGTGGAGCTGCCGAATCCCGAGACGATGATCAGCCCCTGAGTGATCATGTCTTCAAGCAGACGGGTCAGGCTGCTGCTGGCCACAGCAAAATGCTGCAATAAATCAGCCTTCGAAACGGTACCATGCTCGAATATCCGGTCATATACCTGTTTTTTGATTGAAGGAGCTGAATGAGTAATCATATGTATACATTCTCCATTTCCAAGTCAAATAGTCGGGTTATTTTAAGTATAGCGTCACACACCCGTTTTTTCCAGGTCATCCTGTGAATTCTGCAGACAGGGTGGAGAACATGATGATTTTTGCTGGCGGAAAAAGGATTTTGGGATAAGTTGTCGAAAATTTCCGGTAGAGGGACATTTGTCATTGCCTAAACTGCAAATCCCTACTACAAACTAACGCAATTGCCGTGCGCGAAAGGGAAGGCCTTTATGTTTGCTTTTATCCGAAAAAGTCTGATTGCCCGGATCCTCTGTGTGACAACAGCCGTTATACTCTGTATCACAGCCGGGAACCTCGCCATCCAGTGGGTGAACACCGGGTCAGCCGTCAAAGGTACGATCAGCAGCTACAACATGAACATTGCGAGCCATTATGTAACACAGCTTGATGCCGGACGCTACAGTGAGTTTCTGGCAGACCCGCAGGAGTCGGATCTTTACTGGTCGCTGCGTGGCGAACTGGACCAGTTTCGTGAATCTATCGGAGCCAGATATGTATATTTTGTAAAAATTGATGAAGCCGGCCAGCCGCTGCTGATGATCGACGGCCGACCTGCCGGTGATCCGCTGGCTTCGCCGATCAATGAGCAGACAGATATGCCGGATGCTGCGGTCAAGTCCGTTCTGGCAGGAGAACAAGCCAGCTCTGAGCTGATCAAAAATCCTGAATATGGAGATTACATCTCAGCCTTTGTTCCGGTCAAAAATAGCCAGGGCGCGCTGATCGGGGCACTGGGCATCGATACGGATGTCACTGTTGTCAGTTCATTGACCCGGGATGTGCTGCTCCAGAGCCTGCCGCTCTATAGTATCATTCTCGTTGTCTCATTGCTTGCCCTGAGCGTAATCGCCTGGTTCATCACCCGGTCTTTGCGCCCGCTGCATACGATCACTGCTGGTGCGGGAGCTATGGCCGCGGGTGATCTCGCGGAGGCATCCCGGATTCTGCACAGACGGCCGGTCAAATCCCGGGATGAAATCGGAACCGCCTATCAGGCGATGCTCAAAATGTCAGGTGACTTGAACACACGGGTAAGGGGAATGGTCTCCAATGTATCTACTGCCTCGGATTACCTGTACGGCACTTCGGAAACGTTTGCCCGAAATGCTGATGATGTATTACGGATGAGTGAGACCGTTAATGTAAAAATCGGGGATATATACTCTGGCGCAAGTTCGCAGACGGAAGGAGCGCAGAGCAGTGCCTTGGCGATGGATGAGATGGCGGAGGGAATTGCCCGGATCTCGTCTGCTTCTGCTTCTGTATCGGAGACTGCTGTACAGGCTCTGGATAAAGTGAATACTTCCCAGTCGGCCATGTCCCGGATGAGCCGGCAAATGGAATCCATTGCTGAATCAACCGGCCAGACGATGAATATGGCGGCGCTGCTTCAGGGCTACAGCGCCGAAATCGAAGGGGCGCTGGCAGCGATCAGACAATTCGCTGACCAGACAAAGCTGCTGGCGCTGAATGCTTCCATCGAAGCAGCCCGGGCGGGAGAACACGGACGGGGCTTCACTGTGGTAGCCGGCGAGGTGCGTAAGCTGGCAGAAGGCTCTGCCGAGGCGGTCGAACGTGTAGCTGATTTGCTTATACATATCGGAACGGTGTCCTCCGGCATCGGTACACAGATGACAGAGGCTTCACGGGAAGTGACAGAAGGGGTACGCATGTCCTCCGGAGCGGAGGAAGCGCTGCTGCTTGCAGCGGCTGCATTCCGGGAAGTGGCGGAACAGATCATCGATGTGTCGGCGACAGCAGAGCAGCTGTCCGCAGGTTCCGAGGAAGTTGCCGCTACCGTAGGCAGCATGGCCTTGATCGCCGGCGGGGTTACCGAGCAGACCCGCCAGATCCGCGAGCTGACGGATCTTCAGCTGGAGAAGATCAAGGAAGTGTATGAAGCCTCAAGGGTGATCAGTGTGAACACCAGTGATATGCGGCAGGCGATCCTGCAAGTAAGAGTATAATACAAGCGGCTGCAGCCTCCTTTACCGTGGGAGCTGCAGCCGTTATTTTATGACCGTTGCAGCCTGTGTTATAGTATGGATTGGGGAGCTTTTTTCCAGATTAAGGACAAGCATAACAGGGGGAGAGCAGGATATGATCACACGGTTAATTTACAGGGGAATCTGGAAAGAAGGACAGGCTGAGGCAGGTCTTCAGGCTCTGCAGGAAAATACACAGGCAAAACAGCTGGTTGAGGCTGGCGTGCTTATGACAGCTGCGGCTTTTTCCTGGCAGAATAATGTTTTTCTCTACTACGAATGTATTAATGAGCGGGTTGAGCCGGCAGCAGTAGCCGGAGCCGCCGGGCAATATCTGATTGACTGGGCAGGCGAAGCTGCTGCGCGGAAGTGGATTGAGATGGTGGATGTATTTCATTTCAATGAACCGGCTGGTTATGACCATTGGCTGCGTAAAGCGGCAGTTGAGCGGCGCGGCGGAAGAGTAGCTCACCTGAAACGGGAAAAGGTCGCAAGCTATATTTACTATCACTACCAGCTGCAGGAGGAGCGGGCGTTCCACGGCAATAAATACGATATTATCGCCATGCATGAGAATCTGCTGTTCGGCTATCAGGAATTTCCATCCGTAGTCGAGGAGCCTGTAGTTCCGGGGCGGCTTAGCACAAAAGGGACCCCGGTGCCGTGGGAGAATTCGCGGATGGATCAGCATTTTCAGCCGTGGGAGGATGACGGCTACTTGTATTTCAAGCCGGTTGAGACGGTATTCGCCTATTACATAGAAAGCTGAATCTTGGCTGCGAGAATTGTAACCGCTTCAAATATAGCTGCAGGAGGATGATCAGGCGGATGAATGAGAAGATGAGCCGCGCCAGAGTTAGCGGATTTCTAAGAGCTGAGGGCAGGACGGTTGTAAACGGTAATGGTGAAGAAGTGCTCCTTACAGGATGGGGGCTTGGCAACTGGCTGCTCCCGGAAGGCTATATGTGGACTACCGACGGCAACAGCCGGTTTGACCGGCCGGCGCGGATCGAAGCCGTTATCCGTGAGTTAACGGGAACGAAATACGCTGAGCGGTTCTGGGCGGAATTCCGTAACAGCTACATCACGAGAGAAGATATCCGGCTAATGGCCTCGCAGGGCTACAATTCCGTGCGCATTCCGTTTAACTGGCGTGTTCTGATGGAGGACGAGCCCGGGATCGCCTGGAAAGAGGAGGGGTTCCAGTTAATCGGCCGCTGCCTGGACTGGTGCGAGGAATTTAAACTGTATGCTTTTCTGGATCTGCACGGAGCTCCGGGCGGCCAGACCGGCGCAAATATCGACGATTCTGTTGATGATGTGCCGCGGCTATTCACGGATGAGGACAGCTGGCACAAGGGGATTGCGCTGTGGCGGCAGCTGGCTGAACGTTACAAGGGCCGCTGGATTGTCGGCGGTTATGATCTGTTGAATGAACCGATCAAGACTCCGTCTGCCGGACAGGATTTTGACTATCTGGTTCCCCGGCTCGTCCGGTTTTATGAGGAAGCGGTAGAAGCAATCCGTGCAGTGGATGATAAGCATATGCTGTCTATTGAAGGGCATCACTGGGCGACGGACACAAGCATTTTCCACAAAAAGTATGATGAAAATATGATCATTCATTTTCACAGATACGCCTGCTACCCGGATCTTAGCGCTTTTCAGGAATTCCTTGGGGTTTCCGAGAGGCTGAATGCACCGCTATGGCTGGGAGAGAGCGGAGAGAACTTGAACGAGTGGTATACTGCGATCTATCCGCTGGCTGCTGAACTGAATATCGGTTACAATCTGTGGCCGTGGAAAAAGATGGACAATACCAATTCGCCATACTCTGTTGCATTGCCCGAAGGCTGGGACCTGATTATGGACTACACCAGAGGCGGTGTTCATCCGGGTTATGAGCGGGCTGCTGCTATTCTGGAAGAGTATCTTGAGAATATCAGGGTTGCAAACTGCCGGTATAATGCAGAAGTAACGTATTCGGTATTCAGAACGCCCGGATGCACAGTCCGTGCAACGGATTTTGATGAGCTGCCTGGCAAAGGAAAGTCTTTCAGCGGACTACGCCATGAAGGAAATCCCTTTAAATACCGGTCAGGAACCGGGATGCACATTGTTGAGGATGCCAAGCGGGGAGACTTAAGCAAACGTTTCTTCTTTGACATTTTGTGGGACCGGTTCGTTCTTGAGCTGGAGAGCGGAGAGTTTGCCGCTTATACAATCAACGGTACACGGGAGGACAGCAATCTCTCCTTCGTCTATAGCTGCTCTGAGCCTGCGGCTGTAACTCTTTTTCAGGATGAGCGCGAAATAGCATCATTGATGCTTCAACCGGGGGAGCACAAGCAGGCCATTCCGGAGGTAGCATTAGCAGCTGCCAGCAGATCGAAGGTAAAGGTTAAGGTCAGATCGGGAACCGTACGGCTGGTACGGATTATTTTCCATTAGAATAAAAACAAGCAGCGCTTCTCCGGCATCCGGGGAAGCGCTGCTGTGCGCTGGAACGATACATTGCAGTATGGTGCCGCCGCTGTATGTACAGGCTTATGGGCAGCCTATTGCATAAAACGGAAGCTCTTTTGCCGGCCGTCTCCGAAATAGAGAATGTTGTCAAGCTCAGTGGCCTGCAGTCCGCCCTCTTCATTCAGCACATTGCCGGCAACATAGCGGCCCTCAATTTTGGCGAGAATATTAGTAATGCCCCTAAACTGGTCATGCTCAAGGACATCGATTACCGTGCATTCGATCGCAACCGGACATTCCCGGATAACAGGAGCATTGACCGTATGCGCCTGCTCATGCGTCAGAGCTACATGGTCGAATTTGCTGAGCTCTTGTCCGGAATGCGCACCGCAGTAAGTAACCTCGTCCATCAGAGAGCGTCCCGGAATGTTGATGACGAAATCCCGTACTGCTTTAATCTGGTTAACGGCATAGCCCTTGCTGCTGAAGCCCAGCATCATCATGTCCTTCAGTGAATAGGACGAGGAGATGGGCGTCACATTCGGCTTACCGTCCGCATCATAAAAGCTCACCAGGATAACCGGGAACCCGTAGTACATTTTTTCATAATCAACAGCTACCTTTTCCATTTGTCCAATCCTCCTGAATATGTATACCGCACTAGGCGGCTTGTATCAAAAGGATAGCGCAATCCGGAAAGGAGCAAGGGTGACCAGACGCACAGGTCTAGCTGTTCTGTAATTGCAGGGCCGGGCCAAAGAACTCGTAATGAATCTGCTCTTCCTTCATGCCAAGCTTAACCAGTTCCCCGATCATGGCTTCCATGAAAGGTACAGGTCCGCACACATAGGCGTCGCCTGTAACATCTACATAGCTTTTCAGGATTTCGCCTGTGATTACACCGTCAGGTCCGCCGGACAGGAAGGTTTTGGTCTTGGCGTTGCTCATAAGAGCTGCGTATTTCTCGACATCCTGGCGGAAAGCGGCGAGGGCTTCATTACGCGCAGAATGCAGGAAGACAACCGGCCGGTCCGGGGTTACATTGGCAACCGTTTCGAACATGCTCATCATCGGGGTAATGCCTACGCCGCCGGAGATGAAGGCCACAGGTGTGGTTTTGGAGACATCGAGCATGAATTCACCAGCAGGAGCGCTTACCTCTACCGTATCACCTTCGTTGACCTGATTGTGCAGATAGACGGACACAACCCCATTTGGATCGTTTGCTTCCTCGCGTTTGACGGAGATACGGAATTCGTCCGCCTTTGGCGCCTGGGACAGACTGTACTGACGGATCATGGTATATTTCTCGCCTGGAATTAACACACGTACAGAAATATACTGGCCCGGCTTGTAATCTGGAACATTGGAGCCATCTGCGGGCTTCAAATAGAAGGAGGTAATATTGCCGCTTTCCTGTACTTTACGGGCAACAGTGAACGGTTTGAAGAAATTCCAGCCGTTTTCCTGCTCACGGGCTTCTTTGTACATGTTATCCTCGACACCGATAAAAGCACCGGCGATAACGCCGTAAGCCTCTTCCCAGGCCTGCAGAATTTCAGGTGTAGCGGCGTCGCCGAGCACTTCCTTGATCGCTTTCAGCAGAAATTCACCGACAATCGGATAATGCTCCGGTTTAATGCCGAGACTGACATGCTTGTGGGCAATCTGGACTACTGCAGGCAGAATGTTTTCCAGATTATCGATGTGTACGGCTGCAGCATACACTGCGTTCGCAAGTGCGGCCTGCTGACGGCCCTGTGCCTGGTTGGCGTGGTTGAATACGTTTAACAATTCCGGGTGGGCTTCGAACAAATTCCTGTAAAAGACAGTTGTAATCGTTGTTCCATGCTCTGCCAGTACCGGCGCTGTCGACTTAACAATGTCACGAGTGTGTTGTGATAAAATAATGTTCATCCCCTCTCAATTCATCCAAAATGAATATATACCTAATTTTAAATAAAAGATATATTTAAAATACCACTTTAACAAAATAGACAATTTTATTAATATTATTTGTAACATTTATCACTTACCATACATGTGGTTTGGAGGCTGATTATGAGGCTTACTTTATATACAGATTACTCGTTACGGATTCTTTTGTATCTGGGAGCGAAGGAGCGGGATGAGCTGTCAACGGTGCAGGGAATCTCGGATGCTTATCAAATCTCGAAGAATCATCTGATGAAGGTTTCCCATGAGCTGGGCAAGGCGGGTTACATCGAAACAGTCAGGGGAAGGGGCGGCGGAATACGTCTGGCCCTGGACCCTTTGCAAATTAACATCGGGGAGGTCGTCCGGCGGATG
Source organism: Paenibacillus sp. FSL R7-0345 (assembly GCF_038595055.1). Taxonomy (NCBI): domain Bacteria; kingdom Bacillati; phylum Bacillota; class Bacilli; order Caryophanales; family Paenibacillaceae; genus Paenibacillus; species Paenibacillus sp. FSL R7-0345. The sequence continues at coordinate 3,424,397 of NZ_CP152002.1, forward strand.
GAAGACGATCTTTATCTCGTTGAATGCTTCCAGCCTTCGGGCGGCCGTTGTCCCATCTCCCCGGTGTGTGGTCTAAAAGGTGTACTGGGCAAGGCGCTCCAGGCCTATCTGCAGGTGCTGGATGAGTATACGCTGCAGGATTTACTTATTAATAAAGATGACTTGCGGGCTATTCTGGCACCGACGGATCAGGTTACGCCTCCCCGAACAGCAGACGCTCCTCATCCCGGCTATGAACAGCATTAACTACCAGCAGCGCGTGGAACTGGTGGAGCACTTCCGGTGTGAGCCCTTCCCGGGCCAGCCGGGACTTGGTGTCTCTGACAACAATCCGCATTAATTCATGATCACGGGTCAGCCGGATTACAGCGTTCTGCAGGTCTGGCTGCTTCGCTTCCATTTCCTGATAGAACCCGTCTTCCTCTGCATCGGCATGGCTGAGAATCCGTGTCTCCCAATATTCAATAAGATGCTCTGCCGCCTGGCGGGCTACCTCGAATTCTTTTGCCGCAAGCAGTTCCTCTACTTCCTCGGTTTTGCTGATTGCGCCGGACAGACCGCCCTCATGAATGGCATGATGGGCATGGAGCTGGCGTAAAGAAGGTCCTGGCATGTCGTTCATCCTCTCTTTATTTTTGATCAGTATAGCATACAACCTGATAGTGAAATCCCCGGTAAGGTAATCCCCGTATAACAAAGAGGGAACTCCCTAGTACGGGCTTCCGGCAGTGAAAAAACAGGCTTGCAGCAGCGCTTTTCCCGGTTTTGGGAAAGGCTTTTTTGCTGTTTTTGCAGATCGAGGGAATTCCCGCGGCGCAATAGGCGTTTCCCTAATGGGAAGTGCCGGCATACAGATCCATAATGGTATTAATTGAATGATTGACTAGATTCGCTTCATTCTGCAAAGGAGTGTTCGTAACCGATGAAGAAGAAATTCGGCCTTAACTTTTTTAAACCGATCGAGAGCTATTCCGGAAAATGGTCCATTCTTGAAGAGAAAAATAGAGATTGGGAAAATATGTACCGCCAGCGCTGGTCACACGACAAAGTCGTCCGCACTACGCACGGTGTAAACTGTACCGGCTCCTGCAGCTGGAAGGTGTTTGTGAAGAACGGAATCATTACCTGGGAAAACCAGCAGATCGACTATCCTTCCTGCGGTCCGGATATGCCGGAATTTGAACCGCGCGGCTGTCCGCGCGGAGCGACCTTCTCGTGGTACGAGTACAGCCCGCTTCGTGTGAAGTATCCTTATGTACGCGGTAAGCTATGGCGGCTGTGGCAGGCGGCTCTGCAGGAGCACGGCAGCTATATTGATGCCTGGGCCAGCATTGTGGAAGATCCCGGGAAAGCCAGCCAGTATAAAAAAGCGCGCGGCAAAGGCGGTCATATCCGCGTTGCCTGGGACGATGTGCTGCATCTGATTTCCGCACAGCTGATCTACACGATCCGCAAGTACGGACCGGACCGGATTGCAGGCTTTACGCCGATTCCGGCCATGTCGATGGTCAGCTATGCTTCCGGCGCCCGCTTTATCTCGCTGCTCGGCGGCCAGATGCTGAGCTTCTATGACTGGTATGCCGATCTTCCGCCGGCTTCGCCGCAAATCTGGGGCGAGCAGACGGATGTACCGGAATCCTCGGACTGGTACAATTCCGGCTATCTGATCATGTGGGGCTCGAATGTCCCGCTGACACGGACACCGGATGCGCACTTTATGACAGAAGTCCGCTATAAAGGAACCAAGGTCGTTTCTGTTGCACCTGACCTTGCAGAGAATGTGAAATTCGCCGACAACTGGCTGGCACCGAATCCGGGAACGGATGCTGCGGTGGCCCAGGCCATGACCCATGTCATTCTGAATGAATTCTACCAGGAACGGCAGGAGCCGATGTTCCTGAACTATGCCAAGCAATATACAGATATGCCGTTCCTGATTCTGCTTGATCCGCATGAGGACGCCTGGAAGGGCGGACGGTTCCTGCGGGCCAGCGACCTCGGAGACAGTACGCCGCATTCCGACTGGAAGCCGGTCATTTATGATGAGGCAGCAGGTAAAGTGATTGTCCCGAACGGAACGATGGGCCAGCGCTGGGAAGAGGGCAAGAAGTGGAACCTGATTCTTGATAATGAAGACGGCAGCAAGGTTGAGCCTGCACTGAGCATTGAAGGCCATGGCGAAGAATGGACGGAAATCGTGTTCCCGTTCTTTGACAATGCCGGCAACGGTACGTTCAGACGGATGATTCCAGCCCGTAAAATGCGGCTTGCTGACGGAACTGAACGTTATGTGGCCACTGTCTACGATCTGATGCTTAGCCAGTACGGGGTCGCCCGTATCGACAGTCCGCTCAACGCCAAAGGCTATGATGACGTAGCTTCGCATTACACACCGGCATGGCAGGAGAAGATTACGACGGTGAAAGCCAGCGTCGTGGTGCAGATCGCCCGCGAGTTCGCACAGAATGCAATAGATACAGGCGGCCGCTCGATGATTATCATGGGAGCCGGGATTAACCACTGGTTCAACAGTGATACCATTTACCGATCCATCCTTAACCTGGTGGTCCTGACTGCTTCGCAAGGGGTTAACGGCGGCGGCTGGGCGCATTATGTCGGCCAGGAGAAATGCCGGCCGATCGAAGGCTGGTCCACTGTGGCCTTTGCCAAGGACTGGCAGGGCCCGGCGCGGCAGCAGAATGCGACTTCCTTCTTCTATTTTGCCACCGAGCAGTGGCGGTATGAGGAGAGCGGAACCGATTCGCTGAAATCTCCGACCGGCGGTGAGCTTGCTTACCAGCATCCGGCGGATTACAACGTTCTGGCTGCACGTCTCGGCTGGCTGCCGTCTTTCCCGCAGTTCAACAAGAACAGCCTGCTGTTCGCGGAAGAAGCGGCACGGGAAGGCAAAAAGTCCAACAGCGAGATCATCGGCCATGCGCTGGAGGAGATCAAATCGCGTAAAACCCGCTTTGCGGTGGAAGATCCGGGCGCACCGGAGAACTTCCCGCGTTCGCTCTTTATCTGGCGTTCCAATCTGATCTCAAGCTCAGCCAAAGGCCAGGAATACTTCATGAAGCATCTGCTCGGCGCTTCGGACGGCCTGCTTGCTGAGCCTAATGAGGAGCAGAAGCCGGAAGAAATCATCTGGCGCGAGGATGTGGAAGGCAAGCTGGATCTGATGGTTGCGATGGACTTCCGGATGACCACAACTCCTCTTTATGCAGATATTGTACTGCCGGCGGCAACCTGGTACGAGAAAACAGATCTTTCGTCCACCGACATGCATCCGTTCGTGCACCCGTTCAATCCGGCGGTCAATCCGCTGTGGGAATCGCGTTCGGACTGGGATATTTACCGCCAGCTGTCCGAGGTGTTCTCGGAAATGGCGAAAACCCATCTGCCGGGCGTATACAAGGACATCGTCGCTTCACCGCTTGGACATGACTCGATCAGTGAAATCTCCCAGCCGATGGGTCTGGTTAAAGACTGGGCTAAAGGCGAAGTGGAGGCCATTCCGGGTAAGACGATGCCTAACCTGAGCATTGTGGAACGTGACTATACAAAAATTCACGATAAATATATTTCGCTTGGACCGAACCTGGCTGTCGGAAAAGCCGGTGCACACGGCGTCAGCTTCTCGGTTGCTGAAGAATATGAGGAATTAAAGAAGCTTAGCGGTGTTTACTTTGACGATTCGATCAAAAACGGCCTTCCGAAGCTGCAGACAGCCCGCCAGGCGGCAGATACGATTCTTCATCTGTCCTCGGCGACTAACGGCCGTGTATCCCAGAAGGCATATGAGTCAGCCGAGAAGGATCACGGGGTTCCGCTGAAGGATATTTCAGCAGACCGTGCAGCGGAGAAGATTACCTTCCAGAGCATCACTGCTCAGCCGCGTGAAGTCATTCCGACGCCGGTCTTCAGCGGCTCGAACAAGCAGGGCCGCCGGTATTCGCCGTTCACCACGAATATTGAACGCCTCGTGCCGTTCCGTACGCTGACCGGAAGACAGCATTTCTACATTGACCATGAGATTTTCCTGCAATACGGGGAATCCCTGCCTGTATTCAAACCGACCTTGCCGCCGATGGTCTTCGGACCGCGCGACAAGGCAATCAAGGGCGGACAGGATTCACTGGTGCTGAGATATTTGACACCGCACGGTAAATGGAATATTCACTCCACCTATCAGGATAACCAGCACATGCTGACCCTGTTCCGCGGAGGTCCGACGGTATGGATTAATAACGAGGATGCGGCAGCCCACGACATTGAGGATAATGCCTGGCTGGAAGTATATAACCGCAACGGTGTGGTTACAGCACGGGCGGTGGTCAGCCACCGGATGCCGAGAGGCACGATGTTCATGTACCATGCCCAGGACAAGCATATTCAAGTGCCGGGGTCGGAAATTACCGATACCCGCGGCGGAAGCCATAATGCGCCAACCCGGATTCATCTGAAGCCTACCCAGATGGTCGGCGGATACGCACAGCTCAGCTACGGTTTTAACTACTATGGTCCGATTGGCAACCAGCGGGATGTCTACGTAGCCGTACGCAAAATGAAGGAGGTTAACTGGCTTGAAAATTAAAGCGCAAGTTGCAATGGTAATGAATTTGGATAAATGCATCGGCTGTCATACCTGCAGCGTCACCTGTAAAACGACCTGGACGAACCGCAAGGGTGCGGAATATATGTGGTTCAACAACGTGGAAACAAAGCCGGGGATCGGCTATCCGAAGCGCTGGGAAGACCAGGAGCTCTATAAAGGCGGCTGGCAGCTGCGCAAAGGCAAGCTGGAGCTTAAATCCGGTAACAAGCTGTCCAAGATCGCGCTCGGTAAAATCTTTTATAACCCGGATATGCCGGAAATGAAGGATTATTATGAGCCGTGGACTTACAACTACGAGCATCTGACTAATGCGGGAGAACAGAAGCATTCACCGGTAGCACGGGCCCATTCGGCCGTGACCGGTGAAAAGATGGATCTGGAATGGGGTCCGAACTGGGAGGACGATCTGGCCGGTGCGCATGTCACGGGTCCCCTTGACCCTAATATCCAGAAGATCGAGGAAGAAATCAAATTCAACTTCGAAAAGTCGTTTATGGTTTATCTGCCCCGTCTCTGTGAGCACTGCCTGAACCCGAGCTGCGTCGCCTCCTGCCCTTCAGGAGCGATGTACAAACGGGATGAGGACGGCATCGTCCTGGTGGACCAGGAAGCCTGCCGCGGCTGGAGATACTGCATGACCGGCTGCCCTTACAAAAAGGTCTACTTCAACTGGCAGACCAACAAGGCCGAGAAATGCACCTTCTGCTTCCCGCGCGTGGAGGCAGGACTGCCGACAGTATGCTCGGAGACCTGTACCGGCCGTATCCGTTATCTGGGCGTTCTGCTGTACGACGCCGATAAGGTGCTTGATGCTGCTTCTACACCTGATGTGCAGGATCTGTATAAGGCACAATGCGATCTGTTCATGAATCCGCATGATCCGGAAGTGATTGCCCAGGCCAGAAAAGACGGTATTTCCGAGGACTGGCTGGAAGCTGCGCAGAACTCTCCTGTCTATAAGCTGGCAATCGAGCATAAGCTGGCCTTCCCGCTGCATCCGGAATACCGGACGCTGCCGATGGTCTGGTATGTACCGCCGCTCAGCCCGATCATGAACTACTTTGAAGGCAAGGATTCACTCAAGAATCCGGATATGATTTTCCCGGCGATTGAAGAAATGCGCACGCCGATTCAATATCTGGCCAATATGCTGACTGCAGGCGATACGGAAACGGTAAAAGAAGCCCTGCAGCGGATGGCCATGATGCGCTCTTACATGCGTGCCCAGTCATCAGGACAGGAGTTCGACCTCAGCCGTCTGGACCGTGTCGGCATGACCGCCCAGCAGATGGAACAGATGTACCGGCTGCTGGCGATTGCCAAATACGAGGACCGGTTCGTGATTCCGACCTCACACAAAGAACAGCACATGAATCCTTACCGCGCCCAGGGTTCCGCCGGCTACGGCAATGGAATGGGTGATATGGGCACAGGCTCGGGCTGTGACGGCTGCGGTGCCGCCAGCTCCCTCACTGAAAGCCTGAAGACCGGTAAAGACATGTACGAGGAGAATTTCTACGGAGGGATTTGGCGTGATTAATCTGACCAGATTATACAGCTACAAGGAATCCTTCGGATATTTCGCCCTGCAGCTCATGTATCCTGAGAAGCTGGATTTTCATCCGGCTTTTCTGGAGGAGGCGTTCAGTCCGGATCACCCCGGATATTCGAATGTGCATACGTACTGGACTCTGATGCAGAACTACAGTCTGGAGGAGATTCAGGAGAGCTATGCGGCCACCTTTGATTTTCAGAAGGATTGCGCCTTATATATGACTTACTTCAAGTTTGAGGATGCCAAGGAACGCGGACAGATGCTGGCTAAACTGAAGCTGCTTTATGAAATGTTCGGGCTGGAAATGCCGGAGGGGGAGCTGCCCGATTTCCTGCCGCTGATGTGTGAATTTCTGTACGCTGCAGAGTGGCTGGATAATCCGGATGCACCGGAGAACTTCCGGATGCTGATTGCGATCCTGGAGGATGGCACATTCCATCTGCTCAAGGCGCTCGAAAAAAATAACAGTCCCTACTTCCATCTGGTGAAGGGGCTGCGGGAAACATTTAAAGCTTGTGCTGAACAGGAGGCCCTGAGTCAATGAATATGTACGGTCAGTTTTTATGGGTCATTTTCCCTTATATGTGTCTGGTGGTCTTTATCTTCGGACATATCTTCCGGTACCGCAAGGACCAGTTTAACTGGACGGCCAAATCCAGTGAATTTATTGAGAAAAAGCAGCTGAAATTCGGCAGCATCCTGTTCCATCTTGGGATTATGCCGGTTATTCTCGGCCATATCGGCGGTCTTGCCGTTCCGAAGTCATGGCTGGAGGCCCTTGGTGTGAGTGATCACATGTACCATATCGGAGCTGTGTATATCGGCGGAATCTTCGGTTTTGCAACACTGGCCGGTATGCTGATTCTTACCTCGCGGCGCTTTACGATCAAGAATGTCCGGAAGCTCAGCAGCGCATCTGACCTGATTGTTAACTCTTTGCTTCTATTTATAGTGTTTATGGGGATGTATTCTACAATTGTAACGAATGCCGTACAGCCTGAATTCGACTATCGTGATACCATTTCCGTCTGGTTCCGCGGACTGTTTATGTTCCGTCCCGATCCGGCACTGATGGCTGATGTACCGTTTTCGTTCAAGCTGCATATTCTGTGCGGGTTCGCCATCTTTGCCTTCTGGCCGTTCACCCGGCTGGTCCATGTCTGGAGTGTTCCGTTGAATTATATAGGCAGAAGTTATATTCTATACAGAAGAAATAAAACGAATTAAAGGAAAGAAGCCAGTCTTTCTTTCTGTGTTCGGTAAGGAGTGGAAACGATGATTAACAAGGTGGATTACCAGGGGGAGCTTGACGAGATCCGCAAAGCGCTGGGGTATGACTTCATCTCACTGGCGCTTGCCGAACCTGCGGAATATGATTATGTGATCCGCTGGAAATACGCCTCCGGGAACACGAATGAACGTTATAAACGGATTGTTCTGCAATCAGGCAGAGGGATTGCCGGAATCGTGTTCAAGACCGGTAAGCCGTTTCTGCTGCCTTCTGTTGAGAAAGATGTACATCCTGATTCCTTATTTACTTTCCCCATTACCAAGATGGAGAATTTAAGGAGTATTGCTGCTGTGCCGATCTGGAATGATGCCCGTGTAGCCGGTGTACTGCTGGGCGGGTTCAGAGGGGAACGGCAGGTTACGCACGAAATGGTGCAGGCTCTGGAAGAAACCGCACGCAGGGGCATTGGAGACTTGAACGGGAAGGAATTGTTGCTGAGTTGATTACACCCGGAAAAGATCTGACGAATGGATTAATGAGCAGGCTGTTTGAGAACAGCACCGAGGCCATGTTCTTTTTTGACCGGGACGGCAAGGCGCTTGCAATGAATCCGGCTGCTGAGAATATAGTTGACCAGGATATTCTGAAGCAGCTCTATCAGGGAAATCCCCTGGCGTTATGCGGAACCTGCCGGGGCTATACAAGCGAGACGGAGCTTCGCACCTGTCTGAACTGCTATTTTAATACGCCGGATTCGGATAATTTCACCTCCTATCAGGTTTATCTGGAGACGAGGGATAAGGGGATCGTCCCTTATGCAGCCACTTTCCATACCATTGATGCCGAGCAGGGAATCCGCGTTTTTATGCTGAGGGACTTGACCCGGCAGTTTAAAACCCAGGAAAAGTTCTATCAGAACAAAATGATGAAGCATGTAATTGAAGCCCAGGAGAATGAGCGCAAACGGATTTCCCGCGAGCTGCATGACAGTGTGGCCCAGGAATTGATGAGTGCAGTCATTGATCTGCGTGTGCTTAAATATATGACGGATGACGAGCAGCTGCTGCGGAAGGTGAAGCAGACCGAGGTCTCCATGACCCGGCTGCTCAGCGATATCCGTAATCTTTCGGTGGAGCTGCGGCCGGCGGCGCTCGATGATTTCGGGCTGGAGGCGGCCTTCCGTTCCCACTTCAAGCGGATGGAGCAGAGCTATGGCCTTGTCATTGATTTCGAATCCCGGCTGTCCGAGAAGCGGTATGGCAGTGAGATCGAAACTGTAGTCTATCGCGTATGCCAGGAGGCTGTGCTGAATGCGCTCAAGTATGCCCAGGTGGACACAGTCAATGTTACACTGTCTGAACGGGATGGTTTTCTCCGGCTTCAGGTTGAGGACAGCGGAATCGGCTTTAATGCGGGAGACGAACCTGCGGGAACCGGTCTTGGCCTCTTTGGCATGCAGGAACGTGCAGAGCTGGTCGGCGGAACGTTCAGTGTAGAATCACAAAGAGGCAGAGGGACAAGGATATTGCTGCTGGTTCCCGCAGGGAAGATACAAGGGAAGGAATGAGCTGCGAAATGAAGATTGTTATTGCTGACGACCATGCCATCGTCCGCAGCGGGTTCGCCATGATTCTTAATTTTCAGGATGATATTGAAGTGATCGGAACGGCTGCGGACGGCAGGGAGGCATACGCGCTGGTTGCCAAGCACCGGCCCGACATTCTGATTATGGATCTGAGCATGCCCCCCGGCGAGAGCGGGCTGATTGCAACCGGTAAGATCAAGGAGGATTATCCCGATACGCGGATCCTGATCCTGACGATGCATGATGACGAGGAATATCTGTTCCATGTGCTGAAGAACGGGGCATCCGGGTATGTGCTCAAAAGCGCTCCGGACGAGGAGCTGCTGCTGGCCATCCGGACGATTTATGAAGGCGGCACCTATATTCACCCCAAGATGGCGACCTCGCTGGTCCGTGAGTTCATCAAGAAAGACAAGACCGTCACAACTGAAGATCTGTTCGAGCTGTTATCCAAGCGGGAGCTGGAAATACTGCCGCTGATTGCCAAAGGCTACGGGAACAAGGAAGTTGCCGAGAAGCTGTACATTTCGGTGAAGACAGTTGAGGCGCATAAAGCGAAGATTATGGAAAAGCTGAACCTGAAGAGCCGGCCTGAGCTGGTTGAATATGCGTTACGTAAAAAAATGCTGGATTTCTGACCGGCGAATGGAGGCGTGGCAACATGTCTGAGATTACAGGCCTGCAGTTTTCAACACCTGCCATGCGTATTCTTGAGAATGAACACCGCTATTTATCCTATCTGATGGGAGAATGGCATGCTGCCGTGCTCTGGTTCGAACAGGACAACTTCAGTCTGGAAGAAGGCAGGGCAAGGCTACAAGAGCTGCGCAGAGCAATTATGGATTTTATTATTCCGCTTAATAAGCACACCGCTAAGGAAGAGGAGCATTTCTTCCCGCTGCTGGGGCAGTACATCGGCTTTGAGCAGGGACCGCTTGTCGGTATCCAGGAGGAGCATCGTGAGATTGACGGGTATATCGGACATTTCCTGCATCATACAGCTGAGGAAGCACAGCTGAACTCAGTGGAGGATCTTCGTGCTGCTGCCAAGGATGCGGGTGAAGCGTTTGAGGTGCTGACCGTACATTTTGTTAAAGAAGAAACCGTAGTGTTCCCGATGGCCGAGACTCTGCTGAGTCCACGTGACCGGGAGCGGCTGTCCGGTAAACTGAATACACTGATCACCTGAATCAACAGCTGTTCCTGCCTGGAGCAGCTGTTTTCATTTTGCCGTGAAGCTGCATAATGCGAGTAATCCCTTAATAAATGAGGCGCTTATCCTGTCTTAAACCGGCAGGATAGCCGCCTTATTTTATTTTCAGGGTTTACCCTGTCAGGGACAGGGGACTCCCCTATATCTGAGCCGGGGGATCGGCAGATACAATGAGTACAGGAATGATTCACTATATACAATCAGAAGAATACTTGGCGAAAAGGTGAGAACGAATGATTAAAAAAATGCAGTTACCGCTTCAAACACTAAACTTGGTTACCGGATTTATGGTATGGGTAATTATCTCCTCCCTGATGCCCTATATTTCCGAGGACATCAGTATCCCGTCAGGTAAACTGGCCATGGTTACTGCCATACCGGTTGTACTCGGCTCGGTTCTGCGGATTCCTCTGGGCTATTATGCCAACATTTTCGGGGCACGCATCATTTTCATGTGCAGCTTCATTCTGTTGCTGTTCCCGGTCTACTTCATCAGTGAAGCGACAACGATGGCGCACCTGATCATCGGCGGAACGTTTCTCGGTATAGGGGGCGCTGTATTCTCAGTAGGAGTAACGTCACTGCCCAAATATTACTCCAAGGATAAGCACGGGCTGGTGAACGGGATCTACGGGATCGGCAACATGGGAACAGCGGTTACCACATTTTCAGCTCCGATGATCGCTGCACAGATCGGCTGGGGTCCAGCAGTGAAGCTGTATCTGATTCTGCTGCTGATCTTCATCGCCCTGAATTTCTTTTTCGGGGACCGTCATGAGCCTAAGCTGAAAACGCCGATTATTGAACAGATCAAAGGGGTGGCCAAAAATGAAAAGCTCTGGCTGTTCTCGCTATTCTATTTCATTACCTTTGGTTCCTTTGTTGCGTTTACGATCTATCTGCCTAACTTCCTGGTATCCAACTTCGGACTGGAAAAGGTGGATGCCGGGATGCGTACTGCTGGATTTATTGCGGTAGCTACCTTCTTCCGTCCGGTTGGCGGATGGCTGGCCGACAAGTTCCAGCCGCTGTTCCTGCTGATCGGCACGTTCAGCATCTATACGGTTGCCGCCATCATCCTGGCATTCATGCCATCAATGGGACTTTATACCGCCGGCTGTCTTGCCATTGCGGTAAGCGCGGGGATCGGCAACGGTGTTATCTTTAAGCTGGTTCCGCTATACTTTAACAAGCAGGCAGGGATTGCTAACGGGATTGTGTCCATGATGGGCGGTCTGGGCGGTTTCTTCCCGCCGATTATGCTGTCAGTCATCTATGCGGCAACCGGCCAATATTCCATCGGCTTTATGCTGCTCTCCCAGGTAGCGCTGGCCAGTCTGGTGCTGGTAGTATGGCTGTACTTTCAGGACAAGCTTGCTCTTACCTCGGAAGTATTCAATTCGACCGGGCAAGGAATTATGGTTACCGATGTCAGCGGACTCATTAAGTCCGTAAATCCGGCATTTTCGAAGCTCACTGGCTATGCGGAGGAGGAAGTCGTCGGCAAGCAGCCGAGCATTCTCAAATCAGGCAGGCAGTCCAAAGAATTCTACGGGTCCATGTGGAGCGAGATCAAGGCTAAAGGGATGTGGCAGGGCGAAATCTGGAATAAGCGTAAGAACGGCCAGGAGTACCTGCAATGGCTGAATATCAGCGCTGTGAAGGATGAGACGGGTGAGGATGTGCGTTATGTAGGCACATTCAGCGATATAACGAATAAATAACCCGCGTAACCGCCGGGTTCCAGTATACCGAAGTTAGGAGCAGATAAAGGTGGAAAAGACGAGAAATCCGGTCAGTGTGGCAGAAGCAGTAGCCAGAGTTATTGAACAAGCCGGACGCACCGGCACGGAAAGTGTGCCGCTTGCCGAAAGCTACGGGCGCATCCTTGCGGAGCCGCTGACCGCGACTCATGATGTGCCGCATTTCACACGTTCGCCGTATGACGGTTATGCCATCCGGTCTGCTGATTCCGCAGGAGCGTCCGGGCAGAACCGGATCGCGTTCAGGGTCGTGGATCATATCGGTGCCGGTCAGGTATCGGGTGTAACTGTCGGTGCCTGTGAGGCAGTCCGGCTGATGACGGGAGCGGCGCTTCCGGCAGGTGCTGATGCGGTCGTCATGTTCGAGCAGACGGCTGAAGCCGGTCCGCTGGGCTTTACGATCCGCAAAGCCTTTGCCGCCGGGGAGAATCTGTCTCTGCAGGGTGAGGATATGCAGGCCGGGGAACAGATTATCCCGGCCGGCAGCTTCATTCAGCCCGGCACAATAGCGCTGCTCGCCACGTTTGGCTACGCTCAGGTGAAGGTGGCCAGGCGCCCGGTCGTCGGCATCCTCTCAACCGGGACAGAGCTGCTGGATGTCTCTTCTCCGCTGGAACCCGGCAAAATCCGCAACAGTAACGGCCCGATGATTGCGGCCCAGCTTGCCCGGATGGGGATACCGTTCCGGATATATGAAACAGCAGCAGATCTGCTGGAAGAAAGCCTGCAGACAGTTGAGCAGGCGCTGTCTGAATCCGACTGCCTGATTACAACAGGCGGGGTATCTGTCGGAGATTTCGATTTTCTGCCGGAGATTTATGCGCGGCTCGGCGCAGAGGTGCTGTTCAACAAAGTGGCCATGCGTCCGGGCAGTGTAACCACGGTTGCCGTCTCGGGGAATAAATACCTGTTCGGCTTGTCCGGTAACCCTTCAGCCTGCTTTACCGGCTTCGAGCTGTTTGTCCGGCCGGTGCTGCTCCGGATGACGGGAGCGGAAAAAGTGTATCTGCCCTATACGAAAGCCATACTTGCTGAGGATTTCACCAAAGCCAATCCGTTCACCCGGTTTATCCGGGCAGTGTATGACGGCTTTTCGGTACGGCCGGCCGGATTTAATAAATCCAATGCCGTATCCTCGATCGCAAGGGGGAATTCCCTGATTGTGCTGCCGGGAGGAACCAGAGGCTACTCTGCGGGTACCGCAGTAGATGTGCTGCTTCTGGGCGTTGAGGAAGGAACAGAGGAATGGCTTTTGTAAGCCTGCAGAAAGGGAGGACCAGACAGATGAGAACAGAACCCATACAAGATCAGTTGCGCCGTCCGATCCGTGATCTGCGGATTTCTGTAACAGACCGGTGCAATTTCAGGTGCTCCTACTGCATGCCCAAAGAGCTGTTCGGTGATGATTACGCCTTTCTTCCGTCCAATGAGCTGCTTACGTTTCCTGAAATGAACCGGTTGACCAGATTGTTCGTCTCTTTAGGAGTAACCAAAATCCGTCTTACAGGCGGCGAACCGCTGCTGCGGCGCGATCTCCCCGTACTGGTTGAAGATTTACGTACCATGGCAGGGGTAGAGGATATGGGATTGACGACCAACGGAGTCCTGCTGGGACAGCAGGCGAAGCCGCTATATGCTGCCGGACTGCGCAGGCTGAATGTCAGCCTGGATGCCCTGGACCCCGAATTATTCGGGCGAATGAATGGCCGGGGTTTAAAATCCGGGATTATTCTGCAAAACATTGAACATGCCGTAAACACCGGCTTTGAGGTTAAGGTGAATATGGTGGTGCAGCGGGGTGTCAACGAGACGGAGATCGAACCGATGGCCTGTTATTTCAAGGATAAGCGGATTACCCTGCGGTTCATTGAATTCATGGATGTCGGCAATGACAACGGCTGGAGCTTCAAGAAGGTTGTCACCAAAAAAGAAATCCTGGAGCGTCTCCAAAGCAGCTTCGAAATGGAAGCGCTGGGTCACAGTTACTTCGGTGAAGTTGCCGAGCGTTACAGATATATGGACAACGGGGCAGAGGTAGGCTTTATCACCTCTGTCTCGGAATCGTTCTGTTCCTCCTGTACGCGGGCAAGGCTGTCTTCCGACGGGAAATTCTACACCTGCCTGTTTGCTTCCGATGGCCTGGATCTTAGAACAATGCTCCGCAGCGGAGCGGATGATGAAACGCTGCTGAAAGCAATCCGGACGGTGTGGGAGCAGCGGAGTGACCGTTATTCTGATGAGCGGACAGAGCAGACTGCCCGCAGCAGAACAAAGATCGGCATGTCCTATATCGGAGGCTGATTTAAAGAAAGGGCTTTCAACTGTTGATGGAGCCCGATTGAAGATCGTTCTTGGCCGACTCGAAGTTACCTGAACCCACCCGGCGGCGGATTTCTTCTTCGACATGTTACCCATAATCTGCTATCCGTAAAACATATAAATGAGACAGGAGACGAATTGTACCTATGAACGGAGCCCAGCTGCTGATTCAGATGCTGATCGAAAAAGATGTGGAGACGATATTCGGATACCCGGGCGGTGCCGTACTGCCCTTGTATGATGCGCTATATGATTGTGACAGGATTGAGCATGTGCTGGTCCGGCATGAGCAGGCGGCGGTTCATGCGGCGGATGGCTATGCCCGGGCGACCGGACTCACCGGTGTAGCGCTGGTTACCAGCGGTCCGGGGGCAACCAATGCCGTAACCGGGATCGCTACGGCGTTTATGGATTCTGTTCCGCTGATTGTGTTTACCGGTCAGGTATCGACGGAGCTGATCGGCCTGGACAGCTTTCAGGAAGTGGATATTTACGGGATGACGATGCCGATCACCAAACATAATTATATTGTAAGGGAAATCGCTGACCTGCCAAGAATAATACATGAGGCCTTCTATGTGGCGGCAACCGGACGGCCCGGTCCGGTTCTCATCGACTTACCCAAGAATGTAATGAATGCGGAGGTTCCAGACTGTCTTTATAACGCTGAAACGCTGAATCTGCCGTATATCCGCGGGTATCAGCCGGACCATTCCATCGCGCAGGCTGACATTCAGCTGGCAGCAGAGCAGCTCAGCGGCGCGAAACGGCCGCTGATCCTGATCGGCGGCGGATGCATGACAGATAATACGCCTGCACTGGTCCGGTCTTTTGCCGAGCAGTACCATCTGCCAGTGGCCAGCACACTGATGGGCCTGGGCGCTTTCCCGTCCGGGCATCCTCAACATCTGGGCATGGTCGGGATGCACGGCAGCGTCGCTGCCAACCGCGCGCTGCAGAGCGCTGATGTAGCGCTGTGCCTCGGCGTCCGGTTCAGCGACCGGGTCACGGGCAACCGCAAAGCCTTCTCGCCGGATTCCTATAAAATCCAGGTGGATATTGATACATCCGAGCTGAACAAGAACATTCAGATTGATCTGGCCATTACCGGCTCATGCGGCGAGATGCTGGAACGGTTAACAGGGAATGTACATCCAGCTGAATTTTGGGAGTGGGAACAGCAGATTCAGGCCTGGCGCAGCCGTTCGGCAAAAGCGAAACGCAAAGCAGAGCAGAAGCTGGCCCCGCAGGAAGTGATCGCCTGTCTTCAGAATGCCTCAGCCGGCGATGCGATCATCTCAACAGATGTTGGCCAGCATCAGATCTGGACAGCAACCCATTATCCATTTACCCGGCCGCGTTCTTTCCTGACCTCAGGCGGGCTTGGTACGATGGGATATGGCCTGCCGGCGGCAATCGGGGCTGCTGTTGCCTATCCGGACCGGACGGTCGTCTGTATTACAGGGGACGGAAGCATTCAGATGAATATGCAGGAGATGATGACAGCGGTCGATCTGGGTCTGAATGTCAAGGTCGCTATTTTCAAAAACGGCTATCTTGGCATGGTAAGACAGTGGCAGCAGCTGTTCCTCGGCAAACGGTACTCATCGGTACGGATCAGCTCGCCTGATTTTGTCGCCCTGGCCAAATCCTTCGGCGCGCACGGCTTCCGGGCACGTACCCTTGATGAGGCAGAGCAGATCATTGATCTGGCGCTTCAAACAGAAGGACTCGTGATTATGGAATTCGATATTACCGAGGAGACAAATGTGTATCCGATCGTTCCGCCGGGATCAAGCAATCAGGATATGATTGTCGAATAGTCTTTTATAGTAGACAATAGTCTATTGAATGGTACATAAAAAGGATGCTTTTCTATCGGAACACCGATAGAGAAGCATCCTTTTACATTGTTTCAGGCCGGGACTCCCTAGAAGTAAAACACCAGCACGGCAACGTACAGCATGACCGAAAAACCAATCTCAGTGATACCGGTACGTTTGACTGTAATCCCCGTCTTCGGCAGAATAGCGGCCCGGAGGAGCAGGATCAGCAGAGGAACAAAGAGCGAAGGGAACAGCAGCAGGCCTGCCGCGGCAAGCAGCAGATGATAGACAACGGATACATAATAATAGCGGACATTGTTCCGTTCCCGGATAATCGTCTTGACATACAGTGCAGTCCCGGTGAAGTACAGGGCGGATAAGAGGAACAGCTCCGTCGCCGTCCGCCAGCTCTCTCCCTGTCCGACATAGAAGACCGGATAAATAATCAGGGAAAAGGCGATGATCGCTGAGATGTCGTTGACCAGGGCGCGTTCATTTTTTGTTTTGGCAAAATAGAGATTAACAGCAAAGAGCGGCAGCAGCGGAAGCACGAACCAGATCAGCTGAGGCTCGGCGATAACCAGATAAACAACAAACGGGATCAGCAGCAGCCCGTACAGCTTGATCGGCTTGGCGTAACGCTGGAATTTCCCGGTCTTGACCCCCTGCAGCAGCGGGAAGCTGAACAGATAGATCAGCAGCCAGCAGATGAACAGCGGAATATGTATGGCTTTTCCTGCAGATGATGCAATTCCGAACAGAAAGGGAAGGATCAGCATGGCCCAGGCGCCGTGCTGGTTCGGTATAAACTTCCTCATGTTAATATCTCCTCCTACGGCAAGCTATCATGAAATGGCTGTATTAAATTAGCCTCAGTTTATTATACCTTCTGTCATGACAGCGCTATAGTGACCGCAGACACAACCGCATTTTGCTGTAATTAATTGTTTGCAATTTATCCATTGACACAGAGGGCGATCCCTCCTTTATCGACGCAAATCACATCCTATGTTATTATGATACCCTGATAACGTGTTAACGAACTAAAGCGCGTGTGGACACTTTAATTTTACTAGGGGGATAAGAGAGATGAGACGCAAGGGACTATGGATTTTATTAACAGTAATGATTATAGCGGTGATCGCAGGCTGCTCCGGATCAGGAAATGATGATAATAAGCTGGTTATCGGAATTGATGATAAGTTCGCGCCGATGGGCTTCCGTGACGAGAACAATGAGATTGTCGGCTTCGATATTGACTACGCCAAGGCTGCTGCCGAAAAAATGGGCAAAGAGGTGACCTTCCAGCCAATCGACTGGTCGGCCAAGGAATCCGAGCTGAACAGCGGACGTATCGACATGATCTGGAACGGATATACGATTACCGATGAGCGCAAGGAAAAGGTACTGTTCACCAAACCTTACCTGGAAAACAGCCAGGTGGTAGTTGTGCTTGCCGATTCTCCCCTGACTACACTTACTGATCTTGCCGGCAAGGAGCTGGGACTTCAGAGCCTGTCGTCCGCAGCAGACGCACTGGGTGCCAGCCCGATTAAAGCAGAGGTTGCCGGTGTATCCGAGTTCCCGGACAACGTGCTTGCCCTGACGGATCTGAAATCAGGACGCCTTGACGGTGTAGTTATTGATGAAGTGGTAGCCAGATATTACATGTCCCTTGAGCAGAATACATACAAGCTGCTGGATGAATCTCTTGCCCCTGAGCAGTACGGTATCGGAATCAAGAAGGACAATCAGGCTTTACTGGATGAGCTGCAGAAGGCGCTTGATGAGCTGAGCAGTGACGGCACAGCCGCTGAAATCTCTACCAAATGGTTTGGCGAAAATAAAGTATTGAACTAGATAGTTTCCTTTAGGAGTCGGTTACTGAAATGAGTATTGATTATATTATCCAGATTGCCGGGCCGATGCTGGAGGGGGCACGTACAACAGTGCTGCTGTTCCTGATCGTCATCGTCCTGTCCATCCCGCTCGGGATGCTGGTCACACTAATGGCCAAGAGCCGGATGAAGCCGCTGGCCTGGCTGGCCCATACTTATATTTATGTTATGCGCGGCACCCCGCTGCTGCTGCAGCTGTTGTTCTTCTGCTTTGGACTGCCGCAGATTCCGGTTATCGGCGAATATCTGGTCATGGACCGTTTTGCCGCAGCTGCCCTCGGCTTTATCCTGAATTATGGAGCCTATTTCGCAGAAATTTTCCGCGGCGGCCTGCTGTCCATTGATAAAGGACAGCATGAGGCGGCCAAGGTACTGGGTCTCAGTAAATGGCAGACACTGCGCAAGGTCATTCTCGCCCAGATGTTCCGGGTTGCCCTGCCGGCGGTGGCGAATGAGTCGATTACGCTGGTTAAAGACACAGCGCTGCTCTATGCTGTAGCCGTACCGGAGCTGCTGAATTATGCCAAGACAGCAGTGAACCGTGATTTCACAGTGACTCCGTTTGTTGTGGCAGGAATCATCTATTTGCTGATGACACTGGTGCTGACGCTGTTCTTCAAACTGCTGGAGAAACGTTTCAAATTTGAGTAGAAGGGCTGTCCGATTATGAGCAGTATTATTGAAGTGAAACAATTACAGAAATCCTTCGGCAGCCTGGATGTGCTGAAGCAAATTACTTTTGAAGTTAATCCCGGCGAGGTTGTGGCCGTGATCGGGCCTTCCGGCTCCGGTAAAAGCACCATGCTGCGCAGTCTCGTGCATCTGGAGGAGATCACCGGAGGAAGTATTTTCATCCACGGCAAAACGCTGGCCGAGAACGGTAAATATGCCGGCACAGCGGAGATAAGGGACATTACCGCGACGATGGGGATGGTGTTCCAGCATTTTAACCTGTTTCCGCATCTGACGGTACGGGGGAATCTGGAGCTGGCTCCCCGAACCTTGAAGCGGGAGAGCAGCCAGGTTATTTCAGCCAGAAGCATGGAGCTGCTCACCAAGGTAGGGCTGGCTGACAAGGCGGATGTCTATCCGTCCATGCTGTCAGGCGGGCAGAAGCAGCGGGTGGCGATTGCCAGAGCGCTGATGCTGAACCCGGACATTCTGCTGTTTGACGAACCGACCTCGGCGCTCGATCCCGAGCTCACAGGCGAGGTGCTGAAGGTCATCCGCCAGCTGGCCGAGGAGCATATGACGATGATCATCGTAACCCATGAGATGAACTTTGCCCGCGATGTGGCAGACCGGGTCTTCTTTATGGATAACGGGGAGATCGCCGAATCCGGCACGCCGGATCAGATCTTCGGCAATCCGAAGCTGGAGCGGACCCGGACTTTTTTGAAACAGGAGTAGTAGAGTACGGATAGAGTAGAGTGCATAGCGTATGCTATGCACTTTTTGTTATTTTCTGTATGAATGAACATGCATTGTTTTGACAGAGAGCACCGGGAATGAGAAAATGGGATTTCGGGACAGTAGCAGGAATGCATTCCAGTTTCTTCTGCTGCAGAAATTTGTTCTTTTGGAGGCTTAACATGAATCAGCGTTTTCGTATTACCCGTTCGATGCAGGAGGATAATGCCGCAGAGGCGATCTCCCTGGAGGAATGCAAACAGTACTTTGCACAGAGAGCTGACTTTGCTTATTCGCAGACTTTTACCGTTAAAGGGCCGGAAAGCATCATGACTATTGAGGGAGATTTCTTCATGTGGAATTCTGGAGAAGCGGAAATTCCTTTCCGGCTGTATTCCGGAGATCTTTATGTAGCGGTATCCGCAGAAGCAGTTGTACCTTTAATGATTGAGATTGCTACGGATCTTCAGGCGGATATTGTCGAAGGATAGGGTTACAGGGTTATCATCTACTTTTAGCGCAATTTATATATTTACTAAGGAGACTACTATGCAGCCGATACAACCACAATACATACAGTCACGGATTAATGAATTACTCGGCCGTGATCTGTATCTTCATCTTGAGCTTACCTCTGGCGCGTATGCCAATCATCTGGACAGCAGCCGTCATCCGGCGTCCGCTTTTATCAGCAATGCGGTTATCCGTTACACACAGGGCTCCATTTCCGGCACAGGACCTTACCGTGTCGGGTTAAAAACAGGACAGGGATGGATTTACGCCGAGGGCCTAACCCATATCGATGAGCAGGATACACAGCGCCTTATACTGGCCGGCCATGACAGCCAGGGCAAGCTGGTTGTTGCCCTGCAGCTGAGTCTGGAGGCATTCTGATGAACATGGAGGAACAGACTATCGTGAGTACAAATCAAACGGGCACGCGGCGTATTCTGGTCGTGCTCCCGCATCCGGATGACGAGTCCTTTGTGGCAGCAGGAACATTAGCCAAATATATTGCAGAAGGTGTGCAGGTTACCTTTGCCTGTCTGACGCTTGGTGAAATGGGCAGGAATATGGGGATCCCGCCTTTTGCGAACCGTGTTACCCTGCCGGCGATCCGCAAGCTGGAGCTGGAAGCCTCCTGCCGGGCAATCGGTATTCAGGACCTGAGAATGCTGGGATTCCATGATAAGATGATTGAATTCGAGGATCAGGAGCTGCTGGATAAAACAATTATGTCTTTACTCCAGGAGCTGCAGCCGGAGCTGGTGATCACCTTCTATCCCGGCTACAGCGTGCATCCCGACCATGATGCAACCGGAGCCGCTGTAATCCGCACCATCGGACGGCTTGATGCGGAAGAGCGGCCGGTTGTACTCTGCAGCGCCTTTTCCAGCAATCATGAACAAATGATCGGCAGAGCGGATGTCACGGTAGACGTTACGGCATTCCTTGTCTCAAAAATGGCTTCCATTCAGGCGCACCGTTCGCAGTTTCAGGCAGCGGAGCTTGTAGGCAGCCGGGTTCTGACTGAGGAAGAAATCCGCAGCCGTTACGGCACAGAGCAATTTTGGACTTACCGGTTCAATTAAGGTTATTTGGATACAGGCAGACTGGAAGTCTGGGGCTCATATTGGCTCCAGGGTACAAGATTCTCCATTATCACGGCCAGTATAACGCCAACTACCAGACCGTTAGAAGCGACTGGAATCAGCAGCGGCGGGAAGTCTGCAAAAGCAGCGGCCGGGATATTCATAATCCCGATTCCGGTCAATACCGGGAGAGCGACACGATAGATCGTTTTGGAATTGAGCGCCGTGCGGCCTAAGGTATTCAGCGCTGTGCCAAACATCTGCAGGTAGGCGACAAACAGCACTGCGCTGCCGACAGACATCGGGAGCATTGCCAGCCAGCTGCTCAAAGCCGGAATGAGGCCGACCAGCATAAGCAGGGCGGCACCGATCATCAGCGCGGAACGGCGCAGCACCTTCGTATTCTCCAGAAATCCGATAGAGGAGGCGAACGTGCCGAACGGGATCAGCCCAAAGCAGGCGCCAACCACCGAAAACAGATTGGTGAACAGCAGCGAGCGGATATACTGTTTCTCTGTGGCCTGCTGCTGATACAGTTTATCAGCAGCCAGCAGGCTGGTTAACGTGTTGGTCATATTGACAAGCCCGGCAAGCAGGCCGACCATGACGATACCCGGCACAAAGGTTGGCCTGCCCCAGGGCATCCATTGCCAGACAGCTGTACTTTCCGCTGATGGTGTCCCGATGCTTCCGGAGCTGCCGAAACAGATGACATAGGCGATCCAGCCGGCTATGATCCCAAGGAGCAGGGAGAACTGGCTGAGCTTGCCTTTAGCCTTCAAATGGATAAAGGAAACAAACAGAATGATGACGAGCGACAGTCCGGCAAGCTGCAAATCCCATTTGCCGCCGGCACTGTAGCCGATCATGCCTTTGAAAAAAGTATTGGCCAGCTGAAAAGTAAGCAGCAGCAGATAGATCCCCATTACCGCCGGGGTGAACAGGCGCTGCAGCACTTTAAGGAAGCCGAGCATAGCAAGCAGGCTTCCGATAACGCCTGCCAGCAGAAATCCGCCGGTCAGGCTTGCTGCTACGGATGCAGGATTCATGCCCATTGCAGGAGCTGAGGAGACAATACCGAGCACCAGCCCCCACCAAATACCTGCCGGACCGTCCATTAGGGCGTAACGGTGTCCCCATAAAGCTTGAACAATACATAACAGGCCGGTCAGAATAAAGGACCGCTGCATAGATGCAGTAATGTCACCTGCGTTCATTCCCAGTGCATGACCCACGGACAGGGGGACCAGCACTGTATTGGTAAACAAAAAGAAAAGCCACTGCACGCCTGCGGGCAATAAGCTCAGGTTGTCTTTGTACTTGTTCCACTTCATGATGTCTATACCAGCTTTCTGCGTAAGTTTACATAAGCATGGTATCATGGAGTGAGCTATATGAATAATATTATAATTGTAGCAAAAGTATATGAAAAACATATACAAAAGATAAAAAGGAGGAGCTGAGCCTATGGATATCAGGCAGCTGCGCTATTTTATTGCCCTTACAGAGGAACGTCAGGTCACCTCTGCAGCGCTTAAGCTGCATATGTCCCAGCCTCCGCTGAGCCAGCAGCTTAAGCTGATGGAGACTGAACTGGGTGTGCCGTTGTTTCACCGCAACGGCCGGCAGCTGGAATTGACTGCTGCCGGCAGAACGCTATATGAGCATGCCCTGACAATAACCCGCTTGATGGATGAAGCGAAGGCAGAGACCCGTGAAAGCGGGCAGGGAATCCGCGGGAAGCTGTCCATCGGGATTAATACCTTGTCCGATTCCCGTCTGCCCGGTGCGCTCAGCCAGTTCAGGGAAAAGTATCCGAAGGTAACCTTCAAAATCCAGCAGAATGAAACGAACATGCTGATCCAGCTGGTCCAGAACAAGACGGTTGATCTGGCTATTGTCCGGCTGCCGATTGATCTGGAGGACTTTGACTGTCTGATGCTTGGAGATGAGCCCTTGTATTTTGTTACCGGCGATGGAGGTTCCGGCACCATTACCCGGACAGAGGAAAAGGTATCTTACGAAGCTATCGCGGGATACCCGCTGCTCCTTCCGAGTACAGAGGGACTGGGTCTCTACAATCTGATTCTTGAGCATTTCCGCTCCCGGGGGCTGTCCCCGCGCATTATCGGAGAATGCTCTGACATAGGAATGCTCATTGAGCTGGTATCTTCCGGGTTCGGCGCGTCAATTCTGCCGGAGACTTCACTGGGCAGGCATTCCAGCCGGGGCATCCGCTATTCCCGGATCGACGATCCCCATACCGTATCCAGCTCAGCCGTAATCTGGCTAAAGCAGCCGTTTCTGAGCAAAGCAGCCGTGAACTTTATCGAAATCATGCGCGCAGGCGCTGCCGGTTCATCAAGATCAGCAGAATTGCGATAATTGTAAGCACCAGGGCAAGCGAACGCAGACCGCCGGAGCTGAGCCGCCCGCCCATGACGAGGCCTGTCAGCAGTGAGGACAGGATGGTCCCGAAATACCTTGATGTGTTGAACACACCGGAAGCAACGCCGATGATTTCTTGCGGAGAGCTTTGAAACAGGGCGGCCTGCAGGCCGACACCGCTCAGGCCGTTGCTTATGCCGAAAGCGGCCAGTGCTATGCATACGCCGGCAACCGGCGAGCTTTCGTTCATCATTACCAGCCAGAGGGAGCCAAACATCATCAGCAGAGCAGACAGCATAAGAGCCGGTCCCGGACCTGAGCGGTCGACCCACCGCCCTGCAACCGGAGCCGCTGCGAGCGAGCACAGGCCGAGACTGAGCATCAGAATGCCCGTATGGAAGACACTGACCTCACGCACCGTCTGTAAATAGGAGGGCAGCCCGAAGAACAGCGCATAAAACAGCACGTTAACCAGCATGTACTCCACATTGACCCGGGTCATTGCCGGGTAGCGGGCAAAGGTGCGTAGCGGAATGAAAGGTGAAGCTGATCTCAGCTCTTGTATTACAAATAGGGTAAGCAGTGCGAGTCCGGCCAGCGTCGTAAGGATCTGCCATAACGCGGCGGCTCCGGTTGATTTAAAGGACAGTACACCCAGAAGCAGAGCTGTCAGCCCGGCTGCAAACAGTACAATCCCCTTAACGTCGAGAATTTCCAGCCATTTGGATAGTGGCAAGCCTTTAACCGGAGACTCCTCCGGGGTATCCTCAGGAATCCACCTCCACGCGAACAAAAAACCGGCAGCTGTAAAAGGAATATTGACCCAGAAAATAGCCTCCCAATCCCACCAGCCGATAATTACGCCCCCGATAAAAGGACCGACTGCCGCAGCGCCTGACAAAAAGACGGACAGGACAGACAGGGCGGCAGCCTGGTTCTCCTTGATATGGACCCGCACAATGGCCATGCCGACCGCTACCATCATACTTGTTCCTATGGACTGGATAATCCGGCAAACAATCAGCCAGCCAAACCCCGGCGAGAAGGGAGCCAGTATGGAGGCTGCGAATGCAACCACAAGCCCGGCAAGGAAAATACGGCGGCGGCCGAACAAATCACTGGCTTTGCCCATGACCGGTTGGGCGACACTGCTGGCTATATAAAAGGCAAAAACAACCCAGGATACAGCAGTATAGTCAAGCCGGTACACCTCCTGAAGTCTGGCTAATGCAATAGAAATCATTGAAGAGTTCAACGGATTCAGCAGAACCCCTAAACCTACCGCTATTAATAACCATCTGTTACGGTTTTTCATGTCAGCTTCCTCCTTAATAATGAAAGTAATGTTATCGTAAATGAAATCTGATATTTACTCCAATGCATTTTATGTTATGATTTCATTGACTATAAGGAATGAATGGAGGCGCTATGGAGCTTCTGCAACTACAATATTTCGTAACAGTAGCCCGGCTTGAGCATGTAACGGAGGCTGCACAAAGCCTGCATGTTACACAATCCTCGCTGAGCAGAACCATTGCCCGGCTGGAGGAGGATCTTGGTGTCCCGCTCTTTGACCGGAACGGCAGGCGGCTGAAGCTGAATGATTACGGCAGCAGATTTCTGCAGCGTGCCGAGCGTGCCTTATTTGAGTTAGCCCAGGGCAGGCAGGAGCTGGAATCGCTGTCCAGCCTTGAGCCGGATACGCTGGAGCTCGCAGTGACGGCGGCAAGTGCGCTTCCTAATATTCTGCAGGCCTTCCGCCAAAAGCGGCCGGATGTTCATTTTCATGTACAAATGCTGACCACCCGCGAGATGACTGACTGTCTATTAAGGGGTGAAGTGGACTTCTGCCTGTCCTCACCATCCTTTGCAGCGGAGGAGATTGAGACACGGATTGTTTGCAATGACCCGCTTCTGCTTGCTGTTCCGAAAGGGCACCGCCTGGCAGGCCGGTCTGTAATAGCCTTGGCTGAGCTGGAGGAGGAATGGTTTGTAGGTGTCAAAAAGGGGTATGGAACCCGTGATCTGGCTGATTCCGTTTGCAGGGCAGCGGGATTTACTCCGCGTTATGTGTACGAGGGGGATGAGCCTTCAAGGCTGATCCAGCTGGTAGAAGCAGAAATCGGCATTGCCTTTATTCCCGGAACGGCCAAGGATTCGCGCGGTGCGGTCAGCTATCTGCAGGTGGATAACGGCCGGCTGGTGCGGGAAATTGCTCTGCTGTGGCATAAAGGACGTTATCTTTCGCCGGCAGCCTGTGATTTCCGTGAGGTTGTATTCGGATATTTTGCCGGATTGCAGTAGGTGTATAAGCCTGATAGTTAAATTATTATTAAGCAGGTGGTGTAGATAGTGGACAAGACAGTGGATCAGCATATTTATGTCCGTTTCCCCGAGGAGGCGGATGCAGCAGTGTTAACGGATATTTACAGGCGTAACCGGGCATTTTTCGAGATGTACTCACCTAATGCCATAGACGATTTTTATACAGAGGAATATCAGCATCAGCTGATCGTGAACAGTAAGTCCGACCGCGAGACAGACAGGAGGTATGACTTTGTAATATGCCACCGGGATGACGGGCGGATTATCGGCAGTATCGGGCTGTCTTTTGTTGCGAGAGGCGCACTGCAGAGCTGTATGATCGGCTACAGTCTGGATCAGGAGTTTAACGGCCGGGGTTACATGACTGAAGCGGTTAAAATAGTCGTGCAATATGCCTTTGAGGAGCTGAAATTTCACCGGATTACCGGTGAGGTATCCCCCAAGAATCCCGGTTCGATCCGTGTCCTGGAAAAAGCCGGGTTCCACAAGGAAGGCATCGCCATCCGTAATGTGAGGATTAACGGTGTGTGGGAGGATCATCAGGTGCTGGCCATTCTGAATCCCGCTGATTAAATCTGACCGGATTTCTATTGGCCGTAAATGGTACAATAGCAATGTCAGCTTTAACTAACACCAACCGGAGGGATGCTTAACATGAGCGGGTCTAACCAGGAGTATATCGTCATTTCAGGTGCTAGGGAAAATAACCTCAAAAATGTATCACTGCGCATTCCCAAACGGAAAATAACCATTTTCACCGGGGTATCCGGCTCAGGTAAATCCTCGATTGTCTTTGATACGATTGCCTCTGAATCCTCACGGCTGCTGAATGAGAACTTCAGCATGTTTGTGCGCACCTTTCTGCCCAAATTTCCGCAGCCGGATACAGACGCTATTGAGAACCTGAGTATGGCGGTCATCGTGGACCAGAAACGGCTGGGCGGAGGCTCCCATTCCACGCTGGGTACGATTACCGATATTTCGCCGATTCTGCGTCTGCTGTTCTCCCGGGTGGGCCAGCCGCATATCGGCGGACCGAACATGTTCTCCTTCAATGACCCGCAGGGGATGTGCCTTGAATGCAGCGGCATTGGCCGCAGGCTTGGTGTCGATATGGACAAGGCGCTGGATCTCTCGAAGTCGCTGAATGAAGGCGCTATTCTGCTGCCGGATTATTCAGTGGGCGGATGGGAATGGAATATGATTGTCCAGGCCGGGGATTTCGATCTTGATAAGAAGCTTAGTGACTATCCGGAAGCGGAGCTTGACCAGCTGCTGTATGCCAAAGCCAGAAAAGTAAAGATGGATTTCGCCGGCAAAGCGACTAATATAACCGTGGAAGGCGTCATGGAAAAGTTTGCGGGCAAATATATCAGACAGGATGTCAAAATGAAGTCCGAGCGCACCCAGAAGATGGTCGCCCCGTTCATTACTGAAGGAATCTGTCCAAGCTGCCATGGGGCAAGACTTAGCCAGGCGGCACTGGGTTGCCGGATCAACGGTTACAACATTGCTGAGCTGTCTTCGATGGAGGTCAGCGGGTTGATCCGTACTATCCAAGAGATCAGTGATCCGGCTGCAGCGCCGGCCGTCAAATCGCTGAGTGAACGGCTGCAGCATCTGGTTGATATCGGTCTTGATTACCTGACGCTGGACCGGGAAACAGATACCCTGTCCGGCGGCGAATCGCAGCGGGTCAAGATGGTGAAGCATCTCAGCGGCAGCCTTGTCGATGTCACTTATATCTTCGATGAGCCGAGCGTCGGCCTGCATCCCCGTGACGTACACCGCCTGAACGAGCTGCTGCAGAAGCTGCGCGATAAAGGCAACACGGTAATTGTTGTCGAGCATGATCCCGATGTGATCAAGGTAGCGGATTATATCTTTGATGTCGGGCCGCATGCCGGAAGCCGCGGCGGCAGCATTGTTTATGAAGGCAGCTACGCGGGCCTGCTGGATTCAGGAACCTTAACAGGTACGCACCTGAAGCGCCCGCTGCAATTAAAACAGCAGCACAGGCAGGCATCCGGCATGCTGCCGGTCAAGAATGCCTCTCTGCATAATCTGCAGAATGTGTCTGTCGATATCCCTGCCGGAGTGTTAACGGTAGTTACCGGGGTTGCCGGATCGGGTAAAAGCACACTGATTAACGATGTTTTTCTGAGCCGGCATCCCGAGGCGATTGTGATCGACCAGTCAGCGATCGGCGTCTCCACCCGCTCCAATCCGGCCACCTATACCGGCATTATGGACGATGTGCGCAAAGCGTTTGCTTCAGCCAACAAGGTCAGTCCCGGCCTGTTCAGCTTCAACTCCAAAGGAGCCTGCGAGAACTGTCAGGGGCTGGGTGTGGTCTATGCCGACATGGGCATCCTGGATACGGTGAAGCTGCCCTGCGAGGTATGCGGCGGCAGACGCTTCAAAGAGGAGGTCCTTGCTTACACGCTGAACGGCCGGTCGATTGCCGAAGTGCTTGAGATGACGGTGGAGCAGGCACTGGAGTTCTTTGAGCTGAAGGAGGTAGGGCGCAAGCTGCAGGCGCTGAGTGATGTCGGGCTGACCTACATCACGCTCGGCCAGCCGCTCAGCACCCTGTCAGGCGGGGAATGCCAGCGGATCAAGCTGGCCAGTGAGCTGCACAAGCAGGGCAGTATCTATGTGATGGACGAGCCGACGACCGGGCTGCACATGTCCGATATCGGGCATTTGCAGGAGATTATGGACCGGCTTGTAGACGCTGGGAACACCGTGATCGTCATCGAGCATAACCTGGAGGTCATCAGCCAGGCTGACTGGATCATCGATATGGGCCCTGACGGCGGCAGCCGGGGCGGACAGGTGGTGTACGAAGGTACGCCTGACCGGATTAAGGAAGCCGCAGATTCAATTACAGGTAAGTACTTGAATTAAGATAGACCGGATAACCCCATCTGAACCGCCTGTTTCCGCTGGCGGCTCAGGTGGGGCTATTTTGCACCGGCATAACGGTGATTATAGCTGCTCTTTTAGAATGAAGTGGATTTATGACGCCTAACTTCAGGAAATTAGAGCCAATACAACTATTAGGTTTAAAAATGACATCTATTTCAGGTAATATCTGGCCCTGGACGTTATTTGGGTAGAAATAAGTATCCTTTTTCCAACTAACTCTCCAAAAGTGGGGATCTTCAAAGAATTAGATGCCGATTTTCCACTTAATCAGATTGAAAGAGAAGCTTGTTATTCTATATAGTGAAAATATTCACAAATCGGGCTTCAGATCATTGCAAATCCGGATGAACATATATTATGATGAATATAGCACATTACAGAAATACATTTATAAAAGTCGGAGGATTTGTACAATGGCTACGCAACGCTTGAACAGCATGGAAGTCAAAAAAATAAACCGGAACGCCATCTATCGTTACCTCTATAATAATCCTTCGACTTCCATTCAGGAGATTGCCTCGGCAGTGAACCTGAGTCTTCCGACTGTTACCCAGAATCTCAAAGAGCTTCAGGAACGCGAGCTGATTATTGAGACAGGGCTGTTCGAATCCACGGGGGGACGGAAAGCAAAGGCCATGGCCTGCAACAATACAGCTAAATTCAGCATCGGGCTGGATGTGACCCGGAACCATGTCGGGATCGTCGCCATTGATCTCAGCGGGAGAATCGTCAAGAATATCCGCCATCAGTATCCCTTTAACAATACAAAGACGTACTTTCTGGGTGTAGGCGGGCTGGTGGAGGATTTTATAGCCGATTGTGCTATTGAACCCGGCAAAATCCTCGGCGTCGGCATTGCACTTCCGGCCATTCTTGAAGCCGGCCGCCAGACGGTTAGCTATGCCACGGTTATTGATTTTCAGGGCGGAAATGTCCGGCAGTTCGCGGAGCATATCCCTTACGAATGTGTATTAAGTAACGATGCCAATGCAGCAGGCTTCGCCGAGCTGTGGAGGGAGCAGGATCTCAATAATGTTGTCTACCTCTCGCTTAACAACAGTGTAGGCGGCTCAATCATTGTCGATAACCAGATTTACACCGGCCAGAATCACCGCAGCGGTGAATTCGGCCATATGACTATTGTACCCGGCGGCCGTACCTGCTATTGCGGACAGAAGGGCTGTGTCGATGCATATTGCTCAGCCCGCATCCTCTCGGATAGCACACAGGGCAGCATTTCTGAATTTTTTGAACTTTTGCGCGCCGGTCATGAGCCGCAGAAGACGCTCTGGGAAGAATATCTGGTCTATCTGGTGGTGGCAATCAACAACCTGCGGATGCTCTACGATTGCGATGTGATCCTGGGCGGCTATGCCGGCGCTAATATGGAAGAACACATCGATACCCTGCAGGAGCTAGTGGCCCGGAAGAACACCTTTGAAGCAGACGGATCTTACTTGAGGGTATGCAAATACAAACTTGAGGCTACGGCGGTAGGCGCTGCACTGGAGCTTGTTGCCGGATTTATCGATAACATCTGATGACATCAAGATGAAATCCTGTCTATTATTAAATCTTTATAGTCCCAGCAACTACAGATACATACCGGAATGACGGTAGGTCTGCAGAGGTTGGGGCTTTTTTGGCCAATTTTTCCGGTATATTTGAATCCGCTTACATACTTTTTGAATTTCTGTTGACTTCAAATCAATTACGGCTATAATCTTCTTTAGGTTGTTTTATAAAAGTACATTACTTAAGGTTTCGGCAATCAAAATAACCTTCCATTATGAATTTGGGATGAATATATCGCATTGCTTGAGAAAGCCGAAGCCTTAAAGTAACTGGCTAATTCCGGGAGGAGAAATCAGAATGAAGAACAGAGCTTTTTATATGACAGGGCTTAAGGAAATGGAAATGAGAGAAATAGAGATGCCGGTACCTGCTAAAGGCGAGGTTATCGTCAAACTGGACTATGTGGGCATCTGCGGCTCGGATGTGCATTATCTGGAGCATGGCCGGATCGGCGATTTCGTGGTCGAGGGGGATTTTATACTGGGTCATGAATGTGCAGGTGAAGTTGTACAGCTTGGATCAGGCGTGAAGCATCTGAAGGTCGGTGACCGTGTGGCGCTGGAGCCGGGAATTACCTGCGGCCAATGCGAATTCTGCAAAAGCGGAAAATATAATCTGTGTCCTGATGTCAAATTTCTGGCGACCCCGCCGTATCACGGCTGCCTGACGGATTATATCGCATTCCCGGAAAATATGGCGTTCAAGCTGCCGGACAACGTCTCCTCGGAAGAAGGAGCGCTGGTTGAGCCGTTGTCAGTAGGATTACATGCAGCAGCGCAGGGCGGTATCAAGCTGGGCGATCGGGTTGTGATCCTGGGTGCAGGGTGCATCGGTCTTGTAACTCTGCTGGCCTGCAAAGCCTTCGGGGCAACGGATATTGTCGTGGTCGATATTATCGAGAAACGCCTTGAAGCAGCCAGACGGCTCGGTGCTACACAGGTCATTAATGCGAAGCATGAGAATGTACTGGAGGTAATCGCTGGACTGACGGACGGGGCAGGAGTGGATAAAGTGATCGAAACGGCCGGCAGCGAGCATACGGTGAAGCAGACGCCATATCTGGTCAAACGCGGCGGCAGCATTGTACTTGTGGGCCTGGCGGCCAAGGATATCATAGATTTCGATTTCATGCAGATTATGTTCAAAGAGGCAGACATCAAGTCGGTTTTCCGCTACCGCAACCTGTATCCTGCTGCGATCGGCGCGATTGCTGACGGCAAAATTGATGTTAAAGGGATCGTTACGCATGAGTTCGGCTTTGAGGAATCGCAGAAGGCGTTTGATTTTGTCATCGATAACAAAGAAGAGGTAGTTAAGGCAGTCATCCGAATGGGATAATTCGTGCATCGTATAGTTGTTTATAAGACAACCCGGCCGTCGTAATGACGGTGCGGGCTTTTTTGTGCTGCAGCTTTAGCGGTTTGTAAAAGCATTGTAAAAATTTAAAATAATATTGACATTTTTCTCTGGGTTAAATATATTGTACCTAAGAATAAAAGTTTCACGAGGGAAACAAATGTTGTATAAAGACTAAATGTTAACCGTGAAGAAAATAGTTGCCCGCGTAAAAAAGGATGTGGGGGAAGTACATAAACCCATCGAGGAGACAGGAGACGATACTGTGATTGAGATTAAAGACCTGAATGTTGACTATTTCGGCAACCCGGTATTGGAAAACATCAATCTTGACATCCCCTTCGGCTATTCGGTCGGGATTATCGGGCCCAACGGGGCCGGCAAATCAACCTTTATCAAGGCACTGCTAGAAGTAGTCAGAAAGCGCAGCGGCAGTGTGAAGGTAGATGGCACCGCAATCTCCGGCTATAAGCGCAATATCGCCTATGTGCCGCAAAAAAATGATATTGACCTTACCTTTCCGATTACCGTGCGGAACACAGTGCTGACCGGCACTTACCCGGGCCTCAAGCTGTTCCGGCGTCCGGGCCGGAAAGAGCAGGAAACTGCCGAACGCTGCATGGCGATGGTGGATATCGCGGATCTCGCAAACCGGCAGATCAGCAATTTATCGGGGGGACAGCTGCAGCGGGTGTTTATTGCCAGAGCGCTGGCCCAGCAGGCCGATATCTTTTTCCTCGATGAACCGTTTGTCGGGATTGATCTTGTAAGTGAGACGATTATCGTTAAGCTGCTGAAGCAGCTGCGGGCTGAGGGCAAAACCATCCTCGTAGTCCATCATGATCTGCATGAGGTCGAAGACTATTTTGACAAAATTATGATCCTTAATAAAAAGCTGATTGCCTTCGGCGATGTAGGCGATACCTTCACCACCGAAAATATCCGCAGGGCGTATGGGGCTTCCCTTGGCAATGTGATCATCAAAGGGGCCGGAGGTGAGGCGAATGATTAGCATGCTGTCTGACTGGCTGGACATTCCCGTATATGCTCTGAATGCCGGATTGTCGGCAGTTATCCTGGGCATTGTATCGGGGGCGCTGGGCAGCTTTATTGTCCTCCGCAAAATGTCGCTGATGGGCGATGCCTTATCCCACGCCGTTCTTCCCGGAGTAGCGTTGTCTTATATCCTGGGCATCAACATTCTGCTGGGCGCATCACTCTTCGGCCTGTTGGCCGCCATATTGATTCAGTTCATAACCAGCCGCAGCAATATCAAAAGTGATACGTCGATCGGCATCATACTCAGCTCCTTTTTCGCGCTCGGCATTGTGCTCATTACCTTTGCCAAAAGCGGGCTCGACCTGACGCATATCCTGTTCGGCAACATTCTTGCAGTTCCGCAGTCTGAGCTTACCCAGTCTTTTATCATCATGCTGGTGGTCATTGCTATTATTACTTTGTTATACAAAGAGCTGCTGATCAGCTCATTTGATCCGGTGGTTGCCAAGGCTTACGGGCTGAAAACAGGCTTTTATCACTATCTGTTGATGATGCTGCTGTCTGTAGTTACTGTATCCTCGCTGTCGCAGGTCGGTATTGTGCTGGTTATCGCGATGCTGGTTATCCCGGCAGCCACCTCGTATCTGTGGACCAAAACGTTGTTTCACATGATTATGCTGGCCTCGGCGGTGGGTGCGGTCTCCGGGATAGCAGGTGTTATTGTAAGCTTCCGGTATAATCTGCCGACAAGTGCCACTATTGTGCTGGTAGGCATGGCCTTGTTTGCTGTTTCCTTTATCTTATCGCCAAAAAACAATTTCCTCGGGAAAGGATTGAAGACACGATGAAAAAAATGCTTCTGCTGCCGCTCTCACTGCTGCTTGCCGCCTGCTCTAACACTGCCGGTTCTAATACCAGCATCGGAGGGGAGAACGATAAGCTGCACATTGTAGCGACCTATTCGATCATTGCAGATATGGCTGAGAACATTGCCGGTGATAAAGCTGAAGTCTACAGCCTGGTGCCGGTCGGAACGGACCCGCATATGTATGATCCGCTGCCGGCTGATACCGGTAAAGTGTCGGATGCAGACCTGATTTTTTATAACGGCCTGAATCTGGAGACGGGAAAGGGCTGGTTCCAGGATCTGCTCGATGTGACGAATAAAACCGAAGCTGCGTTTGCCTTGAGTGAAGCAGTGACCCCGATCTATCTGACCGAAAAAGGCAAAGAATCACAGGTTGATCCCCATGCCTGGCTGGACATTCAGAATGCTATTAAATATGTAGACAGTATCACTAAGCAGGTGATTGCACAGGACCCTGACAACGAAGCGTATTACCTCGGTAATCAGGAGAAATACGTCAGCGAGCTGAACGAGCTGGATCAGTATGCAAAAGAGGCTGTAGGGCAGATTCCGGAGGATAAGCGTATTCTGGTCACAAGCGAAGGGGCATTTAAGTACTTTTCCCGGGCATACGGGCTGGAGTCCGCTTTTATCTGGGAGATCAATACCGACAGCCAGGGCACACCGGAGCAGATGAACCGGATTATCGGGATTATCGAAGACAATAGCATTCCGGCGCTGTTCCTGGAAACGAGTGTAAATCCCAAGACGATGGAGACCATTTCTGCAGAAACGGGCGTGCCGATCTACTCCAAAATCTTTACGGATTCCGTCGCCAAAGCAGGCGAAGAAGGGGATACTTACCTCGGGATGATGAAGTGGAACATAGATAAAGTCGTTGAAGGATTATCGGGGTTATAATAAATTACCTTTCATATGAAAAAACAAGACCGCGCGATATTTCATTGTGCGGTCTTGTTGCTATGAGCTCATGTGATCACAATATTCGAATAGCCGGCTGTAATGTTCAGTGAACCTGAAGTGGTGTCTGCCCAGATTCCGATATAACCTCCCGGCGGGACTGAGGCAATGTCGATATAATCCCCAATCAAAGGAACAGGGGTTGGACTGCTTCCGTTGGGGTTGAAGGAGGTATTGGTGATTCTGGTATTGGTGAAGGTCTGGCCGCCGTTAATGGACCGGGCCACAAATACATCCAGCAGGAAACCGTTAACCTGGTTACTGTAATAGATGATATTTACTACTCCGAGTAAAGGGTCAACATCAATGGCCGGGAAGAAATTCTGCGAGCCCGCGGGAGCACCTGTGATGCTGACCGGACTGGACCAGTTCGTTCCATTATTATCAGAGAAGGACATCAGGATGTCGGAATACCCCTGACGGAAATCCTGCCATACGGCATATACACGTCCGGTGTAAGGACTGATAGACCGGTCCGTCGATACATTGGCGAAGGTGAGTACCCGGAAAGCATATCCCGGCACTGGAAGCACCGTCGGAACAGGAATAATGGGAGAGACCAGAACCGGAGGACCAAAGGTTGAAGCCCCGTCCTGAGATACCCGGATAACAAACCGGAATGTCGGATTCACTGTAATCCAGGCGGCGTAGACATTACCGACCAGATCCACAGCCACATCAGGACGTTCCACCTGATCCGCATCACTTGACAGTAATATCGTCTGGTTCCATGTCGTTCCCCCGTCTTGGGAGCGGCTGAGGAATGCGGTTGAATTCCCGCCGTTGGCAACATTAAATTGGTGATTATAGGTGACATAGATATTGCCCAGATAGGGGCTGGACTGCCCTACATCAATCAGCACATTGGTCTCATCATTATTAATGTAGGTGCCGAAGCCCCTGTTTACAATCACAGGGGGGCTGAAGGTCACCCCGTTATCGGTTGAGGTATAGATGACTGTTGTTCCATCTGAAGCACCCGGGAACACATGGGCAGTTACAACAAAGGTATTCGGAAATCCGTAAGCAACATAGGGTGCTTCAGCTCCGGTGAACCCCGGAGGCAGCGGAAGCGTAGACGAAGTCCAGTTAGCCCCGCCATCGAGGGAGCGGTAAAGTCCGGTCTGGGGAGTTCCTGAAGTAGTATCTACTGCAACGGCAACCATGATCTGGGGAAACAGGAGGTTTATAGCGACGGCAGGCTCAAACTTCGCGAATACCCCGGAGGTGACCGCAAAATTGAAATTTGTCATTAGCCTACTCCTTTCCATAATTTTTTGCCCACTAGTATTGTATGGTCATTCACAGATTTAGAGTGTGCATAAAACCAGCTGATGAAAAACCCGCGAAACTCCCAAGTCTTCTGACTCAATCATCAGAAGTCTGCACGAATAGAATGATAGAAAACAGGAAGGGAGTGAAAGAAGATGCCTTATTCAACAGGAATCATCACGAATACCCGGGTAACCGGCACAGCGGCCAATTTTATAGCGGTCAGCTCCCGTAACTTGAGCAGTGCCACGGCTACAGTTGTAGTTGAAATCTTTGCAGTCCCTATGTCAACACTTACGCTGACTCCGATCTATGTCTCTAGCTATACCGTGCCCGCCTTTTCTGCAGATATAAGAGAATTCAATATCGCCGGTAACGTTGCATATGAGGTGCAGATTGACAATACCGATCCATTGTCGGTAGTTGCGTTTTCTTC
Source organism: Paenibacillus sp. FSL R7-0345 (assembly GCF_038595055.1). Taxonomy (NCBI): domain Bacteria; kingdom Bacillati; phylum Bacillota; class Bacilli; order Caryophanales; family Paenibacillaceae; genus Paenibacillus; species Paenibacillus sp. FSL R7-0345. Next base: position 3,460,517 of record NZ_CP152002.1, read on the forward strand.
CTACGGGATCGACGGTTCCGGAAATCTGGTCCTTGAACAGCGCGTGCTGCAGTCAGAGTTTACGGAAATTCCTGCTTTTTCGCTGCCAATCTAGGATAGCTTAGAACATTCTCTCTCCAGCGGATACTGTCATGCAGTTATGACGGTTCCGCTATTTTGCCATGTTTAGGGCGATTCACACAGGCAATCCGCTGATTCCGCAATAAACTAATAATAAAGCTGTTCAAAAAGGAGGAGGAAGGATTGGCGGATGTTGGAATTGTAATGCCTGTGTATATCCAGAATCTGGATTTCCTGCGGCTGGCGCTGGAGTCAGTATTAAAGCAGACATTCACCGGGTTCCGGCTTGTCGTTGTCATTGACGGAGCCATGGACATGGAACCTTTGGTAAGACAATTTACTGCCGGCGACCCGCGGGTGGCCATCATCTCTTATCCGGTTAACGCGGGTGTTGCCCATGCGCTGAATACCGGGTTTGATATTCTGTTTGAAGATCAGGAAATCAAGTACTTAACTTGGGTTTCCAGTGACAATATCTATGATGCAGGCTTTCTGGGGGTGCTGCGTACAGCCCTTGTTAAAGGTACACCGGAGCTAGGGCTTGTCTACAGCTCATTCAGAAGCATTGATAATGACGGAAATCAGCTGGATGATGAGCACAAGCTGGCGGCATTGCGGCAATATCAGGGGCAGTCAAAAGATAGGCTGCTGGAGTCTTCTATAATCGGCGTTTCATTTATGTACAAGGTGGAGCCTGCGCGAAAAACAGGCGGATACCGGATGCAGCCTGTAGAGGATTATGATTACTGGCTGCGGCTGGAGGAACATTGTGACATCCGGTTCCTGCCGGTAGAGCTGATGGACTACCGGGTTAACTCGTCCCATAGCGTCTCTGCCCAGTTAACCAGCAAGGAAAATCACCGCAATTGGAGATATGCCTTTCATCTGACCCGGCTGCAGGCCCGCAGCCGCCGTGGGATTCAGCCTGCTCTGACCATACTGTACCCTGTAGTGGCGCCTGATCCTCATCATGTTTATGCCCTAGAGAATATATATGAACAGACGTTCAGCAACTATATTTTCAAGGTTATTGATTTGTCGCCTGACAATCAGGCTGCAGCCGGGTTAGCAAACATTAGCCATCCCACTACAGAGTTTGTCTGGATGCCTGGAGCCACGGTAAAGAATTCGGTATACCGGATGCTGCTGGGGATAAAAACTCCTTACACCATGCTGTTCGGACCGGAGCTGTTTATCGCCTACATGGATGTGGAGTATCTGATGACAGGTCTAATAAAACACGGAGAGACCTCTATCTCCAATTACTACACGGAGGACCATTCGCAGATCGGTTACCGCAGCAGAGGCGTTCCCTCGGTAAAGCAAAAGCTAAATAACGAGCTGTTCAAAACCGAAGCGCTGCTTGAATTGTATCAGCTGAACATGATTCGAAATCGTGCAGAGAATGAGTGGTTGCGATGAAAATATTATTTACGTTTTACAATCCAAGCGGGGGGATGGAGACGTTAAACCGGATCCGTTGCGAAGCTTTAGCTGTACAGGGGATTGAGTGCCATCTGCTGTACACCCATCCGGGAGAAGGGCAGAAGAATATCCGGAACATTCCTGTCCACCTCATCCGCAGTGACGAAGCGCTTAAGAGTCTGCTTGCTGACCATACTTTTGATCTGATTGTAGTCTGCACTGATATTGAGCTGGCTGTAAGAATCCGTCAGCATGGCTATACCGGCCTGCTCGTTTTTGAACTCCAGGGGCTTGGACAGATCGATGAAGCCAGGGCAGTCGTTGCGGACTTCGCGGGCAGAATCAGGTTATATACCGATGCCCTGCTGTATCCGGAGACTGCGCATTTGCGCCAGCTGCTCCGGGAGTATCTGCCTGATATGCCGCATTACTGCTTCGATGATCCTGTCGGGCTTGCTAACTTTCAGTACGTAGCTTATCCTGCAAGAAAGTTCCCGGTACTTGCCTGGGTAGGAAGGCTGCAGGCCAACAAGAACTGGAAAGAGTTTCTGCAGATCGGACTACAGCTGCTGAAATATCAGCCCCAGTTGTATTTGTGGATGTTTCAGGATGATACGCTGTTTGACCCTGAGGAGAGAGCGGCCTTTGAGCAATTTGTTGCTGAGAAGGGTCTCGCCTCCAGACTGATCCTGTATTCCAATGTGCCGCATGAGCATATGGCGGATTACATGAGCATTATCGGAGATTCCGGGGGACTGCTATGCTCAACCTCAATCCTTGAGGGCTTCGGATACGCAGTTGCAGAAGCGATGCTGTGCCGCTGTCCGGTGCTGTCCAGTGACTCCGACGGGATCCGCCGGATGATTATCCATAATCAGACCGGAAAAATCTACCGGGTAGGCCAGATCTCCGAGGCTGTAACAGCCGCAGCCTCCCTGATGTTTGATCTGCCGATGAGGGCTTCAATCCGCAGGAAGGGGGAGCAGCATATCCGCCGCAATCTGTATCCGGAGCTGTATGTCTCCCGGTTCCTCCAGATGCACAAATCACTGGCTGCCAAGGCAAGACAGCGCCAGAACTAAAGCCAGCCACCCAGGATATGATCACCCTCTGCCAAGCGGATGCTTAGAGCAGGGGGTTGTTTGGTTATTAATAGCTATCACAAAATGTTATTGACCCGTAAGGCAATGATATCTACAATGTAAAATGCACAATACGCAGCATAAGGGGGCTCACACGGCTATGGACTGGAGCAGTATTTTCACTCTAATTGTATCCATCATCACCATACTAAATATTATATTGGCCGGGGTTGTAGTCTTCATTGAGCGCAGGGATATCGGGTCTACCTGGGCCTGGCTGATGGTTCTGTTTTTCATTCCGGTAGGAGGCTTTATCTTCTATGTCTTTTTCGGAAGACAGCTCAAGAAACGGAACTTCTACGAGCTTAGCGCAGAAGAACGGATCTACCTGCAGTCTGCCATTGATGAGCAGGTGATGACCGTTGATTATCAGGGAGGGCTTACAGCCAAATATGCGGATCTGCTCAAAATGAATCTGCGCTCCTCCAACGCGCTGATAACCTCCGACAATGAAATCGAGATTTTCGATGACGGCGAAGCCAAATTCAACGCGATGTTCGAGGATATCCGTAATGCAACCAAGGAAATCAACGTGCAGTACTACATCATTCAGCCGGATGCGCTGGGCCGCAGGCTGCGGGACGAGCTGACCGCCAAAGCCAAGGCAGGAGTTAAGGTCAGGCTGCTGTATGATGAGATCGGCTCTCGGCAGACCTCAAGAGCTTTTTTCAAGGAGCTGATCGAGCATGGAGGTAAGGTAGAGGTATTCTTCCCGTCCCTGTTCCGGCTGATTAATCTGCGGATCAACAACCGTAACCACCGCAAGCTTTGTATCATTGACGGAGAAATCGCTTATATCGGCGGTTTTAACGTCGGTGATGAATACCTCGGTCTGGATAAGAAAATGGGCTATTGGCGCGATACGCATTTCCGGATGAAGGGCAGCGCCGTCAATCAGATTCTTGGCCGGTTCCTTCTTGACTGGAACAAGGCTGCACCCCGGGGGGAGTCGGAATCTGAACATCTGCCGCTCCCGCAGGAGAAGCATACGGGCAGCAGTGTCGTGCAGATTATCTCCAGCGGACCCAATTCACAGACAGAGCATCTCAAGAACATGTATCTCAAGCTGATCGCCTCAGCCAAAAAGAGCGTGTATATTCAGACTCCCTATTTCATCCCGGATGCCAGCTTTATGGATGCCTGCAAAATTGCGCTCCTCTCCGGGGTAGATGTACGGATTATGATTCCGAACAAACCGGACCACATGTTTGTCTATCCGGCTACGCTGTCACATGCAGGTGAATTGCTGCCGTACGGGGTCAAAATCCTGCAGTACGAAAAGGGATTTATGCACGCCAAAACGATTGTCGTAGACCAGGAGATCGCCTCGGTCGGCACGACGAATATCGATACACGCAGCTTCCGCCTGAATTTCGAGGTAAATGCGCTTGTCTGCGATGAAGAGATCGCCGGCGATCTCCACGAGCTGTTCCTGAAGGACAGCATGTCCTGCACAGAGCTGACACTGGAACGGTATGAAGCCCGGCCGAAGCTGCTTAAGTTCAAAGAAGCTGTAGCCAGATTACTGTCACCGATTCTGTAGCACAGCAAAAGGGTGTCCCGTGATGGGACACCCTTTATTTTTGCCGTAAGCGGTGAATTAAGAGGCTTGTTCAAACTGGCTGTTATACAGGTCCGCGTAGAAACCGTTCTTGGCAAGCAATTCACTGTGGCTGCCGCTCTCCAGAATATCGCCGTCTTTCAGGACCAGAATGACATCGGCATTCTTGATGGTCGAAAGTCTGTGGGCGATTACGAAGGAGGTCCGGCCTTCCATCAGCTGATCCATCGCCTGCTGGATCAGCAGCTCAGTCCGCGTATCCACCGAGCTGGTTGCCTCATCGAGAATGAGCATTGGTGCATCTTTGAGCATCGCCCGGGCGATCGTGAGCTGCTGTTTCTGGCCGGCAGAGAGATTTACCTTGTCATTAAGGACGGTATCGTAGCCGTTACTCAGTGTCTGAATGAAATGATGCAGGCCGACGGAACGGCAGGCCGCTTCAATTTCAGCATCGGTTACGCCTGTTTTGTTGTAGACGAGATTTTCTCTTACTGTACCCTCGAACATCCAGGTGTCCTGTAGGACCATGCAGAAGAGATCATGAATGTTCTCTCTGGTCAGCCTGCTGACCGGTGTGCCGTCGATGTAGATTTCCCCGCCGGTCAGCTCATTGAAGCGGATCAGCAGATTGATCAGCGTGGTTTTACCTGCGCCGGTCGGGCCGACAATCGCAATTTTCTGGCCGGGGTGTACCTCGGCAGAGAAGTCTTTGATCACCAGCTTATCTGTTCCCTCATAAGCGAACTGCACATGCTCAAAGGTTACATGACCATCAGCGGTAGCAAGCCTGGTCTGCTTGTGCTCCTCATTATCCATTTCCCCGGCATCCAGGAATTCAAATACGCGTTTGCTGGCGGCAGAAGCAGCCTGCAGGTTCTGTGCAGCCTGGGCCATTTGGGCAAGCGGCTGGGTGAAGAAACGGACATACATAATGAAAGCGACAATAACGCCGAAGGAGATCGACCCGTTGATCGCCAGAACAGCACCGACGACACAGACAGCCACATATCCGAGATTTCCGATAAAGGTCATCAGCGGCATCATCAGTCCGGACAGAAACTGCGCTTTGAAAGCACTTTGCTTCAGTGACTGGTTAAGAGAATCGAAGGCTCCGCGCATTTGCGCTTCACCATTGTACGCTTTTACAACGGTGTGGCCGGTATATACTTCTTCGACATGTCCATTGATTTTCCCGAGATATTCCTGCTGGCTCTGGAAATATTTCTGTGATTTCTTCATGATTATTGCCATCAGGCCAAAGCCGATTATGGTAGCGGCAATCGCTGTGAAAGTCATGATTACGTTTGTCTTAAACATCATAATCATTGATCCGACGAACAGGGCGATTGCCGTAACCAGCGTGCCGACGCTCTGATTCAGCGCCTGCCCGATGGTATCCACGTCGTTGGTAACCCGGGACAGAATGTCACCGGTTGTAGAATTATTGTAGTATGAGATCGGCAGACGATTCATTTTGTGCGACAGGTCTTTCCGCAGGCTTTTGGACACTTTTTGCGTTACCATTGACATAATAAGTCCTTGTCCCAGTGACAGAACAGCGCTGAGCGAATAAATGAAAATCAGGAAGAATCCGATAGAAGCAACGGCATCCAGATCAATGCTTGTGGCGATGCCGGCAGTGATCAGATCGGTCAGCTCCGAGAGCTGGTCAGGACCAAGCAGGGTAAGAATTGTACCTGCGGATGCGCTTATCACTGCGATAAGGATGACGGGAATATGTGACCGGCAATATTGGAGAAGCCGGCTCCAGGTGCCCGGCTGGTGTGTTTTCTTTTTCATTAGGCAAGCTCCTCCTTCGACAGCTGTGAATAGGCGATTTCCTGATAAATGCTGCAGGATTCCATCAGTTCATCATGCGTCCCCATACCGGCGATTTGTCCGGCTTCCAGGACGATAATGTTGTCTGCATCCTTGATCGTACCAATGCGCTGTGCCACAATCAGCATCGTTGTGCCGCGGGATTCCTTCTTCAGCTCGCTGCGCAGCTTGCGGTCTGTCTTGTAATCCAGCGCCGAGAAGGAGTCGTCGAAGATCAGAATTTCCGGACGGCGGGCGATGGCCCGGGCAATGGACAGACGCTGCTTTTGTCCGCCGGAAAGATTGGTTCCGCCCTGGGCGATATGGGCATCGTAGCTGCCGTCCATTTTCTCGACGAAATCAGCTGCCTGTGAAGTATAGACGGCATCAACCACATCTGAATTCAGGTCACGGCCGTTATCACCGAAGGCGATATTGGAGGTAACCGTACCGCCGAACAGGACTGCTTTTTGTGAGACATAGCCCATCTTGTTGCGCAGAGCACTTTGCTCATATTGATTTACATTAACGCCGCCGACAAGTATTTCACCGGAGGTAGCATCATAGAAGCGGGGGATCAGGTTAACAACGGTGCTTTTTCCACAGCCTGTAGAACCGATGAATGCTACCGTCTCGCCTTTTTTAGCTGTAAAGCTGATGTCCTTCAGCACATAATCTTCGGCATCCGGGTATTTAAAGCTGACATTCCGGAATTCCACTTCACCTGCATGCCTGGAAGGGGAGGCGGTGAGCGAACCGTCAGTCAGGCTAGGCTTAGTATCCAGCACCTCGTTAATCCGCTTGGCGGAGACATGGGCCCGCGGCAGCAGAATAAAGATGATGATCAGCATCATAAAGGCCATAACGACCTGCATGGCATAGGAAGAGAAGACAATCATGTCTGAGAAGAGACCCATTTTGGCGCCGGCATCGGCAGATTGAATCATGACCGCGCCGATCCAGTAAATCGCCAGGCTCAGGCCGCTCATGATCAGCGTAATACTCGGCATCATCGCCGATAATACATTGTTAGCGAACAGGTTAGTCCGGGTCAGCTCATTGTTGGCGGCACCGAATTTCTCCTCTTGATACTTCTCTGCATTATATGCGCGGATGACGCGCAGTCCTGTTAGATTCTCCCGGGCTACCCGGTTCAGATTGTCTGTCAGCACCTGCAGCTTCTGGAATTTAGGCATTACCAGCACTACACAAATACCGACAATGACGATCAGGACTCCGACGGCAGCGCCTGTGGCCAGCGACCACTCCCAGCTCTTGCCGGTGATCTTGAGAATCGCCCATACGGCAAGCAGCGGAGCCTTGATCAACAGCTGCAGGCCGATGACGATCAGCATCTGTACCTGGGTAATGTCATTGGTTGAACGGGTAATCAGACTGGCGGTTGAAAAGCTGTTGATCTCCTCCATTGAGAAGGATTGCACCTTGTTGAACAGTCTGGAGCGGACTCTGGCAGAGAAGTTAGCAGCAATTTTTGCCGCGATCCCGGCTACAATAATCGAGGTGGCCAGACTTCCCAGCGCACAGAGCAGCATCCAGGCGCCTGTCGCGGCGATCTCGGACATCTCACTTCCGGGTGTCTGAATCAGCCGGGTAATATCGCTCATATAATCGGGCAGCTCCAGATCGAGCCAGACCTGAGCGACGATGAACAGGACGCTGATTGCGAACAAAGCCCATTCCTTCGGCTCAAGATTTTTCAGCAGTTTAAGCATAAGCGTTACTCCTTTATGTCAGGTGATGTTGCAAGTAGCATAACGGAGGAAGATAAACTGAACATTAACTTTTCTGAAAATACGAAAAAGCCCTGAAACAACCGGCGGGTTGTTTCAGGGCTGGGTTTGTGGGGCAGGAAGGGTAACGGTAAATGCCGTTCCCTGTGACAAAAGGCTGTCGCAGGTAATCGTGCCGCCGTGCAGGTGAACAATTTTGCTCACAATCGTTAAGCCGAGCCCGTTGCCTGCAGTGGAGTGGGAGGTATCCTGCTGATAAAATTTATCGAACACCCTTGGCAGCGCCTCAGGGGAAATACCTGGCCCGTTATCACTGATGACAAAAACGATTCTGCCGCTGCGCTTCTTCATGCTCATCACGATTTCCCCGCCCTCAGGCGTGAACTTGATGGCATTATCAAGCAGGTTCAGCCAGACCTGATTCAGCAGCTCTTTGTTGCCTTCCAGCATATAGTCATGAAAGTCAAGGTTCAGGACGAGCTGCCTTTTTTCGAATTTTGAAGCAAGCAGCAGCACACACTGGCGGAGCTGCTCTCCGGCGTTGAAGCTTTTTTTGTCGGTGAGGATGGTCTGGGTCTCGATCTTGGACAGCTCCAGCACGTTCGACGCAAGTGATGCCAGCCTGGCGGATTCTTCAATCACAATATCCAGGTATTCATCGCGCTCCTGCCTGGAAAGATCATCGTACTTTAGCATTTCGGCAAATCCCTTGATCGAGACAATCGGCGTCTTGAATTCATGCGAGAAGTTGTTCACGAAATCAGTGCGCAGGATCTCGATTCCGCCCAGCTCCTCGGCCATCCGGTTGAAATTCTCGGAGAGAATCCGGAACTCCGGCGGGCTCTTGAGCTGCAGCCGCATGGAGAAGTCGCCGCCGGCCAGCCGGTCTGTCGCATCGATAAAGGTACGGATGGATCGGACCATTTTGCGGCTGCTGATCGCGGAGATGGCCGTGCCGATTATAATGCAGGAGATCAGGATCAACAGGGGAACAACAGTACCTTCCATGACGAGCTTTTCATCAATCAGGCCAAAAACATCTGCAAGATAAAACAATAATCCTGTCACAATAACGGTGACCAGAAAGATTAAGAAGACCGCAAAGGAGAAGAGAAGCGGCAGGCTGAGCCTGCTGCCCAGACGTTTGCCTATTTTACTGCCGATTTTGCTCAAACCTTCTTCACCGCCTTGTATCCTAGACCGCGCACGGAGATTAGCTCAAACTCGGGATAGGCTTCAAAACGCTTCCGCAGCCGGTTAATATGCACATTTACTGTGGTATCAGCACTCTCATTATCCATACCCCAGATTTCATCCATCAGCTGGATGCGTGTAAAGATCCGGTCAGGGTAGGACAGCAGCTTGTAGAGCAGATAAAATTCCTTTTGCGGCAGGGTCTGCCGTTCATCCTCACGGGTCACTGTGAGTGCTTCGTAATCCAGCACAACCTTGCCGACCGTCAAACGGCGGGCTGTGGCAATCTGCGAACGGCGCAGCAGCGCCTGAATCCGCAGCAGCATCTCCTCCGTATCGACCGGCTTGGTCATATAATCATCGGTCCCCAGCCGGAAGCCCTTCTTCTTGTCCTCCGGCAGATGCTTGGCGGTCGCCATGAGGATCGGAATCTGGCTGTTCGCAGCCCGGACCTCTGCGGCAAACTCATAACCGTCCATATTGGGCATCATAATATCCAGAATAATCAGATCAATATGCTGCAGCTCCAGCACATCCAGTGCTTTATGGCCATCCTCCGCCGTATGGACGTTATATCCTTCACGCTTTAACACAGCTTCAAGCAGTCTTCTGACATGCCTGTCATCTTCCACAACTAGAATACTGATCATGTCACAGGTTCACTCCATATCCGGCTTAGGATCATAAAAAGGTTCAGAGTCATAGTATCATCTTTATTTTAGTTTGAACAAGCCGCTGTATAAAAACCCTGAAAGCGCAGAACTCTATAAAAGCAAAATGATGCCGCAAAGGAGAGGTGCTTACGATGGGTAAACAGACAAAGGCGACACCCGTAACCAAGGAGAATCCGAATAAGATGAAGTCCGCAATTCCGTCCAGCAAAAAGGAAACGGAGTTTGCAGACGAGCTTACGGACAGTGACGTTGAATCTGCATTCAAAAATCCGGTTACCGGAGAAGAGCGGATGTATTAAATTGTAAAAAAAACAGCTGCATTCAGCGGATGGGAAAGAGGATCCGGGAATGCAGCTGTTTTACTGACCTTCATAATCTTAAGCAGGTGCTACATACAGTCTTACGTACTCAAATGCTCAACCAGCATCTCTGCAAAGCGGCGGGCAATCCGGATTTCCTGCGGATTCGTCTTCTCTCCGCCCCCGGTGCTCATGCTCATCTTCTGAAGTAAGGCCATCATCGAGGTGAAGATAAAGTGGGCGGTCTCCAGCGGCTCCGGGTCAGGTTGCAATGAATCATCCTTGATTCCGGTCTCCAGCGTATCCAATAAGAAATGCTGCTCCTTCTCGCGGCCGATAAACGCCTCATACTGTGCTTTAAGCCCGCTTGCGGATTCATAAGCCTCATAATGCAGATCAAACAGCAGAATGAAGCGGATGTAACCCGGATAGGCGGCAGCATATTCAATCCAGGCATTCAGCATGGAGACAAGCATCTGTTTGCCGCTCATCCCGGCAGCAGGTGCTTGTGTGATATGTCCGGTCATATTCTCGAGAATTTCTACCTGAACCTCAAAGACCAGCTCATCGATGGTTTGAAAATGCTTGTAAAAGGTAACACGGCTTATTCCCGCAAGACTGCAGATATCCTTTACATTTACTTTGAGAAAGCTTTCCCTGATAAACAGCTCCTTCGCAGCAGCTATCAGATCATCACGGTTTTTGTTTTTGAGATGGGTATGCCAGTTTTCAGTCATGGGCAGCCGTCCGTTCCTGTCTATTATTCGGAGCATGAATGGTTAAGAAAAGTGCAGAGGCAAGAATGCCTGCCCCTAAAATGTAAGGCATATGGATATGCCAGTCAAACAGCTGGCCCGCAATAACCGGCCCGAGAATGCTTCCTATACTCGTGTAGGTTGTGCTCAAGCCGGCTGCATATCCCTGACGGTCACCGGCGGAATTGGCGATAATTGTACTCAGGGTAGGCCGCATAAAAGCATTAAAGGCAAAGAACAGCCCCGACACTACCAGCAGATATCCGAGATTTACGGTGAACAGCATGAACAGGAGGGCGGCAGCGGTTACGACCAGCGAGAGGCGGATCAGCTTCATTTCACCGAGCTTTTTAATGAAACGGTCAAGCAGCCATACCTGTACTATAATCCCGATCACCGCACCAACTGTAATCAGCACTGAGATCTGCGCTGCATCATAGCCGTATTTCTGTTCTACAAACAGGGCGTACACCGTTTCATAATTCATCAGGCCAAAGGTAATGATTAAGATAAGCAGCAGGTACTGGAAATAGGAGGTGCGGAAGGAATTGCGGATCATACTGGTGACCGGCTCACGCCGGCCCCGCTCCATAGCTGCGTTACGCATCTCTTGCGGCAGTGTTTCAGGCATAAAGAAGCATAGCAGCATTGCGATAAATCCCAAACCGCCGGCAAAAAAATAGGGGACCCGGATACCCAGCTCTGCGATCAGTCCGCCTAATCCGGGACCCAGCACCATTCCCAGATTCATCGCTGCCCCCAGATAACCCATGCCCTTGGCACGTGTATCCGCAGTAGTAATATCAGCAACGTACGCCATATTGGCCGGAACCATGATTCCGACGCCGATACCGCCGATAAACCGGGCTATGTACAGAATTGAAAGGGTATCTCCGACAGCAAACATAAGATCGGATACGACAGTCAGCAGCAGTCCGGCGATCAGCATCGGCTTCCGGCCCAGACGGTCGGAGAGCTGCCCGCCGACAGGCGAGAAAATAAACTGCGCCGCCCCGAAAGCGGCGATAAGATATCCGGCCGCTGCCCCGGCTGCATTAAATTGCTTCAAATATTCAGGAAGGATGGGAATAACCATACCCTGACCCAGCAAAGCGATAAACAGATTCAGCATTAAGATGAATAACGGAAATTTGGCAGACTTGGATAAGCTGCTCATAGAATAGCCTCCTTAATGATTTACACGGTGATAATATTAACACGGTGTAAATCATAAACGAAACCCGAAAAACTTACAAGACTGAATTTGGCGATTGTCCTGAAACCGGATTACTAAAGGCCTGAACAGGGTAAACATGTTTAATCCAAAAAGCAAGCCCAAATCCATTAACGGAGGCTGAACAAATGACACAACTGAACAGTAATACAGGAGCAGCGATTCTCGGAATGGGTACAGCTCTCCCGCTGTATTCAATTGCACAGGCAGATGTAGCTGAGCTGATCGCCTCATCGCTGCAGGATAAGCCGGAGCTGGCCCGTTTTGCCAGGAGAATCTTCAAATCCTGCGGAGTCGAGAACCGCTACACCTGCGATGACAGTTATCTGGGGACAGCGGATACCTGCCGCTATCTGCCTTCCGGAGACGGGGCGGAAATTCCTACAACAGAAGAGCGGATGAAGAAATATCAGCAGGAAGCCCCTCCGCTGGCACTGGAAGCAGCCAAACGGTCTCTGCAGGATGCAGGGCAGGAGCCCGGCGAAATTACCCACGTTATTACTGTCAGCTGTACCGGCCAATATCTGCCGGGACTGGATGTCATGCTGATTAAAGAGCTGGGCTTGTCTCCGCGTGTGAACCGGCTTCCGTTAATATTCCAGGGCTGCGCGGCCGGACTTAAAGCGATTCAGATGGCCCGTGATGTCGTTCTCGGGGCTCCCGGCTCCCGCGTGCTTGTTGTCTGTGTTGAGCTGTGTACGCTGCATTTTCAGCCGGTGAAGGAACGGGAAGCCTTGTTTGCAGCGTCTTTCTTTGGTGATGCTTCTGCCGCCTGCGTGATCGGTGAACCGGAGGCAAGGCATACACACTGCCTCAGTCTGGGTAAGGGCTATCAGGTGCTGCTACCGGATTCCGCTGAGGATATGACCTGGGAAGTAGGCAATACCGGCTTCGATCTGTATTTATCCCCGCGGATTCCCAAGCTGCTCGGAACCCACCTGGAGTCAGAGCTCGGACTGCTGCTCGGAGACAGTCCGCTTCCGGAGCTGTGGGCGATACATCCGGGTGGACGCGGCATTGTCGATTCCGTACAGGAGGTTATGAGACTAAGTGATGAGCAGACAAGGTACAGCCGGGAAATCTTAAGAACAGCCGGTAATCTGTCCTCCGCCACCATTCTGTTTGTGCTTGAGTCCATGCGCCGGGACATGCAGGCCCGTAATGAAAAAGCGAAGGAAGGAGTCGCGATGGCCTTCGGACCGGGCCTGACCGCTGAGCTGATGTCCTTCACTTATGTTCCGGCTTACTCACCGTCCTATCAGGAGGCCGGCCATGCCGTTTTTTAGAGCCTTGTCGGTCCGGGCCAAAGAGGATGAGCTGATGGATGACTTCTCCATGGGCGGCGAAGAGCTGAGTGAGGCTTTGAAGCACCTGCGGCGGCTGAACCGGATCTTTGCGGCCCCGGGCCCTACCCGGGACGGGGTGGAGAAGCTCTGGCAGGCCATCGGGCAGCCGCAGAAGCTCAGTATTCTCGATGTCGGCGCAGGCTCGGGCGATGTGAACGTCAAGCTGCTGGAGTGGGCAGACCGCAAAGGAATCGAGCTTGAGATTACGCTGGTCGATATGACAGAGGAAGCCTGCGAGGAAGCAAGGCGACTGTTCCGGAACGAACCAAGAGTAAGCGTGCTGCGGGCGGATTTGCAGGAGCTTGCTGATGCTTCGGCGGATATAGTGACCGGCTCACAGTTTGTACATCATTTTGACGGCCAGCAGCTGGTAGATATGGTGGCCCATATGCGGAGGGCGTCAAGGCATGGTGTGGTGATCAATGATATCCACCGGCATCCGGTATCGTATACGGCTGTGTGGGTAATGACGCGGATGATCTCGCGCAACCGGTATATCCGGCACGACGGTCCGTTATCTGTGGCAAAAGGATTTAAGGACAGGGACTGGCAGGAGCTGAAGCATCAGCTGCAGGCAGAAGCAATGACGTATACCTGGAAGCCGCTGTTCCGTTATTCAGTGGTCATACCGAAGCAGGTGAGCAGCCGATGACCAGGCAGGCAGATGTAATTGTAGCCGGGGCGGGGATTGCCGGCAGCAGCGCAGCCCTTCAGCTGGCTGCTCTGGGGCACCGGACGATCCTGCTGGACCGGCAGGAATTCCCCCGGCACAAAACCTGCGGGGAGTTCATGTCCCCCGAGACGAAGGAAATGCTGGCGGTGCTTGGAATTAATCTCGTGAGCCGCACGCCGGCTCCGGGTAATATGAATAAAGCCCGCATTATCCTGCCCCGCGGCGGAGAGATCGGGGCACCGCTGCCGGGGAATGCAACCGGGATCAGCCGTTATGAGCTTGACCGGATTCTCCATGAGAAGGCAGAATCAGCCGGGGCAGAAATCGTTACTAAGGCTGTAGTTACCGGTATCCGCAAGCTGGATGATAACCGGTATGAAGTCGATACCCGGCAGGGAGACAGAAAGGTTTCATATCAGGCCCTTGCTGTCATCGGGGCCTACGGGACCAAGAAGCCGCGCGGTGTAGCGTCCGGCGCAGAGGATACCCGGGATAATACCGTATATATCGGAATCAAATCTCATTACCGCGGGATAGCCATTCCCGAACAGGTAGAGCTGTACTTCTGTGAAGGAGGCTACATCGGAATATCTCCGATCGAGGACGGGAAGGTGAATGTTGCGGCCCTGCTGACCCTGGACTCTGTCCAGGGCAGAGGCAAATCGGTGCAGGAGATTCTGCAGAAGGCCGCCGGCGGCAATCGGCACCTGACCGCCCGGCTCGCAGAAGGAACGCCGGTGACGGACACCCAGGTATCCATCGCCCCGGTACGCTTATCGGATACTCCTGAGCCGTGGTCGGAATTTCCCCATATCGGCGATGCCATGCTCATGATCCCGCCGCTCTGCGGGGACGGTATGTCGATCGCCCTGCGGTCCGCGCTGATCTGCTCAGGCTGGACTGACAGGTACCTTAAAGGCATGATCAGCTATGAGGAGTGGCAGACCGGGTATTCGGCGGAAGCGGACCAGGAGTTCACCCGGCTGCTGAAGCGGGCCCGGAGAATTCAAAAGCTGGCGTTTGCCAAAACTAACAGGCTGTATCCCGGCCTGGCCCGGGTATTTCCGGGCTTGGCCAGGTATGTCATCAAAGCAACCCGCTTATCGGAAACCGGGATGGCCCGGTAAACGGTAGATATCAGCTTCACTATGCCGCCTTTCAGGCGGCTTTTTATTTGCTTGATAAACAAGTATTCAATAATAATATATTAATAATAAACATTAATTTATTGTTTTACGATAAATTACATGATAAGATACTGGCAACAATAATTTAAACGGGGTGTTCGTAATGAAACAGGGCTCGACTATATTTCTTAAAGCAGTGCTTATATGTATCGGATTAACGGCAGGTGCTGTATCAGTCCTTGTACTGCCGGGGGTTGCCGCAAGAGATGCTGCAGCGCATCCTGAGACAGCTTATCTGCAATATCCGTTTTTAGCTTGCGCCTTTACCCTGTCTGCTTTGTTCATATCCGCAGTGTATCAGGCATACAAAGTATTAGGATACATAGACCGGAACCAGGCGTACTCAGAACTGTCTGTCCTATCTTTAAGAACGATTAAGCGCTGTGCTGCCGCAGTTTGTGTGCTTATAGCAGCCGGGAGCCTGTTTGTCATCTGCTTTATGGAAGGTGACAGGGCAGGGGTGTTGATGCTTGGATTCATCGGCACCTTCGTCTCCGGTGTCATAGCAGCATTTGCAGCGGTTATGCAGAAGATCTTTAAGGACGGCATTGAGCTGAAGTCGGAAAATGAACTTATTATTTGAGGTGAATCTCCTGTCATGACCAGAACCGTAAGTAAATCCTTAACCCAGCTGCTGCATTTTGGATACCATCAGGCGATGAGCTGTATTTTTCCGGTAGCCATCTTTGCCACTCTGGCACTGTCCGGTATGATAAACATCCCGTTTATTCACCGTTATGACGCCATTCTGCTCGTCCTGCTCACCGTCCAGTACCTGATGTACCGCAGCGGGCTGGAGACGCTTGATGAGATCAAGGTGATTTGTGTCTTTCACATCATTGGCCTGCTGCTGGAGATATACAAAGTCCGTATGGGCTCATGGGCCTACCCTGAACCGGGCTTCAGCAAAATATCCGGCGTGCCGCTCTACAGCGGATTTATGTACGCCAGTGTAGCCAGCTTCATGTGCCAGATCTGGCGCAGGCTGCGGATGGATATGACCGGCTGGCCGGGGCTGGCTCCGGCAGGGCTACTCGGCGGAGCCATCTACCTGAACTTTTTTACCCATCATTTCATTCCGGATTTCCGCTGGTGGCTGACCTCGCTTGTGCTGATCATCTTCTGGCGGACCTGGATCATTTACCGCGTTCGGAGCGTTACCTACCGGATGCCGCTGACACTGGCGTTTGTGCTCGTCGGCTTTTTTATCTGGCTGGCCGAGAATATCGCTACCTTCTTTAATGCCTGGAAGTATCCGGATCAGCACCAGACCTGGCAGATGGTCGGCTTCGGCAAAATCAGCTCCTGGTTTCTGCTGGTCATTATCAGCGTGATCATCGTTGCGCAGCTTAAACATGTGAAGGCCGGGAGGGGGAGTTGACTTTTAAAAACCTCCCTACTATAATTCAGGAATGAATATTCATTCCGCAAAGGAGGTGTAACGATTCCAATGGCCAAAAACAAACAGGAAGATATCTATGCAGCGGCAATGCAGTTATTTGCAGCCCGCGGGTATGACGGTACCACAGTGCCCATGATTGCCGAACAGGCTAAAGTCGGGGCCGGGACGATCTACCGCTATTTTGAGAATAAGGAAGCACTGGTGAATTCATTGATCACTGACTGTGTACGTAAGCTAACAGAAGTAATCAGAACCGGGTTTCCTGAGCATGAGCCTGTACGGATGCTGTTCACTCATATCTATAGCCGGGTATTTGATTATGCCAGAAACAATTTTGATGCCTTTCTGTTCATAAATACCCACGATGACGCGTACTATCTGGATGAGCAGAGCAGGCAGGTGATTAATGAGCTCATGGCTTTTATCGGTGAAACGATTGAGTTAGGGCAGCAGCAGAATGAAATTCGCAAGCTTCCTACTTGTGCTTTAATCGCAATAGTGTACGCACCGATCAGCATGATGATCAAGCAGATACAAAATGATGTACTGATCTATTCAGAGGAGCTGTACAACGATCTTGAGGATAGTGCCTGGAACGCTATTTGTATCCGCTAAACCGCTAATCATTTAGTGGTTTCTGCCGTATGCGGAATGAATATTCATTCCTATAGCTGAAATAACGAAAATTCATCCGACATAAGGATTAAATCATACATCCATACCATTATAGAGAAGGTGCGTCTAATGAAAAAACTAAAAAGCTGGAGAACATTATCTTTGCTCCTGTGGGTCATTGTTACCGTCCTGATGATTACAACAATGCCGGATATGAACCGTCTGGTTAAGGAAAAGGGGCAAATCTCGATTCCGGACGACGCGCAAAGCAGCGTTGCCGCTCAGATGATCAAACAGATGAATCCGCAGGGCGGCGAAGCCTATGGCATTATAGCCGTTTTTAACAGCGGCAGTGACAATCCGCTTACTGCGGCACAAAAGGAGCAGATCGCTGCTGCGATCAATGACCTGAAAGCCAAAGAACAGGTGCTCGGCATTACCGGAATTGTAGCGCATACGGACAGCCCGGAAGTCGAGCAGCAGCTGGTGTCTGAAGACCAGACGACGATTTTGACCCAAATCTCTGTTGACGAGAACCATGGTGAAATCGCACAGGTGGCTGATGAGCTGAATACCTTTATGACTGGTGAAGGCCTGCAGCAGGACGGCATCAAAACGTATCTGACCGGCAGCGGGCTGATCGGAAATGACTTTGCCAACTCCACACAGGACGGCGTAAAGAAAACAGAGGTTATCGCCATCGTCTTTATCCTTGCTGTACTAATTATTGTATTCCGCTCACCAGTGGTGCCGCTGATTTCCCTGCTTACTGTGGGTATATCCTACCTGGTATCATTGGGCGTTACAGCCCAGCTGGTTGACCATTTCAGTTTTCCGTTTTCGAGCTTTACACAGGTATTTCTTGTCGTCGTGCTGTTCGGAGTAGGAACAGACTACAATATTCTGCTCTATACCCGGTTTAAAGAAGAGCTGGCTCATCAGGATGATGTATATGCTGCGGTAAAAGCAACCATGAAATCAGCAGCGAAAACCGTACTGTTCAGCGGACTCGCGGTCATGATCGGCTTTGCCTCGCTGTTTCTGGCCAAATTCAATCTGTATCAGGCAACTTCGGGCGTAGCAATCGGCGTTTTGGTGCTGCTGCTGGTATTAGTAACTCTTAATCCGTTCTTCATGATATTGCTCGGCAAAAAAATGTTCTGGCCTGTCCGGAAGTTCGATGGTCATGGCGACAGCCGTCTGTGGGGGATGTTCTCCAAAACTGCCGCAGCCAGATCTATCATGGCCATCGTTCTTGTGGCGGTATTGACTGTACCGTTCATCCTCAAGTATTCAAATGTACTGAATTTCAATGATTTATGGGAAGTCAGTGACAAATACGAATCCAAGCAAGGGATTAACGTCATTGAAGATCATTTCCCTCCGGGCTTCTCTTCACCGGCAACGCTTGTTATCCGGTCTGACAGCAAGCTGGATCAGGCAAGTACCCTGCACACCCTGGATGAAGTAGCGGAGCGGATTGCGCAGATGGAGGGCGTATCCGAAGTCATGTCGCCGACCCGTCCAACAGGCAGCAAGATACAGGAGTTGTATATAAATGACCAGACCAGACAGGTTAACTCCGGGCTGGGTGATGCAAACAACGGCATAGGCGAGATTAACGAGGGCTTATCCTCGGCAGAAGAACAGCTTGGCGGAAGCGGCTCGGACGATCTGGATAATGTGCAGAAGCTGATTGACGGTACGGGCGAAGTACAAGAGGGTGTATCCGCCTTACGTGCTGCCCTGGATCAGGTAACGTCGGGAATGAACAGCGGGGCTGCGGGAGCCGGCCGGATCGAAGACGGTTTAAGCACGCTGAACACATCCGTAGGCCAATTAGCTGAAGGAACTTTACAGCTTTATAACGGATACAGCCAGCTGGAGGCAGGACTGGGAACATACGAACAGTATTTCTCCAGTATTGCCCAGGCTATCACCGGCGCTGCCCAAGGGTATGAGCAGATTGAAGGCTTAATGAATAACCTGGTTGCCGAAAAACCGGAAATGGCTGAGGATCCTAATGTTATGCAGACACTCGGGATCGCCGCTTCTGCGAAACAGCAGTTAAGCGGACTGAGCGGACAATTGGAGCAGCTGCGCACCGGGCATCAGACGGCCATGGCCTCTTTTAAAACAGCCAATGACTCGCTGTCACAGATTAACGGCGGATTAAAGCAGATGCAAAGCGGTGTTGCTGCCCTTCAGACCGGAGCCTCCAGTTTGCAGCAGGGCTTGAATAAGGGCGCTGACGGCTCTGCCCGGATCGCTGATCAATCGGGTCAGCTTGAAACCGGCCTGAAGCAGATTAATGACGGACAGGTGCAGCTGCTGCAAGGTCTTAATGATCTGCAGGGTAAAATGGGAGAGCTGCAATCCGGCCTGTCTGCCAGCACAGAGGGACTTACCCGGGTTAGCACAGGTCTCGAGACGGCGCAGTCCTATTTAAGCAAGCTTAGTGAATCGGAAACCTCGGAAAAATTCTATATACCGGATGATGTACTGAACGGCGAAGAATTCCAGACTGCACTAAACACCTATATGTCAGAGGATAGAACTACCGCTACCATGACCATTATTCTGGATCAGAATCCGTTCTCGGCGGAAGCGATGCCGGTCATTGCAGAAATCAGCAGGCAGGTGGATGCTGCATTAAGCGGAACGAACCTGAGCGGTGCCAAAGCTGCAATAAACGGGACTACAGCCCGTAATGCCGACCTGAACACGGTATCCCAGGAAGACTTTGTACGTACCGCCGTGATTATGATGATCGGGATTGCGGTTGTGCTGATATTCATCACCAGGTCCCTGCTGAATTCGCTGTTTATCGTCGGCTCTCTGATCCTGGTTTATTTCACCTCACTGGGTCTCGGAGAGCTGGTCAGCGCGCATCTGTTTAACGCGGATCTGCTCAGCTGGAATGTGCCGTTCTTCAGCTTTATTATGATCGTCGCACTCGGCGTGGATTACAGCATTTTTGTGATGATGCGTTATAACGAACTTCAGGGAACACCTGCAGAGCGGATTGTAAAAGCATCCCGTGACATCGGCAGCGTAGTCCTGTCAGCGGCCCTGATTTTGGGAGGTACCTTTGCGGCCCTGATTCCTTCAGGCGTACTAACCCTTATTCAGGTAGCGATTGTCGTTATCATCGGCTTGCTGCTGCTCAGCCTGATTGCTATGCCAATTCTGCTGCCGGCCCTGATCGGACTAAGCGGCAGATTTAAACGTAAAGAAGCCAAGTATGAAATGGATAATAATAATACCTTGTAAGATTGCATTATATATAATTTCTTATCTATATCAAGCGTGGTTTATAAAGATCAAACAAGCCTGCACAATGTGCAGGCTTGTTTGCATATATGCTGTTAATTCGGAGCTACATTCACGTTAAGACTTTCATCCCGGATATCGCCTACGATCTCTTCCAGCAGATCCTCCATCGTCACAATTCCGGTAACAGCACCTGACGTGTCAGTCACGGCCGCCATATGAACCCGGGTCTGCTGCATCCGCAGCAGGACATCACGCAGGTTCTTGCTGGCTGCAAATTTCGGAATATCGTGGATAAAGGTCTGCCAGTTGGCTGTTCTACCGGCGGCGATGCTGGTAAGCATCTCTTTCGTGTTCACATATCCGCTATACCGGCCGCTTCCATCGGCAGCCAGAACCGGATAACGTGTATAGTCATGTTTACCTAATACTTCGATTAGCTGCTCTACCTGCATATCTGCCTGCAGAGTTACTACACCTGATACCGGAACGATGATTTCAGCAAGCGTCCGCTCATCAAAGGCAAAGATGTTATTCAGGTAGACAAGCTCTGTTTTGTTGATTTCACCGCTCTCATAGCTCTGGTCAACGATCCATTTCAATTCTTCCTCTGAATGGACAGATTCATGGCCGGCCGGCTTAATGCCGAAGATTCTCAGCAGCAGTCGGGCAGAACCATTCAAAGCAACAATAAACGGGTACGTGATTTTACCGAACCAGTACAGCGGAGGTGCAAGCAGCAGTGTCATCCGCTCTGCGAACTGGATTGCCAGCGTTTTGGGAGCAAGCTCCCCGATGACTACGTGCAGGAAGGTGATGATCGACAGGGCAATCAGATAGGAGAGCAAAGTAGACAATGCGGCAGGAACACCCATCTGGTCAAACAGCGGATGCAGAATCCGTTCGACTGTCGGCTCACCGAGCGCCCCGAGTACCAGAGCCGTGATTGTAATACCCAGCTGGCACGCGGACAAATAGTAATCGAGATCATGTGCCACCTTTTTGGCAATGACTGCCTTTTTGTTGCCTTCACTGATCAACTGGTCGATCCGCGACATCCGTACCTTCAGAATGGCAAATTCAGCACCGACAAAAAAGGCGGTAAGGCCGATAAAGACCGCAACCATAATTAAATTTATCGTAATAACTCCGTCCAAAGTTTTCCCTCAGCGTGAGGGATTCACCTCCAAAGTATTTGATAAGACGTTCTTAATGCTGTACCTGCGGTTGTTTGTAGTGTAAAATGACCTGCTTGATCTGGAAATTATCCGTTTCCATGATCGTCCAGCTCTGGCCTCCGGCCTTAAATTCATATCCGGTGTCAATGGAAGTCCCTTCATGGAACTGAATCCAGCCCCCGATGGTATCGATTTCCTCGCTGTCCTCGAAGGTCACGCCGAACTGCTCCTCAATATCTTCCAGAAGAACGCGGCCGTTAATGATATAAGTCTGCTCGTCGATCCGCTGTATTTCCGGTACCTCGTCGGCGTCGAATTCATCGCGGATTTCTCCGACAAGCTCCTCCAGGATATCCTCTAGCGTCAGAATCCCGGCAGTACCGCCGTATTCATCAATAACCAGAGCCATATGCATCTGTTCCTGCTGCATTTTGAGCATGGCCTCCTTAATAGGAGTAACAGATGATACGGTAGGGAGGCTGCGGACAAACTCCTTCAGATGAGGATCCCGGCCGGCAATAATATGCGGAAGCATCTTCTTTACATTAACTACACCAAGTACACGGTCTTTATTGCCGGTCTCGATGACCGGATAACGGGTATAGTTATTGGTGTCAAGTATGCTGACGATATCTTCATTCGACATATCGTAATCCAGGGCGACCATTCCGGTACGCGGAATCATAATATCCTTGGCTACACGCTCATCGAAGGAAAATACATTTTCCAGATACTCCAGCTTCTGTTCATTAATCTCGCCGCCCTCAAAGCTCTGGGCCATAATGATCCGCAGCTCTTCTTCCGAATAATGCTCTTCATGGCCTGCCGGCTTTACGCCGAACATACGCAGGATGACCCGTGAGGTTCCGTTCAGCGCAACGATGAACGGGTGCATGATTCTGCCGAACCAGTATAGCGGCGGGGAGAGGAGAAGCGTAAGCTTTTCGGAAAACTGGATAGCAAGTGTCTTCGGTGCCATCTCACCGACAACTACGTGCAGGAAGGTTACAAATATGAAGGCAATTGCATAAGACGCTACAGAAGCATTGGCTTCAGATACATTGAAATAATCAAAAACAGGGTAGAGAATACGTTCTACCGCCGGCTTACCGATCGCACCCAGACCGAGTGCAGTTACTGTAATCCCGAGCTGGCAGGCGGACAGATAGTAGTCCAGATCGCTGACGACCTTCTTGGCAAGCACTGCTTTTTTGTTGCCTTCATCAATCAGCTGTTCAATCCGCGACATCCGCATTTTTACGGCCGCAAATTCCGAGGCTACGAAAAATGCCGTCAGTACAATTAATATTGCAAGGATCATTAGGTTCGTTAAGGTTATTAAATCCAATCCTTTCCCTCAAAAGAGGGATTCACCTCCAAGTTGAATTAAGGACGTATTTGTGGTTCGAACGAGAGTTCCGGGTTCATCATACAGCTGCAGAAGCGGATCAATGTAGGAGCACAATCCATTTGCAATATCGCCTTCCCATTATTGTTCAGCCCCCCTCCATAAGATATACGAAAAAGTATAACATAATTCAGACCAAACCATCCAGTTGCACGTTATGGTTTGCGATTTTGTCGATCCTGAAGCACCAAATGCCAATGTCCGATAACCTGCAGCATTCATTATTTTCAGTAAAAATAAAGCAGAGCAGTGATTCTTCCGCTTATGGAGGAATCCTGCTCTGCTTATTTCGATTAGGGGAGCGGCACAAAGGTATTATTCAGATAAGGACATAGGTCGCTCTTAACGGACCGTGCACACCGACGACCAGCTGCATTTCAATGTCTGCCGAATTGGAAGGGCCGGAGATCAGATTAATGGACGAGCCGACAGATTCTCCTGCTTCAACCCGCCGGTTCAGCGCTGCAGCAGCCTGTGTGGAGCGCAATACAATCCGCTCTTTCTCAACAATAGCAATATAATGCTCCGGTAAAAAGTGAAGGGCACGCCCCTGATCCGGCCGGCTCTCCACGACTATGGTTCCTGATTCTGCGAGAACATAATCCGCGAACACAATCACCGTATTGGCCGCTTCGGACCGGCTGATGTTCTCCTCACGGCTGGCCTCGCCCGACCAGACGGTTGAACCAGGGAAGCTGAGCCCATAGCCGGCAAAACGGCGGTCACCGGAAGTCATTACCTGGCCTCCGCCGTTTGCCGCTATCAGATCATCAAGCGTCCGCTGCAGAATGTCGGGTGTGGATTCAATCAGCTGGGTATGGATAAAGAAGCACTGCTCCTTGAGGATACTGATCAGATCATCTGTGGTTAGGGCTCCATAGCTGTCAGGAATCATACCGCTGAGATCAGGACGCTGCACATTATGGATTCGCTCCCGGCCAAGCTTGGAGGCAACTCTGTTCAAAAAAGCATCCCTGTTATTATTTATGGCAGTCATTTGCTGGAACCTCCTTTGCGGTCTTTCATCCAGGTGCGGAAGCTGTCCTCCTGCTTGACCGGCTGCTTGAGATCACGGACACTGACCCAGCCCTGGATCAGCCCCGGGCCTCTGACAATCCGGCCATGCTTGCTCATCATCTTGCTGCCGGGATTGGCAAACCGCAGTGCCTTGCCGAACAGGGAAGGGGAGGAGAGCAGCCGGCTGGCGGCCTTCATCTGGAAGCGGTCCACAGCTCCGGTACGCTTTTCCTTCACGATATTCTGCCGGTGTACAATGAGCTGCTCGTGCAGCGGAATTTTGACCGGACAGACATCTGTACAAGCTCCGCAAAGACTGGAGGCAAAGGGCAGTTCCTTGTAATCATCATATCCGCCAAGCAGAGGTGTAATGACTGCCCCAATCGGGCCGGGATAGATGGAGCCGTAAGCATGCCCGCCGATATGGCGGTAGACCGGACAGACATTCAGGCAGGCGCCGCAGCGGATACACTGTAACGCTTCATTGAATTCGCTTCCCAGAATGTCTGAGCGCCCGTTATCTACTATAACAAGATGAAATTCTTCCGGGCCGTCAACTTCACCCGCGAGCTTGGGACCCATAACGGTGATATAGCTGGTCAGCTTCTGCCCGACAGCACTGCGGCAGAGCAGATTATCCAGCACCTCCATTTCTTCCAGCGTAGGAACAATCCGTTCCATCCCCATTACAGCGATTTGTGTTTTAGGTATGGCCGCCGTAAGGTCTCCGTTGCCCTCATTAGTCACCAGATTAATCGCCCCAAGATTGGCGACAGCAAAGTTGCAGCCAGTGATACCGACATCCGCCTCCAGGAACTTCTGCCGCAGGACGGCCCTGGCGAAGCGCGCCAGCTTTTCGGGACTCTCATCTCCGGTGTAGCCAAGCTTTTCGGTGAATACCCGTTTAATCTGGTTACGGTCCTTGTGCAGGGCAGGCGCCACAATATGTGACGGCGGGTCCCAGTCATCAATCTGCAGTATATATTCGCCAAGGTCGGTCTCGATCAGCTCGCAGCCGGCTTCAATGAGCACCTTGTTCATTTCAATTTCCTCGGTAACCATCGACTTTGATTTGACGATTTTTTTGGCCTGCTTCCGAATGACAACATCACGGATATAGCTGCTGGCTTCTTCTTTGGTTGCGGCAAAATAGACATGCCCGCCTTTTTTCTCAACATTGTCAGCAAGCTGGTTCAGGTAAAAATCGAGATTCTGCAGCGTGTGCTGACGGATCTTCTGGCCGACCAGCCGCCACTGCTCCCAGTCGCCGAGTGTGGTGGCGGCAGTAAGGCGTCTGGTCTTGAGGCTGTCCTGCGCAGAGCTTACGGCACTCCGCATAAAAGTATTGCCTATGCCGTCCGCCGTTCGCTCGCCGAACTCCCGTTTATCTGTCTGCAGACTCATGAGCGGATTCCTCCTTTGGTGGCTGCTGCCGGCTCGCCGGTCTGGTTCAGCACCTCGGCAATATGCATGATTTTGACGGGTGCTCCTTTACGGGACAGGCGGCCGCCGATATTCATAAGACAGCCCAT
This sequence comes from Paenibacillus sp. FSL R7-0345, assembly GCF_038595055.1. Classification (NCBI taxonomy): domain Bacteria; kingdom Bacillati; phylum Bacillota; class Bacilli; order Caryophanales; family Paenibacillaceae; genus Paenibacillus; species Paenibacillus sp. FSL R7-0345. Next base: position 3,486,061 of record NZ_CP152002.1, read on the forward strand.
ATCCGCGCTGATCAGAATATCCGCTCCGGTTTCCAGCACGCTGTCGCATTTTTCATCGACCATCTGGCCGGAGATTTCCGGCATTTTCACTGAGAAGGTTCCGCCGAAGCCGCAGCAGTTATCGCTGTTCTTGAGCGGCTCCAGCTGTAAACCGCGTACCTGCTCAAGCAGCTGGTAAGGGGTCTCTTTTTCGCCGAGCAGTCTGGTCATATGGCAGGAACGGTGATAGGTCGCCGTGCCTTCAAGCCTTGCCCCGACATCCGTAATTCCCAGCACTCTGACAATGAACTGGGTGAACTCATACGATTTCTCCTTCAGGGCAACCGCTTTCAATTCCCAGTCCGGATCTCCTTTAAAAATCTTCGGGTATTCGTGAAACATAGCAATGCAGGAGCCGGAGGGACCAACTACATACTCAGAATGCTCAAAGGCGAGCATCATATTTTTCATAGCCAGCTTGGAATCCTCCAGATAACCGCTGTTATACGTGGGCTGGCCGCAGCAGACCTGTGAAGCCGGGAAGTCAAGCTCGCAACCCAGCCTTTCAAGCACCTCCACCATTGCTTTTCCCGCACTCGGGGTCATCAGATCTATTAAACAAGTCGAAAAAATGCTAACTTTCATTCCTGTTCCTCCAATCGCAGCGTTGGTAAGTATAGCTTAACTCAAGAAGTCAATGAAAAACAACACAAAAACACATAAAAAATGTGTATCTTGTTGACATAAAATGTTGTTAGCGTTTACACTATGGGAGAAGTAATGGAATAATTTATCTTGAGGGGGAGTAACAGTGGAAAAGCATTTGATGTACATCAACGGCCAATTTACCGAATCAGAAACCCAAGAGTGGATGGATGTCACCAACCCGTCAACCGATGAAGTTATTTCACAGGTGCCTAAAGCGACCAAAAATGATGTCGTGCGTGCGATTGATGCTGCCGATGCAGCACAGTCAGCCTGGGAAGAGACTCCTGCAGTAGAAAGAGGCAGATATCTGCATGCGATTGCAGACGGAATCCGCGCGGAGGCAGACAGCATTGCCAGACTGATTTCCGAGGAAGTCGGAAAGACGCTGGAATTGTCCACAGTAGAAGTGAATTTTACGGCTGACTACCTGGACTATATGGCTGAATGGGCACGCCGCTACGAGGGTGAGATTGTCCAGAGTGACCGCGATAACGAGAATATTTTTGTATTCAAGCGGGCTATCGGGGTTACTACAGGGATTCTGCCATGGAACTTCCCGTTCTTCCTGATCGCCAGAAAGATGGCACCTGCCCTGATCACCGGCAATACGATTGTAGTTAAGCCTAGTGTGGAGTCACCTAATAATGCGATTGCTTTTACCAAAATTGTAGATAAAGTCGGTCTGCCAAAAGGTGTATACAACCTGGTTACAGGCAGAGGCGGTGAGGTCGGCAATGAGTTGGCCAGCAACCCTAAGGTCGGGATGGTCAGCCTGACAGGCAGCGTACCGGCAGGACAAAAGGTCATGGAGGCGGCAGCCGAGAACATTATTAAGGTCAGCCTTGAGCTTGGCGGTAAAGCGCCGGCGATTGTTATGGCAGATGCCGATCTGAATCTGGCGGTGAAGGCAATCGTTGATTCACGCGTCATTAATACAGGCCAGGTGTGTAACTGTGCTGAGCGTGTATATGTACACGAATCCATCAAAGACGAATTCACCTCCCGCCTGGTTGAAGCCATGAAGGAAGTGAAATACGGCAATCCTTTGGTTGATACCGGCATCCAGATGGGACCGCTGATCAACAAAGCCGCTCAGGATTCCGTGCAGCAGAAGGTGGACCGGGCTGTTGAAGAAGGCGCAAAAGTACTGCTCGGCGGTAAAAAGGTTGAGGGCACCGGCAGCTTCTTCGAACCAACGGTTATTGCTGATGCTACCAATAAGATGGAAATTGTGCAGGACGAAATCTTCGGGCCGGTTATTCCGATTGTTACCTTCGCAACACTGGATGAAGCGATTGAGCTGGCGAATGACAGCGAGTTCGGCCTGACCTCTTCGCTGTATACGCAGAACCTGAACGTGGCGATGAAGGTGATCAAACGGCTGAAGTACGGGGAAACCTACATCAACCGCGAAAACTTCGAAGCGATGCAGGGCTTCCACGCCGGCTGGCGCAAATCCGGCATCGGCGGCGCGGACGGCAAGCACGGCTTGAACGAGTATCTGCAGACTCAGGTTGTTTATCTGCAGTATGATAAGTCGGTTAACTGATGTACGGTGAATGAGGAATAGTAAGTGATGCACAGTTAGTGATGTACAATCGTTGATGTGTGAGTAATGGATGATTTATGCAGGATGGATACTGCAACATAATGGTGTGCACTAATCCTATTTTAGCTACAGGTCCCCGGGTTTTCCGGGGGCCTGTTTTCGTTCAGACAAAGGTAAGGGGATGGGAAGGGGGATAGAGTAGATAGTGGGAATAGATAGTAGGGAGTAAATAGAAGATAGAGGATAGAAAATAGTAATAGTAGATAGTATGTGGTAAATAGTGGGGAGTGGATAGTTTGTAGAATAGATGGAAAAGTAACTATTAGCCCTTGAACTAGAGCAGGCGAAGGGGTGAAACAAATCAAAGGCAAAAAAGCCCTTGATTGCGCCCGCAGCAGGCGAATTGGCGAAATCAAAGGGAAAACTCCCTTTGATTCACTAAATCCTAATCTGACCCGCAGCGGCTCTCCTCCGAGCAGCAGCGAATCCCCCAAGAAGCGGTCCTTAAAGCCGCTTCTTCAGATAATACTTCGTATGCCCCTCATTCGGGCAATCCTTAATCTCGCCGAAAATCTCGTAGCCCTGCTTCTGATAGAAATGCGGCGCCTGCCAGCTCATGGTGGTCAGCTCACTTACTTTGCAGCCGAGCTGCCGGGCACGGTTTTCAATTTCTGCGAGCAGGGCAGCCCCTAGTCCGGTTCCTCTATAGGCGGGATCGACTGCCAGCAGGTTCACATTCAGAATGTTCCAGGCCACATCTCCTGTTACCCCGCCCGCAAAGCTGTCATTCACGTAAGCCGCAAGGGAGAGCATTGTCCGCTCATAGGCTGGAATACTGCTATCCGCACCATGGCGGTGCTCTTCCAGTAACCTCGTTAATTCCCGCTGATTGTGTACTGCATCCAATTCTACAATGTTCAAGTGTGCTCACTCCTTCTGCCTAACTATAACATAACTTGGAAGAGCTGCAGACCGGTTAACGCCGGCTGACCCAAAGCTACTCTTACAACACTACATACAAGGCGCTGTCCATGTAACTGACATCCGGCAGGCTGTTTCTTTTCAAACCGGCAAATTCCTTAAAAAAAAGCGGGAAAACCTGAAAAAGTCGCATACCAATCCCGGCACAGGTATCCTACAATGAAGTCAAATCCGCATACTATACAGAGAAAGTAGGAAAAGAGACATGCTACAGAGTAAAGACCGCATTTGGGTAGATTCCGTTATCGGAAAAATAACTGCAAAGCTGGATACCGTCAGCGAAAAATCACGCCACAAAATCCCGTACACCACCGTGGACGGCACGCATGACGACAAGGCGACGAAAAATGTAAGCGGCTTCGACGCAGATGGCATCTGCTGGTGGACGAACGGCTTCTGGGGCGGCATGCTGTGGCTGATGTATCATGAGACCGGAAATGAAAAATATAAGGAAATCGCAAATAGATCCGAGGAGCTGCTCGACAAGTGTTTTCAGGACTTCTATGGTCTGCATCATGATGTGGGCTTCATGTGGCTGCCTACCAGTGTTGCCAACTACAAGGTGACCAAGAATCCGGATTCCCGCAAAAGAGCGCTGCATGCCGCCAATCTGCTGGCCGGCCGGTTTAATCTGGCAGGGGGCTTCATCCGTGCCTGGAATGACCTGGACGAAGGCGATACCAGAGGCTGGGCCATCATCGACTGCATGTTCAACATTCCGCTGCTGTACTGGGCGACCGAGGAGACGGGTGATCCCCGCTTTAAACAGATTGCCATGCGGCATGCCGACACGGTCATGTCTACCTTCGTGCGGCCGGACGGCTCCGTGCACCATATTGTTGAGTTCGATCCGTTCAACGGCGGCGTAGTACGTACATTTGGCGGACAAGGCTATGCGGACGGCTCCTCCTGGACCAGAGGACAGACCTGGGCGCTGTATGGCTTCATGATGAGCTATATCCATACCGGCAAAGAAGAATATCTCCAGACCGCGAAGCGGATTGCCCATTATTTCATGGCTAATATCCCGGAGGACGGTGTCATTCCGCTTGATTTCCGCCAGCCGGCTGAGCCTAAGCTTGAGGATGATACGGCTGCGGCCATTGCCGCCTGCGGATTGATCGAGATCGCCAAGGCTGTAGGAGAGCTTGAGCGTGAGCTGTACCTGAATGCTGCGCTTAAGCTGCTGCGGGCACTTGATGAACGTTCCGACTGGTCGGAGAATAATGACTGTATTATTCAAAGAGGCTCAGAGGCTTATCACAAGCCGCGCAACCAGCATCATCATGCAATTATTTACGGGGACTATTATTTCATGGAAGCTATATTCAAGCTGAAGGGCAATGACCTGTATTTGTGGTAGAAAAGCCAGACAAAGCGGGCTGACCCGACTCTAATGTAAAGCGAGGATATCTGTACTATGAGCCACATGATCAAAAACCCTATTCTGCGGGGCTTCAATCCCGATCCGTCCATCCTGCGGGTCGGAGATGATTATTATATCGCCACCTCGACCTTCGAATGGTTCCCAGGCGTGCAGATTCATCATTCCCGGGATCTGGTCAACTGGGAGCTGATCACCCGTCCGCTTAACCGGATCTCCCAGCTGGACCTGCGCGGCATCGGCGCTTCTCAGGGAATCTGAGCGCCATGCCTGACCTATGATAACGGCACCTTCTATCTCATCTACACCGTTGTTAATTCCTTTTATGTCAAAATGTACGACACACCAAATTATCTGGTTACTGCGACGGATATCCGCGGGGAGTGGTCTGAGCCGGTCTACCTGAACAGCTACGGGTTCGATCCGTCGCTGTTTCATGATGAGGACGGCCGTAAGTACATCGTAAGCATGGTAACCGATCACCGGGTAACAAAACGGTACAGAGGGCATCTTGTCATCCAAGAGTATTCTGCTGAGGAGCAGAAAATGATTGGTGAGCCTGTAACGATCTATGCGAGCCAGGATACATACCTGGAGGGTCCGCATATTTATAAACGGGGCGGCTATTATTACCTGTTCGCTGCGGATACCGGAACAGGGGAAGGCCATGGCCAGAGCATGCTGAGATCCAGAGAGTTATTCGGGCCTTACGAAGCGTACGAGGGTAATTCCCTGATGACCTCCAGAGACAATCCGGAGCTGCCGCTGCAGAAAGCGGGGCACGGTGATCTGGTCGAAACCCAAAATGGGGAGTGGTACATGGTGCATTTATGCGGCCGTCCCTTAGAGAACCTTACGGAAAAAGGTGAGCGGAAATATACTCTCGGGCGTGAAACGGCGCTGCAAAAGGTAGAGTGGACCGAAGACGGCTGGCTGCGCCTGGCGAACGGCTCGGTGCTGCCTGATACCGAGGTAGAAGCTCCTGACCTGCCGCTGCACCCGTTCCCGGTGAAGCCGGCAAGGGATGATTTTGAGGGTGCTGAGCTGGATATCAGCTTTCAGTCCCTGCGGGTTCCGCTTGACGATACCTTCTATTCCCTGAGCGAAAGGCCCGGTTATCTGCGGCTGTACGGCCGCGAAGGGCTTGGCTCGAAGTTCCGGCAGAGCCTGATAGCCAGACGCTGGGAGGAGCATCGCTTCACGGCAGCGGCAGCGCTTGAATTCGAGCCCTCCAGCTTCAAGCAAATGGCCGGCCTGATCCTGATCTATGATACCCAGAACTATTACTATCTCCATGTCACTCATCATGAGGATCTGGGCCGGTGCATCAGCATTCTCACCGCTGTTAACAACAGCTATTCGGAGCCTGCCGGATATGTACCGCTGCCGGATAACGCAAAGCGGATTCTGCTGCGGGCTGACGTCGATTATGACAAGCTTCAGTTCTCCTATTCTGTAGATGGTGAAGACGAATATGAGGTAATCGGGCCAGTGCTTGATGCGAGTACTTTGTCTGACGAAGCCTGCCAGGAGGGCTGGTTCACCGGGTCCTTTGCCGGCATCTGCTGCCAGGATTTAACCGGCTTCCGACAGCCTGCCGATTTCGATTATTTTGAGTACTATAACAGGGTGCAGGCAGGCTCTGCTAATGACCATGACTGATATTTTTGATGTGAAGCGGTACGGCGCCGCCGGTGATGGGGTAACGGTGGATACCCGTGCAATCCAGCAGGCCATTGATGAATGCCATGGGTCCGGCGGCGGGACTGTCGTGCTAAGCGGCGGAACGTTTGTTTCGGGGACGATTATCCTTAAATCGAATGTGAACCTGCAGCTTAATCCTTCCGCAGTGCTGCTTGCCAGCCCGGACATCTACGATTTCTCGGAGGACACCCATTATAACCGCTATATTAATGAAAAGGATATGGACAGATGCTTCATTTATGCAGAGGATGCTGTCAATGTCAGCATTACCGGCCAGGGTGAGATTAACGGCAACGCCGAGAACTTCCCTAATGAGGGCAGTATCTACCGGCCGATGATGATGCGCTTTCTGCGCTGCAGCAACATTCATGTCACCGGACTGAGACTCTATAACTCGACTGCCTGGACGACCGCCTTTCTGGATAGTGAGAATATCTGGTGTGAAAATCTAGATATCAGGAACGACAAAAAATACAACGGTGACGGATTGGACTATGACGGCTGCCGGAATGTGTTCATCTCGGGCTGCAAAATCCTCGGTACCGATGATAATCTCTGTCTTCAAGCCGGCAGTAAGGATTATCCGATGAAAAATGTGCATATCGTCAACTGCCATTTCACTTCAATCTGCGCCGGCATCCGGATCGGGCTGAAGTCGGTCGGGGATATTTCGAGTGTCACGATTCATAACTGCACCTTCGAAAATGTGTGGCGGGAAGGGATCAAGATTGAATGCACAGAGGGCGGCAGCATCAGCGATATCGTGGCTTCGGGTCTGGTCATGCGGAATGTATCCCGTCCCGTCTTTATTCTGCTGAATAACCGGCTTGAAGAGATCGGCTCCTCCATCGGGCTTGAGCGCATGCCGGAGATCGGCTCGCTTGAACGGATTATGCTGTCAGACATCATTGCCACTGACGATGAAGAGATGTACAAGACCCATTACCGGTTCACAGATGACATTATGGGCAGCCCGTCCTTTAACGGTATCCGTGTTGATGCGTGCAGGGAGCATCCGATCCGCGATCTGATCCTTAGAAATATCATGTATACTTGCGCCGGTGGCGTACAAAAAACAGATATCCCTGCTGCTTATCCGCAGGTCCATGATATGCGGCTGGAGCATCCGGAGGCAGCTGCAGAGAATTACTATCCCGACTGGAGCCGGACCACCTTCATGGATATCCGGAATGTGGAGCGGCTTACTTTAGACGGCATCAGATTCCACGCGCTGCGGGAGGATACACGGGAATCCTATATAATAGAAGGAAGTAACACGCTCAAGCTGGATATTGTGGAATAATAGAGGATGATAATGGAATGGATTATACAACGGATGCTTATATTAAGGCCTTGTATCAACGGACAGAAGCTGCGAGAAACAACCGGGAGTTATGCCTGACACAGAATGAACAGCGGAATTGGCTGAGGAGCAGACTGAAACAGGCACTGGGAGAGCTGCCGGAGGCTTCAGCTCCTCTTAATCCTGTGCTGCTGGAGCGTGTTGAATACAAAAAATTTATTCTGGAGCGTATTTCTTATTCCACTGAAGAAGCTCTTCATGTGCCCGTTATCGTGCTGGTCCCCAAGACTGGCAATGGGCCGTGGCCGGCAGTACTGGCCTGCCATGGACATGGCAACGGACAGCTTGATGCCGCAGGTCTGAATTCGGATTACAGGGAATTGGAGGAGCCGGGTATACACAACCGGTTCGCTGTCCGGCTGGTTAAGCAGGGGATGATCGTCGTAATCCCTGAGATCCTGGGCTTTGGGGTGCGCCGGGTGGCAGAGGAGATGAAGAACGCTTCCAGTCCAAGTTCCTGCAGCACCCTGGTTTCACAGCTAATGTTATTCGGCAGGACGCTTGCCGGAATGAGAGTCTATGAAGCGATGCGGGCGGTGGATTATCTTTCGATGCGCCCGGATAGTGATTCTTCCCGGATCGGGATATTCGGCTTCTCCGGAGGCAGTCTGATTGCCGCCTATGCCGCCGCGCTGGATGAACGGATCAAAGCGGCTGTACTGTGCGGCTGGACGAACACCTTTGCCGGCAGCATTCTGGCTTTGCATCACTGCATTGACAATTATCTGCCCGGAATCTTGCAGGCTGCCGAGCAACCGGAGCTGGTTGGTTTAATCGCCCCCAGAGCCCTGTTCATTGAATCGGGCGTCCATGATCCGATCTTCCCTGTGCAGCATGTGCATTCTGCCATTTCTCGGCTGCAGCAGATATACTCGGCCCGGGATGCCGGGTCCCGGCTGTCGTATGATCTTCATCCCGGCAAGCATGAAATCTCCGGCAAAGTGTCAGTGCCGTGGCTGTACGGGATGCTGATCACTGAGGCTGTAAATCAGGGTTAGCTATTGGATTTGCCCCACAGCTTCATTCCACATGAAATCACAAAAAGACTCAGCCCATTCAAGCTGAGTCTTTTTAAATTACGTAAGCAGCCCTAACGCCTCACACCGTCCCCGTAATCTCAATAAACTTGCTCGCCGCCGTAGTCAGCGGCATGTTGCGCCTGGTCATAATACCCACCTGAGCCGGGGGAAGCTGGACATCCAGCTTAATCTCGAACAGCGAACCCTCCTCCAGCTCTTTGGAGACGAACTCCCGGGTTACAAAGGAGATCCCCAGACCTTTACGGGCAAATTCAATCAGCAGTCCGACACTGCCGACTTCAATTTCCGGCTTCAGCTCATAGCCGTAGCCCCGGAACAGGTCACTGACTGCTGCCCGGGCACGGCTTCTGCGGGAAAAGAGGATGATCGGGTAGCGCAGAAGCTCCCCGATGGTCAGCACCTTTTCGTTCAGCTCCGGATAATGGCTGCTGCCGGCAACAAAACAGTCCTGCAGCTGCAGACCCTGCCACACCTCAAGCTGGGGATCGGCAATCGGAATGCGGACGACGCCCAGATCGACCTGGCCCTCTTTTAGATAAGAGATGACTTCAGGGGTGGTTCCATGGATTAGGTGCAGCCGGATGCCGGGGTAACGCTGATGAAAGGTTTCGATAAAGGGCAGCAGGTAATGCTTGAACAGGGAGTCACTGCCGCCGATACGCAGCTCGCCGTTATCGAGATTTTTGAGCTCGGCCATTTTTTTCTCCGCCTGGGTGATGAGGATATGGGACTGCTCAATGTAAGAGTAAAGTGTAGCGCCCTCCGGCGTCAGGGCAACGCCCTTGGAATTGCGGTTGAACAGGGTAAGCCCGAAGCTGTCCTCCAGCTGCTTGATGGCATGGCTGACGCTCGGCTGGGTGATAAACAGCGCCTTGGCTGCCTGGGACAGGCTTCCCGTTTTGGCTGCCCAGTAAAAAACCTTGTATAATTCGAAATTGTTCATAGACACAGTCTATAGCTCCTGTACAATATATTAATTACTTGTATAGCTCGTATTTGTATTATAGTGTAACAAGGAAAGATAAACCATAGCAGAAGGAGAATCGAGATGGAGGCGACCACATTTGTTTTATTCGGAGCGACAGGAGATCTGGCCCGCCGGAAAATATATCCTGCGCTGTACAACCTGTTTCTCGACCGCAAGCTGCATGATTCCTTCGCTGTAATTGGTCTCGGCAGAAGAGAAGTTGCTGATGAAGCTTACCAGGCCATGGTGGAGCGTTCGCTCCGGGATTTCTCCCGGCGTGAAGTGAAGGACACAGCGTCCGTACGCAGCTTCCTGAAGGCCTTCCGATATAATGTGCTGGATGTCGGGCACACTGAAGATTATGTGAATTTGCTTGAACGGGTCGAGCAGCTGGAGACAAGCATGGGCAGCACCCCTAACCGGATGTTTTATCTGTCGGTGGGGCCGGAGTTTTTTGAGCCGATTGCCCTGAACATTGAGGCCAGCGGCCTTGGGGCAGCGAAAGGCTGGAAACGGCTTGTCATCGAGAAGCCGTTCGGGCATGATCTGCTGTCTGCGCAGGAGCTGAATCAGACGCTCAGTAAGGCTTTTACCGAGGAAGAGATTTACCGGATCGATCATTATCTGGGCAAACCGATGGTGCAGGAGCTGGATGTATTCCAGCAGACCAACCCGGTACTGCATGCACTCTGGAACAACCGTTATATTGCCAATGTCCAGATTACCGCTGCCGAAACAGTTGGAGTCGAGGAAAGAGCCGGCTATTATGACCACGTTGGCGCGCTCAGGGACATGTTCCAGAACCATATGCTGCAGCTGCTGATGATGCTGGCGATCCGCCTGCCAAAGGACAGCTCACCAGACGAAGTCCGCTTCAAGAAAAAAGAAGTCATGGAAGCTCTCGAACCGCTTGACGAAGCTAATATAGAAGCCAGCGTTATACGCGGCCAATATACAGCAGGAGCTATTAAAGGCATAGCGGTTCCCGGCTACCGTTCTGAACCGGGAATAGCTGCCGGCTCAATGAACGATACGTTTGTTGCGGCGAGACTGCAGATTGATGATCCCTTCTGGAAAGGTGTTCCCTTCTACATCCGCACCGGCAAACGCCTGAAGGAGAAGTCGACGCGGATCGTCATCGAATTCAAAGAGCCGCTGAAACAGAGCTCCACCTTAGAAGAGGATGATATTCCTAATCTGCTGGTGTTTGAGATCAGCCCGAATGAAGGCATTACGTTGCAGCTCAAAGCCAGAGATCCGCGGAACAAAGGCAAGTTCAAGGCCGTTCATATCGACTTCCATACCAGCTCCATAGAGGTGCCGGAGGCGTACGAGAACCTGATCTATGATGCACTGCATGGAGATCCGTCGTTCTTTGCCCACTGGAATGAGGTAGAGCTGTCCTGGAAATGGGTACAGCCGATCCTGAACGCTTTTGCCGGCAATTCCGTGCCGTTATATTCCTATGCCGCAGGTTCACACGGACCGGCTGAGTCTGATCAGCTGCTGGCGCAGGACGGTCATCACTGGTGGCTGGATGCGCCAGTTGACGAGGAAAGTGAGATTACTCTGCTGGATGCTTCAAATTTTTAAATAGAAAATTGATAAAAATGAACTCGAAGTATTTTATAGTTAAACCAAAAACTGGAGGTTATCACAATGAAGTTTTTCATCGACACAGCAAATGTAGAAGACATTAAAAAAGCGTACAAAATCGGAGTCCTGTCCGGGGTTACCACCAATCCGTCGCTCGTAGCCAAAGAAGGCGTGAAATTCGAAGACCGCATTGCTGAAATCCTTCAGACTGTGCCTGAAGTGGAATCTGTATCCGCTGAAGTAACTCCTGACGCTATTACTGCAGAGCAGATGATTGCCGAGGCTGATGAGCTGATCAAGATCAATAATTACGATAAAAATATTACGATCAAGCTGCCGATGACCCTTGCGGGCCTTGAAGCCTGCCGTTACCTGACTCAAAAAGGCGTAAAAACCAACGTAACCCTAATCTTCACTGTGAACCAGGCGCTGCTGGCTGCCCGTGCCGGAGCTACTTATGTATCGCCGTTTCTCGGCCGTCTTGATGATATCTCTGAAGACGGTGTTCAGCTGATTGTAAAAGTTGCTGAGCTGTTCCGCATTCACAAGCTGGATGCCCAGATTATCGCTGCTTCCGTCCGTCACCCGGATCACGTTACCCGTGTAGCTATGGCTGGTGCGCATATCGCCACTATTCCGTTCAGCGTAATTGAGCAGATTTCCAAGCACCCGCTGACAGATCAGGGTCTGGAAAAGTTCGCTGCTGACTGGAAAAAGGCTCCACAGGTTTAATTATCCGGAACACGAAAGAGAGGTCTATTAAAGATGGGTAAACAGCAGATTGGTGTGGTCGGCTTGGCCGTTATGGGCAAGAACCTGGCCATGAATATGGAGAGCAAGGGATTTTCAGTAGCAGTATACAACCGTTCTTCTGAAAAAACGGATGAGCTGCTTGCTGAAGCAGCAGGCAAAAACTTTGTCGGTGCTTACAGCGTTGAAGAATTTGTACAATCGCTTGAGCTCCCGCGTAAAATTATGATCATGGTTAAGGCCGGCAAGCCGACCGACGATACCATCCAGCAGCTAATTCCGTTTCTTTCGCCGGGGGATATTCTGATTGACGGCGGCAACGCCTTTTTCCCGGACACACAGCGCCGTAACAAGGAGCTGCAGGCCCAGGGCTTCCGCTTTATCGGCGCAGGTGTATCGGGCGGTGAAGAGGGCGCACTGAAAGGGCCGGCGATTATGCCGGGCGGCCAGCAGGATGCCTACGAGCTGGTAGAACCGATTCTGACAGCTATCTCCGCAAAAGTGGACGGCGACCCGTGCTCGACTTACATCGGACCGGACGGAGCCGGACACTATGTTAAGATGGTTCACAACGGCATCGAGTACGGCGATATGCAACTGATCGGTGAAGCATACCAGCTGCTGAAGGATGTACTGGGGCTCGATACTGCAGAGCTGCATGAGATTTTTGCCGAATGGAACCGCGGGGAGCTGAGCAGCTATCTGATCGAGATTACAGCTGACATCTTTGCCAAAGCAGACCCGGAAACCGGCAAGCCGATGGTTGATGTGATCCTTGATTCCGCCGGCCAGAAGGGCACAGGCAAATGGACCAGCCAGAACGCACTGGATCTCGGCGTGCCGCTGTCCATCATCACGGAGTCCGTCTTTGCCCGCTTCCTCTCGGCGATGAAGGAAGAGCGTGTGGCAGCAAGCAAGCGACTGCAGGGTCCTGAAGTCAAGAGCTTTGACGGGGATGCCAAGGAATTTATCGAAGCTGTCCGCAAAGCGCTTTACGCCAGCAAAATCGCCTCCTACGCCCAGGGCTTCGCCCAAATGCGCGTGGCTTCGGACGAATACAACTGGAACCTGAACTACGGCAGCATCGCTATGATTTTCCGCGGCGGCTGTATTATCCGTGCCGGCTTCCTGCAGAACATCAAGGATGCCTATGACCGTGATCCTGAGCTGAAGAACCTGTTCCTCGATGAATACTTCAGCAATGTTGTCCATAGCTATCAGGACGCATGGAGAGACGTAGTAGCATTAGCCGTTAAACGCGGCATTCCAGTTCCGGCGTTTGCCTCCGGACTGGCTTACTATGACAGCTACCGCTCCGAACGTCTGCCAGCCAACCTGCTGCAGGCACAACGTGATTACTTCGGTGCACATACCTTTGAACGTGTTGACAAGCCGGGCAGCTTCCATTTCCAGTGGATGAGCCAAGGCGAATAATCTGCGTGATAAATAAAGTCCGGGCCGCTGGCCCGGGCTTATTTATGTCTGTACCGGTCAAGACTTTAGATATGCAACTATGCTATGATCGTGTTACCACAGGCAGGAGAGAGGTTATTATGAAGAACGCAAATGCCAATCTGATGAAAGAAATCAATCTGAATAATGTGCGCCAGGTGATGAAGCAGGCCGGAACAGCAACCAAGCCACAGCTGGCTGCGCTGACGAAGCTTAGTGTGGTGACGGTTAACTCGCTGGTCAAGGAGCTGCTGGATTCAAATGAACTGGTTGAAGACCAGACCGTTGCATCCGGCGGAGGCCGGCCGGCCCTGACCTACCGGTTCAACTATAATTACAGCCAGGCGCTGGTTCTTTACCTGAAAGAGAAACAAGGCCAGCGCGTTGCTTCCGCAGCCGTAATCAATCTTGGAAACGAGATCGTGAGCCAAAAGGAATATGTGCTGCCTGCCTTTAAACAGCAGTATTTTGCTGAGATCATCAGCAGCTTTCTTACTGCCTGCCCGCAGGTAAAAGTAATCGGCATGGGCATTCCAGGTCAGATCGTTAACGGCAGAATTGTCGTGGCCAGCCACCAGGAGCTGGAAGGGGCCACTTTGATTGAAGAGCTGGAGCAGCAGTTTCAGCTGCCGGTTATGGTGGAGAATGATGTTAACGCTGCAGTCTTCGGTTACCAGGCTTCCCGGGGAACTGCAGACAGGCAATGTATAACAGGTATCTACTTTCCGAAAAAGTATCCGCCCGGCATGGGCATTTATCTGAACGGAAATATCATCAGAGGCAAAAATGGCATGGCTGGAGAGATTAAATTCCTGCCGCAGAAAATTGACTGGTACGCTGAAGGGAGAGAAGAAGTGCTACTGCAGGCGGCCTGCCGGATTATCCAAAGTGTGAATGCCGTTCTTGCCCCTGATCAAATTGTGATCTATCAGGAGATAACGGAAGCTGCACGCTGGAATGAATTTTGGAACGGTTATCAGGCTCAGGAGCCGATGCCTCATTATCCTGAAGTGATTCTGAGCAATACCTTTCAGGCAGAGTATGAAGCAGGGATGCGTATGTTAACTTTGCAAGCACTTGATCCGGTCAGCATTCAATTTTAGTAATGTATTGACAAAAGCGAAAGGGTAGCGCATATTAAATAAAGAAACTTTATAAAGTAGTTATAATAATGAAAGAGGGATGATATGGCAACCTGGTTTCTGGTTATTATTTATCTGGCCTTTATCAGTCTGGGGCTTCCTGATTCTCTGCTTGGCTCAGCATGGCCGGTCATGCAGCCAGAATTGAATGCTTCATTAGATTCTGCGGGTCTTATCGCCATGATTATCGCTGCGGGAACCATTGTGTCCAGCCTGGCCAGCGGAAAGATGATTGAGTGGCTGGGGACCGGTAAAGTCACATTGATCAGCTGTCTTATGACGGCAGCAGCGCTGCTGGGCTTCTCGGCGGCACCTTCACTGATGTGGCTGCTGCTGCTGGCGATTCCCTTAGGGCTGGGAGCAGGCTCGGTCGATGCGGCGCTCAACAACTATGTAGCAGCCCATTATAAAGCGCATCATATGAATTGGCTGCACTGCTTTTGGGGAGTCGGGGCAACAATGGGCCCTATCATTATGTCTTTCTATATGACGGGGGGCTCCTGGCGCGGCGGTTATGCAGCAGTGGCAGTCATCCAGTTTGCACTTGTTGTTATTTTACTCGTAACGCTGCCGCTGTGGTCCAAAATAGCCGCTGTACATGAACAGAATAAGGCTGATGAGGAGCCAGAGCCGAAGCATTCCGGGAAAGACACCAGTGAAACAGGAACAGCCGCCAAGACCAATATCTTTAGGATAAAAGGGGTGAAAACGACCCTGATCGCTTTTCTGTTCTACTGCGGGGTAGAGATGACCGTCGGCTTATGGGGAGCCAGCTTTCTGGTAGGAACGCGTGAGCTTGATGCGCAGACAGCTGCCGCGTGGATCTCCATGTATTACGGTGGGATTACCATCGGACGGCTGCTCTCGGGATTCATCACGTTAAGGGTGAGCAATAAAATACTGATCCGCTCGGGCCAGCTTGTGGCCCTGGCGGGCGGAGTGATTTTGCTGCTGCCGCTCCCGGACTCTTTTCTGCTGGTCGGCCTGATTCTGATCGGTCTGGGGCTGGCTCCGATTTATCCGGGACTGCTGCATGAAACGCCAGCGCGCTTCGGCAAAGAAAATTCCACCCGGCTCATGGGCTATCAGATGGCTGTTGCCTATACAGGCACGACGCTGCTGCCCCCGTTATTCGGTTTTTTTGCCGCTAAGACAACTGTAGCCATCTTCCCGTTTACAGTCCTGTTATTTCTGAGCCTGATGTTTATGAGTGCCGAAAATGTTAACCGGGTGATCCGCGGCAAGCGGACCGGAATCCAATAATGAGAGGAAGTAGAACGTAATGAATCAAAAAGAACGGATGCTGGCAGGCCTGCCTTACAAAGCCTGGCTGGATGGACTGACGGAAGAACGGATTAATAACAAGCAGAAGGTGCAGAAATTTAATCAGCTCCGGCCGGATGAACAGGATGAACAGGATAAGCTCATCCGCAGTATTCTTGGCAAAGCCGGAAAGGGTGTGCATATCGAGCCGCCATTTTATTGCGACTATGGCCAGAATATTGAAGCTGGCGACCATTTCTATGCTAATTTCAACTGTACAATTCTGGATGTCGGCAAGGTCTCGATCGGAAACAATGTGATGTTCGCGCCTAATGTATCTCTGTACACTGCCGGTCACCCGATACACCCGGATTCGCGGAACTCCGGCTATGAGTACGGTATTGCAATCACGATCGGTGACAATGTCTGGATTGGCGGAAATGTAGTAGTCACTCCCGGTGTTACAATAGGCAGCAATGCTGTAATCGGGGCAGGCAGTGTGGTAACGAAGGATATTCCGGACAATGTGGTTGCAGCCGGCAATCCTTGCCGGGTGATCCGTGAAATTACAGAAGATGACCGGAAATATTATTTCAAGGACCGGGAATTTGATGTCGAGGATTACCGGTAAATATAAATGAAATTCTAAGGCTACACTGAAGTGCATCTGTTTTGTTGGCTGCAGGCTGATGGGCAGGTGCACTTTTTTGCCTGAATAATTGTTGTATTTACAACAAATAAAAGATAATATAAATAGTATTAAAGAGGATTGGAGCTGCCGCCATGAAGGAAATTCTGCGAGAAATCGGGATGATTGCCAGAGCTCTGGATTCGATCAGCAATATAGAATTTAAAGAATTTGATCTGACTAAAGGACAATACCTGTACCTTGTCCGCATCTGTGAGCATCCGGGTATCATCCAGGAAAAGGTTGCCGAAATGCTCAAGGTTGACCGTACTACGGCTGCCCGGGCCATCCAGAAGCTGGAGCGGAACGGACTGGTTGAAAAGAGGGATGACCCGCATAACAGGAAGATCAACCTGCTTTTTCCCACTGCTAAGGGTGAACAGATCTTCCCGTATATCCTTAGGGAGCACGAGCATTCGGATAACGTAGCGTTGGCAGGGCTGTCTGAAATGGAGACGGACGCCTTGTTTGAGCTTTTGCAGCGGGTCAGAAGGAATGTAGAGATGGACTGGGAATCAGTAAAGAAGGGCCATAAACGCGAATATTGATTGTACAAAAGGAGCTAACAACGAAATGGAAATAACAATAAGACAATGCAGCCTGGATGACTTAAAGGCACTTCAAGCCCTTAGCATCGAAACCTTTAATGAAACGTTTAAAGACCAGAATTCTCCGGAGGTTATGCAGGATTATCTGGACAATGCTTTTTCTGATGATAAACTGGAGCAGGAGCTGTCACGCACGGGTTCGGCATTCTTTTTTGCCATGGCAGATGGGGAGCCGGCGGGTTATCTGAAGCTGAATATAGATGAGGCCCAGTCCGAAGATACAGGAGCTGACACGCTCGAAATTGAGCGGATCTATCTCAGCAGCAGGTACCATAGAAACGGGCTGGGCAAACACTTGATAAACCATGCGCTGGCTAACGCTGCTCAGCATAATAAAACCCGAGTCTGGCTTGGAGTATGGGAAAAGAATAAGCCGGCAATCGGATTTTATCAAAAAATGGGCTTTGTCCAGACCGGAACGCATATCTTTCAGATGGGCGATGAAGCACAGACAGATCTGATTATGGAAAAACTGCTGTAAAAGCAGGAATTACTGTAATGAAAGGGCTTGCGGAAAGGCTGAAGTTATGGTAAGTTTTAGGAGTCAAATCAAATCTAAACGTTTAAATGGCTAATGGACGATGGTTCGGATGCTTAGACAGGAGAAGCCTATGAGGAAAACCAGCATCAAAGACATTGCACTCAAGGCCAATGTTTCCATTGCTACGGTCTCCTATGTGCTTAACGGAACCCGGAATGTGCGTCCTGAGACTCACCGGAGGGTAACAGAGGCCATAGAAGAACTGAATTATAAGCCTAATGATATTGCCAAGAGCCTGAAACGCAACCGGACGAATACAATCGGGGTAATCGCCGAGGATATCACGGTGTTCAACGCACCGGAGATTATTGACGGTATCAATGATTACGGAGACCGGCACGATCTGCAGATCCTGCTCGTCAATCTCCGGCTGGATAAACGGATTGGTCGCAATTTCGGCGATACGGAGGTTTACCGCAAGTATGCCGAGAATGCCGTATCCGAGCTGCTCCGCAAACAAGTGGACGGAATCATTTACATCGGTGTTCACACCCGTGATTTGACCGGACTTATTGATGTTGAAGGCAAGCCCATTGTGTATACTTACGGGTATACACAAGACAATTTATCCATCCAGTTCAATGATGAACAGGCTTCCTATGAAGCGATGGCTTATCTGGTCAGTAAGGGACACCGGCGGATTGCGATTATCAGCGGTCTGATGGATTCTATTCCATCCAGACACCGGCTGAAGGGTTACTACAGGGCCGTTACTGAATTTGAACTGCCGTTTGATCCCATGCTGATCAAAATGGGGGACTGGGAGCGCGAATCAGGCTACCGGCTGACTGGTGAGCTGCTTGACCTGCCGGAGCCGCCGACAGCGATCCTGTCGATGAATGATGTTATGGTCGTCGGCGTACTCCAGATGGCGGGCGAGCGCGGCGTAAGTATCCCCGGAGATCTCTCGGTCATCGGCTTTGATAACCGCGAGTTCAGCGACTATCTTCAGCCAAGGATTACGACGATGGGATTGCCGCTGCATGAGATGGGCTTTCAGGCAATGGAATCGCTGTACCAGATGATCAACGGAGAACAGGTTCAGCAGCTGAAGATGCCTGAATGCCGGCTGATTGAGCGCGGCTCAGTGAAAGACCTGCACAGTGATGTGAAACACAGCTAGAAACGGCAGTGCCGCCCTGAAGAGGACGGTATCCGTTTCTGCTCGAAGGATAAGGATGAGTGATACAGGAATTCTGGAATTTCTTGTCTTTTGAATACAGATGTGGTTTCACATCATTTCTTTTTTACTCAATTTAAACGTTTAAATTAGCGTCAGGATATGAAAGAGGTGATGGCGTGACTGCTGTACTGGGCAATGAAAAATATAAAATATCTCTAAATAGAAGGGGAGCAGTGGAGTCTCTTATCCTGCAGGATGATCCGTATGGTATGAACTGGGTCATTAATCCGCAATATCTGCAGCAGGCGGGATATGAGGATGACGAAGATAAGCTGTTCGGTGAGTGGGAGCTGAAGCTGGACGGGAAGACGCTGCACAGCAGCCGTTTTAATCCAGTGATCAGTCAAGAAGGTTCCGGGCAGGCAAATGTAGAATTTAATACCTCAGGCATTAAGCTTAACATGAATTATACTTTGAAAGAGGATCAGCTGCTCTGGACGGTCAGGTTAGGTAATGCCTCTGGCGAGCCCGTCACCTTAGAAGGGCTTCATATCTGGTTTTCACTGGCCTATATCATGTTCAGGGATGATAATGTTCTGCGCAATATGCATGAGTCCTGCGCTGTCTATCCGCACCTGGGCGGAGACTTCGCGAAGTTCGCTGCTGTGCGGCGCAGCAATGAAGGTCCGCATCTCGGAATATACGGTTTGGATGGAAGAACGGTAGCGGCGGGTTCTTATTGCCGTTATAGTAACCGCTTTCTTGAGCAGGTGTCACCTTCTTTGGATGGCCTGCTGTATCACCGGCTGTCCCTTGTTGAAGACGGGACCGCCATGAATGGCTCAGCTGCAGCAGACTGGATCTACGGTGATGATTACAAGCAGCTCACTCTCGCTCCGGGAGAGCAGAAGGAGTGGAAGTATACCTTCCAGCCATTCAATGACATGGAAGATTTCTACCGCCAGGGTGAAATACTTGGACATCCGCACTGGAGCTACACGCCCGTACTGCCTGCCGGAGGAGCATTTCAGGCGTCACTACATATACCGGCTGGCCTTGCTGCCAAGGAGCTCCGCCTTTACAGTGCACCCGGGAATTCAGAAGATATTATGCTGGAAGATCTCACAACAGAGCTGCAGCCGATATCTGCCGGTAGTAACGGAACGGGTTATTCGATATCCTTCAGACGCTACGTGCCGGGTGAGCATAAGCTGGAGCTGGTGCTTGAAGACGGCCGCAGCGATGCTCTGATCTGGAACGTACTGGAGCCGGTAAGCACGCTGCTGGGGAAACGGGCAGAGTGGATGTGCGCGAACAGCTATGCAGGCGCCAACGCGGCAGAACGTCCCCACGCCTTCCGGCCGCTGTCCAATCAGGGCGAATCCCTGGGGAAGCTTGCCTTTCTGCTGATGAATAACATGATGACAGAACCGGTACCCGGACAAGTGGCCATTGCTGAAAAAGCTGCTGCTCTGGACATGCGCTTCCATTGGTTCGAGGATGGTGATTTCTCACGGCCGCGGGCGTTATATGGAGACTTTTACCGGATATACGACTTTGACTATATCACACACGTATTTTATCTGCTGTCCCAGATGGATGATGGGCTGCTGGAGCTGTATTCTGCCCGGACATATCTGCAGTGGGCTGCCGAGGTTATGTGTATGCGGCTCGATCCGGATTCTCATCCCGGCAGCCGCGAAAAGGACGAATCCCGGTTAAACGGTGTGTTTATTCTTTATATTGAAGAATTGATTTCAGCACTCCAGCGGGCAGGTCTGTCAGCCTGGTATTCTCAGCTGCAGAAGCTGTGGGAGTCCTTTGGCCGTTCGATGAACATAGGGGTACGGCATTACAGCGGAGCAGTCACGGAGCACTTCTACGATAATGCCGGTTTTGGACCGACCTGCCAGGCCTTATGCCGGCTGGGGAATACGGCTGAAGCTGCACGCTACGGCCAGCTGATTCTCGCCAACATCGGCTTCAGCAATGATTACCGGCTGCAGAATCCTGACCGCTGGTGGGAAGCCCTGTCTCCGATGATCCATTCCCTGTGGGGAGGACTGGTAGCTTCTTCTGCACTGGCAGCTTATGAGCATTTACGAGAGCCTGCCTATCTGGAGGCTGCTTACCGCGCTACAATGGCTGTGTTTAACTGTTATGACTGGAATGTGCGGTCAACACCGCGGCGCCTGGCACCCGGAGAAGCCGCCTCTACCTACAGCGTAGCTGCTCCGAACCTGAATATGCCGGAGCTGTCGCGCAACCGTTTCGGACAGTCGGTATTTGTAGGTGCCAGTGATCCGCTGTTCGCTGCCCTGTTTGCAGATGTGTCCGGCGATGATTGGGATATGGGGGAGGAGCTGGCGGCCTATCTGCTTGGCTTTGGAACAACTGCTTACCTGTATCGTGACAGCAACGGCAGGCTGAAATGTGTCAACGGATTGATAACGGAGGAGCAGGATGGCCTGTTCATTACAAGCTATGCGGCATATCCTTCCAGATATATAATGTTAGAGGATAACCTGGAATTCCGTGCGCCTGAAGGCACGCTGCAGCCGAGTATCCGGTTTGTACAGGGACAATTCACTGTTTAGCCTTCAGTCCGTCTTGCATAATTGCAGCAGTGCACGTCACTGAGGCTCTGCTGCACAAATCCCGTTTTTAAGTTAAACGATTAAACTCGTTTATCTTAAACTATATAGCTCTATCAAAAGGAGGAAATGAAGATGAAGGTTGGCAAGCGTACTCTGGTGCTGTCCATGGCAATGACAATGGCGCTTTCTGCGCTGACAGGCTGCACAGGAAATTCGGACAACCAGCAGAGCGGCACTAATGCTCCGGCAAACGCCGGAGATAACAAAGAGACTGCTGCAAAGGACGTTACACTGGAGCTGCTGTATTGGGGGGATGATGTACAGAAGAAGCTGGTTGAAGCGGCGACAGAGAAATATACAGCCGATACCGGAATCAAGATCAATGCGCAGGTGCTGCCGGCGGACGGAACCTTTGATACCTTTATCCAAACCCGGCTGCAATCCGGCGAGCTCCCTGACATCAGTTACATGGGGGAAGGGGATATCCAGAAATATAATGAAATGGGCATTCTGGCCGATATTTCAGATCTTTTGACGGACGGAAGCATCCCTGAGAAGCTGTCTGCCATAACCATTCATTCTCCTGAACAAAAGGTAATCGGTGTGGGCCTGTCCAATCAGCTGGAGCTGCTCTTTTACAGCAAGTCCAAGTTCGATGAAGCGGGAATTGCCTATCCGCCAACAAAGGTGGAAGAGGCATGGGACTGGGATACTTTTGTAACAAATGCTAAAAAGCTGACCAAGGATTCCAAAGGCAAAACAGCCGCAGAAGAAGGGTTCAATGCTGACCTGACTGAGAATTACGGGCTGGGCTTCACCGCAGGGCGTGAATTCCATCATTTCTGGGCGGCAAATGCGAACGGCGGCGGAATTGTCTCCCCAGACGGCACGGAGTTCCAGTGGGATTCTGCTGAAAGTGCCGAAGGCATCCAGAAGCTGGCTGATCTGGTCAACAAGGACAAGGTTGCATCCCCGTTCACGTATACCTGGAGTACAGGGATCGGTTCGGCGGTTGATGCCCTCAGCGGCGGATACGCGATGGCTGTCAGCGGCTCCTGGGATTTGGCCAATATTAAGGGGAACGAAGACATCGGTGTTGGCGTTCTGCCGAAAATGAAGAAAGCGGTAACAATGAACGC
Organism: Paenibacillus sp. FSL R7-0345; assembly: GCF_038595055.1. Lineage (NCBI taxonomy): Bacteria > Bacillati > Bacillota > Bacilli > Caryophanales > Paenibacillaceae > Paenibacillus > Paenibacillus sp. FSL R7-0345. The sequence continues at coordinate 3,508,635 of NZ_CP152002.1, forward strand.
CGGTGCTCCGCTTGTCGTATATAACACCTCCAAGAACATTGAAGAAGCCAAAAAGTTCTATGCTTATATGGTTAATCCGGAGAACAGCCTTGAGCTGCTGAAAAGCGGGGCATGGCTGCCGAATCAGGCAGACTGGTATACTGATGCCGCACTGGTTGATAAATGGAGCTCTGAGCTTCCGGTAAGCGCCAAAGAAACCATTCTCAGCTATAGCACTACTAAGGATTCTATCGTACAATGGCCAGCTTATTATGTTCCTGCTTATCTCAAGATGAATACTGAATACGAGAAATCAATCGACCAGGCGCTGTCCGGCAGTAAAAGCGTAAAGGAAATCTACGATTCTATCATGCCTGTCATCAAGTCACTGTGGGAGAGCGGCAAGGTATCCTAGCACTTATTAATCGCTTTATGTGAAAAGAGGGCTGTACAGATGAACCCAGAAAGCAAAACCAGTCCGGCACCCGTCCCTGTTCCAAAACAGGCCAAAGGTGCCATCAAGGAAGCCGTTGCCGGTTATTTGTTCGCTGCGCCTGCCATCATCGGTTTTCTCGTATTGACCTTGTACCCGATGCTGGCCAGCTTCATTTACAGTTTTCATAAAATTACGATTATGAGCGGTAGTCAGATCATGGAATGGATCGGGCTGGATAACTACATCTATATCTTCAGCAACCCCAGCTCCGAGTTTAAAAAATCGATAACGGTTACCCTCGTTTACGCTTTTGTGAATGTGGTGCTCGTTATTGTATTTTGCCTGATCGTTGCGCTGCTGCTGAACCGCAGGTTCATTGGCAGAAATATGCTGCGGGCGGTTTTCTTCCTGCCTTCCGTGGTCCCGATGCTGGCGACAACCATTGTCTGGCAGATGCTGCTGCAAAATCAGGCCAAAGGCGGACTTGTCAACTGGATTTTGCTGCAGCTGGGGATCGCGCCCATTGAGTTTCTGACAGACCCGGTCCAGATTTTTAGTACCTTGTTCATTATGAGCCTGTGGACGTGCGGCGGGACCATCGTGGTCTTCATCGCCACTCTGCAGGATGTTCCCGGCGAGCTGCTGGAGGCGATCGAAATGGACGGAGGCAATGCCTGGCATAAATTCCTGAAGGTCACTTATCCGACAATCAAGCCGGTGCTGTTCTTCCAGCTAATTATGTGTATGATGACCTCCATTCAGATTTATACCCAGAGTGTTGTGCTGTCCAGAAACGGAGCCCCTGACCGGATGACCTACTTCATTAATGTCATGATCTATGACCATTCCTTTGTGCAGGTCGGCATGCGCGGTCTTGCCTCCGCCGAAGCGTGGATCGTCTTCCTGATTACGCTGGTCATTACCATTGTACTGTTCTACTTCCAGGGTGCCCTGAAGCGGGACGATTCCATGGGGAAAAGGAGGAAGGTGAGATAATGACAACTGCCACAGCCTTGAAATATTCCAGCATCAAGCGGGCCAAAAGCAAAAGCAAAGCCATTCACCTGGCTTTAATAGCGCTCTCCTGCCTGCTTGCCGTAGTCTTCGCATTTCCGCTATATTGGCTGCTTCGCGGTGCTTTTGTCAGCCATACAGAGATTCTGGCCCGTCCGCCGGTCTTTTTCCCGAAGGAGCCGGGATTCGAAAACTTCCGGCTGGGGCTGGAACGGATTCAATTCCTGCGCCAGCTCTGGAACTCGGTATCCATTGTAGTTCCTTACGTCATCGGTACTGTGCTGACAACCAGCTTTGCCGGTTATGCGTTTGCCAAGCTGAGATTTCCGCTGCGCGGAATGTGGTTCGTGCTGGTCATCAGCAGCATGATGCTGCCGAGCGCCGTTACACTGCTGCCGCAGTTTTCGCTCTACACCTCGCTTGGACTGGCTGGTAAGCCTGCACTGATCATCCCTGCTTTTTTCTGTGCCGGCGGGAACGCATATTTCGTATTTCTGCTGCGGCAATTTTTCATGACGATCCCTGTAGAATTAAGCGAAGCGGCCAAAATCGACGGAGCCGGCCATTTCCGCATCTACTCCAGAATTATGCTTCCGCTAATCCGCCCGGCGATGATCGTGGTTGCTTTGTTCAGCTTCATCAACTGCTGGAATGAGTTTTTCTACACGATGATTTACCTGAAGACAGAGGCTGATTATACGCTGCCGATGGGTCTTTATATCGTTAACGGCATGCGGATTCCGAACTATGAGCAGGTCATGGCCCTTGCACTGGTCGTCACCGCTCCCTGCCTGGTGTTTTTCCTGATCGGCAACAAATATTTTGTAGAAGGCATTACGTTGACAGGAATTAAAGGTTAGAGAGGAGACTAAGCAACTATGGCAAAGAAGAAAAAGTGGTCCCGCAAAATGTGGGTGGCAGCCTTATGTACAGCTGTTACTCTGAACGCGGGGATTGTCCCGGCATCGGCAAACTATACAACGGATTTTGTGCATGAAGGGGTAGGGACGGATTACGGTGAGGCGCAGTGGAAGCCGGGCAACCAGATCACAGCACAGCCGGTAGATTTTAGTCAGGAGACAATCGGGCAGATGATGCAGGCGATTGAGGATTTTGATTTTGCCAAGTTTGCGCAGGACAACAGTGATCTTCCGTGGATCGATTCATTACTCGTCAACACCGGCGTAATTCCTGATGATGCAGGGGACGAAGGTGGAGCGAACACGCTTTACAGCCGCGGCAGTGCGTTATATATGAAGACTCAGGATAACTCGAAGCTAGGTTTCGTCGGGACAGTACATTATGCGGACACACTGAACAAAGACACCATGTACAGCATTTCACTCTCAACAGGCGGGCTAACCGAGGACAAAAGCAAGCGCAAAAATTATCCCAGCCACGGCGATCAGACCTACAGCAGCGGCGGGCTGGAGATTAACCAGCGTAAGTTCATATCCGCGTACAACAGTGCCGTTACACTTCTGAAGCTGACCAATAAGGGCAGCCAGCCGGTTACGGTCAAGATGACCGTAAAGTCCCCTTTTGTCACCAAGGCTGAAGGCAATGAATTAATCGGCAACCGGGTTGCTGCTCCTTTAATGGTTGGACGAGCCGGTGAGCAGTATGTGGAAGCCATGTCTTATGTCGATGTGCATCTCAGCGGGGACGGCATGAGCGCAGCTGGCAGCAAGCTGGTCAAAGAAATTACCGTTCCGGCCGGCGGCTCGGTGGATGAGAAGGTGGTAATGGGCTGGCTGGCCGAAGAGATTCCCGCCTCCAAAACTCAGTATGCATCGTTTAAGGAAGCCGGTAATGAGCAGGCTTTTGCCGATCAGGTTACACAGTACAATGAGTGGTGGGCGGAGAATATTCCTTATATCGACGTGCCTGATGAAAATGTGAAAAAGGTGCTCTACTACCGCTGGTGGTGTAACCGCTTTAATCTGCTCGAGGCCAATATTCCGGGGAATGACTGGCAGTTTCCGATGAACATGGAAGGCGTGCTTGGCTATAACAACGGCATCACAGTCAGCGTCCCCTGGGCGATGCAGGATCTGAAGTGGCTGCGTGATCCGTCCTATGCTTATGGTACCTGGCTGGCACAGGGCGAATATTCCGAGAATGCCAACTATAAGAATAACCCCGGGCGGCCTAACATCTGGACCTGGGATATGATGCAAAATTCGTCGCAGGTCGGCTGGGAGGCTTACAAAATCTACGGCGGCGGCGATAAGGTGCTGAAGAAGTTTGCTGATTTTTCGGCAAATGATGTGACCGGCACGCTGGCCCATTTTAAAGGCAATGATCCGAATCTGGTCTATTACAACCACGGCCCGATAACCGGCAATGACGGAGATACCGTCTCTATGCACTGGAAAGGCGGTGGCAATTATGCCCGTCTGGACGGATCAGCTACTGCCTATGCCAATGCTGTGGCCGCACAGCAGATGTACGAGCAGCTTGGTGATACCGTGAAGGCTGCACAGATGAAGGAGATTGCCGGTAAAATCCAGCAGGCCGTGCTAACGGGTATGTGGTATGACGAGAGTGATTTTGACGGTGACGGTGTGGCCGATACGAACGGGGCGGGAAGCTTTTTGCACAAGAAGGTTGAAGGCAGCAAGGATGTGTTTAACCCGTGGCGTGACAATAATATGTTCGTCTTTAACTTCGGTGTTGTGCCGAAAGCAGGTGAGAGCGGCTATGATCCCAAATATCTGACCCAGCTCTACGATTATGCCGATCCTGATTACTATCCGATCTTCCCGTTCTTCACGGCTGACCAGAACAGCATTATGAAGCGTGTAGAAGCATTCAAAAACGGGGAGACCAGCGCCTTCGGCACAGACCAGTTCGCCTGGTGCAACTTCGGCAATTATATCAATACTGTCCGCGCGTCCCTGCGCTATTATCCGGTCAATAACATTGACAGCAGCACTTATAAAACATTGTTTGACTGGGGCGCATGGCTGCATACCGTTGAGCCGGGCAATACAGATCATCTGGATTCCAATGAGTTTTTCTGGCTGGAGGATTATTTCTTCGGCACACCTTGGACCAAGGACAACCCGCCTAACCCGAGCGGCAAAATGGTGCGTGCCTGGATTCACCACGATACGCTGGGCATGATGAATTACACGGTTCTGGAGGATATGGCTGGACTGCAGCCGAGAACAGACGATATTATCGAGCTGTGGCCGATCAATGTGGATTATGACCATTTTGCCGTAGACAATGTACGCTACCATGATGCGGACCTGACGGTGGTCTGGCAGGACCCGGCTAAATACAGCGACAGCAACCCGTATTACGCAGGTATTCCGGCCGGTTACTCCCTGTTCATTAACGGTGAACGCGTGCTGACCACCAACGAAATGTCTCATATCCTGTTTGATACAGCTACGGGCAAAGTAACCAAACCAACAGGAGATGTTGCAGGTGCTGTAGGGGATAACACGAATACACAGGTTCTTTTTGAAAAAGGCAGTGCAGTCACGCTGGCCTCGGCTGACGAGACAACACTCGCCGGTAATGATAAAGCGGTGGACATGTTCAACAAAGCAGGTGTTGACGTTGTTCATAACGGCGCGAACCTTGCGCTTGCAGCAGACACGAAGATTGAAGCAAGTTATATCAGAAGCGGTTCAGATGTGAAAAAGCTCGCTGACGGCTCGACCATTGCTTCCATCACGCATACTTCAAATACGGCGTTGTTCGGCAGCTCACCTAACCCGTCGGACTCCGTAACCTTTGATCTGGGAAGCAGCAAGACAGTGGATAATGTAAAAGTTTACTTCTACAATGACCGCCGTCCAAAGGGTTACAGTGCTCCGCAAACATTCGGTGTCGAGTATCTGGATAGGGATGGTACGACGTGGAGACCCGTAGAGGGACAGTTCCGGTATCCGGATTATGTTGCCGACAACTACAACAATGTAGAATTTACAGCAGTGGAAACAACCGCACTCCGTGTAAGCTTCACCCATGCTTCCGGTTACTCAACCGGAATTAAAGAAATTCAGATTTACAACAATAATCTGACTGTAACACCTGCTGCAAACCGTGCTCCGAAGGTTATTCTGGAGACACCGGTGAAGGTAGAGCAGGATGCACCGCTGACGCTTGTACCTGTTATACAGGATGACGGCATGCCAAACGGCAAGCTCACTTATGAGTGGAAGCTGATTTCAGGTGATGGCGTAGTTGAAGCGCCGGTGCTGGACCAGGCAGTCCTGAAGGCAAAATTCAAGGCAACCGGGGAATACAAATATGAGCTCACTGTGAATGACGGGGAACTGGCGACTACTGTCGAAGTGCCGGTCACCGTATTTGTGGCAACAGCGGATCTTTCAGCGATGATCTCGCAATTTGCGTCCAAAAATACACCGCTTGGTCCGCTTGTACGCAATCAGGATGATTATACGCCTGAATCCTGGCAACAGCTGCAGACAGTGCTGACTGATGCTAAAACGCTACTTGCTTCTGCAGAGTACAGCCTGCAGGAAATCCAGGACATGACAGGCCGGCTGCGGACAGCTATTAACAATCTGCGTTATCGAAATGCTGCGCTGCTGGCTGTGCCAAGCGCATCCTATACTTCCGCCTGGGAGTCGGTTTATGCCATTAATGACGGATTTATTCCTCGCAACTCCAATAATCTGAATGACAAGTCTATCGAAACCCAGTACGGAAACTGGGGCGGACCGGGTAACAGCCACTGGGTTCAGTACACCTGGCAGCGTCCGGTTACCCTGTCAGGAAGCTCACTGTACTTCTTCGATGACGGAGGCGGTGTAATGGTACCGTCCGACTACCGCTTCGAATTTTGGGACAGCGCTGCGGGCGAATTCGTGCCCGTCAGCGGTCTGAGTGAGAAGAAAATGGCTAAAAATGCATTCAACGAAGTGACGTTTAATGAGATCACAACCGACAGACTGCGGCTGACCATGGATAAGCAAGGTGGCTCATTTACAGGGCTTAAGGAGTGGCGGGCGATTTCTTCCAAAGCAGGCGGAGAGGAGCCGCTGCCGGCCGATCATGGAGCCATCACAGCTGTTGATCCAGTCTCTGTCAGCACCACAGTGAACGTTATGCCGGTTCTGCCAGGCAAAGTGACTGTAACTTATGCAGACAACACTAAAGGGCAGGCGGATGTTGTCTGGGATGAAATCCCGGAGAACAAGCTGACGATTGCGACGGATTTTGTAATCTTTGGCAAGATTGAGGGCAGCGATGTGCGGGCAAGCTGCCGGATCTATGTCAAATACGATAAGTCACGCCTGAAGACTGCAATCGATACAGCCGCCGATCCGGCGGTAAATGAAGAGCATTACGACGGGACTGAAGCGCAGTGGGAGGCTCTGGCAGCTGCTCTTACAGCGGCCCAAGCCGTTTACGGTAATGATGCTTCGACTGAAGGGGATATTGATACCGCATACAAAGCGCTTAAGAATGCATTTGAAGCTCTGACACCTGTAGCTGATCACGGTGCAACTATCACCGGCATTACGATTCCAGGAGGAACGCTGGATCAGGTGGCCAAAGAAATTGTTGTGCCTGAAACAACAACCATTGATCAGCTGAAAGAGGGATTAACCGTACGGGCAGGAGTTACCTATGCGGTCTATGAAAGCGATCTGCTCACTCTGGCAACTGAATTGAAAACAGGCTATAAGGTAAAAGTAACGGGCACAGATCAGGTAACGACATCAACCTATACGCTGGCGTTGACTACCGTTCAGGCTCCGGTTAATACCTTTAAGCTCGAAGAGCAGCTGGCCACGGCAAAAGCATTGAAGCAGGAGCTGTATACCGAAGCCAGCTGGAAGCCGCTTGCAGCAGCTGTCAGCCATGCCGCAGAGCTGCTGGAGAGCGGGACTTCCCGGCAGACGGAGATTGATGAGGCTTTGGATAGACTAAAGGCAGCTGTTGAGGGATTGCAGCTGGTACCTTCAGCAACACCAACACCGTCGCCAACACCGTCGCCAACACTGTCGCCAACACCAACATCTACACCGGTTGTAGCTATTCCGGGTGGCACTGGTGCTAGCACTTCCAGTCCTACACCTTCGCCGAGTTCGGCTCCGGCGGTGAATAAGGGGACTATCCTGCTGCAGCCTTCGGCAGCGGCGGATGGAAAGATTGCCGTGAAGGTGGCGGCAAATGAGATCGAAGCGGCTGCGAACGAGCTTACAGACGGTACGCTGACTGTTAAAGTGACTCCGGGCACAGCTGCTAATCAAGTTGCTGTGGAGCTTCCTATAAAGACACTGGCAGCTGCTGCAACAATTAGCACTGTGAAGCTGGACACCGGCAGCGGTGTAGTCATACTCCCGCAGAGCTTCTGGAAATCCTCCGCAGGCAGCAGTCTCACGCTGCTGGTACAAACCGGAGACAGCGCCGGGTCTACTATGAATGGAGCGGGGACACGCAGCACGTTTACGCTGAGTATTGACGGTTCAGTGATTCCGGCAGAGAGAATGCTGACCCAAGGCATCCGCCTGGTCCTGCCATATGCGCTGCAAGCCGGTGATAAGGCTCATCAGGTAGTGGCTTACAGCTTGCTCGAAGACGGAACAACCAGAACGGTTGCCGGCGGCAAATACAATGCGGCTTCGGGACTTCTGGAATTCAGCATGAAGCATAATGGAACTTATATGGTTCGCGGCGCAAATATCGGATTTACTGATTTAACGAATGTTGTCTGGGCTGCAGAGGGCATTGAAGCGCTGGCAGCGAGAGGGGCTATCAGCGGTACGGCTGAAGGTACCTTTAAGCCTGGAGCCAATGTGACACGCGGTGAGTTTATCAAGATTCTGATGAACGCGTTTGATCTTCAGGATGAGACGGCAGTGACAACGTTCGCTGACGTTAACCCGGATGCCTGGTATAGCGAGTCTGTGGCGAGTGCCCAGAAGCTGGGCATCGTGAACGGCAAAGGAAACGGCAGCTTTGGAGCCAATGACCAGATTACCCGTCAGGAAATGGCGGTAATGATCTACCGGCTTGCCAATCTGTTAAAAGTTCAGTTATCCGCTGAAGCCGGAAACCTGAACACTCCGTTTACCGACACGAAGCAGCTTAAGCCGGATGCGCTGCAGGCAGTGGAAGCAGTACGCAGTGCCGGGATTATAAATGGATTGCCTGACGGCCGCTTTGACCCGCAAGGGAAAGCTACACGCGCGCAGGCAGCAGTCGTTATTTACCGTCTGCTGGGTCAAACGGAATAAGAACAGCAATCGTATTAATGCTAAGCAGCCTGTTGAGCTTTCTCAACAGGCTGCTTTTTTTCTTGGGGAAATGGCCGGCTTGTTCAACAATTAGCTTTACATAACAATGAATTAGACGTAAAATCCGTTTATTCAACGGTGTAAGAAGAGGAGAACTGAAAATGAATAACGGGTTAGTCAATGCTATTATTGCGTATATCATGTGGGGGATTCTCCCGCTCTACTGGAAGCTGTTTAATGATGTGCCGGCAGGCGAAATTCTGTCTCACCGGGTGGTCTGGTCGTTCGTCTTCATGGCTATTCTCGTCACTATCCAGCGCCGCTGGGGTGATATTAAGCGGATTGCTACTAACCGCACACATCTGCTATCACTGACAGCCAGCGGACTGCTGATCGCAGGGAATTGGCTTATCTTCATCTGGGCGGTGAATAACGGGCATGTCGTCGAGACAAGCCTCGGCTATTATTTAAACCCGTTATTGAATGTATTACTGGCGGTCGTCTTCCTTCAAGAAAAGCCAAACCGCGGCCAATGGCTGGCAATTGCTATCGCTGGCGCTGCGGTACTTATTATTGCCGTCAACTACGGACGCTTCCCATGGGTCGCGATTTCACTGGCCGCGTCGTTTGGCTTGTACGGCCTTGCAAAAAAGAAAACCATGCAGGATGCTTCTGCAGGCTTGCTGTCGGAGACGGCTGTAGTTTTGCCTATTGCGCTCGGTTACTGGATTTACTTAGGAGCTACAGGTGATTCAACAGCATGGACGCTATCACCGTCTATGTTTGTCGGTTTGTTGCTCTCCGGCGTGGTGACAGCCCTGCCGCTGCTCTTTTTTGCGCGGGCAGCTGCCCGGATGTCGCTGTCTACGCTCGGATTTGTACAATACATTGGACCGACCATAATGCTGGTATTAAGCATATTTGTGTTTAAAGAGACCGTTTCACCGGTTACGCTGGTCGGCTTTGCACTTATCTGGACAGCGCTCTTTGTATACGCGGTGTCATCGGTTCGAGCTACAAAGCTTGCCAAGGCAGGCTGACATTAAAAGGATTCTGTATCGCCAAAACGGCCATTTCCGCAAGAGGCGGAAATGGCCGTTTTTTTTAAAAGTAATTGCTTATGTTAAGGAATCTCCTCAATACTCACAAACTGCTAAACACAATATTACGCAGCTTACGGGTGATAGGGAGGGTGCCGGCATCTCTTTTCTGAACCATAAACAGTACAGTCAGATCATCCTGCGGACTATTCGCGAAATACGCGCCAAGCCAGCCGTCCCAGCCGTATTCGCCTTTACTTCCGATATGTCCGGCTTGACCGGGCTCAGTCATAATGCGCATCTGGTTGCCGTAGCTGTGCCCCCACAGGGATTGCCAAAGCGCGAACCCCTTTTGTTGAGGCGGAGTTAAACCCGGCGAAGTCATATATTGCACAGTTTTTGGTTTAAGCAGCTGAATGCCGTTCAGGCTGCCATTGTTTATCAGCATTGCCGTAAACTTGGCAGCATCGCCAATGGTGGAGGCAAGTCCGGCTCCTCCGGACTCAAATGCCGGATTACGTTCCAGCTGATGATCAATGCCAAGATGGCTGTCCGTGAACAGCTTTAATCCGCCGGCTCCGTCGTCCTGATAGGTTTTGGCCAGACGGGTTCTTTGCTCTTCAGTCAGCCAGAAGCCGGTATCCTTCATGCCCAGCGGCCCGAAAAGCTCATTTTGCAGAAATTCCCCGTAACGTACACCGCTTACTGCTTCAACAAGGGCGCCAAGCACATCTCCGGAGGTTCCGTATTGCCAGAACGAGCCCGGCTCAAAAGCAAGCGGACCCTGGCCCAAACCGTTTGCGAATTCCAGTGTGGTCATCGGATTCTCTCCGTGCAGACGACTGCCCAGCTCCTGAATCAGCTGTTCGGTATGCTGCCCGGCCAGTCCGGGTCCACCGTACACAAGTCCGGATGTCATGTTCAGCAGGTCCTGAATGTTAACCTCCCGGATCGGGTCCACCAGTTGACCGTCTTTATCAACCTTTTGATCACGGAATCCCGGTATGTAACGGCTTACAGGATCGAACAGATCGATTTCTCCGCGTTCCAGCAGCAGCATGACGGCTGTAGCTGTCACTGGTTTGCTCATTGAGTACAGCCGGAAGATCGAGTCTCTGGCAATGGGACGTTCTGTCTCCATATCTGCCAGGCCTTCCTCATGATAAAATACTTCCTCTCCATTTTTAAGCACCATAAAGTTAGCACCGGCAATTTCTTTGTTTGCAATACTGGCGCTGAGCGTTTTTTTGAGCTGTCCGGTTATGCCTGAATCCAGCATGGTAGGTCCGTCTCCTTTATAATCGTTTTCTCTGAATATAGTAAATGGTAAATGTGTGACATACCAAATATTAAGCGCTTTTATGAAGCTTGTATAGTAGTTTTACTATAACGCGCCTCAATGAAGATCTGCTATTTTATATTCGCATCCGGTCCTTCCGGGAATATAATAGAAAAATCATTGCACCTGCCAATGAATATGTAACAGTTAACCCGTCAGGCGTGTTAATATATTATTTATGTTATTAAGGATCAGAAAAAATGAGGGCAGATGTATGAAGAAAATATTTAGACACAAGGCTTATTTTATTGGTGTACATGTATTAATGTTTATTTTCTTGTTTTCAGCACTATATGCTAATTTTTCATGGATCAGGGTGAAGGTTAAGGAGATCATCGATCCGCCGGATAAGGTGATAACGATCGCACACCGCGGTGCTTCAGGATATGCACCTGAGAACACAATCCCGGCAATTGAGCTGGCGATTGAAATGCAGGCAGATTATATTGAGCTGGACATCCATTTAACCAAGGACAAGATTCCTGTTGTTATTCATGATGAGACGGTGAACCGGACAACAGGCAGCAAGGGATATGTGAAAAATATGACCTTGGAGCAGATCAAACAGCTTGATGCAGGAACCTGGTTTAATGAGGCTTATCCGATGTTTGCGAGAGAACAATATGCCGGTCTCACCATCCCTACGCTGGATGAGGTGTTCGAGACGTTCGGCGACAAAACCCGTTATATGATCGAAATTAAAGAGCCTGGGGCGAACAGTCAGATCGAATCCTTACTTAATGAAGCTGTTCAAAAATATAAACTGAAAAATGCAGTATCCGTTCACTCCTTCAGCAGTACCAGTCTACGCAGGCTGCATGCGATCAACCCGGAGATCCCGCTGTACCAGCTTGTATGGAATGACTATACTGCAACAAAGGTTCCTGCCTCTTATCTGGAGAATGTGAAGACCTATGCGGTCGGAATCAGTCCTAACTTTCAGGGAATCGGACCGGCTTATGTGGCTCAGGTGAAGAATGCCGGATTGAAGGTGATGCCCTATACGGTAAATTACCAGGTCAATATGGATAAAGCCTATCTGTGGGGCGTGGATGGAGTGTATACGAATTATCCCGACCGTTTTCAGGAGGTCATTGATACCAACCGCGAAAACGGGCAGTGGTAGCTGGATTTTGATATATTGATAGTAACAAGAGCCGGGAAGGCTGCAGGGAGAAGCAGGTATGAAGAAGCTGCAGGAACTGATTACTGATGAATTGATGTTAAAAGCTACAATAGAAAGTATTGATCCGCAGGAGCCTGTAATAGTAAGCAATGTGACGTTTCCCTGGAAGCTGCTCGGCTGCGGCAATTATGCTGCTGTGTTCTGCCATCCGGACTATGAAGCTTTTGCGGTGAAAATATACGCTCCGGGCAGACCCGGGCTGGAGGAGGAAGCGGAGGTATACAAGCTCCTGGGGCATCATCCGGCCTATGCAAGATGCTATTACATAGGCAATTCGTTTCTCATTCTGGACCGGCTGCGCGGAGTTACCTTCTATGACGCAATGAAGCAGGGGACTCTTATTACGGAGCAGGCAATTCAAGATATTGATACTGCGCTGGACTATGCCCGTTCACGCGGCCTTCACCCGCATGATGTCCATGCCAAAAATGTAATGATCAAGGACGGCCGAGGCCTGATCGTAGATGTGTCTGATTTTTTGAAGCAGGAAGACTGCAGCATGTGGGATGATTACAAAAGAGCCTATTACAGGCTGTACAAGCCTATTGCTTCACGCTGGACGTTTCCCGTTCCGAGGACCATATTAGAGATCGTCCGAAAAGCCTACCAGTGGCGTAAACGAAAACAAAGCTGAAGGAGATAAATCAGCAGGAAACATGGGGCCTATTACGGTTCCATGTTTTTTTATTTCAAAATCCACCTTCGCCCAAATTTTCTCTTAGCTTTAGTAGATTTCAGGATAACTGTATTCCGTACAATTAAAACCCCGCATAAAGCTCGTTTTCTGTATTACGCCAAAAAATAGCTGCAAAAAGTACATTTATAAAGAGCCAGCGTCCATTTTCGCACTTTTTAAGTGTACAAAATACAGGTAATTCACACACAAGACGATATATTTTCAACATATGAAAAATTCACAATAATAAGGACAGAATTTACACTCTCCAACAAACTACACAATTAACCAACCTATACAGCTCCAAACAAACAAAAGCCGGACAAAGAACAACACAACCTTACATGTTATGTAAGGTTGTCTCTGGTAATATCCTCCGCCTCCAATTATAATAAACGACAATAAACGATGGAGGTGCAGCAATGATGAAGAAACCAATGATTGGAGTCCTGCCTTTATATGACTCTGCTAAAGACAGCTACTGGATGCTCCCGGCTTATATGAAAGCAATTGAGAACGAAGGCGGAATTCCAGTAATGCTGCCCCTGACCACAGATGGCAATATTATAACTGCCTTAGCGGACAGCTTTGACGGATTCCTGTTTACCGGCGGTCATGATCTTAATCCTGAATTGTATAAGGAGACGGCAGAGGAGGTGTGCGGGGAATCGTGTGATGAACGCGATCTTATGGAAAAGCTGCTGTTTGACCGGGTAGTTGAATTGGACAAGCCGGCTTTTGGTATCTGCCGCGGACTGCAATTGTTTAACGCCTTATGCGGGGGTTCCCTGTATCAGGACATTCCGGCCCAGCTGAAATCAGAGATTTCCGTAAGCCACAAACAGAAACCTCCGTACGCCGAGCCATCCCATTCCGTACATATTCATACAAACACTTTGCTTCACAACATATTGCTGACAGAGACGATAGAAGTAAACAGCTATCACCATCAGGGGATCAAAGCACTGGCTGCATCATTAACAGCTGCCGCTGTTGCGGAAGACGGGCTGGTCGAGGCAGTAGCCATGGAGGATAAAAGATTTATTCTCGCTGTGCAGTGGCACCCTGAGTTCAGTTATTCAGTAGACAGCAACAGCAGAAAGCTATTTTCCGCATTTGTAGAAGCTTGTCTAGTTACAGATCAATTATCCGTTACTCCTTCCGCGGCGGTATGATCAACAGGGTCCCGCCTAGTAAAAAGAAGCTGCTGGCATAAAAAACAGTAATCAGTCCCAGCGATGCCCCGATCATTCCGAAAAGCAGCGGGGCTGTCCACAGCCCAGACCCAGTCCGACAGCCTTATCCGGTCATGCCGTTCAGAACAGGGAGTCCATAAGCGAATACCCTTCTGTCTAAGCTACAGAGACTGCGGGTAGGCTTCGGAAAAAAGCCGCAGTACCGCCGGCAGACGGTAGTCGGTAGACGAACAACCCGATACCAAGCTCTTTTTCCAGCTGCTGCAGACGGTGGGTAAGCGAAGGCTGGGAGAGATAGCTGCGCTCCGCTGTTTTCGTAATATTGCGTTCAGTTCCCAGTACGACCAGTGTGAGCCAATCCTTTTCGTCCATTCATAACATCCTCTCAATCACCCAGAAAAACCATGCTTTTAGCGGGATCATACATTTCCTTCAATTGCTTCACATCAGACCGCGGCGGAGCACCGAACATCCGCGAATATTCCCGGCTGAACTGGGAAGCACTCTCATAACCGACCCGGAAAGCGACCTCGGCTGCTTCAGCAGATTCAGACAAAAGAATCCGCCGGGCCTCCTGAAGCCGCAGCTGCTTCTGAAACTGGATCGGCGTCATGCCGGTCACTTCCTTAAAGTTACGGTGAAAAGTAGACAGGCTCATACTCGCTGCTTCGGCAAGCTGTTCCACCCGGATCGACTGGTCATAATGGGCTGTCAGCTGATCAATCGCCTCTCTGATCCGGTAAGTATTGCTGCCCTCCATCGCGATTTGACCGAGTGCGGCACCGTAGGGACCTTTTAGCAGGGTGTACAGGATCTCTTTTATGAACAAAGGTGCTAAAAAGGGGATATCCTCCGGCCGGTGCAATAATTCCATCAGTCTGAGAGTCGCATCTATCAAAGACTGTTCCGTCTGACCCACAAAAATAGCGCGTTTGGCGTTTTCATTGGGAATAATACGCACGCTAGCATCGTTAATGACCTCCAAAATCTGATCATGTGTAAATTCCAGCTTCATGCTCAGATAGGGAAGTTCCTCTGAAGCCCTGATGATCTGACCGACCACCGGGAGATTCATTGAAGCGACCAGGTAATCAGCCGGCCCGTATTCAAAGCGCTCCTGCGCCAGAAATATTTCTTTTTCACCTTGGGCAATTACACAAAAGGAAGGCTTGTACACCCTGTACGCCGGCTCGGACACTTCAGAATAGCAGATGACAAATAAACCCGGTATTGCAGTTTCAAATACTCCGTCTTTTGGCGAAAAGTGCTGAATGAGCTGGCCCAGCTCTTGTTGCTGTTTGATTCTGACTTCGGACATAACCATTCCCCCGGATGCTTTTACTTTATTATAATGCTTATGAATTCTCTTATAGTAATCTCCGTGACAGAAATAGGCAAGCATTCAGTATGATCAGGATAACGGTTTTCGCCGGGAATCAGGCATAATAAGAAAGAAGAGTGTGAGCCATGTGATCACAGAAACGGAGGAATGCACAATGGATTATGTTAAATTCGGTAATACCGGACTGGATGTTTCACGGATTTGCCTGGGCTGTATGAGCTTCGGTGAGGCGCTGCCGGAATGGCACCAGTGGGTGCTTAATGAGGAACGCAGCCGTGAAATCATCAAGCGTGCGCTAGAGCTGGGTATTAACTTTTTTGATACAGCCAATATTTACGCAAACGGCACCAGTGAGGAATTCACCGGCCGGGCACTCAAAGATTATGCTAACCGGGATGAAATCGTACTGGCTACTAAAGTCTGGGGACGTATGCATAAGGGGCCGAATGGCGGGGGCTTGTCACGGAAGGCTATTTTGAGTGAGATTGACAAAAGCCTCAAGCGGCTGGGAACCGACTATGTCGATCTTTACATTATCCACCGCTGGGATTACAATACGCCGGTTGAGGAAACGATGGAAGCATTGCATGATATCGTAAAAGCGGGAAAAGCCCGGTATATCGGTGCTTCCGCGATGTATGCCTGGCAATTCCAGAAGGCGCAGTATGCTGCAGAGAAGAACGGCTGGACCCGTTTTGTATCCATGCAAAATCACCTGAATCTGATCTACCGGGAAGAGGAACGGGAAATGCTGCCGCTCCTCAAGGATCAGCAAATGGCATCGACCCCGTACAGTCCGCTGGCATCCGGAAGACTGATCCGCGACTGGTCCGAAACTACGCTCCGCTCGGAAACGGATCACATCCAGAAATCCAAATATGATGCAACGGCTGAGGCCGACAGGCTGATCATTGAACGGGTAGCGTCACTTGCTGAGAAGCGCGGCGTACCGCGAATTCATATTGCTCTTGCCTGGCTGCTGCAGAAGGAAACGGTAGCCGCTCCGATTATAGGGGCAACCAAGCTAAGCCAGCTTGAAGATGCTGTAGGCGCGCTATCTGTGAAGCTGACAGAAGAAGAGGTTTCTTTTCTCGAGGAGCTGTACATCCCGCACCGTGTAGTCGGAGCCCAATAAGGAGGAATACATGATGGAATATGTAACACTTAACAATGGCGTTCAAATGCCGGTACTGGGATATGGGGTATATCAGATTCCCGATCACGAAGAATGTGAAAGATGTGTACTCGATGCAATCAACGTGGGTTACCGCTCCATTGATACTGCACAGGCATACCGCAATGAAGAGGCTGTAGGCCGGGCGATCAAGAAAAGCGGGGTAGCGAGAGAGGAGCTTTTTATCACCACCAAGGTGTGGATCTCCAATGCAGGCTACGAAAGGGCCAAAGCCTCGATTGAGGAATCCATGCGCAAGCTGCAGCTCGACTATCTGGATCTGGTGCTGATCCACCAGCCGTTTAATGATTATTATGGAACCTACCGGGCGATGGAGGAGCTTTATAAAGCAGGTAAAATCAGAGCCATCGGCGTAAGCAACTTCTACCCGGACAGATATATTGACCTGGTTAAATTCAGTGAGGTCGTTCCTGCCGTCAACCAGGTGGAGACTCATGTTTTCCATCAGCAGACTGCAGCACACGAAATTATGAAAAAGTACAACACACAGATTGAATCCTGGGGCCCGTTTGCGGAAGGAAGAAACAACTTCTTTACCAATGCTGTCCTGCAGGAGGTCGGTGACCAATATAACAAGTCCACTGCCCAGGTCGCTCTGCGCTATCTGATTCAGCGGGGCATAGTCGTGATTCCCAAAACCGTGAACAAAGACCGCATGGAGCAGAACCTCAACGTCTTTGATTTTGAACTGACTGCCGATGATATGGACAAAATTGCCGCGCTCGATACCGGCGAAAGCGCCTTTTTCTCCCACGCAGACCCGCAGACTGTTGAATTTATGACCGACTACGGTAAAAAAGGGCTGGAATAGACGTTATATCCTGTTATCAAGTAAAAAGGACTCTCCAAGCGGAGGTCCTTTTATCTTTTTATAATTTCATTCCCGGTTTTGTCCCTGAATGGGCTCTTTACTCCTCCGGTAGACCAGTCCTTCATAAGGCTTCAGTGTACCCTTGCGGTGACATTTAGACTCAGCCTCACCAGGATAATTGCCGAAGAGGAAATCTGCGCCTTCAAGCCGCTCAGCCTCCTGATCCGGGAGTTCCCAATGCGATTCTTCACCAGAGAAGTTGAGCAGGATCAGCCACTCCTCCTCTTCATTATGCCGGGAGTAGGCGAAGATGTGCTGATGATCCTCTAGCAGGAGGTCAAACTCACCGTAAACCATGACCAGATGCTCTTTACGCAGACGGATCAGCTTTTTGTAGAAATGAAACACAGAGTCCGGGTCATCAAGCTGTGCTTTTAAATTGACCTCTTTGTAATCAGGATGAACCGGCAGCCAGGGCTTGCCGACAGTAAAGCCGGCGTTCGGGCTGTCATCCCACTGCACGGGAGTGCGGGCATGATCCCGCGATTTCTTTCTGATCCGCTCCATAATGAGCTCTTCCGGCTCACCCCGTTCCTTAACCATTACATCATAGTACGAATGAGCCTGCTGCTCGTTAAAATCTTCGCTCCGGCTTGGTGTACATGAGCACATCCTCTTCATTGACCTTGGAGGTCTCACCTGCAGTGAAAATCTCATAGCGGGAGAACACCTTATCGTTCATCTCCCGCAGAAATTCGTGAATCCGCGGACCGTTTTTAGTGTAGGGTTCACCATTCGCCTGTAATTTCGTCTTACCGGTATCCGGGAAACGCTGATCCTTGGAAATCGAATTAATGGCATCCATCCGGAATCCGTCAATGCCCTTATCAAGCCAGAAGGTCATCATCTTGTGCATCTCCGCCCGCAGCTCCGGATTATCCCAGTTCAAATCAGGCTGTTTGGCGTTATATAAATGAAGATAGTATTCACCGCTGCCTTCATCATAAGTCCAGGCTGGCTTTCCCAGATAAGAGGTCCAGTTATTAGGCGGGCCGCCATCTTCCGCAGCTGGCCGCCAAATATAGAAGTCACGGTAACGGCTGTCTCTGCAGGATTTTGCATCTATGAACCAGGGATGCTCATCCGAGGTATGATTCAGTACCAGATCCATGATCAGCCTGATGCCCCGTTTATGCAGCTCCTCCAGCAGCTGTTCCCATTGTGCCATCGTTCCGTATTCATGCTGGATTGCCCGGTAATCCTTTATATCATATCCGTTGTCCACATTCGGTGACGCATAGACAGGAGACAGCCAGATGGTATCGATTCCAAGCTCGGAAAAGTAGTCTGCTTTGGAGATCAGGCCGTTTAAGTCACCGGTGCCATCCCCGTCGCTGTCTTTAAAACTCCGCAAGTAAACTTCGTATACTACGCTTTCCTTCCAGTATGTTTTGTACATATGCTGCTCCTTTCACTATCTTTCTTCAAGTTCATTACCCAAAATAAGCGGCAAAAAACGTTCAGCTATACAGACTCTATCATAAGTAAGCTAAAGGACGTTTAACTCTCTCTCCATACGGGTAAAAAGAGACAAATACACCTGAGGAGAAAGGCGGTAATTCTTATGCTATGGGGCTTAATCGGACTAGTGGTGCTGTTATGGCTGTTCGGCTTTATTTTTAATGTCGTCGGCAATCTTATTCATCTGCTGCTCATTGTCGCCGTGGTTCTCTTTCTGGTCAACCTGTTCCGTGGTCGTTCCAGGGGTTAGCTTTTATATAAGCGGCTTTCGTAAAAAACCCGCCGTCTCATGATAATGAGGCTGCGGGTTTTTCGTTGTTCTGGCAAAAGCCCATTCTTTACGGTAGCAGACACTCGCGCTACTACCAGAAATTTATTTAATGTATGTAATGGAGCAGCTACTTAGCTAGGATTTTCTGTAGCAGAAAAAGCAGCAATCTTCTGCAAACTTTGCAGGAGCCTTTTTGGCTATGTTAAACTTCGTTATACTAAATATAAAGGAGCCCATCATACTAAGAAAGCTTTTCGCCAAAACAGGTGACAAGTTTCTTATTGAACAGCCTCTTGAATGATCAGAGAAATAACGGACGAGGATAAGAATAAATATCCAACACCCTGAGCTTATCAGGACAAAATGAGTTTTTAAATAATAAGTTAAGGGAGGATGGACGGATAGCAATGAGCAGCATGTTTTTGATAGGCGAAATCTCCAGGCTCTTTCAAATCGATATCCGGACACTGCGGTATTACGATGAAATGGGTCTGTTCACACCGGCATCTGTGGATGAACAAACCGGTTACCGTTACTATTCTATCGAGCAGTTCGAGAGCCTGAATACCATATTGTACCTTAAGGCCCTGAACATTCCGCTAAAAGAAATCAGGCAATTCGTACATAACCGGAATCTTGATGATATTCTCTCCCTGTTAAAAGAGCAGAGGAGCCGGACGGAGCAGAAAATCAGGGAGTACGAACAGATTCAAAAGAAAATAGTCCAGCGGATTCATCAGATTGAAGATGCCGCCAGAACGGAGGAGCTTTTCACCATACGTCTGACAGAGCTTCCTGAGCGGACAATGATCAAGCTGAAGCAGAGTATTCACCGCAGCGATAATCTGGAAATGTGGATCAGGCATCTGGAGAACAGCAGTCCATCGAAATCGGGTGTTTTCCTTGGTCAAGTGGGTCTGATTCTTTCGGCGGCGAGTCTTGCTGAGCACCATTTCGATGAATATGACGCGATTTTTCTGTTTGTAGAGCATGATAAGCATTCCTCATCTAAGCTGGACCTGATAACGCTTCCCGCACAGACCTGTCTGACGATCCGGTTTGTCGGAACCCATGCAGACGCAGCATTACACTATGAAAAGTTACTAAGACACGCAGAGGAAACAGGTTATGCCATAAAAGAGGATGCGCTTGAAATCACTTACATCGACTATGGGCTTACACAGGATGCATCCAAATTCGTTACCGAAATTCAATTACCGGTGAAAAAAGATTGACCCTCCAGTTACTGGAGGGTTTATTCTTGTAGCAAATGATTAACGGGAGAGAGAAAAGATGATAGGAACGATCGTCAATACAGTTGCCATTATTATCGGGAGTGTTACCGGAAGCGTGTTAAAGAAGGGATTAAAGGAGACTTACCAAGACATTCTTATGCAGGCAATGGGGCTGGCTGCAACTGCTTTGGGCATTAATGCCATAGCCAAATATCTGCCTGACAGCGAGTACCCTGTGTTATTTATCGTCAGTCTGGCTCTCGGCGGAGTTATTGGCCAGATGCTGGACCTTGAGCAGCGGTTTAAAAACGTAGTTGCTACATTTTCAGCGGGAAATCTGGCGGAAGGCTTATCTACAGCCATTCTGCTGTTCTGCGTTGGAACCATGTCTATTATAGGACCTATTGAAAGTGCCCTGAACGGCAACAATACTTACCTGTACACAAATGCCATCCTTGACGGGGTAACCTCAGTAGTGCTGGCTTCCACATTTGGGATCGGGATTATCTGGGCTGCAGCGGTGCTGTTCTGCTGGCAGGGTTCTCTGTATCTGCTGGCTAACGTGCTATCTGACTTTATTACACCAACCCTGCTGACTGAAACCTCGATTGTCGGCGGGGTGCTGATTTTATGTGCCGGTCTGAGCATTCTTGGTGTACGCAGCTTTAAAACCATTAACCTGATTCCCTCCCTTCTGATTCCTGTAATCTTCATCACTGTTAAAAGCGGGCTGGGGCTGTAGAGAATACTTGGAAAAGCTCTGTAATTTGATGCAGAGCTTTTTTATATGCACACGATAATAACAAAAATAAAAATATCAAAAAAGTATAATAGTCGATTTTAAGCTTAATCTGCATTTTTTTGCTAAGAATGCGCTCTCATAATTTGATACACTTGTGCATATTTAGTGGCGGGCTCAAGTATTGCAGCAGTTTGTGGGGATTTCAATAGGAGAACCCGCTTATGAAGGGCCGCATGGGAAGGAGTGATGATCCTGATTTAGTTTAAGGCTTATGATTTGAGGATTGAAGCAGTACAGGTTTACCGGGTTCATGTTTAGATTTCCCCTGGTTTCTAAAATTGATTTTAGACAAATAGGAGGAGTTAAGTACATGGGTAAAAGAGTTTCCGTCAGGAAATCGGCGCTTGCATTCGTTATGTCCTTTCTCATGATCATTTCGTTAGTTGTTCCTCCATCTCCGGGATCTGCTGCAACAGCAGCGGCAGATAGTCCGCTTGCCCGGCAGGCAGAGTATCTCGACCGGGGTCTGGTAGCAGTTCTGACCAGCAGCGGTGTGTACTTGAGCTGGAGATACTTAAATACGGATTCAGATGAAATCGCTTTCAACATATATAAAAACGGATATAAAGTAAACAGCGCTCCTATCAGTGATTCGACAAACTATGTCGATACTACAGGAGCGGACAGCTCTCAATATCAGATTTCTACTGTTATTGCCGGCAAGGAAGTGATCCAGCCGGAGACGGTATCGGTATGGCATAACAATTATTTACCGATCCCGCTGGATAAACCGGCTGACGGCCGGACAAAGGACGGCGGCACCTACTCCTATTATGCCGGAGATGCATCAGTAGGGGACCTTGATGGCGACGGAGAATATGAAATCGTTTTCTTGTGGAGCCCGAGCAACTCTAAGGATAACTCTCAGGCCGGTTATACCGGCAATGTCTATATTGATGCCGTTAAGCTTGACGGCACGAAGCTGTGGCGGATTGACCTTGGGGTGAATATCCGGGCCGGGGCCCACTATACCCAGCTGATGGTCTACGACCTGGACGGCAACGGAAAAGCCGAGGTTGTAGTCAAAACCGCAGACGGCACAAAGGACGGCCAAGGCACCGTAATCGGTGACGGCACGAAGGATTACCGCAATGACGGCGGATATATCCTGACAGGTCCGGAATATCTCACGTTGTTCAACGGTGAGACCGGAGCAGCTGTATCTACCGTGGATTACATCCCGCCAAGAGGCGATGTTGCCGCATGGGGTGACGGATACGGCAACCGCGTGGACCGGTTCCTCGGAGGGATTGCCTATCTTGACGGTGTGAAGCCAAGCGTGGTGATGGCCCGCGGCTACTATACACGTACTGTGCTGACAGCTTACGATTACACCGGCGGCCAGCTGGTACAGCGCTGGACCTTTGATACCAACGAAGCCGGCAAAGAGTACGAAGGACAGGGCAACCATAATCTCAGCGTGCTTGATGCTGATGGTGACGGTAAAGATGAAATCATGTATGGTTCACTGGCAATTGATGATAACGGGACCTTGATGTACAGCACCGGCCTCGGACATGGCGATGCGATTCACGCCGGCAAGCTTGATCCGAACCGGGACGGTTACCAGGTTGTAAGCGTACATGAGCATACAAATGCCGAGTATGGACTGGAGATGCGCGACGCCGCTACAGGCGAAATTCTCTGGGGCCAATATACAGGTAAAGATACCGGACGCGGAATGTCTGCAGATATTGATCCAAACTATCCCGGATATGAATCCTGGGCCTCCACCATTGTGGACGGACAGATGGACCCTCTTTCCAAGGGTTTTGCGGCAAACGGCGATGTCATTTATGAACAGAACGAAGTGCCTAAGAGTACAAACTTTGCAATCTGGTGGGACGGGGATCTTCAGCGCGAGCTGTTCGACCATGAATGGAATAACACAACAGCAAAAGGCATTCCGCTTGTTTACAAATGGGATTATGAAAACAAGCAGCTGAAGGAAATCTTCCGGGCAACCGGTTCCTTAACCAATAACCACACCAAGGGAACTCCTGCCCTTCAGGCGGATATTCTGGGTGACTGGCGTGAAGAGCTGCTGCTGCGCAGTGAGGATAGCAGTGAGTACAGACTCTACACGACAACTATTCCTACAGCTTACAAAATCCCAACGCTGATGCAGGACCCTGTATACCGCTTGGGTATTGCCTGGCAGAATGTAAGCTACAATCAGCCTCCTCACACAGGCTTCTATCTTGGTACTGAAGCTACCTCATTCCCGAAAGCCAACCTGGCGCTGACCGGCTCACAGCAGCTGCCGGAGCAGGTGTACCATTTTGCTTTCGGTACGGAGCCTGCTGCGGGAGCAACCGCTGTTCAGGACACTCTGTATTCGCAGGAGTCAGGCTACGGCTTTGAAAATGCCAGTGGGATCACGGTAGGCACAAACCATGTGGCCCTGCCGGAAAATACCAAGTTCGCAGTCGATCTGCCTGATGCCAACTATCAGGTTACGATTAAGGTCGGGGATGATGCCCGCAGCTCCAATGTGGGTGTTAAATCCGAATTTGTGCAAAAGCTGGCTGTAACCAGCGTTAACGCTGGAGAAGCACGCGAATATTCCTATGACGTTGCACTGGTTGACGGTCAACTGGAGTTCATTTTTACCGGAACAGCCATTGACGTTCAGGAAATCACCATTTCGAAATATCCGCAGAAGACAGCGGGAGACCACACTACAATCTACATGGCCGGCGATTCGACCATGCAGTCCTACAGTGAGCAGCAGGCACCTCAGGAAGGCTGGGGCCAGCAGTTCGGCCGTTACTTCGCTAATGGCGTTGTAGTCCAGAATGATTCGATCGGCGGCAGAAGCAGCAAATCGTTCATGGTGGACGGCCGTCTGGATTCCATCCTTCAGCGGATTAAACCGGGCGACTATTTCTTTATTTCCTTCGGCCATAACGATGCCAGCGCCGGTATTCCGGACCGGTATGCTTCGCCGGCGGATTACAAGACCTATCTGGCCCGTTATATCAACGGTGCTAGACAGCGGGGCGCTGAGCCAGTCCTGCTTACACCGGTAGGACGCAGGGATTTTAACACTATTACTCAAGAATTTAATGTAAGCTTCCCGGAATATGTGCAGGCTGCCAAAGAGGTAGCAGAAGAACTGAATGTAAAGCTGATTGACCTCAGCCAGTTGAGTATTGCCTATTACGATAAAATTGGCCTCAGTGCTTCGGAAAAGGTCTTCCTGTATGCCAACCCGGGCGAATATCCGAAGTATCCGAACGGGGTAAATGATAACACCCATTTCAGCAGCTACGGCGCACAGGTGATCGCGGCATTGGTTGCCGGAGCAGTTAAAGAAATGGAACTGGGCATTTCACCTTATGTTATCGACCCGGATATTACCGAGCCAGAACCGGAACCGGAAATCCAGGTCTATGAAGAAAACTTTGATGGTGATCCTGCGGCTGTCCAGTACGCGATGGTCAATTCTACAGGGATTGCCGGTACGATGGCAGGAACCATTGTCGACCAGAACGGAAACAAAGTACTGTCCGTTAACGGGTCAGGTTCGGGTAACCGTGCCAAGACATTCCGGTTGTTCGATGCCGTGAACGGGGACATTGTAAATATGAACTTTGACTGGCATTCCGGCAATGTCAGCGCTTCTCCGTCGGAAGGACATCTGTCCATCCAGGATGCGAACGAGAATATTATTCTCACACTGCTGACCAAGACCGGCACTACAAGTCCGGGCAACAAAATCCATTACTTCGTTGGGCCGTATACACCGGATTATGGAACAGGTACTACAGCAGTACCGGATGGCGGCATTGCCACCAACCTGCTGAAGAACCAGTGGGTCAATGTGAACGTTAACATTAATTTTGCCGAAAAAACAATGGATCTGACGTTGACGAGTAAGACGGACCCGAGCCTTACGCAGACTATTGAGGATATTCCGATGAATCCGGGCGCCTATACCAATAATGTAAGGGCACTGCGTTTCCTTGGAACAAGAAAAGGCGGAGGCGGAACACTCAGCTGGACCACCCAGATTGACAATGTGAAGATTGAAGGCAAGCAGCTGCCGCCGGTGGCCGGTGATCAGAAGGCGCTTGTTGCCCTGCACAAGGAAGTAAAAGCACTGGATCTGTCAGCTTACACTGATGCATCCAAAGCGGTATTAAACAAAGCGTTAGCGGCTGTTGAAGCAATCCTCGGTACGGAAGCGACACAGGAGCAGGTTGATCATGTGTTTAACATGCTGACAGTGGCCAAGGATTCTTTATCCGCTGAACCTGCGGGTGTGATCAGCAGCTACTCCTTTGATTTCGGCTCCGGTGCTGCCGCAGAAGGCTTCACCGGTGTAAATGCAAAGAGAGCTTATATTGAAGGCAACGGATACGGCTTTGCCGATACCGCGCTGGTTCAGGACGAGAACCGGCAGACCGGGGATCTCCTGAAGGAAGACTTTACCCGCGTAAACGGCACCTCCTTCCTGGTGGAAACGGAGCCTGCCAATTATAAGGTAACCATGACTATCGGTGATTTACAGGAATCAACGAACACCGGCGTAATTGTAGAGCAAATGCCAAAGCTTCCGGTTACGGCCATAGCCAAAGGCGAATTCAAAGAGGTTTCTTATGACATTGCATTAATTGACGGCGTCTTTAACTTTGAGTTCTCTGGCAGCACTCCAAAGATTAACGCGCTGACCATCGAACGCCTGCCTGACAACGGTGCTGGCACACAGCCGGTCATTTATCTGGCGAGCGATTCCACGGTAGCCAATTATGCCGAAAGCTACCGTCCGCAGGCCGGATGGGGCGAACAGCTGGGCAGCTACTTCGATCTGGATCAGATCAGTATCGACAACCGTGCGGTCAGCGGGCTCAGCAGCAAAACCTTCCTGGTAGGCGGATATCTGAATAACATCCTGCTGAACATTCACGAAGGCGATTACCTGTTCATGCAGTGGTCTCACAATGATTCCACACCATCGCGTCCGGAACGTTATCTGACACCGGAGCAATTCAAGGTGTACCTGAAGGATTACATTAACGGCACAGTACAAAGAGGGGCAACTCCGGTGCTGGTTACACCGGTCAACCGCCGTGACTTTAGCGGTGAAGTACTCAATAAGAGCTTCCCTGAGTATGTGCAGGCGATGAAAGAAACAGCACAGGAAACAGGAACGCTGCTGATTGATCTGAACCAGGCAAGCTGGGAATATTTCCAGGAGCTTGGTCCGGAAGGAACCAAATCGATCTTTATGTGGGTGGGTACAACTGAAGACAACACCCATCTGCAGATGAACGGTGCAATCAAGGTATCCGGCATGGTGGCTAAGCTGGTACAGGAGCTGAATATTCCACTGTCTAAGCTCGTCACACTGGAAGAGGAGCCGTCAGACCAGAAAGCGCCGCACACAACAGCATCAGTGGAAGGTGATCTGTTTAACGGCTGGTATACTTCTGCTGTAAAAGTTAGCTTTAGCGCAACAGATGAGGATTCAGAAGTGGAAGCAACCTACTTCAAGGTTGATGGCGGTGAGGCGGTAAGCGGAACGCAGCTGACCCTTAGTGAAGAGGGCAATCATACCGTAACCTTCTGGAGTGTTGACGTTGACGGCAACAAAGAGACGGAACAAACCCTTTCCCTGCCAATTGATCTGACGCCTCCAGTCATTGAAATTCAGGGACAGACTGAATACACCATTGACCAGCAGGTTGTCATTGGCTATTCCGCTGCCGATACCGTCTCAGGCATCGAACAGCCGGCCGGAGAGGTATTGAACACCCCGGCCTATACACTGGACCCAGGCTTAAATACAGTAACTGCACTGGTCTATGACCGCGCAGGCCAAACGACCACTTTGGACTACAGCTTTGGTGTTACAGCTACCTTTGCAAGTCTGACGACACTGACCAATATGTTTGCAGCAGGATCGGAAGACCCTGGTGCAGCAGCTGTTGCCGGACAACTGGCAGGTAAGCTGCAGCAGGCTGAGCAAGCAGCTGTTACGCACAACGGGGCAAAAGCGCGTCAGCTTCTTACGGCTTTCAGCAATGATGTCAATGCAGCCCGAAACACAGTGTTCACAGCTGAACAGGCTGATGCGCTGGTGAAGTGGTCTGCATGGCTGAGCCAGGCGACTCCGCTGGCGAGCAGTGCTCCAGGCACGCCGGTGCTGTCCGATAATAACGGTCACGACACCGGCCTCAGAGACGGGGACTACACAATCACCATGAATCTCTGGTGGGGTAATAACGGTAGCAAGTTCAAACTGTACGAGGACGGCAAGCTGGTCAAAGAGGTATCCCTGTCCGACCAGTCTCCGGCTGCCCAATCCGTGCAGATTGATATTACCGGAAAGAAAAACGGAACCTACGTTTATACCGGTGAACTGATTAATGCACTGGGAACAACAAAGAGTGCACCTCTGACTGTGACGGTTACCGATGCCTCCCCGGGTCAAGCAGTATTGTCTAACGACAACTGGGATGGAGACGGAAGCTTTAACGTCACGATGAATCTGTGGTGGGGTACCAACGCTACAGAATACAAGCTCTACGAAAATGGAAAGCTGGTAGATACACAAGCACTTCAGGCCCGTACGCCTGGCGCCCAGTCGGCAGTAACAGCCATTTCCGGCAAAGCCGCTGGCACTTACGTATACGAAGCGGTACTGAGCAACGCTGCGGGTGAAACCCGGACCGTGAAGATGACTGTAACCGTACGGAAATAAGCTGATTTTACGCTAAAAAACCCGATGAGACGGTCTAACCGTTTCATCGGGTTTTTTTTGCAGCTGCGGGTGCTCAAACCGTTTACGGGCTGTATAGGTCCAGTCTCGATTGTATGCTTTTTAAAACTTCGGCCGGCATTTCCCTGACCTTAAGATCCCCACCCAGGAAAAGCAGCCAGTTTGTAATCTGGTCCACTTCCTCAGGCTTGTCCACATGAACATAAGTCTTAAGGACAGCGGTTGTCTGATAGGGGTTTGTATAAGAAAGCGAAGCTTTTACAGGATGGTATTTTCTGAATTGGGCGATCGCCACCGGACCCACCTCAAGAATGACATTGGCGGCTTCTTCCTGCTTGCTCAGCTTTTCTAATATCTTTTTCCGGCTTAGCCTGTTTTTTACCGGGTAGGGACTGACATCAGTAAGCAGGTCGACAGGATAAATCCGCCGTTTCTCATCAAGCAGATCAAAGCCTTCAATTAACCAGGCGCTTTTTTCACGGTAGAGGTGCAGGAGGTACACAGGATAAATTTGTTCATTGATAGAAATAAATAAGTAACAGTCCGTAAGCAGAAGCTGAATCAGCTTTTCTAACATGGGGTGGGGGAGGTCGGCAAGATCCAGCAAATCCGGATTGTGCGGGTTGGTTCCTTCAAACAGCAGAATTTGATTCAAAAGAAACAGATCCTCCTGCTGGTTCTCAGAGATAAGGCCGAGTAATTTTTCCGATAGAGACTGGCGGCTCTTGAGGTACGGAAGCTGCTGATTCCGGGTGGCCATAAAGGCTATAAACAGAGCTTTGACTTCACTATCAGTAAAGCGGACAACCGGAAGGACAGAGTTACGCATGACAAAATAACCCCCGTCCCGTCCGACCTCAGCCACAAGCGGCATCCCGAGTGCCTCAATTTCCCGGATATCCCGGATTGCAGTGGACCGGGAGATATGGAATTCCCGCATAATTTCTGAAATGGTAAAATGGGCACGGTTGTTAATGTAGCGCATGATGATGTTGATCCGTTCAACTTTTTTCATCGGGCTCCTAAACAGTATCATATTTTGACATGATTTAAGGTTATCATAAGCTTATCAAGTGAAGAACACAAATCATTTGACCAATCCACCCAAAAGGAGTTTTTCAAACATGGCACTTTTTACGCTGGAACAAAAAGAAGGCTTCACCGTTATTGGTCTGGGAACTGAGCTCAAGAGCCACTACACAGACTATGCCGGCATCAATCAGGAAAAAGCGGACTTTTGGCAGCAGGTCAGCCAGGATGGAAGACTTGATCATTTAAAAGAGATCGCCACAAATGACTACATTTTTGCCGTCAACGAAGCGGTGAACAACAAAATGATGCATTATGCCGGTGTTATTACGGATCAGGTAGCTCCGGATGAAGCAAGAATCATTCAGTTCCCGGCAGGCGATTATGTCGTTGTTAAAGGGGAGGCGGAGACAGCAGATGAACTGAATAATACACTTTCCGGCATTGCCTTTGGCCAAGCCTTGCCCGAAGCTGTAGAGTACGCTTACGTCGGCGGACCTAATACGACTGTAGAGATGGGATGGAAAAACGGCCAGATTTATGGTGAAATGTGGATTCCTGTTGTGAAAAAATAATAAGCGTGAAACCAATCAACAATCCCCGCGTTATAGCTAGAGAAAAGGTAAACATCTGGTTATGAAATGGAGATGAACATGCGGGAAACAATGAGCAATTCAGGGGTAACCGGCACAACAGGCGCAGGCTCGATGATGGCGATGGTTTACGATAGCTATGGAACAACAGAGGTCCTCCGGATTGAACCGGTAGAGATTCCTGTACCCAAGGAACATGAAGTGTTGATCGAGGTGCATGCCGCTTCCGTCAACTCCTGGGACTGGGATCTCCTGCGCGGTAAACCTTTTGTAAACAGGATTGGCGCATTCCGTTCCCCCCGTTACCGGATACTTGGTGCAGATATCGCCGGCAAGGTAGTTAAGGTGGGGGCAGCTGCCACAACATTCAAGCCCGGAGACGAGGTGTTCGGTGATCTGTCCGGCTGCGGGTGGGGCGGATTTGCCGAGTATGTCTGCGCAGCAGAGTCAGCTCTAACCCCAAAACCGGCTACGCTAAGCTTTGTGGAGGCGGCGGCTATCCCTCAGGCGGCCGTTCTGGCCTTGCAGGGTCTGCGTGACAAAGGGAAGCTGCAGTCAGGGCAGCATGTTCTGATTAACGGCGCGGGGGGAGGAGTCGGGACCTTTGCGATCCAATATGCCAAGATGCATGGGGCCACAGTGACCGGGGTCGATAACGCCGGAAAGCTGGAGATGCTGCAGGTGGCCGGGGCAGACCATGTACTCGATTATACCAAGGCGGATTTTACCAAAAACGGGCAGAAATACGACCTGATCCTCGACGTTGTCGGAAACCGCCCCATATTCGCTTTGAAGCGTGCGCTTAGGAAAAACGGCACCTATGTCATGATCGGCGGAACGTTCCCGTGCATCATCCTGAATCTGCTCTATTCCCCGTTTCTTTCCCTGTTTGAAAATAAAAAAGCGGCCTTATTGGTCCATAAACCAAACCATGCCGACCAGCTGCTCTGGAAGGAGTATGCTGAAGGCGGTCAGATCAAACCTGTAATATACCGGGAATACTCTCTAAAGGAAGCCGCTCAGGCGGTCCGTGATCTCGGCGAAGGCTCTGTAAAGGGCAAAGCTGTAATCCGTATAAAGTCTTAAATAGCGATTATTAGAGCAGAAAAAGAACCTGACCAAGAGATCAGGTTCTTTCTTATTGCATATGTACAGAAGCGGTGATATAATCAGCCTGCCTCTATTTTTTTATATAAATAGACATAATAATCTTATCTTATACTATAAATTTACCACGCGTGAGTGCTCTTGTCAAATGTTTTTTTCACAAATCCATTATTAGGGGAGATCAGAAATGCAGTCATTGGTACTCAGCTTTGCAGATGTGGAAGCTTCACAGCTCATGCTCGTTGGCGGAAAAGCGCTGAATCTGGGCCGGTTAGCCGGGATTGAAGGAATTCAGGTGCCTGACGGATTTTGTGTAACCACAGCCGGTTACCGCCAGGCAGTTGAAGAAAACGGATTGTACCAGGCACTGCTTGAGCAGCTAAACATACTGTCAGCCGATGACCGCAAACAGATTGCGGAGATCAGCGCGAAGATCCGCAGTCACATTCTGGCAGCCGGCATTCCTGGAGACGTTGCCGCAGCAGTCACTCATCATGTCTCTACGCTGGGGGAGGAGCATGCTTATGCTGTCCGTTCCAGTGCAACTGCTGAAGATCTGCCACATGCCTCCTTTGCCGGACAGCAGGACACTTATCTGAATATTAGAGGGGCTGAATTTATTCTGGAGCACATCAGCAAATGCTGGGCCTCTCTCTTTACAGACCGTGCGGTAATCTACCGGATACAAAATGGCTTTGACCATGCTCAGGTTCATCTGTCCGTCATCATCCAGCGGATGGTTGCGCCGCAG
Source organism: Paenibacillus sp. FSL R7-0345 (assembly GCF_038595055.1). Taxonomy (NCBI): domain Bacteria; kingdom Bacillati; phylum Bacillota; class Bacilli; order Caryophanales; family Paenibacillaceae; genus Paenibacillus; species Paenibacillus sp. FSL R7-0345. Next base: position 3,540,114 of record NZ_CP152002.1, read on the forward strand.
GCTTCGGGAATCATGTTCACTGCAGATCCGGTTACCGGAAACCGGAAAGTGGTATCCATTGATGCCGGCTTTGGGCTTGGCGAGGCGCTGGTCTCCGGCCTGGTCTCTCCTGACAGCTATAAAGTCCAAGCGGGATCGATCACCGATAAACAGATTTCCAGCAAACAGCTGGCTATATATGGCCGCCCGGAAGGCGGAACGCATACATGTGAGCTCGCTCCGGAACAGCAGATTACCCCGGCAATCAGTGACCCGCAGATTCTAGAGCTGGCCTCGCTCGGGAGACAGCTCGAAGCTTATTTTGGCTGCCCGCAGGACATTGAATGGTGTCTGGCTGACGGCGCCTTTTACATTGTCCAGAGCCGGCCGATCACAACGTTATTTCCGGTCCCCGAAGCGGGTGACCAGGTGAACCGTGTCTACTTATCGGTCGGCCACCAGCAGATGATGACAGATGCCATGAAGCCGCTGGGTTTGTCCTTTTACCTGCTAACCACACCAGCACCCATGCGTACAGCCGGGGGAAGACTGTTTGTCGATGTGACGCCTCATCTGGCTTCACCGGATACCGGAGCAGCAATCATTAATGCGCTCGGCAAATCTGATCCGCTGATTAAAAATGCCCTTATGTCTATCGTAGAGCGCGGCGATTTCATCCAGCCCGCAGCAACGGGCCATAAACTGCCCAATTCGCTTATAAACAACGAAAACACAGATCCCGGAGTGTTTAACGCCCGAATCGAATATGATCCGGCAATCGTGCCTGCATTAATACGGCGCAATCAGGAATCGGTTGAAGAGCTGAAGCAGCGGATCCAGATGCATACCGGGCCGGCTCTGCTTGATTTTATTACGGAGGATTTACAGGAGCTGAAGAGGCTGCTGTTTGATCCGCAGAGCTCGGCAGTCATCATGACTGCTATGGATGCCTCTTCCTGGATTAATGACCGGATGCACGAATGGTTAGGCGAAAAAAATGCGGCAGATGTGCTTACCCAGTCGGTAGCGGATAACGTTACGTCAGAAATGGGCCTGGCGCTGCTGGATGTGGCCGATGTAATCCGGCCTTATCCGGAAGTTATCCGTTACTTACAGCAGGTTACAGAGGACGACTTTCTGGATGGGCTAACCAAATGGCATGGCGGGCAGGGAGCCAGCGATGCGATCCGTTCCTATCTGGACAAATATGGAATGCGCTGCAGCGGAGAAATCGATCTGACCCGAACCCGCTGGAGCGATAAACCGTTAACTCTGGTCCCGGTGATTCTGAATCATATCAAGAGCTTTGAGCAAGGTGCCAGCCGGCGTAAGTTCGATCAGGGACTGCGGGAGGCGCTGAGTAAGGAGCAGGAGCTTCTGGAACAGTTGGAGCTTCTAGCAGATGGAGCACTTAAAGCCGCAGAAACGAAGCGGGTCATCGGACTGCTCCGCAGCTTCAGCGGTTACCGGGAATATCCGAAATACGGCATGATCAGCCGCTATTATATTTATAAGCAGGCACTGCTGAGAGAAGCCGGAGAGCTTGTGCAAGCAGGTATTATTCCGCATCCCGAGGACATCTTCTACCTTACTTTTGAAGAGCTGAGTGAAGCTGTCAGCACACGCCGGCTGGATTACGGAATCATCGGGAAACGAAAGGAAGACTACAGACTGTATGAAAAGCTGACTCCGCCGCGTGTCCTTACCTCTGACGGTGAACGGATTAACGGTGACTACAAGCGCACGGATCTTCCGGCTGATGCCATTGTCGGCCTTCCGGTTTCTTCAGGGGTGATAGAAGGACGGGCACGGGTCATCTTCAAGATGGAGCAGGCAGATCTGGAGGAGGGGGATATTCTGGTCACCCCGTTCACCGACCCCAGCTGGACACCCTTATTTGTATCTATCAAGGGTCTTGTCACTGAAGTTGGCGGACTGATGACACACGGGGCTGTTATCGCCCGCGAATACGGCCTGCCCGCCGTTGTCGGAGTGGACGGGGCCACCAGACGGATTAAAGACGGACAGATCATCCGCGTGCATGGAACAGAGGGGTATATCGAAATATTGTAACAAGCGTCACCTAGCGCTGACCCGGTTAACCAGATAAATGCCGATGGATACGAGCAGCAGCGCGGCCAGATTTTTCAGCTCCATAACCGTTTCTCCCAGCAGCAGCGCAGACAGCAGCGCCCCGAATACAGGAATAAGGAAGTTGTATACCGATACTTTTCCTACTTTGTTATATTTCAGCAGCATATTCCACAAGCAGAAAGCGGCAGACGACAGAATGACCAGATAAGCCAGGTAACCGGTGGATGCCAGGGTAAAATGTGTAACGCTGCCGCCAAGCAGCAGACCCAGCAGAATAAGCAGCAGTCCGCCGGTGAACAGGCTGGCGCCCGTCACGATCAGAACATCAATAGTCGCTGTTAACCGCTTGGCATAGATGGCAGTAATCGAAAAAATAAAGGCGGCCACAATAATGAAGCCCTCTCCCTTGAAGGAAAAGGACAGCTCCAGCAGGTTGCTCTGAAAGTTCACGATGATTACGCCGACGAAGCCCAGCAGACAGCCGATGATTTTATTTTTGCTCAGCTTATCATTCTTATAAAGGAAATGAGCCAGAACGACACTGAAAAAGGTGGCTGTGGCATTCATAATCGAGCCTTTGACCCCGGTAGTATGAGAGATTCCCACATAAAAAAACATATACTGCAGGCCTGTCTGTGCCAGGCCGAGTCCGCTCAGTCCAGCCAGCTGACGACCGGTTAGTTTAGGTTTTCCTTTACCCGTCAGGCTGAACAAGATCAGCAGCAGCAGACCGGCGAGAATAAACCGGTAACCGGCAAACACAAACTTGGAGGCTGTATCCTCCGGCATAATCCCGAAAGCTATGTAACCCAGCTTAATTGTAGGAAAAGCACTGGCCCACAGCAGACAGCATAGACTGGCGACCAGCGTTACAACTAACGGATCGCTGAATTTGGATATTCCTTTAGGTGTTCCTTGACTTAACGTTTGCTCTTTCACTTTCCTATTGCCCCTCACTTTAATTTTTGCCTGTATTCATTTTAATTCTTGTGGATATCCTCTGTGCCGCTCTCCAGGGCGGTTTTGTAATAATGGCATTTATGCTCGATGACTTCCATGGTCTTTTTGAGTTCCTCCATCTGGGCTTCGACTGAAGCCTTGCGTTCCAGAAACATATCATAGCGGATCTGCAGGGTGGCGTCCCCTTCGGAGCACCATTCAATAAAGTGTTTAATCTCCTTGATCGGCATTCCGGATGCCTTCAGACATTCAATGATTTTCAGCGAATCAAGGTCGGAATCTTTAAAAATCCGTTTACCGCCCGCAGTCCGCTCTAAAAAGGGCATAAGGCCCTCTTTGTCATAATACCTCAGGGTATGCGGGGTCAGATTAAAGTGCTTTGCTGCTTCGTTAATGGTATAGGTCTTCATTTTATGTCTCCTATGTTCAAATTACTTCTTGACTTAGAGTTAACTTTAAGTAATAACATAGGTTTTGTAAAGCCGGATAAGCCGGTAGCTTTTTACAGAAGCCTTAAAGCACGAACATAACCTAAACATTTCAGGAGGTTCACACTTATGATTCAAGTTAATGCACGCGCCACCTTTAATCCGGAGGGTCCGTTCAAGCTGACCACTATTGAGCGCCGGGAGCTTCAGCCGCATGATGTGCTGATCGAAATTAAATATGCCGGAATTTGTCACTCTGACATCCACACCGCCCGCGGGGAATGGGGACCGGTTAAATATCCGCTCGTTCCGGGGCATGAAATTGCCGGGATTGTCAGCCAGGTTGGATCGGACGTAACTAAATATGCAGTCGGCGACCGTGTAGGGGTTGGCTGTATGGTTGATTCCTGCGGAGAGTGCAGCAGCTGTCATAAAGGGGAAGAGCAATATTGCCTTCACGGAAATACAGGCACTTACGGAGCTACTGACCGTCATGGACACTATACCCAGGGCGGCTACTCCACACATATCGTTGTAACAGAAAATTTTGTTGTCCGTATTCCGGACAATATTCCGCTGGATGCTGCTGCACCGCTGCTCTGTGCAGGGATCACTACTTACTCGCCGCTGCGCCACTGGGAAGCCGGTCCCGGCAAAAAAGTAGCCGTAGTCGGACTCGGCGGACTTGGCCATATGGCAGTGAAAATCGCTCACGCTATGGGTGCTGAAGTTACTGTGCTGTCACAGTCCCTGAAGAAAAAAGAGGACGGCCTGAAGCTGGGGGCAGACCACTATTATGCTACAAGTGATGAAAATACCTTTAAAGAGCTCGCCGGCTCCTTCGACCTGATCATCAATACCGTAAGCGCACAGATTAACATCGATGCCTTCCTTTCGCTGCTGGCGCTGGATGGTACACTGGTTAATGTCGGCGCACCGGCAGATCCGCTGGCCGTTAACGCCTTCTCGCTGATCGGCCACCGCCGTTCGTTCGCCGGATCGATGATCGGCGGCATCCGTGAAACGCAGGAAATGCTTGATTTCTGCGCTGAACACAACATCGCCTCCGAGATCGAAGTCATTTCAGCAAGCCAGATTGATGAAGCCTGGGAACGCGTACTGGCTTCAGACGTCCGCTACCGGTTTGTAATCGACATCAGCACAATGGGACAGGCCTAATTGTATTTAGCATCCTAACCCTTGAAAAGTCTTACAACATCATACTATTAATGATCTGTAACACCTTCAGGAGCTTCCCGTTTCGCCTCAGGGCAGGGAGCATTCCGGAGGTGTTTTTTTGTTGTTGACCGGACCGGTATAGAGGAATATACTAGGCCCGAAAGCGAGACAGGACTTCTGCATAACGGGGAAGCCAGCTGACTGCTACCTTCGGGAGGATGCCCACTATGAGTGTCATTGAAATGAATATGCTGACCAAACATTACGGCAAGTCACGCGGCATTACGGATGTGAACCTGAGTGTCGAGGAAGGGGAGATTTTTGGCTTCATCGGGCCTAACGGGGCCGGCAAATCAACAGCCATCCGCACGCTGCTTGGTCTGATCTATCCGACCCGTGGAAGTGCCGCTATATTTGGCAAGAGCTGCACGGAGCATCCCGAAATCCGCATGGAGCTGGGCTATCTGCCGTCAGAAGTATTTTATTATGACAATATGAAGGTAATCGACCTGCTCAAATATTCAGCCAGCTTTTATAAGAAGGACTGCACGAAACGGATCTTCGAGCTGGCGGAGATAATGGATCTTGACCTGAAGAAGAAAATTGACGATCTCTCCTTTGGCAACAAAAAGAAGGTCGGGATCGTGCAAGGGCTGTTACATGAGCCGAAGCTGATCATCCTGGATGAGCCGACAAGCGGGCTTGATCCGCTGATGCAGCAGAAGTTCTTTGATCTGCTCGGGGAAGAGAACCGTAAAGGGGCGACGATCTTTTTTTCCTCACACATCCTCAGCGAGGTGCAGAAAATGTGCAGCCGGGTAGCTTTTATCAAAGAAGGGGAAATCATCAAGCTGGAGAAAATGAGCACACTGCAGGAGAACAGCTACAAAAAGATCAGCATCGAAGGCTTTTCCGGCATCAATAAGGAAGTGCTTGAGATGAGCGGAGTGAGTAAGCTGGAGATTAACGGTACTGAAGCTGCTTTTATATTTAAAGGGAATATCAATACCATTATGCAAAGGCTGGCAGCAATAGAGCTCCGTAACATTTCCATTGAGGAACCCGATCTGGAGGAAATCTTCATGCATTATTATGTGAAGGAGGAGTAAGCGGGATGAACATGTATAGGTATGAGCTGAAAGCCCTCCGCAAATCAGGCGCAGGCTGGACCTGTGCCATGATCGCACTCGCTGCGCTGTTTCTGATCATATATCCGGGTATGGTGAGCGATGCGGCTGATTTCACCAAATTGCTCGAGGGTTATCCCGCTTCTGTAAGGGCGATGCTCGGAATTAACCTGGACTACCTAACATCTGTTCCCGGCTTTTATTCAATGGTGTTTGTCTATATTGCATTATGCGGAGCCATTCAGGCTATGCATTTGGGCGCTTCTATACTGTCAAAAGAATCACGGGAGCGCACGGCCGACTTTCTCCTTGTTAAGCCTGTCTCACGGTCCAGCATCGTCAGCGCCAAGCTGCTCGCAGCCTGCACGATCATACTAGCCACCGAGCTTGTCTTTTTCGTGGTAGCAGCCCTTATAGCTAGTGCAGTTGCCAGTGCAGATTTTAACCTTCATCTGTTCTTCATGCTCAATCTGCCGCTGCTGTTCCTCCAGCTGATGTTTCTGGCCCTCGGCCTGGCAACTTCCGTCTTCTTCAGCAGACTCAAAAATGTGCTGCCGCTTACGCTTGGCGTCGTTTTCGGACTGTACCTGGCCGGCGTCTTGCTGGCTGCGGGATCAGAGGGGGATGCCGCGCGGTATCTCTCACTGTTTCAGTATTTTGACAGCATCTATATTATTGAGCATAAAGCCTTTGAGCTGCAGTATGTGATGGCCGGTGCGCTTATGGTTGCAGCTGCGGTATCCGTAAGCTACCGGGTCTATATCAAAAAGGATATTCATGCCGTGTAGCCGGCTGAGAATGATCAACGCTTGGGAGGTCAGTTAATGAATATGTTTTGGAGAGAGCTGAAGGCGGGCCGCAAAGCATTGATCATCTGGAGTCTATGCATGTTTTTACTCGTGGCCAGCGGGATGGGCAAATACACCGCCTACTCCGCGGGAGGAGCAGGCAGTGAGGTTTTTAAACAGATGCCTTCAACTGTAAAAGCACTTCTGGGCATCGGCACGCTGGAGGTTACGGTCATGAGCGGATTTTTCGCCCTGCTTTTTCTGTATATTGAGCTCACTGCTGCCATCCATGCTGTTCTGCTGGGAAGCAGCATCGTCGCTAAGGAAGAGAGGGATAAGACTGCCGAGTTCCTGATTGCCAAACCGGTCTCCCGGGCCGCTATCATAACAGCTAAACTGCTTGCTGCACTACTCCAGATTGCAGTTCTCAATCTCGTTACTTTGGTTTCTTCATTTATCATGGTCTCCGCATATAACGAGGGGAAGAATATATCAGGTGAGATCGCCCTATTCCTGCTTAGCATGTTCATTGTGCAGCTGATCTTCCTGTCGCTTGGCGCTGTGCTGGCAGCCGGTATGAGCAATCCGAAAAGCTCGGGAGCTGCCGCAGCCGGAATTCTGGTTGGTTCATTTGTGATCTCCAAGGTTACGGATTTAGCGGATCAGCTCGCTGTGCTGAATGTGCTGTCACCTTTTAAATACTTCAGCTATAACCGGATAGTGGAGGGAGGCGGGCTTAGCATTGGGATCCTGGTGCTTTCTATTCTGCTGGCTGGTATGTTCGCAGCGTTAACTTACTTCTTTTACGGGATGCGGGAGGTGCGGTTTTAATAGGAAAGAAGATTCTACAGAACTGCCGGCGATTTAATGCAATCTTATAATGAAAAGAACAATTATAAGATTACCCCTTAGACTATTAACTATCTTTACATAATAAAATGACAAGAGAATGGAATGGCTGCTTCTACAAAGCAATCATTCCGTTTTTTATGTCCGAAATGTCTCCAATTCTTTAGCTTACGGTATTGCAACGGAGTCATCTGTTCATGCTGCCCTTTATACCCTGGAGAAAAGTACGGTCCTTGCCCATGCGGCGAAAAGACGGGATAATGGTCTGTACGGCCAGATTTTTTCTCGGCTTGCCCTCAGGCAAAATAATGATTAAAGGAGTGCAGCAATGATTTATTTGAGGAGCTTCACACTTTCTGATCATACGAGCAGTAACCCGAATATTTATCCGGATCATGTCTTCAGACACATGGCTGGTGAGGTGTTTGTGTTTGACCGGATTACTGTGCTCTACGGCGGTAACGGCAGCGGTAAATCCACTTTGCTGAATGTGATCTCTAACAAGCTGGGAATGAACGGAGCCGAAAAGCTGGCCAGCCAGTTTAGCCTGTTTGCCCAGCAGTTCCTTGATTTAAGCAGCTTCCGGCTAGGCCTGAATGAGCGGGAGCATGAGATCAGCGGGTTGCCCGAAGGCAGCAGGTACCTGAAATCCGAGGATATTCTATATGAGATTAAGAAGATCCAGCAGGCTGCTGTGCTGCGTGAAGGGCTGCTGCATGAGCAGAGGAGCAAAGGGATGAGCAAGGCTCAGGCGCAAGAGTATGAGGCATCGTACAGGTTTAAGCAGAAGCTGGAGAATATTCAATTCTCACAGGAAAAATACTCCAACGGGGAAACATCCCTGCAGTTCTTTGAAGATACGCTGCTGCCCGGACAGCTGTATCTGCTGGATGAGCCGGAAACGTCGCTTTCTCCGTCCAACCAGATCCTGATGGCAGAGCGGATCAATGAGCTGGCCCGGTATTTTGACAGCCAATTTATTATTGCTACTCATTCTCCTTTTGTGTTAGGCACACTGCATGCCAAAATATATAATCTGGATGCCCGGCCGCTTCAGACAGCGGAGTGGTATGAACTGGATAATGTCCGCTTCTTTCAGCAATTTTTTAACAAATACAAGCATTTGTTTGATAAGGGGGAGTTAGAGAAATGAATACTATGCGGGATGGAGTGGAGAAATGTCTAGCAAAGCACTGCGGCCAGCCATCTTGCTCGGCTTGATTCTCTTGTGCGGTTGTTCCAGCACCAGTACTCATAATGTAACACAGCCTGAACAGGCTGGTGCTTACTATGTAGCAGCCGATGGGGATGACAATAACCGCGGGACGATTGATTTACCTTGGGAGACACTGCAGCATGCTGCGGATCTTGCCGCCCCTGGCAGCACTATCTATATTAGAGAAGGTGTGTATCACCAGAAGCTGCATATCACAAACGGCGGATCGGAAGATGCCGGTCCGGTTATATTCTCCGCTTATTCCGGGGAGACAGCCATTCTGGATGGCGAAGGCCTGGCTGTGGACGGGCTGGAAGGACTGATCGAAATCAATAATGCCAGCTATGTGACCATTCAGAACCTCGAAATCCGCAACTATCAGACAGCGGACAATGGTGAAGTTCCGGCAGGTATATATGTACACGGGTCCGGTCAGTCTATTTCACTGCTTAATAACCGTATCCACTCCATAGCCAATACAGCCGCACCTGAAGGAGAGGATCTTTCCGGCAGGGATGCTCACGGCATAGCCGTGTATGGTACAGAAGCGGAGGAAGCATTAAGTGACCTGACGATTGACGGCAACGAAGTGTATGATCTGGTGCTCGGTTCAAGTGAGGCGGTGGCTGTGAACGGCAATGTGGACTCTTTTGCGATCACAAACAACAAGATTCATGACAATGATAACATCGGGATCGACATTATCGGCTTTGAGGGAACAGCAGGAGACGAAGCAGTGGATCAGGCACGTAACGGAATGATAAAAGGGAATGAAGTATACGGGATATCGTCCAATCATAATCCATCGTATGGCGCTTCCTTGCCTAATGGCAACTATTCGGCCGGGGGAATTTACATAGACGGGGGCAGATCCATTCGTGTTGAGAAAAATCGCGTGTACGATAATGACATCGGCATTGAGCTTGCATCCGAGCATAAGGGAAAGCTGACCCGTGATATCACGGTCCAGGACAATCTCGTCTACCGCAACCGGCTGACTGGAATTGCCATGGGCGGTTATGACGAAGACCGTGGAGGCACCAGCGACAGCAAGGTTATACTTAATACCCTTTACCAAAATGACCTGCTGGAAGGTGGAGGCAACGGGCAGCTGTACCTGCAGGCTAATTTAAGCAGGAATACTATTACAGATAATATCCTCGTGGCCGGTGAATCCGGTGTCCTGATCAGCAACGACTATACGAGCAGCAGTGAGAACACGGTTGATGGCAATCTTTATTTCGCTGAAACCGGGGCGGATGAAGCCATCTGGGTTTGGAAAAAGCAAGAATATGCAGGCTTCAGCGCCTATCAGCGGGGAACAGGGAATGACCGCAGCTCGTTATTTGCCGATCCGCAGTTTGTGGACGCAAGCGCAGGCGATTTCCGGCTGCAGCCGGACTCCCGGATTGTCAATGGAGGCTCAGCCGGTGCCAAAACAGATTAATCGGTATGCCAGTTGTTTCTGCATGCAACAATCCAAGGAGGTATGCGAATAATTGAACGGCGCGGAAGTTTATTCTTCCTCAGAGCTGGATGATTACCATCGTGCGCAATTCCAATGACGAGAATAATGCAAAAAACTTGTTTTCTACAGCTAATCCATTTATAATTTCATCGTATAACCTTATAGATATGGTATAAGGGTCTCTACCAGGAACCGTAAAATCCTGATTACAAGATGGTGTACATTGTACATTTTATTTGTAATCAGGATTTTTTTGTCAATCCGGTAAATAATAATCATTAAAGGAGCTGTGTAAGAATGAGTACATCCCAATTTAAAGAAACCCCGCACATCAAGCCAAACGGAGCCGAAATTGCTGAGACGATTTTGCTGCCGGGAGATCCGCTGCGTGCAAAGTTTATTGCTGAAACCTATCTGGAGAATCCGGTACAATTCAACGAAGTACGGGGAATGCTCGGATATACAGGGACCTATAAAGGCAAAAAAATCTCTGTTATGGGTACAGGGATGGGCGCTCCGAGTATCGGTATTTATTCATGGGAGCTAATTAATGTATTTGGCGTGAAGAACCTGATCCGTATCGGTTCGGCTGGTGCGTTACAGGACAAGCTGAATCTGTATGATATCGTGTTTGGGATGGGAGCCTCGACCAACTCGAATTACGCTTCCCAATACAATCTGCCCGGACAATATGCCGTTACTGCTTCCTTTGAATTGCTGGAAAAAGCAAAGAAAACCGCCGATGCCCAAGGTCAGAAGGTACATATCGGTAATATCCTGACCAGTGATACTTTTTATAATGCAGACAAGACCGCAGGAGCAAAATGGAGAGATATGGGCGTACTGTGTATCGAGATGGAGGCTGCAGCGCTGTACTTAAATGCTGCTCAGGCTGGTGTCAACGCACTGTGCATCCTGACGATCAGTGACCACATTTTCCGTGCAGAGGAAACAACCTCTGAAGAACGCCAGACTTCCTTCACCAAAATGATGGAAATCGCATTAGAGCTGGCTTAATCCCTTCATAGGCCTGATCCCGCAATCCCTTGGATTGCGGGTTTTTTTGTGCTGAGAGGAAAAAGGCTACAGCTTTCTGGCCTTAATCACAAAGGTCACAGGCAGCACCTGTGCTTTTTTGGCAAAATCACTGCTATCACCCTGAGCTTTCAGCAAATCCTCATCCGACTCCTCAACCATTTGCTCAATAATAAAGCCCGCTTTGGCGAGGGCATTCACGTAGGTGGACATTTTGCGGTCGGTTAAGGATAACGTATCTTCGCCAAGCGCTACCGAATACCAGGATTCATCAAAATAGCTCTTTTTGAAGACAAGCGTATCCTTTTCGGCCGCAACGCATTTGTGGATCGGGTGGGACCAGCTGAAGATGAATACACCGTCTTTATTCAGGTAAGAAGCAATCCGGGCGAAAGTCCCCTCGAGATCAGTGGTCCAGCCGATGGCATAAACAGAATAAATAATATCAAAATAATTCTCCGGCAGGCCACACTGATCCTCCATGGGAGCGCAGATTAATTCAGCGGAAAGACCATGCGCTGCCAGAAGCTGCCGGGTCTTACCGATCTGATTCCCGGAAATGTCCGTGCCCCACAGCTCAGCCGGCTGGCGCTGCCCCTGCCCCAGATACAGCAAGGATTGACCGCTTCCGCAGCCGATCTCGAGAATTTTCTTTCCGCTTACATCGCCCAAAAGCCGGTGATTTTCTTCAGAGACAAAAGCCCCATACAAAGGAAGTGCGGTTGCTCCTAGAACCTCATTTCCTTTTGTATCCCAAAACAAGCTGTTCGTCTTATGTATAACGTCCTTATCCATGTCAACCGTAACCGCAACACCAGCCTCGCCAGCGCCTATTACATTTGTCCGGGAACCCTTATTTTTGTCCATGCAAATAGCCTCCATAAAAAATAGCAATATATATGTCAGTTTAAAGGGTAATGAACTATAATGCTGTGATAAATAGGATTGGAGAGATCGAACATGGCGTTACACACCTACACCAAGAAACGCTCAATCCAAAGCTTTATTTTTGAAAAACGGTTTGAGGGGATGCAGGTATTCACCTTAAATGACCGGAGCTCTTCCGCCCAAAAGGTTATTCTTTATATTCATGGCGGCGACTGGACGAAACAGCCTTTACCGTTTCACTGGAAGTTCATGGACAAACTGGCGCATCTGATTAAAGCGGAGGATCTGCCACAGCCTAAAGATATTATTTTATTGTCTGCTGCTGTTGATTTGGCTTTGAATAATCCGGAGATACCAGAATATGAAAAAAAGGACCCCATGCTGTCATCCGGGGGAATTGGAGTCATCATAAACCGCTGGGCGGAGGATAAACAGCTGACTGATCCGCTTATCAGTCCGATCCACAGCGATTTTAAAGGGCTTGGAAGGATATCGCATTTTGTCGGGACACATGAAGGGGTGTATCCTGACGCGATGAAGCTTGATGAACGGCTGACCGCACAAGGGGTTGAGATTGACACGTTTGTGTATCCCAAGATTATGCGGGTTTTAATGGCAACTTCAGTTGAAAGGTAAATAATTCATTCTCATGGTTAAGTGTAAGTGAACCTCCATGCAGTTCGGCAATGTTCCTGGCGATGGAAAGGCCAAGTCCGGCCCCGGTCTGGATGCCTTCGCTGCTTCGGGAGTGATCGACCTTGTAAAAGCGTTCAAATAATTTATTTTGTTGCTCCTTGCTTAGAGGTATTCCGTGGTTCTCAACCTCAATTGTAACCTGCTTATGATCAGTTAGCATCCGGACGAAGATGGCTCCCGGTTTAAAGGAGTATTTTAGAGCGTTCATTAGCAGGTTATCTATTGCTCTGGCAATTTTGTCACTGTCCGCAATGGTATACACCGGGAAGCTGCCAATTTCATTGATGATATGAAGCTGATTTTCATAAGCAATCGGTTCAAATTCAAACAGCAATTGCTTCAAAAGCTGGTAGAGGTCAATCTGGTATGCATTTAGATGGGTATCCGCCGAGCTAAGCCTGGTATATTCAAAAAGGTCCTCAAGGAGTTTTTTGAGGTGCGCAGCTTTATTGTAGGTGTTTTGCACAAAACGGTCGTATTCTTCCTGATCTTGAAAGGAATTGGATCTTAAAAGCTCAATATATCCGATAATGCTGGTCAGTGGAGTACGCAGGTCATGTGAAATACCGGTGATTAATTCCATCTTTGATTGCTCGGCTTCCCGTTCTTTTGCAATTTGCTGCTCCAGACGCTCCGTCATCTGATTGATATTAAAGGCGACCCGCCCGAGCTCATCCTGCCGCTCTACGGGGACGCGGTAGCTCAGATCTCCTTCGGTAATGATTTGAAGCCCGCGTTCCAGTGTCATGAGATCTTTGACGATGCGGCGTGTTGACATCAGGAAAGTAAAGATAAATACGATTATAAAAAAAGGCGTTATAAAATAGGGAAATGCCTTTTTCAGCCAATCCATGCCTGTCCCTACCTGGAAAACGAAGTAGATCAGTACATTATTCATCGTCACAGCAAGAATTAAACTAAGCAGCATGCTAAGCAGAATATTACCCTGAATCTTTTGCTTTCTCTTGGATTGATTTGTTGATCTAATCAATTTTATAGCCAACTCCCCAAACCGTTTTAATATACTGAGGACTCCGGGGATTATCTTCTAATTTCTCCCGCAGGTTGCGGATATGGACCATCACGGTGTTATCAGAGAAACCGAAGGGTTCTTTCCAGACTTTTTCATAAATATGCTCTGAACTGAATACCTGTCCAGGATAGCTGGCCAGCAGCACCAGAATCCCAAACTCCAGAGGTGTCAGCACAATATCTTGTTCTTTTATCTTTGCTGAATGCTTACTTTTATCAATCACAAGATCTTTAATCAGGATAAGGGAAGGATTCTCCGCTTTTCCCAGTAAGGTTTGCCGCCTCATTTGGGCTTTAACACGTGCCAGCAATTCTAATGGGTTAAACGGTTTGGTCATATAGTCATCTGCTCCGGTGGTAAGGCCGGTAATCTTATCAATATCTTCTTCTTTTGCAGATAACATGATAATGGGCGTATCAGAGATTTCTCTGATTTTCAGGCAGGCGCTAATGCCGTCCATCCGGGGCATCATGACATCGAGGATGACCAGCTGAACAGGAGAAGCTTGGAGAACTTGTAAGGCTTCCTCACCGTCAGACGCTTCAACGACATGGTACCCTTCATTCCGTAAATAGACATGTATGATATCCCGGATCTCGGATTCGTCATCAACAACAAGGATAGTATTCATCTGCAGTTGCCCTCTCTTTATTGAAGTTGGTGCTTATTATACAGCAAACCGTTTACTTTTTCCGGCAGACATACACAAACGCAGGTGGCAGATTCAAAGGCACAAGCTGAATATTTTCAATAATAAAATGTTCGGAGAGCTGCTTCTTCATTTGAAGAGAGTACTGGAAGGCAATAAACATCCCGCCCGGCTTGAGCGCATGGACAATCTGGTCTAATAAAGCATCTCTTAGTTCACGTTCAAAGTTAAAGAAGGGCAGTCCGCTGAATATACAATCCAGATAGATAACGTTTTTTTGATTAATGGTATCTACTAACCGGGTTGCATTAGAGTGGCATGAGAACCCGGGATAATTTAACCGCAGCTTTCTTCGCATGACATGATCCATTTCAAATAAAAAGACATTTGCATCCCGTTTCACATTGGATTGAATGTAACGGGTGATCGGACCTGTTCCCGCGCCCAGCTCTGCAACAGCCTTAATATGATCCCATTCAACCTGGTTAACCATCTTCTTCGCCAGAAAACGGGAGCTCGGCGCCACACTTCCCACATTCTTCGGACTTTTCATAAACCTCTGCAAGAACAACAAATGCTGATTCAATCAGTATTCCCCCTATATATGAACCTTAAAATGTGTTGAAAAAAGTTAAAAGCTGATGACCGAAACCCGTACCTGCTGCGAAAAAGGTTAATGTCCAAACTACAGCGCAGGAGTAGGAAATAAGCATAAACTTCCTGATAGATCCTCTGTTGAATCCGATCAGGAAGGGGAGAAAGTATCTCACCACAGGTATGAAAATACCGATACACATTGCCCAGTCGCCACGCTGGCTTAAGATTTTTTCAGCTTTTTGAAAATTGCGGTTGTGCTGGAACTTATGCTTTAAGCGTTGTCCGAATATTCTTCCTGCAAAATGAAACAGGGTAATAGCCGTCAATAGCCCGGACAGAATGGATATATAAGTCATCCCGATATTTAAAACACCACTGCGGCTCAGAATAGCGCCAGTAACCACTGTGATTTCGTTAGGAATGGGCACACCAAAGGGTCCAAGCGACAAAGCCACATAAAAAAACAAATAACCGTACTGGTCGATTAATGACAAAAGTGTGCTGCTGATGACCTGCCACCCTTTCTCTTTGCTGATGCAGTCATCTTAATGAAAAGAACTGAAGAATTTACGGGGAGAATTCTGAAGAAATTCTGAAGGTTCTACTTTTATGTTGAACTATCGTGTTACAATCGAGAGAAATATTAATTGTACCGGTACAGTCAAGGAGGATTTCTTTTTGAAAAAATTTGAGGTCATCGCCCGGTCGCTGGAAGAATGGATACAGGAGCAGGCGGCGCTGCGCAATCAGCACAGCTGGAACGGAAAAGGAATCAAGCTTCCGGCAGTCCGGGTTCTTGCTAACCAATATCAATGCAGCATCAGCACGGTATTGCGGGCTTATGAATGGCTGGAGCAGCGGCATCTTGTCTATTCCGTTCCTCAGTCCGGCTATTATGCAATGCCTGACGGAGGACTGCCGGAGGAAGCGCAGTGGGAAGGCCCGCTCGATTTTGCTTCGGCAGCACCTGATCCGCGTGTATTTCCATATGCGGATTTCCGGCATTGTGTGGATCAGGCAATGAAACAGAAGCAATCCGAGCTGTTTCTCTACGGTACCGACCGTGGCTTGCCTTCTTTGATCGAATTGTTGAGGAAACAGTTTGCGGATTATCAGGTGTTCACACAGAAGGAGCAGCTGTTTATCACGTCCGGCGTACAGCAGGCGCTTGCTGTGCTGGCGCTGATGCATTTTCCGAACGGTAATCAGCAGGTCCTGCTCGAGCTCCCCGGCTATCACAATATGCCTCCGCTGCTGAAGGGGCTTAATGTGCCTTTTACCGGAGTGAACAGAACAATAGACGGGCTGGATTGGGAGGGGCTGGAGCGGAGCTTCAGGGAGGACGATATCAAATTCTTCTATGTAATGCCGCGCTTTCATAATCCGCTGGGGACTTCCCTGTCTGCTCATGACAAGAAGCGGCTGATACAGCTCGCCTGTAAATATGATGTTTATCTTGTGGAGGATGATTATCTCGCCGATCTGGAAAGCGATTCGAGACAGGACCCGTTATGGTCGGCGGATACGGAGGGACGGGTCATTTATCTGAAAAGCTATTCCAAAATCCTCTTCCCCGGGCTGCGCCTCGGCGTCGCTGTATTGCCGCATTCACTGGTACCGTTGTTTGGAGCGCACAAGCGCATGCTGGACATCGACACCTCGCTGTTATCGCAGGCTGCACTTGAAATCTACATCCGGAGCGGCATGTTCGCCCATCACGGTAAGGTAATCCGGGGCAGATACGCTGAACGTATGCGCAGAGTACACGGCCAATTGGATGCATTTGCTGACTTTACTCCGTTCGCACGCGCACCGCTTACCGGAGGTGAACACACGGTCTTGCCGTTGCCTGACCGCATTCCTGTGAGCGTGCTGTTATTACGGCTCAAGAAACGCGGTATACTTGCGGATTCCACCGGGCGGTATTATCCGCAAGGTTATCCCGTACCGGATAAAATGCTGCGGCTTAACATATCTAATGTGCCAAGCCTGCGGGTCGCTGAGGGTATGAATATCATCCGGGAGGAGATTAGTAAGCTGGATATTGGAAGAGACAGCGCGGTACATACCTGAGCACAGGATAATTGAATAAGCACATTCCGGCAGTTGACTCCAGAGTCAGCCGGGAACAGAATACTTACAACCAACAGCAACCAGTCCGTTAGGGAGCATTTCCTGACTTGACTGGTTTTTGGTATTCGGATGTTATCATAAGACAATTGTCCTAATACAATAGTCATATCCTGTTTCAAAAACCTTAAAATTTGGTACATTATAATAAGGTTCTCAATAGCTTAGATGATTTAGAACAGGACAAAGTACCTATTATTGCTTGGAATTGTATAGCATACATAATTTACTTATTAAAACTACTAGTGATCGCGGGGGAATTTAAATGTCTTTATTAGCCTTGGAGAAAAAAGATCTTATTTCAGATGAAATGATTACCGATGAGCTGGTGCTGAGGTCGATGGAAAATAATCTTGCCATCATTCGCTTTGGTCTGGACCGGAGGGTAAGGTATGTGAACGATGTTTTTGCCCGCACGATGGGGTATGAGGCGGAAGAAATGCTGGGAATGCACCATCAGCAGCTTTGCTTCGGCGAATTTGTTAACAGCCGGGAATATGAATTATTTTGGCACAGTATGCTTAATGGTTTGTGCTTTCAGAACAAGATTGAACGCAAGGCTAAAGACGGAAGCACTGTTTGGCTTGAAGCTACCTATATGCCTATCTATGATGAGGCTAATCAGAAGGTGCTGGGGGTTTCAAAGATTGCTACAAATATTACGAACCGGCAAAACAATATCTCGTCAGTAGTTCATGAGCTAAAAGCCATGTCTCACACCCTGAATGAACATTCTACTGTCGGTATAGAGCGAAGCCGTGAATTGATGTCCAGCATTACATACATATCTGAAGTGTCTGCACATAATAGCGCAACGTTGAGTCATTTGCAGGAAAAGGCCAGTTCCATCCAGGGGGTGGTCAGAACAATCCGGGAGATTGCGTCCCAGACACAACTGCTTGCGCTAAATGCTGCGATTGAAGCTGCACATGCAGGCGAGTACGGGCGCGGGTTTGATGTAGTAGCCAAGGAAGTAAGGAAGCTGTCTGATCGGGTTGCAAATTCTATTAATGAGATCCGGGAAAGTGTAGACGGGATCACCAAAGAGATCCGGAACATTTCGAATGGGACGCAGAAGGTTGAATTAAACCTTAAGCAAAGCCAGCAGCAGATTGAGACCGCGATGAAGGATTTTACGGCTATATCTGCTTCTGCCCAATTGCTTGACGCCAAAGCGCGGCATGTAACGGAAATTGTATAAAAGCTAGCCTAATAATAATTTAAAGAGAATCCGCTCCTGTAGCGGATTCTCTTTATGTTCACGGACTTAATTTATATTTTAATTGACATTAATTTAATTTTTAAATAGTATTAAACGGGCGTTTGATTAGAACAACTGTTTGGTCTACAAGATGTTCGTTTAAATTAACCTGCAAAAAAAGAATGAATACATATTGGAGGATTTATTTTATGAAGCAAGCTTTACAATCGCTCTTTAAGAAACCGCCGGTCATAATCGGTATTGTGACTGCGCTGATGTTTCAGGTTATTTTTAGTGTGATCTGGATGACTGCCTATTCAGGTGTCAATGACCGCACAAACAAGCTCACGATTGCTATTGTTAATGAAGACGGTGAACAATCTCAAAAAGTTGTAGATGCTCTGGTACAATCAATTCCTTTTCAAACAGTAGCAGATTTGAATAACAGTGAAGCCATAGATAAGTTGGAACATCATGAAGTGCATATGGTGCTCGAAATTCCTGCAGGTTTTAATGATTTGCTGCAGACCGCAGGTTCCACTGCACAGATTAATTACACCCTTAATGAAGCTAATCCGGTTACGATTAAAAGTATTATGCAAGGTGTTTCCCAAAGTGTAACAAATACCCTTAACAGTCAGGCGTCTGCACAAGGCATTCAGGCTGTATTAACTGCTTCCGGCATGCCTGCCGATCAGGCAGGTGCAACTACAGAGACTATAACTTCCCGTGTTGAAAGCTCGCTCATATCGCTCAACCAGGTTAACGGGATGAATAACCAGATGGTACCTATGATGATGGTACTGGCTTCATACGTTGGCGCTATGATTATGGGGATGAATGTACAGGGTGCAATTGGCATGCTGACTGGACTTTACTCACGTCTTACGCTGTTTGGAGCCAGATTTATTATTAATATCGGATCTGCACTGGTCGTATCGCTGGTCGGCTCCTCATTGATTGTTGCTTTAGGCGGACAGTTTGAACAAGGCTTTATCGCTTTCTGGATGTTCCAGGCCTTATTCCTGTGTACGTTTATGTTCTTCTCACAATTCTTCCTGATTTTATTGGGACCAGCCGGAAGTCTGCTGAATATTATTGCCCTTTCTTTACAGCTCGTATCTTCGGGTGCAATGGTTCCGCGCGAGTTGTTGAACGGATTCTATAGCGGCCTGGGGCAATACTTGCCTGCCACTTATGCAGTAAAAGGTATTCTAAGTGTCCAGCTTGGCGGACCAGGCGTTCTGCAAGCTTCCATGGTTCTGGTTATTATATTCGTTATTGTCCTGTCGTTGTCCATTCTGGTAACTCTACTCAAGAAGGCAGCTGCACCAGTAACACAAATGTAGATTTCAGAGCTGCATGGCAATTGCTATGCGGCTTTTTTGTTGCTCTTAAAGGTGATTTCTGTGCAGCCGATTTGATCATTTGCCGGATTGTAATCTACAATGATCCTATACCATAGGTTGAAAGGGATGTCGCTAAAATATGATTAGATCTTTATATATACGGGTCGTTTTGATCTTTCTGGCCTCTGTAATCGGGGGCACACTGATTTCCTTTTTACTGGCAACCTGGATTTTTGAGGATAAGCTGAATGAGAATCTGCAAATTCCGATGATTTATTTCGGACAGGATATCGCACGTATTTACGGGACCTTTCCTTTAGATGAAGCAAACGATTACGTAAGCAAAATGAGCCAGCTCGAAATGTATAACCTCCGCTTTTTTAATGAAACCGGCCAGTTTCAGACTTTTGGGGAGCTTAACGGATTTAAACCGGCTGTGGTTACTGAAGAACATTGGAGCAGGGTATTGGATGGTGAAACGGTTCAGGTGAACCGCGGTGTAGTCAGCACTACGCTTGTCGGACTGCCCTTTACAATGGATGGGGAGAGAAAAGCTATGTTCATAGAACCTATATCGCCTACCTCCAACACCCTGGCCATACAATTTCTGCTGAATTTCTCAATCTATACGCTGGTAACAGGCAGTCTGGTGATTCTGGTTGCCACCAAGTTCCTCGTGAATCCGATTAAAAAGCTGACTGATGCAACCAGGCATATCGCAGGCGGAAATTTCAACATCAGGCTTAACATTAAACAAAAGGGTGAGCTGGGCACACTGGCTCAAAGCTTTGAAGAGATGACGCATGATTTGCAGCAGGTTGAACAGATGCGGCGGGATTTTGTATCCAACGTGTCTCACGAAGTCCAGTCACCGCTCACCTCCATTACCGGATATGCCAAAGCCCTTAAACAGATGAACATTCCTGATCAAGAACGGGACCGTTATCTTAATATTATTATCTCTGAGGCCGAGCGCATGTCCAAAATGAGCGACAGCCTCCTGAAGCTGAGCATGCTTGAGTCACAATCGCAGCAGCTGCAGTTCAGCACCTTCAGTCTGGATGAGCAGATCAGGCGGGTCATTGTAGCGCTTCAGCCGCAATGGTCAGCACGCAGCATCAGCTTTGAGCTCCAATTAAAGTCAATACGGATTGAAGCAGATCATGATCTGCTGAACCAGGTCTGGACCAATATCCTCGGTAACAGCATCAAATTCTCAGGTGAAGGTTCTGTAGTTACTGTCAGTATCCGGCAGGATAGCAGAAATGTCAGCATCCGGGTTACTGACAAGGGAATCGGGATATCTCCGGAAGACCAGCGGCGCATTTTCGAAAGGTTTTTTAAGGCTGACCGTTCTCACAGCCGCCAGAATGGCGGTAGCGGCATGGGATTAGCGATTGTCAAGCAGATTGTAATGCTGCATTCCGGCGATATACGGGCAGAAAGCGAGCCTGGCAGCGGCACCAGCATCATCGTCACCCTGCCGATCAAGCCTTCGGCAGAACATGATCGTTAAGCTAAACTTAGTTCGGTACAGGGGTGTGCATCTATAGATGTAACGCCTCTTTTTTTTGCCTGTTCATACTGCGTTCATATTCCCGTCATGGTGTGGACATATTGCCTGATTACACTTTAGATATGCCGCATAGCGGCTCTACAGATTAAGGAATAGGAGAAGATGAACGTGACAGATACCGTGGAAATCAAGAACGGGACCGGAATCCGCAGGAAACGGAGACTATGGTTAAAAATAATTGGAGGTATTTTCGGAGCGCTGGTGCTGTTCGCAGGTATTGTATTTATCGTTAATGTAATCAGCAAAGGAGTCGAGAAAAAGAAGATCGAGCCTTACGGCCAATATGTCGCGGTGGATGGCAAGCAGATGAATGTGTTTATTCAAGGCAGCGGCGAGCAGACGATCGTCCTGCTGCCGGGACAGGGGACCCCGTCGCCAGTGCTTGATTTTAAATTACTGATTGATGAATTATCTCCGGATTACAGAGTGGTAGCGGTTGAACCCTTCGGATATGGGCTTAGCGACAAGACGGAGAAGGCAAGAACCACGGAGAATATCGTCAGCGAAATTCACGAAGCCGTGCAGCAGCTGGGTATTGACCGTTACATTCTTATGGGACATTCGATCACCGGACTTTACGGCGTGACTTATGTGAACAGCTACCCGGATGAAGTGCTTGCTTTTGCCGGCATTGACAGCAGTGTTCCGAATCAGCCGGGCATGGATGTGAAGCTCCCGCTGAAATCTATGCAGTTCCTCCAGCAATCGGGTCTGATGCGACTGCTCCAAAAGGTGAGCGGAGATCCGTACGCAGGGCTTGACTATGATGAACACACCAAGGAACAAGTGCGCCTCATAACCAATCAGGTCGGGAGCAATGCAACATTGATGGACGAGCTCAAACACCTCGGATCCAATTTTAAAAATGCAGAATTGCTCACATATCCCCAGGAGCTCCCGGTGCTTCTCTTTGTCCAGTCGAACAACGAGCAAAACAAGCAGTGGGTTCCGCTGCATGAGGCACAAGTCAAGCAATCCGCTCAAGGGCTAATGATCCTGATGGAAGGCTCACATTACCTGCATCATACGAAATACAAGGAAATCGCTGCCGAATTTAAAGCTTATATGAAGAAAATCCAACCATTTGAATAACAAGAGGAGCGGAAGGGCTTGATACAATCAGCGCAGGAAGCAGTAAAGCAACGTTTCACAGCAAAGAAAGTGCTGCATATTGTCCTAAAAATTATCGCCGCATTCATCATATTCGTGCTGCTTTTTATAGCCACTGTGTTTACGGTTAACAAAATCAGTTCCTATTCTGAACAAAAAAGAACGGAGCCGTACGGCCAGCTTGTACCTGTTGACGGTAAACAGATGAATGTGTTCATCCAAGGCGAGGGTGAAGAGACCATCGTGCTTCTGCCCGGATATGGTACAGCGGCACCTGGCCTGGATTTCAAGCCGCTTGTTTCAGAGTTAAGCCCGAACTATAAGGTTGTGGTGGTTGAGCCTTTTGGTTACGGTTTAAGCGACCAGACCAGTAAGGAACGTACTACAGCCAACATCGTCAGTGAAATTCATGAAGCGCTGCAAAGTCTGCGAATTGACCGTTATATCCTGATAGCCCATTCCATTTCAGGACTTTACAGTCTGGATTATGTGAATCAGTATCCGAATGAAGTGAGTGCTTATATCGGGCTGGACAGCAGTGTTGCTACATTAAGAGAACAGAAGATTACTTCATCTGACACCAAACCGGTAAAATGGTTCCGCGACCTTGGCTTCGCCCGCATCCAGCTGAAGCTGACTGCTGACGCTTATGAAGGCCTGCCTTATGATGAACAAACAAAAGAACAGATTAACATCCTGATGCGTAAAAACATGTACAATTCAACCCAGTTAAACGAAGCTGTGAGCATGTATGCCAACTATGACGCAGCAGAACAGCAGAATTTCCCTGCGAGTCTACCTGTCCTGTTCTTTCTTCAGGCCAATCATCCGGTGACAGACCAATGGATTCCTGAACATGAGCAGCAAATAAAGGATTCTCTGCAATCTGAAATCGTCTTACTGGACGCAGATCATTATTTGTATCGTTCACATGCGGAAGAAATCGCTGAAAAGATAAGAGATTTCACAGGAGAATTGAATTAAGCACCTCAAGCTCAGGATTGGTTTGCTTCCAGCGCGTGAATATTCTTTTCTCCCCAGGCTACGATTGCCTCAATGAGCGGGACCAGCTCTTTACCGGATGGGGTAAGAGAGTATTCTACACGCGGAGGGATTTCATTGAATTGCTGGCGGTTCACAATTCCATTATCTATAAGCTCTTTTAAACAGTTCGTTAGGGTGGTGCCGGTGATCCCGTTCAGTCTTCTTTTCAGCTCATTGTAGCGGATGCTTTCCTGTTCACTTAAACAAGCCAGAATCGGGAGATTCCACTTGCCGCCAATGACCTGAAAGGCGAAAGTAGCCGGACAGAGCTGCTCTAAATTCAATTCATATTTCATTCTGAACCCTCCATTAGTATATATAGTATACTAAGTATTAAATATAATAGTACTTGTTATAAGGATTATAAGCAATATAATTATACTATACAAAGGATGATGCGCATATCCCAAAAAAGAAAGGCGTGATCGTGGTAATGAATGACTCCAATATGATGTGTGATCTGGAAACCGGAGTTTGCGGCGCTCCAGGTGAAGAAGCCGTGCAGGAAATCGACCTGAATCAGGTTGAGAAGAATGTGAAGCTATACTATGTTACCGATCCAATCTGCTCTCACTGCTGGGCTTTGGAGCCTGTCTTAGGCCGTTTTGTGCAGGAATATGGACAGTATTTTCATATGGAGACCGTAATGGGGGGACTGCTGCCGGGCTGGAAAGGCTTTGCCGACGGGGGCAACGGAATTCAGAAACCGTCAGATGTAGCAGAGCATTGGAGAGAAGTGGGGGAGCATTCCCGCATGCCTATAGACGGATCGCTATGGCATAGCAACCCGGTTCAATCCTCATTCCCGCCTTCCAGAGTGTTTAAGGTTATACAAAACAGCCATCCAGGCAGAGAAGCGGAATTTTTGCGGCGTGCACGGGAGGCAGTGTTTGTATTTAATCAGAACATCGGAGAAGATGAGATTTTGGTTAATATCGTGGACCAGATGGGATTAGACGGAAAAGAAAGGGTCAGCCAAGCTGCGCTTGAGTCAGCCCAGGATCTGCTGGAAGCAGACTTTCAGCTGTCCTCCCGTCTGGGTGCCCGGGGATTCCCCACTATTGTTATGGTGAACGGAGCCAATAAAGGTGTGAAAGTTGTCGGGGCAAGATCACTGGATACCTATGTGCAGGCTCTGCAGCAAGTAACCGCGCACGAGCTTTCGCCTAAAAAGAGACCCCGCTTATCCCAATTAGTAAATGATGAGGGCATGCTTTTCTCTAAAGAGATTGAAATTATGTATGACATTGAAGCTAATGCAGTAGAAGCTTTTATCGAAGCGGAATTGCCTGAAGGCTCTTACCGGGTTCAAGCCATTATGGGTGAGCTGTATGTTGACAAACTGAATTAAGGCAAGTACGCGCCGCTTTATACTCTATGTCCGCTTCTAAATTTCACTTTAGAAGCGGTTTTTTACGTTCAAAATAGTAGATCAAGTCGCCTTCGTTCCCTGAAGAAAGAGGGCTACCAGCTTCCGGCCGAGGATGAGCGGGGATTCATACTTTTGGGAGGCATTTTCGCGGTTTCCCATCAGCATTAAGGTCGAAAAGGTCTCTGCCAGGAACATCGGGTCGTCCTCACGAAGCAGCCTCTGGTTCATGCCAAGCCGGAAATGGTCTGCCAGCAATTCATGAATATGCTGCTCAGCTTCGCGGATTGCCCGAATTTGCTCCGCTTCAAGAAAAGGCTCGGCTTCTCTCATCATCGTCTCAATCTCGGCATGGGGATTTGCCAATCTGGCTTCTGCCATACGCACCAGGCCTTGCTCCAGATCATCGGCTGCATCCAGCAATTGAGCAGTGACCGTCCGGATATTTTGCAGCATGGTTGTCATGGCTACCTTGAATAATTCCGGTTTACTCGCGAAATGATAATAAATGGCCTGCTTGGACACGCCGCACCGGTTGCCGATCTGCTGCAAGGAGACCGATTCATAGCCATATTCTTTAAATAATGCGGAAGCCGCCGAAATAATCGTCTGATAAATAGTGGTGTCTGTGTCCCCCTGTTTGGGTCTCCCCGGCAGGCGTTTTGCTGATTTCTCTGGCATTGCACACGCTCCTTCATGAATATATTATGACAAACACCGGACATTAGCAAAACCGGCTTGTAATTTTACTTACCAGTAAATATAATTTAATTTGTAATTAAAATTGTAAGGAGTAAAGGTGGTTAACTATTGAATACGGCGAAACGCATGAGCAGATGGAAGAAGATACTGATATGGATAAGCGTGGTCGTCGTTGTCCTGGCAGCCGGAGTATATGTATATGTTGCATCGGCTACATACAGCCCGTCCGCACAAGCTGAAGCAGCTATGCAAAGCGACAGTAAGGTAAGTGTTACCGAGGTAAAGCAGGGTTACCGGTTTGAGCCGCAAGGGGTAGAGGCGGTGGAGCCGAATATCATCTTTTATCCTGGGGGTCTGGTAGATCCGGCAAGCTACTCTCCTCTAGCAAGAGCAATGGCAGAACAGGGTCACCGGGTATATATTGCCAAGATGCCGCTGAATTTGGCGATCTTTGGTAAGAATAAGGCCGATACATTTATTGCAGAGCATCCGGATGAAGCCTTTGTGATTGGCGGCCATTCGCTGGGCGGCGCTTTTGCCTCCCGATATGCAGCAGAGCATCCTGATAAGCTTGAAGGAATTTTCTATTTGGCAGCTTATGCTGATGATGGCGGAAGCTTAGCTGCTGCTACAGGCCTATCCGCATTGCAAATTACAGGAACAGATGATGGCGTATTAAACTGGGAGGAATGGGAGAAGACCCAAACCAACCTGCCGGTGGACACGACATTTGTCAGTATAGACGGAGGCAACCACGGGCAGTTCGGATCATACGGTATGCAAAAGGGAGATCACACACCCGAGATTACCGGAGATGAACAGCTTCAGAGTGTCGTTCAGGCGCTGGATGACTGGTTAGACGTGTTGAACAAGTAAGCAGAGGCTCGAATTACTAAACCTGAAAAGGGTAGTGGTTCGAGTCTTTTAACATTGTAATGAAAAAAATATAATTAGATTTAAGATTGTAGTCCAATCTATCATTCCAGCTTCAGAATAAAGTAGAGTATACCCTTGAAATGGAGTGATCAAAGATGGCGACAATAATAAGCTATGGCTCGCAGGCAAAACTTCCGTTAGACCCGCTGAATACAGCTGTAACGATTGCGGGCATTCCTGGAGCTGGAGCAGGCTTAGCCACAGCACAAGTCGTTCTTAGTCCGGCTAATCCTGCTTCTTTCTCCAGCAGAGTCGAGTTAAATGGTAGCTTTAGTGTTAATGCACCAGCCAATAGTCCATTCTTTGTACTGATCCGGCGCGCCGGAACCGATATTTACCGGTCCTTTTTCAATTTTACGACAACAACTGATATCCAATTAAATGTACAATGGGTGGACGGTCCTTATATTGGAATCCAAAACTATGAGCTGGTCATCCAAAATGAAAGTAACCTGCCTTTAAGTCTATTCGGACCCATATCTTTCACAGCGACTGCTATTGGGGGAGAGGGCGTTATTTAGCCTGATAGATAAGAAAGCAAAAAAAAGAGAAGCGGATTACCGGCTTTTCTTTTTTTTGCGCAGGTATTTTTTATTACAGATGATTTCACGTTTCTGAATGGAAATGTGTAAATAGATACATTTTATTGGTTGAATTTACCTAGTTCTGCATTGTACAATGGGTAACTAGGGTGAGAATACTAACATACGATTTACCAAAAGTCGCAAATACATAGGTTTGTGAGGTTTGCATATGATGAAGAGAATAAAGTTTCGGATGCTGCTTATTGGAGGGTGTATCACCCTCTTTTTTCTTATTTTACTCGCCAGAGTGTTCTGGATTCAGATGCTGGAGCGGGATTACTGGCAAGCCGAAGCCGCCAAGCAACGTGCCCATACTTCTGTGATTAAAGCAGTGCGCGGTTCGATCAAGGACCGCAACGGCAAGGTGCTCGCCAGCGATGTACCAGCCTACACAGTAGTGGTTAACCCGGAAATGATCGCTGCGCTCGGCATCGGGGAAGAAGTGATCACCGGTCTGCATAAACTGCTCGGCAAGCCTGAGGATGAGCTTAAGAAGCTGGTGGAGGCCAAAGACAAGAACGGGAAGTATCTGAAGAACCGGGAAATCCGTAATGAAGGCTGGAAAATAGACAAAGAGCTGCGCGACCAAGTGAACGGGTTCATTGAGACACTGAAGAAAGAACATAGCACACTGGAGACTGGCGTCGGTCTGATTAGGGAGCAGAAGCGCTATTACCCGCAGCAGACACTGGCCGCACAAATTTTGGGTTATACGGACCGTGACGGCAAAGCAGTGATGGGCCTTGAAAAATATTTTGACAAGCAGCTTACAGGTGTAAACGGCAAGCTGCTGTACCAGAGCGACGGCAAGGGCATAAAGCTGCCTGAATCAAAGGATACATACCAGCCGGTGATAAATGGAAGTAATATCAAACTGACGATTGACAGCACAATCCAGTACTACATCGAACAGGCGATGCAGAAGGCCTATGAAGAGTATAAGCCCAAAAGCATTACGGTAATTGCTGCAGATCCGAACACCATGGAAATATTGGGAATGGCGAATATGCCAACCTTTAATCCGAACGAGTTCTGGAATTATGCCTCGAACCCCGGAGTATTCTTCAACCATGCCATCCAGGCGAGATTTGAACCGGGCTCGACCTTCAAGATTGTAACGCTTGCCGGAGCGGTCGAGGAGAATGTGTTCGATCCGGACGCAACCTTCGTCTCCGGTTCAATCCGCATCAAAGGGTATGGCAAGCCGCTGTATGACCAGAAGAGAAGCGGTTACGGCAGAATTACTTTCCTGGAAGGTGTAAAACGTTCAAGTAACGTGGCCTTCGTTAAGCTTGGCTATGAAATGCTCGGTCCGGACAGGCTGCTTAATTTTGTAGATGCCTTTGGTTTTAATGATCCTACAGGCATCGACCTGCCGGGCGAAATCAGCGGGGTCGTCAATCCCACACCGAACAATGCTGCGGAGAACGCGACGATCGCATACGGGCACGGCAAAGTGCTGGTCACACCGATTCAGCAGCTTACGGCCATGGCAGCTATTGCGAACGGCGGCAAGCTGATGGTACCGCATGCCGTTAAAGAAATGACGAACCCGAATACCGGGAATACAACCATTACCCAGCCGGAAGTGGTCCGTCAGGTCATCTCCAAAGAGAGCGCAAGAGAAACGGGAAGCTACCTGGAACAGGTCGTTGCGGATCAGGTCGCCGGGACCGGGCGTCATGCTTATATTGAAGGATACCGGGTAGCGGGCAAAACCGGTACAGCGATTAAACCTGACGGTAAGGGCGGGTATAACCGTAACAAGGTGCTTTCATCTTTTCTCGGCTACGCACCGGCTAATAATCCGAAGATTGTGGTTTATGTAGTCATTGATGAGCCTGTGTATGCTACTGGCGGCGGTGCTGCGGCGGGTCCGGTGTTTAAAGAGATCGTATCATCCGTATTGCCCTATATGGGTGTGCCAAAAGTGACAACGGGTGATAAAAGCAATACCTCGCTTTCTCCCAAGAATTCATCTGTCCCGCAGCGCTCTACACCCGATCTGACCGGTAAATCGCTGCAGGAGGCCAGGAAGCTGCTGATTGATCAGGGAATTGATTTTGAAGTGGTCGGGTACGGAAAAGATGTAGTCCGCCAGTACCCGGAATCGGAAGCTCTGCTTGCTGCGGGACAGCGGATTTATCTGATAAGCGAGCAGGACGACCAGGCATCCATCCCCAACCTGCGGGGACAGTCGCTCCGTGATGCGCTGGAGGTGCTCACTTTGCTGAAGGTTGCAGTTTCCGTTGAAGGCGAAGGGTATATTACCAGCCAGACAGAAGCCATTCTACACGGTAAAAGACTTGTACAGCTCAAGCTTAACCCGCTTAATACATATGGTGAGGATCTTCCGGTATCTGCGGCCCAATAGGAAGCTGCGGATACCGGGGTTTACGGAAGGTAACCGGCAGCTGGGATCAATCCTCTAATAATGGCTCCACAGACTGTCTTTAAATCAGGTTACAGCCAGTGGTCTGGTTTGCAGGTAAAGCTCCAAGTCCGGGCTTGAGCCTGTTAGGATTTTGTCCGTAACAATTTTGGCCAGAACACCGTTATATACGGTTCCGTTGTCTCCGTAAGCCATAATAATATAACAATGCGGGTAGCTTTCGTATTGGCCGATGATTGGCATTCCGTCATGCGTTCCTCCGTAGAAGGCGCCCAAATAGTATTCCGGTATAGCCTGAATGTCAGGAAAGAGGTCTTTAAACGCCTCAAGCAGCTTGTCCTTGCTTGCAAGGATTTTGGAATCTCTTGTGCCGGAGTAGGATGTATCCTTATCCATGCCCCCAATGATAATCCGGTTATCAGGAGTGGTACGCATATAGACATACGGGCGCGCGGTTTCCCATATTAAAGTTCTTTTATGCCAGCTTGAAAAATCGGCGACCGACTTTGTAATGACAGCGTAAGAGCTTGCCAGTGTAGCATTTTTTTCCGTTTTAAAGTCACTGTCCTCGTAACCGGCTGCGATAATAACGTGTCTGGCCCGGATTTCGCGGTGCTCTTTTGTATAAAAGACGGCATAATCCTGCTCGAACCGTCTGCCTGTTATTTCTGTATTTTCATAGATCTGTCCGCCCAATGCTTTTACTTTTTCAAGTAATCCGTAAACAAATTTAAGCGGGTTCATTTCGGCATCATCGTGGTAGTAAAGTGCGGCTTCTTTCTGAAAAGGATATCGTCCGGTTATTTGCCCGGCATCCCATAGATCCACCTTGAACCCGTAATTCTTTAACAGGTGATATTCCGCAGTCAGATCAGAAACATCCTCCTTGCAGCTTGCATAATACAGGCTGTCCCGTCTTATAAAATCAGGATCTACGGGTAACCGGCGGCTTACCCGCTCAATCTCATTGATAGACTGTTCACAGAGCTTAAGATGGCGTGCAGCGGCTTCTTCCCCAAAAGAGTGGCTCAGGGATACAAAGCTCTTTTCTCCGGCATATTGGATTAATGCTGTATTCGTGCTGGTGCTGCCTTCACCGGCTTTTCTTTTGTCAACTAGAACAACGGACAAGCCTTGCTCACACAGGAGATTTGCACACTGTGCACCGGAGCTGCCCGCACCAATTATAAGGACATCACAAGATATATCCTCTTCAAGCTTGGGATAAGAAGGGGGAGCCGTTATCGTTGTTGGCCAGTACAATTTACCGCTTTGCAAATCCATATCATATCTCTCCCTTAATTATTTTTCGACGCTTAGTATGGACACTTTACCGCGACTCGATGCAAAACATTCCTGATGCATAAGCCTTTCATTCTAATGGAAAACTCTCATGGAACGCATAAGCAGTGTGATTTCATTTTCAGGGAGGTTAACCTAATGACAACTCAGGATCCGAAGGAGCTTTTGAAGAAAAAACATGAGCTGGATGAGCAAAAAAGACAGTTCACAAATTTTGCCCGGAGTGTCAGCGGCCATACTGAGGTCGAAGCAGGCCAGGAATTTAGTAATGACCGGATATCTGACGATCAGAACCGTATGAAATCGGTTGAGAACAAACGTGATTGATTGTATATGAAGCTATAAAATGAGCCGATCCTTTTGAGGGTCGGCTTTTCTGGTTGACAGAAGACAATAATGCTTTAGACTAAATATTGCTTATATATCAGCAAGTCATTTACATACATCACATAACGGAGGGAAAGATGAAGAGATTCATGTCATACCAGCCCTTCAGGAAGCAGCTCCGGGCAGTGCTTTCTTTTTTACTTAGAGGGAGTATGCCGCTCAGACGAAAAATTCTGGTCAGCAACATCCTTATTGTCTCGCTGGCTCTGGTTATTTTTATGATTAGCATTCACCGGATTGTCTTTAACCAGACGCTGGAAAGAACCACGGCAAGCTCACAGCAGGAAGTGAAGCTGGTCAAGCAGTCGATGGAGACTGTGTTTCAGTCTGTCCAGAATTTCACCAAATTCGTGCTGATTAATCAGGACACTCAGAAGCTGCTTAGCAGAGACACCGGTGCGAGTCATGATGTGGCTGCTCTGAAATCGATCTATAATACACTGGCTGCAATGCTGGAGACAGAACCGAATATCGATTCCGTCATTATTGAATCCTTAAACGGCGACCTCTATTTCACATCTAACCTGACCGGCGTTACCCTGCAGAGTCTCGGCATCTACCCCAAAGATGAAATGGATGCCGCAAAAGGCGGGGCCGTCTGGACAGATTCGCTTAGTCCCTCATTCCTGTCCGGGATGCAGCACAAGAACATGATCAGTGTGGGCAGGGTCATTATGAGCATGGAAACGGGAACTCCGCTAGGTTATATTTATGTGAATATTGATGAGCGGACGCTTGCCCGTTTGTACCATAATAATGATCAGATGGATCAGAATGCTACTCTGGTCATTAACCGGGACGGAACCATTGTATCTGCCAATGATGCTTCAATCGTTAACCAGCCGGTTGGGGAAGAAGCTCTGGCCAGCTGGGTGAACGCAGTCAGTCAAGGGAGTAAGACATTCCGGGTTGCCGGAGAGCGCTATTTAGTGTCACTACAGAGCCTGGCCCCCTATGGCTGGAAGGTTGCCCATCTGGTTACTATTTCGGAGCTGACTTACGGCTATTGGAAAATCGCATTATTATTAGCCGGCTTTGGACTGATCAGCATCCTGTCAGCGGCGTTACTCTCCTTCGTATTCACACGTCTACTGACCCGGCCGCTCAGCCAGCTCAGTGAGGTGATTGTCGAGGTAGGGGCCGGGAACTTTGAGCGGCGTGCTCCTGCCGACACAGAGGATGAGGTTGGCCGGTTAGGCGCTACCTTCAACGAAATGGTACAGCATATTCAAGACTTGATGGGAAGAGTTGAAGCTGAAGAGAAAACCAAGCGGATGCTGGAGCTGAGGCTGTTGTATTCGCAGATTAAACCGCATTTTTTGTACAATACGCTGGACACAATCCGTGCAATGGCTGTGATGGCAGACGCTAAAGACATCAGCAGTATTCTGAAGGCGCTTGGTGAGTTCTACCGGATTTCGCTGAGCAACGGCCGGGAGCTAGTTACGGCGGCCCAGGAACAGAAGCATCTGGAAAGCTACTTATATATCCAGCAAATCCGCTTTAACAAGCTGAGCTACCGGATTTCGTTCGAACCGGGCATTGAATTATGCCAAGTGCCTACGATGCTGCTGCAGCCGCTGGTTGAGAATGCGATCCACCATGGCATAAGAGGAATGGCGGACGGGGGATTATGTGAAATCAGCGGTTATATTGAACGAACGGACGGGCAGAGCAATCTCTGCTTTATGGTCCGCGACAACGGCAAGGGCATGAGTGAAGAGCAGCAGCGGCTGATCTGGTCGGACAACAGCAGGGAAGAGGACTACAGCTTTGGGCTCAAAAATATCCAGGACCGCATTCAGCTGCGCTTCGGGGAAGCTTACGGGATCTCCCTGTCGTCCGAACCGGGTAATGGCGTGGAAGTGAAGGTACGTTTACCGATGATCTTGAAAACGAACGAACAGGAGGAGGGGACAGCGAGATTATGAATACAGCGCCGGTAGCCCGTGTCCTGATTGTAGATGACGAGTATTATTTCAGGCAGCTTTTGATCCGTCTGGTGGATTGGGCTTCCGCCGGATTTAAGGTCGTTGCAGAGGCCGAAGAGGGTTCAGCCGCATTGCGGATTATAGAGGAACAGGCGATTGATCTCATTATTACGGATATTGAAATGCCGAATATGAACGGGCTTGATTTTATTAAGGCAGTCCGCAAGCTGGACTCTGCGGCCAAGCTGATTTTTATCACAAGCTATGATAACTTCTCTTATGCGCAGCAGGCCATTTCACTTGGAGCAGACCATTATTTGCTGAAGCCCGTTGATGAAGATGCAGTTGAACAAGCTCTTGCCGCAATCCGTGCCCAATTGACGGAGAAATGGGAAGCGGAGCGCTATCTCAGCCGGCTGAAAATAGAAGCGGGTTATGTGCAGGAGCCGGAAGCGGAGAATGTACAGGAAGAGAGACGGCATAGCAGCGGTAAGCGGCTGATTAACAACGCTATAGCCTATGTAACCTCGCATTATGCCGAGGATACGTTGTCGCTGCAGAGTACGGCCAGCGCCCTTTTTGTGAATCCGAGCTATTTAAGCCATATGTTCAAGAAGGAGACCGGTGAATCGTTTGTAGAATACGTCACGAATGCCCGCCTTGCACAAGCTATGGAGCTGCTCAGCCAGGGGATTGCCGCCGATGAAACTGAAGCTCCCAAGGTAGCGACGATAGCCCGCCAGGTGGGATACAAGGACCCGTTCTATTTTAGCAAATGCTTTAAGAAAAGGTATGGCATTACCCCGAATAAAGTACACAGCGGTACCCGTTCAGACCCATATTGAGCAGTTTAGGCGTGGTCCGGTTTTTCTGCCGGGCTTTTTTTTGTTGGAGTAAAATAAACGCTGCGTAAAGCAGCTGTTAACATACGAACACTCTGTAAATCCTGTGTAAAGTATCATGACACACCTAAAAATTTTACTGTCAGAACCAATATTTATCCATTCGAACCTGACCGCACACTTGTTAAGATTGTACCTGTAATTCGAATCCGTAAATATGGAAAGGTGGTCCACATCAAATGTTTGGGAAAAAGCTTGGGGTTGTTGCGGCATCTGTCGCGCTCTGTAGTGTAGTGCTTACTGCTTGCGGAGGTGCGGAAGTAAACAATGGGGGAACCCAGAATCAGGATGCTACGGCGGACAGCAAGGAGTCTGTTACCTTATGGATTTTTGATGCAGATCCGATGTACCATGCAGCAGCTGAAGCTACCGCAGCAGAAGTCGGCGTTGATTTGAATTATGAGTACATACAAGATGAGACCTACAAAACAAAAATCAGTGTGGCGCTGGCTGCAAATGAACTTCCGGATGTATTCCAGCAGCATGCCGGGAAGTCCTACCGTACTCCTGTGCTGCAGTCAAAAACCGTTGCTCCACTGAATGATATACTGGATTCTACCGGCCTGGGCAAGCAATTCCTGGACAACCAACTGGTAACTGAGGAAGATGGCAATATTTATTCTGTTCCTTCCAATATCAGCACAACACTGGTACTGTACTATAACAAAAAGCTGATGAATGAGCTCGGCGCTTCTGCACCGGCAACCTGGGCTGATCTTCAGGCGCTTATTCAACAGGCTAATGAGAAAGGAATTATTCCTATTTCATTGGGCGGAAAAGAAAGATGGCAGGGCGATCTGCTATACAACATGCTTGTAGCACGCCAGGATGTTAATGCCTTCGATCATGCGATTAACGGACAAGCGAAATTCACGGATGCCCCATTCCTGGATGCAGCTAAACAGGTGACAGATTTGGTCAGCACGAATGCCTTCCAGAAGGGTTTCCTCGGCTCCGCTTACCTGGATGCACAGGAGCTGTTCAAGAACAATAAGGCTTTGATGTGGATCGACGGCAGCTTTAACTTCACTGCCCTGTCGGAGGCTATGGGTGACAATCTCGGATATATCGCATTCCCGGCAACGGGTGCGGAGGATATCTACAGTGCAACAATCGGGTTCCAGAATTCGGCAGCACCTTACTCCCTGTTCGTGAATAACAGCTCCAAAAACCTGGACAAAGCCAAAGAGTTTGCCATCCGCCTGTCCCTGAAGCTCAATGATGAATTTGTCCGTAAAGGCCTGCCCGGATATGCAACAAGCGAAGTGAAGTCGGAATCGCAGAATGAACAGCTCTCCGCGTACGCTACGGATATCGGTAAAACAGCCAAAACACAGGCTATGTGGTTCGGTCTGCTGTCAGCGGATACGGGGCAAGAATACCGTGATCTGACCCAGCAGCTGTATGGCGGTAACCTGACTGCTGAGGAGTATACGGCTGAACTGGAAACCTTGCTCCGTTCGGCAGAGTAAGACGGCGTTAATAACAGATTAACTCGGTATTGCTGTGTTTCAAAAATAAAAACTGGGAAAGGCGATGCAGTCCCTTGGACCCGCATCGCTTTTCTGCAAGCTGACAGGTGGTTAGTGATGGAAAGAGCGCTCTCGAACAAGAAGCTGATAGCTTTGTTTTTAGTGCCCGGTTTAACTGTATTCCTTGTATTCTATTTTGTGCCGATTATAATGACAGCCTATTACAGCCTCCATGACTGGGACGGAATTAATCCTATGACCTTCATTGGACTGGATAACTACACTAAAATGTTCACGACGGATAAAAGCTTCTGGCAGGCGGTATGGAACAGTCTTGCCTTTTTGCTTGTGGGTGTGCTGATCCAGCTGCCGATCTCGTTTGCTCTGGCAATGCTGGTCTCCCGTAAGATGAAGGGACGCAAATGGTTCCGTAATATTTACTTTTTCCCTGTGGTAATGTCAACGACAATGGTGAGTCTGCTGTGGGTTAAAATTTACGATCCGAACATCGGGATGCTGAACACGCTGCTGGATGCTGTTCACCTCAGCAGCTGGACACAGGCCTGGCTTGGAGATACCAAGACCGCTCTCTTGTCTGTACTGATCGTAACGACTTGGCATTATGTGGGTTACAACATGCTGATTCTGTTCGCCGGTATGCAGGGGATCTCCGAGCAATATTATGAAGCCGCGAAGCTGGACGGAGCGGTTGGCTGGAAGGCAGTACGGCATATCACGCTTCCTTTATTGTCAGATGTGCTGCGGATTTGTATCGTTCTAAACGTCATTTATGCGCTGAAAACATTTGAAAGTGTATACGTGATGACCAATGGCGGGCCGCTGAACTCGACAACGATGATTGCCCTGAAAATGTTCCAGGAAGCGTTCCTGAAGCAGAATTTCGGTTACGGCAGTGCGCTTGCTGTGTTCATGGTGCTGGAATGTCTCATCATTGCCTGGGTACTCAATAAAGTGCTGACCCGGGAAAAAATTGAATACTAGGGAGGACTGGTCATGCTGAAGAGAACAAAAAACACAGGACTTTATATACTGATGATGCTCATTGCCGTCCTCCAGCTGTTCCCGCTTTACTGGCTTGTAGTCAGTGCCTTTAAGGATAATTCGGAGATTATTGGCGGAGTCGTCTGGGCCTTGCCAACCAAATGGCGGTTCAGCAATTTTTCGGAGGCCTGGGTGAGCGCCAAGGTCAATCAATACTTTTTTAACAGTGTGTCTGTTACGCTGATTACCCTCTTTTTTGTGCTGCTGTTTGCGTCCATGATGGCTTATGCGCTGACACGAATGAGATTTAAATATAACGGTGTCATTTTGTTCATTCTGCTGATGGGGGTCATGGTGCCAATCCACGCTACGCTGATCCCGCTCTTTATGATCCTGAAAAACCTGGGGATTCTCAGCTCACGGTTATCAATTATCTTGCCTTACATTGCTGTGAATCTGCCTATCGGCGTCTACATGCTGTCAGCTTTTCTGCGGAGCATGCCGAAGGAGCTGGAAGAGGCTGCGTTCATTGACGGCTGCGGGGTGCTTAAATCCTTCTTCAAAGTCGTGCTTCCATTGCTGAAGCCGCCGCTTGCCTCGGTAGCAATCTTTGTATTCCTGGCCGTATGGAATGAACTCCTGATGGCAGCTACCTTTATTCAAAAAGAGGCGCTGCGGACACTTCCGCTCGGACTGATGAATTTCAGCGGCCAGTACAGTATCAGCTGGGGCCCGCTTGCAGCGGCGATGGTGATTTCGACTCTTCCGATTCTGCTGGCTTATGTACTGTTCAGTGACCAGATGGAGAAGAGCTTCACCGCGGGCGCAATTCTGAAATAAAGAGACAGAGAAGGTGACGGAATGAATGAACTGGCAGCTGCCTGTAACAAGATTAATATCGTAATTATTGCTACCTCGGATGTTCACGGCAACCTGTGGGGTTACCGTTACGAAGACGGCCTCGACACAACAAATGACGGGCTGGCCAGAGTTGCCTCTTATGTCCGGGAGCTCAGACAGAGCGGTGCGGAAGTCCTCCTGATCGACAACGGCGACGTGTTCCAGGGGAACATGCTGACTGACGATGTCTACAATAAACGGCCGGATGTTGTCCATCCGGTCTCTGTTGCGCTAAATAGCATGGGCTATGCGGCGATGACGTTAGGCAACCATGAATTTAACTTCGGACTTGGCCTAATTGAGCGGATCAAGCAGGAATTGAATTTCCCTGTGCTGGCTGCAAATGCCTGGTATTCTAATGGTGAAGCTTTTGCCGAGCCTTATATTATAGTTGAAGTGAAGGGCATCAAAATTGCGGTAATCGGACTTACCAACCCCAATGTCCCGCGCTGGGATGGAGGCAAGGTGGAAGGGCTCAGGTTCGGCCATATGGCGGAGACTGGGCAGAAAGTTGCGGCATCCCTCCGGGCGGAGGGGAAAGCGGACATTATTGTAATCAGTGCCCATGCGGGAATGGTCGCAGAGTTCGATGAAGACGGCGGCTCGGATGCCGCCGAACGTATTGCGGAGCTTGTACCTGAAGCAGATGTGCTTATGGTCGGTCATATGCATATTACGGTTAACCAGCGCATGGGGAATACCGTCATCGGAGGGCCGCGTGACCGCGGGCGGGAGGTTGTGCGCTTCGATCTCACGGTAGATCTGGACGGTGAACAGCCTCAGGTAGTGAACCGGGAAGCAGCCGTTGTGGATATGGCCGGCCGGGAACCGGACCCGGAATTCCGGAGTCTGGTTACGGAGGCGCATGAAGAGACGCTTCGTTTCATCGCGCAAGGCGGCGGAGGTACTTCGGCAGAGGCGGATGGCGGCGTCCTGGGTTATGCGGCAGCCGACTTCCAGCCCCCTGATGAAAACGCAGATATACCGGCGGGAAGATTGATGGATACGGCGGTCATTACGTTGATCCAGAAGGCCATGCTTCAGGCCAGCGGAGCAGATGTTGCCGCCACAAGCCTGTTCGCCGATAAGGCGGATTTGAAGCAGGGGCCGCTGACTTACGCGGATGTATACCGTATTTATCCCTTTGATAATGTGCTGTATGTCGTTACTGTCACCGGTAAAGAGATGAA
This sequence comes from Paenibacillus sp. FSL R7-0345, assembly GCF_038595055.1. Lineage (NCBI taxonomy): Bacteria > Bacillati > Bacillota > Bacilli > Caryophanales > Paenibacillaceae > Paenibacillus > Paenibacillus sp. FSL R7-0345. The sequence goes on from NZ_CP152002.1 coordinate 3,578,579, forward strand.
GGCTTACATGGAAGCTTCGGCCACACATTTTAAACAGTGGCGGCCGGGCGACCTTGCCATCACAACCGATCCCGATGTGCCGAGCTACCTCTATGATATGTTCGCCGGCATTGATTATCAGATCGACCTGTCACAGCCGCCAGGACAGCGGATTATCAATGTCAGGTTCCAAGGCAAACCGCTTGCCGATACCGGCCGGCTGCAGCTTGCCGTTAACAATTACCGCTACAGCAGCTTATTAAAAGCCTCTAAACTGGTCAGTGCCAACAAGCATTGGGAGTCGGAATGCAGCGTCCGCGATATGCTGGTAAGCTATATCCGGGAGCGCAAGACGATCTCGCCTGAGGTTGATAATAACTGGTCCATTGTAGGGATCAACTGATGATAGAATAGATAAAAGATCAACTCCGTTTGATGGGTTGATCTTTTTTTGACGACGTTCTCCATAATTGACTAATTAGTCAGCCCAGTTATAATGAACATATGAGTAATCATTCATATAATATACGGGAGTGAACCCTATGAACAACCGCTGGAACAAAATCATCTACAAGCTATGGGCTCCTTTGTATGACCGGGTTTTCAATGCAGGTGCTTTTGCCCGGGCGCGGGTTAAGGCATTATCCGGTCTTGATTTAAAACCCGGCCAGCGTGTGCTGCTGGTAGGAGCGGGTACGGGGGCCGATCTGCCTCTGCTCTCAGGGCGCGGCCTGCTCATTACTGCGATCGACCTTTCGCCGGAAATGCTGGCTGAAGCCCGCGCGAAAGTGAAAGCAGGAGAGGATATCACCTTTTTAGAGATGGACGCACAAAATCTGCGCTTTGGGGACGAGGCCCTTGATGCCGTAATTGCAAATCTGATCGTGTCCGTTGTACCAGATGCGGAGCGTTGCCTGCAGGAAGTTGTTCGCGTAACAAGCAGGGGCGGCAGCATCGTTATTTTTGATAAATTTGCCCCTAACGGACGTGTATCTCCGGTAATGAAAGCACTGCGTCCGCTGATCTCCCTTCTCGGAACGGATATTGGCCGGGACTTTAATCAGCTGTTTCTTCCTCATCAGGACCAGGTGTCCATTAAGGAAGACCAGCCGCTTCTAATGCGCGGGATGTATCGTAAAATTGTACTTATGAAACAATAACGGAGAAAATAGATTTCATTATACAGGAGGGGCATTCCCATGAACATTCTCATACTAGGTGCAACCGGACGTGTCGGGAGTCAAATATTGAGCTATGCACTTCAAGACGGACATCATGTTACAGTATTAGTTCGCACTCCGGAGAAGATTCAAATCGATAATGAGAATTTAACTATTCTTCAAGGCAATGTGTTAAATCAAGCTGATATTGTCCGTACTGTACATGGAAAAGATGCGATTATCAGCGCACTGAGCACTGATGGTACAGATACTTTATCACAAAGTATGCCGCTAATGATTGAAGCCATGGAGAACGAAGGGATACGACGAATAATTACGATTGGAACTGCCGGTATACTGCAAAGTGTGAGCAATCCCCAATTATTGCGTTATCAGACGGATGAATCCAGGCAAAAGTTAAACCGTGCAGCAAAAGAACATCACAAAGTTTACGATATGCTGCAGCAATCAACACTGGAATGGACGATCGTATGTCCTACGTATTTACCGGATGGTGAACGGGTAGGTAAGTACCGTATCAAACCTGATTTTTTGCCGGAAGGCGGGACTAAAATTTCTACTTCAGATACAGCAGAGTTTACTTATAGCCAGATAAAGAGCCGTGAATTCATACAATCACGTGTGGGCATCGCCTATTAATACATAGACAATCTTAGAAGACATCATGATGCATGGAGCGGCAACTGCTGTTGCTCCTTCAGCCATTTCCGTGCGATTTTAAAATAAATCGTGCATCACCCTCATATGAACTTCGATCTTTAATTGTTACTATAACGGTGTAGCAAGTGAATAAAGATCAAAATAGGAGGGTTAAAGATGTTCAAATGGAAGCGTTCTCTTACAGTGCTGGCCATGACGGCCTTGCTGGGAACGATGGCAGCCTGCGGCGGTAACGGAAACGGGGCTACAAACAAGGCAGAGCCTACTAACGAGCCTGCCAGCACGGCTGCAGCGGCAACGGCTGCGCCCAGCAATGAGCCTGTTAAACTGCGTATTATGTGGTGGGGTTCCCAGCCCCGGCACGAGGCAACCTTGGCTGCTCTGGACTTATACACTAAGAACAATCCTAATGTGACCTTCGAGCCGGAATATTCAGGTATGGATGGCTACCTGGATAAATTATCGACCCAGGCTGCAGCGAAAAATGCACCGGATATCGTTCAGCTTGATCCGGGCTGGATGCCGGACTGGATGTCCCGGGGCCAGTTAGCCGAACTGGCGCCTGAGGTGGATGTAAGTAAATTCGATGCCAAGCTGCTGTCCGGCGGACAGTTTGACGGCAAGCAGTACGCTGTTCCGCTTGGCTCGGTAGCATTCGGAATGGTATATGACAAGGCGGCCATGGATAAGCTCGGGATTGCAAATCCGGCTAACGGCTGGACATGGGATGATTTCTTCGCGCTGGCCAAGGAGTCCAAATCCAAGCTGCCTGACGGTCAATATTTCACCTTGGATTATGGCGGCAACTACTTTATGTACTCAGCCTACCAGTACGCCAAAGGCAAGGGGCAGGTCATTACAGATGACGGCCACTTTAACGTCGATCAGGCAGCCTATCTGGAGTGGACCAAGAAATTTGAAGAGCTGCGCAAGGAAGGGCTGGTTCCTCCGGCTGACGTAAATGCTTCCGATAAGGAAAATGATCCGCAAATGGATCTCCTGGCAGCAGGTAAGGTTCTGTTCCGTTACAGCTTCTCCAATAACCTTGGTACCTGGGACAGCATCAAGCCAGGTGCTTATGCTCTGGTAACGATGCCGCGTGCGGAAGAAGCGGGCGGCTGGCTGAAGCCGTCCATGTACCTGTCCGTTTCCGAAAACTCCAAGCATGCTGAGGAAGCCAAGAAATTCATTAACTGGTTTGTGAATGACCAGGAGGCAGGAAATATTCTCAAGACTTTCCGCGGACTTCCGGCCAACAAGGAAATAGCTACGGCGCTGGAAGCAAGCATGAGTGATCTGGATAAGGTTGGTTTGGGCTTGCTCCGCGCTACAGAGCCGGACGGCCAGACCTGGTCAGCCGGAGCCGGCGGCTGGACCAACTTTATCGACAAGGACTGGGTGCTTGTCCGTGACCAGCTCAGCTTTGGAAAAGTGACACCGGAGAAGGCTTTTGAGCAGTTGAAGGAAGCAGCTCAGTCATACGAAAAATAGTTCAAGAACGAAAGCCCGGAGCATTTTGTTCCGGGCCTTGTTTTTATTAAGAATTCTATTACGGAATCAAAAGTTAGAGAGGATGTGTCACTCATGAATCACAATGTAGAATATCAGCCTGGAGACGGGTATCTGGGCTGGCTGCAATACCGCCGTCCTGCGGCTGAAGAGCAGGTCCGGTATCAGGATTACCGGCATATTGTTGCCGCTGTCCAGGGAGATGCTGTTGTTCGTACAGCTGTGGTCGAGCTGGCCCAAGGCCTGAAGGGAATCACAGGCAATGATATTTTGATCTCGAAGTCACGAGCAGCGGCCCCCTGTATCATTATTGGAACCTTCGGTACCTGCACCGAGGTTGATGAGGCTTTCAGCAAGGAGGTAAGCTCTGCTGTTAAAGCGGAGGGCTATGCCATTCAAACCAACAGCCATACCGGCAGTATTGTTATTGGGGCCCTTACCTCTGCAGGGGTATTATATGGCGTATTTCATCTGCTGCGGATTATAGGAACAGGAGATTCTGTCCGGCAGTTAAATATACTTGAGAATCCGGCCAATCAGCTGCGCATGATCAACCAGTGGGATAATATGGACGGCAGCGTGGAGCGGGGGTACGCCGGGCAATCCATCTTTTATGAGACTAACCGGGTCACAGACAATCTTGAACGGATACAGGATTATGCCCGTCTGCTGGCTTCCGCCGGAATCAATGCCATAACGATCAACAATGTGAATGTCCATCAGACCGAGAGCCGGCTGCTGACAGAATTTCTGCCGGATGTGGCGAAGCTGGCAGCCATTTTCCGCAGCTATGGCATCAAGCTGTTTCTGAGTATTAATTATGCCAGCACAATGGAAATCGGAGGTCTGGAGACGGCAGATCCCCTGGACCCTAATGTCCGGGACTGGTGGCGCATGGCAGCATCCGCTGTATATGAAGCTGTGCCTGATTTCGGGGGATTTCTGGTCAAAGCCGATTCGGAGAACCGGCCGGGACCATTCAGCTACGGCAGAGATCATGCAGACGGAGCCAATATGCTGGCTGAAGCGCTGAAGCCGTATGGCGGCATTGTCATCTGGCGCTGCTTCGTCTACAACTGCAAGCAGGACTGGCGTGACCGTGCCACCGACCGTGCAAAGGCAGCCTATGACCATTTTCAGCCGTTGGACGGACGCTTTATGGACAATGTCATTTTGCAGGTAAAGAATGGGCCGATTGACTTTCAGGTAAGAGAGCCTGTCTCGCCGCTGTTGGGTGCAATGCCGGAGACGAATCAGGTCATTGAATTCCAGATTGCCCAGGAGTATACCGGCCAGCAGCGCCATGTATGCTATCTGGTGCCCCAGTGGAAGGAAATCCTGGATTTTGATACACAGCTCCATGGGGAAGGAACAACTGTACGGCGCATTGCGGATGGCTCTGTTCACGGCAATCCTTATAGCGGCTGTGCAGCCGTTTCTAATATAGGCAATGACAGCAACTGGACGGGCCATCTGCTGGCGCAGGCCAATCTATACGGTTACGGCCGTCTTGCCTGGAATCCCGGACTCTCTGCCGGGGGGATAGCCGGGGAATGGATTACCCTTACTTTTGGCTTTAGCCCGGAACATAAGCCGTTCCAGATCCTGTTAAGAATCCTGATAGATTCGTGGGAGATCTATGAATCGTATACGGCCCCCCTGGGCGTCGGATATATGGTCAACCCTGACCATCATTACGGGCCTAATGTAGACGGATATGAGTATTCCATGTGGGGCACGTATCACTTTGCGGATTGTCACGGAATTGGTGTTGACCGCACAGCAGCCACCGGAACTGGTTATACGGCCCAATACGCCAAGCCCAATATGGAAAAGTATGAGTCGCTGGAAAGCTGTCCGGATGACCTGCTGCTGTTCTTCCATCATGTGCCTTATACACATGTGCTGCATTCGGGTAAAACCGTGATCCAGCATATTTATGACACGCATTTCGATGGTTCAGAGCGGGCATACGGGCTGCTGTCTGACTGGAAGCAAATGAAGGGACACGTAGATGAACAGGCGTACAGCCATGTTGAAGCGCGTCTTACAGAACAGGCAGGGCACAGTAAAGAGTGGCGGGACCGGATTAATACCTACTTCTTCCGGAAAAGCGGCATTGCCGACCTGCATGGAAGAACAATCTACTAATTATGCTGCTGGAGAGAGGCGGAGCAATCCGCTTCTTTTTTTTATGGCGGGAAAGGCTGGAGAGGGTTCGTTTCCCGTTATATTTTGAAAGAATTCGAGCATTCCCCTCCTTTAGGAGGACAAAAGCGGCCTATATACTTAAAGTATACAAATTAACCACAAGAGGTGACCACAGATGAACCGTTCCACAGCCGCCATAGCCAAAACTGCTGCGAAGCCGAAAAAGAGCTCCTATTTCAAAAGCAGATGGAACGCTCCGCTAGCAGGCTATTTGTTTATTTCCCCCTGGCTGATCGGGTTTCTAACGCTTACGGCGTACCCGTTATTTTTGTCCCTGTACTATTCATTTACCGACTACACGCTGATGCAGCCGATGAAGTGGATCGGAGCCCGCAACTATGAGCGGATCTTTACGGCAGACCCCAGATTCGTCCAATCTGCCAAAGTAACCTTCACTTATGTGCTTGCTTCCGTACCCTTAAAGCTGATAGCTGCACTTTTTGTGGCAATGATTTTGAGCAAAGCGGTTAAAGGGATCAGCATCTACCGCACTGCCATTTATTTTCCATCGCTGATCGGAGGCAGTATCGGGGTATCGCTGCTCTGGCGCAACATCTTTGGCGTGGACGGGGTTTTCAACAAGCTGATCGCTGTCTTAGGCTTTGAAGGAAAGGGCTGGATCACAAGCCCCGATACGGCGTTAGGCACGCTGATTCTGCTGACAGTCTGGCAATTCGGCTCAACGATGGTTATTTTCCTGGCCGGCCTGAAGCAAATTCCTAACGATCTGTATGAAGCCTCTTCCGTGGACGGGGCCAGCAAAGTGACCCAATTCTTCAGGATTACACTGCCGATGCTCTCACCAATTCTCTATTTCAACCTGATTATGGCTGTTATCGGCGCCTTCCAGATGTTCACTTCGGCATTTGTTATTACGAACGGCGGCCCGATGAATTCTACTTACGTGTATGCAATGTACCTGTATGAAAGAGCGTTCAGCCGTTACGAGCTGGGGTATGCTTCCGCACTTGCCTGGATTATGCTCTTGGCTATCATTGCCGCTACGCTGCTGATCTCTTATACCTCGAAGTACTGGGTATTCTATGAAACAGACACTGGAGGGAGAAAACGTAAATGACCACATTAAAGGTAAAGCCGGCGCTTCGTCATCTGTTTATGATTCTCTTCAGCTTCGTGATGGTCTATCCGGTGCTCTGGTGGATCGGCGCATCCCTGAAGCACACTACAGAGCTAAACTCGCCGTCCATTTTCCCGTCTGTTCCGCAGTGGAGCAACTTCAGCGACGGCTGGAATTCGGTACCCGGACATACATTTACTGATTTCTATCTGAATACCTTCGGCCTTGAACTGGCTGTCATTGTCACAACACTTTTATCTACTACACTGGTTGCCTTCGGGTTTGCCAGACTGGATTTTCCGCTCAAGGGCTTCTGGTTTTCCATCCTGATGCTTACCTTGATGATGCCTGGCCAAGTGCTGATTATTCCTCAATATGCCTTGTTCTATCAGCTTGGCTGGGTAAATACGTATCTCCCGTTCATTATCCCCCATCTGCTCGCAGGCGGGGCAGGCGGCAGCTTCTTCGTCTTCCTGCTGATCCAATTTATACGCGGAGTTCCCAGAGAGCTTGACGAATCTGCCAAAATTGACGGCTGCTCCTGGTTCGGCATCTTCTGGAGAGTGGTGATGCCGCTTGCTTTTCCGGCCATCGTTACCGTGACGATCTTCTGCTTCCTGTGGAACTGGGATGACTTCCTGGGTCATCTCCTGTATATCAACACCGTTGACAAGTATACGGTCGGCCTGGCGCTGCGGATGATTAATGATTCCCAATCCGCCCAGGAATGGGGCCAGCTGCTTGCCATGTCACTTGTATCGATCCTTCCGGCAACCATCGTGTTCATGTTCCTACAGAAGTATTTTGTGGAAGGGATTGCAACAACGGGAATAAAAGGATAAGATGTAAAAAACATTTATTCACTAACGGTAAAGCCCCGAATTTCTTTCGCTGCTTTGCCGTTTATTTTGTCTGAACCGGGGCCGGGAGGAGTGAAGGAACTGACTAATCCTTTTAAGAAATATAGAATTGACCGGCTGTTTTTCCATAGCTTCGCCATTGTGCTGATTGCAGTTATCGGGGTTACGGCATGGACAAGCTACAGCAATTCATCCAAAGCGCTTGTTGAGACGACCTCCCATTACCAGCAGCAGCTGCTGGATGAGCTTAACAATGAAATTACAACCAAGCTGGTCATGATCGAGCAGATTTCCCTGTCCAGCACCCGCGACAGTGAATTAACCAATTTTCTGCTGAACAGGCAGGATGAGTTCGAGAGATACCGCAGGCGTGCCGGGGTGGAGAGCGCACTCGCGAATCTGACCTACGCCATTCCCCTGATCCAGGGGATCGATCTTTACATGGATAACCCCATCTTCAGCGAGCGGCAAAGCTATATTCAATTCCGCAGCTTCAAAGATCTGAATAAGCAGGAGGGGATCCAGTGCCTGGAGAAAAGCGACTTCTGCTGGTCCAGGGAATATAACTTATCCACTTCACAGGGGGACGTTCCTGTACTCAGCTTTTTCCGGAAAATTGTTTATGAGAATGACTACCTGGGTGTTCTGATGGTACATATCAAAGCGGGTGAAATAAGGAAGCTGTTAACCGGAAATTCAGACAGTTCAAACCGGATCATGGCAGACAGCGAAGGCCGGGAGATTATGAAGATCGGCGATACGCTGGCCCAGGACGACTGGCCAAGGTGGATTGATCTGAAGAGCAATAATTCAGGTTATGTGCATATACCGGCAAAGGAAGGAGCGCGTGATACACTGCTAGTCTATTCCAGGGTAGATAATTCCATCTGGACGCTCATAGAGTTTACTTCCTGGAAGCAGATCACGGCAAGCAGCCTGAAGCTGGCGGAATGGATTGGTCTAATCGGGCTTGGTGCAGTGCTGATGGTCGTGCTGCTGACCCATTTTTTGAGCAGGCAGTTTACGAAGCCGATCAGGAGGCTTGTAAATGCGATGCGGGTATATTCCGTAGGCGGCGATAATGTGGAGCTCCCCTCGGACTATGAGAATGAGTTCGGATATTTATTCTCCGGCTACCGTAAGCAGAATGAGCGGATTGAAGAGCTGTACCTCTCCCTTGAAAGCCGTTATGAGCAGCAGCGCAAAGCTGAAATTGAAGCGCTGCAGGCCAATATTAATCCTCATTTCCTGTACAATATGCTGGATCAGCTTAACTGGATGGCGATTGAGGCCGGCCAGGATGAGTTAAGCCGGATTCTGGAGCTGATGGGCCGGATGTTCCGGATCGGATTGTCCAACGGGAATAGCTTTATTACCATTGCAGATGAACTTATGCATATTAATTGTTATCTTGAAATCCAGCAGCTGCGCTGGGGTGAGGGGCTGGAATACAGCATCGAAGCTTCCACAGACATTCAGACTTTATACATTCCCAAGCTTACGCTGCAGCCGTTCGTGGAGAATTCGATCGTCCATGGCTTCAACAAGCAGCGGAGCGGTTTGGTTACGATCGTGATGGGGAAGAGCGGTGATAAGCTGCAGATTAGGATTGAGGATAACGGGTCTGGACTGAAGCAGCCTGAAGAAAAGCCGCAGAACAGGCATACCGGAGGCTATGGCATCCGTAATGTGAGAGAACGGATCGACGGATATTTTGGAGCAGGCTATGGCATTGTTTTGGAGGACCGTAAAGAAGGCGGAAGCAGAGTGCGGATTACCCTGCCGCTGCTGACGGAGCCTCCAGGTGGTAATGAATGATCCGGAGACCGCGCTGATGTAGCCAAGGGACTGCGCTAATTTTCCGTAAGCGCTTCCTTAGACAAGGTGCTTTCACTGAAGGAGTTAAGGAGGTAAGGGCAATGTGGAAAATTGCAATCATAGACGATGAGCGGCAGGTACTCAAAGGAATGAAACGCTCAATTCCCTGGGATGATCTGGGGGCGGAGTGGGTCGGAGAAGCGATGAACGGAGAGGATGGACTGGAGATTATCCGCCGAACACTGCCGGATATAGTCATTACTGACTTGTATATGCCTGTCATGAACGGGCTGGATATGATGGAGCAGCTAAGGAAGGAGGGCTTCAGGGGCAAACTCATTATCTTGAGCGGCTATTCGGATTTTGAGCACGCCAGGCAGGCCCTGCGGTTTCAGGTAACTGATTATGTATCCAAACCAATCAGCCTGCCGACCTTAAGAGCGATTCTGTCAAATGTCGTACAGGAGCTTGAGGCAGAGGAAGAAAAGCGTATGCGCCAATTGGAGCTCGAATTCAAAATGACGCTGTATGAGCCTTTTGTAGAAAAGGAGTGGGTCCGCTCGGCTGCTGTCGGCACGCTGGATTCCGCATACAGGGACAGCATGCATCTTCCGCCGTCCTACCAGTATTGGCAAAAACGCAGGCATGTCACGGTCGGCATCGAGCTGATCCGGGATGAACGGGCCAAATGTCTCTCTGTCTCGGACTGGAACCTGTTCCGCTTTGCAGTCAGTAATATCGCATGTGAGGTTGCATGCAGGCTGTTCCCGGATCTGGAATATACAGAGCTGCACAGTACAAGGGCTTTATTAATTATTCATCCGGAGGAAGGGCTGCAGGAACAGCTTGAGCTCCGGCTGGATGAGCTGGGAGTCAGGCTGACCGACAGTATCAGCACCTATCTCAAGCTTGTCACCCGCATAGGGATTGGGGGAATCAAGGATTCCTGGACAAGACTATCGGACTCGACGGAGGAGGCCTTCCGGGCCATGGACCAGACTGCTTTACGGTGCGCTCCGGCCCATGAGGTGTACAGATACAGGGAGAGCAGCAGCAGCGGGCAGGTAAGGGGCGCCCACTTTCCCGTGAAATTTTCGTATAAGCTGGCAGCGGCAATGAAGGCTTCACAGGAAGCAGAAGCCCATGACCTTGTGCTGGCTTATATAACGGAAATGAAGAAACAAGAGGGCATTTCGCAGGGGTACGTTCAGATGCTGGGAAGCGAGCTGTGGGGGATCATAGCCTACTCGCTTTATGAATCCGGATTTGTCCTGGATGATCTGTTCACCAATGACCAGATTGCCAAGGAGATCAGCGGCCTTGTTGTACCGGATCAGCTGGCAAGCTGGCTTATGGACAAAATCAGCAAAATCTGCACCAGCAGACAATGGAAGGGAAGCAGCAAGCACCGCCAGATTGTCGATTTTATGACCAGCTATATTCATGAGCATTATGCGGAGGAGCTGACCCTTGCCGAGCTTTCGGATAAGGTATTCATTTCACGGAATCATCTGTCTATCCTGTTTAAGAATATCACCGGAGAGACGTTCAACAATTATTTGACCCGGGTACGCATCGAGAAGGCGCGGGAGCTGCTGATGGAGCGGAACATGCTGGTATATGAAGTGGCGGAGCGGGTCGGCTACAGGAACATCCCCTACTTCAGCACGCTGTTCAAAAAGATTACCGGTATGAACCCGACAGAACTGATAAAAAATTGACATAGCGGAAGTTCGTATAGCGCAAGTCTCCTACTCCGGGGAACTTGCGTTTTTTTTGGCGTACCTGCCGGGTGATAGTCCCGTGATCTTGGTAAAACTGCGGATAAAATTCGCATAATCGCTGAACCCGGATTGATAGCAGGCTTCAGTAATGCTCAGTCCTTCACTGAGAAGGGATTTGGCGAGTGATATGCGGCGGTCCAGGATATAGGAACGGAGGGTTAGTCCAGTATGCTTCTTGAACTGGCGGCTGATATATGTGCTGTTCAAATGAAACAGGCAGGAAAGCTGTTCCAGTGTGATGTCCTCACCGAGATGTCCTTCAATGTAATCCATTGTTTGGCGTACCAGCTCAGGCATAATATCTGCCGGGATAAAGCTGGCCTGCTGAAAAACAGTATTGGTCAGCACCAGAAGTTGAGCGATACAGCAGTTGGCCTGAACATCTGTTCCATACGCATCAGACGAAAGCGCTTGTTCCAGCTCACCCGTAAGCTGCAGAAACTGTTCCAGCTGCACTTCTGTTAAATGCACGATATTTCCTTTTCCGACCGGCCGGTAGTGGAAGCATGAAGCTAAAAGTGTGGCCGGAGTAGAGAGGCGGTGCAAATAGGATTTCTGCAGGTTGATGGTGATCCGTTCATATTCGGTTTCATCCAGGCTAAAGGAACGGTGCATTTCTTCCGGGCTTAAGACAAGCAAATCACCAGGCTCCAGGCGGTAACAGCTGTTTTCAATATAAAAATTGACGTTGCCCCGGAGAAACAGGTACAGCTCATAAGCTTCATGCCGGTGATAGAAGGTCCCCATATTGTAAGTAGTAGTCCTGTGCAGGTAGAGAAAATCCTTGTGAATAAGATCATATCGAAGCTCTGCAGACTCGTTCACTCTGTAACCTCCTGATCAGTTGGCGCAATAAATACCGCGGATATCGCAATGATTATTCGCTGAAGGTACTTTAAAATGTCAATATCCTAACATGTTAGGCTGATTAATACAAGTGAAATGTAACTTTAAGCAGACTGGAGCGTGTTGATGTGGAGCTGATAATAACAGCAAGAAGCAAATTTCAGGAGGGGCCGGAATATACGGAGCCCGGCAGGCATGGACTAAGTGCAGCTGTATCACTTACCGGCGGAACCGGCAGTGCGGTACAGCCGTTACAGGCCCGGGTGCGGATCAGTAACCTTTCCTCTGCTGCATGGTCGGGAGTCATTCATATTGAGCTTCCTTTTAAGAAACGGAATCCGCGCTTCTTCCTGCCGGCATTTATGTATGGCCGAAACCGCGGTGAAGCCCCGCAAAATGTCCCGAATGAATTCCCCAGACTGAGGGAAGGCAAGCCTTCGCGGCCTTCCTCCCCCTGGTGGATGGTGCGCAGCGACCGTTTATCCCATCCGGCGGCCTTTGTCTATGACACGGGCATCATATACGGTCTTTGCGCCAGTCCTTATTTTATCTTTAAGGATGGGGTCAAAACGGAATGGAAGCCGGAGCTTAGGGGTGAGTTCTACCAGTATAGCGGCTTTACGTGCTCGCTTGCCAAAGGAGCTGTCGGGTATACGCTGGGTTATGAGAATGCCCCGCTGCTGTTCATCAAATCACGGCTGGTAAAGGAACGGGCGGCTCTGGATAAAAATTGCTTTGAGCTGTCTCCCGGTGAGGAAGTAGCCTTCACGTTGGAGCTCTTTGCATATGAAGCCGGGTCGGAGCTCGGTGTCAATACTGCGCTCCGGGAGATCTATTACCGTTATCACCAGTCTCCTAGACAGGGAAGCGATATCCGGACAGCCGCAGCTGATCTGTCAAAAGCCATTTTCCAGGATGCCTGGCTGCCCGCGGAACAAACCTATTCCACCTTTGTCTATGAGGACAAGGAGAAGGGAGGCTACCGCTACAATAAAATAATCTCGATCAGCTGGACGGGCGGCTTGACCGCAGCAGCTCCGGTGCTAATGGCCGCCCTGCGGCTTGGTGAGGAGTCCATGCGTGAGCAGGCGCTTTTCTGTATCGGGAACATTATCACAAATAGCCTGAACCCGGACTCCGGGCTTCCCTATGAGGCCTATCAGGACGGGCAATGGAGTATATCCGGCTGGTGGTTTGACGGAATGCGTACACCGGGACATTCTGCCTACCTGTGTGCGCAGGCATTGTTTTACATTATGAAAGCGTATGAATTTGAGAAGAGGATCAAAGATATTCACCATGAGGATTGGATGCATTTTGTCAGCAAGGTACTGCCAATACTGGAAGCAAGTAAAAACACAGACGGGGAATATCCGGCCATATTGTCGGAGAAAACCGGCGCCGGACTTGAATATGATTCCTTCGGCGGGGTATGGTGCATGGCTGCTATGGCATACTACAGCTGGCTTACCGGAGATAAAACCTGTCTGGTGGATTTGAAGTTCAGTGAGAAGCATTACTATGAAACCTATGTGAAACGAATGGAATGCTACGGGGCTCCGCTTGACGCGGATAAGGCGGCAGATTCGGAAGGCATTCTGGCCTATATCAAGGCCGTCAGATTTCTACACGCATTAACTGGAGATGAGCTGTTCCTTGACCATATGAAGGATGCGATCGATTATGAATTCAGCTTTAAATTCGCTTATAACTCACCGGTTAAGGTACCGCCGCTAAGCACCATCGGCTGGTCCAGCTGCGGCGGAAGTGTTACCTCGGTTGCCAATCCGCATATTCATCCGATGTCCGGCAATCTTGTTGATGAACTCTTTTACTATGTACAGCAGCGTGAAGATCCTTATGTCCGGCAACGGATGCTGAATACGGTGGGCTGGGGCTGCCAGACCTATAACCGCTACGATAACGAATTTGATTACGGCAAAAGAGGCTGGATGTCTGAACGGTTTTGTCATTCTGAAGGTCTGCTAACAGAAACTTACAGCGATGGTGCTCCGGCGAGCACCTGGTTCTGTCTGATGCCTTGGGCCGGCGGCAGTGTTCTGGAAGGTCTGGTCGGCGATTACTGGGAAGCGGAAGCCAGATAACAACAACGTTTACCCCGAATTGAAGAATGGAGCTAACCCGGCAGGGTCAGTTCCATTTTGTTTTTCTGCCGGCATTTGCAGCTCCTTCGCTCCGGTACCGCTCCGAATGTTTTTTGGCCTTGTATTTGCCGGGGGAGATGCCTGCCGTCTTCTTGAAGCTGCGGATGAAGTTGGCATAATCGCTGAACCCGGATAGCTCACAGGCTTCCGCAACGGATTTACCGGCAGCGAGATGGCTTTTGGCGAGCGATACGCGCTGGTCAATGATGTAGGAACGTATCGTAAGTCCGGTATGCTCCCGGAACAGCCGGCTGATATATTTGCTGCTGTAATGAAACTCCTGCTCCAAATGTCCGGATGTAATGTCTTCAGCCAGATGGCATTTGATATAGGACATCGTATTGCTGACCAGCTCAGGCATGATATCGTCCGGACTATGCGTGGAGGAGCGGTAAAGGGTGTTGATGAATACAAGCAGTTGGGTTGCGTAGGCTTCCGCCAGAACATCCTGTCCATATTCCCCTGAGCTCAGGCAGGAGATCAGCTGATCAGCTAATCCGGTGTAAAATACCATTTGCTCGTGCGTGAGCCGGGTCAGATTGTTCTGTCCGAAAGCGTGAGTCTCGAAGCAGGAGGCCAGGCTGGTGCGGCGGCTTGAAAGCTTTTCCAGTGCTGTTCGTTTGATATTCAATCCGATCCGTTCATACGTTTGGGTATCTAGACAGATACACCGGTGCAGCTCACCCGGGCTGATAATGATTAAATCTCCAGGTACCAGCTTGTAGCAGGATTGTTCAAGATACATCAGGGAATTGCCCCTCAGGAACAGATAAACTTCATAGGCATCATGCCGGTGATAGGGCAGCGTCGGATCGATCAGCTCTGTCGTGGACGTGTTGTGAAAGCAGATTAGCTCTTCCTTGATCGGTGAAAAAATGTGGCCGGTATCCTGCAGCATCGCATCCAATCCTTTTCTTGTAATCTTTGGAATATGTAGCATTCACGCAATAATAAATCGTTCTACTGCAAGGAATATAAGGCTAATAACTATTATAATACATTAAAAGGAAGCGCTTGCAAGTAATGCAAGTAAGGAAGACAAGCTATGGACTAATACAGCCGCTTCGACCAGACTGGGGGTGGTACAGGTTTCAGTGATGCAGTGACATATTCAGTGAGGAGATGGATAAATGATAACCGGTGTAAAAAAATCAATGTGTACCCTCCTGGCAGCCGTAACGGTACTGACGGCAGTACTGGTTCCTGCACCTCCCAAAGCTTCGGCAGCAAGTGATGTCACAGTAAATCTGTCAGCGGAGAAGCAGGTCATCCGCGGTTTCGGGGGAATCAATCTTCCCGCCTGGATTGGAGACCTGACCCCTGCACAAAGAGAAACGGCATTTGGCAATGGTGCCAACCAGCTTGGCTTCTCGGTTCTGCGAATTTATGTAGACGAGAACAAGAATAACTGGTACAGGGAAGTAGATACGGCGAAGGCCGCTATCGCCAAAGGAGCGACAGTCTTCGCTTCACCCTGGAATCCTCCAAGTGACATGACAGAAACCTTTACCCGTAACGGGGAGTCAGCCAAACGGCTCAGATATGACAAGTATGCTGCCTATGCACAGCATCTTAATGACTTTGTTACGTACATGAAGAATAACGGAGTAGACCTTTACGCGATTTCTGTGCAGAATGAACCGGATTATGCCCATACCTGGACCTGGTGGACACCTGAAGAAATGCTTAAGTTCATGAAAGAAAATGCTGGGTCCATCAATTGCCGGGTGATCGCTCCAGAATCCTTCTCCTATCTCAAAAATATGTCGGACCCGATTCTGAATGACCCGCAGGCCCTTGCGAATATGGATATTCTGGGTGCTCATACTTACGGCACCTCGTTCAGCAATTTCCCGTACCCGCTGTTTAAGCAAAAAGGGGCAGGGAAGGAGCTGTGGATGACGGAAGTGTATTATCCTAACAGTAATAACAGCTCAGCCAACCTCTGGCCTGAGGCACTGGAAGTCGCTTACCATATGCATAATGCAATGGCCGAAGCGGATTTCCAGGCCTATGTGTGGTGGTACATCCGCCGCCAATACGGCCCGATGAATGAGGACGGCACGATCAGCAAGCGCGGTGACAGCATGGCCCAGTTCTCCAAATTCATCCGCCCGGGCTATGTAAGAGTTGATGCAACCAAGAATCCGGACACAAATGTGTACACTTCCGCTTACAAGGGGGATAACAAGGTTGTCATTGTAGCCATTAACAAAGGCACCTCAGCAGTTAATCAAAACTTTGTCCTGCAGAACGGGACGGCTTCAAGTGTTTCCACATGGGTCACCGATGCCACCAGAAAGGTTGCTGCCGGCGCAGCAATCAATGTGTCCAACAATGCGTTCACAGCCCAGCTTCCTGCGCAGAGTGTGACAACCTTTGTAGCAGCACTGGGAAGCGCAAGCGGAAGCGCCGGGACCACTTATGAAGCCGAAACAGGTACAACCTTGACTGCTGCGGTAACGGAAACAACCAATTCGGGCTATAACGGCAGCGGTTATGTCAACTTTAATGCAGCGACGGATGCGGCCGTTCAGTGGAACAGTATCTACTGTGCTACTGCCAGCAGCAAAAATGTGAAGTTCCGTTATGCACTGGAGTCAGGCACGAGAAACCTGGATGTCTATGTAAATGGCACCAAGGTTATCAGCAATCTTGCCTTTACAGCAACCGGAAGCTGGACAACCTGGAGCGAGAAAACGATTCAGGTTGCGATGAATGTTGGAATCAACACGCTCAAAGTGGTCACTACCGGCACTGAAGGTCCTAATATAGACAGCGTTACAATCACGCTCAATTAAATGAACTAGCCCGACAATTGCATATTTCTGATTCCTGAGAATCCCGGTTTGCAGACTCCGCTTGTATAAGTGCGGATTGCAGACCGGGATTTTTTACGTAATAAATAGAAATTGTGCAATACATGTTGGATGAAGAACAGGGGATCGCACCTCTTTGCACTGCGCCGAAATAAACCTATGGTTTTCCCGTTGTACGGTAAGGGATGTTTTTTTTGTGCAAATTTAAAGCATTACAGTGTTATTTTAAAATGATTCGTGCATCGCTCTCATACAAATCCCATTTTTGAATTGATAAGCTATAACCAGGAAAGGCGATGTAAGCGTATACAGAATAACCTAAGGAGGAACACGCAGAATGAGGAAAAAGATCTGGAGAAAGACACTTGCGGTTTCAATGGCAGGCGCGCTTGCGCTGTCCGTTATTGTCCCGGTGCCGTTTTCCAACCCGGTTCAGGCTGCTGCGGCAGCTGCAGCTCCGGCACAGGTAACCGCCGACTGGTACAAGACCTACCAGACGATGGACGGGGTAGGGGCAGCCTATGCGTATACGGATTCTATCCATATGCTGCAGCTGGCCACAGCCGGCCATCAGGATACGGTCAGGCATCTGCTGGATTTGACCTTCAGTGAAAAGGAAGGCACAGGCCATGACATTGTCCGGGTTATTATCGGCGACAACGGCGGTCTAACCACTACAGGAGCCACTGCGGCCAGTCCGGGGTTCAACCCATTGACAGGACTGCTGGCAGATGTCAGCAAGCCCGGCTTCGATGTTGAAGGAAATGCGATTCCGATGCGGGGATCAGCAGGACAATACGGGTATAAAATCGAAGCCGAGAACCGCTATTATGACGGGAATACCGACAGCATCTGGCCTGTTGAACCTGAGCATGCTCCCGGTACGCTTGTCCCGGTACAGGATTTCGTCTGGGATTATCCATCGTGGAATGAGCCGATCGGCAATGATGACGGCGGCCCGACCAATCTTTTAAGCGCGCCGGGAGAAGCTCCTGTAGTCATAAAGAATTCGCCGCGTACCCGCAAGGAGCTGTTCGATGTGGATCAGGTCTGGACGATGCGGCAGGCCATGCAGTACGGTGTTAAGCAATTCTATGCATGTACCTGGACTGCACCTTACTGGATGAGCCAGTCTTCGACCAATACCCCAAGTAAAATCATCCGCAACGACACGGCTACCATAAACGGAAAGACAGTAAAAATCTATTATCAGGCCTATGCGGATTATCTCGTTAATTATATCCGCGGCATGTGGGAGCAATGGGGAATTCCCATTACACACATCAACCCCTTTAACGAGGTCGATCTGGCAGGCGGGACCGCCTCCTATGTAACCGAGCTGATCAACGGCTATATTGGCCCGACTCTGAAGAAGTCCATGCAGCCGGGCGGCGCCCTCTATGATATCCAGAATCCTGACGGCAAGCTGATTGACTTCATTCCTCAGCTCGCAGCAGTAGACGGCACCAATCTCGGCGCGTCGCTCAGCAGAGGAGGGGAAGTATTCTCCCAGACCGACCCTGACAATGCGCTCGACAAAAATCCGTATCTCGACGTCTTTACGACCCACTTGTACGGTACGGTCGGCATAGGGACAGATGAGAACAAGCTGTACCATACGGGTGACTTCTCCCAGAATCCTCTTGATTATTCAAGAGACGGAAGCAAGTATCCCGAATATTTAACCAAGTATAAGCTGTGGCAGGCCGAATTCATGAATCAGGATACCGCTGACGGATCAGCCGGCGCCTATACCCAGCGGTACGGCAATCAGAATATTAACGATGCTGTGCGCTGGTCGAATCTTATGACCAATATGTTCAACAGCAACCCGGGTTTTAACGGCTTTGTCTGGTGGAGCATGTGGGATAGCAATGGTGCAGACGGCTCTGACCTGATCCGTTTCGTCACGACCAACTCACAGCAGGAACCGGGACGTATCAGTACATTAACGGGTGAATATCGTCTGTTCAAGCGCTTTTACGGCTACGGGCATTTCTCCCGGTTTATGAATCCCGGCGATGTCCGGTTTGATGTGACGCGTAATCCCGCCGCCGATATTAATGTTACCGGGTTCAAGAATCCGAATACCAATGATTACTCCATCACAGTTTCCAATGCCAGGAATGATGACAGTGTTCAGCCGCTTGAATTTAACTTAAAGGACTTTCCGGCAGGTACCAATAGTGTAACGGTGTTCCGTACTTCGGGCAGTGAAAATATGAAGAAGCTGACAGCCATTCCTGTTACGGACGGCAAGTTCGTCATTGACATCCCGTCCGCCAGCATCGTTACCCTCGTTCCGTCCCAGGGTACATTTGCCACATACAAGGGTCTTGAAAGCGAACGCGACATTTTCTCCAGCCTGGAGGCTGAAGGAAATGATAACGGCGTACCGGGTGACAGCGCAGGAAATGCCGGACGTGCGAACGAGGCCGTCTCGCTCGGTGATGGCGGATTCCTGGCCTACAAAAACCTGAACTTCGCCGACGGCTCCGCTAACGGCGGTGTTGTCCGCAGGCATTTGCTGTATCTGACTGCCCAGACGAAATCGGCCCATGGAGGAAAGCTTGCCGCTTATGTCCTTCCGGTAGGCACAGCAGTCAGCAGCAGTGCTGATGTCCTGTCCAAGGGGACGCGTGTAGCGGAAATTACAGTACCAGCCAATGAAATCTACGGCAAGTACCAGGATATGGTTGATACGGGTGATCTGAGCGCCTATGGCCATAAGGATCTGTACATGGTTGCCGAACCGAACGGAGCTGGCGGTACGATCACGATTGACCGTTTTCTGTTCGGAGCAAACGATTCCGACTGGAGTGTTGCCGCTAATAATTCGACAGTCTCCATTCCGGGGAACATTCTGCAGAATGGAGATTTCGATACAGCTACCTCCTCCACTACAGAGCATTGGTCCACGGGACGTTACAACAAGGGCACCTTTGAACCGTCTGTCACTGGACCGGCGTTAACGGCAGATACCATCCAGAGCTATTCGGGCCTGTCCCGTTACCTGAAAAACAATGCCACCTCGAAGGTTGCCGGTTCCGCAAAAATAGCGGGACGCACCGACACAGCCGGGCAGTATGACGGAATGTGGCAGGATGTAACCGGTAAGCTGAACAAGGGCGAAAGCTATAACTTCAAGGGCTATTTCCTCTCTATGCTGAGCCGGCCGGAGAGCTATGATCTCGCCGCTGAGAATCCCGGTGATGTGGAGGCTGCGCTGGTATTTTATGACCAGAACGGCAATCAGCTGGGCATAAGCGGGATCAATAACCGCGATATGCCTGAGCCGTATGCAGCCCGTGAGGCTGGTGATCCGGCTTACTGGAGCAACGGCAAATTTAACGGACGCATCCTGGAGGGCGGGCCGCTTACTTTAAGCTCCTTCCAGCCTGTAGACGTTAGGGTCGCAGACTGGCATGAGACGCCAAACCGGCCGTTTACCTACGACGAACCGGCAGGCACTGCCAAGGTACTACTGGCAGTATATGCAAAGGATGCCAACATCCTGTATGCAGATCAGCTGTCGCTGACTCCAGAACGGGTAGCGTCATACAGTATCTTTATTGACGGCATTCAGCTATCCAATTTTGATGCAGCCAAATACGAATACACGTATACCGTGTCCGGAAATGCCATACCGGAGGTTAAGGCTGTTTCCAGTGATCCTGCAGAAATCATCAGTATTTCACAGGCAGACAGTGCGCAGGGTACGGCAGTAGTCCGGTTTATAAAAGGGGAGAATGTTAAGACATATAGAATTACTTTCAGCACTAACGAGCTGATTTCATTTGCAGATGGTCTTCCGTCAGGCTGGGAAATTATGAATCCGTCAGATCCGCAGAGCGCCTTAAGCTTTAGCGCCGAAGGCGCCACGATTAAGACACTTAAAGGCGATACTGAATATCCTGCCAGCCATAATATGCTGCAGTTTCCGGGTACTGCCGAAGGCAACTGGACGCTGACAGCAAAGCTGGTAGTGGATAAACCGCTGAATGATTCGTCCATGGGGGAGAATTCCCAGGCCGGACTTGGCATCAGCCGGGTTTCGAGCGGTGAATTCTACCGGATCAATGCAAGAAAAGTAAGCGCGAATATTAAAGTCAATAATTCGGGCAAAACAGGCAGCACCTCCTTTACCAACAATACCAATCAGACCAATTTGAGCGGAGTGAACTATTTCCTGCGCATTGTAAAGGAAGGGAATGTCGTTCAGGGGTATTTCTCGACGAATAGCGGTTCCAGCTGGACCGCTATGGGCAGTCCGTCAACGTATACCCCGGAATTCTTTAAGGATGCAAGGGTACAATTGTACGGAACCAATAACAGTGCTTCTACTGATTTCCAGGTAACCTTCACCAATGTGAATCTTCTCAAAACATCCGGAGGAACCGGCGGGGTCAGTGCGGATCAGCTGGCACTAGAAGAAGCAGCGGCACTGATCGGCAACCGGATTACAATTCCGGATACTGCCGGTGATGATGCAGCAGCACTGTTAGCCAAAGCACAGGAATATCTGAACAACCATAAGGAGCTGAAGGCGCTTGAAGTAAAAGCTGCGCTCACCTACCAGAATGAGGCTTTCTCCCTAACGCTGTCCAAGGGCAGTGCAAGTGTATTGATCAGTCCGTTAACCATTGCGGAGGGTGTGAAAGCTGTAAGGGATTTTGAGGATCAGACGCTTCAGGGCTTCAAGCCCAAAGGCAGTGCAGGCGTAACGCTTACGTCTGTAAAAGAGACAAACCATACTCCAGGCGGAGCATATGCCCTGAAGGTAACCGGCAGAACAGCCAACTCCGACGGCCCGTCCGTTCATGTGAAGGATATGATTAAGACCGGTAATGCGTACAAGGCTGCCGTATGGGTTAAGCTGATTGAGCCCGCAAGCGCCCAGCTGAAGCTGACCGCACTGGTCAATGCTGATACGCCTTATTACATCAGCCTTTCAACCCAGACTGTAAGTACAACCGGAGATTGGGTCAAGCTGGAAGGCATCTACCGTTACCTGCACGATGATGTCACTCTATATGTAGAAAGCCCTAACAGTGCTACGGCTTCGTACTACATTGATGATTTCAGCTTCGAGGAAACAGGGCCGCCGGCATGGGGTGAGGGAAGCAAGCTTGAAGCTTCTGATCTGACGAGTACTGAAGTCACCTTGTCGTGGCCGGCAGCAACAGATGAAACTGGAGTCACCGGATACCGGATTTATACGGGTGCTGGTTCAGACCCGGTTACTGTGAACGGGGATGAGCTTACTGTATCAGACGCTGTATACCGTTATCAGCTTACCGGATTGCTTCCGAATACCCTGTATAGCTTCAAGGTAGAAGCAGGGGATGCAGACGGCAACTGGAGTACGGACGGACCTTCTATTACAGTAACAATTCTGCCTACTTCCGATACCACACCGCCGGTATGGCAGGAAGGCAGTACGCTTGAAGCCTCCGGCGTTACCGACACGGAATTAACGTTGACATGGTCGGCAACAGCAACCGACGAAAGTGGAATCTCCGCTTACAGAATTACTAACAGTGTTGACGACAAGCCGGTTACAGTTACAGATGCCGTATACACGGAGACTGTATCCGGGGCAGTATACCATTATCAGGTCAAGGGCTTAACACCTGATACGAAATATATCTTTACCGTAGAAGCCGGGGATACCGGGGGGAATTGGAGCACCGGCGGACCATCCGTTTCGGCTGCTACCCTGCCGTCTGCGGATACGATCCCGCCTTCATGGCCTGCAGGCAGCAAGCTTCAAGCCGCCGGGGTAACCACTTCCGGGCTTACCCTGACATGGGACAATGCGGCTGATGATAAAGCGGTCACAGCATACAAGATCTTCAGGGGTGCTGAGGAAATCGCAGCGCTGTCTGGAACGGCACACCGCTATGAGGTGTCCGGTCTTTTAGCCGGTACCGGATATGAATTCTCAGTCCAAGCCGGTGATGCGGCAGGCAACTGGAGCATAGACGGTCCTAGCCTTACTGTGACCACGCTGAACAACAGCGGAGGGCCATCGGGTCCGGAGCCCACACCAACACCAATACCGACACCAATACCAACACCGACACCGGTAACCGGAGCAACTCCGGGCACCGCACCGGGAACAGCAACACCGCCGCCGGCAGCAACGAAGACACCTGCACCTTCAAGCGGCTTTGAAGACTTGGGCAGTAAATATAGCTGGGCTTCCGAGGCTATAAACGAGTTGTATGCGGAAGGAATCATTAAAGGCACATCCGATACAACGTTTAGTCCGGGGAGTAATATCACAAGAGCGGACTTTGTAGTGCTGCTGGTACGCGCTCTAGGCCTCGAAGTGGAAGCCGGCTCCAATTTCGCAGATGTTAGTCAAGGGACCTACTATTATGAAGCATTAGGGATTGCCAAGCAGCTGGGAATCATTAATGGCACAGACGGCAACAGCTTTAATCCAAAAGGCGAAATCTCCAGGCAGGATATGATGGTCATTGCAGCCAGAGCGTTGAAAGCAGTGAACAAGTTATCCGCCAGCGGCAATGCCGGGGATTTGAGCAGCTTCACAGATGGAGCGAAGGTCGCTAAATACGCTGTTGAAAGCGTAGCCGCTCTGATTAAGGAAGAGATCGTCACAGGAGACGGGAAATTCATCAACCCGGCCGGTACAGCCACCAGGGCTGAAGCCGCTGTAATGATCTTCCGTATCCTCAAAAAGTAAGCAGTTGAAATACGCAGCACAAGAAATCCCCTCACGGCGCCGGCCGGAGGGGATTTCTTGTGCTGCTGATGTTTCAGTTAATAGAATTCTTTTAACGGACGTTTAATGCATAAATCATTTTACGTTGCCTTGATATGGCTGACTCCTATATGCTTTTGAAAATTTTTGGGCGTTTGCCCGGTTATCTGCTTAAATTGCCTGCAAAAGTGCTCTACATTCTGATATCCGCACCGGGAGGCAACCTCGCCGATACTCTGGGCATTATGAATTAAATATTCCTTTGCCATACGGACCCGGCTGTTGATGACATCATCAATGCAGGAGATGCCGAATGTTTTTTTGTAGATGCTTTGGAGATAACCCGGACTGATCCGGAGAAATTCAGCCATCATGGAGACCGTCCAGTATTCTCCGGGATTATTTTGGATGGCGGTACGCAATTTCAGCAGCTTGTAGTATTGGGGCGTAATCTTATCCTGGAAGTAGGACTCCAGAAGCTTGTTAAATAACGCCCTCAGCAGAAGATCGACAGAGGATTCCTTGCAATCCAGACTGAAATTCTGCTCAATGATAAGCAGCTCCAGCAGCTTCCGGCAATATTCCGGATTACTGAGGCCAAAGGGAACACCGAACGGAAGAGGGGATTCTGTAATATAAGCTTCAGTTGCCTCGAAGCGGAGCCAGTCATTAACGAATCGACCGGTACTGGCCCGGTAATAGACCTTTTGCTGCGGACGATAGAGGATTGCGCTGTGGGCAGGGTACTCCTTAAGCACGCCATTAACCCAGAACATTGCCGGGGTCTTGGTGATTACCAGTAGCCAATGATGGCCCGCCGGAACATCTATAACAAAATTGCCCGGGTGCGTGGTGTTACACTCAACAAAGTGAATATGGGCCATCTTGACACCTCCCCTTTACCTATAGATGCGATAGTGTCCGCTAAGAGCCAGCATGGTGAAAAAGTACAGGCAATTGTCATAATACCGGCGGTCTCCGGTGCGCAGCGGTGTATCCCAGAATAGTTTCACATAGTATTCCGCATCAGGTCCGTCGGCAGCGAGTGAAGCCATGGCCAATGTTGCCAGCAGGCCGACCGGATGCAGGGACTTCTCCTCAAAAGGCTGCCCGTCTATGGTGTAGCGGCGGTAATCGGCAACCTCGATGTCCCGGAAGAAGGCCTGAATCCGGTTCGATTGCTCCACCTGCCAAGGATCACAGCGGTACCATTCATAGTCAAGCCCGATATTCGCCGCCACCCGGTAAGCATCACTGAAGAAATGGCGGAAGTCCCCGTGCGGCTGAGGCTCAGCCGGAGTTCCGTCGAAGTTGGCGTATTCGGGTGACAGCCCCGTTTCAGGATGACATGCCTTGTGCAGATAAGCTCTGCTGCCGGCTGCAGCTTCTTTCCAGAAAGCCCTGTCCTGTTCATCCGCCTGCAGGGCAAACAATTCATAGAAATGCGGCAAATGATAAGAAGGATCACTAAACGGGGTTTCCGGAACAAATTTAATCAGCCGGGTTGCCGGATCCCACATCGGATCGCCTTCACCGTCTTCTCCTTTATGAATACAAGCCCGCAGTATGATTCTGGCCTGCTCGGAATAGTTGAACGGCTCGGCACCGTCACCCCAGCGGTTGGAAGCAAAGAACAGGGCCATTGCAAAGAACTCTTCTCCGTCCGGCGCCGGGCCCGGTGACAGCCGGGTTCCGTCCAGTTTGCAGTGCCAGGCGAAATAGTCCTTGTAACGGCCTTCCGTATGCTGCATATGCACCTTGGCAAATTTCCAGAGCCGGTCAAATTCCTCTTTTTTATTCATCTGGACAGCCATCATCATTCCGTAAGACATGCCCTCTGTACGCACATCCGTATTGCCTGTATCTACGATGTAGCCCTTGTCTTCGCCCATAGTATGGTAGAAGCGGACATCACCGGCTCCGTAAAACAGCTCGTTCCAGGTATCCTCCAGCCTTTTGCGGATGAGCTCTTCCGGTACTCCTATCTCTCTAAACAAGCTTCTATATTCCCCGGTATAAAAGGAGCCTTCATTAAGATTTTTCATAACAATCCCCCGTCAGCTATTATTTTCGAAAAGTATAACATAAGCCACGCTGAAGAAATTAAAGCGTTTTCTTTAAAAAGTATAGGAGTTTTGTGCACCAGCAGATTGTGAGGATAGATCAATTCTGAGTGTTCATCTGTCATGGACTTCGCTAAAAAGGTCTGACTATAATCGATATGAATCATTCACGAAATGGAGCGGATAAAATGGAAAATCTATTGAAGCAAGCCACCGGAAAACTACCTCCTGCCGGTAATCCGCTGGTTGCGCACCGTTATGGTGCTGACCCTTATGCCCTTGTATTCGGTGACCGTGTCTATCTGTATATGACCAATGACGCTTTGGAATATGATGAGAATGGCGTGATAAAAGAAAATACTTACAGCAGCATCAATAAAATTGCGGTGATTTCTTCAGCTGACCTGGTCAACTGGACCGATCACGGCGAAATTGCGGTTGCCGGGCCGAATGGTGCAGCTAAGTGGGCAACCCAGTCCTGGGCACCGGCGGCAGCGCATAAGGTGATCGGCGGCAAGGATACCTTTTTCCTTTATTTCGCCAATAATGCCAGCGGTATCGGCGTTCTCTCAAGTGACAGTCCCGTCGGTCCCTGGGTTGACCCTATCGGTGAAGCGCTCATTTTGCGTTCTACTCCCGGGGTTGAAGAGGTAACCTGGCTGTTCGATCCGGCTGTTCTGGTCGATGATGACGGTAACGGTTACATTTATTTCGGAGGCGGGGTGCCGGAGGGAGAATACGCAGAGCCCGGAACTGCCCGGATGATGAGGCTTGGTGATGACATGATCAGCGTTGCCGGTACGGCAGAGGTTATAGCCGCGCCGTTCATGTTCGAAGATGCCGGTATCCATAAACGGGATGGCCTCTATTATTTCACCTACTGCTCCAACTTTTATGACGGGGAACGCCCGGAAGGCAGCCCTCCTGCGGGAGAGATTGCATATATGACGGGCAGCACACCGATGGGGCCCTGGACCTATCAGGGGACGATGTTGCGAAATCCGGGGCATTTCTTCGGAGTATCCGGGAATAACCACCATGCGATTTTCCAGTTTCACGGAGAGTGGTATATCGCCTATCATGCACAGACCTTGTCCAAAGCACAGGGAATAGCCAATGGCTACCGTTCAACGCACCTCAACCGCCTGTTCCATGAGAAGGATGGCTCCATTCCTCATGTTGAAGCGGATTATTCCGGTGTGCAGCCGATCAGCCGCTTCAATCCGTATCAAAATGTCCAGGCTGTAACGATTGGGTGGAGCGCAGGGATAAAGACAGAACGAAAGCCGGGCTCGCAGGAGCAGATAGTCACAGATATTCATAACGGCGACTGGATCGGATTGTCCGGTGTTGACTTTGGGGATGTCCCTGCAGCAGCATTCCTTGCAACTGTCATAAGTCTCGGGGGCGGATCAATTAAACTGCATCTGGATCATCCGGCCGGCCCGCTTATAGGGGTACTGACGGTTCCGGCCTGTGGTGAACCTGAGCTGCAAAGTCAGTGGAGGACAGAGGTCAGCGGAGCAGACGGGGTCCATGATCTCTATCTGGTGTTCACAGGCCCTGAGGAGGCTAAATTGTTCGAGCTTGTATCCTGGCAATTTTCTAACCGGATCCATGCATCCTAAGGAGGGCCTCTAAGTGAATACCGCTATCATAACGAATCCTGTAATGTGGGCAGACGTGCCGGATGTGGATGTTATACGCGTTGGACCTGTGTTTTATATGGTAAGCACCAGCATGCATTCCATGCCGGGCTGCCCGATTATGAAGTCGGTCAATCTCAGAGATTGGGAAATTGTAAATTATGTGTATGAAACCTTCGAAGACAACGAGGCACACCGGCTGCAGGACGGGAAAGGGATTTATGGCCGGGGCTCCTGGGCAGCCTCTCTCAAGTATAAAGACGGGATATTCTATGTTTGCTTCTCATCCAACGATATGAACCAGTTCTATATTTACAGAACGAAAGACATTGAGCATGGAATCTGGGAGCGTTCGGTCTTACCCGGGCTTTACCATGATCCGGCCCTGCTGCTGGATGACGACGGCCGCAATTTTGTCCTTTACGGCAATGGCGATATCCGGATCAAAGAGCTGACGGAGGACCTTGGCGCTGTGAAGCCGGGCGGGGCCGATCAGCTGCTGCTTGAGGGCGAACGGACAGGCATGGGGCTGAGGATTGAAGGCTGTCATGCCTACAAGCTGAACGGTTACTACTATTTATTCTTTATTGAATGGCCGCTAACCGGAAATAAACGCAGACGGCAGGTAAGCTACCGTTCCCGCGAGCTTTTTGGTCCCTACGAGTTCAAGATCATTCTGGATGATGATCTGGGCTACCATAATAAAGGGGTTGCACAGGGCGGTATTGTCGATACTCCGGATAACGGCTGGTATGCCGTATTGTTCCAGGATCATGATGCTGTCGGGCGAATCCCCTGTGTGCTGCCTGTGATCTGGGATAGGGACTGGCCGGTTATCGCAGATAGCGGTAGTAAGGCCCCCCGCCAATTTGAGACCGGGCTGCCAGCTGCGGAATCCAAGCCGCTGGTCATCAGCGATGAATTCGATTATGCAACGGATAAGCTGGCCTTGAACTGGCAGTGGAATCACAATCCTGACAACAGCCTATGGTCTGTTACAGAGCGGCCAAGCTTTCTGCGCCTTCGTACCGGTCAACCGGCAGACAGTATTTTAACGGCGCGCAATACATTAACACAACGGACGGAAGGTCCGGCTTGCAGTGCGGAAACGGTTATGGAGCTTTCGGGCATGCAGCCGGGTGACCGGGCAGGGATGGCAGCGCTGCAGAATGAATTCGGCGTTGTACGGATCACAGCTGCGGAGCAGGGACAGTACACTATCGACATGTGCGTCAACGGCGGCGACGGCCTCGAAAAACAGCTGGAAAGCGTTGAATTCACGGCTAAGCACGTTTATCTCAAAATTGAATTCAATTTCGAGGACAGCCTTGACGAGGCAGTCTTCTTCTATTCAAAAGACGGGATAGCATGGACCCAAATCGGCCATACCTTGCATATGAAGTACACACTGGATCATTTTATGGGGTACAGAATCGGGCTTTTTAATTATACGACCCGGCAGTCAGGAGGTTATGCGGATTTCGGTTATTTTCACTATAGAAGGGGCATTGTTTACTAATGAAACCGACGGGCTGGGGAACGGCTTTCAGAATGACATAGCGGATATTATGAGCCCGGAATGATATTTCGAATAATTATCTAAAGTTGCCAAAAAAGCCCGGGGAGCAGTGCTGCTTAGTCACTGAAAACGCCTCAGGCTTCTTTTATATTCGGGACTGGTTTTGTCTGTATTTATGGGGGGTTACTCCTGTTAAGGCTTTGAATACGCGGTGAAAATGTGTGACTGTCTCGTAGCCGCATTGCTCTGCAATATCTGTAATCTTCTGATCCGTACGTATCAGCAGCTCCTTGGCGCGGATAATCCTTTTGGCATTTACATATTGGGTTAGATTCATCGTTGTGAGCTGCCGGAAGACGCGTGAGAAATGTGGGGCAGATACATTGGCTTTGTCTGCGAGCCGGGCAAGCGAGTTCTCATGTTCAGGATGCTCGTCAATGTCACGCAGTACCTGCCTCATCCACAATGGACCTACACCGGGCTCAAGCGGGTCTTCGCGCCTGCGGACAGACTGGACATGCCGGTTGATTTGCAGCAGGAGCTGGCAGGAAAGCAGCTTGACTGCTTCATGATAACCTAACCTATGTTCTTTAAGCTCCGTATGAATTTGTTCTAGCGCCGTTTCCGCAACAACTCTCAGAGGCTCTGTCAGCTCAATCCGGTATATCCCTTTTTGCCTGGCCAGATCAAAGCACAATAAGCTCCTGTATGAATCATCGATCGGGTCCATCGCAAGCAGTGTTGGTGCGAAATAGAGAGCAGAGGATACGATGGGATCTTCGTTATGAGGCAGGGAGTGGTGAATGGTGTTCCCCGGAATGATGAACAGATCACCCTGCTTTTTCTCGTACCAGGCATTATCAATAAAAAACACACCCTTACCCTGATGAATATAAACGAGCTCATACCGGTCATGCAGATGGTCCGGGAGCTCGTTCGTTTGTCTTTTCACCGATTGGTATGCAAGTTCAAACGGAAACAGAGGATCGCCAATAAAGGGCTTGCGGATAGGCGCCAATCAGATCATTCCTTCTAAATAGATTCGCATTGTATATTCAAGATATCAAAATAGGTTATAAAATTGCAAGATAAGGACATTAACTACTTCATTAACTTGGTATACAATGTTCAGAGAACAGGATCACGACACTATGAATGCAAAAGAGGTGTGCAGCAGAATGCGCATTGACGCTCATCAACACTACTGGAAAATCAAACGGGGGGACTACGGCTGGATCACGCCGGAGCTGCCGGTCCTGTACCGTGATTTCATGCCGGCTGATCTGGAACCGCTGCTTCAAGCACACCAGCTGGATGGAAGTATTATTGTCCAGGCAGCACCGACGGCCGAAGAAACAGATTTCATCCTATCCATTGCCGATAATGCTCCATCTGTACTTGGGGTTGTGGGCTGGCTGGATCTTTTTGACCCTGATCACTATCAGGTCTATACAAGGTTCCGGCAGAACCCGAAATTCAAGGGCTTCCGGATTATGATTCAGGACATGCCGGATGCTTACCGCATCCTGGAGCCTGGGTTTGTTGAAGCACTCCGCCAGTATGCAGAAGAGGATGTACCCGTAGATTTACTGCTGGCTGCAAATCAGATAGATGCTGTATTAAAGCTGCTTGAACGGGTTCCGGATCTGCGGGGCGTTATCGATCATATCGCTAAACCGCCGGTCAGGAACAAAGAAATAGAGATCTGGACGCAATATATGAGAGCGCTTGCCAAACACCCTCAAATCTATTGCAAGCTATCCGGAATGGTTACAGAAGGGGAGCATGACCGGTGGAGCAAAGAAGATTTTGTTCCGTATATCCGTACGGTTATCGACCTTTTCGGCCCGGACCGGGTAATGTTTGGCAGTGACTGGCCTGTATGTCTTTTAGCGGCGGATTATGCAGAGGTTGTAGATCTGCTGGCCGGCTCTTTACCTGAGGCCTGGGGGGATGCTGAGCGTGAAAGATTATTCGGTGGCAATGCGAAGGATTTTTATAAACTATGAGTCTGTTGAACGGGGGAACCTCAAATGAAATATCGTAAACTGGGAAATACCGGACTAGATGTATCTGTGCTAAGCTTTGGCGCCTCATCGCTGGGCTCTGTGTTTCGTGAGTCGGAGGACAGCCAGAGCATCAGGACGGTGCATGCCGCCATTGATGCAGGCATTAATTATATAGATGTTTCACCTTATTACGGTCTGACCAAAGCGGAGACGGTACTTGGCAAGGCTATTCAGGAGCTGCCGCGTGACAAATTCCTGCTATCCTCCAAAGCGGGGCGTTACGGGGAAGCGGTGTTTGATTTTTCCGCAAAACGCATATTCAGCAGTGTGGAGGAAAGCCTCAAGCGGCTGAATACAGACTATCTGGATATTTTGTTCATGCATGATATTGAATTCGTGCCGGCCTCAATTATTCTGGAAGAAGCCGTGCCCGCGATGGATAAGCTGAAGGAGCAGGGCAAAATCCGGTTCAGCGGGATCAGCGGACTGCCCTTACAGTTGTTTGACACACTGCTCCCGCAAATCAATGTGGATGCCATTTTATCCTACTGTCATTATTCGCTTAACGATACTTCTCTTATTGAGCTGCTCCCGCTGCTTAAGTCCAAAGGGACCGGGCTGGTCAATGCTTCGCCTCTGTCGATGGGACTGCTGAGCACGCGTGAGACTGCAGCCTGGCACCCTGCCGGAAGCAGATTAAAAGAAGTCTGTAAACAAGCCGCCGGGCACTGTACTGCCAGAGGTGTGGATATTGCCAAGCTCGCTGTACAGTACTCTACCAGCCATGAACAAATTCCGACTACACTGGTCAGCACAGCCACTCCGGCAAATATAATCAACAATGCCGCCTGGACGGAGGAGGCAATGGACACCGTGCTGCTGAAGGAAGTGCTGGATATCCTAAAGCCTGTTCACAATGAAACATGGATTAGCGGCCGGCCCGAATACAATGAACGTCTGGAACCAGCTAAAGGGGGCGGCACCGTATAATGAAAGGGATTGTCTGCGAGGAAGTCGGTAAATGGGTATGGCATGAGGATTTGGCCGGACCTGCTATAGAGGAGGGAAAAGCCATTGTCCGCATTCGCCGGATCGGAATCTGTGGAACTGACCTGCATGCCTATCTGGGCAATCAGCCGTATTTCAGCTATCCGCGGGTGCTTGGACATGAGCTTGCCGGTATTATCGAAGCTGTAGGTGAGAATGAGGCAGGGCTGAAGGCAGGGGATCAGGTCAGCATTGTGCCCTATATGCACTGCGGCGAGTGTTCTGCATGTCTCAGCGGAAAAACAAACTGCTGCAAAAATATGAAGGTATTCGGTGTCCATATCGATGGAGGCATGCGTGAGCTGGTTGCGGTCCCTTCCGGACATTTAATTAAAACAGAGGGGCTTACGCTGGACCAGGCTGCAATGCTGGAGCCGCTGGCGATCGGGGCACATGCCCTCCGGCGCTCCGGCTTGGCTGCGGGTGATACTGTACTCGTAATCGGAGCAGGCCCGATCGGTCTTGGTATTATGGCACTTGCCAGGTATGCAGGAGCCAGGGTCATCGCTATGGATGTCAATGAGGAGCGACTGGACTTTTGCCGTAATTGGGCCCAAATAGAACACACCGTGAATGCACTGCAGCCGCCGCAGGAGCAGCTGACAGCCATTACAGGTGAGCCAAAAGCCGCATTTGTCATTGATGCAACCGGTAATGCCAAATCCATGACGAATGCATTCAATCTGGTCGCGCATGGCGGATCACTGGTCTATGTCGGCTTGGTCAAAGGCGATATTACCTTTAATGACCCCAACTTCCACAGCCATGAGCTGAGCCTGATGGGCAGCCGTAACGCAACCATGGAGGACTTCGGTTTTGTGCTGAAGGCAATCTCGGCTGGCTACGTTGATGTCGACCGTTATATAACACACCGTTCAAGCTTTGAGGATATGATTCATCATTTTGAGAGCTGGCTCAAGCCGGAATCCAAAGTGATTAAAGCGGTGGTTGAGATAGGTGAATGAATCCGCTTCTTATAACAAGTGTAATGAGATATTCATTTTTTTCGATAACTGCCGATCCATACCGTGACCTTTCTATGAACCTGAGTTTTATATGATCCCTGCTGTAACCTATAACAGAAATGACTGGGGAAAAGGATTTGAACCAAAGGGATTGACAAAGGATGGTGAACCATGGGTATTTGCCTGGCACAGGACAGCTGTTGCAGGGGCTACGTATTCAGAAGGAAAGGGGGGGACCGTCGCTTTGTTTGGGCATACACCGGCGGATATGAATGGTTTCTCCTGCTCCTTGACACCCCTCAATGGCCAAGTATTACACAAATTAATCTGGCCTGAAAAAGAATCTCCGGTTGTTTACTCAGATAGAGATCAATATTCAGAAGCATTTTATAGTAAACTATTGCTTTCTCCTGGGGAGACCTTTACCACAGCAGCCTATCTGGTCATTAAACAATATGAACAGCCCAGGGTTGCATGGAGTAAAATGTTAGAAGTAGCCTGGCAATTAAATGCCCATAATATTAAAACGAATGTTAGCTTATCTGATATTTGGGACCATTCCATTAATTATGCCCGGAAGGGCTTATGGAAGGAAGACGGGGCTTTTAAAGGTTTTACGATTGGCACGCATTGGAGCGACGGAGAATGGACTCAAGTCCGTCATTATGAGATCGGCTGGTGTGGACAAAATGCATCCCTGGCTAATTCCTTTCTTGCGGATTATTTACGAACCGGAAATCTCACTTCCAAAGAGCAGGGACTGGCTGTCTTGGACGTATGGGTAAAGAACGGGAGACTGCCAAACGGATTAATACATTGCCACTATGATTATTTATTGTTTAAATCGAGCCCTTCAGCAGGGGTTCAATCGCTATGGCAATCCGGATTCGGAGGCTTTCAACCGGGTCCTTCAGCTTCACGCCGAGCAATTTTTCGCATTTTTCCAGTCTGTATACCACCGTATTGCGATGGATGAACAATTGCTTTGACGTTTCGACGAGCTGGCATTGGGTGTCGTAAAAAGCACTTAACGTGCGGAGCAGCTCCGTCCGCTCTTGCTCTGCCACATCTATAAGTCCGCTCAGGGTCTCCTCGTAAAATTGCCTCAGCTCAGCATGGGGAAGCATATGGAACAAGTAACTGATATCTTTGGCCCGGTATGACTGCACAAATCTCCTCCGCTTCATCCGATATCCGAAATTCAGCGCATTCACAGCCTCGGTATAGGAATGCTTGATTCCCAGCATATTGGTGGTTGGTTTGCCGATGCCTGCGGACAAGCTTAAACCATATTGATTGTACAGGGATTCGGTCATTTCATTCAATTGCCGGATAAGGCCCGCCTCGTCCCAGCCCGTCTCCGGAATATGGAGCAGAATGCAAAAGGTATCCTGTCTGGTAAACATGACAAAAGGATGTCCAAAAAGGTTGAAGAACCGCTTAATCCGGTCATATTGCTCCTCTTGCTCCGAGAAATTGTCCTCGCGCAAAACGGCCGGGCTCCTGAAGTTGGAACGCTCCCCATCCACGGCTGCCGTAAGCGCCTCATCATTTCGCAGCGCCACTACGGACCTTGTGCTATCCGGGTACAGGCCATATTTTTTGCCGCGGTTCAGTGCCTCCTGTTCAGCATTAATATAGCCCTCGATCAAATCGGAGAAAAATTCGGTTTTATATCTTCTGGAACGCTCTTTAACCGCCTGGGACTTGGTGATTTCCATACCAATGACGTTGGTTGCCTGCTCAAGTGTCAGCTCATAGAGCGCCGTTGTCCTTTCAGAGGAGTGGAATGACAGCAGGTAGCCTTCATGCCGGTAGGTCCGTACCGGATATATTAGCAGGTGGCTGTATTTACGAAGCCGGGGATCCGCCAGGCAGATGGAAGTAGGAGAAGCGGATTCGCTCAGCTCCTGCAATGCCCGTTCGGCGGCGGCGATCAGCCCGGTGTTGTCCTTTAGATTATCCGGAACCGCTATGGCTTGCAGTTTACTGTTCACCAGAATGACAGGGGAGAAGAGCAGCTTGGACAAAGAATTAATAATATCAGTGATCCCTTTACCCTTCATAATCATCTCGGAAAATTTCTTGTGTATGCTAAGCGCATATTGCAGCTCATCATTCTTATTATTCAGAATTAAGCTGGTCGATTGCTGCAGGATTTCGCCAAGTGACAGCGGGACATCGGAAATTTCGATTAAAGGGAATCTGCTGCTTTCTGCCAGCCGCACAATTTCGTCAGGGAGAATCAGTTCAAAGCGGCGGGTCTTAATCGCCATTCCGCAGCAATTCAGACGCTGCATATCTCTGATTAATTGAATCAACAGCTCCGGCTGCTGCTTCATGAAATAGCCGTTGGTCAGAAGAAGCTCGTTCGGCCGAAGAAACCGGATGATATCCGGAGAATCCATAATATTGACGGTTTGAACTTCCCGCATCAGACCGTCAATCCCGGCAATAACTTTGGCATTCTCGTAAATACCGGTACTAAGCAAGTCGTTTAGCAGCACATTGATCGGTCCCTTCCGTTTTGCTCATGATTATGAAAAGTAATATAACACGGCGTTTGTGGAGAGTAAACCACGTTTGGTCTATTCATCCAAGGACGCCGCTTTTTTTTATTCGATTCAGCCAATGACTTCCGTGACGGGAAACGATATGCTGAATAATGTTCTCGTTGAGTAATGTATGTTAACACGAAAAGAGGTTTAAAATGACCGATTTACTTGTGAAAGATGTGCTTCTGCCGGATGGCAGCGGACGGATGGATGTTGGCATTTCATCAGGGAGAATCGCATTTATTGCTCCAAGTAGTGAAGGCGGGCGGGAGGCTGCTGAGATCGTAAACGGAAAAGGGGGATTATTGCTCCCCGGATTCGTTGAGCCGCATATTCATTTGGAAAAGGCTTATCTGCTGGCAAGGATGGACAGGGAGACGGAATCCCTGCAGGATGCGATTCAAATGACAGCCCAGATGAAAAATACGTTTACTGCAAAGGATATTACAGAGCGGTCACTTGCCGTAATCCGCGAAGCCAGCAGACACGGAGTAACGCATATGCGCTGTCACGCCGAGGTTGATCCTATTCTGGGCCTTAGTGCCATTGAATCGGCGCTTGAACTGAAGCAATCCGTCAGCCGGCAAATGGACCTGCAGGTGGTTGCATTCCCCCAGGAAGGCATCTTTAAATGTCCAGGGACTGCCGAGCTTATGGAAGAGGCGATGCGGCTTGGCGCAGACGTGGTAGGGGGCATCACCTATCAGGACCACGACCTGGGCGGGCACTTGGATTTTACTTTTTCCCTGGCGGAAAAGTACGGAAAGCCGCTCGATTATCACGCCGATTTCTCTGACAATCCAAGTGACCGTGCGATTGTAGATATTGCCCGCCGGACTATTGCCGCAGGAATGCAGGGTCTCGTATCGGCAGGTCATGTCACCTCACTCGGATCCATGCCCGTTATTGAGGCATGCTCCATAGGGGAATTGCTGCATGATGCGCAGATCCATGTCATTACATTGCCTTTGACCGATCTGTATTTAAACGGGCGGGGAGATGGAGAGAAACCTCGAAGAGGTCTAGCCCCAGTCCGCCTGCTGCGGGAATGCGGCGTAAATGTGACCCTCGGCACCAATAATGTGCGAAATCCGTTCACACCGTTTGGCAAGGCTGATCCGCTCGAGGTGGCCTGGCTGCTGGCCATTGCCACCTACATGGGCGGAGGGCAAGATGCACACAGCCTAATGAACATGCTGACGGTTGATTCGGCCAAGGCTCTTGGTCTTGACAGCTATGGGATACACGTAGGTTCTCCGGCGGATATGGTGCTGTTTCGGGAGTCCTCGGTCCGGGAGGTATTGCTGAACCGTCCGGAAATCCGAACCGTCTGGAAGCGAGGGAAGCAAGTCGCCCATACCCGCATGAAACAGCAGCTGTTATAAAGCTATGCAGTAGAAGGGATGAGACCATGAACAAGCAAAGCATGAACAAGCAAATAACGATAGTGAAGCATGTAAAATGGCTGGAAAGCTTATTTGATTTAACCATAGACCGGGTGACAGGAAGCATCATTCATATTGGACACAGCAATGCAGATGGCGGCAGTGCTGTGGAGCCGGGTGCGGAGATTACCGTTTACGACGCGGCGGGGCTGCACTATCTTCCTCCGCTGGCGGATATGCATATCCATCTGGACAAGCATTTTCTCGGCGAGCCGTGGAAGCCGCTGCAGCCCTTTGTCACGCTGCCCGGCCAGCTGGAATTCGAACGTAAGATGCTCTCTTCACTTCCTACGGGAGCGGGTGAACGGGCAAGGCGGCTGCTGGAGGTACTGCTGGCCCAGGGCACGACCATGATTCGCACGCATGTGGATGTAGATCCGCGTATAGGACTGTCACATCTGGAAGAAATTCTGGAAGTGCGTGAATTGTACAGGGGACGTATAGAGATGGAGATCGTGGCCTTTCCGCAGCAGGGACTTCTGCGTTCGGGCTCCCTGCCGGTTATGCGGCAGGCGCTTAAGGCTGGAGCCGATTATGTCGGCGGAGTCGACCCGGCCGGATTGGACCGGCAGGTAGATGCCAGTCTGGACGCGATGTTTGAGCTGAGCACCGAATTCAATGCAGGCATTGATCTGCATTTGCATGATCCCGGCCATCTCGGCATATACACGATGAGCCGTTTCGCCGACTTAACGGAGC
The DNA here is from genome assembly GCF_038595055.1 of Paenibacillus sp. FSL R7-0345. NCBI lineage: Bacteria > Bacillati > Bacillota > Bacilli > Caryophanales > Paenibacillaceae > Paenibacillus > Paenibacillus sp. FSL R7-0345. Next base: position 3,616,167 of record NZ_CP152002.1, read on the forward strand.
AGACGGGGAAGGCTGGACGTGCGGCGGTCAGCCATGCTTATTGTCTGGGACAAGTAAGTGCGGCTGAGACAAGGACGATCGGCCAGAAGCTGTTCGCCAGCGGTGTCGCAGTCATTACAAGTGTGCCGATTGACCGGCCAATGCCGCCTGTCAGCCAGTTACTCGACATAGGCGTCACTGTACATGTGGGGTCCGATAATATCCTGGATGCTTGGAGCCCGTTCGGTAATGGCGATTTACTGGCCCGCGGCTCGAGACTGGCGGAAGTGTCCGGCTGGATTGAAGACAAGCCGCTGATGGATACGTATCCGCTGATCTCCAGGTCAGCGGTATTTCCCCAGGTAGGTGACCGGGGAAGCTTCTCCTTAGTGAATGCAGCCAATGCGATGCATGCCATTGCTTCAGCTCCTGCGCGTGCGGCTGTATTTTCAGGCGGAGTTCTTGTTGGGGGATATACCACCCTTGACGCTCCCCAAGCGGCAGCCACAAATCGATAATTGAACAAAGGCAGTATATCTTACCGATATGCTGCTTTTTTTGCGTTATTAGAAAGTATATAAGCAATGTTGCCAGCAGAGTTATGTTATGTATCATTACAGAATTAACTGATTTCGGCTTCGGACTGGTGGATTCATCCAACACTCACCACAATTTTTAGTCAGGTCGACTAATGACTTTAACCTGCCGGCATCGTATTATTCATATAAGAAAAGAAAACATGTAATAAAACATCACATTAACAAGGAATAGGAGGTTTGATGAACACTCACGAAACTGATTGGAACCAAAAAAACGGAAAGGGGGGCACCTTATGGAGAGAATAAAAAACATTAGAAGACATGGGCTGCTGCTGATTATGATTTTACCGGGAATCATCTATCTGTTTGTGAATAATTATCTTCCTATGCTTGGAATTGTAATTGCATTTAAGGATGTCAATTTCGCAAAGGGGATTTGGGGCAGCGATTGGGTCGGGTTGGATAATTTCGCATACCTGTTCCAGACGAAGGATGCCTGGCTGATTACCCGCAACACCCTTTTGTACAATGGCGCTTTTATCGCACTCGGAACCCTTCTGGCGGTGGCTGTTGCCATTCTGCTCAATGAAGTAAAGGTCCGTTTCTTCTCACGGCTGTATCAGAGCATGATCCTGCTGCCTTATTTGATCTCGATGGTCATTGTTGCCTACTTGGTACTGGCCTTACTCAATGAGCAGAACGGTTACCTGAATCATTATATCCTTCCATTACTCGGGATTGATCCTGTCTCATGGTACGCAGATGCCGGGAAATGGCCGTATATTCTGACCCTTGTCTATTTATGGAAGACCGTTGGCTATACCTGTATCGTGTATCTGGCTTCCATTGTAGGAATAAACCAGGAATATTACGAATCTGCAAGGCTGGACGGAGCCTCCAAATGGAGACAAATCTGGAGCATCACGGTCCCGCTGATCAAGCCTACGATTATCATCATGGTCCTGCTGGCTGTAGGCAGGATATTCAATTCCGATTTCGGATTGTTCTATCAGGTGCCGCTGAATTCGGGGGCATTGCAATCCCACACGGATGTCATTGATACCTATGTCTACCGGGGACTGATGACGTTCGGTGATTTCGGGATGTCCTCTGCAGCCGGATTATATCAATCGATTGTCGGGTTTGTTCTGGTCCTGACGACCAACGCTGTCGTCCGCCGCCACAACCGAGACTTGGCTTTGTTTTAGTAAAGGAGCGAGACCAGGTATGCAATCTAACAGAATTTATCAACTGGCCATTCACGCGGTATTTATAGCAATGAGTATACTTGCACTGTTTCCGTTTATGCTGCTGGTTTCCGCCTCTTTCACAGAGGAACAATCGATTATACAGAACGGGTACAGCCTCATTCCGGATCAGCTGAGCCTGGATGCCTACGCTTACTTATTCAATAAATCTTCAATGATTCTGCGGTCATATGGCATTTCCATTTTCGTAACGGCTGCCGGAACGCTGGCGGGTGTCTTCATTACTACACTGGTGGCGTACCCTCTGTCCAGAAGCGTATTGCCGTTTCGTTCTTTCCTCTCCTTCTTCGTATTCTTCACCCTGCTGTTCAACGGCGGACTGGTTCCGTTCTACCTGGTGTACACCGACCTGTTCCATATGAAAGACACCGTGTGGGCGCTTGTCATCCCCAATTTGCTTACCAACGGATTCTTTATCTTGTTGATGAGAAGCTTCTTCTCCACATCAATTCCCGGTGAGGTTGTTGAGTCGGCGTATGTCGACGGTGCCAATGAATGGACGATCTATTGCAGAATCGTTCTGCCGCTTGCTCTTCCGAGTCTGGCTACCATCGGTTTGATGCTCATGATTTCTTACTGGAATGACTGGTTCAATGGACTCATCTTCATCAACGACGGAGGCTTGTACAGCATTCAGAATCTGTTGAACCGAATGCTATCCGATATTCAATATTTACAGCAGAATGATCTGTCCGGTCAGTCCGCCGTAGCCTCCGTCCCGCTTGGCAGTGTGAGAATGGCCATTGCCGTTATCGGCGTATTGCCGCTTATAGCAGCCTATCCATTCTTTCAAAAGTTCTTTGTAAAGGGACTTACCGTCGGTGCCGTAAAAGGATAATTACATTGCATGTGGAGGGATCGGAATGTTGAAAACAGTTAAAAGCATCTCGCAGTACGTGTCCGTGTTGGCGGCATTTGTTCTTATGCTGACTGCCTGCGGTAAAGAAGCAGCGCCGGAATTAGGATCCGCCAGCGCATCAAGTCCGGATCTGTATGAGGTGGTAATCACCTACCCGGCGTTCGGTGATGTGACAGATGTCAAAACGGTACAAGAGGAGATCAGCAAAATTACAGCTGAAAAGGCCGGGGCAACGGTCAAGCTGCTTCCAGTCAACGGGTCGAACTATGCCAACCAGATGAATTTGATGCTGGCCGGCAGTGAGAAGCTGGACCTGGTCTATACCAGCGTCTGGTTTGGCTATGAATCCCAGGTGAGCAGGGGGCAGCTGCTTCCAATGGACGATTATCTCAAGAATTCCGGCAAAAGGATTCTGGAGACGATTCCGCCGGAAGCGGCGGAAGCCGGGAAGCTAAACGGGGAGACCTACGGTGTTCCGAGCGTGAAGGCATGGGCACTAACTCCAAGTCTTGTCATGACCAAAGAATTGGTCGATAAGCATGGGATCGATATTAACAGCGTAAAGAGCTGGAGCGATGTGTCCGGTATTCTGCAGATCATTAAGGACAATGAACCAGGGATAACTCCGATTGTCAGTTACACCTCACAGGAGACCCCGGGGCTTGGAATGCTGCATTTTGATCCGCTGGGATTATCGCCCGGTGTCCTGAAATTCGAAGGTACGGATTACAAGCTTCTTGATATCGCGGGCACCTCCGAGTTCACAGCCATGGCAACCCTCATGCATGAATGGTATGAAAAAGGCTTTTTCAGCAAAGACATCGCAACGTCTCAGGAAACAGGCTCGAACCTGATTAAAGCCGGAACCGCCTTTTCGTATATCCGCAACATTAACGAGGTTTATACCGAATCCGCCGCCGCAGGCAAGGAGCTCGTCGCCGCGCCGCTGGAGTCCCCGTATATGACCAGAAACAGCGTCGCCTCCAACATGATGTCATTGGCACGCAACAGCAAGCAGCCCGATAAGGCAATTCAAGTGCTTGAGCTGCTGTACTCTGACGAAGAGGTAATCAATCTGTTTACAAACGGTGTGGAGGGCAAGCATTACGTGAAGCAAGACAACGGCTTGATCCGTAAGCCGGACGGGGTCTCAAGCACGGGCTATGATTCGAACCAATACGCCGTCGGCAACAACTTCCTGTCTTCTATCTGGGAAGGAAATGATCCAAAGACATGGGAGCATATGAAGGCGCTGAACGAAAGCGCAGTAAAATCAAGGGCGATGGGCTTCAGCTTCGATATCAATCCCGTCAAGGCACAGATTACTGCCGTTACCAATGTGCAGAACCAATATGATACCGGCTTTCAGACGGGAACCTTCGATCCTGCGGAACTGACCTCATATCTCGATAAATTGAATAGCGCAGGAGTCGATACTATTATCGCCGAGAAGCAAAAGCAGCTGGATGAATGGCTTAAAAACAAATAAAGGAGCGGTTAACGATGAACTATCCTGTTATTGATGTGCATCATCACATTATCTCGCGTGCAATGCAAAAAAAGCAGCTGGAGCTAGGAATGACGATTCCCAGCTTTATGCCGAAATGGACCCCTGAAATCGGTATTGAAAAAATGGAGCTGACCGGCATTTCCTGCTCCTTTCTCTCCGCACCTTCCGATTTGACCTTTATTGACCAGCCGTCAGCTAATTTGCTGGCCCGGCAGATGAACGAAGAGCTTGCCTCCTATGTGCAGAGATACCCGCAGCGATACGGCGCCTTCGCCACGCTGCCGCTGCCGGATGCCAAAGCGGCACTCGATGAAGTTATCTATGCCCTGGATGAGCTTAAGCTGGACGGAGTGGCCATCCTGTCCAGCTATCAGGAGAAATATTTAAGCCATCCTGATTACACGGAGCTGCTGGAGGAGCTTGACCGCAGGAATGCAGTCGTCTTCCTGCATCCCATCTTAATTAAGCAGAAGATCGCGGGGCTGAGCCCCGCACTGCTTGAGGGAACCTTTGACACAACCCGAGCCGTAACGACGATGGCCGTTAACCGGATTTTTGATAAATACCCGTCCATTCAATTCATTCTACCGCATACGGGAGGAATGGTTCCCTATATTAAATGGAGAATTGCGCTTGCTGCAATCGGACAGGATTCCATTCAAGTGGAGGCGACGCCGGAGCAGTTTCAGGAGGAGATCGCCAAGCTGGACAATCTGTACTATGACACAACCCTGAATCTGGGCACTCTTCAGAAGCTTATTGCTCCTGACCGGATCCTGTTCGGTGCAGATATTCCCTGGCCGGCCGACAGCGTGCTGCGCATGCAGAATGAATCGGTATTCAGCGAAGCCCTGCAGGCCGGAGAAGAACATGCGAAGGCTATCGCCTACGGGAATGCATTCCGTCTCTTTCCGCGCATTGCCGGGCTGTTTCATGTTGAGCTCAAATAGACTGATTCGAAAGGAAGGATAGCTATGAATTTAACAGTCCAGGAACGGGAGAAGCTGCTGGTCTATGTGGCGGCCGATATGGCGCAGAAGCGTCTGGCCCGCGGAGTAAAGCTTAATTATCCGGAGGCTATTGCATATATCAGCGGCTTTGTCATGGAAGGCGCGCGTGAGGGGAAAACCGTGGAGAGCCTGATGGAGGAAGCGAGGCATCTGCTGCAGGCGGGACAGGTTATGGAGGGAGTCGCCAATCTGATGGGTGAGGTGCAGATTGAGGCAACCTTCACCGACGGTACCAAGCTTGTGACAGTGCATCAGCCGATTGCCGGGGAATCCGCGTTGTCTCCTGGAGAATATGAGTTCGCCGAGACGCCAATCGAGCTGCTGCCGGACCGTCAGCGGATACAGCGCAATGTGACCAACACCGGAACCAGGCCGGTTCAAGTCGGGTCCCACTTCCATTTTTATGAGAGCAATCCGGCCCTTTCGTTCGAGCGGGAGGGAACGCTTGGCTACAGACTCGACATTCCTTCAGGCCTGTCTGTACGATTCGAGCCGGGAGAAACAAAAGAAATCGGCTTGGTGGAAATCGGAGGACTTAAACAAATCTATGGCTTTGCCGGAAAAGTAAACGGAGGGATTACGCCATGAAAAGCATAGACCGTGCCACGTACGCCAGTATGTATGGGCCGACAACCGGAGACCGCATCCGTCTGGCCGATACTTCGCTGAAAATTGAAATCGAACAGGATTATACCGTCTACGGCGACGAATGTGTATTCGGCGGCGGGAAAACGGTACGGGATGGAATGGGGCAGCATCCGCTTGCAACGCGGGACGAAGGCGTACTGGATACCGTAATTACGAATGCCGTCATTGTGGACTATTGGGGAATTGTTAAAGCAGACATAGGGATTAAGGATGGACTTATCGCCGGCATCGGAAAAGCGGGAAATCCTTATATCATGGACGGGGTTACTCCAAATATGTATATAGGCGTAGGTACCGAGGTCATTTCTGGTGAGAACCTGATCGTTACAGCCGGAGGCGTAGACAGTCATGTACATTTGATTTGCCCCCAGCAAATTGATGTTTCCCTACAAAGCGGTATCACCACCATGGTTGGAGGAGGCTCAGGACCGGCTACCGGCACGCTCGCCACCAATTGTACCTCCGGCGTATGGCATATTGAGCGGATGCTTCAAGCGACGGATTCCCTGCCGATGAATTTTGTGTTCCTGGGCCGGGGGAACAGCTCCCGCCCGGAAGCGTTAATTGAACAGGTGAAGGCAGGCGTAGGCGGGCTGAAAATCCATGAGGATTGGGGCAGCACTCCATATGTGATCGATAAATGCCTGGAAGTTGCCGAAGCCTTCGATATTCAGGTCAATATTCATACCGATACTTTAAATGAGGCCGGATTCGTGGAGGATAGCCTGCGGGCCTTTAACGGCCGGGCGATTCATACGTACCACACCGAAGGGGCGGGAGGGGGCCATGCGCCGGATCTGCTCCGGGTGGCTTCCATGGAGAATGTGCTCCCTTCCTCCACAAGCCCGACCATGCCTTTCACCCGCAATACGGTAGCCGAGCATATGGATATGCTGATGATGTGTCATCATCTCGATCCGCGGATTGAGGAGGATGTGGCTTTTGCCGCCTCGCGTATCCGGGAGACGACCATCGGTGCCGAGGATATTCTGCATGATATCGGCGCGATCAGCATGACCAGCTCGGATTCACAGGCCATGGGAAGAGTCGGCGAGGTGGCAATTAGAACCTGGCAGACCGCAAATAAAATGAAGCAGCAGCGCGGCGTGCTTACAGGAGACGGGCGGGCCGACAACAGCCGCGTCAAAAGGTATATTGCCAAATACACCATCAATCCGGCAATTACGCATGGCATCTCAGCCTATGTCGGATCCATTGAGGTCGGGAAAATGGCGGATCTTGTTCTCTGGAAGCCGTCATTCTTCGGAACGAAGCCCGAATTGGTCTTGAAAGGCGGAATGATCGCCCATTCATTAATGGGAGACCCCAATGCCTCGATATCGACTCCGCAGCCCTATATGTACAGACCGATGTTCGGAAGCTACGGCCAGGCGAGAGCTGCGACAAGCGCGACCTTTGTATCACAAGCCTCACTAGACTTCGGAACGCTGGATAAGCTGCATCTGACGAAAATGCTGAAGCCCGTTCTGGGATGCCGGAAGGTTAACAAAAAATCACTGATCCACAACGGCGAAACCCCGGAGATTTGGGTTGACCCGCGCAGCTACTCCGTGTCCGTTAACGGCGAGACACTCCAATGTAAGCCGGTAGACACCGTTCCGATGTCGCAGCTGTATTTTCTGACTTAAATTCAAAAATGAAATAGCGGTATTCATTGGACTTAATACATAAGTCATGAATACCGCTATTGTTCAACTCCCGTTGCCCTGTTAGCTCAGACTTATAAATGCAGCTTGATTCCCTTCTCCGTAAGTGAGTATTTAACCCGCGGGGGCACTTCTGGATACACATCACGCTTAATAATACCATCCTCCTCCAGCTCCTTGAACTGCTTTGTGAGCGAGCCTTGCGATAAGCCTCCAATTTAAATTTTTTATCTCAGTAAACGAGCGTCTGTCACCTTCCAGATACCAGATAATAAAATATTTCCATCGCCCCGAAAGTACATTTTATGCGCCGTGAGATTCGTAAGACTAATGATTACTGACTCAGATACACAAAAGGATATGCCAGGAAGTAAAGGCTATTTGAATGTGGCATGATGTCAAACTTACAGATGCCCGCAGGATTGAGCAGCTGGAAGGAAAAAAATTCGGTAACAGCGCCTATCCATAGCAATTGCAGTTTATAACCATTCGCATAAACAATCAGTCATGAACGTAGTAAATGAGCTCGGCTTCGACCCGGTAGATGGCGGATCTCTCCTGATATGGATCATTATATGCCAATAAACACATGGTTTGTACTAAGAAAAGGACTGTAATAGAAGTCCTTTTTTTGTTTTTTAAGTCTCGTTCGAGGAAAAATTTTGAATTAAAGCCCATCCTTAATTAAATTCCAGATGCGCTCAAACCTTGCTTGGTAGTCTGGTGAATTCCAGGATTCCTTGAAGGAAGGCAGACTAAATACCGCAAATACGGATAGAATCGCCTCCGCCCGCTCGAAGAGGGGATCTCGATATTCCATGATACCATCGATAATTTGGTAGGAGTCCCAGAGAACGTCACGCAATACCAATGGATTGCTGTCCACATATTGTGTATTAAGAGCAAACATTTTGGGATTTTCGTTGTATGCGCGTTTTTTAGCGTTAACAAAGGACCAGAGCCACTCGTGGAGCACATCCCTTGGCATAGCCAAATTAATTGTGTCTATTTGGATTTGTTCTGAAATCATCCGGTTGAACCAGCTTTTAGACACAGCCGCCCAGAGCTCTTGTTTATTTTTAAAATGTTTATAGAGCGCTGCATGAGTGATACTTAATTCATCGGCAATTTGAGAGAGTGTCACTTCCGGTTTTTCCGTTCGTTCAATTAATGCTTCTGCTGTTTCAATAATAAGTTCTTGTGTGATTCTAGCCATTTGTTTTGGCAGGTGCCAACCCTTCTTTCTTTAATGAATTCATTAATCGCCGTGTCTATACCTGTCTGTAGTATAGCATAATATAACATCAGGTAACAATTGTTGACTTTTGTAACTTCAGGTATTATGCTTATCGAGTCAGTTACAATTCAACTTAAATGTTACTAACCATTTTTGTAGAGGGAGGTTATAAATTATGAAAGCTGCTCAGATTACTAAATATTCAAAACAGTTCAAAGTTGAAGTGAATGATATCCCAGTTCCGGGAATACGGGATGACGAAGTCTTGGTTAAAGTGAAGGCTGCGGCAGTTAATCATCTGGAACTGCTTATCGCTACTGGAAGCGTGAAGTTAATCCAGGATTATGGGTTCCCGCTGACACTCGGTAATGAGCTCACAGGCATTATTGAAAAGGTTGGCAAAAATGTTCAGGGATTCAAAGCAGGCGATGCCATTTATTCACGTCTGCCTATACAAAAAATTGGTGCATTTGCAGAATACGCGGCGATTGAGGCTGATGCCATCGCACATTTACCTGCTAATCTGGATTTTGTTACCGGTGCGGCTGCACCCTTGACTGGATTAACGGCTTACCAAGGATTGCATGAAGAGTTAGCTGCTAAAGCTGGCGAAAGTGTATTTATTCCCGGAGGCTCTGGTTCTTTTGGCCAAATGGCTATTCCGATCGCCAAAAGTATGGGGCTCAAGGTTATCGTCAGTGGTAGTCCACAAGCACGTGAGCGGACAATGATGGCTGGAGCTGACCAATACATTGATTACACGACCGAGAACTATTGGGAACAGCTTAGAGATCTTGATTATGTAATTGATACCTTGGGATCAAGCGAATTTAATCATGAGCTTTCCATTATTAAAGCAGGCGGCCGTCTTCTTTCTTTGCGGACCGGTCCTAACAAACGTTTCGCCGAGGATATGGGCTTGTCAGGTTGGAAGCAAAAGCTCTTCGCTATTGCTGGAGCCAAGTATGACCACAAAGCCAAGAAGAAGAACATTCAGTATCATTTCATTTTTGTTCGCAGTGATGGAGAACAATTAAAAAGCATTACAAATATGATTGAAGAAAACGGAATTGTTCCAGCAGTGGACCCTACAATATTCCATATTGGAGATATTAATGAAGCCTTAAAGTTGGTTGCTGCAGGTCATCCGAAAGGAAAAGTCATAATCCAATTTTAAGGAGAGTATCGGGACGTGGGCGAGGGAAAGTCATATTGGAGATAGGCTAATCAGATGATTTCTTTACCTTTAACGAATCTTGTTATTATTAGCGTTAAAAAGGATTAAAAAACAAAATACGTGTAAATGCAGGATTTACTAAAATCATGCGCTTCTCCATGAAGGTTGCTCCGGATTTCATAACGCATACTTGGGGTCAATTGCTTCTTAAGTTAAAATAAATCATTCTTTACCAATCGTTCTCAATATGTTATATTGAACAACAGGGAGGGAAAAGAATGGCAAGGAGCAAAGAATTCGAAGAGAACGTGGTATTAGAAAAGGCGATGAAGCTTTTTTGGGAACAAGGTTATGAGAAGACATCTATGACGGAACTGGTTGAGCATATGGGAATTCATCGAAGAAGTTTATATGACACATTTGGCGACAAGCATACGTTATTTTTAAAAGCAATGGACCAATTCCACGAAAAAGTATGTGCTACACTTGTAGGAAAAGTTAAACGCTCTAAGACTGCAACTGAGGCACTTCAGCATATTTTTAGTTTCGTGATCTTTGGTGATGAAGATTCTCCTTCCGGATGTTTAATGGTGAATTCAGCGGTGGAACTGGCAATGCGCGATGCCGATGTGGATTTAAAGACCACAGAATTATTTGTATTATCAGAGCAGCTGTTCAAAGATATTATTCTGTGGGGACAGCAGAATGGAGAGTTTAATCCGGACTATAAAGCCAGTGATCAAGCGGAACATCTGCATGCTGTCTATGTAGCGTTACGGGTGATGACAAAAACCTCTATGCGTAAAGAAAAGCTACAACGTATAGCCGATGTATCGAGTAAACTTTTATCTAAATAATTATTCATTTAATTCCCTATGCACTTTCTAGTATGATCGTTCTCAAAAGCTTAGTCCTTCCATCTCTTGCACTAAGCTTGTACTCACAAAGGGTATGGTCATTTAATTTGCAGTTATTAGAACGATTATTCCCGTATGGTTAGAGCTTTCTAACCCTGGAACTTTTTTTAAAAAAAATGTACTCAAACAATGAATATAAGGAGCTAATACAATGAATATTTCTGAACAAGTCGCTTTTGTCACTGGAGCAAATCGGGGTTTTGGCCGCCAGCTTACTCTTGAACTTTTATCTAGGGGAGCTAAAGTTTACGCGGGTGCAAGAAATCCGGAAACCATTGATATTCCTGGTGTTACACCGGTAAAGCTTGATATCACCAACCCTCAAGAGGTTGCCGAAGCAGCTCTAGTCGCAAAGGATGTAACGCTTTTGATTAACAATGCAGGATCATCTACAGGAGCTTCTTTGCTGGAAGATGATGTGCAACAAATACAGCTGGAATTCGATACACATTTCTTCGGTACGCTATCCATGATTCGTTCCTTTGCACCGATTATTGAAAAAAACGGGGGAGGCTCCATTCTAAATGTTCTTTCCGCATTATCCTGGTTTAGTTCAGGAACTGTGGGTGCATATACAGCTGCAAAGGCTGCAGAATGGGCATTGACGAATGATTTACGTTTGAATTTGTATTCTCGTAATGTACGAGTATCAGGATTGCATGTGGGCTTTATGGAGACAGACATGACCACCGGTTTAGATACTCCAAAATCCAACCCTGCAGAGATTGCAAAAAAAGCTGTTGCTGGCATAGAATCTGGCAGCTTTGAAATTATTGCTGATGATAACAGCCGTATGTTACAGGCAGCACTTGCCGGCGGCGTTCCTGCCTTATACCCGCATCTTTCTTAATCACTGTTCCGTTGTTAACTTAATTATTAAGAGGAGTGTATAAAATGACAAAATTATGGAGTAAAACAAAAGTTGGAAACTTGGAACTGCCACATCGATTAGCGATGGCACCAATGACACGCAGCAGAGCAGAAGAAGATGGTACTCCGGGAGATTTAAGTCCCCTTTATTATGCTCAAAGAGCATCAATGGGACTCCTTATTACGGAAGGCGCACAGCCTTCTGATGATGGTCAAGGATACCTATGGTCACCGGGGATCTATACTGAACAGCATATAAAAGGGTGGAAACAGGTTACGGATGCAGTGCATGAAGCAGGTGGATATATGTACATCCAATTAATGCATGCCGGTCGTATGTCCCATCCTGACAATACACCCCATCATCGCCAACCCGTTGCACCATCAGCCATTGCTCCCGGTGTTCAGATGTTTACAGCTACAGGAATGCAGGACATTCCCGTTCCGCGTGAGTTAAGTAAAGAGGACATTCAAACGACTATTTCCGATTTTCGTAAAGCAGCAGCAGCAGCAATTGAAGCTGGTGCGGATGGCGTTGAAATTCATGGAGCCAATGGATATCTCATTAATCAATTTCTCGGAGAAAATTCGAACACACGGACGGATGAATATGGAGGATCTATTGAAAATCGTGCTCGTTTCGCGATTGAAGTCACAAAAGCCGTCGTACAAGAGATTGGAGCAGACAGGACCGGTTTCCGTATTTCACCAGGGACATCTCTTGGGGGAATTCAAGATGGGGAGCAAGGTTCACAACTGTATCTCTACCTGGTAAAAGAGCTAGCTAAGCTGGAATTAGCATATCTCCATGTAATGCATCTTGGAAATGAAAAACTGCTCTATGATATTCGTTCCATTTGGACAAATCCACTATTAGTCAATCGGGCGGGGCGTGCTCTGGAAAATCTAAGTATTGATCTTGATAATGACCTGGCTGATATGGTACCAGTCGGTGCATGGTCATTAGCTAATCCGGATTTAGTAGAGCGGCTAAAATCAGGAGCGCCATTAAATGAAGCAGATCCTTCAACATTTTTCGGAATAGGAAGCAAAGGGTATACGGATTATCCTACGCTACAAGAATTGGAGTCAGTGTCACTACATAATGAAAAAAACGAATAGTTCATTCGCCTTCTGACTGCGGCAAGTGCAGATGGGGTATCCAGTGTTGTTTACAGCGGCACAGTAACAACCAATAGCCATGGCATGGGCCACTAAATTACTACTATCCACTTTATTTTATTTTGTCATCGGACAAGAACATGTTACATTAGAACCCGCGCTGAGCGCGGTTTTTTTTGTGGGATCAAGTTTTGCTTATGTGAAGCGGAATGCTACTCTATCATTTTTTCTTCAATTTGACTAGTGTATCTTTAATATCGCTTCTACTTGGACCGGCAAATCCTGCTATATAGTGATTTTGGATAAAACAGAAAGGGGAGGTATAGCGGATCTTTTCATGAATGCGATTTCAAAAAACACTTGAGCCAAGCACCAGATATTATCATGGAATGAGGAGAGTGAACAATGGTATTATATCCACGAGCATACAAGCTCCAAAAGCTGACTTCAGCTGTACTTAGACTATCCCGTGATGCCCGAGCGGGCGCTGCATATCGACACCGGACGGAAATACTATTCTGCTGAATGGATCAAGGAGCGGATCGAGGAGATGTCCAGGCTCAGGATGAACACGCTGCAGCTGCATTTTTCCGAGAATGAAGGTTTCCGGCTGATGAGTGAAAAATATCCTGAGATGATGTCAGAGCAGTATTTAACGAAGGAGCAGGTGAAGGATATTATCCGCTCGGCAGCAAAGTATCTTATTGCTGTCATTCCTTCGGTGCAGGAATACAGTAAACCGTATCCACCCGGGCTGATTGGCTGCTGTTCATGTAAAAGAACAAAAAAAGGAGGAATTACTGGCCATGACTAGACTCCTTTCTTCATTATTTTCCGCTTTACTTCTGTCACTTGTTATCACAATGGTAAGCCAAAACAACAATACTGACGATAATGTTCTGTACTATTCATTTACGAATGAATTTTTAAATGGATTTTTGATACTTTTATGCATTTATTTATTCTTAGTAACTCCAGTCTCCTTGTATATAGATAGAATAATCAGGAGTCGCAGTATTATATTACATCTACTTCTGTATTTTGGTATCGGCGGCCTAATGGGTTCATTAATCCTTTTGATCAATTCTGCAAATGATATACAGGCTTCATTACAGCTAATATTACTTTTCGGATTGGGTGCATCTGTATTTATCTTATTTTTATACTTGTTTACTTTCATTAAGAAGAAAAGAAAATGATGATAGTACAGCTAATTTCGTAATATGTGAGCCTGAAGTCAATAGAATCCCTGCACATTAATAATTGTGCAGGGATTTTGATTTTGGAAGCACCATTATCCAACCAAGCTGTGTAGCATTTCCCTCAATTGCTGACGCTGTTCCACTGTAAGCTTCTCCATGAGCTTCTCGGAGATTTCCGCGCTAATCGAGCGAATCGTCCTGATATGGGGCTTCGCTTTATCTGTCAGTGACAGGATGGTTGCGCGCCGGTCTGTCGGGTCGCCGGTACGTTGTATAAGTCCATCTTCCTCTAAAGCGTTCACGAAATCCGTGATTGTACGGGGCTTTAAGTCCATGACAGCCGCAAGTTCATTCATACGCATATGCTCCGCTTTCCAGACTTCCATCAACAGGCGCAGCCGGGCTCCAGAGAGCGGAATTGGCAGGTCTAAAGAAGCCAGGCGTTTATCAAATTCGAATTTCAGAATACGGGAAGTGGTTATGAGTAAATAAAAGGTATCGGCAGCTTCGTCATCCATGTAATCCTGTGGCGATAGGTTCATTTGCTTATACAGCCTCGTTTCGAAAAAGTCTACCCTTATTTTATCGCAAAGAGCCTTTTTTTCAAATGACTCCATACAAATAAGCATTGACTTCAATGAAATTAGTGAGTAAACTCACTATAAACAAATAAAGTGAGGTTACTCACTAAATTAAGCATGCTGGAGGCAAGCTATCATGAAAACCGGTTATTCACAGCAACAACAGTCTACTAAATTATGGACAATGGATTTTGTACTAATTACGGCGGCTAGCTTTTTTTTATTCTTCGGATTTCAAATACTGCTGCCTACGTTGCCGGTTTACATGCTGGACTTGGGTGGAAACAATACAGCGGTCGGCTTGATCATCAGTATCTTTACTGTATTCTCGTTATTCAGCCGGCCATTGGTCGGAGCACTTATGAGCCGGAGCAAAAAAGGCTGGCTTGTTGCAGGTCTAGTCCTTTGTTTTATTATTATATCCTCGTACAATTGGACGCTTTCAGTTGGATTGCTACTACTGGCACGCTGTGTTCATGGCGTTTGCTGGGGAATTGTCACCGTCACGTCGAGTACAATGGCCTCAGATATTATTCCGGCTAACCGGCGGGGAGAGGGGATTGGTTTTTTCGGGCTCGCCAGCACGCTTGCTATGGCACTCGCACCTGCGATCGGACTTGCTCTTCTAGATGGAAAATGGCAGATGCCTGGTGTCATTTTTGTTGCAGCCGCCAGTACAGCGCTAGCCTTGATATGCGTGTGGGGCGTTCAGAAGCAGCGTAATCATAGTAATGAGCGTTCCGGCAGCACTGATCAGGCACAAGCAAGGCTTCCTCTCCGGTCACAGCTATTCGAGCCAAAGGCGCTGTTTCCCTCCTTGCTCGGCTTGTTGATCGGGATCGTTTACGGCGGGATCGTCAGCTTTATTACGCTGTTTGGTGAAGAAGCCCAGATTGGCAATGTCGGTTTGTTTTTTACGTTAAATGCCATCAGCCTGCTCATCGTGCGATTAATTTCCGGACGGCTGTTTGACCGTAAAGGCCACGTATGGGTCATTTTTCCAGGCAGTTTGTTACTGGCCGCTTCGCTCCTCGTTTTGTCCTATACCCATAGCATGACTATGCTGGCAATTTCGGCAGTCCTTTTTGGTTTCGGGTTCGGTGCAGTGCAGCCTTCGCTCCAGGCGTGGATCTTAAACCGCGTAGAACCGGAACTGCGGGGTCCTGCGAATGCGACATTTTATTCGGCATTTGATCTTGGCATCGGCGGAGGGGCGCTACTCCTTGGCCGCCTTGCAGAAGCAAGCAGTTATGCGGTGATGTATCGTTATTCCTTTCTCGTTATCGTACTATTCTGTACTGTCTATATAGCGTATATCTGGAGGAAATCTAATTAAAGGGAAAACACTTGAAGAGGTGATCTTTTCTTTGTTCTATACAAGCCTATAAAAGGCAGCCCCAATAGGGACTGCTTTTTTCTTCATTTTATAAAAGATGGTGTTTCCTTACCGGTAAGAGCTGCTTATAAACTGACAAGTGAAAAGAAAACGTTTCGGAATTTAGAATATAGTCCCACAAGAGCCCGCGCCCAGCGCGGGTTTGTTGTTTTTAAGGAACAACGTTCTTGTCTTTTGCTCAGGGCAAGAACTTGCCCCCATTGCCGAATTGATAATTATCTAAGTTATTTGTGCTAAGTAGTAATATGTTTGACTTGAGATTGATGGAAAGTAAATGTTTGAACATGGACAATGTACTGCTTTCAACGGTACAACGTATTTTATAGCAACTGGATTAGTCATATTGGCTGAACCGTTGAATCTTCATGAATGGGGTGGTGGGCCACGGCAGTTAAGAACGGCAAGGAATATACCGAGCGTATCAACCGCCAGCAAATCAATATATGGTATCAGGGTAAAACCATCAAAGGGCCTTTATCCAGCCATCCCGCTTTCAACGGATTAATGAAGACCCAAGCTGAAATGTATGATATGCAGCATCAGAAGAAAATCATGGAACAACTGACCTTTCAGAGCGGGACTGACGGGGAGCGTTACGGACTTTCCTTCCTGGCACCGAGAAGCAAGGAAGACCTGGTTCGCAGGAGAATCATGATGGAATTGTGGGCAGAGAAGCACCATGGGTTTTTAGGGAGATCACCAGATTATATGAACACGACGCTGATGTCTTTATATACCGCAGCTCATCTGTTACAAGAATACAATCCGGAATATGAAGATAATCTCAAAAAGTACTATGAATACTGCCGAAGTCAGGACATCACATTATCCCATGCATTCATTCAGCCGTTTGCCAGCCGATTGTCCGAGCTGGTGGACGAGTTTGATGATTCCATTACAGCTAAAGTTATCGATCACACGGAGAACGGAATTGTGGTAAGCGGTGCTTTTATGATGGCTACGCAGGCTGCAACCTGTGATGAAATACTGGTGTTTCCTTCACCTTTACCTTCCATGCTGGAACAGGATAATCCATATGCCTTTGCATTTGCCGTTCCCAATGATCTGGAAGGAATGACCTTCATTTGTCGGGAGAGTTATTCAGGCTCATCTCATTATGATCATCCGCTGAGCAGCAGATTTGAAGAAATGGACGCCATGGTTATCTTTGATCACGTGTTCATACCACGCAACCGTATCTTTTACTTAGGGAAGGAAGAGATTGGAGAGCGGCTGTTCAGCGAAGGGAATTTTCACAGCCATACCGGCCATCAGGTGCTTACACGATACATTGCCAAGACGGAATTTCTTCTCGGCCTGGTCTCTAAATTGTCGGATGAACAGAATATCTCGCTCGAACCGGTTACTATAGAGCGGATATCTCGGATTTTGACCATGCTTGAAAATTTGAAATCTCTTCGCCTGGCTTCGGAAATGTTGGCAGAACCGGATTCCAAGGGCTATTATGTGCCGGCCAAAAATCCGCTGATTGCTGCTACGATGCAGTATTCCTCTTTTTATCAGGAGATGCTGGGTATGCTCCAGGACATCAGTTCCAGCAGTCTCGTTATGCTTCCTTCCGAGACAGATCTGGAATCTGATGCCGGCGACTTTATCCGTCTTTATCTTAAAGGACAGGATACATCCGCCTGCGACCGGATTTCTCTTTTCCGGCTGTCCTGGGAGCTGGGTGTCGGCCCCTTCGGCGGCAGACAGAAACAGTTTGAGCGCTTTTTCTTTGGAAACACCCGTACGCTTACTTCCCGAATGTATAACGGGTACAGTCTGGACAAATACAAAGCGATGATTGAGGAATTTCTGCACCGCGGGGAAACCCGCTAATTCCAGAAAAGTGGCAATTCTAGCCTGAACTTCACTGCATGGAAAGAACACCAAACGGATTTCTCAGATTGTTGAGAAACCCAGGTCTTTTAAAGACTCCGGGTTTCTTTTGTATTTCAATGTCGATCTGCAAAGGGGCAGTAATATCCGGATATTAGGATCTGGCCCAAAAAGAACGAAAAAACATTTCTCAATAAAAAGCATAGGATGTACGAAAACTTTCCCTGTACCTTACCCGGGTATCAGCAGGAAAGCTTTTTTTTGTACAAGAGTATTCCCGGATAATCCAAAAAGAATATATTGACCAAAGCAATAAACATGGATATAATTTACACTGTTAATCGTAATAATTACTATTAATTTTTATACCATTCATTAGTATACAGGAGGTGAGGACTGCTTCAGAAAATATCGTTCGCCAAAGAATCATGTATTGAACAGGAATTCGGGAGCTTCCACCTCAGCTCTGATTCAAAGGTTGTAATGATCGGGTCAGGAGCCCATACGTCTGGTAACAGGGGAAATACATGATTTCGGGCTAGAAATAAAGTCAGCGACTCATATTATTTTTAATTCAACGGTTTAGCATGACTGCAGATGCTTATCTGAGTGTATTAAGTAGCCTTAACAGGGATGTACTGGCGCATGTAAAATGCATTCTGTTGATTTCTCCAACTTCAGGCTCTAACAGTCTGCTTCACCCATACATACAAAAGACCGGCTTGGAAGTGGAAGTAATCAGCTCATACTATGGGGGAAATCAAATGAAACGAAAATTAATTACTTTATTGGCGGCAGTCACGGCGCTGGCTTTGCTAGCCGGATGCGGTAAGGCGGAGAACGGACAAACCGATGTGTCCAGTCCAAAGCAGGAGCTCGTTTACGCAACAGTCAAGGATATTAACGATATGAATCCGCATCTTTATCCAGGCTCAATGCCGGCCCAAGGAATGGTTTACGAATCATTGGTTGAAAACACTCCTGAAGGAATCAAGCCGCTGCTGGCAGAATCCTGGGACATCTCTGAAGACGGAACTGTATATACCTTTCATCTAAGACAAGGTGTTACCTTCCACGATGGAGAGCCGTTTAATGCGGAGGCAGTCAAGCAGAATATCGATGCAGTTCAGCATAATGCGGTCAAGCATTCATGGATCAGGCTGTCCACCAAAATTATCGATACCAAGGCAGTGGACGAAAACACCTTCCAGATGACTTTGTCAGAACCCTATTATCCTGCTTTGCTTGAGCTCTCCATGACCAGACCCTACGTCTTCCTGTCACCGAAAGACTTTATTAACGGGGAAACCAAAGATGGAGTGAACGGTCACAACGGAACCGGCCCTTATCGGCTCACCGAACACCAGACAGATCAATATGCTATTTTTGAAGCAAATCCTGATTACTGGAACGGCGCACCGGAGATTAAGAAAATTACCGCAAAGGTGCTTCCGACAGGAGAAACAACATTCCTGGCCCTGCAAAAAGGGGAAGTTAACTTTATTTTTACTGATGACAGGGGAACCGACAGTATTGATACAGAGGCAATGGACTGTCTAATTGAAGCCGGGGATTATCAAGTCGTTAGAAGTGAGCCGATGAACACGAAAGTAATTGTGGCCAACAGCAGCAAAGCTGGAAGTCCTGCACAAGAAAAAGCAGTCCGTGAAGCGATCTGGCATGCGATCGACCGCGAAAGTATCGCCAATCAAATTTTTAACGGTAAAGAAACGCCCGCTGAAACTTTGTTTTCGGCCAACGTGAACTATGCAGATATCGAATTGAAGACGCGCACCTATGATTTACAGGCGGCAGCACAGCTGCTGGACGATGCAGGCTGGACAGTCTCAGAAGGCGGAATCCGCTCTAAAGAGGGTAAGGTTTTATCCATGGAGCTCTATTATGATGCAGCTTCCATATCTCAGAAGACACAAGCTGAATTGATCCAAAATACCGTAAAAGGGATCGGCATGGAGCTGAAGCTGATCGGCGAAGATTCCTCCTCTATCGCTAACCGGAGAGCTTCAGGGACTTATGATTTGTTGTTCAACCAGACATGGGGCCTAGCATATGACCCGCAAAGTACAGTTTCTGCATTTACCTCCGAATCCTCTTACTATCATGCAACAAGCGGTATCGCTCAAGCAGAGCAGCTCTTTGAAAAAATCAATAATGTTATGGCAACCACTACAGAGGACCAGCGAAAATCACTGTACACGGACATCCTGACGATTGTCCATGATGAGGCCATCTTCATTCCAATTACGAACGGAAATCTTACTGTAGTCGCTCCAAGCAGCTTGCAGGGCATCGCCTTTAAGCAAACGCAATTTGAGTTGCCTTTCGAGAATATGCATTTTGAATAACCGGTTACGGAAAGGAAGGTCTTTATGGGCATCTTTATCCTCAAAAGATCATTGCTGGCGGTTCCGCTGCTGATCATTATCTCATTCCTGAACTTTGCTCTGAATAACCTCTCACCGCTAGACCCGGCCGAGGTTGTTCTCCGGGCACAAGGAGTCCCGCAAGTCACTGAAGCCTTGCTCATGGAGACCAAAGCTGCACTCGGCATGGACCGGCCATTTCTGATCCGTTACTTTTATTGGCTGACCTCCTGCCTCCGCCTGGACTTCGGGGACTCTTATATCACGGGTACAGCAGTGTGGGCGCTGCTTGGCCCGGCTTTTATGAACACGCTCAAATTAACTATGGTATCGGTGATTGCTATACTGGCGGTTTCCGTCGGACTCGGAATCCTCTGTGCGCTGAAGGAAGGCAGGCTGCTTGACCGTTCTATCCGGGGCGTTTCATTCTTCCTGACTTCCATGCCGTCGGCATGGCTTGCAGCAATGATGATCTGGTATTTCTCAGTAAAGCTGGATTGGCTGCCGACCAGCGGAATGGATTCCTGGGCCAGTTACATTCTGCCGGTGATCGTCCTTACTGTCAGCTATGCAGGCATTTACTTCCGTCTTGTCCGCAGCTCCATGCTGAGCCAGTTGTATGAGGACTACACGCTATATGCCAGAGCCTGCGGTCTGCAGGAGAGGAAAATTACACTTAGAATGTTAAAGAACTCTATGCAGGTTGCTACTTCTGTGTTCTGTATGGCGGTCCCCATTATTCTGGGGAGTACAGTTGTCGTCGAAAGCATCTTCGCCTGGCCCGGTTTAGGTCCATTAACCGTAAATTCAATCCTGGGGAGGGATTTTCCGGTCATCCAGGCTTATGTCCTGGTACTGGCCGTTTCCTTCGTGCTGTTTAATACACTCTCGGATCTCATTAATGCAGCACTGGACCCCAAGTTAAGAAAGGAGTTCTAAATGAGCGTATTGCAAAAGATATGGGGGGACAAGCTTGCTGCCTTGTCCCTCACGATCATCGTGCTGACCGCAGCTGCGGGAATCTTAGCACCTTGGTTAGCGCCCCATAGTCCAGAGCAAGTTCATATGGAGCTGCGCTATGCTCTACCGTCCTGGAAATTCCTGCTTGGCAACGATCATTTGGGACGCTGTGTATTATCCAGATTAATTTACGGCATACGTCCCAGTGTCCTGTGGGTATTTGTTGCGATGGCCGTATCTGCGCTTTTCGGGGCATTGCTGGGATTGCTGGCCGGTTATTTCAGGGGAAAGACAGACAGTGTGATCATGAGGGTCTGTGACGTAATGCTCTCCTTTCCCGGTTATGTCATGTCGCTGGCTGTAGTAGGGATATTGGGGCCGGGAATCCAGAACATTCTAATTGCCTTTGTCGTTATGAAATGGGCCTGGTTTGCGCGTGTCATCCGCTCTTCGGTCCTGCAGTATGCCGATGCAGACTATGTAAGATTTGCCAAAACGAGCGGAATGGGCAATATGACAATTATGATAAAGCATATCATGCCTGTGGCGCTTCCGGATTTTGCCGTCATTGCAAGCAGTGCGTTCGGAACGATGATTCTGCAAATCTCCGGACTGTCCTTTCTTGGTTTAGGGATCGAGGCGCCTCATGCGGAATGGGGCATGATGCTGAATGAAGCCAGAGGGGTAATGTTCTCCCGGCCGGAGCTTATGCTGGCTCCAGGGCTGGCCATCGTCATCATAGTATCAGCGGTAAATTTCTGCTCTGATTCCCTGCAAGTAGCCTTAGATCCAAAATTGCAAAGAAAGCCTTCCAAACCGCGGCGGGCATTTACGAGATTTTCTGCCAAACTGAAGGGGGAAGAGGTGGCATAACTTCCATGAACACGCTGGAGGTTTCAAATTTACGATTATGGGATGCTTTAACGGATACGATCCTTGTCAAGGACAGCTCTTTTCAGATCAAGCCCGAGCGCTGTCTGGCTATTGTAGGGGAGAGCGGGAGCGGGAAGTCTGTAACCTGCCGGGCGATTATGCGGCTGAACAGGTCCAACATTAGGCAGAGCGGAAGCATAAAGCTTAACGGAATGAATCTCACCGGACTCTCTGATCAGGAAATGCGGAAGCAAAGGGGCCGGCAGCTATGCCTGATTATGCAAAACGGGATGCGCGCTTTCGACCCTTCCAGCGTTGTCGGCAATCATTTCAAAGAGACGCTGAAGCAGCATTATGGTTGGAGCAAAACGGAAATTATTGCGAAGATGGCCGTCGCCATGGAAAACGTCATGCTTAAGGACCCGGTGACGCTGATGAATAAATACCCGCATCAGCTATCAGGAGGCATGCTGCAGCGGATGATGATTGCGCTGGCCATCGTCCTGAAGCCAACGCTGATTATCGCCGATGAACCGACATCCGCACTGGATACATTATCCCGGTATGAGGTTATGGAGCAGTTCATTTCCCTGAAGTCCGAGACTGGCTGTTCTATGATTTTTGTCTCGCATGATCTTGGCGCGGTAAAACGGATTGCTGATGATATCGTCGTTATGAGGGACGGCGAGATTGTCGAGAGTGGAGCGGCTGCCGAGATTTTTACCAACACCAAACATGCTTACACCAAATATCTAATCGAAGCGAAGCAGGCACTGAACAGCCACTTCATCCGGAGTATGGGAGGTCTTAAGCTTGTTGACCGTTAATCAGGTGGATAAATCATATTCTAGCGGGGGATTGTTCTTCAGCAGGAACAAGCAGGTGTTGCATCATATCAGCTTTGCCTTGGAGGCTGGCGAGGTGCTAGGCATCATCGGAGAGAGCGGAAGCGGGAAATCAACTTTGGGACGTCTGCTGCTTGGCATCGAGAAGCCGGACCACGGCACGATTCAATTTGAAGGCAGGGATATAGGGGAGCGGGCCGGCAGAAAGGGAAAGATCAGTGCTGTATTTCAAGATTATACCTCTTCAATCCATCCCTATTTCACTGTGGAGAAGGCATTGGCGGAACCGCTCAAAATTCAAGGACGTAATCATATAGAAGTCGATCAAAAAATTGACAGCCTGTTACGTGAAGTAGGCTTGGACAGCTCTTACCGGAAAAAGTATCCCCATGAGCTGTCGGGAGGACAAGCACAGCGGGTGTGCATTGCTAGAGCAGTTTCAACGGATCCTCATTATATTCTCCTGGATGAAGCCGTCAGTTCTCTGGATGCATCTGTTCAGTTCCAGATTCTGGAGCTACTGAAGAAGCTGAAAGAGACGTACGGCATGAGCTATATTTTCATTACGCATGATCTTCAGGCAGCTGCCTATTTGTGCGACCGGATGATGTTTATCCGCGGCGGTCAGATCGAAGAGATCATATCCGCCCAGCGATTAAACGAGGTGCAGTCTGAATACTCCAAAGCGATGCTGCAGATGGCATTACGTTTAACAGACAGCAGAGATGGGAAGGGGAGAAACATATTGTGAGGGGAGCTTTGGCTTGGCCCTTTATGAGATTATATTTATTGACACTTTTCTACTTCAGTTCAAATTCGATTCTGAATGTAATTATACCTTTAAAAGGTGAATCACTCGGTGCAAGCAACTCGACTATAGGTATAGTCATGGGAGCTTATTTGTTTACAACGATGTTCCTGCGGCCCTGGGCAGGTCAGGTCATCTACCGGCAGGGCCCGGTAAAAATGCTGCGGATCATCCTAATCATCAACGCCCTGGCTTTGTCACTGTATACGATTACCGGTTTAGGCGGCTATTTCTTTGCACGGATGCTGCAAGGGGTGTGCACAGCCTTTTTCTCCATGTCGCTGCAGCTTGGCATTATCGATTCGCTGCCTGAAAAAGACCGTTCGCAAGGCATATCCATGTATTCGCTCTGTGCCTCAATGCCCGGGGTCATAGGACCGTTCTTGGCACTGAATATTTGGGAGTCTGGAAACATGAGTGTTTTTTCGATAACAATCATTAGCATGGCTGTACTTACCGGCGCTTTTGGCTTTAGTGCTACGATGGAAGCGCCAGATAAACGTCCATTGCCACAGCAAGCTGACAGGCAAGGTTCCTTCAGCCAGTTATTCACTAACCCCCACCTGTTTTTATGTAGCATACTGATGCTGGGATCATCTGTTATCTTCGGCGGAGTCACCACGTTTATTCCTTTGTACGCAGGACAGGTACAGCACGCCAGCGCAGCTCTCTATCTGATGTTGCAGGCGGGAACGATTGTAGCCGCAAGATTCTTTTTGCGCAAAAAAATACCTTCTGACGGCAAATGGCATCCTGCCTTTATAAAAGCGGTCATTTTGGCCCTTACTGCTGCTTCCCTGTGTACCGGACTATCCGGTTATGGCGGATTTGTGGTATTCTATTGCGGTGCATTGCTGATGGGATTGGCCCAAGCGATGCTGTATCCGACTTTAACAACCTACTTAACCTTCGCTCTCCCGGAGTCTAATCGCAATGTGCTGATCGGGCTGTTTATTGCTATGGCTGATCTGGGCGTATCGCTTGGTGGAGTATTGCTTGGTCCTGTTGCCGATTTGCTATCCTATTCCTGGATGTATATACTTTGTGCCATGCTTGGATCAGGGTTGTTTCTTTTTATTTCCAGTCAACAGCTGAAACTGAAATGAAGTTAAACGGATTCAAAAACATGCGTATCGTTTTGCGTATGTTTTAGCATTTTTTTAATAACGGTCAGTGAGGCAGAGGTGTTCTTAAAGTGAAAAGCTCGCACAGGAATTTCTATAGAACAGCCAAGAAAGCCGCCGTACAACAATAAAGTAACCCATGACAGGAACGGAGAGGCTTTGCACGGCAGCCGTAGCACAAATGAATCGCCACCCATTCTTAAGGTATTTCAGTTTTGCTGACATCAAGAAATACAAAAGAAATAGTATGAATAGTATGCAGTGTCTAAACTGTATCCTTTTTCTCTTTGTATAAACAGGATTATCGGCTATGTACCAAATTTATATCAATTTCCTTTGAGAAAAGCATAAAAAAAGCTATACATTACTAAATTAACGGAGAACATTATTTCAACACGCGTATATGGATGGTTGTTAATTCGCTTCATAAACTGACTCACATGAAGTCTAGTCTTATAGAATTTTTCAAAAAAGATGTTGTTCACTACGTCAGCTTTGAGCCATAGCCAAAGTCCTTCAACGGGGTTAAGGTTTGGGCTGTAAGGTGGTAGAAAGACAAGCTGCAGACGCGGATGCTCCTTTAGAAACAGTTGTAACTCGGTAGCGTGATGAATCCGACTGTTGTCCAAAATCAGAGCCATTTGGCAGAGTCCAGGTATAACGAGCCTCGAAACCCACATCGATAGGGGAATGCTGCTCCAGCATCGCGGCTAACTGATGACGCTGTTCTTCCGTAAGTTTTGTCGGTTGCCCGGGAGAATGCTCCATTTCTAAACCTGTGAGTCCTTGGGTCTGATAGGCTTGCCAATAAATACTGATTGTTTAGCGCGCACGACTAAGTAGCTCACCTATGTTCTCAAAGGTATGGCCTTCGAGAGAAGGCGAACCGCTAAATATCTTTCGTAAAGCCGTTTGTCTGAAGTTTGTTTCATCGCTGGATTCAATTGCTCAATCTCTTTGGCACTCATTTTCATCGCCGCCTCGAGTTTATTTACTTAGGTATTACCCGATTTGGCGACGCGAAAATTATGTTAGTTTATTAATTACGTTCTATATAGATGAAATTCGATTGGGACCTAAATGGAAATGTCCACATCGAGATGGGCGCAAGAAAGAAGCGATTCAATCCATGAAATCTTATACACCTCAGAAAATTGCAATGCTCGTTATGAGTAACCCTGATGAAGAGAACTTAAAGCTACAAAAGTCAGTTGATAAATATGTGAAAAGATTAAGTTTTTAAAACCCGTCAATTTTCAAAAAGTGGTCATACAAAGACAGTGACCGTTTGAGGGTTTTACGAACAGATTGAAGCGGCAGTAAAAGTAATATGGTTTATCTTCATGTTTCATCGGATGATTTTCACCTTCTTTATATGCGCGCATGGATTGGCTGATTTATTCGAGCTTAAGCAGCCATTTCACCTTTCTTATACCTTTGGCACTGTTAAGCATTCCATTGGCCATGCTAGTTTGGGATAATCCATCGGTTACAGCAGAAATAACAGCTGTCTGGCCGACAGGGGTTATCTTCTTTAATATCTTATTGCCTTTGTCTTGGCTTATATTTGGTAAAATCAAACAAATATTGATAACCAGGCAGAGCTCCAATGTTATCGTGTTCCCTTTACTTCTTACTCGGGTAAATATATAATTGCTCTAATTGTTGACCACAAAAATGAGGAGCCTGCGTGCAGCAGGCTCCTTCTGTAATTATTATTATTATTAGCCAGACAGGAGCTAACACGATGCCAAAAATAAAGATTCCCTTATTTGTTAGGAACTTAAACTTAACATCATCAAGAATCATTTTCCTGGGCTTTGCAGTGCCTTTAATTGTTGGAGCTATATTACTGAATTTGCCGTTTTCTTCTTCAACAGGGGAAAGTGTGGGGTGGTTGAATGCACTCTTTACTTCGACCTCGGCGATCTGTGTCACTGGATTGGTTGTCATTGACACCGGCAGTGATTTTTCCCATTTCGGGCAGATAGTAATCCTGTTCCTGATCCAACTAGGCGGTTTAGGTTTTATGACATATGGTGTCTTGATTGCCGTAATTATGGGCCGGAAGATAGGATTAAAGGAACGCATGCTCATTCAGCAATCTGCTAATGCAGTTACGCCTCAAGGGGTTGTTAGGTTGTCACTTAATATCTTTCTGATTTCAATAATTGTTGAGACTGTCGGAGCCGTTATACTTGCTCTGCGGTGGGCAGGTGAAATGGGACCGGCAAGAGCTATTTACTACGGTGTGTTCCATTCTATTTCAGCCTTTAATAATGCGGGATTCGCTTTATGGCCGGACAGCTTAAGCCGATTTGTTGGGGATCCGTTGATTAATATTGTTATCTCACTGTTGTTTATCATTGGTGGGATCGGGTTCATTGTCATCCTTGATTTATACCGGAAAAGAAGATGGCGGGATCTCTCTTTGCATACCAAAATTGTACTCATCACTTCCGGTTTTCTTTGTTTAGCTGGTTTTTTGATTGTATTTATGATTGAACTCTTTAATAGCCGGACCTTTGGCACGCTTTCGTGGAAGGAAAAAATATGGGCTGGATATTTTCAAGGAGTCGTTACACGGACTGCCGGTTTCAACTCTATTGATATTGGAGCGATGCTACCAGCCACCCAGTTTTTCATGATCTTCCTTATGTTCATTGGAGCCTCTTCTGGATCAACAGGCGGCGGTATTAAAACAACTACCTTTACTGTACTTCTTTTGAGTATCATTGCAACGGTAAAAGGGAGCACAGATGTACAATTTTTGAAAAAGCGCATACCACAAGAAATTGTATTCAGGGCGTTGGCTGTAATGACAATCTCAATGGGCGTGGTGCTTACAGCTACATTTCTTTTAACAATAACAGAATATCCGGAACATAATAATTTCCTTGCACTGCTGTTTGAAGCAACCTCTGCTTTTGGCACGGTCGGAATGTCCATGAACCTGACAGCTGGTCTATCCGATGCAGGAAAATGTATCATCATTATTACGATGTTTATTGGAAGACTTGGACCCTTAACCTTGGCTTTTGCCCTTGCTCAAAAGAGTGTAAAACAAAAATATCGTTACCCTGAAGATAAATTACTGATAGGCTGATTCTAAGTAGTTGAAGTAGATAAATCCCATTCCGTTTTGCCTCGTTATCACACCGCTGCATGCTACAACCATGACTAACCCTTTATGTTCTCTATTATAGTCGGTCAGTAAATCTTATCGCAGTCTTAATATGCTGACGAAAGTCATATTACGATCCTCATATAAAGACAGCAGCCTTAGCATAAAATATGATGGATGAATGATAAAGCAAGTATGAGGTTACGAATCTACAGTAGTCAGGAATGAATTCAACTTCTTATGAACAGAATCTGCTCCTCTTCCCAGCCAGATTAGATGTCCCCAGCTTTCAAGAAGACAAAGTTGTGACCCTGAGATATGATATTTTGCAGCATATGCATGCTCAGGTAAAACAGCATTATCATATTTGCTGTGCATGATTAAGGTTGGACATAAAATGCTTTTCATTTCAGGTACAAGAGAAGAGGCCGTTTGCCTTAGGTCAAACATGAAGCCATGATGTGAACGCTGACGCTGAATCATGGCAGAAAATTGGTCGATGTCATCTTCATTCCATTGAAGCATAATTTCAGCAGCCGGAAGTTTGCTGAAGGATGGGAGCATTTGCTTCACGACAACTTTAGGAACGCGGCCACTGAGATAAGAAAGCAGTCTCCATGTGTATTTTTCTCTGGAAGGATGAAATAGTATTCGGGCTGCTTTATAGGTTGTGTCATTTTGATCGTGCCACTTTTGGGCTACTGCAGACTGGAGTATGAGACTGCTGACACGTGTTGGATACTTCGCAGCAAATGTAATACCGGTTGGGCCGCCGGCAGACACAGCTATGACATGGACCTTGCTGATTTGGAGAGCATTCAATAATTGATAATAAGCTTCACAAACTGAATCCAGAGAGGGTCCCAACTCCTTGCTTGTCTTTCCGTAGCCTGCCCGAGAGGGAGTAAGGATACTGTAGCCTTGTTCCAATAGATTACTGTATCCAAGCTCCTCGTGGCAATCAGAGTGTCCTCCATGAAAAAGCAATATCGGCTTCCCTGATCCAACAAGGGTATATTCTATTCTTGATCCATTCTTTAACTGAAATAACTTAGATAATCTCGACATGATCCGCCTCCCCATCTTGTGTTCACAGATATATCTTAAACCAATAAAGTTAGTGCGGGAAGAAGCGATTCTGGTTATATCTCGTCTTAATATCCACCTCTTACGCCTATTATTTAAGCAATAAACAGAAGAAGCCTGCCAACATCGGGCTCTATTTGTGCTTTTTGGTAATGATAAACTCATGGATAATGGGTTATTGAATAGCGACAGGGAGGACGGGTAATGAATAAGGGGACATCTGCTGCGAAATCGCCTAAATAGCGACTATTCATTCACTGCTGTATATAATGATCAAAGCCTTTGAAAAGCGGGCAGATTAAGCTGCATGATACAGATACGAAGCTTAAAATTGAAATAAGGGGTGTACTATGAATCATTTTAATGATGTATTTATTCAGATTTTAATTCTGCTTGCCATATCCATGGCGGTCATTGCAATTGCGAAAAAATGGAATCAGCCCTATTCCATCGCGCTTGTAGTGGTAGGGCTTCTGCTGGGATTTTTACATGTTCCTGTTTTGGTGGAAGCAGAGGCTTTTATCACCCAATCGCATGTATTTCAGGCCATAATCATCTCCTTATTCCTGCCGATCCTCTTGGGGGATGCCACCCTAAAGCTTCCTTTCGCTCATCTCCGGGAACAACATAAGCCGGTGCTGGCCTTAGCTTTTGGAGGAACTCTGCTGTCATTTCTCATCATCGGCCTGGCTGTTTATTGGGGACTCGGCCTTCCGCTTATTGTTTCTTTTACTTTTGCTGCGCTGATGAGTGCGACAGACCCTATTAGTGTGATTTCGATTTTTAAATCTTTGGGTGTCCCGAAGAACATTGTTACTATTATTGAAGGAGAATCTCTTTTTAATGATGGAATTGCTGTAGTACTATTTCAAATATCTTCGGTATACCTGTTGTCTTATATGGAAATGGGCTGGGCAGGGGTTGGCAGCGGCATTTTACTGTTCCTGAAATTTTCTTTAGGCGGTATCCTTATCGGAGCGGTAATGGGCTATTTGTTCTCGCAATTAATCCGTCTGTATGATGATTATCCGTTGGAAATCGGCTTCTCCATGCTGCTGTTCTTCGGGAGTTACTTTATAGCAGAACATTTTCATGTATCCGGAGTTATTGCTGTCGCGGTAAGTGGACTGATCTTTGGGAATTACGGTTCGCGGATAGGCATGTCAGAGACTACCAAGGTAAATATCAATTCTTTTTGGGATGTCATCACCCTGGTAGCTAACTCATTGATCTTCCTGATGATTGGACTTGAGATCAGAAATATTAACTTTACCGATAAATGGCTGCTTATTATAGCTTCGATTCTTATTGTGCTGGCAGGACGGACTCTCGCATTGTATGCCAGTCTTAGCTTTCTGAAGAATTTCCCGGCCTCTTGGAAAGTTGTATTGAACTGGGGCGGATTGAAGGGAAGTCTCTCCATTGCACTCGCATTAAGTCTGCCTGCAACTTTTGAAGGCAGGGAGGATATTCTGGTCTTAACCTTCAGTATTGTCCTGTTTTCCCTTCTGGTTCAAGGGCTGTCCATCAAACCGCTGGTGAAGAAAATGAAATTGACCGGGGATAATGTTATGGAAAAGTCTTTATGAAAGCTGTAAGATAGTAACCGTGTCAAAAAATTAGCAAAGAAGGTCCTGCAATTGAATGAAAATGATACCCGGAAATCGCTGAACATCTGGTTTGATTTTAAGTTCCGGCTGCTGGCCGGCGGAATAGCTGTAGGCGTGCTGTCCGGTGTAGTCGTCGTGTTTTTCCGGTTTGTCCTGGAGTATGTACTGGAACAGGTACTTATTTTTTATCGTTATCAGCTTAATCATTTATGGATCATACCCTTGTGGTTCATCGTTCTGATTGTATCCGGATGGGCAACGGGTATGCTTGTAAAAAAACAGCCTGCGATTTCCGGTAGCGGGATTCCTCAAGTTAAAGCAGTACTCCAGAATAAATTAGAGGTGAACTGGTGGAAAGCAGTATCTGCCAAATTCATTGGAGGAACCGTTAGTATCGGCGCGGGATTATCCCTCGGAAGAGAAGGCCCCTCCATTCAGATTGGCGCATTGGTGGCCCAAGGCTTCAGCAGGTTAATGCGAAGAACAAAAACAGAAGAACATATGCTGATTACCTGTGGAGCAAGCGCAGGACTGGCCGCGGCATTTAATGCACCTATTGCGGGCGTGATATTTGCATTAGAGGAAGTGCATATGAACTTTTCTCCTCTGGTCATGATTGCCGCGCTGGCTTCCTCACTTATGGCCGATTTTGTATCGAAAGAGTTTTTTGGACTGAATCCGGTTTTTCACTTTTCCAGTATTGGCGCGATTCCGCTTAGTCAGTATTTCCATTTGATCCTCTTAGGGTTTATCGTAGGTGCAGCAGGAATCGGGTTTAATAAAGGCATATATGCCTTTCAGGATTTGTACCGGAAAATAACATGGCTGCCTGCTCATTACAGACCGGTCATTCCTTTTGTGATGGCTGGCATTGTCGGGTTATTCCTGCCTTCAGTTCTTGGGGGCGGGAACAATCTGGTCAATGATCTGGTAGCCGGTGCATTTCAAATAAAGTTTCTGCTCATTATCCTGGCAATCAAATTCTTATTCACTATGTTTAGCTACGGGTCGTCTGCTCCTGGCGGCATATTCCTGCCGATGCTGGTAATTGGCGCATTAATCGGTGTAATATACAGCAAACTGATGAATGGTCTGATTGGGGCGCCTGTACTTAGTGAAAGCAGTTTTCTGATCTTGGCCATGGCCGGATTGCTCACTGCCAGCTTAAAAGCTCCGATCACAGGAATTATTCTAATTACCGAAATGACAGGCTCATTTACCAATTTACTCTCCACTGGCGTGGTTTGTCTGGCGGCATACATGACAGCAGAGTTATTCCGCTCTTATCCTGTTTACGAGGTGCTTCTTGAGCGTTTCCTGCACCAGGGCAGAGGAACACGCTCACCTGAATCTTCGGAATCTTCGTCAAAGATTATTCTGGAAATTCCCATTCATCACGGCGCTCTCCTTGATGGCCTCTCTATCAAAGAGTTCTCATGGCCAGCCCAATGTCTGATTGTTTCGGTCAAACGCGGTTCACAGGATATGATTCCTTACGGCGATTTAATATTAAGAGCAGGAGATTATCTGACTATTCTAACGGGGGACCACAATGTTCCTGTTGTTAATAAGTCTTTGGGGCAAGCTGCAAATATCAGCCAGTTTCAATAGCAGGCGGGTCAAAAGAACACAAAAAGAGACCCTTAGCAAGGGTCTCTGGTTAATTAAAGTACATAAGGCAGACCCATCCACTGCTGACGAGGTTAGCTGACGGACTCGGGTAAGATGGTACCCTACACTCCTGTGGAATGATTCGCCCCAATAAACTGGTTCCCCCGCTTTCCGGCTGAAGAACCGGAAATTAAGCGTAATTGCATTATACCCATGAAGCTTTCAGAAGTCAAAAGGCTTTACTGAAGATCTTACAATTGCATATTGTAAACGAAACGTTCAACCCAGATATCTGAAGGGGTTGATTTTTTTTTTTGCTCGTAAAAAAGAGAGGAAGGAGAGGAGAGCTAACCACACAGGTAAATGTTGTAAATGCCAGCATGAAAACCTGTTGCATCAAGGGATTAGGGTTATATTTCCAAAGTGGGCAGCCGAAGAGTACATCCAAAAAACAGCACTGGTTATAGGCTTGTCTCTTCATCAATGTAACCGCAATCATTACGTGATATGTTAGCTGACGTGCTTGACGTAATCTAAAAGCCTTTGTTATGGTTTTTCTAGACAAACGCAAACAAAACAAACTTTTTGTGGCGTATTATTCTTTCTTGCGTGAGCTATTTTGACCAAACCAACCCAATTAAGCCTGAGGAGATGATTGATTTGATCAAGGGTATTATTTTTGACTTCGACGGAACTATTATCGACACAGAGACTGCCTGGTACACTGCTTTTAGTGAGGCCTATGAAGAACATGGAGTGGAATTGACTCTTGAGAAGTATTCAACCTGTATTGGCACGAGTTTGAACAGCTTTAACCCGTATGAATATCTCATAACGGATCTGAAGCTGGATATTGACAAAGATAAATTTAGAACGGATGTTCAGCTGAGACATAGCAAGCTGATGGAGCTCGAAGAGATGCGTCCGGGGATTCAGCATTATCTTGATTCTGCAAAGGATGCCGGACTGCGCATGGGGTTAGCTTCAAGCTCATCCATGGAATGGGTCGGCAGATACCTGGATCAACTGGGGATTAGCGATTATTTTGAATGCATCCGGACTTCTGATCATGTTAAAAACGTGAAGCCTGACCCTGAACTCTATAATCAAACCTTAGCGTATCTGAATATTGCTCCAGAAGAGGCCGTTGCCATTGAAGATTCACCGAATGGTGCGAGGGCAGCGGCAGCAGCTGGTATGAACTGCGTAATTATCCCGAATGCTATTACCTCATTCCTGGAGTTTGATGACGCATCTTCCAAAATAGAATGTCTAAGCCAGCTGGATTTTGAGCAGGCAACTTCCCGGAGCTACTTCAGCAATTAATTAACCTTTACAATCTAAATTCATTCCAAGGGGGACAACGTATTGAGAGCCGTTCATTTTGGGGCAGGCAATATTGGCAGAGGGTTTATCGGACCCATGCTGTCTAACTCAGGGTACAGAGTTTGTTTTGTCGGGAGAAACACAAGCAAAATAACCCAGCTGCAAGGACGGGGCCAGTATTCTATTACATTTGCCAATGAGAATCGGGACCGTTATATTGTCGATAACGTGACTGCGGTCAATCTGGGGGACACTGCAGAGGTAGCGAAGGAAATCGCTAAGGCCGAAATCGTGACTACAGCAGTGGGGATAACGGCTTTAAAAGATATCGCCAGTACACTTGCGCGGGGAATTGAGCTGAGATTGAGCAACGGTGAGCAATCCAAACCGCTTCATGTATTTGCCTGTGAGAACGGAATAAAAAGCAGTCAGCAATTGAAGGAGGCTGTTTACCGGCATTTGAAGCAATCCTGTAAGGAGCTTGCAGATCGTTTTGTCGCTTTTCCTAATGTGATGGTTGACCGGATCGTCCCCGTTCAAAAAAATAAAGATCCACTTGAAATTCTAGTAGAGCCATTCAGTGAATGGGTCATTCCCCGCAGTGATATGATAGGTGATTATAACGAAATTAAAGGCGCACATTATGTGGATTCACTGGATCCCTACCTCGAGCGCAAGCTTTTTACCGTAAACACCGGTCATTGCAGTGCAGCTTACTTTGGATACATGGAAGGTTATCACAGTATTAAGGAGGCCATGTCAGATCCGGGTATCAGATCCCGGGTTCAAGGGGTTCTGCGTGAGACTGGAAGCTTGTTAATTCACCTGTATGGATTTGAACCAGAAGCTCATGAAAAGTATATACAGAAAATGATGGGCCGTTTTTCAAATCCTAACTTTACAGACACCGTTAATCGTGTAGCCCGTTCCCCGCTTCGCAAGCTTTCCCCATCAGAAAGACTGGTTAAACCCGCTATGCTTGCTAATGAATTGGGCTTGGAGACGACATATCTGGTTCTTGCCATTTCTAATGCGCTTTTCTTCGATGATACCAAGGATCAGGAAGCCGTTGTTCTTCAGGAAGCTATCCGTAAACAAGGCGTTAGTGACGTAATTAAAACAAAGCTGGGAATTCCCGTAGAGCATCCGCTTCATTACCAGATTGTCAGGGGATATAATAAGCTTTGTTTGCAGTATCCTCATATGTCGAGTAGCGGATTTCAGTCTATGTTTCTCCGCATTCGTGAATCACACTTTTAAATAATTCGGATAACAACGAAATTAATTAGACTTGAGGTCTTTCGCCATCTTTTACAATATTCATCCAAAAAAAATCTTAATACAATCTTAATGTCTCTGACGAATGCTTAATGTTATCTTAATGACCCCCATGGTATACTTCTGCTTAAAGGAATTCGGCTTATAATAGGCTATAGCAATTTGGAGGATTTCAACTCGCTTAAATAAAGAATCCGGTCTCATTTATAGGCCTATTTCATTCAACAAAATAAGTATTAAACCGGAGGAGCCTGCCAACAGCGGGCTCTTTCTGTGTTTTTACAAACTGGAGCATCTGCTGACCTATGTTTAAAACACAATAAGGAGTGAATAAAGTGGCTTTACAAGGTTTATTAAATCTGTTAATCGCTTTTCTTTGGATGGCGATAAACAACAGCAGTTCCAGCGCAAATTTTATAATAGGGTATCTGTTAGGTCTAGCATTTTTATTAATGTTCCGAAAAGCAAACCCACAGAAAAAGCCGTTTTATCTTTTCCGCTTTTGGGCAATAGTGAAGCTGTTACTCATTTTTTTACGCGAGTTAATTCTCTCGAATTTTGTTGTAATTAGTCACATTCTTCGACCCAAATTAACTATTCGTCCCGGCATTTTTGCATACGAAACTTCATTAACCACACCCTGGGAGGTCACGCTCTTATCTAGCCTAATCTGTTTGACACCGGGGACATTGACCCTTGATATTTCAGGAGACGGTAAGACTTTGTACATTCACGCTATAGACATTAAAGATACTGATAAGCTTGTTGAGCATATAAGAGGGACCTTTGAACAGGCTATTGCAGCAGTAACGCGCTGATTATTTATTATTTGAGAGGAATGGAGTCATCCAGGCGATCAACAATGAAAGGAGCATTTGACATGCCACATGTTCAAGTCAATGGAACTATGATTTATTACGAGATGTATGGAAGTGGTCTTCCTATTGTTTTTATCCATGATTATTCAACCTCTCATCATCTATTTGCACCGCAAACAGAGTATTTCAGTAAACGTGCTAAAGTTATTGTATTTGATTTGAGAGGCAACGGAAAATCAGGTAAGCTGGATGTCGAAACTAGCCGGATTATAGATACTCAATGTGAAGATTTGAAGGAATTAATAGAAACTTTATCTATTGATCGAGCAGTAATTGTAGCCTCCTCCAGTGGAGCCGTACTTGCCCTCAAATATGCCTCACTTTATCCCGGCAGAGTAATAAATCTGATTCTTGTTGACAGTTATTTTAATAGTGATGTAACAGCTTTAGGTAGTAAAGTGATGAATACACTAGAAATCATCGCATGGGCGTCCCATTATCTTCCTGCAGAAATGTTTATCCGTTCTTTAAGAATCACTTATAATAACTGGCTGTTAGCTTATCATATCTTGAAAAAGGAACTTATTCAGCAACGAACCACGGAATTAATTAAGCAGCGACTGGCTCTCCGATACACCATTAATTGTATAGATTTATTAGAATTAAAAATGCCTGCTCTTTATATATCTGGAGACCGCAATAATTGGATACTGGAACAGGTAAAAAAAACGGCTTCTCGATCTCCTCAAGCCCAACTCGCAGTCCTGGAGGATGCAATGTATCCAAGCCATTTGTGCCAGCCTGAGCTCTTTAACCGGCTGCTGCTGGATTATTTAAAGGATCAGCAATGTTTTCAATCAGTTAATCAATACGGATAATTAGAAACCGGATGACCAGTGGGGCGGGCATAGACCTAGCAGTTGTAAAAGCGATCATTGATGTTCCTTCAGGCATGATAATAGGTTAGGGTTTCGGCTTCGGGGGAGAGGGAAACAGGAGAAAACGGGGGAGAAACTACATAAAAAGAATATTTCCGGATAAAAAATATCCTTCGAGATCGTATGTAAAATGTGTATTTAAGTTTTAGACTGAGAAAATAAAGCATTAAATTGTCGATACAGAGATACCGGCAACAAAGCAGAAGGCTTTCCTGAGCATGTAACCCGTCATCATTTTCCTTGTCGAGAATGAATGGATTGAACGGATAACTGATCCGGAAAACCGACGTTATATGAAATTGACACTTTCTCCAAAGGGGCAGATGCTCCATGAACATATTATATCTGTTTTGAATTCTTATTTCGAAACGATTATGAAGGATATCCCCGAGGATAAAAGGGAGCAAATGGACAAGAACTTGCTCCCATTGTTGATTTAATAAGTATCTGTCAATTACTTGTCTGCGGTGCAGTATTTTTGAACGGGAGAAATGTCTTCAACTACTGATTTATTGCTTTGGTTAATTCCTTTAAATTCATACTCATTGAGAGTATATTATAAAACTTAATCCAAACTGTTAACTATGCTCCTGATATTCTTAATCGTCGCAAAGTGCATGGCCTCATGGTAAATTAGAAAACCCAGTAACTGTTCTACCGTTGAATAGGTATTTCCTGTAGACGACTTATAGTGGGGATTAATTTCCTCTTTCCATTTGCTTGAAAGCACCGATTCAACCCTTTCCATTTGTTCAGTTAACAGGCTAATGATTTGAAACTTCGTTGGAGGTTCTATATCCCAGTCAGAAGGTTTAGTTCCCGGATTAAACAACGTGCTAAAATTAGCAGGATAATTCGTTTCTTCCCCGGTAAGCTGGAAAGCAAACTTCTCAAATACAACATACATGTGGCCTAGATTCCATATTATATTGTTTTTCAAGCCTGCCGGAATGACTTCCGCTTCAGAATCACTTATGCTCCGCACATAATCAACGGTCTGACGGCGAACAAATCCCAACTGATCCACGACAAAATGACTCATAATTGTGACCTCCCTTAGAATCACTGACGAACATTAAATAGATAATAACTTTCCGTCAGAGTATCACTACTGCAAATCTGCTATTGTTTTCGAGACTCGCTGTGCCAGGTTTGCCAACGTACGTTCAAAAAAGGATTCATCATGAAGTGCTCTGCTCAGAATTAATCCCCCCTGAATACCAGCAATCGTTTCCTCTGAAATTTGGTCAGCGGCTTCTTGGGAGACGCCTGTCCGGACTAGTGCCGCACTTAATGCTTCAATCCATCTGATAAAATACTGACGAATAACAATAGCAAACCGATCCCTTGTTTCGTCTAAAGCAAATGCACCAATAAGACAGATACGCTGTCCCGACTGAAAATAAGAATCGACCTCTTGCCACATATGATCAATGGCTGCCCGGGGGTCATGCTTTTCGAGCGGTTCATAAATGTTACTGATAAACCACTGATCAATATGAGCTAGAATTTCAGCGGCCATCTGATCTTTTCCTCCGGGGAAGAAATGATATAAGCTTCCTTTAGATAGACGTGTCCGGGCTGTTATTTTACTCATGGATGCACCCTCATAACCCAGCTCACGAAATACCTCAGTAACGAGAGAAGTTACGTCAGATTTTTCAAAAACAGTTCGAGTCATAGGTTTAACTCGCTTAGGCTTGGATGATCAGCGGGACGCGTGCCGAGAGGCCAATGAAATTTGCGTTCTTCTTCTTTAATCGGCATGTCATTAATCGAAGCAAATCTGCGTTTCATCAAGCCGTCATCAGCGAATTCCCAATTCTCGTTCCCATACGATCTGAACCAATTGCCGCTGTCATCATGCCATTCATATGCGAATCTTACAGCAATACGGTTATCCGTAAATGACCAGAGTTCCTTGATAAGCCGATAGTCCAGCTCTTTGGCCCATTTTCTAGTTAGTAAAGAGACAATTTCTTGACGGCCTGTTATGAATTCACTCCGGTTTCTCCAATAACAATCCTCAGTATATACAAGTGAGACGCGCTGCGGATCTCGGCTATTCCAGCTGTCTTCTGCCATACGGGTTTTTTGAATTGCCGTTTCACGAGTGAATGGGGGAGTTAAGTTAGTCATTACATTTCCTCACTTTCTGTACCGTTTGTATTAGTATATACCGATCGGTTTAGAGATGCAAGTTAATCTTCTTAATCATAATTCGAAAATTGAACCCCCTGTATCCAAATGCTAAAATACACTGAAGGACAACGCTCCAAAAACTTGAAATATTGCGGAAGGTTGGGCACAAGAGCTTATGAAAATCCAGAAAATTTCAGGCGGTATTGTATATTTAATGATCCTGATGATCGTTATCCTTTGGAGGAAAGATCTGATACAACTGATGGAATGTATGCATACAGGTAACTGGCCAGCTATACTGGCTGTAGCCTCAATGATCGGTATGGTTCCTATAATTCCTTACGCTATTGTGTCTGGTATACTGGGAATTAAGTTCGGATTATGGGTAGGAGGGGCCATGAGTGTAGTTGCCTCGACAATTGCAGCCATTATGACCTACATGATTTTCATTACCGGGAAGGGACGAATCCTGACTAATATAAGCAAGTTTAATTATTTGCATACACAGATTCGTAATCGAGCATTTTTATTTGTACTGATTGGAAGGATGCTGCCTTTTGTTCCGGCTGCCGTTATTAACGGATATGCAGGACTCTATAAGCTTCCATTCAAAACATTTGTAGTTGCTACTATCTTAGGAAAGATTCCTACGATGTTTGTCTTTGCTTATATGGGGCTGTCTGTAGTTTCAAAATCGACTTATTGGCTGCCTGTTATCCTTTTTTATTGCATTTTTTTAGGCGCAATTTACATCATTTATAAGAAGTTGTTTCCGGCAGCACAAAGGTAACCCATTTCGATAAACGATTTCTGCTGACTGTTCCATTAAACCTCAGATTACTTCTTCCAAATCTTCCTCTGAACTATTAAGAAACTATAAACATTCGATACCAACACTGAAGATTGATACTTGAAAAAAATGTGAAGTTCTGCATAAATAGGAGGGAGTAATCTGGAGAGACAGCAATCATGAAATCGGAGGGTCAAGCCGTGAACTTGCATATCAAGAGCATTAGGTCTTTATTTCGCAGTAAAATAAGGAAACTGTCTTTTAAAATCCCGTTTGCCTATTTTCTAGTGATCTTATTCACCGTAGGGTTCAGTTATTTGGTGCTTAACCAAATATCCTCGAAATCAGCACAAAAGAAAATTAGTGAGGCTTCGCTACAGACGATTACGTCTATACAGACCAATGTTGACTTAATGATTGGAAACGTTAACAACTATTCAAAAATGATTTTTTCCGATCATAATCTACAAAACCTGCTAAGGCAAGGGAATGTATATGCTAATTTGGATACCCAGTCTAAGGTTAGCGCCTATTTGTACAATCTCATGCAAGCAGTTCCAACGATTGATTCCGTTTATATTTTTGACAATACTGGTCATAGCTTTTCCGTTGGGACTCAGGAAATGCCGACGTTTAAAGAGGCGAACGTAAAGGATGCTCCATGGTATCAACAGGTGGTCCAAATGGAAGGAAGGTATATCTTGAGACTGAATGGGAGCGGAGTCTTCTCCGAAGGAACGGCCGATGAGAATTTTATATCCGTGATCCGATTGATCCGCGATATCGACAACACGTCTTCGCTTGGTGTTTTAATCATGAACATTAAGGCAGATTCCTTTGTTCAGGCCTACTCTGATCTACTGAATGAAGACTCCTTTGAGATTGCCATTTTGGATGAGAACAATCAAATGATTGTAGCGAACCCCGCCTTGGGACAACAGGGGGCAGTTCTTCAGCAGATCGTGACAGACAATAAAGACAAGCTTGATGAAAGGTTCAGGCAGGGACGCCCCGGGTCGCTTACCCTAAACTCAGGCTCACGAAAATATACCGTTTCTTATATGACTGGCGGAAATTACAACTGGAAGTTTATCAGTGTGAATTCATATGGAACCGTCGATTTCAAAAATAAATCACTGGTTCTGTTGGCGCTGATTCTGCTTGTGATCAATGGAACCATATTCTTTGTGAGCTCCTTCGTCATCTCACGCAGCATCATTAAACCGATCCACAAGCTTTTGCGTTCCATGAACAAAGCGCCAAGCGGTAATCTCCGCAAAGTAAATGTGGAGCTAAACAGTTATGAATTCGAACAATTATACAAAGGACATAACGATATGATCGAACAGATCGATCAAATGCTGAAGCGAATTATTGAAGAGCAGAGCACGCTACGCAAGGCGGAATTAAATACGCTGCAAGCCCAGATCAAACCCCATTTCCTATATAACACCCTGGACTCCATTACCTCACTGGCAATGTCCGGTTTAAATGAACAGGTCTGTGATCTGATTGAAGCTTTGGGGAGTTACTACCGCCTGAGCGTCAGCAAAGGAAGAGAGATTATTACAGTTGGTGAAGAGGTTGAAATTGTCCGCAATTATTTAAAAATCCAGAAGACGCGTTATCCGGATGTCTTTGAAGTTCATTTCGAAGTGGAAGAGACCTGCTGCCAATATCCAATTCCTAAGCTTGTGCTGCAGCCGCTAGTCGAAAATTCCCTTTATCACGGAATACGGCCGAAGGGATCACGGGGAACGATAGGAATCAGCGTGAGTTGTACGAACGATAAAGTAAATATAACGATTGCTGATGACGGGATTGGAATGTCGCAAGAAGAGATCGCACAGATTCTCTACACGGAGAGAAAAGGTCAGAATCAGAGCTTCGGCCTCTGGGGAACGATGGAACGTTTACGCATTTTTTATGGTGATAA
The DNA here is from genome assembly GCF_038595055.1 of Paenibacillus sp. FSL R7-0345. Lineage (NCBI taxonomy): Bacteria > Bacillati > Bacillota > Bacilli > Caryophanales > Paenibacillaceae > Paenibacillus > Paenibacillus sp. FSL R7-0345. The sequence continues at coordinate 3,657,644 of NZ_CP152002.1, forward strand.
AGACTGTATTCATATCGAAAGCGAACCGGGAAAAGGAACTGCTATCCTATTAAATATACCGAATGGGGTGGATCCGGCATGGGTGAATTAAAGGTGTTACTTGTTGATGATGAGTATCTGATACGGAATTTAATGAAAATGCGTATTGACTGGGGAAAGCAGGGCATGACCATCATCGGTGAAGCCTCTAATGCCGTTGAAGCACTTCAATTTGTGGATGAGCATAAACCGGATGTCATATTTACGGACATCTATATGCCTTCTATTGATGGTATTGAATTTAGTGAAAGGGTGTTAAAAAGGTACCCCGATATTAAAATTGTGGTCGTAACCGGTCACGACGAATTTGAATATGCCCGCAGAAGCATCAAGCTGGGAATAACGGATTTTATATTAAAGCCGATCCACGCTTCGGAGTTGCTTCATGTTACCGATAAACTAAGACAGATAATAAATGAAGAACGGACACGGGGACAGGAACTGGAGAAGCTGAAAGCAGAGCTTAAGCAGAATTTCCCATATCTCAAGGAGAAATTTCTATATCATTGGTTAAACGGTACGCTTTTAAGGGAAGAAATTCATGAAAAAGCAGCGTATTTCGGAGTGCCTTTAGGTATTGGTGCAGAAGCGCTTCAAATTGCCGCTATTGAAATTTCTCCAGCTTCAACGAAGCAGACCGAGGAGCAGCTGATTCTCCTAAGAATGGAATGCGCAAAGAAAATAGAAGTGTTCTTTAGAGAGAATCCCCTTGTGATTATTTTTACGGATACCCGGAATCAGATTATCATGATACACCAGAACCCGGATACCAATCTGGCTGCAGCTTACGAAGAGTTAATCACGAATCTGACCGAATCGGGAGGCTGTACGGTAAGTATCGGTATCGGGCAAAAACATGAACACATTGAAGAGGCAAATTTGGGATATCAGGAAGCCTGCCGTGCACTGTATTATCAGGCTTTCATCGGAAAAAACCAGGTGATTTGCTTCGAAGATATCGTAGAGAATGGAAATCAGCAGTACCGGTCCAACGCGACTCTCCTTCAGCAGCTTCAGTTCGGTCTCAGTGTCGGGTCTGCTGAACAGGTGGTTGAGGTATTAAGAGAGATCTTTAGCATGTCGTTCTTCAGTGTGTCGCAGTTCCGTTTGGCGGCAATGGATGTATTCAGGGAATGTCAGCGTGCGGCTATTGAACAACAGATCGAGGACGAACCTGATTTTAATGAAACCCTCGTCTCCATCCTTACCGCCGATCATCTTCCCGAATTAACGGGAGCGCTCAAGAGCTACGTGCTTAATGTCGCAATGGCTATCTATTCGAAAAAGCAAACCAAAGAAGGCAATCTGATCAGCCAAGTGAAGGAATATCTGAAAAATAACATAAGCAATCCCGAAATGGGACTTGCAAGTACGGCTGCCGCATTTTTCGTAAGTCCGGGTCACTTGGGACGGCTGATGAAGAAGGAGACCGGGCAGACCTTTGTTGAGTACCTAACAAATATACGCATGAAAAAGGCGGAGACTCTTCTGAAGCGAACGGACTTGAAAGGCTATGAGATCGGAGAACAGGTAGGAATTATCGATCCGCATTATTTCAGCATATTATTCAAAAAAAATCTGGGCCGGTCCATGAACGAGTATAGAAGCAGCAGAAATGATGTTTGAATTTTAAAAGGAAATGCCCGTATTTTGAATGGAGCTGCACGGGGGATTTCCCTAGAATTTGATATAGAAACATTGAATATTCATAGGGAGGTCAGATAATGAAAACGCTGTTAAAAAGAACGATGGGAATTGCTTTAGCTGTAGGAATGGCAGGTAGCATCGCTGCTTGTTCATCTAATTCCTCAAATGAATCGAAATCAAATGAAAGCGGATCCATAAAATTGACGCTTTGGGATCAATCTGTTGGCAATACGGATCCCTCGGCCAAATTATTACCTCAAATCATTGAAAAATGGAATTCCGAGCATCCCGATATTCAGATTGACCGGACAGGTACAACAGGCGAGCAATACAAGACAAAGATTAAGACCTCTATTGCCGCGGGCGAATCGCCGGATATCTTTTACGGCATGGGCGGAGGCAGCTTCATGGAGCCTTATATTAAATCCGGTAATGTCCTTGAGATCTCCAGTTATTTGACCGATGACGTTAAATCCAGAATGGGCCCGGGTATGGCGGAAGCCATCGAGAACGACGGTAAAATTTACACACTTCCGGTCTACACCCATATTGCGAATCTTTATGTAAATACTGAATTGTTCGATAAAGCGGGAGCCAAGCTGCCGACGACCTATTCCGAGCTGCTTGATGCGATTGATAAATTAAAGGCAGCCGGAATCACTCCGGCTCTCATCGGAGAAAAAGACCGCTGGCCTGGCATGTATTGGTACGATATCGTTGCGATGCGCCAAGCAGGAAATGATCAAGTGATGGAGGCCTTCAAAGATCCTACAAAATGGAATTCGCCGGACTTTGTAGCTGCGGCAGCGAAAATGCAGGATCTGGCCAAGGCCGGCGCTTTTAACAGCAGCATGTTCAGCATGAGCTATGATGAAATGCTCGGTGCATTTAATGCAGGGAGCGGAGCTATGATGGTTCAGGCAAACTGGGTAAATGCCGGTATCGAAGATCCTTCTTCGGCGGTAAAAGGAAAAGTAAAGGTCATTCCTTTCCCGGTTTTTGAAGATGGAAAAGGTAAAGGCACTGAAATATTCGGTGGCGCGGTAGACGGTTTCTATATCAGCAATAACACCAAGCATCCTAAAGAAACCGTTGAATTCCTGATGTATCTAAGCGAACAGCTTGGCACACAGGGCTATCTGGCCGGTGCGGGTCTTCCAAGCTGGAACATTGACGGGCTGGATACCTCAAGCCTGTCCTCGCTGGATCTGTCCAGCGCAGAGATTATGAAAACGGCAACCTCATTTATTGCCTGGTGGGATAATATTCTGCCTGCCGATTCCGCAGAGTCTCACAAAAACTTAATTGCACTGCTATTGGCAGGAGACATCACTCCAGAGGAATTCTGCAAACAGATGGCACAGCTTAAGCCGACGGAACTAAACCTCTAATGATGAAATAAATGCAAACAAGATGTGGTCAGGGATGAGTCCCTGACCACATCTTTGAGAGGAGAAGGACGATGAACTCTGTATTTTCCAATAAGACCGCAATTGCTATATTTGTTCTTCCTACATTCCTTATCTTTAGTGCCATTGTCTTAGTTCCGATATTCGTCTCCAGTTACTACAGCTTACTTGACTGGAATGGGATTGGAAAAGGTGTATATGTCGGACTTCATAACTATGCTGAGATGTTCACGGATTCACGGGCGTTACATTCCATCCGGAATTCGCTCCTGTTCGCCGCCGCATCTATTTTTATTCAATTACCCATCTCTCTAATCCTGGCCCTTATCCTGGCGTCCAATGTAAAAGGGGAAGGGTTTTACCGTACGGTGTATTTTATTCCCGTTCTGATATCAACAGTAGTTATCGCTCAACTCTGGTCCAAAATATATAATGCCGATTACGGCCTTCTAAACTCGCTGCTGGAGAGTGTAGGTCTTTCCAACCTGGTACAGGATTGGCTTGGCCAGAAGAAAACAGCGCTTATCGCTTCGTTTATTCCGACGCTTTGGCAATATATCGGCTATCATATGCTGCTGATGTATGCCGGAGCAAGGTCGATATCCGCGGATATTTTTGAAGCGGCAAAGATTGACGGGGCTTCCCGTGTGCGGACTGCCTTTCTGATCACCATACCGTTGATGAGACCGATCCTTAAAGTATGTCTGGTCTTCTCGGTCATCGGTGCATTTAAAGTATTCGATCTGATTTATGTACTGACAGGCGGTGGCCCTTTCTTCACTACGGAAGTGCCGAGCACATTAATGTACACATCTATCTTTGATGCTTTCCGCTATGGATACGGCAGTGCAATTTCCGTGTTCATTATTGCTGAGTGTCTGCTCTTCACATTAATCATCAATAAATTTTTCAAGACTGAATAGGGGTGAGAAGATTGAGTGCCGCTGAAGCAGTGCTGCAGAAGAAGCCTAAATCTATTGGAAAAATACTGTTGCAAGTGTTGTTAATCCTGGTTGCGGTTACGCAAATTTATCCGCTCATCTGGCTCGCCTTTTTCTCACTTAAAGATAATAGCGAGATATTCAGCGGAGATGTAGCGGGACTTCCCAAACATTTTCTGTGGAGCAACTATACTAAGGCCTTGTCCGATGGGCACATTTTAACATATTTTTTCAACAGCGTACTGGTAACCGCCGTGTCTATCCTCCTCGTGCTGATCCTGTCTGCCATGACAGGTTACGCCATCACGAGAATGAACTGGAAGCTCAGCAACATAACCATGACAATAATCCTTTTGGGGATGATGGTACCCATACATGCAGCTTTGCTGCCATTGTTTATGGTTCTGAAGAATGTAGGATTACTCAACACCTATTGGGCTTTGATCATTCCTTATGTCGCATTTGGGATCCCGATGGCGGTGTTTATTCTCGGAAGCTTTTTTAAAGGAGTTCCCCGGGAACTGGAGGAAGCGGCCGTTATAGACGGCTGCGGGATATACCGGACCTTTTTCTCCATCATCTTGCCGCTTGTTCGTCCTGCCGTGTCTACAGTCGCGATCTTTACGTTTCTTTCCTGCTGGAATGAGCTAATGTTCGCTGTGACCTTTATCAATAAAGAGTCTTATCAGACGCTTACGGTGGGCATGATGTCGATGGTCGGAACTTATATTACACAGTGGGGAATTATTGGAGCGGGGCTGATGATAACGACGATCCCGACGATTCTGATTTATTTACTGCTTAACAAACAGGTTCAGCAGAGTATGATTGCCGGTGCGATCAAGGGTTAATCCATCGTGACATATATTCCTATGTTATAGCAGTTGCTCAGATTTCCGGAGCGGCTGCTTTTTTATATCCATTATATGAATCGGAAAAAAAGCCTGGATGTTCGAATTTTGAAAGCGGATGCACGAATTTTGAATGGAGTAAAGGCAGCCTTTTCCCTAAAATTGGAGGTGAAATAACAACAAATTTACGGAGGAGGCAGAATATGAAAGCGCTGTTATGAACCACTGCGATGATGTACGCTGATGGAGCCTTGGTGTTTACGAATGGTCCCGGTTTGTGGTCGGGTATATCAAATTGACAATGTGTCCGATTACGATGTGGGTAAGCCGTGGGCGCACCGGATCGAATAAAAGGAGGATTTTCAATGATGTCAAAACGATTTGGCAGAATGCTCGCGTTCTTCTGTTGCTTGCTAATGGTGGCGTCACTAATGCCTACCAGCTTTGCCGCCGCCACTGACAACAACGAGTATACAGAAGCACTTAATGGCGACAGCAGTTCTACAACTCTTACAAGCTTGCAGGCAAATGAAACGCCGACTGCCATTTTTGGAACTCCCGAACTCGGGTCAGGCGACCCGCTGTGGGCTCTGACAATGGAGCATCTCATCAACAAAAGCACTGTGCCCGGCGATCCCAGACCCCATGCCACAGGCACAGCCAGGATCCTTTGGGACCAAGACTACCTGTATGCCCGCGTAGTTGTGGAGGACAGCAATCTATATCAGGGACCCGGCAATGATTACCAGTACGACAGCCTGGAGTTTTATCTCGGCGCTGGGAACCAAGGCGCAAATCAATGGCGCATCAGCTCGACGGGCGTGTTTTCAGGGCAGAGCGCTCCTGGCAGAGCTGCGTGGACTGAGATCACGGACACAGGATATATCGTGGAGATGAGAATACCTAAAAGAACCTTGAACCTGCAGGCAGGCCCGTTTACCTTCGAAGTTTATATCAATAACTCGACGGAAAAGGGCGGTGACCGCTATGAAGTCGTTTCCTGTTTCGGAACTCCGGACGCGGCTTATAACAGCGCTGCTTCTTTTACAAACAGCCTGAATCTCATTGCTGCCAATGAAGCGGACGACAGATTTTCAATCACCGCCACGGCGGGATCGGGCGGACGAATAACGCCGAACGTACCCGGCGATGTTTTTAGAATAGCAAGCGGCTCAGACGAAACCTTTAAGGTTATCCCCGATTACGGCAAAATTGTAGATACCGTAAAGGTAGACGGAGAGGACGCAACTCTATCCGATGATGGCTCTTATACCTTTTCAAATGTTGTTGCTAACCATACCATTCAAGTGACATTCAAAAATGATTCGACCGCGGGCTTGCTCCCCTTTATCGTGTGGAATGACAACTTCGCCCGTGGGGAGTACACGACGGCTGTCATCATCGACTTAGGCGAGGGGAAGGCGGCGGAAGGCTCCAAGCTTAATCCGGACTTGTTTACCGTCTCGGCTAGGAACACGACCCTGAACGGCGACTCAGTAACCTTTGAAGGGACGCGCAAGATCACAAGGGTATACGCCAATGACGAACCGAAGGTACGCGGCTATCTGGGGACGGTAAGCCGTTCACCGGATTATCAGGATGGACTGGAACGCGGCCGTTACATCGTAGTTGAGTTTGAATTTTATTCAGAGAGCGGCGGCAATATAACGCTGGATGGCAGCATGAACTCAACAAGACAGGTTTACAGCGTCGTCCAAAACGGCGAGCTCGTACTGACTGAAGGGGATCCGCTTAACTACGTGGTTTTTGAACAGGAAAAAGTTGTGAATCCGATCCTGGACCAGTTTACAACACCTACGGGCAATTCGGTCAATCGAGCGCTCTACCTTCACAAGGATGAAAACGGTGAGGTGTCACGAGGATTGCCGCTGTATGTCTATACCCACGGCATGGGACGCGGCGGCACAAGCGCTGCGACTGACCAAAAAGCGGCCATGAAATCCGCGAGCGGCGCGGTCGCTCTGATGAAGAAAATGGAAAAAGATCCCAAGAAATACGCCAGCCATATACTGAATCTATCCTATAATGGCACAAGCACTCCCTCCACAGCCAATGTTAAGAAGGTTATAGACGACCTGGTTGCCAGCGGAGCAGTAGACCCTAACCGTATTTACGCGGCGGGCTTCTCATGGGGCGGTCAGTATACGAACAGCTTAGTCAACGCTTATCCCGGCTTCTTCGCGTCCGCCGCACCTATGTCTCCGGTAAGCGGCTCACCAAACGCGAATGCCAACTACGCCCACACTAGCCTGGCCTATTGGATGTTTATCAATGAGTATAACGTTGGAGGATACCAGACTAACCTCAATACCTTCATAAACACAAATATGCCGAAAATGGTCAACGCAAGGGCTTCGCGCTTTGAGAGCAATGAGGCTCTCACGTGGCCTTACAATCAATTTGATCAGCCGACTCAGAGGCCGAATCCGGCCAATACACCTGTCCTGGCTGATTATATAGCGCACGAGGTCGAAGCTGCGGTTCTTTACAACGAGATAACGATGGGGACTTGGAGCATAGCGCCAACAGCGCAGTCCACTAACTTGCCGGCTTGGAACAATGACTACACTGACGTCTTTGATTGGATGTTCGCGCAGACCAAAGCAAACGATCGGCCTGTTGCCAGATACGGTTCACCTGTATTGGGTACTAACGACAAGCTGTGGGAACAAGCTGTGGAGTTTGACATAAACAACAGTAGCGCACCCGACCAGAAGGTAGGCCCCAAGGCCACCGGCAAAGCCAAAGTACTTTGGGACGAGGACTTCCTTTATGCACGCGTTGTGGTTACCGACCCGAATGTGTGCGTCGGTCACACGCCTGGCACTGAGCACATGACCGACAGCGTGGAATTTTATGTCGGCGACGGAAGCGGAGGCTCAAACCAGTGGCGTATTGGCGCAAGCGGTATTTTCTCAGGTCAAGCCGCTGTGGGCCGCGACGGTTCGGTTATACGAACGGACACCGGGTATATCGCCGAAGTAAAGATACCTAGAAGAACTGTTGAATTCACTACCAATTCCCCGATTACGTTTGATGTGTACATCAATAACTCAACTAGTGCGGGGAATGATCGTTATGAGGTTGTATCCGGTTTAGGCCAACCGGACGCGGGTTATGGCAGTTCTGACAGTTTCAAGAATAGCTTGCTGCTGTTTGGAGGCTCCGCGGTGTCCAGGCACCCCGTTAACGCCACGGCAGGATTAAACGGCACAATCTCCCCATCCGGCTTGATTCGGGTAGCTGACGGAGGAAGCCAGGCCTTTACATTCACTCCAATCAGCGGTTATGTAGTGGATACGGTAACTGTAAATGGTGCGTCTGTAGAGATTGCAGACAATACCTATACCTTGGAAAAAGTGAACACCGATGACAAGGTAATCCATGTTACGTTCAAACCCGATCCGGCCGCAACGTTACTTAACTTTATCGTATACAACGATAACTTTGCCACCGGAGAATTTACCACAGCCGTTATCATCGATCTGGGCGCGGGAAATGAAGCTGTGGGTACCGACCTTAGCTCAAACCTGTTTACAGTATCGGCGAGGAATACTCTGCTGAACGGTACTCCGGCATATCAAGGCACACGCACCGTCAAAAGAGTATACGTCAATGACGAACCTAGACCCAGAGGATATAAGGGTGTGAATCAGAACTCCCCTGATTATCAAGCTGGACTTACCAAAGGTCGCTATATCGTAGTAGAATTGGAATTTTGGACATTAACCGGCGGACAGTCCACTTTGGAGGCATCCAATTCCACCGTCCAGAATTACAACATTGTATCTAGTGGCGATATCAAGCTTGACGGCAAGGCTGCCATTGTTAAGTCGTCATTCGCACAGTCAGATATCGTCAATGAAATCATCGACAAATTTGAAGTTGGCCCCAAAATTGACAACGCGGAAGCGATGCAGTATGGACTCTATATTCATAAGGACGGCAACGGTGTCCCGGTAAAAGGGCTTCCCCTTTACATCTACGCTCACGGTTCTACCCGCGGCGGTACACAGGACGGGGATACCTTCGCGCCCATCAGGTCCGCCAACGGAGCCATCGCACTTATGAAGAAAATGGAGACGAACTCCAAATACGCTAGTCATATAATCGCTTTGCGAGCTCAAAACAACGTTCAGGCAACAGCTGCTACCTTAAAGGCTTATATCGATGATCTGGTAAGCAAGGGCCTTGTGGACCCCAACCGTATCTACATGGCAGGCTTTTCTATGGGATCCGCTTATACTAATACATTCTTGACGACATATTCTGAGCTGCTCGCAGCCGCGGCGCCTATGTCTTATCCACCTTCAATCAACGCGAAACAAGCCGAAACTCTTAAAAGCTTTCCATACTGGTCATTCGTTAACACAACTGATTCTCCATTTATAAAAACAGGAGCGGAGACTTTTATAGCGAATATTATGCCCCTATTGGAAAACGCTCGGCACACGTTCATCGACAGAAATGAAATATTCGTATGGCCTTATGACCAATGGACAAAGGCGGAAGCACCAATTAATGGAACCAATTGGATTCCGTCCGGCCATGAGATGGAAGCTTCAGTACTGTGGAACAATATTTCAGGCTACACGGATACCTTGTCCAATGTAGGTTCCGGCAAGGAGTGGAGCCTTAAACCTACGGCGCAGTCCTCTAACCTGCCGACTTGGAACAATGACTACACTGACGTCTTTGATTGGATGTTCGCGCAGAGAAAAACGGACGTACCCGGTGCTCCAGGCAGCTTCAAGGCGACGGCGGGCGACGGACAGGTCACATTGAGTTGGACTGCTCCGGCTGACGATGGTGGCAACGCGATATTGGGTTACAAGGTCTGGTATGGCAACGTGACCCCGGTCACTCTAGATGCGAAGGCGACCCAATATACCTTCAAGAGCCTGAAAAATGACCAAAGCTACACCTTCAAAATCGTTGCGGTGAGCGCGAAGGGCGACAGTCCGGAGATGAGTGCGACGGCGATACCGGCGACTTCCAATGTGCCCAATCCTTCTGGTGGCAATACCGGCAACACCGGGAATACCGGCAGTGCGGGAACCGGGATAGACACCGGATCATCGAAGCCGACCTACACAGTGAACACACCGAAGGATAAGCCCGCGGTCACGGACAAGAACGGAAACACCACCCTGCCTGGCGGTGGCGAGATTGTGATCAAGGGCGGGACGAAGATTGAGGTACCCGAAGGCACGACTATAGACTCAAACGGTAAGGTGACCATTCCGGCATGCAAGAGCGCTAAAGTGACACTACACGGCGGCGCGAGTGCCGGATTAGACAACGGCATGTCGCTGAACATCCATGGGGGGACGGAGCTTGTGTTCGATGACGACACCCCGCTGGGCTTCCTAGTGATGTCGGGCAATCCTTTCAGGGATGTCAACATGAACGACTGGTTCTACAGCTACGTAAACTCCGCTTACACATACATTCTTTTCAACGGCACGACGTCCACGACGTTCTCACCGGGCACCTCAATGACACGTGCGATGTACGTGCAGGCGCTGGCCAATCTTGAGAATGTAAACCGCTCCGGCTACACGAGTTCCCGCTTTAGCGACGTGACGGACGGTCAGTGGTACTCGGCGGCTGTCGAGTGGGCGGCCGAAAGCGGCATAGTCAACGGTATAAACGCAGACCTGTTTGATCCCAATTCACCGATAACGCGCGAGCAGATGCTGGTGATGCTGTACAACTATATGAAGTACAAGGGCTATGAAATACCTGAAATACAATCTAAGTCCTTCGCGGACGAGAGTGAGATCAGCTCATGGGCGTTGAAGGCCGTTCAGGCACAGCGGGGCATCGGAATTGTATCAGGCAAGCCGGACAACTTCTTTGACCCCCAAGGCACCGCCACCCGCGCTGAAGTAGCTACTATCTTTATAAAGTTCATCGAATATCTGGCTAAGTAAAAGCGTAAACAGAAAAATGCAGACTCTTCCGCTGGGCAATATCCAGCCGGAAGGGTCTCGTTCTATTTTACAAAGAAAATTTCCAGTGCTGATGCTGCTAAAGGGAAGCGTTTATTTTCACCTGATCAATGTGACCTCAAGCAATATTGTACAGAGATTTGGATAATTCCACAGTGGATGCGCAAATGTACCAAGCTATTTCCTAATGGACAAGACCAGGGTACTATTGCCGATTTGTATGGAATATTTTGTTAACCATGTAAACTTGAACAGATGTTGACAATAAACATTCAACATTGTAATATACCCATAGGGGTATTGGTATTGTGATAGAAATCATATCATTATCGCCGGCGTTCGTTATTTCAAAAGTCGAAAGTTATCATCCGGTTTAGGACAGATTAACCAAGACTGCACTTAAATCTATAACCCAGTACAAGGAGGAGCCTACATTGCCGGAAATTAAAACAAACATGACCCTTGATTGTAAAGGGCTCGCATGTCCAATGCCTATTGTAAAGACCAAAAAGGCGATCGATCAGCTGGAGGCGGGACAAGTCATTGAAGTCCAAGCCACCGATAAAGGTTCTCTTGCTGACATTCAAGGTTGGGCTAAGAATACAGGCCATCATTATCTCGGTACAGTAGAAGAAGGCGAGGTGCTTCGACACTACATCCGTAAATCCAGACCCACTGAAGTAAAAGAGGCAAAAAAGCATCCTCATATCATTTCCAATGAAGATTTAGCCAATAAACTGACAGCAAATGATAAGGTTACCGTCATTGATGTCCGGGAGCCTGCTGAATATTCGTTCAACCGAATCTCCGGAGCCATTTCGATCCCACTCGGAGAGCTTGAGGATCGTGTTCACGAGTTGGACACGGAAGATGAAATTTATGTTGTCTGCCGGACCGGAAACCGCAGTGATATGGCTTGCCGTATGCTCAGCGAAAAGGGATTCAAAAAAGTGAAGAACGTCGAGCCAGGAATGTCGGGTTGGACGGGTCCTATGGAAAATACAGAGAAGTAAACATCTAATACAGATCCACAAATGAAACTACACGGAGGTTATTAACATGAGTACAAAAGTAGCGATTATTGCAAGTAATGGTGGTTTGTTTGACGCTTATAAAGTCTTTAACATCGCAACAGCTTCTGCGGCAACCGATGCGGAAGTTGCGATCTTCTTCACTTTTGAAGGGCTGAACCTTATTCACAAGCAGGCGCATCATCAACTGCCGCTCCCGGCGGGAGCCGAACACTTCGCAGAGGGCTTCAAGAATGCCAATATTCCATCGATTCCCCAGCTTGTAGAGATGGCACAGGAGCTTGGTGTGAAGATCATTGCCTGTCAGATGACGATGGATGTTATGAATTTGAAGAAAGAGGACTTTATCGAAGGTATTGAAGTAGGCGGGGCTGTAACTTTCCTGGATTTTGCCAAAGATGCTAACGTAAGTCTGACATTCTAATTCAAAGGAGGATTCAAGCATGAATGCCAAAGAATTGACTACGATCGTTCTGGCTAAAGAAGAGTTGTTTATTTTGGATGTGCGTAACGAAAGTGATTTTAAGGATTGGAAAATTGAAGGCGAGAGCGTGGATATCATCAATATCCCCTACTTTGATCTTCTGGATGGAGTAGACGAAGCTCTTGATCAAATCCCGGATGGCAAAAAACTCCTCGTTGTCTGTGCAAAAGAGGGTTCTTCCAAGTTTGTTGCCGATCAGATTGTAGAGGCCGGCCGGACGAATGTGCACTATCTGGAAGGCGGTATGAAAGCTTGGAGCGAACATTTGGAACCGGTGAAAATTGGTGAATTGAAAAACGGCGGCTCTTTGTATCAGTTTGTCCGGATCGGTAAAGGCTGCCTATCTTACATGGTCGTATCCCAAGGGGAAGCTGCCGTTATCGATACCCTTCGGATGACGGATGTATTTGAACAGTTTGCGAAAGAGAAGGGAGCGGTGATCAGACATACGCTCGATACGCATCTGCATGCTGACCACATTTCCGGCGGACGCAGACTCGCGGAACAAACAGGCGCCACGTATTGGCTGCCGCCTAAAGACGCAACAGAAGTCACCTTCACTTATGAGAAGCTTGAGGAAGGCCGTGATATTTCCGTAGGGTCTACGACCATCCGGATTCAACCGGTATATTCGCCCGGTCATACGATCGGGAGCACCTCTTTTATTGTAGACGATCAATATTTGCTGACAGGCGATATCCTGTTCATCGAGTCGATCGGACGCCCCGATCTGGCTGGTAAGGCGGAAGATTGGGTCGGCGATCTGCGCAATACGCTCTATAGCCGTTATAAGGAACTTTCTCAGGATCTTATGGTTCTTCCTGCACACTTCGGTAAAGTTACGGAGCTGGGGGCAGGCGGCCGGGTGATGGCCAAATTGTCGGATCTGTATCAGAATAATCCCGGCTTGAACATTCAGCAGGAGGAAGAATTCCGCCGCACAGTCACCGAAAATCTGCCTCCGCAGCCTAATGCTTATCAGGAAATCCGCCAGACCAATATGGGAAAAATAACACCAAGTGAAGACGAGCAGCGGGAGATGGAAGTCGGTCCCAATCGCTGCGCGGTTCATGACAAATAAGAGGAAGAATATAAAAATGAAAACAGACATTGTAGTGGACACTAAAGGAATGGCATGTCCAATGCCCATTGTAAAAGCAAAGAAGGCTTTGGACGGATTGGAATCCGGGCAAGTTATGGAAGTCCAGTCTACAGATAAAGGCTCCATTAACGATTTTCAAGCATGGGTAAAGCAGACGAAGCACGAACTTTTGAAGCATGAAGAAGACAATGGCATCTATAAATTTTTTGTAAAAAAGGTGTAGAGTAAAATAAGCGAACACATCAGGCGTGTTCGCTTATTTCAAGCCTTTATAGGTAACCTTTACTCCAAGTGTACAATAGGCTTCTTCTCTATAATGACCTTGGGGACAGGATTTGGTAGTGCACGCGAGATTGCTCTCTGCTTGAAGTCTGTCCTGGCATACAGGGCATGTATCAGTGAACCATTTTTTTAATACCATCAGCATACTTTTATACCTCATTTCCCATGTGTTAACTATGCTTTGATTATAACCTGACTTTTACGGATCGTATACAACAAATTCACACGATAAGGAGGCAGATTATGGATCCCTTGCTAATGATCATCATGGTTGCGCTTGGTTTGATCGGCTCTTTCTTTTCAGGCTTACTTGGGATCGGAGGAGCAATTATTAACTATCCGCTGCTGCTTTATGTGCCCTCTCTTCTCGGTGCTGCCCAATTTAATGCGCATGAAGTGTCATCGATTAGTATGTTCCAGGTTTTCTTTGCTTCATTAGCAGGAGTATTGGCTTTCCGGAAAAAGAGTAAAACGGGGCCTTCTCTCGTGAACAAACGGCTCGTTTTATATATGGGCACCAGCATATTGGCTGGCAGTTTAATCGGAGGTTTTGTCTCCGGAATGCTTGAAGGGGACATCATTAACCTGATTTATGGCATCCTGGCTGTTCTAGCCGTGATCTTGATGCTGATACCGAACAAAGGAACGGAAGAGAAGGGGAAGGATCTTCAATTTAATACCTTCATTGCAATTGTATCTGCGTTTATAGTCGGAATCGTTTCAGGCATTGTCGGCGCTGGAGGAGCTTTTATTCTGATTCCGGTCATGCTCACACTGCTCCACATTCCGGCACGTACGACCATTGCATCTTCACTGGCGATTGTCTTTATTTCAGCCATTGGCGGTGTGGTTGGTAAAATTACCGGAGGGGCTATTCCTTTATGGCCGACACTGTTTACAGTCATTGGCAGCTTGATCGGTGCACCGCTTGGTTCAACAATAAGCGCCAAATTGAATGTAAAGGTGCTGAGATATGCTTTAATCATCCTTATTTCCTTAACCTCTATTAAGATTTGGTCTTCTATCCTTTAGGAGAAATGGTATGTTCTGCTGGATGATGCCGCACGGCGCAAACAAGCTGGGTCTAACTTCTGGAGGGTATCGAATATGCGTGTACATTCAATGGTTTTGCTCTATACTATACCTGTATAGGTATTGTTTAAAAGAGGAGATGAACAGAAGTGGAATACAATTATCCCAACGAAATTAAAACCCGCTTGCGCAGGATCGAAGGACAGATACGCGGCGTGCTGAGGTTAATGGAGGAAGGCAAGTCTTGCAAAGAGGTTGTATCACAGTTGTCAGCGATTCGTAATGCCACAGACAGGGCGCTTGCTCAAATTGTGGCGGAGAATCTGCAGCAATGTATTTTAGAAGAACAAGCCAACGGTAATCCCGATCCAGGAAAACTGGTCAAAGAAGCCGTGGAATTGCTTGTTAAAAGCAGATGAATGCAGAATTTCTGTGAGCTTCAAAACGATAAGGGATTCAAGGTAATAAAAATGACCGGCGGTCTCCGTGCATGGACTGACAAAAGGGTACGCGAATAAATCAAACCAAAGATATGGAGCAGCAGTTGTGGTTTTAAGCAGTTGCTGCCTTTTCATTAACGGATAAGCGTGTTTACCATTGTGAAGTATTGATAATAGATCAGTGTCGCGCTATAATACCCATAGGGGTATTAGTATAATGGATAGAAAACAGGAAAGGGGAAGTTAAAAATGGCATTTAAAATACCAAGCTCGATTACAGCACAAGAGGTTGCTGAACAAATAGAAACAGGAAAGTCGCTGAACTTATTAGATGTCCGCGAATTAGCAGAGTGGTTAGAGGGACATGTTGAAGGAGCTAAACATATTCCGTTGAGCCAATTAGTTGAACGGCAAAAGGAGTTAGACCTCGACCAGGAAATCATTATTATGTGTCGTAGCGGAAATCGAAGCGGTTTGGCTTGCGAACTGCTGCATGAAAAGGGATATAAAGTGGTTAACATGACTGGCGGGTTAAATGAATGGACCAGTAAACTTGTCAGGGACTGATAAATGAGAGTAATTAAAATGGAAAGGAAAAGGATACCTAGATGACCATTGTCTATACAGCAGGTGTAATAGTGTTATGGTGGATATCCGTACAGCTTTTGCCCGTTCCGACTCTTACCTATTTGAATCGCAAGGAATGGTCTATACTGGATGACCGAGGGGCTAACGCGAAAATCCTTGACGTTAGGGATGCGAATGAGTACCGCGAGGGGCACATACCGGGCTCTATCAACATTTCAGTTGGACGGCTGCCCGTTGTATGGAATAAAGACCTATCTCCAGAGGACAGAGTGATTATTTTCTCCCGTAACTGGCTGCAAAGAAAAAAAGCGGCCAGGATTTTGGCAAGAAGGGGATTTACTAAACTTTATGCCGTCAAAGGTTGCTTTCTTCCACGAAACCACGAGGCAGAAGGTTATGAGCATACATGCAGTTATTAATCTACACTTATTGTGGCTTTTAAATGGAGTGGAGGACGGGAGAAGAAAAATGGATAAAATATTATATTTAATTCTATTGTCATTAGTAATTTGGATTTTATACAAACAATTCGTGCCAGTAAAAGGTTTGCACGTTTTGACTCCGGAACAGTTTGAGAGTGAAGCCAAGAGAAACAAGGTGATCGACGTTCGAGAAGTACATGAGTATAAGCGTGGCCATATTAAAGGAGCAGTAAACATTCCCCTTAGCCAACTTCCGCAGCAAATTGATGATATCCCTAAAAATTGTAAAGTACTGCTGTATTGTCAGAGTGGGCTGCGAAGCAAACAGGCCGCAAAGCTGTTAGTTAGAAAAGGCTATCCTAATGTAGCGGAGCTTCGTGGCGGGATGATGTCCTGGAAGGGTCCAACTCAAAAATAAACCGGAGGTTCCATGACATTGCCATGGGGCTGTACTCATTGGTTTTGAATTATCATATTCTTGAGGTGTGTAACCCGGTGGAAGCAAAAAATAACCTTAGTAAGGCGTTAACTTCACCAAGTGTACGCCTTACTAACTTACATTTACAGGGGTGGCTAGATGTAGGAAGACAAGAACATAGTCCCATAAGAGCCCGCGCCCAGTGCGGGTTTTCTGTTTTATGGGACCAAGTTCTTGTCCTTTTCTCAGGACAAGAACTTGATCCCATTGCCGATAATGGACAAGAACATGGTACTATTGCCGATTTGATAAACATCTATAAAGTAAGTATTAATTGCACATGTACTATGAATTTTAATTGCTGTCGATGTGAGAAGTTTATGAAAGACAGTGGGAGTTAAATCCTATCAACTCTTTGGCTTGGGTAATAACGGTGGCAGACATTTCAGATGCCGGAAGCCTTAACTCGATTGAATTGCCGCATGGTCGCGACGGCGGTTTTAATCGGACTTCTCCCGATGCCCCGGACGACGCAGCAACTTCTGCACCATTCAATCATTTTTGGTCAGTTAAGCTCTAAGAGGTGTTGGTTTGCAAAAAAAGTTTTTACTTCTTTGATATCTTCTGGACCCCATTAAGCTTTCATTATCTACAATTTTATCCGAATCATTATAAGTCTTGACAATCTCAATACTACTCTCAAAAGTTATAGTTTTTTGAAAAAAAAGAAGTGATGGACTTTTTTCCTTCTAATATTTATATACCAACTGCTTCTTCAATTCTTGCATTATCAGCGAAGAGAGAAAGCAAGATATCCTCGTTGCTATTATTAAAACAATCAACGTATTCTTGCATAACAGCCTTCATTTGCTTGTGTAAGCATTCCCTTAACATGGGGTTTTAAAGTACTGCCATACATTTCATTCTTCTTGTAAAGTTACAATTAAAGGAAGGATTTATCACTTAAAGGTTAAACAACTGGAGGCAGTTGCACAAGTTTTCTTACCTAGTCGTTATCGGAAAAGTCTTGAAGATTGAAAATCCCATATCAAAAATGAGGATGTCAAAGATTAATTACTCTCAAAAGTGATACGGCCAACTATGCAAATCTGCAAGAATTAGTCTGGTATGTGAAAAGTAAATACGGCGAGATTGCTCATGCTGTGGCAAGTATAGGTGGAGGATGGTCTGGAAAAACCATACTGGAAGTTTACGAAGAACGTTGGGGCATGTTTTATATTGAATCTATAACTGGTCATTATGCTATTGCAAGCGCGTTTGATGATTACTCTATGTTTAGTTTACTCGTGTAGAAAAATTGGTAAATAGGCTATTGGTTAATAATAAACATTTAGTGAGGCATGAAGTGAAAATTAATGCCTTTTATCAAGAAAATCTATTATTTGGTAATAAAATGGTATCTGCAGGTTATGTTAATCTCGGCGGCTATCTAACGCATCGCTCCACCTTCGAGGATATGATCGGAGAATTTGAGGTCTGGCTCAAGCCTGAATCAGGGGTTATTAAGGCAGTAGTTGAACTGTAAGTCTGTTACTAAGTTGGCTTCATGATATATTAAACTTTAGTGACAGCCAACTTTGAATTGAATGATAAAGACATATTCGAAGCTGCATTCGATCAGAATTACAGCTCTGTATATGTCTTTTTTGAATCAATCCAGATCCTGTTTGGTTGGAGCAGGAGTAAGGGAAGGGGTATATCCATAATAACGGCGATACAATTTCGAAAAGTACACCGGCTCCAGTCCAACAGTAGCTGCAACCTGGCGGACATTCAATTCTGGATTGTCGATTAAGAGTAAGTTTGCCGTTTTTAATCGAAAATTTTGAAGATATCTTGTTGGTGTCTGATGCATTTCTTGTTGGAAAATACGAGTGAGCTGCTTTGAAGAGTATCCCGCATGCTCAGACAGCTCGTCCATTGTAATCCGGCGCCCCAAATGATCATGCATAAAACGAATGGTACTCTCGACAACGGTCTCTTGAACTTTTCTAAACGATACAGATTGCTGACCATGTCTGTTCCGATGGATCTGTTTTAACAGCTTCAGACACAGGAGAATGAGCATTTCTGTTGACTTCCATGGCTTAGGATCAAGCCCGGAGTTCATCCATATGTCGTGAATAAATGGAAGGAATTCAGCAACATTTTGTAAGCTACAAGTGAAGGGCTGTGCACCAAAGCCCCAGCTCTTTAACATGCCTTCAGCGCCTTCCAGATAGCTGACATAACCGACATGCCAGGGTGTGTTAAAGAGTGGACGATATTCATTAGGAAGTTTAGCAGGTACATAGAGCAATGAGCCCGGCTGCAAAATGTCCCAATGCTCTTGTCCAAGAAGTCTGAATTTTCCTGTTCCTGAAAACGTAAATAATAACTGATGGGCCGAGTAGCCCTCCAGTCTGGTAATCGGCAGTTGTAATTCTGTTCCTACTGTATAAACAGCAATGGGTAAGCCTTCCTCAAATGAGTAGTTTCCATTACTTCTTTGATTTAACATCTCCACCAGTATCACCTCATGAGGCAATAGTATCTTACTTTTACCCGAGCTTCAATATAAATCCCGTGGTGTATTAGTATGCAATGTCCGTTTTTTACTATGGTTTGTCTTTAATGACTCCTGTTTCAAATCTCGTCCTACAGATAAAATTGAAGCATATCACACATAGGAGGAGACTTTAATGTTGCCAATAAATAAATATTGGGAGGACTTAACTGTCCTTCAGATCAATCGTGAACCAGCAAGGTCATACTATATTCCATATTCAAGTGAGAGCGAGGCTGCGAGCGAAAGAAGGGGCATGTCCCCTTATTATCAATCACTCAACGGTGTATGGAAGTTTAAATACTTTAACAGCATTAGTGACGTACATGAACCTCTTTATCTGGAGAGCACGGACAGCAGTACATGGGATCAGTTACTTGTACCGTCTTGCTGGCAGATTCACGGTTATGATCAAATGCATTATCTTAACTATCATTATCCGATTCCCAATGACCCGCCTTTTGTACCAGATAGTAATCCTGCCGGATTTTACACCCGCAAATTCAATTTGCCTTCCACGTGGGAAGCCAATAAAGAGCAGTTTATTGTATTTGAAGGCGTCAATTCCTGCTTTTATTTATGGATCAACGGTACATTTGTCGGTTACAGTCAAGGAAGCCGTATGCCGGCAGAGTTCAATGTAGGCTCCTATCTGCGTTCCGGTGTTAATCACGTTTCCGTTCTGGTGTTGAAATGGTGTGATGGAACCTACATTGAAGATCAGGATATGTGGCGCTTCAACGGTATTTTTCGGGATGTGTACCTGCTGGCCAGGGACAAGCATCATATAAGAGATGTGTTTAACCGCCAGATTCACACCTCCGACTATGGAAGGGCTACACTCCTTACGGACGTTGAGACGACCGGACCGCTTGAAGTAACGGCCAGGCTCTATAATGCATCGGGCACATTGATTGCGGAATCTGCAGCCTCTATTGCCGCATCAGGAACATTGGAGATGAATGTGGACTACCCTGAGCTCTGGAGCGCCGAAAATCCTGTCCTTTACCGTTTATATGTGTCGGCGGGTGAAGAGTTATTAACTTTTCAGGTGGGGTTCCGCACGGTTGAGGTGAAAGAAGGGGTCTTCCTCATCAATAGCCGTCCTGTCAAGCTAAAAGGAGTCAACCGGCACGATTCGCATCCAGAGCTTGGACAAACCATTCCAATGAAGGCTATGCGTGAGGATCTGCTCGTTATGAAGCGTCATAATATCAATACAATTCGGGCTTCGCATTACCCGAATGATCCCCGTTTCCTTGAATTATGTAATGAATACGGCTTCTATGTCATGGACGAAGCTGACCTAGAGAGCCATGGAACAGGACAAGCCTATGAATTTAAGCATGGCTCGTTTCATTATCTGTCGGCGGACCCCTTATGGCTTGAGGCTTTTAAAGAGCGTGCCGTCCGTATGGTCGAACGGGACAAAAATCAGCCGTCAGTTGTTATCTGGTCGCTTGGCAATGAATCCGGTTACAGCCTTAATCACATTGCCATGGCTAAATGGACGAGGGAGAGAGATACTTCGCGACCTATTCACTATGAATGTACGGCTCCTGAAATGCTGGGACATTCCGACATCTCCTGTCTGGATATGGAGAGCAAGATGTACGCAACCGTGCAGGATCTGGAGGAATACGCGGCAGATGACAAAAATACACTGCCAATGTTCCTGTGTGAATATAGTCATGCTATGGGCAACAGCTCGGGTGACCTCAATGATTATTGGAAGGTTATCTACAAGTATCCCAAACTGATGGGCGGCTGTGTCTGGGAATGGTGTGACCACGGAATGCTGGTAAAGACTGAGGATGGCCAGTCCTATTATGCTTATGGAGGCGATCTGGGTGATGATGATCGGCCTAATGACGGGAATTTCTGTATTGATGGGCTTGTTTACCCGGATCGTACCCCGCATACCGGATTGCTGGAGCTCAAACAGATTATTGCTCCAGTACGCGTGAGCGTTAAAGACCTGGAAGCCGGTATCTTTGAGGTTTCCAATTACTATGATTTCGTTGATCTCTCGCATATTTCCCTGCATTGGAAAATCGAACGGGAAGGAATACTGAAGGAGCAAGGAAACATCTGGAGTCTTGACGTCAAGGCTCGACAGAGCGAACCGATTCAATTGCCATATACGTTGTCGAGTGATCAAGGATATTCTCAGGTTACGCTTTCTTTCAGGCTTAATCAGGATACAGCGTGGGCAGAGATTGGCCACGAGGTTGCTTTTGCCCAATTTTCTTCAGCTGCGCCAGCCCGGCGGATGCTTCTAAATAATATCATCAAAAAAACAGTCCACCATCAGCTTGATGCGGAAGAAGAGAACGGCTTCCTTGTTCTGCAAGGGTCTGATTTCCGCTACCGTTTCAGCCTGGATCTGGGGACCTTTGTTGGCATTGCCCGCCATGGGCTGGAGATGCTGGATGCGCCAATCACCTACTCCATCTGGCGGGCGCCAATTGACAATGATATGCACATCGTCCATAAGTGGCGTGCGGAAGGATATGACCGGGTTCAGACAAAGATATACGAGTGCCAATGGGAACAGATCAGCAGCTCTCTGGTACAAATTACGGTCAGCTTCAGTCTTGCCGCCTCCAACCGGAATACGGTAATGCGCGGAACGACGACCTGGTCCGTTCGAGCCGACGGTACTATTGTCTCCTCCATTCAAGTGAAGGTAAGAGAAAATTTTGTCTTTCTTCCCCGCTTTGGTCTCGAGATCACGATGCCGAAGGGGAACAATGAGGTGGAATACTTCGGACTCGGACCTCACGAAAGCTATGTAGACAAAAAGCACAGTGTTCGAAGAGGACGTTACGAAAATAAGGTCAAGCAAATGCATGAGGATTACATTATGCCGCAGGAAAACGGATCGCGTTATGATACAGAGTGGGCGATTGTCTCCAATTCATTGGGGATGGGGCTTATGTTCTATACGGATGAACCGTTCTCGTTCAATGCGTCCAAATACAGCATGCAGGATCTTGAACAAGCGAAGCATAATTATGAATTGAAGGAGAGAGAACAGACTTACGTTCACCTGGACTACAAGATGAGCGGCATTGGTTCTGCATCCTGTATTGTCGAACTGGTAGACGAGTATCAGTTGAAAGAGAAGGATATTGAATTTAGTATCACAATATTACCGATTTTCAAAGAGGACGAAGGGGTCTATCTTCAACAAAATGCTTCTTATTAAGAACATACCGATGGATTCGATATTTGCACCCCACAGCTTAGGAATGGCATGGTAATTTAGGAGTAATGTAATAGTGCTCTGCTTGCTGGGGCACCAAAAGAAAAAACAGTGGAGTAGGTGACAGATGTGGGGAATTTGACCATGTGGTTCAAGCAACCGGCCCATATTTGGGAGGAAGCGCTCCCGATCGGAAATGGTACGCTGGGTGGAATGATCTTTGGCGGTATAGATGCAGAGCGCATTCAACTGAATGAGGACAGTCTGTGGTACGGGGGACCTTCTGATCGCAATAATCCTGATGCATTGACGCAGCTTCCGCGCATCCGGGAGCTGCTTCTTCAAGGGCGGCCGCAGGAAGCGCAGCGCCTCGCTGCATTGTCTTTATCCGGCATTCCGGAATCCCAGCGGCATTATATGCCACTAGGCGACTTGCATTTGAATGTGCGAGCTGGACAGGAAGAGCCTGAATCGTACCGTCGCGAGCTGGATCTTGAGAAGGGCGTTGTGCGAATTCAATACTGCCAAGACGGCATACAGTACCGTCGCGAGATGTTCGCCTCCTACCCCGATGGAGTTATCGTTATCCGGCTGGGTGCCGATACACCCGGATCGATATCTGCGGATATCCGGTTAGGCGGTGTACGTAACCGGCATCTGGATGGTATAGCCCGCCTGGATGAGCATACCTTGCAGATGTACGGGCGAGCCGGCGGAGAAGGCGGAGTCAGATATGCTGCTGCAGTCCATGCACAGACCGAGGGCGGTACCGTGCAGCTTCTCGGTGAAACGCTGGTTGTCGAGAAGGCGGATAGTGTGGTTATTAAGCTCGCTACGGCCACTTCTTACCGCAGCGAAGATCCGGCGGAAGCATGCAGGGAGCTATTGAAGCATGCGTCTGAACTTTCCTATGGCGAGCTGCTTAGCCGGCATCTGGAGGATTACGGCAGACTGTTTGGCCGGATTTTAATTGAGCTTGGCCAGCGCAAGGCTGAACTTGAAGCAATGCCGACCGACGTACGCCTGAAGCAGGTCGCAGAAGGCGGTACGGATGAGGGACTATTGGCTCTGTATTTTCAATTCGGGCGATACCTACTCATTGCAAGCAGCCGTCCGGGTTCACTTCCCGCCAATCTGCAGGGAATCTGGAATGAACATCTGAGTCCTCCGTGGGACAGCAAGTATACCATCAACATTAATGCTCAAATGAATTATTGGCCTGCTGAAATATGCAATCTGGCTGAATGTCATGAACCTCTGTTCGATTTAATTGAACGGATGCGTGAGCCCGGGCGCCGAACGGCGCAGGTGATGTATGGCTGCGACGGCTTTGTAGCTCACCATAATACGGATCTATGGGGAGACACAGCGCCGCAGGACGTGTATTTACCGGCTACTTATTGGCCAATGGGGGCCGCATGGCTGTGTACTCATTTATGGGAGCACTATTTGTTTAGCGGAAACCGGGAGTTTCTGCAGAAGGCCTACGAGACAATGAAGGAAGCAGCCAGCTTCTTTCTTGACTTCCTGACAGAGCTTCCAGACGGAAGGCTGGTTACCAGTCCGTCCGTATCTCCTGAGAACACTTATATTCTGCCAAACGGCCAATCAGGCACGCTGTGTATCGGGCCGGCAATGGATAGCCAAATTCTGAATTTATTGTTCGAAGGCTGTATTGAGGCTGCCAGAACTCTGGAGATCGACGAGGAATTCCGGGAGCTTCTCGCCGGGACGAAGCTTCGTCTTCCAGGCATTCAGGTGGGGCAGCATGGCCAGATTATGGAATGGATGGAAGATTATGAAGAGGCTGAGCTGGGGCATAGGCATATCTCCCATTTGTTTGCGCTCTATCCTGGTGCACAAATTACGCCGCGTACAACCCCTGAATGGAGTCAGGCAGCCCGCGTTACGCTGGAACGCCGGCTGGAGAACGGCGGGGGTCATACCGGCTGGAGCCGGGCATGGCTTATTAATTTCTGGGCGCGTCTGGAGGATGGCGAGACCACTTATCAGAATCTGCTCGCGCTATTGCGTCACTCCACACTACCGAATCTGTTCGACAACCATCCACCGTTCCAGATTGACGGCAATTTTGGAGCCACAGCGGGAATAGCAGAGGCGCTGCTCCAGAGCCATTCGGACGTAATTCACATTCTCCCCGCCTTGCCTAAGGCCTGGAATGAAGGAAGGATTACGGGTCTCAGAGCGCGTGGGGGGTGTGAGGTTGATATTGAATGGTCACCGGTCGGCCGGTTCACAGCCCGGATTCGTCCTTCGCTGTCTGCGCGGCAGCAGGTCCGATCCGGTCTAATTGAGCTGATCCGGGAGCAGAGCGGGGCTGTGCTGGAATCCGTCGCTTTGTCCGAAGATGTACATGAAGTGCGGCTTGAGGCAGGTATCGAGTATACGGTTGAAGGGATGTTCAAGCGTTGAGAGATGGTCATATATTCCTGAATGGTGGTTATCCGCGGCTCTGGGGAGACCAGGGGGACAGGACCTATTGTAACCTGGTCCTGCCGGCGGATTACAGTGACCCTGACGTGATGCGTGTTGGCGAAGATTATTATCTGGCTGTCTCAACCTTCCAGCAATCGGGAGGGGTGGACATTCTCCATTCCAAGGACCTTGTGAATTGGGAGACGGTCGGGCACGCCCTTGAGGATGTCTCCAAGCTGGGTCCGCATTTTAACTGGGACCGGATGAATAATTACGGTGCCGGTGTGTTTGCGCCCTCCTTGCATTATCATGACGGACAATTCTGGGTGTTCGTCAACTGCTACCGGGGTGAAGCCTTCTGGAGGGCAACAGCGAAGGACCCTTCGGGTCCATGGGATGCGCGCCAATTGGAGGATCAGTATGGAAGGCCGCTTCGAATCGAGCCGTGGACGGATCCTGATGCATTCTGGGACGATGACGGACAGGCCTATCTTGCTGCCGCTTACTTGGGAACTCATTCGCTGTATTTATTCCGGATGAGTCCTGATGGAACCCGACTGCTGGACGCGGACGTTGATAATCTTCCAGACAGCGGGATGATATTTTATCAGATTGAGGGGACCGAGGGCAATAAAATCTTCAAACGAAACGGGTATTACTATCTGTTCAACGTTGATTTCCAGGGCCGTAGCCCCGCAGGTCGCGGCGGTTATGGCAAGCGGTCACGGCATTTATACGGGACAAAGGAAGACGGTACTCCAGGCGGTCCTGGTGACATCGGGCGCTATGAGGTGTTTTTACTAGGACATCAGTTTCCATCTCAAGGCGGATTTGTTGATACTCCCGAAGGAGCGTGGTATTTCCTGGGGCAATATGATGACGGGGGAGCTGCCGGCAGACGGGTTCATCTGGTTACTGTTCATTGGCTCAACGATTGGCCGTATATGGGTGAGCTGGAGAACGGCATGCCGACCGGAGAAATGGTGCGTCGCCATGCTAAGCCGGTCCAGGGCTTTCCGGTGTGTATTCCACAAGGCAGCGATGATTTGCGGGCGGGGTTATGTCGCCATGCTGGTATTGGAACCACCAGCCCCGTGAAGGGTATTGGTCTCTGAACGAGAGAACGGGATACTTGAGGCTGAAGGCATTTCACCAGCTTCGCAGCGGTGATTTCTTCAGCGCAGGCAATACGTTGGCCCAGCGGTACATGCTTTCACCGTCAGCCCAATATGACATACGACTGGAGCTGCCGGGTATGGAGGACGGGTAGGAAGCGGGGCTGACCCATTTTAACGGAGGGACAGACTATGCAGCAATATCCGTCATTAAGCAGAATGGATGCCTTCGGCTGAAATGGGAGCACAATGGCCGTGTAATTTACGCTAAGGAAGCCCTGCCGGTAAATCAATCTTCGCTCTGGCTCCGCACAACAGTAAATGCTCAAGCAGCCGCGGCTTTCTATGCGAGTACCGATGGCGAACGCTTCGAGCCTCTCGGAGAAGATTACTCGCTCCGGTGGGGCGGATACCGTGGCGACAATATAGGGATATACACGTTCAATAATGGGGCCGAGGATGGATTTGTAGATATTGACTGGTTTCGCTATGTTCATACCGGCCCGTTACCCGCCGGTGAAACGTATGTGGAGCGGAATGAGCTGACTTTGGCTATTGCACAGATCGGACAAATTGCGGTCATTCGGTCCGATGGCTATGGCGGTTATGAGCAGTTGCCTTCTTCCGGGCTGGGCTTCCAGACAAGGGTTCCGGAAGTTGCATCGGTTGATTCGGAAGTTCGTGTAACAGCGGCAGGACAAGGCAAGACTGAAGTGACCGTCTTCGACCGGGAGAAGTCGTTTACTGTCAGAATTCGAGTTCTGGCTTTGCGGAGCACTCAGGGTTGCCTGGGTCAGAACCAACAAGAAAAGATGGAGGAACTTTAGATGAAGATTAATTTACAAGAAACATCAAAGCCCCTGAAGCATATCTGGTCGGCCTGTGTGGGAGCGGGACGTGCAAACGAAGGGCTCCGTGCAGATTGGCAAGAGCATCTGAGCGAGGCTGTGGAGCAGTGCGGCTTCCGATATTTGCGTTTTCATGGTTTGCTGCATGATGATATGCATGTGTACCGGGTAATTGACGATACAGAGATATACAATTTTCAATATGTAGACAAGCTTTTTGATGCAATGCTTGATCGTGGAATCCGTCCGTTCGTGGAATTCGGCTTCATGCCCCTTGATTTGGCTTCTACGGAGCAGACGCAGTTCTGGTGGAAGGGCAACATCTCCCCTCCCAATGATTATGACAAATGGGGAGAGCTCGTCTCGCGTTGTGTGCAGCATTGGCGGGAGCGCTATGGAGATGAAGAGATACGCCGCTGGTATTTCGAAATCTGGAACGAGCCGAATCTTCCGGCATTTTGGGGTGGGACCAAATCGGAGTACTTCCGGTTATATGAAGTATCAGTGAAGGCAATTAAGGCGATTGATCCGCTGCTTCGTGTCGGCGGACCGGCAACGAGTAATTTTGTGCCGGACAGCCGCTTTGACGGAGAGGTAGAGGATGTGTCGAAGCACCTGACATTGGTTACTGAAGATTTGGATGCTTTAAGCTGGAAGGGTGTCTGGATCGAGGATTTCCTCTGCTTCTGCGCAGAGAAGGAGCTGCCGGTTGATTTTGTCTCCACTCATCCGTATCCGACTGATTTTGCATTGGATGGCTTTGGCAATTATGCCGGACGCTCCCGTCATGCCGGTTCAACCAAGGATGATATTGAATGGCTTCGGACGGTCATTGCCGGCAGCGCATATCCAGAGGTCGAGATACATCTGACGGAATGGAGCAGCAGCCCTACCTCGCGCGATTACAGTCATGATTACTTGCCGGCGGCTGCCTACGTCATCAAGACAAACCTGGAGAACTCGGATCGGATTGACTCGCTGTCGTACTGGGTGTTTACAGATGTGTTTGAGGAAGTCGGGGCGGGGCCTTCTGCCTTCCACGGCGGCTTCGGCATGTTGACGCTGCAGGGTGTGCGGAAGCCGACGTTCCACGCGTACCGCTTCCTTCATCAACTCGGCAATCAGGAGATTGGACGTGGAGAGGGGTATATACTGACCAAGACGGATGAGGGTAGGTTGGGCGGATTGTTCTATAACTATCCCGTGGGTTATGGGGGAACTGTCCCTATTTCATCATATCCGAATCAGACGGTAGCTCAGGAGGTTCAGGCCACAGGTACAGACAGATCATTCGAGCTGCTTGTTGAAGGAGTAACACCAGGTGCCGAGCTTGTGCTGCAGATTTTGGACAGTGATCATGGTGTAGCGATCAAGCTATGGAATGAGATGGGAGCTCCGCAATCGCCTAGCCGAGAGCAGATTAGACAACTAAAGGATTACGCGAACCGTTTGTCCGAGCGAAAACTCACGGCGGATAAGAACGGAGTGCTTAAGCTTGGTCTGACGCTCTCTGCGTGGGCTGTCGCATCATTGTCACAAACCTCGTAGTTTTGGATACAGGCTTAGCCTTGACTTTCAGTTCCTCATCAATTACAAATGAAGGCATCCGTATTGTTGCGGATGTCTTTATTTCTTTGAGAATCAATATGCCGTTAACATCGGCGGACCAATCGGAGGGAGCCTTCCATGAAGGGGATATTTTTTGCAGATAGATCAAGTCCTGCGTTCAGTCAAGCTACATTCTATGAGGTGTTTAACGAGTACACGATAGAGAGGTTGTCTAATCTAATTGAGATTTCACCAGAGATTCTGGACCGGAACAGGATGTCAGAGATGGCCGATACACTTGCAGAAACAGAATTGCTGTTCTCTTCATGGGGGATTGGAGAGCTAACGGAGCAGGAGATCCAAACCTACTTTCCGAAATTAAAGGCTGTATTCTATGCAGCAGGAACAGTTAAGTTTTTTGCACAGCCGTTCTTTAATTGTGGCATTCGCGTATTCAGCTCCCAGGCTGCTAATGCGGTGCCGGTAGCTGAATTTACGCTTGCGCATATTTTGCTTGCGAACAAGGGGGCAATTCCTACATTTCATAAATATGGACAAGATGGCTACGCGTCGGCAAAAGCCTATGCGGGCCGGTTTGAAGGGAATTTTGAGTCCCGTGTAGGTATCCTTGGCGCCGGGCGCATCGGCCGCAAGGTAATTGAACTGTTACAACCGTTTGATCTGGACGTGCTGGTATACGACCGTTTTCTATCTGATGAAGATGCGGCAGCTTTAGGAGCATCCCGGGCTTCACTTGATCTGATCTTTAGCACTTGTGGCGTTATTTCAAATCACCTGGCAGATAACCCTGAAACAAGAGGGCTGATTCATTATGAATACTTGAGCCAAATGAATGACTATTCAACCCTGATTAATACCGGCGCGGGACCGCAAATTCCAACGCCAGATCTGCTTGCTGTTCTCCGTGAGAATCAGACACTAACCGCCGTGCTGGATGTTACAGAGCCTGAGCCGCTTCCGACTGAACATCCCTTCTTTGCTATGAAGAATGTAATTTTGACACCAAGAATCTCCGGAAGCATCAGCAACGAGGTTGCCCGGATGGGGGAGTATATGCTGGAAGAATGCGAGGCTTTTATGAAAGGCCATACTTTGCGCTATGAGATCCTGCCGGAGATGCTTCACACACTGGGGTAAGGAGGAGCAAAATGGTCAACCATAAAGATTCTTCTGCGTTTTCGGAAGTAATAAGAGAAGCACTAATATACCGCTTAATCACATTTGGTATGACTCCTTTCCATTCGGAGGATTCTCTGGCCGGTATCGTCAGACAAATATTTCCCAATAGAATTTTAATAGTATTTGTATTAAGAATAGGCGGAGCCCACATCAAGTCCTCTGATCTGACATTGAGCCTGCTTGCACCGATTAAGGAGCGAATAAGAAATCGCCTTGTCTGTGAAGGTGTGCTGTGCGGTGATAATCTGGCCGCTATAGTTGTTAACACCGAGATTTGGGAGGAGAAGTACGTTACCGAGCTGAAGCAAGAACTTGCTGAAGAGTTAATGCGATTAGAGTCGCGGCTTAAGAATAGTGCAACCCTCTGTATTGGTATTGGTTCCATAATTAATCGTGTGGAAGAACTAAAGTTCAGTTATAGACAAGCTCTTGCAGCAAGTGAGTATCAAACGTTGTTAGGCAGTAGGTCAGTTATTGAGTACGCCGAAATTGTGAACCGTGAGACCCACAAAGGAGAGTATCCATTTGATACAGAGGCGCTCTTGCTTCACGCCGTCCGTGGTGGTCAACAAGAACGGGCAGTGCAACTGTTGAATCAATTTATCCAGGAGATTGCCAAGGGGACGGTTCGTGAGCTTCATTTAAGTCTGCTCCAATTGGGCTCTGCAATCAAACGCATACCATTGCCTGATGAGAAGGGGGATGGGGCGGAGCCGCTTCGTTTGATTACGCTGGATCAGGAGCTTTTGTCAGCAAATGAGCTTGAGCGAAAGCTTCAGCTGGTGAGGCTGGAAATTGAGAAGCGAGTCCATTACAAGAACCAAGAAGAACGCGAGAAAAGAGTCGGAATTACCCAAACTGCCACAAACTATATTGAGCAGAATTACAACCGCTTCGATCTGTCAGTTGAGTCATTGGCCGAGCATGTCGGATTTTCGGCGGGTTACATCAGAAGGCTGTTCAAGGACGTCTACGGTTGTTCACCTACAGAGTATATCTTTAATCTGCGGCTGGATAAAGCTAAGCAACTGCTGAGAGAAACCGATCAGACTGCGAAGATTATTGCAGAAGAGGTTGGATACGGCAACATCAAGTATTTTTATAACACCTTCAAAAAAAACGTGGGTTTGACTACATTTGAGTATCGGGAGCAGGCAAGAAAGCTTCCAGATCCTGAAGGGGAACGAGAATACCCTAATTTGTAGCGGGGTGTGATTTCCGATTTGGTCTTTGGGGTTCAACTTTGGTGACTTGTCCATTGCCTGTGGTCAGGGTACATTGGAGCCAGAAGCAGTAATCCCAAATACAAGGAGAGAGCATAATCGTGAAAAATCCTGGTGTGGAGCAATGGCTAAGCGAGGTCTGGAGCAAGCTTGAGTCCAAGATGTCGGCGGAGTGCGATAGAATTGGTGACAGAATCCCATACATTCCAGAGGATGGCCATTATAAAGTAGATATGGCGGAAAAGGATATCTATTGGTGGACAAACGGCTTTTGGCCCGGTATGTTGTGGCAGATGTATGGAGCGACTGGACTGGAGAAATACAGATTAGCTGCAGAAGGTGTAGAACTGAAGCTGGATGCTGCATTTGATGGTTTCGAGGGTCTGCACCATGACGTAGGGTTCATGTGGCTGCATTCGGCAGTAGCCAGCTATCGTCTGACCGGTAATGCCCGGTCCAAGGTGCGCGGTATTCATGCTGCGAATCTGCTCGCCGGCCGGTATAATCCGCGGGGGAAGTTCATTCGTGCCTGGAACGATGATTGTACAGGCTGGATTATCATTGATAGCATGATGAATATTCCGATTCTGTACTGGGCCAGCCGGGAACAGAATGATCCCCGTTTTGAATATGTAGCTAGAGACCATGCTGATACTGTACTGAACCGGGCGATTCGTGAAGACGGCTCCAGCAACCATATCGTTGTTCTTGATCCCGAGAACGGGGATTTTGTTGAAGCGCCGGGAGGACAGGGCTACGCTTCAGGCTCATCCTGGTCGCGTGGCCAGAGTTGGGCGCTGTACGGCTTTGCACTCAGTTACCGCCATACTAAAGACGAGCGGTATCTAAATGCCGCCAAGCGGATTGCGCATTATTTTATCGCAAATGTGTCAGTCACCGGCTATGTGCCGCTAGTTGATTTCAGAGCACCGAAAAGCCCGGTCTACTGGGATACAACGGCTGGAGTATGCGCTGCCTGTGGCCTGCTAGAAATTGCCGAATGGGTGCCAGAACTGGAGAAAACATTCTACACTGACTCAGCCATAGCTATTCTGCAGAACATCGATGAGAAATTTTGTAATTGGAATTCAGATGAAGATTCCATTGTAGCTGGAGGGGTTGCCGCCTACCATAGCCGCAACGGTGATTTCGACGTTCCAATTTTATATGGAGATTATTTCTTTATTGAAGCCATTACTCGCCTTTTGGGCAAACATACTCTACTATGGTAGAATGATTTGACCGATTTAAAAGATATCTCTAATAAGGTAAAGCCCTTACACAACACACAAGGGCTTTATTTTTTTGTCTATATTACTTTAACCATCATTTAATTAAACCTGAAGATAGTGCAAGTGTTTTGAAATAGAGATGAAGATATCGGATGTTGCTGCAAATATAATAATAGCTGAGAAAGAATCGAAAGGGTTGATAAGAAAATGAATGATATAAATCAGCAAAAAGTGAAAGCAGGTTTGCACTCATCCAGCAATTCAAGCATCTCCCCTGCAGTGAACAACAAAATAGGTTATTGGATGAAGGATGCAGAGGGATTGCCTTGTTTCAATTACATCGGTAGAATCCCCTATTCTTCCACTTTATCTAACGGGAACAGAGTGAAATTGTCGGATGACCCATGGTTCCTGCTCGGAAACTGCCAATTGACACTTTTTACTCATGTCAGCGGGGAGTATGAATTAATCACAGGGCAACGCTCCTGGGGACGTGTGAATCAGGGTGTGAAAAAGAACTCCGGCTTAAACCGATCGGTACTGGAAATTCTAGATAGTGGCCAGGTAAAGGAAGCCATCCTTTTAACCGGAATGAATTCCTTGGCAGCAGATCCATCCGTTTGCAACCGCATATTCGGTTGTGGTTTTGCTGATTATACCTACATTATCGGATACCTGACAGTTGAAAGAAACCTCTCCGTAAAGCCATCAGACACTCCATACAATGGGCATCGGCTTTCCTGCTTACAGTAACTACACTTCTGCTAAACGCCGATCCTAAGGGCGGGTGGTCCGCACCAGAAGTAAAGACCGATGACGATTTAAAACGACAAGGTGAAAATATTGCAAGAATTGATGAAATAGCGAGAGCTTCCGGTATTGTATGTTGTTTTCACAATCACGGCGCAACAAAGCCGCTCGCCGAAGGTGATCTTCGATCGGTAACAGAATTTGCTGGAAATGAGGTGAAACTATGCATTGATACAGGGTAGGCTCATGTTGCAGGGTACGATCCTATTTCGTGGATACGTGACTACTCTGAGCGGATACACGCTGTTCATCTACGTAATCAACGAGGGCCGGTCCCTTCAGTCCAGTTTAATGAAGGTGATATAGACACGAGGGAATTTTTGTAAACTATAAACGAAATTAGCTATTCCGGTTGGCTGACATTTGAACTCCATCATTTAGTTGAGACATGTTCTGTTTTAAGTGTATCGGAGGCGACCAAGCGTTCTGTAAATTTACTGATCAATTCTATAGAACACATTTAAATTCAATTCCATGTGAAGCCCGGGTGGTTGTGTAATATAGGTTACTTTTTTAATCAAGGCGTCTAACAGCTTCCGGTCCACCGGAGGAACTGCGGACGTCTTTTTATTATTCGAAAGGAAAAGCTTTCTACATTAATTACCGTTAATAAGAAAGTTGTTTTTCTATACAAAAGCCATAGGATTTTGCCTCTGCGAGTTTAAATTGCCGTGATAGAATAAATTCACGACATGAAACAAAAGCATTCAAAGGAGGCTTTGAGAAAGTGAGTACCAACATTGAAGTTCAGCTCCAAGGCACGAAGACAGAAGGCAGGCTGAATCGGGCATGGGCCTTAGTCAAGCGTGATTGGTTTCTGTATTTGCTGCTGGTTCCTTTTCTCGCATGGTATGCCATCTTCGTATTCAAACCAATGTATGGCATTCAGATTGCGTTTAAAGACTATAGCGTTTTCAAAGGGATTTCAGGTAGTGAATGGGTTGGGCTGCAGCATTTTCAGGATTTTTTACAGAGTGAGAATTTCTTGCGTGTGCTTAAGAACACATTGATTATTAGCTTTTACACGTTGCTGTTCGTGTTTCCCGCACCAATTATTTTTGCTTTACTGCTCAATGAGGTGAAGAATTCCTTCTTCAAAAAGACGGTACAGACCTTCACCTATATGCCGCATTTTATTTCAGTGGTCATCGTTGCGGGTATTGTCACTAACTTCCTGGCCCCGACTAACGGGTTGATCAATATCATTATTGATAAGCTGGGAGGAGAGAAGATATATTTTCTGGCTGTTGCTGATTACTTCAGGACAATTCTCAACTCCATGAGTATCTGGCAGAGCACAGGATTCTCGGCAATCATCTATATAGCTGCACTTTCGGGGGTCAACCAAGAACTATATGAAGCAGCGGTTATCGATGGAGCAAACAAATGGAAGCGTACACTCAATGTGACAATTCCTGGTATTTTGCCGACAATTATGATTATGCTGATTCTGCAGGTTGGGCACTTGCTGGATGTGGGATATGAAGCCATCGTGTTGCTGTATCAACCAGTAACATATGCTACCGCAGATGTTATCAGTACTTACGTATACCGCGAAGGGATAGTAAACGGCAGATATGATATGGCTGCAGCAGTAGGGCTTTTCAATTCAGTAATCGGATTTATCCTTATAATTGTTGCTAACAAGTTAAGTAAGAAGTATACAGAATCTGGCTTATGGTAGGTGAATGCAAATGATGGAGAGTCGTGGAGAGAAGATTTTTTATGGATTCAACTATTTAATTCTAGGTTTGTTCGCTTGCTGTACCTTGTATCCATTCCTGTATGTGCTGTCTGCTTCATTTAGTTCGCCGCAGGCGGTGGTCACAGGCCAGGTGCTTCTGTTTCCAAAAGGAATTACAATGGAAGCTTATAATGCTGTATTTAATGAAAAAGGAATTTGGATGGGGTACGCCAATACAATCTTTTACACTGTTGCGGGTACACTGACCAGTATGGCTTTGACTATTGCGGGAGCATATGCCTTGTCTAAAAAAAGATTGAAGGGCCGCGTAGCCATCAATATGCTGATCTCATTTACACTGATTTTCAGCGCTGGAATGATTCCCATGTATCTGAATTTCCGTGATTTGGGACTGCTCGATAATCGGTGGGGAATTGTTATTGGGTTTGGGCTGAATACGTTCAACTTCATTATTCTACGAACCTTCTTCCAATCGATCCCCGAAGAGATAGAGGAAGCAGCCCGAATTGACGGCGCGGGCGATATCGCAGTTATGATGAAGCTGGTGCTGCCGCTGTCCAAGGCTTCACTGGCGACCATCGCGCTGTTCTACGCAGTGGCACGCTGGAACGGATTTTTCTGGTCTATGCTGCTGCTGCGAAGTGAAGACAAATTTCCGCTTCAGCTGATTTTAAACCGGCTTGTCGTGCAAATGAAGCCATCTGAGAGCATGATGAATGATATTGCCTTTAGTACAGGGGAAACCGTAATTTATGCAACGATTATTGTTGCTATTCTGCCGATCATTATCGTGTATCCATTCATCCAGAAATACTTTGTCAAAGGCGTTATGATTGGATCTTTGAAAGGCTAAGGAAGGTATCCGGACGGGGTTGTGCCTGCAATCCCGTTTTGATATAAAGATTCTAAGAAATTTTATAAGAACAAAGGGGGAATATTAATGAAAAGAAAATCGTTACTCGTACTTTCGATGCTGCTCCTGGGCGGCTCCTTGCTATCGGCTTGCGGTGGCAACAACAATGCTTCCCAAGAACCAGGAAATACCCAAGCATCGCCGGAAGCTACAGCAACAGAAGGATCAACAGGAAATTCTTATTTGGCAAGTGAGAAAGCGCTTAATTTAGATATATTTTACTTTGATAATACCGGTACAGTCAAAATGGATGCACCTGTGTTAAAAAAGGCGGCGGAGCTGACCAACATCTCGTTGAATAACGTGGCTTCAGCGGGTGGAGAGGAGAAGCAAGCGTATAATTTGATGCTGGCTTCTGGTACAATCCCTGATATTATCAGCTATTATACAGCTGACCTTAACACAATTGGTGATCAAGGCGCACTCGCCCCCCTGAATGAAGCAATTGACAAATATGCCCCGAATTTTAAGAAGTTCCTTGATGAAAACGAGGATGTAAAGAAAGCGATTACTACTCCGGATGGCAATATCTATGTGGTTCCCTTCGTCGCGGACGGTACTGCTTCTACCGGGTGGTTTATCCGCCAGGATTGGCTTGATAAGCTGGGACTGCAAGAGCCGAAAACAGTCGATGAATTCTATGAAGTTCTGAAGGCCTTCCGAGACAAGGACCCCAATGGGAACGGAAAAAAGGATGAGGTACCTTATTTCCAGCGTGACAATGTTGTAGGAGTATTCTCATTGCTTCCGCTGTGGGATGCATTCCATACCTTCTATATTAAAGACAACAAAATTGTCTTCGGTCCTTATGAGGATCAATTTGAAACCGGTATCAGTAATATTGCCAAATGGTACTCGGAAGGACTGATAGACAAGGAAATTTACACCCGTGCTAAAGCGCGTGAAGCATTGCTCGGCAACAATACGGCTGGTGCAACTCACGATTGGTTTGCGAGCACATCCAATTTTAACAACAGCTTGAAGGAGCAAGTTCCTGACATTAACCTGATCCCATTTGCTCCACCGGCCAGTGCATCCGGCAAAGTATTTGAAGTGGGAATGCGCGCTAAGCTTAGCGGCTATGGCTGGGCAATCTCCGCACAGAGCAAGCATTTGGAAGAAGCAATGAAATATTTTGACTTCTGGTGGACAGAAGAGGGACGGAGATTGTTCAACTTCGGTCTAGAAGGCGATACGTATACTCTGGTTGACGGCAAACCGATATTTACAGATGATGTACTGAGTCAACCAGCTGTCAACGGTTATCTGGTGGAGAAGTTCGGTGCACAGCTGCCTAAAATGGGCGCTTGGCAAGACTTCTCATATGAAGAGCAATGGACTAATGAAATTGCTCTAAAAGGAGTCAAGGCTTACCAAGATGGAAACTTTATTTCGGCAGATTATACTCTTCCTACACTTAACTTCACAGAAGAAGAACAGAAACGCATTGGCGAACTTAAGGGGCAAATCGATACATTCTTCGCTGAGAAAACGCAAAAATGGGTGATGGGCGGCGAGGATGTAGCTGCAAACTTTGCAGCTTACAAAGAGCAGCTGAAGAAATTGGGCGTTGAAGAATATCTCGGAATTTATAATGAAGCGTACACAAGGTATTTGGAAATGAAGTAGAATGAAATATAATGGAGGAGCCGAAATGCGGCTTCTCTATTGTTATTTCTGTAGAGAAGACGAGACGGGTGGATAATAAGCTGCGGGAGTGTCTTACAATGATGAAATGGCTATACACAACCACCTTCAAGGCACGGATAAGAATCTCAATGATCCTGCTAACAGTAACTGCACTGGTTGTTAGCGGAAGCACTTCGTATTTCATTGCGGCCGGTATCCTGGAAAGTAAGTCCTACCAGCTTAATCAGGGAATGATTGACAAGTCAGCCCAGGCATTGGAGGAAAAGCTTCGTAAGGTCCGGTTAGCTGTTCTAACCTTCATGTCAAGCGATCAGTTTAATCAATTAATCCTTAGCACATCCAGTAACAAGCAATTGGATTATTTTAACCATTTCAAGCTCAATCAATCACTGCAGACCCCGATTTTTCAGATGAAGCTCGTTGAACCGGGCATTACGTCTATTTTTATTAAAACACCTGCTGGAGAGTTCTACTCCAGTAACGAAGAGCGTCTGAAAGGAGCCTCTTTTGAAGATAGCCTTATCTACCCGTTGCTGGAGAAGTACCGGCTTCCTGCCTGGGTGGAATCGCATGAGGATGATCTGTTTGAAAGCCGGAATAAAGTGCTGAGTCTGTTGTTTGTACCTATTATTCAGAATACTTCCAATGTTCACGTTGTAGTTAACGTTAGTGATGATATTCTGAGCGATTATCTGCTTAAAAACAGCGGAGATGCGAGGCTAATTGTATTCACCGAGAATAACCAGTTGGCGTTTGAGACGGATGAGTTGAGCAGATTACTAGCTGCAGAGCCTGAATTTCGTCAGCGGCTGGTAAATGAAA
This sequence comes from Paenibacillus sp. FSL R7-0345, assembly GCF_038595055.1. Taxonomy (NCBI): domain Bacteria; kingdom Bacillati; phylum Bacillota; class Bacilli; order Caryophanales; family Paenibacillaceae; genus Paenibacillus; species Paenibacillus sp. FSL R7-0345. The sequence continues at coordinate 3,695,581 of NZ_CP152002.1, forward strand.
AAGGACATTTTGAATACACGTTTAACCGAACACGTTATTTGGTAAATTACTCTACAGTATCCTTCCCTGATAATTGGATGATGGTCCATTTAATATCCCGAAATACATTGCTTAAAGATGTCCAGCTCATACAGTGGGTTACCTTAAGCACAATCTTTCTGTTTGCACTGCTAGCAATGTTCATGTCTGGCAAGCTGACCCGTATGTTGCTGCGTCCTTTGAACCATCTGCAATCGGTAATGAAGAAGGTGGAACAGGAAGATCTGTCTATTCGATTCGAGGGACGCTATGAAGATGAACTTACCCATGTCGGTTTGCGCTTCAATAGTATGCTGGATCGGGTTGAGATGCTAATACAAGAACGGATGGCTGCGGAGCAGGCTGAGCGGATAGCCGAAATGAAGGCATTACAAGCGCAGATTAATCCACATTTTCTGTATAATACTTTGAACACTATTCTATGGAAATCGCATTCGGGGCAGCAGGAAGATGTGAGAGAAATGATTATGTCTTTGTCTATTCTGTTCCGTACAGGATTAAATAGCGGGGAAGAGATGACGACCATAGGCAAAGAATTGGAGAATGTAACTCAATATTTGCGGATCCAAAAGCTGTGTTATGCCCATTTGTTCGTGTATGAGATTATTTGTGATAAAGAATCTGAAGAGCTGCCCATACTAAAACTATTGTTGCAGCCACTAGTCGAGAATAGTATATTGCACGGCTTCAAGGATCTTCAGGGTGGAGGGGTTGTCCGTATATGTATTGAGCAACAACAGGATATATTACAGATAGAAGTACAAGATAATGGTCAAGGATTTAACACTTCTTTAGTAGATACAGGAATAGATAACTCGGTTTGCGTTGAGCATTCAGGGTTTGCGCTTAACAACATTCGTCAGAGGCTTGCTCTTTATTACAGAGATGCTGCCGAGCTGAGTATAAGTAGCAATTCTAATACAGGAACCATTATTAAAATCAAGATACCGATGGAATTCAAAAAGGATGATGAAGGATGAAAACGCACTGCACAATGGTCATTATTGACGACATTCCTGCTGTTGTGGAAGGCATTGCCAACGATATGCCTTGGTCAGATTATTCCATTCAAGTCGTTGGGACAGCATATAATGGTCTCGACGGTCTGAAGTTGATAGAGCAACTGAATCCGGATATTATCGTTACAGATATACGGATGCCCAAACTTAGTGGTATCGAGATGATTGAGAGATCAAAGCGGACAGGGGCTAAGCTGATCTTTATTAGCGGATATTCCGATTTCAGTTATGCACAACAGGTAGTTAAGCTCGGCGGTTTCGACTATATTCTCAAGCCGTTTACTCCTATGCAATTGGTTGAAGTTATCTGCAAGGCAAAGGCGCAATGGGATGAAGAAAATAAGCGCCAGGATCATCTGCAGCAGGTTGAGCGCAAACTTAGGGAGAGTATGCCCCTGCTAAAGCAGGAGTATTTAAATCTATTGGTCCGATATACTTCGCGTCCCGAAAAAGTGAGAGAGCGGTGGGATTTCCTGAATGTAGAAATGGACGACCAAGACTATGCTGTACTGGCCGTCGAAATAGACCGTTATTCCAATTCGGCGTCAGCTGTAGGTGAAGTGGAGGTGCTGCATTTTGCTATGCACAATATTCTGCATGAGACAATTACAGCTTCAACTGCTGCTGTAGTTTTTCGTGATGGACCGGATCGTTTCATCTGTCTTGTCAATGATCGTAAAGGGTGTGATATCCTGTCCATTGCTGAGCAATGCCGGGAGAATATAGAAAGATATTCACGTGCAACAGTCTCCATAGGAGTAGGAAATACGGTGAGAGATATTATTGAGTTGCCTTTAAGCTATCAACAGGCCATGAATGCGCTCTCTTATAATTTCTATTCTGGGGGCAATAGTGTGTTTGCCTATCCCGATTATGGTGTGAATTCGGATGTATATATCAAATTCTCCTCAGACCAGGAGCGCGAACTGATTTATGTAATTCGTTCAGGTGCTGTGGAAAGGCTTGAGCTTGTCCTTGATAATATATTTACTGAATGGATGGAAGGACTAGTGCTCCCGGCACCTGAGAAAGTCAAAGTTTTCTGTACTGAAATGATGTTGAATATCAGAAATGCATTACATGAGGAACAAGAGCTTGAGGATCACCGTTTTTTTGACAAAAAGATGGAGGAAATGACCTATAATTCAGATTCAATTAGGACATTGCGGGGAATTGTAGGAGAATTATGTCACCGATACTGCCAGGAGATTGGGAGTAAGCAGAAAGCCTCTGCCCACGAAGTCATTAACGAATCCATTCAGTATATCCGGGAACATCTTGAGTTAAATGAATCCGTTGCAGATTATGCCAGACAGGTACATTTAAGTACCAGCTATTACTCTAATTTATTTAAAAAGGTGACTGGTCAGTCTGTACTTCAGTTTGTAGTGAATGAAAAGATGGAAAAGGCTAAATGTCTGCTTATACAGGGAATATCATTAAATGAAGTTGCAGCGGCGGTTGGTTATGATGAGCGATCTTATTTCAGTGATGTATTTAAGAAAAAGGTAGGAATGGCTCCCTCGGAATTCCGAAAGACATATCAATAATCATCCGATTTCCCCCTTACAAAGTTGGAATTTGCCTTCTTTCTTGAGGATAAAGCCCTTAGGATAATGAATAGGAGTGCATTTTAACAGGAAATGAAAGGGGAAAAGGAATGTCAGAACATTCACCAGCTCGATTAAAATTGCAATCTTTAGTGGAGCGGGCAGAGCGCTTGCTGGAAACAGACAGAGAATTTTTTACAGATGGTACACTTTTGGCACTGTCGGACTCCTTAACCGAAGCTAAACAGGCACTTGCAGGAAAGCGCTGTCTCCCCTTCAATAGAAGCAGGGAATTTCTTACACCGAGGGAAGAGGAGGAGATTCTTTTTGCAACGGCAAGATTCACAATGGCTCCGTCCTACGCTTATTTGGGTGAAACAGATCATTTATATGGACTGGAGCCAGCCCTTGGATGGTTTGAGCAGCAGAACATGCGGTTCAAGAGTGCAGAGTGGCTTAACGCGAAGGCGAAATTTGTATTGGAGCAGGCAGAAGATCTATTGAATAGTGCTGTATATAATAATGCTGTAGGCAGTTATGATGTAGCTTGCGGGGATCAATTACGGCTTGCAATGGACTGCGTAAAGCAGACAAGCTCGCACGCGAGTATGCAAATCAATGAGGATTTAGCCCGCTCTCTTGTTACATGCATGAACCGCATTCGGGATTTCAGGTTCTCCAGAATCCTTAGAACAGATACAGATCATTTTTGCAATTTATATACGACCAAAGAAGGCTGGCATAAGCTAAAGGAAAGCGTATTGAAGGACCAGATTGTTGCTGAGCAGTACAAGCGTATACGGGAAATTGCAGATAGCCATAGCTTGGAATATATTGAAAATGCAGCTTTGCTCATGCAGGAAAACATAGATTATAGTGTGATTAATCAAGAATTCTACGTATGGAGCTTTACTGATAAGCTGATAAATTTCACCGCTCCAGAGCATGCAGTATCGGCTTCGCTGGCTTTTATTCTTCCTGCTGAAGAAAATGAGCAGCACGGACTGGGGCATGTGTGGATTGATAATGTTGAGATGCAATCAGCAAGCGGTGGTAGTATACAGATACTTAACAACGGGTTTGATAAAGGAGAATCAGGCAGTCCGTATCACTGGAAGGCGGCAGCACTTCATGGAGAGCCGGTATTCCGCTGGGAAGAGGAATATCCTTTCTGTGGTGGTGGGGACAGAGCAAAAGCGAGCAGGTCTGACTCCTCTTCTCGAGCTGCCGCTCAAGCTCAGAATGTTCAAAAGCAACATTCGCTTTATCTTTGCAACCCTACGGATCAGGATGAAGGGGCTTGGGTATATAGCAACGATATCAACATCAAGAGCGGAGAGAGCTATACAATTAGTTTTGCCGCTAAACTGGACGGAAAGTTTAAGAAGGGGCTAAAAACAGTAGTCACATTCAAAGACGACTCGGGTACAGAATTGAGCCGTTTTGAACATGCGTTCAACCGTAAATCCTCACTGCCCAATCCCAGCTTCCAACTTACGATGCAATGTGATGCTATTCAATATGCTTTTACCAATGATGTAGATTATGCGATTAAAACCAAGAAAGAGATGTTATACAATCTGCATGACTTCTGCCAGGGTGCGGAGCATTGGCTGGTAACCAATGAGCGTCCGCAGGGAAGTGACAGTTACGGGGCTGTACAAGGCGGAAGGCTGCTGTGCAGCATAGCAGTATCATACTCAATGATTAAAGAGGCAGCGGTCTTTACGAAGAACGAGAAAGAACGCCTATACGCATTACTGGAATACATGCTTCGTTATATGATGGACTTGAGAGACCGTACTGAACTTACTCCCTTTGAAGCGCAATATGGCACAAGTAACTGGCATACGGATATGTGTGCGGGGACCGGATACCTTATGATGGCATTGGAGGATTTCCCCAACCGCAAAACATGGCTGTATAACGCCAATAGTGTCCTGAAATCACAATTAAGTCTGAACCTGAATTCAGATTATTCCTGGCCTGAGTCCATCCGCTATCACCACGCGGCTTTGGAGCGTTTTGCCGGATATGCGAAGGTACTAAACCATATGCTGGAAGAAAACTGGTTTCAAGCTACCCGGCTCTCCAATATGTTTGACTACAGCATTCAAGTACAGACTCCTGGTTATCAGTTTTATGACGGTCATATCGGGACCCCGCCATTTGGTGATCATGCGCTGGGGGGCGGTTCTGAATTCGGAAGCTACCCGATTTATCTGAAGGAAATTGAAAGGATTGACAAGAGTCTCGCTGACCGGATGTATCATAGCTGGAAGCTTGCAGGTCAACCTTTGAAGGGGTTCTGGGGTGAGGCCGTGGCGCTGGAAAATTTACTGGGAACAGTAGAATACTATGCGCCTCTTCATCCGCTTGAGCTAGGCTCAAATCAAAGTTTTGAAAATGCGGGGATTTATACTTTTCGGAAAAATCCGCTATCTGCTGACCAGAGTTATTTTGCCATCATGTCAAGTCCGAAGCCCATCGGGCACGGTCATTTGGATCAAGGGTCTTTCATTGTGTACAAAAACTCGATTCCGCTTGTGATGGATTCCGGTATAGAGGGATACTTCGACGTCAGCACAAGCTGGCATATTAGTTCATATTCTCATGCCTGTATGCAGTTCTCAACTCAAAAGAAGCATATCGCAAAGTCTGCAGGTGCGATTAATTTAACAGCAGGAACCTATAGTCTGGAACGTGGTTGGGTTGACACTCCCAAAACAAGCAGAGTACTAGACTCTGCAACAGGAGGAGACATTGATTCCATAACAATCGAAATTATGAACCCAGAAGGGCAAGGCAGACATATTCGAGAGGTCCTTTATCTCAAAGCATATGATTTGTATGTCATTCGGGATTCAGTGGAAAATTTTGAAGGAGAGGTTCTATTTAGTCTGCCCATAGCTTCCAATACATCTGTTATCTCCGGACAGAGGGTTCTGTCCGGAGGATATTACGGTGTTGACATAGAAACTCTATTCTTAAGTAAACTGAATCGGATTTGGCTGGATAAAGGGCGTACAACCCGCTTTTTCCCCAGTGATGAGAAGATCTCTACGATGGATTACATCAGAGCTGTTGCCGATGCTAAAGAAGGTTTTGTTACAGTGCTCTATCCTCATGCAAAAGGAGCAAGAAGACTGGAGATTTCCAAGCAGGAAGATCATACCATAATCATCTCTATGGAAAAGTCCCAGGTCAAGGTTACTACAAGCCGTGATAAGTTAATTATCAATCAGCTAAACTACATGTGAATTTGAAATATCATGAAAGGGATACTCAAACGTCTAATTTGAGTGTCCCTTTTGTCATAATTATTGAGATTATTATAGAAAGTTGTTTTTACCCATTCTTATAGTAGGAATTTAGGTTTACGTAAAAATGGAATTTACGGTACTATCCTTGAAGGAGAAGTGTTCCTCAGCTCAAAGATGGTACTGGGATGAAAATCAAAAGTAAACAATCCTCCATCTGAATGGTAAGCGCTTACCACGAGCTGCTAGAAGTATATTAAATTTCAACTTTGCGGGAGGTTAAAGGATGAAGAGTAACAAACTACCACGGTCATTACTAAAAACACTTTTAATTGTAGTTATGATTTTGGATTTGTCTTCAATATCGGTGCAAGCTGCTCCTATCAATGAAACTGCGAACGTACATCAAAGCACTGAAACTGCTATATATGATCAGCCTATAATTCAGGAAACAGTTAGCGCCGCTGGTTTTGTTCACCCTGCTGTAGGTTTCACCGGTGATACATTGAGATTAATGCAGCAGCAGATAGCAATTGGAGCAGAGCCCTGGGCAAGCGCTTTTGAGAGCTTCCGCAACAGTACAAGCGGTTCACTCGATTATGATATCCGCAATCAGAGCAAGGTTGATCCAACAAAACCTGCATATACCAGGATTGATAATGATGCCAAAGCAAAAGAGGCTAAGGTGGATGCCGAGGCTGCTTTTACGGATGCAGTGATATGGACAGCAACAGGTGATATTCGCTACCGTGAAAAGGCAATGTCCATTATTCGGCTATGGTCGCAAATAGACCCAACGAATCCCTCGGGCTTCACAGATTCACATATCAGCATCGGGGATGCTATGTCCAATATGGTAAGAGCGGCGGAATTACTGAGGTATACCGATTGCGAGGGAGAATGGGGCTGGACGGAGCAGGACACTACCTTATTTAACCAGAATTTTCTGATGGCTTTTTATGACGGGAATTTCTATCATAACAATGGCAGATGGATGAATCAGCATGGGATTATATCTTTGGCATACACGATGGCGGCAGTTTTCTCAGATAATACTTCTTGGTACAAAGAAGCTGTTGAATGGGCAACAGCCAATAAAACGGCTACATTTAAAGGGCAATCCGGTGATATTTATCATCAAATTCGCTATGTCACGCAAAATGAACGGACCGGTGAGCCGGTTGAACCTCACGTTCAACTGGTCGAAATGGGCAGGGATATGGGGCATGCCTCAGGCAATACATCAACACTGTCCATGATTGCCTACATGACTGAAATACAAGGTACAAGGGTGGATCCAGACCCAGCCTCACCGACTTTTGGTGAAATTACAAACGCTGCAAATGGAAAGGGGATGTTTGAATTTCTGGATAACCGGATTCTGGCAGGGGCAAATGTACTGGCCAAGTATAATTTGGGTTATGATATCCTCTATTCGCCTGTGAACATCAGCAACGCGGTAATTGCTGACCCTGCCGGAAATTATATGGATACGGTTAGCGACAATGGCAGGGGCCTGGGGTATGCGTCGGAACTGACCTACGGCTACTATATGCACCATATCAATACACCACTTGATCCAAATGATGAGAGAATTAAGTATTTGCATCAATCTATACTCAAACAAGGCGGATTGGCAGCGTTCCCTTCTTACGTTCTACTGCAGGGAACCGAAGATCTGGCTACAGGAGAAATAACCGGGCCACCCTTACCGCTCAGTCAACCAACATATGCTGAAGTGAAATCAGCCTATGATCGTATGCAGGCCTTTGATTATCTGGGAAGAAGCGCAACAACCAGCACGAGCATATTTAAGGATCAGGATGGTATGCGCTCTGTATTATATGATGTACGTTATGAAAATCAGTATACCTGGTATGATCTTGACCTGGACGATACCTACAATAATATAACAATACGGGCTGCAAGCAATTCCAGTGCAGGTACGAAGGTTGATGTAATTTTACTTGATGATGTTGCGGGGCTGGACCGGACCAATGTAACAGCAGCCAATCTTGCTAGCGGCAAGGTACTTGCAACACTCAAGGTACCCAATACCGGCTGGTGGACGAATTATACTACAGTGTCAGGGAAACTGAGCCAACCGCTTACAGGACAACATGTAATCGCCTTCAAGTATTATGGAAGTGCTAACTGGTTGTCTTATCAGATTGCCTTTGATTGGTTTGCTTTCTCTGATAGCTATGCGGGCGGGGAGAATATTGTATCAGAGGGGGTTCTTTCCGGTGCAGCCTCCACCGTTGCTGAAGGTGTTCAACTAGAGACCGGTGGAACCATTTCCTTCACTAAAATGAATTATGATAGCGGTAACAACAGCATTGAATTACAGGCTAAGACATCGGATGCTAACGGGAAATTACACTTGTACAGTGGCAGTGAACTGGTTACAACCTATAATTTAACGAATACAGCAGGCTCGCTGATCAAATTTACTGCTGATATTGAGGCTGCAGATATTGCAAAAATCACAGGAATTCATGATGTTTCATTAAAATATGAAGGCTCATCGCCCATAGTACTGAAGACTTACAGAAATATTGAACGAAATCGCCTGGTGTCTGAATCAGGTTCAAATACCAGCAGCTATCAAATTGAAGATCAAGCTGTCCCTATAAGTGGAGGATTCGAGAGTGATACGGAAGGGCAGATATCTTATGTGAAAGCAGCAAACGGAAGTCTGATCTATTTGAGTCAGGCTGCGCTTCAAGTGGACAGAACTAAAGACTGTATAGTTTCATTCACCGTTAAGTCAAACGGGAAGGCTACATTGAATTTGATGAGAGATGCATCTGCCGTACCATTTGCAGCTATAGCTATACCGGATACCAAGGGAGAATGGCTAAGGGTAAGCACTAATATCTCTGACAAATATGTAAGCACCGATGATTATCCGACCAATTTGAAAAGTGTGTTCATCTCCATGAAAGCTGAGGCTCAGGATACGGAAATACTGCTGGATAGCTATGCGCTTGACCCTGCAGAGATTCCACCTGGTATACAGTTGTCTACTGACCAAGGACATGAGCTTCAATCAGTATCTGCTTACGAGAATAGTAATCCGTTCAAACTGCAGGTTTCTGTGCAGGACCCAGACTCTATAAATGTTGCCCTGTTCACAGACAACCAGAGTTTTATGCAGAGCAATCTAGATGGGAAAAATGGGGGTCAAATTACAATTAACCCAGCTGGCCTAAGTCCTGGCGAATATGAATTTCATATTTATGCCCAAGATGATTCTAAGAATTTTGTAGACAAAAGATTTATCTTTACGCTTTATTCAGAGGTGGAGAACCAAGCTCCAGCAAACCTGACAGCAGCATTGGCCGGAGCAGACAGTACTGTGCTTCATTGGACCGAGGTGAAGGGAGCCACATTCTATTCGATATACCGTAAAGAAGGTGCTAGTGGAAGCTTCATTAAAGTAGGCGACACTACTGCCACCCAATATACGGATACAAGTCTTCATGAAGGTACTAAATATTACTATAAAGTAGCCGCAGTCGGATATTCAGGAGAATCACCGCAAAGTGAAGCTGTAACTATTACAACGTTAAAACCGATTTCAGTAGTATCTTCCATGGTTAAGGCAACTACAAATATATGGCCGGGCACAGGGACGCCGGAAGAGAATGCTTGGCTTGCCTTTGATGGGAATACGGCTACTGCAACTGATACGATTACAAATCCAGGTTGGATATTGATTGACTTTGGTGTAGGAAATGAGCAGGTGCCAGGCGGAATGAAGTTCTATCCACGTAGTACCAATGTTAGCCGAATGAACGGTGCGGTTATTCAAGGCTCGAATGATGGTACTAACTTTACAGATTTATACAGCATAAGTGGCATAAGTACAGTCAAATGGTATTTCGTTGAAATCGGTAACAGTACCAGCACGGCTTACCGTTATCTGCGTTATTACACCCCTAAAGGGAATGCGAATGTGGCAGAGCTGGCGTTTTATGCTAAGCCGGCATTAGACGAAAATACTGCACCTGTATTTACTGTTTTGGATCCGGTCAATGTATCTACCGGGCAAATTCTCACGAAGAATATCACTGCCACGGATAAGGAAGGAGATACGATTACTTATACAGGAGTGGATTTGCCTGAGGGTGCTGTACTTCATCCGACAAATGGAAGCTTCAGCTGGATTCCAGAAATTGCTGGTAATTATGTGCTTCAATTCAAAGCAACGGATGCTAAGGGTGCCGAGTCTACAATGACATGGAATGTTACTGTAACAGACGATACCGGGCCAGTAAAAGACCACAGTGCGAGCCTGCGTGGTCCAGCATTGGCTGCTCCCGGACAGAATGTGGATATAAATATCGGCATTCATGGTGTACCTGAAGGATTCTCAACCGTACAGGTGGCAGTATATTATGACCCGTCTGTGTTAAGTTTCGCAACGATATCCGACAATCAGGGGCAACATATTCTGGCCGAGCATGTGGTAGAATCACCGGAAGCTGGTGTTCAGATCATTGGAACCGGAGTGAAGCCGGAGCTAGGTCAAATTCTACTGATTGTTGCTGTTACGGAAACAGAGAGTTTACTGACGGATTCCGACCCGCTCATTATTCTACATGGACAGGTGAAAGCAGGGGCTATGACCGGAGTTACAAATGTTAGCTTGCATGAATTTGAAGTTTCTCTGGACGGCCAATCCAACTTGATTGATACCTCTCAAGCATCACTGGATATTCAAATTAAAGTGGATAAATCAACATTAATAGCGGCAATCGAATCGGCACAAACATTATATGATGTGGCAGTTGAGGGCAACGAACCGGGACAATATCCAGTAGGTTCCAAAGCGGCGCTGCTAACGGCAATAGGCCAAGCGAATACAATAGCAAATAATGAAGATGCGACACAATCTGAAGCCTATAATGCAGCTGAAGTATTGAATGAAGCGGTGAGGACTTTTATGGCTTCCTTAATTGGTGTGAATAAAGTGGGTTTGCAGGTAGTCATAGAGGAAGCGTTGCAAATCTCTTCGATAGCTGTTGCTGGTGATGCGCCTGGCCAGTACCCTGCAGTAGCTAAGTCTATATTTGATGGGGCCATTCAGCGTGCAGTTGCTGTACGCGATAATAGCAAGTCCTCACAGCAGGAAGTGAATGAAGCTGCGGAAGCACTTCATACGGCAATTGGAGTATTCCGCAATAGCGTGAATCAGAGCCAGAACCAGCCTGTTGATAAGACGATGCTGGATGAAGCGCTTCAGACCATTCAGGCCAAGCTGAACAAAGCGGTTCCGGGAACGAAGGTTGGCCAATATCCGGAATCAGCTATTTCAGCTCTCCAAACGGCGCTAAATTCAGCTAAGGCAGTCCGTGCTAATGCCGCGGCAGTTCAGACCGAGATTAATGCAGCTGTTAGTGCGCTCCACAAAGCACAGGAAACGTTCTCGTTACAACTCATTACGTTGATACCAGGGGAAACGAAAATAAGCATCAAAGATCTGTCGCTTATTGCAAAATATTACGGGTTGAAGTCTTCGGATGCAAACTGGAGCGAAATTGAAAAAGCTGATTTATTTCATACAGGCGAAATATCTATCCGTGAGCTGGCTGCAGTTGCACAGATGATTGTCTCCGATTGGCTGGAAGACTAAAATACGCACAATGAAGAAGGGAAGGCGTAGCTGCGCCTTCCCGAAGGGGGATGAACAATAAAATGAGACAAAAAGCGCAGCTGTTAACAATATTGATCCTAATACTCTGTACAAGTGCTTTTCCCGGAGTCAGCTCCGCTGAGCAGCCAAAACCGTCTTTTGAACTTATACTATCCCCATCATCCAGTGTAGTTACATTAACTGTTAAGGGGCACGATCTACAGGACTTGTATGCCTGGGAAATGAATCTGGAATATAATTCCAAAATATTGAAATTCATTAAAGCAAGCGTAGAAGGTATCGGATATTCTGTTGAGCCAAAGCTTGAAGGGAGCCAGCTCAGGCTAGCTCATACTAAAATGGGGGAGGTGAATGGTGACAACGGAGAACGAGTATTGACGAGTATTGAGTTTGAGCCGTTAGCTTCTGGGAAAACGGAAATAGCACTCCTTGATATCAAACTGGTGGATTCCAATCTGGAGATGTCGATATCCAAACCGGACACACGTGTCACGTTGCAGACAACCGTCAATTTTACGGATACCAAGGGTCATTGGGCAGAGGCGGCCATTGCCAAGGCACTGAAAATTGGTTTTGTGGAAGGTTATCAGGACGGGACGTTCCGTCCAAAGAAGGCTGTAACCAGAGCAGAGTTCGCTGCTATGCTTGTCCGTGCGCTGCAGCTTGGGAACGCCAGTGATGTAATATCATTTCATGATGCAAGTGAAATTCCTGTATGGGCTATGCCTAAAGTGCAGGCATTGGTGAAGGAGAAGCTGCTATTTGGTTATCCGGATCAAACCTTCCGTCCAGATTCACTAATTACCCGAGCTGAGATGGCTGTTGTTGCTGTTCGTGCGGTCAGCAATCCAATGGGGGCAGCTACAGGATTGATCTTTGCAGATTCAACGGAAATTCCAGAGTGGGCTAAAGCCAGCATCTCAGAGGCTTATAGAATGGGATTGATGAAGGGGATTGGTAATAACCGTTTTTCTCCAGATGCACAAGTGACGCGCGCGGAGGCTGTAGCTGTTATTTTGAATTTGCTTGAACAGCTGAGAACTGACTGAATAAGGAATCAACCCAATATTCAGGATGAGGTGATTTCGTGAAGGTTATGAGCAAAAAATTGTTAATATTTCTACTGGCTCTGTTCGTACTGTTAAGTATCGTAGTGATACCGCCTAAGCAAGTCTCAGCAGCTGGATTTGCCCATCCAGGCATTATGCATAATTCCGCTGACCTTACTCGTATGATTAATAATCAGAATACCGAACCGTGGAAGTCAGCGCTGGCTAATTTTAAGAAAGATGCCAAAGCCTCCTCAAGCTATGTGAAACAGGGTCCTTACAGCACAGTATGCCGGAAGGATTCGGCATTATCTACTTGTACAAGTGCGGATTATGGCAATAGCGCACTGGAGAATGATTCAAGAGCCGCCTATTATAATGCGCTATTGTGGAATATCACAGGAACGCAGGCTTATGCCAATAAAGCAATTGAAATATTGAATGCCTGGTCCAGCACCCTCACTACTATAGCAGGAACGGATGCACAGCTTGCGGCCGGCGACAATGCGATCTTCCTTGCTAATGCCGGGGAACTTCTCCGCTACAGTAACTCAGGGTGGAGTTCGGCTAATATTACCCAACTGGAAAATGTATTGACCAATGTCTTTTATCCACAGATTTCGGTAATCGGGGATGCTAATTGGGGCGGATCCTGCCTGAAATCGATCATTTCAATTGCCATTTTCACGAATAATCAAACGATGTTTGACTATGCCATTGCTAATTATAGAACCAATGACTGCGCTGCCCTAACGAAAAATGTAATGTCCACCGGTCAAATCTCCGAATCGGGACGTGATCAGGTGCATGCCTTGGGCGGACTTGGAAATCTGATTGTTGTTGCTGAAATTGCCTGGAAGCAGGGGGTAGATCTGTACGGGGATGCTGATAACCGTCTACTTGCCGGCTCCGAGTATTGGTCGAATTACAATCTGGGTAATACCGAAACCTCTTACGATACAACATATGGACGCTGTACAATGGGGCCATGGGGGGCAATAAGTGCTACAGGAAGAAGTGCATCCTTCGGTTGGGCACAAAATGAAGTAGTCTATGCTCATTATGTCGTCCGCAAAGGACTGAGCGCTCCCTTTACAACTGCCTATATGAACGGAATGCCTGCGACTGATCCGGATGCTGCATTGCTTACTTTTGCCTATCGTCTAGGTACAATTTCTGATGCTACAAAGCCTTCAGCCCCAACCAATTTGTCAGCAACTCCGCTTTCAGACAAGATAATCAACTTAAGCTGGACGGCTTCTACAGACAATATTGCGGTAAGCGGATATAAGATTTACCGGAATGGAGCGATTATAGGCTATTCACCGTCAACGGATTATACCGATAGCGGGCTTATTGCATCAACAGCTTACAATTATTCCGTCAGCGCGTACGACAGCAGTTCTAATACATCGAACGTCAGTAACACGGTTACCCCCACAACTTTAGCCTCGGCGACCGCTCAAATTCCTTTCTCCAGCCAGGATATTGGCGCTGTAGGTGCTGCTGGCAGTTATAGCTACGGCGGCGGCACTTATACTCTGAAGGGCTCGGGCAGCGATATTTGGGACAAATCGGATCAGTTCCGGTTTGCTTATGTTCCAATTAAAGGGGACAAAACGATTACAGCACGTGTAGTCAGTCTGACCAACACTCATTCGTCGGCAAAAGCGGGGGTAATGATCCGTGAGTCGTTGCTTGGTTACGGCAGCAATGTATTCTCAGCATTGAAGCCGGCACTCGCCGTAGCTCAATACCGGTCTGCACCTGGAGCAGCTTCGTACTCCCCGGCATCCGTTACAGCAAGTTCGCCATATTGGGTCAGAGCAACCCGCAGTGGTAATGTCGTTACCACCTTCATTTCACCAAATGGGTCTACATGGACCCAGACGGGATCATCCCTAATATCAGCAGCAGGTACGGCGTATTTCGGTCTTGCTGTAACCTCACATGTTAATACAACGCTAAGTACGGCTGTATTTGATAATGTTAGTATTCAGTAAAAATTTAACGTGAAACATACATCGCCTCCATGGCTCCATCCGGGATTATCCGGAGAGGCAATGGAGGTTTTATTCTGTATGGATTTTCGTAGCGTCTTAATACTTGTTTTTGTGTTGAGTAGGTGTTTCGCCAAGTCCTGAGATGTAACGGGCTTAGCCCCTATAGTTCGGGTTGAGGTCACCCAGATGGCCATGCTTCAAACGCCTTCTATAACGGGCTGCAGGCAGGGAAGCCGTATTGTTTAATGATTGTAGATCGGGACGTCGAATGTAAATGGAGCAAATTCATTATATTTACTTTAAAACGAAATCACTGTCGGCTGCTGATGTTCGCCTAAACCGATCTATGAAGATGACGATTACAGCTGAACTAAAAAAACTATCTGTTGATCCGAACGGCGATGTGATCACGTACTCCTGGACGATCTCAGGACAAGCAGGCCACTGCAGCAAATCCTCTACCATAAAGGATGTCACGATACCAGGCTCAGTAATTGAGAATAATGCCGACAAGTGTATCTTTTCCTTGCAGGCGACAAATGTAGTAGGTCTGGTCAGAAAGGGATAAGCAATACGATTATGGTAAGTGAGATTGGCATGTCGGCAACCATGACCAATTCACCGGATTGGGAGAAGGACCGGTAGACCTGGAATGCAAAGATACCAGATGCTTTTCATCCGTACTACATATTAAACCCAGTGAACAATTTGTGCTGTCATCCGGAATTCTTCTGCTTACTTACCCCGAATTGATCATCGGTACGCTTTGTTCTGTATTCATCTGCTTTATCGTAATCACCTCGTGATGCAGCTTGTTAACTTTTGGATTGCTATTGACCTTCTCTGTTATAGCAACAAATTGGTAATACTATCTTCGCCATCCAGATAGCCCTTTCTCAAATAAACCGGATGCGTCAATTGGGACAAACACGTCCACTTAGCATGTTAAAAAACTCCCCTTAGCTTTATGAAGTGTCCACCAATCTAATCCAATACTTATCGAAAATTAAATTACGTAAAATACTGTTTTGACGAATCTTTTAAGATTAGAATTTAATTCTCAAGGTGAGCAAGGAATAATATTTATCTTGAAGTTAGAAAAAAAAGAATTCGTTCGTAACCCTAATATTACAGAATAATACCCCTTTTCATAAAGGACTATAAAGATTTTTGATCCCCTTTTTCTAATAACAAAATGTAGTATTGTTTAATAGTTGTTGTCTCCGTAAACCAACCATATATGGTAGAATTATCTGAGCGGATGGAACAAATAGCCAAATAGTAAAGTATTGATCCTGGCTATCAATCTACCTCTAAATTTTTTTGGTGGAGGGGAACCTTATGAAGTTAAAAAGACTTATTATCAAAAATTTCCGATCTTACAAGGATGAGATTCAGATTTCGATAGATGATTTTACTGCTCTCATCGGAAGAAATGATATCGGAAAATCCACAATACTCGAAGCGATGGAAATTTTTTTCAATAATAAACTAATCAAACTGGAGTCCACTGATGCCTGCGTACATAACACTGATAAAGAAGTGATCATTGGGTGTTTGTTTTCTGACCTTCCCCAACAGGTCATATTGGATTCCCAATCCTCAACTACCTTCGCGGACGAATTTTTGCTAAACCGTCAAGGCGAGCTAGAGATACATAAAATCTACAACTGTAGCCTAAAATCCCCTAAAGAAGCCGTTTACGCTCTTTGTTACCATCCACATGCCCAGAATACCACTGATCTGATAAAGATTAAAAACCCTGAATTAAAGAAGCGCGCAAGAGAATTGGGAATCAATCTGGAATCAATTGACCAACGCTCTAACCCCGCCCTTCGCCAAGCTATTCGAGGTCAAATTGCCAATCTGGAGCTAGAAGAACAGCTCATATCCTTAAATGATGAGAATGCAAAGTCTATATGGGAGAACATCGAAAAATTGCTGCCACAATTTGCTTTATTCCAAGCAGATCGACCAAGTAAAGACGACGATTCCGAAGTCCAGGATCCCATGAAGTTTGCCATCGAACAAGCGATAAAAACTGTGGAGCAAGATCTTGAACAAATAAAAGTAACGGTTCATCGACAGGTTATGGACGTGGCGGTTAGAACCCTTGAAAAGCTAAGACAAATGGATCCAGACCTTGCAACAGAATTGGCTCCTCAGTTTAAATCTGAGCCCAAGTGGGAAGGTCTTTTTAAACTATCCTTAACCGGGGATGATCAAATACCGATTAATAAACGTGGGAGCGGTGTACGTCGACTTGTTCTTCTTAACTTCTTCCGAGCTGAAGTTGAGCGCAAACAAGCTGCTGCAGGTACCCCAAGGGTTATTTATGCCATTGAAGAGCCCGAAACAGCCCAGCATCCAAATAATCAAAAAATGTTGATAGAAGCCCTTTTAGACCTTTCTCAAACTGAAAATTGTCAAGTAATGATTACTACCCATGTTCCCGGACTAGCAGGTCTCATTGATGTCAAAAACCTAAGATTTATCGAAAAGGATTCCATGGGTATTAGACGAATTACACACAATGATGATGCTGTATATCAGAAAATTGCAGATCAGTTAGGTGTCATTCCAGACCAACGAGTTCAAGTGTTTATTTGCGTGGAAGGGCCTCATGATATTCGGTTTTTAAAGCATGTAAGCCGAGTGCTGCGTGCTTCAAATCCCATAATCCCGGATTTAGAAAACGATCCTAGAATCATCATGCTTCACCTTGGCGGAAGCACATTAAAGGATTGGGTGTCTTCAAATTATCTTAAAACATTAGGGATTCCTGAGGTTCACATATATGACCGGGATGAAGCTGTTCAGCCAAAGTACATAAGAGAAGTAAATATGGTTAACAGCAGGGGGAATGGTTCAATTGCTTTTTATACGAGCAAGCGGGAAATGGAAAACTACCTGCATCCTGCAGCAATCTCCGCCGAATATGGTTTTGAATTAGCATTCTCCGAAATGGATGATGTCCCAACCATGGTGGCTAAATTACAGCATGGAGCAAATTCGGATAATCCTTGGGATTTACTTGAAGATATTAAAATTAAGAAAAAGGTATCCCAGGCTAAAAAGAGGTTAAATAATGAAGTTGCAATGAAAATGACTTACGAACAGCTTTGTGAAGTAGATACCAATAAAGATATAGAAAGTTGGTTTGAAGCAATAATAGCAATTTTGAGCATACAGACGGCCCAAGCTATGGCAGCTCCTGCTACAGAAACTTAAACATATTGAGGGGACCACCAATCTAGAACGAGTATTGGTAGTCCCTTTTTTATGGGAGTAATAAAAATAGCAAATGAAATTTTTGAACAACGAAAGACCTTAAAAATACCAGCTATAATCTTAGTTGAAAATTGAATACAAATTAAAGATAGAGAGGTTAGGCATGCTTTATTAGCGATCAGGCTCTTTTTTCAAAACCAAATGCGTTCCAGAGAAAAGTCATGATTGAATTAACCGCGTTTACTCTATTAGTACTATTCAAACTTTCTATTAGGATTTCAGGACTTTGAAGATTATCATCATCCAGACTAATAGGTCCTCTACCATAAAGGTTAGGGTGCTTATTGTAACCTTTAATTCCGTTAACACCAATCAGACTAAAAAATATAAAAAAGGGCTCATTCAGTTTAATTTTTTCGTACGTAATCCAGTTTTGCTCCAATACGTCCGAAATGATTTCTTTAAAGTCAACAGAAAAAATTCAAAGGTACCCCATTGTCCATTTCTTCCGTAGTGGAATGAGTAAAGGCATAGTTGCTGACTTGCTCAATTATTCCGTTTAAGAATATCTGAGTATGTCCACCCATAACGAAAGAACCATAGTTATTGATCTTTTGAAATATAGTTCCGTGGGCATTAATCATAGGAGTATAAGATCTATTTGTATCTCCTACAATGGAATGATTTATTTCTTGCTTTAGAGTATGGATTGGATAAGCATTAGTTACTTCAAAAGCGGATAAAGGAACTGAGTGCATTATTAAGAAGGGCGTAGGTAGTTTAAAGCTATCTGTAGTTTTAATAATTCGGTTCATGCGGAATTTATCATATTTCTCAACATAATTATGGCGACCAAAAAATAATCTTTGAGTTCTGACGTTCCGATAGGAATCTTGTTTCCATTAGTACGAAGCATGTATTTATAATTATCTTTGACCATATGAGGAGCGTTCCAACTTCGTGGTCTACGAATAATAATAATATGTCGATTATTGTGAAGCTGAATAGTTCTTATACGAATCATATTATACTCCGGGTCTAATCCGCCGCACAAAGATTGACTAAGTCTTAAAACCTCCTTATCAGCGTTCTCTAATTGCACTCCAACCAATTGTCTAGGGCGGCCTTCGGTTTCTTCGATACCAATTATTAAATCACCGCCTTAAGAATTCGCAAAAGCTGCTATTTCTTCTTGAAGTTGTACGGGACGTGTTATTTCTCTTTTTTATTCCAAATGTTGGCCTTCTAATGTGTTTGTATTAATTAATAACTGTAAATCTTCTTCTGAAATCATATCTAAGTCTTTGTGAAAAATTGACATGATATTCCTCCTCTAATGAATTACAATTTAGATAGAGCGTTTAAAGATTCGTGGGTCTGAGAATTCTATTTTATACCAATTCGCTAGCTCTGAGAATAAATACTGTTGAAGACTCTTTGCATTCAATACTTATCACATAACTCTATAGACTGAAAGGAAGAGGGATTTGACTATTAGCAGCCACCCAGGTAAATATTTGCGTCAAACGATTATTCCCTCAGAAATATCTGATTTAGAAGCCGCCATAAGATTAGGAATAGATCAATCATTATTATCTTCTCTTCTTAATGGCGAATCATCTTTAACTCCAGATTTGGCAGTTCGCTTAGAGAACACTTTTGGCGCAAACAGTACGCTATTACTTGGGATGCAGGCCTCTTACGATCAACAGGAATGTCCGATAAATGAGAAGGTTAATAACATCTCGACATTTGTTCCCAATTTCCTGACAATCAAAGCAAGGCAAATAGAAGAATGGGCCGAGCGAAACCTAGAAGCCAGAAGTCTGCTTCCCGTACTCTTGAGAAAATTGGTGCACTCAACTGGCAAAGGACTCATCAAGGTCGATTTCCCGGGTTACGACAACTCGCAACGTAGGGGCTCCGATGGCTTCGTCCAAGCTAATGCTGCAACGCCTTGGATTCCTAGTGGTAATTCATATTGGGAGTTTGGGACCGATAAAGATCCATTGGTAAAAGCAAGGAAGGATTTTGATGCTCGGTTAGGTTCTATTGACTCTAATATAAGAAAACAAAGCACATATGTTTTTGTAACACCTCGAAATTGGCCCGCTTCAAAAAAGTGGGAGACAGAAAAAAATGCGGCTGGGGAGTGGAAACATGTCAGGGTATTTGATGCAAACGATCTTGAACAATGGTTAGAACACTCTGTGCTGGCGCAGATTTGGCTTGCGGAACAACTTAACCTAATGACTAGTGGTTATGAGACGTTGAATCAAGCATGGAGCCGCTGGGCAAATGCCAGCGATCCCCATCTTACCCCTGCATTATTTGCTCCTTCGATTGCTTTGCATCGAGACGCCTTTAAGAATTGGCTTGAAAAACCTAGCAATAATCCGTTTGTTATCACTGCTGATTCTCACATAGAGGCACTAGCTTTTTTGGCATGCTTATTTGATGATAAAGAACTGAGTACTTATAAGGATTTATCGGCGGTTTTCACTTCTCCAGATGCCCTAAAAGCCCTCGTTTCTTCAGCGTTAACATTTATACCAATCGTTTATTCTGACGCTGCAGAGTCAGAACTTATAGATACCTACCGCCGGCTTCATTGTATATTATACCGCCCTCGCAATGTCGTTGATATCAATCCTGATGTCAAACTTGACTTACTTAGTCATAAGACTTTCAAAGAAGCATTAACCTCAATGGGAATTACAGATAGCGATATTGATCGGTTGGGTAGGGAATCAGGACGATCACCAACGATTCTACGCCGGCGCCTTTCAAACAATGCTGCAATCCGAAAACCGGATTGGGCGCGTAATAATGACGTAGCTAAGTCACTTGTACCCATGGTATTAATCGGTGCGTGGCACTCTAATCCAGAGGGTGATCAAAGAATATTATCAAGTATAGCGGATCAAAGTTATGAAACAATTGAAGATGATTTAGCTTTATTGCTTAAGTTAGAGGATAGTCCGGTATGGTCAGCAGGTGAATATCGAGGTGTCGCTTCAAAACTTGACGCAATGTTTGCAATAGCCCATGTCATGACTGCTGCAGATCTTAATCGCTTCTTCATCGCTGCTGAATACGTATTAGTAGAGATAAATCCCGCCTTAGAGTTGCCTGAGAAAGATCGGTGGGCTGCCTCACTTTACAACAAAACACGCTCCCATTCAAGTGCACTGCGTACAGGCATCTGTGAAACCCTTGTCCTCTTATCAGTTCATGGAAATAATCTGTTTTATAGTCGACTAGGTCTTAATGTAGAGTATCAAGTTATCACATTAATCCGAAAGCTATTAACGCCACTGACATTAGAAAAGCTACTCTCGCATAGTGACGATCTTCCTCGTTATGCAGAGGCAGCTCCAGAAGAATTTATGCATATCGTAGAGATGGACTTAAAACACAGTGCCCCCGTTATAATTGACCTTCTCAAGCCTGTTGATACCAGCACATTTGGGGTTAGCCCCTCACGAACCGGACTTCTCTGGGGTTTGGAATCCCTTGCATGGAGCCCGAAAAATTTATGGCGTGTAGCGGCAATATTGGCTCAGCTCTCTAAGGTAAAAATAGAAGATAATTGGGTAAACAAACCCATAAATAGCCTACAGGCAATTTTCAGGTCTTGGATGCCCCAAACAGCCGCATCCGTGGAACAGAGGTTGAAGGTACTAGAAAATATTGCCAAACGTTTTCCGGATATAGGTTGGGAGATCTGCATCGACCAAATTGAACCCGGTTCCCTTATAGGAGGCTATAGCTATAAACCCAACTGGCGCGGTGATGCATCAGGTGCCGGGCAGGTTGTTACGCACAAAGAAAGATATACCTTTAACCGAAAAGCTTTGGATATTTTAATAGCTTGGCCATCTCATGACGAGGAGACACTCGGAGATCTGGTAAAATGTCTTCAAGGAATTCCCAAGGAAGATCAGAATAAAATTTGGGATCTAATTGATTCATGGGCAAAAAACACTAATGAAAATGCCAAAGCCATATTGCGTGAATACATACGACAATATGCTTTTACTCGAGTAAGCCGCAAGCGGAAGCTTAGTGAAATAGCACGTAATCGTGCTCGTCAATCTTACGATCTCCTTCAACCAAAAAATCCGATTATTCGTTATGCCTGGCTGTTTGCTGATCAATGGATACACGAATCAAATGATGAAATCGAAGATGAGAACTACGATTTTACCAAACATGAAGAGCAAATTAGCCGTTTGCGCCAGGAGGCTATCAAAGAAATTTGGAATGATTTTGGTTTTGAAGGAGTTAGACAGCTCATTATAGATAGTAATGCCTCTATCGTTATCGGACAATATGCAACATTCGTTGTCAAAGAAGTCCAAGAACAAAAAGAATTCATTAAGCAATTACTTTCACTAAACGAGGATTATCAAATAAAAGCCGATTGGAGCCTGAGAGGATTTTTGTTGGGGATAAAAGATGATATGCGCAATGAGTTACTACAACTTACAGCCGAAGAGTTATCTACTAATCATCGAGAGAGATTATTCCTAAATGCACCTTTTGAAAGATCGACTTGGTGCCTCCTGGAAGGAAATGAAGGACTTCATACAGCTTATTGGAAGAATGTTTTTCCCGCCTGGGGAAATCATCCTCCTGATGATTACAATGGTATCGTTGATTGTCTTTTGGCTGTACAGCGCCCTCGAGCCGCATTTCATGCTATCCATATGAATTTTAAATATATTGATACTTCTCGGCTTATGCGGCTACTGTATACCATAGGTAAGGTAGATAATGAACCAGTAGGTCCATATAGGTTAAGTGGCTACCATTTCTCTAAGGCATTAAGTTCTCTTGATGGACGATCAGAAGTTACTGTCGAAGAAATGGCGCGTTTAGAGTTTATGTTTATTGACATCCTCAGTGATAGTGAACACGGAATTCAGAATCTTGAACATTTAATTTCCACATCACCACTATTATTTGTTCAAGCTTTGATACTTTGCTTCAAAAGAAGAGGTGAAGGAGAGGATCCGAAAGAATGGGTAATTGAAGACTCGGCGCAGCGATCTTTACTTGCCTCAACTGCTTATCGCCTGCTCGAGCGGATAAAAATGATACCTGGCACTAACGAAGATGGTGAAATTGATGTTGTTGCATTAAAAGCATGGCTTGCCGAAGTTAGACGTCTATGTGGTGTTTATGGTCGTATTGAAATTGGAGAACAATACGTTGGACAATTGCTTTCAAGGGGACCTGAAAAACACGGATTATGGCCGTGCAAAGAAATATGTGAGGCGATGGAGGAGTTTTCATCTTCCGGGATTCGAACAGGCTTTCGTATAGGGATAATGAATTCTCGAGGTGTTGTATGGCGCGACGAAGGTGGAAAACAAGAACGAGAACTAGCCACAAAGTATCATGAATTGGCAGAACGTATATATTTTGACTATCCCTTTGTCGGGAGAGTTCTCGAAGATGTAGCTGAAGCATATGAACACGAAGCCAAATGGCAGGACACAGAAGCAGATGTTCTAAAAAGAATTGAGTAATAGTAATGCATATTAAGTGCCTTCTTATCAAAAAGAGAGCTCCTCAACCGAGGAGCTCTCTTCCGTTCACCCTAACTTTTCTTCACTATTCTGAGCAACTTGTCTTGGCTTTGGTTTGCTCTTACTCATCTTAACACTTTTCTGAAGCGCCTCCAGTAAGTCAATAACTACCTCAGCTTCTTGTGTTGGTTTAGAGATGATCTGTTGACCAGCGTTCTGATTCATCATCTTTAGAGCTTTGGCAGCCACAGAGGTTCCAACAGCTACAGAACCAACAATAGCCTTCAATTTAAGTCCTACGTATATTCTTTCATATAGTTATATTAGCATTATTATATAAAATAAATTAGAGTTTTGCTCGAACATTCAGTGGGGGACCATACAAAAGAAAAATTCGGAAAAGGTGATCGTATGGAGAAGTCTAATTGTGACATGATGTAGATAAGAACCACCTCATTGGATTCTTAACTACATCATTATTTTCCAAGTGACTATCCCAGTTTTTCATTAGGGGTACCGCGTTTACTTTCCTTCGGGGCTGACACCTTGTTTTTCCCTTTATTCATTCTGACACTCTCCTGAAGCGCCTCTAATAGATCAACAACAATATCTGATTCTTGCGTGGGCTTTAGTACAATGTTCTGGCCAGCAATTTTAGATTGAATAGCCGCTAGCAATCGTTCTTGCTCTGGATTGGTATATGAAGTTAAATCCGAGGTTCCTGTCAGCCCTTTGACGATTTGTAAGGCTAACTTCAATTGACTGGGATCTACAGAAATGTTGCTAGAGAGGTTTGGGACGTTCTCTACGGGCCGAATTTCATTCGCGTAGTGCATAGTGGCCAGTTGAATGCAAGTTCCATTTATCGGCTTCAGAATACATAATTTCGTGTTCGCACGAAACGTAAACTTGGCGATTGCGAGTCTCTTTGATGTCTCAAGAGCTTTGAGCAGTAAATAGTAGGCATTACTCCCAAGTTGATCAGGTCCGAGAAAATATACCTTCTGCGTAAACATTAAATCGAGTTGTTCTTCCTTTATGAAATCAATAATCCGTATCTGCTTGCTAGCGTCTTCTTGAATCTGATCGAGTTCCTCTTTTTCAAAGGTTACATATTGATTCGTATCCAGTGGGTAGCCTTTAATGAGTTCTGCAGACTCGACGGATCGTTGACAAGTTGGGCAATATCGCTGGTTTTTAATTGTACCATGGCAGCTTTTATGGAGTAGGTTGAAAGAGATTTCTTTCTCCTCTGTGGCGGCGTAAAGTTTCACCGGGATGTGAACTAATCCAAAACTGATAGCGCCTTTCCATATGGTATGCATGGGAACACCTCCTAAAGTTTATATTAAAAGTCATTCCCATATGAAACATAAATAAACCGCACCTCCAAGCAAAGGAGTGCGGTTTATTTATTACAGGTGTTCGGTTTATTTTTCAAAAAACTCATCTAGCATGAATTGGACCTTTCGAAGATCTCTTTTTTTTAAGGAAACTAAGGTTTGGAAGATTTGATTCAACAATTCGTCTTTTTCATTCAAAGCGGACTGTTGATATTTCGTATACATAAACAAATCCATAATCTGAACATCAAGAGCATCGGCGATTTTCAGTAGGTTCACTAATGTAATGTTTTTTTCTGCTCGTTCAACGCCACCAATATAGGAGAAATGAAAGCCGGCCTTTTCACCAAGCTCTTCTTGAGACCATCCTCTTTGCTTCCGAATATCACGGATGCGTTGTCCTATTTTTTGAATTACTGAAGTTTCCATGATTACACCTCTAAAACTAAGTGTAAACAATGGGGCAAGAGCGATACATGCTCATATAAATATCAATGAAGGTAATTAATATTTATACGTATCATTTAGTGGTAAATGGAAATACTATATTATGAGGTGATAGGATTGGAAAATACAGAGAACTCATTGATTTTAGGATTTGCTTCAGTTACACCATCTGGCTTGAAATTCGAAAACGTATTTTACACAAACGAAATGATGATAAAGCATGGATGGTTTGAGTTAGCACAGAGAGATGAGGGGTGGCAGATACCAATTCTCTACGATAGTAAGGATTTATCCAGAATAATGTTACTTGATATCGACTCTACAAGAAGTGCATATCCAATTGAAGATGCAAGCCAAAAAATTGACTCTGAGATGAGAGAACTCTATTTTTCAGCTATAGCGTCTTTGAAAGTACAATTGAGACATAACAAAACAAATGAAAGACATTTTAGGGTAGTAGATCGTGGACAGAAACCTCAAGTGAAGTGGCAATCTGATAAAGATAATGGATTCGAATAAGGTGACGTCCGGCTTCAATATTGGTTATAGAAGGTCTTGAAATATGGACACGTGTTGCTAGCTCTTCTTGAGTCATACCTCGTTCTTCCCTTTTACTCTTAATAAGTTGCCCAATGATTTTATAATACATGAATTCACTCATGATAATACTCCTCTCTTAATCTATTAAGAATAGTATTACCAATAAGAGAGGGATTTAGTATTTTTGAAGTCAATACTAAAAATGTTGTTTAAAATCTGAACATTCGGAAATAAAGAATGCCAAGAAGTAATGAAAGAGTCGTCAGAAATTCGAATTGTTTATTTTTCGAAACAAGAGAGCGGATGTGATTCTTGTATGGATAACACCTTGATTCCATATACTCCAATCGTAATGCCAAGAAGCAAGAGATACGGTAACAATTACTGGGGTATGATGGGGCCAAAAGTTAACTACCGGGATGTTATCTTATATAGTGACTTAGAATATGATCATTGGGTGACCGTTGAAACAGATGCTAAGGTAAAAACATATTGTGAACAACCACTGGAGATTACTTATACTTTGAATGGAAAACGGAATCGAACCATTTTTGATATGTTCCTTTATGAAAATGAGTCTGAGATTTTTGTGGAAGTTAAATATGAGAAAGAACTTCATCCGAGTAACCGAAATTACGACCGTGTCATGAGGCAACTTGAAGCACAAAAAGAATGGTGTAGGCTTAATGGAAAACTTCATGAAGTGAGGACAGAAAAAGCCATTCGCATAGGTAGGTATTCCATTGAAAACAGAATCAAAATATTAGCTAGTGTAATTAATCACAGACATCCGATGTTTATTGAAGAAGTATCGAGATCTCTTAACTACACAAAAAGAACTATGAAAGAGATTTGCTATGAATTATCTGATACATGTAGTCCATATGAGGTTTTTCTTTCTTGTCATTGGTTGTACTACAAAGGGATAATCACTGCCGATATTGATTCAAAGATTTGGAACTATGAGATGGAGGTCTGGAAACTTGAGCAGATGTCGATTATTTGAGAATGACGGTTATTTGCAGGAACAAATCAATCCAGATCTTTGGCCAACTGTAGATGATTCCAGATTATCTGAAATGGAAAAGAACAGGTACTTGAATCGAAGAGAAGCTATCGTTATGTATTTTAAGCGAGTGGATATGAAAGAGATTCAACGATCTACCCAAATAAGTCCTCAGAATTTAAGAAGATTAGTAAAAAGATGCATAGAACTAGATGAAAATGGGGTCGTATGGGGATTTCGTGCATTGATTCCGTATAAAAAAGTGAAGTCATATAGGCTTGATGTGCTAAAGAAAGACCGAAATGAATCGAGAAAAACAGGAGAATTCAATCTGCTGTTAGAGACACACCCTGATATAAAAGAATTAATTACAGAGTTATTTTTGGGAACCCATCGTCGAACACTTGAACCTGCTATGAAACCTCTGAATATACACAAAAAATTTATTGATCAATGCCGGAATAAGGGAATTCCTTTAACGCAATATCCTTTTAATACTAAAAACATGGGTAGAAAAGCTTTACAACGTTTCCTAAATCGCCTTGGATATATTCACTTTGGTAAGCAAAATAGACGCTATGGACAAGAGGCACAAACTCGTGCCAAACATACCGGAGAAGGTGAACAAAATCATCCTTCGACTTTACACCCTTTCCAGAGAGTACAATTTGATGCTCATCGCATAGATGGTTTTTTCATTGTTGATTTAATAACTCCAGAAGGTGATTTAGTATCAGTAACTCTAGATCGATTTTGGATACTTACATTAATTGATGTAGCCACTCGTAATGTTTTGGGGTATTCGATAAGTTTAAGTAAAGAGTACAGTGCGAGTGATGTTATGGTATGTTTCCGCAATTCGGTCATCCCTCATGAAAAAGTACAAATCACAATTGATGGAATGAAATACTCAGATGTTGGTGGATTCCCATCCGAAGTTTACCCACAGTATACTTCCTGGGCTGTGTGGGATGTGATTTGTTTTGATAACGCTAAGTCTCATCTTGCAAATTTGGTGAAGGAGCGTTTAAAGAATCTGATTGGCTGCGCTACTAATCTTGGACCGGTTGCACTCCCGATGAGAAGAGGAATTATTGAGCGTTTTTTTAAAACACTTGAGGAGACAGGCTTTCACCGGCTGCCGAACACAACTGGAAGCAATCCTGATGATCCAAGAAGAAAGAACCCTGAGAAGAATGCAATTAGATACCATATGACATTTGAACATTTGAAACAGTTGATTGATGTTATGATTTCTGATTACAATGGGACGCCACATGGAGGGATTTATCACCAATCCCCACTAGAATTACTTGGTAAACGTTTGAACAATGGTTTACTCCCAAGACATTTAGAAGAAGAGAAACGTTCAGAGGTGCTTTTTATGCAAACTGTTATTACCCGGACCGTGCGCGGATCTCAGACATCTGGTAAAAAGCCCTATATCCAGTATGAAGGTGTTGAATATCGAAGTGATAAACTGGCCCATTCAGCACATTTGATTAACAAGGAGCTTCGTCTCCATGTTAATGTCGATGACCTACGTACAGTTAAAGCTTATCTGGAAGATGGTAGTGAGTTTGACTATCTAACAGCTGCAGGGAAGTGGTCATTAACACCCCATTCCTTACAAACTAGAAAGGCTATAAACTCTTTGGTTCAGCGTAAAATCATTTATTATACAACATGGGACGATCCAGTATTCATTTACACGGATTATTTGATGAAAAATGCAACACAAGGAAAACGAGGAGCCGCCAATAAAGTAACACAGGTAAGAGAGGCTTCTAATAAAAATAGGAAACGCGTTAATGAGTCTGCAGAACAAACCAAAGTACTTCAAGAAGCAGAAGAACGCAATGATGCACTAGAAAGGGCTAGACAAATCTCAAAGCAACAACAAGAGAATGTCGAATATGAGATCTATGAAGAATTATTAAAAGTATATAAAACAAAAATTTGATTAAGGAGCTTTATGGATGGATAAACCACATGTCCAGATAGGAACACACCCAATCGAACAGGGACACTATCTTATACCCACTAAAGAAGTCCTTAGATTAATGGGAAGTATCACTAAAATCGTTAACAATCGTTTACCAGGTATGATTGTGTACGGAAGACCTCGTATTGGAAAGACATCAGCATTAAAATTTGCTATTGAACATCTACCAACGGATCTTGGAGCCCCTTTACCCATTTTGATTGCAAATAGTAATTCTTATCGAGTCCCCAGTGAAGAAAAATTCTTTCTGGATCTTCTAAATGATTTTAATTTCCCGTTTCCTGCAAAGAGGAAACCCGCGGAGATGCGCCGGCAAATTGTTAACTTAATGCTTGAAAAAGCGGAAAAGTCAAGATTGCGTCGAATCATTCTAATTATGGATGAGGCTCATCGATTAACTGAATATCATTATAACTGGCTTATGGATATTTATAATGAATTGGACAGGAAGAAAATAAGTATGTCTGTTATTTCTGTCGGGCAAGAGGAGCTACTATCTCGTCGTACTTTTTTTCTGGAACAAAAGAAATCTCAGATTATCGGACGTTTCATGACCCATGAACATCATTTTTATGGAATTCGTACGATAGAAGAAATGAAGTTAATTTTAAAATGTTATGATGATGAGGAAATTTCATCCTATCCAGTTGATAGTGGATGGAGCTTTAGCCGATTTTTCTTTCCTGAAGGATATAGTAAAGGGGAAAGATTAGAAAAAGATGCAAAGACCATTTTCAGTCTATTTAGTGAGTTACGTAAAGAGCATGGAGTTTCGGCTGATTTTGAAATACCCATGGAGTATTTCGCCTTCAGCATAGAGAATGCCTTGAAGAAAAATGGGTCTCATGGAAATCAACACTTTTGGTTAACAAGCGCATTGTGGAAAGAAGCAATAGAAATGTCGGGGTATGTTGAGTCAGAAATTTATATGGCTTTAGTATAAGTGTGTAAAGGAGGTGTAAATATGAATGCTATTTGGAGAAAAGAGTGGGTAAATGAATTTGAATCTCCGTGGTCATTATTTGAAAAACTCTCTCTAGCTAATGTAGTAAACCGAGATGATATATTAAAGATTCTCGGCAGTAAAGATGTAAAAGCGATAAAGGGTAATATGATTGGCAACATTCGGAGAGAGTTTTTTGATTTAAGCGGTTTTGATGAGGAATTGTTAACGGAAGTATTTAATTACGAGTTTGTTGAAAAAGTTAAATCTTCAATAGAGAAGATAATATCTCCATTGGATTATTTTGGACATTCTAATTCGTCCTCATGGTTTTTTCCCCAACTAAGATGGTGTAACGAATGCCTGAGTGTTGGACACCATAGTTGGCTTCATCAATTTCGATTAATAGATAAATGCCCATATCATAATTGTCCATTGTTTGAGTCCTGCCCTCAATGTAAAACTATATTTCCATTTCTTTTATCAAATGAACGAATGGAGGAAGCATTTACATGCAAGTGTGGTTACAAATTAGTTGATTTTTCTAATGAATTATGGAACAACTGGAATACTCAAATAAGGATCAATGACATATCAGTAATCAATTGGTTGTCAAAAAGCAGAAGTGAGGAGAGTCGATATTTATTTTTGCCTGATCAATGTAACATCAATTTAGTAACTGAATCCTCTCCTAAAATAGCAACAGAACATTTTTCTTATGATAAAAACTTGATAAAATTAGACGATTTAAGCTACCACTCACATTTCAACAAAGAACTATATTCACGTAACATAAACATTTTTCATACTGTTGATCGTTACATAAGAAAGAAGCTTTTGAAAAATCACAAACATTGCATACATCAATTTTGGAATCTATTAAAAAACGAAGATGAGGAATTCCCCACAATATGCCCATATGCATACGCCTACGTTAACTGGAGAAAGACACTTCTAAAACTAGAATATTTCCACCGTAAAAATACAAGAGGCGATGATATTTCTAGAACTAAGATGAGTGGATTTGAACTGGCTACAGATTTTATTACTAATGAGATCAAAACATTATTTGAGGAATTCATCACACAAAGTGAGAAAAAGCGAGGGATAAATAAAGATGCATTGTTTTGGATTCACGATCAATGGACGTTGCGATTTGGAATTAAGTTATTTTATGCCTGGCTGAACTGTGCCGAAAACGTTTTGAAGCGCGAAAAGAGAGTGAATTG
This sequence comes from Paenibacillus sp. FSL R7-0345, assembly GCF_038595055.1. Taxonomy (NCBI): domain Bacteria; kingdom Bacillati; phylum Bacillota; class Bacilli; order Caryophanales; family Paenibacillaceae; genus Paenibacillus; species Paenibacillus sp. FSL R7-0345. Next base: position 3,726,444 of record NZ_CP152002.1, read on the forward strand.
GAACGATGTTCAACAAATAGTTTCATCAGTACAAACAAAACTTGCATTTAAATATACAACAAACCAATTCAAAAAATCAGAGAGAACACTCACATTAGAGTTATATGTTAGTCCAGAAGTAATGGTATATCCTAAGTATAACTGCCCAAATAATACAATGAAAAAGAGAAAAAATATCTCAAGGATGAAGCCATTTACTCCATTAGATGTAGCAATAAATTACAAGGGTAGTGATCTAAAAAACTATGTTGATGCATATGTGAAAAAATACAATTTCTAAAAATCACAAATATTTTTTACAATTGAAAATGCATTGAAATTAATGGAGCACACATACTACTGGATAAACAGAACGCAGTGCTTAAAGTTTGGGAGTAGGTGGATAGATAAATGCAAGCAATTTGGAGAAAAGAGTGGATTCATGAATTCGAAACTCCTTGGTCAATATTCGAAAAATTGTCTTTGGTAAATCGGATAAATAGAAATGACATATTTTCATTTCTTGGTAATGATAACGTAAAAAAATTACAAAAGCATTCCATGGGAGATACTAGAAGAGAATTATTTTATCTCAGCGGTTTTAATGAAACAACTCTAAAGTTGATATTTGGCATAGATATTGTGAAATTTACAAAAAAAACAATTTGGTCACTAGCTGAGCCATTAGCCAAACATAAGTATCCGATCGAATCTTGGTTTTATCAAAACTTACGTTGGTGTAAACGTTGTATCTCAAATGGATATCATAGTTGGCTACATCAATTTAAACTATTGCAGAAATGCTCATTTCATAACTGTGATTTAATAGATGCATGCCCTAAATGTAACCGGAAAATTCCTTTTCTTTTATCAAACAAACAGATGGGAGAACCATTTACTTGTAAATGTTCATATAGAATGGGAGACTTTAACGAATCACTTTGGTCTAAGTGGAATAGAAAAAGCCAAATTATCGATGAAGCTACTTTACTCTGGCTTTCGAGTAAAATTCATCTTGATGATAGATACCTTTTAGTCCCAGAAATGAGTAATATAAATCTATTGGTTAAACCAATCTCATTTTTTTTAAAAGTACGTGCCCATCAAGATGAAAAGCTTGTCTCGATAGATGATTTTTATTTTGAAAAGAATATTAGTAAATATCTATACAGGAAAAATGCTGCTTCCTTTCATACACTTGATCGATACATTCGTAAAAAACTAATTAATCATCATTACCAATGTATTAGACAGTTTGAACAACTTTTAAAGAATGAAAATGATGAGTTTCCTGAAATCTGTCCAATTGCTTATGCATACGTGAATTGGAAAAAGGGTGTTTTAAAAAAGGAACACTTTTATAGAGATACTATGAGAAATAAGATCCCTTTAATTAGTGGCCGATATGGGTATGAATTATTAACGGCTTCGATAACCGAAGAATTAAAGAACATATTAGTGGGATTTATAATGAAAGAGGAGAAGGGAGTTAACATAAAACTCTTAGAATGGATTCAAGAACAATGCACCTATCACTTTTGCTTGAACTATTTTTTTAACTGTTTATTATTTTCCAGTTGCATTCTAAAACAAAGAAAGAAAACGCTTAGTTGGGATAAAATACTCAAAAAGACAAAAGAAGAGTTTAAACTAGTAGTCAGATATACCGAAAAACAGGCAGTTGGTCGACTGAAAAATATTCTGACATTAGAAATCATTACGGAAAATAGAAAAAGTAGCTATTTCACAGGAAATATATGTCCTAACAATAGCACAAGGAAAAAAAGAGCCATTTCTAAGATGGAATCGTTCATTCCACTAGAACTGGCTATTGACGGTACAAAAAGAAAACAAATAAATTATGTGAAAGCATATATTAATAAGCATGATTAGATCCAAGTTATATAAAGTCCCAGTAAAACAACCGATTTGTCACGGTTGTTTTTTTCAGTATATAGGATTTCCTCTGCAAGTGTTTTTACAAAGAGGGGCTTGCTTACGACAATAGATACATGTTCTTGTCCTTTAACGATATATGTTCTTGTCCTCCGACACTAGAGATGGCTTGGGATAAAAGTTGAAGAGCCCCAAACTTAATCTATATACATATGTACAAAATACTGGTTTTGTGAGGAAGTGCTAAGTAAATAAACCGGAGTAGCTTGGATTACGCATGATTTATTGGATTACGCATGGTTTAATCGTGTTTCGGCTAAAACCTGGTATTAGTTAATTGTATGTTCTTTGCTGCAGGTTATCTAAATTCAGATCAATTTAATCTGACCTGTAACAACTCATCAGTTTATTAGTCTGATCTGGCCAATCAGATTAATCCTGTACTAAAGCATTTGCTTTGATACTTTAATGAATCTCCTTAAACAAAATGATTAATTTTTTCACACCATGATCTCACTTACTTAGCTTTTTTAGCTTATCCAACACAAAAATCCTCCTCACAAAAGAACTTTTCCGGCCACTCCTGTTCTCAAATCCATTTTAAAAAGAAGGCGCCTTCCGCAAAAGCCGTAAAGGCACCTCCCTTATATTATTTACTGGTTACGCCCGTAATACAGCTTCAGATTCGTTACATCCACCAGATACAAAATATCTATGCCCTTGGGACTGCGGTCCACGGCCAGCCGCTCAATCGGGGTGCCCGGCGCAAGCGAGGTTTCCGTCCAGGTTCCGGCTGTATTAACGGCCATGAAGGCGCGGTCAGCACCGCTGCTTTTTACATAGTAGATTCTCGCAGCGCTCCCCGCCCAAGTCACATCTATAGCTGCATTAGTCGGCGCCGTGTTATAGACAGTCTGCAGGTTCCAGCCGGAAGCTTCGTAAGTCGCCAGTTTGACCGCAAAGCTTGTACTCCCCTCTTCACGATAACGGTAAGCGATAACCGGACGGTTGGCAGAATCCACGGTCATTTTTGCGCTTTGCACGCCTGGGCCTCCGGGATCACTACCGCTCTGCACGTAAGCTTCTCCAGGAGCCATTGGCTGCACAATATCCGCTGTTGTCAGGCTAACTGGTGTAGCAACCGGCGTTCCGTCTGCTTTGGTAAATTCGTTGGTAGCAGGACTATATTTCAGATACGACAGCTGGTGACGCAGCGGGCTGGCTGCAAAATACGCCCATTCAAACAGAATATGCAGATCTCCGTTAGAATCAAATACCAGATCATCCGGATAGACAGACCGGTTAAGATGAGCCGCAATGATTTTCACCTGAGTCCACACCGAATCAGCATTGTTCCAGCGGAACAGAACGGCCTCTCTTTTACCTGCCGGATCTTTATCTGCACGTACCAGCAAATACAAATCCCCGTTGGGAGCCGTCGTCAGCACCGGATACGTTACCGTCATACCCTGTGGCAGCTCGTCTGAGTGGTTCTGCGGTATTCCTCCTACTGTATCTGAACGGTAATACCGCCAGGTATTGCTGTGCATGGAGGCGAACACATGAAACCGGCCGCTCCCGTCTCTGGCCATGGAAGGCTGATTATGACCAAGATCGTCAAGGTACTCTGCAGGTGTAGTCCCGTCCATAAGCGGCAGCTTGCTCCAATTCCCGTCATTATCCCGTCTGGCAATAGCAACTGTGTGTTTACCCGGAATGGACCCCGGCGCATTATAAGCCATGTAAGCGTACTCAAAACCAAGCCCGTAGGTAGCAAGCGGTGACCACCATCCGGCCTGATTACTGGAATCCATCGGAAAAGGAACCACCTCCAGCACTGGTGCTGCAGTTCCCGCTCCCGCCGGCATCAGAGTCAGCATGGCCATAACAAAAATAGTTAGCTTCCATTTTCTCAGCTTGTTCAACTATTCCGCCTCCTTCATATGTTTACTGCAAGCTAAAAATAGCATGCCGCGTATAAAAAGGTTACTGTACATTTGCAAGATTGCTGTACGTACAGGAGATTTACAGCAAAAAAAGAAAGCCCGAAACCCGGACTTTCCCGAAATGGAACATATGTTCCCGATAGTAAAAAACGCCACTTTTGACCAACGACATACAAAACCGCTAAAATACCCGCTATTTTCTCTTTGAATTATGCTTAAAAAGGTAAATATACCCATTCTAGCGAGTTACATACACCTGGAAAGTGGACTTTTTCAAGTCACGGAACATATGTTCTCAGAAGAATAAACTGCCACTATTCTCCCCTCGACCCAGCCATATAACGCAAACAAAAAGACGGCTGCCCTTAGCGGGCAGCCGTCTTTTCATATCATCAGGATTTTCGCACAGACAGAATGAACTTCTCGAGCGCCTCTGTACTCGTGATGCTGTGATTGCACGCATGATTGTCCATACAGACATACTGGCCAACAGAAGCAATGTTATCTTGTGAGGCATGTACAGGCTTGGTTGACACCGAGAGGAATGCCAGCTCCTGATGCCGGTTGCAGAACAGGCAGTACCCCTTTTTATTCGTTGGGATCAGCCTTCCTTCAATTCCGATAAACTGTCCCTCATGAGGATAGACAATAAACAGCTTATTGGCAGCTATATCTACCCAGCTCAGATAGGTGACGTACCTGAAATCAATTGTACTCAGATCCGGCACCCTCAGCTTCTTGGTCTTGGGAAACAGCTTTTGAATCTGCTTCAGCGTAATGCCGGGATATGGAACCATGAGCGGCTCCAGACTATCAATGAATCTCTGAAAATCATAACCCGACTCAAACACCGAAATCTGCTCCAGCATCTTCTGCTGCTCCATACTAAGTCCTGCAAAAGCCTCCACAACCGTTACAGCCGCACGATACCTCACGGTCTCCAGCACTCTCCGGTCTGCGACCGTCCGCAAGGTGTTCTGCACGAATTCCGTTTGTTTCTTAATCACATTCAATTGATGGTTTCTAATAAATGGTGTATTCATAGGTTTTCGCCCCTTAGATATGATAGTTAAGCTCATACCGGTGCAAAGCCTATTATTAGAAACGATAAAATCCAGTTGGGCGAATGAATTCCTTATTCTATCGTACCCCACGCAAAGTATCGCCCCTGATTAGGCTCTGCATGAGGACAGCCTAGCCAATGAGCAGTTAAGAAGTGCCATCAGTACAACCCCCAATCCAATTCACATGCGAAAAGTATAGCAGGATTAGGCAGATTGCTCAATTCATTTTCCCGGTGTTACAATTCATCCAGCATCCGCAGCAGCTGCCCGTAACGTTCCAGCGTAGCAGTATCTTCTACTCTAATTCCCGAATTATAAAAAGCGATATGTCCGCTTCCGCTCTCCAGCAGCTGATCACACTCCAGGATCCGCTTCAGATTATTGGCCGTTCCGATACTGCCTGAGATAAAGTCCGTACCTTGCGGGAAAAGCTCTTTGATAACGTTAGTAAAGTAAGGGAAATGCGTGCAGCCAAGCACAACCGTTCCGTACTGGCACAGATCGAAGCGGGATAACTCCTGCTGCAGATAGCTTTTGACCAGCTCATCCTTAAACTCATGCTGCTCGGCGAACGTAACCAGACCTGGAAGCGCCAGACTGTCGACGATATCCCGGTGGTCAAGCCGCTTGACCAGGTTAGTGAACTTTTCTTCCTTCAGCGTCAGATTCGTGGCCAGGACGAGCACCTTTTTGCGGTGAATCTCCCATTTCTGCACAGCCGGCTTTACGGCCGGTTCAATCCCGAGAATCGGAAAATCATACCGTTCACGCAACTCCTCGATAGCGACACTGGTAGCTGTATTACAAGCAATGACTATTGCTTTTACCTGCTGCTCCGCAATAAACTGCACAGCCTGAAAAATATATTGTTTCACTTCTTCTTTTGTTTTCTCTCCGTAGGGCACATTCTTCGTATCCGCATAGAACAGGTAATCTTCATTTGGCAGAAGCTTCAGGGCCTGGTGCAGCACCGTAATTCCGCCGATTCCGGAGTCAAAAAAACCAATCCGCATAATTTCACTCTTTTCGTGCTTGATAATTGCCTATCTATTTTAACACAAGACCTTCTGGATTGATGAAAAAAGACAGCCGGATACGGCTGCCCCATAATTTATGCGAATTAACTTCATATGTTCAGCTTACGGGTTATCTATTTCAAGTAAGTCCCGCTCTCTCCGATTCCGCCGCTGCCGTTCAGCACATAGACTCTGGCGTTACCTTTGCCGGAGCAGTTCAGGGTAATGGTACCGTTCGTTACATTTTTGGTATCCCCTGTTACAGCATCCACATAAGTTCCGTTCGGAATACCCGTGAAGGTGGCGTTGCCGGAAATTGTTACCAGCGCGAAGCTGTCGATACCTTTGGCTGCGTCGGTGTATCTTCTTTTGAAAGCCAGATTGCCGCTGACATTCTCTGTGGAGTATTGACCCTTTTGCAGGGCAGGTACCGCTCTTCTGATCAGATTAAGCTGACGGATGTGTTTGGCCAGCGGATGATTCAGCGATTCGGCGAGTGTACCCGTAGCATTCGTATATTTTCCAAAATCCTGCACAGTGACGCTGCCCTCAATATGATCGCCGAAATAAGCGCGTCCTGTTGTACTAAGCGGTGCATTGGGTCCGACATCGATTGCTTTTCCCTTCTGGAATTCGATTTCCGAGCCATAGTAGATAGCCGGGATGCCGCGGAAGGTGAACATCAATGCCAGATTTTCTGCCCAAGTATCCTGTGTTCCGGCAAAACGCTGATTTTCCGGCGCCTGGTCAGGAGCATAGTCATGGGAATCCACGTAAGTCACGTTCCAGGTGGCATCATTATAGAACTGGTCTCCGCTGCGCATGCTGAACGCTTCCTGCGCTGTTTTGAACGCCCAGTGCATCGGGAAGTCGATCACGTCCATGCCCGATTTCATGGAGTAGTCCGGAGTATGATAAGTGTTGCCGATCAAAAAAGCATTATTCGATGTCGGCTGACCCGCAGTTGTGGAGTTATCCGCCCATTCCTGTTCAACGGACAGCTTGTTGGAAGCGTAGTCATTTTGACCGTCGCCAGGGTAAGCTTTTGACGACTTCCACGTATAGAACGGTGTGGATATCGCCGGGATGCCGCTGTTCCAGACATCTCTGTACCGGGTAGCGACCTCACCGAAGATGAAGAAGTTTGAGCCGCCTCTTTCCTTCCATGCCGGAACAAAGTACTTGTTAAAAATATACCGGCTGACATGCTTCACCGTATCCACCCGGAAAGCGTCAACGCCCATATCGATATACTGATTGTAGCTGTCGATCAGATACTGGTTGACCACCGGATTCTCCGTGTTGAGGTCCACACAATCCCCGGCGATTTGTCCGGTCTGGACGGTGTATGACTCCCAGGAGAGGCTTTTTTCTGTATGATAAATGTTGTTGTTAGTCTCGGCGGTTTTCATTAAGGCCAGTCTGGCCTGATACTGCTGATCCGGGGTCATGGAGTCGTAGTTGGCCGGCAGCTTGTTAGTTATTTTGAGCAGATTCGCGATCGTATCCGGCTTGGTTTCATCCTTCTTAAACATCGGGAACAGGTTCTCCTCGCCGAAATTGCCGGTATGATTGACGACGATATCCTGGATAACCTTGATGCCCTTGGCATGGGCGGCGTTGATCAGATCCTGGTAGGAGGCGCCTGCGGACTCGTATCTCGGATCGATTTTGGCAAAATTAATCGCGTGATAGCCGTGGTAATCATATCCGCTGGCATTCTGCACGACAGGTGTAATCCAGATGGCGCTGAAGCCGAGCGCTTTGATGTAATCAAGCTTTTGGATCAGGCCCTTGAAATCCCCTCGCCACGCCGGATCGGAATCCGGGTTGCCGGCCTTGGCATCGTCCCAGGCATGGGCGTTGTTGCTGGTATCCCCGTCATAGAAGCGGGAAGTGATCACAAAGTAAATCGAATCCTCACGGAAATCCCCTTTGCTGCCGATGCTGTAGACGAAGCTTTGGGTCGCCTTGTTGCCGGCGGCGTCAAGAATGAGGAACTTGAGGGTAGTTGTTTTGGCAATCAGAATCTGCGGACCGGTCAGCCCGGCAAGCACATTACCTGTGAGATATACTTTGGAGCTGGTAGTAGGCTCAGTTCCGTCATCCGTATAGTAGGCGGTTACCGTTCCAGCTTTGTTGTCTTTGATGTTAAAAGAGACATTGACCGCTGTAGCGGACTGGCCTACCGGCAGATTCGGCGTTATTACCGGCGGCTGCAGATCGGCATTCAGGTCAATCACATAGGCAAAAGAGGACACACTGCCTGCTACACCGTCCGCGTTCACGCCAAACGCTTTTATCGTTAGCGAGGATGAAACCTGGATTGGTCCAGTATACAGTGCCGATGCCGTCGTCGGTGTTGAACCGTTGGTAGTATAGTAGATTTTGTCGCCGGTATTGCTGCTGGTTAATGCAACCGTTTGTGCAGCATCGTATGTTTTTGGAGCGGGCGAGACGGTGATGACCGGTGTCTTCAGCGCTTCCGGATTAGCGCTATACCAGACGTTGTCTGTATAATACCAGCTTTCTTTTACATTACGGGTTAAATCGCCTGTCTGTTTGCCGTTGCTGTCATTGAAAATCAGGCTGGTGCTTGCCGCACCGGGAATGGTATAGCTGTACCAGTCATTGCCGTCGGCATTCATCAGAATGCCCGGCCAGGCTCCGCTGACAGGTACCGACGACGGACTCAGGTTCCAGTAATGGATGCGCATGGCCGAGTTCCAGCCGGACGGCTTTTTCACATGGACCGTAATACCCGCTGCAGTTGCTGTTGGTGACGGTGACGGTGTTGGTGTTACTACAGGTGTTGCTGTGGGTGTATTCGTAGGTGTGGGAGTTGCTGTGGGTACAGGAGTTGGTGAAGGTGTAACCACTGGAGTTGGTGATGGTGTGGCAGATGGAGTTGCCGTTGGTGTTGTTCCGGGCAGAACGGTTACATAATCAAGATTAATATTTCCGCTGTCGGTTGAATCGTATTTATAGGTGATGGTGTTGCTGCCCGCCTGAAGGTTAAGTGACTCTGTCTGTTCGCCCCAGGTGTCCCAGCTGCTTAGATTTGCAAGTGTGGTTTGCTTGATTTTGGTCCCGTTCACATATACGGATACTGTTTTGTTACTGCCAGTCGCGTTCGCATAACGCAGGGTAGTGTTATAGGTGCCTGCAGCAGACGCCTGTATGGTAAAAGCAGCGGCTGCCCCGCTGGCCGTATACCCGTCCACAAAACCCGATCCCGAGTAGCCGGTGTGATTGGTGTTTACTTTTGCCCCGCCTGTTAATGCCGCGTTTTCTGCTTCATATCTGCCTGCAGAGGGAATGGTTACGGTCCAGTTTTTGCCGCCGTTATTGTCCCAGCTGTCGGTTGGAGCAGTGATGTGATAGCAATACGTTAAAGTAGCCCCTTCCGCGACTGAAAGATTGGCCGTGAAGGTTGTTCCGCTTTTAGACATCGACGTATCTGTTAGGCTCGACCAGTTATTCGTTGTCCAGTGCAGTGTTACAGCTGTTGCCGTACTGCTGGTATAAGTGACCGTATAATTAGTATTGCTGGCGGAAGCTCCGCCGGATGCACCGAACAAGCTGAAGCAGAGCGCAAAAATGACCAGCCAGGAAAGAAAACGCCTCGTTTTATTTCTTGCCAAATAGACTACCTCCCGATAATGAAATGAAGAATCACACGCTTTAATGCGCAAACGTTTGCAAAAAATACAGCAAGGATATCCGCCCCGGTATATTCTCCCTGCGTTTAACCATCCATCACCCCCATGAACTGATAGAAAAGCATCATTGTATGCGTTTGCAAAATTAAGCTGAAATAAAGCGGCTGCACGCCGTTCCCATACAATGGGTTTTTCCTGATTCTGATTATAGTATCCGGTATGTTGTGCGGTCAATGGATCTTTTGAGCTATAATCCGCAACTTTATCTGGTTAATGCCCGTTATTCCTGCTGATTAAGCATGTAGAAACCGGTTTCCTGTATTTTATGCCAAAACGCCGCCTTCTGCCGGATGTAGCAGCCTGTTTTATGTAAAAAGAGAGGGTCTGAAGACCCCCTCCTCCCTGCTGCGCAGTCACTGCTGTCAATTATTGATGGTCAGATTAAATCCGGACTGGATGTAGTTCAGATTCGGGTAGGCAATATTGCTTGTGGCAAGGTTGTTGAAGGTAGCTGCTCCGTTGCCGGTATACGTATAGATGGCTGCCCCTTTATGCGGCCCGGAGAACCGTGAGGTAGTAATTCCGTCGAGTCCTGTTCCATTAATATTAATGTTATTAAATACGATATTCTCAAATCCGCCGCCATAACCGAACTGGACCGCATCACGCTGGGTGTTGATGATATCAATATTGGTAAAGGTCACATTTTTGATGGCATCATTGGAGGCCTCCAGATCGATAGCCCCTCTCTCCCCGTTGTAAAGATCCTGGCTGGTACCGCTGTTGATGATCGTTGTATCCGAGAACACAATATCCGTATTATTCTGGAAATGGTAGCCCGGGAACACGGTATTCATCCGGATGCCGGAACCGCCGACTGTATCTATAATGTAGTTGTGATCTGCTTTGTGTCCGCTTCCGCCAAAGAAAGCAATCGCTGCAGCCCGCCAGTTATTCTCAATCGTATTGTACGAGAAGGTATTATTTACTCCGGCCGGAGCTCCGTTGGTGTTGCTGGTCCATACGGCGAGCCCGTCGTCCCCGTTATTGCGGATACTGCTGTTGCGCACGGTTGAATTGCTGGTTCCCTGCGAAAAATTGATGCCGTCAGCCAGATTGTTGCGGATCCGGCTGTTTTCTACAATCAATCCGGTTGCATAGATCGCTGGTGTGTGCGCATAATCCCCTACCCACATCCCGCATTCAAAATGCTCCACCCACACATCATGGATAATTGAATTGGTACCGAAATTGTCCATAAAGCCTTTGTAAATGGCATTCTGGCCATAACGCGAGCGCAGATTCGAATTCATATAGACATTACTGAAATCCAGCTTTCCGGTGACGCGCAACGAGATTCCCCCGCCTGCCGCATTCGGATTGGTGAACTGGATATTGGTATGCCATAAGCCGGCACCGGTTATCGTGATGTTGTTGATTTTGCTGCTGACCGAGCCGATTTCCCACATCCCGCCAAGGTTAAACGTTCCTTCCGGAATATATAGCGTCTTGCCCGCAGCCACAGCTGCACTGACAGCAGCCTTGAAGGCAGCAAGATCATCTTTGCCGTCATTTGCTATTGCCCCGTGGTCGGTAACGGACACCGCATTGGCCGGACGGGCAATAGCGGCAGGAACCGGCTCAATCTCCAGGAAGTCTACACCGTATTCGTAGGCATCGCCGTTATTTTTCTGGATGCGGATCGTATCTCCGGCCTTGAGCGCCGTATCCAGCTTGAAGTGTACTTCATCAAAGCGGAACAGCGGACGTCCGCCGCCCGGTGCATCAGACGGCATATCCCCTGAAAAATACTGCCAGCTGTAGTATGAAGTTAAGGCAGCTGTCTTGACCTTGCTCCCGTTCACATAGACATCCAGCGAGCCGCTCAGGCCCATTCCGTCCGAGGAATCCGGCATGGTGAAACGCATGGTTACCCCGGCACCGCCCTGCCCGGGTCTGACGGTCCATTCGGCATAAGAGCCATTGGACGGAAGAGCAATGTACTTCTGGCCCGAAGCTTCCGATGCGGTCAACGACTGGTCAAAGGTCGGAGCCGTCCTGAGTACTGCCGCACCGCCTCTTACAGCATCCTCAGTGTCATATTTACTGTATGGCATACTTGCTCCGCGCAGAGCGTAGACAACCAGATTAGCCGTGCTGGTATTGTTATTCTGTTTGGAAGCTGCTTCATTTCCGTCTGCCGCTACCGTAACCGCTGCTGTATAATTTCCGTTCACAGCTGTCCACGTACCCGGGACGGTCAGTTGAACAGCCTGCCCTGCAGCGATCACACCGTTATAAGTGCCGTTAAAGGTCTGTACGGTGGCACCAGCGGCATTTTTAAGCACAACCGTTACAGCATGGGCCCCGCCGGCTGAGGCAATAATGCCCTGATTCCGGAGACTGACCGAGAAGCCAACACTGCTGCCAGCTGACGGTGTACCCGGGCTCCACGAGACAGCTGCGGTAAGGTCAGAGCTAGCTATAGGATTAACAACAAGCGGGGATGCATGGCTGTAGCTGTTATTCGCTTCATTCTGCTCGATGACCAGATTCGTCTCGTCCACCTTGGCGCTTAAAGCATAGCTGGCTGCAGTACGGGTTCCGGCATTAACCGTTACAGTAGACGAAGACCCTGCGGCAAGTGCACCGACGGCAGCTGTTCCGGCCAGCTCGTTGTTCAGGTAAAAGTTTACCATGGTCGCTGCAGATGCAGTATTGCCGATTTTTTTTACAACAGCATTCAGCGTAACTGCACTGGCTTCATCCGGAGCGGCCGGTGTCCAGGACATCCCGGTGATGGTCAGATCCGGATTGGCGGCCGGTGAGCCGTACACCTGAAATTCCGCTATCTGGCCTGCAGGCGCGCCGCTGTTGGCTGTAATATTCAGCTGCAGCCGCTTAACTGTCGCAGTTACCGGAATAGTAACCGTATTACCGGTAGCCGGATTGAACGTATAGGTCTGGGCAGCAACCAGATTGCTGAAAGCGGTTGCAGTCTGATTATGCCCGAGCACCTGAATGGTCTGGGTCCGTGTCCCCCATTCCGCAGCCGGGTTCAGCTTCAGGACAATCGAGGTAATATTCTGATTGGCTCCAAAATCCAACGTCAGATTACTCGGGTTGCTGCCGCCTTCCCAATAAGTAGCGGTATTATTGTCAATAGCATTGGAAGCTGTGAAGTTCTGGGTTGCAGACGATGCGGTGATGTCTTTGCCGATCGCGATATTACTGCCCGGCGGAGAAGTTGGCGCTATTGTTGGTGAAGGCATTACGGTCTGAGTCGGCACAGGTGTCGGCGTGGCCGTAGGTGCTGAAGTTGCTGTAGGAGCAGGCGTAACAATTGGGGTTACTACAGGCGTAGGCGTAGGTGTAGCTGTTGCTGTGTCCGCCACCGTGATCTGATCAAGATTGACGTTGGCGCTATCGCCGGCATCAAATTTGTAGGTGATGATATTATTTCCCGCATTCAGATTAAGTGCTTCAGTCTTTGTGCCCCATGTATCCCAGTTGGGCAGGTTCGGCAGCGAGGTCTGGCGGATTTTGGCCCCGTTCACATAGAGGCTCAAGGTCTGGGGCGAGGCATTTCCGTTGCCGTACCGGAGTGTGACATTTCGCGTCCCGGCCGCCTGCACATTGACCGTGAATGCAGTAGCTGCTCCTTGTGTCCAGTAGCCGTCTACAAAGCCTGTACCCGAAAAACCGGTATGATCGGTATTTACCTTGGCACCGCCGGAGAGCGCTGCGGCTTCCGCCTGATAGGTACCCGCAGCCGGCGTTGCTGTCGGTGCAGGTGTCGGCGTTGCACCGGTAGCGCCATAAATCTCAACCTCCGAGAACTGGGCAGCCGGCCAGCCTGTATTGGCTGTTACACTGATCCGCACATAGCGGGTGCTGGCAGCGGTGAAATTAACCGTTGCCGTATTGCCTGTGTCAGGGTTGAATACATAAGCGGCGCTGCCGGCCAGAGTACTGAATAAAGCTCCGTCCGTGCTGCCCTGAACAGACAGAGTCTGTGTACGTGTCTCCCAGGCAGGCGGCAGCTTCAGCACGACCTGGTCAATGCTTGTGCTTGTCCCGAGGTCGACCTGAATCCATTGCGGAAAAGAGCTGTTTGCACTCTCCCAGTAGGTGCCCGGGTTACTGTCTTTTACATTGTCCGGTGTGTACGTCTGGGATTGTCCGCTTGCAGTGACGATTTTACCCGTTGTCAGATTCTGCCCTCCTGCGGCAAATACGATTCCGAAGGAACCGGCAGCCAGATACAGGGTCGAGACCAGCATCGCTGCTACAAGTGACCAGATGACATACTTCCTCTGCATTATAATCCTCCTCAATAAAGTATGGTGGTTTACACCCTCATTATAGAGACCGGGCCAAGCTGGCAATAAGAGGCGATTCTACGGGAAAGGTAGGTAATTCCACGCTCTTTTGCAATAAAATCCCTTGATTGGCTTTATGCAGTATTCTGTTCGCTGTTTTATAGCAGATGACCGGAAGGATTATACAAAAATGATTACGGACTCTTTAGATTAGGGCTGTCTTTTACGATATAAATAACATAGATTCAAATAATTAATTACATCAAGAATAAAGAGAGAGAGTTGTTGTCGCGATGAGGTTTTTGGTCAATCAGAAGGTATCAGTAAAAATTATGGGGTTAGTCGGGTTATCTATCGTGTTCATGGTTCTTGTCGGATTTACAGGATACCACTACCTCAACAAAATCAATGATAACGCCAAGCAGATGTACCACAACTATATGGTTCCCAACGAGCTGATCAGCCAGATTATTACGGGCAACGCCCAGATTAATACGCTGCAGCTGCAGCTGATGATTCCTTCCAATCAGACAGCCGCACGGCAAAAGGAGATCAATGACTCAATCGCTGCAATCATTACCGGCAGCACCGCCGCCCAAAAAGAGATTGAAGCAACCGGGATGCCGGATGATGTAAAGCAGCTGTATGATACTTTCAAAGGATTGCTTCCGGGAAGCACCGAGGCCCGTGATCTCATGCTTGGCAGGCTTGCGGCTAATCAGCCGGCAGAAGCCTACACTATCTATGAAAAACAGCTGACTCCCATCCGGACTGAAATTATGAATACACTTGATTCTATTAAGGAGCTGAATCAGAATTCCGCTGCCGCGCTCAATGAGAGCAATAAAAAAGAAGCCTCTTCCAGCAAGATTGAGCTGTTCCTGCTGCTGGCAGCTTCACTGCTTGTGTGCGGTACCGTCAGTATTGTGCTCTCCTGCATGATTACCCGGCCGCTGAACAATCTCAAATCGCTTATGCTGGATGCCCAGAACGGCGATCTCTCTGTTAACGGCAGCTACAGCTCCAAGGATGAGCTTGGTGTGCTGACAACAGGATTCAATGAAATGATCACCAGTCTGCGGGGAATCATCGCGAAGATCGGTGAGCATTCCCAGATGCTGTCGGTAAGCTCGGAGGAGCTGTTGGCCAGCTCTGTGCAGACTGCTGAAGCCAGCAGTCATATCGCCGAAGAGATTCAGGATGTAGCTGACGGGTCGGCCGCACAGCTCAGCAGCTCCCGGGAATGCAGCCTGGCCATGGATGAGGTCTCAACCGGTATCCAGAAGGTTTCCGAGTCAGTGACAGACATCTCCGGTGTGACCAGCTATACTACCGAGCAGGCCATTCAAGGCAGCGCGAAAATCACTACCGTCAGCGGCCAGCTGGATACGATTCTCTCCACCTCCCAGGCGTCGGCAGCAGTAGTGCGCAAGCTGGATAATTACTCTCAGGAGATCGGGGCTATTGTAGGCCTGATCAGAGGCATTGCCCAGCAGACCAATCTGCTTGCCCTTAATGCATCCATCGAGGCTGCCCGCGCCGGCGAGCACGGACGTGGTTTTGCCGTTGTTGCCGAGGAGGTCCGTAAGCTTGCCGAGCAGTCCAACCAGTCTTCCGGACAGATTGCTTCCATACTATCGGAAATCCAGACACTCGCCCAGGAAGCTGTTGGCATGATGGACAAAGAGAGCAGCGAGATCACTCTTGGGCTTGCCGGTATGCAGGAAGCGAAAGAGACCTTTGAGCAGATTGTCAGCTTCATTCAGGAAGTGAACCTGCAGCTGGAGGATGTCTCTGCCGCCGCCCAGCAAATCTCGGCCAGCTCCGAGGAGGTCAGCGCTTCCCTGCAGGTTACGGAAGAAATCGCCGGCTCCTCCTTCAGCAAGACGCAGAACGTCGCGGCTGCCTCCGAGCAGCAGATGGCCACCATGAAGGATGTCGAAGGCGTAGTCAAATCGCTCAGCGAAATGGCGGAAGAGCTGCAGGAGCTGTCCGCCAGATTCAAAGTTTAAATTTACCCGGTATGAATCAAGCCGTACATTTGTACGGCTTTTTGTATACCTATATTGCCAGATGCACCGAGCCATCCTCGTAAATATCGACCCGCTGGGCGCACAGAAGCATCCCCGGCCCGCTGGCGCTCCCTTTTTCCCGGAGATTCCTTTGCCTGCGTTCCCAGATTTCCCGGTCATGTATAATGTCATATTGGTAATATTGCTCTGCGCCTACCGCTTCCATGACTTCAACGAAAATAAATGCCTCGTTGAATAACGAGCGGAACCAGTCTGCTGCTTCGGAATGAGAGCCGAACACCGGCAAATCCTGTTCAAACCGTTCCGGCAAATAACACTGCTTCAGCCTGCCTATTCTTACATAATACGTGTCAAGATTATCCGCAGTAATCAATTGTTGTCCCCCTCAAGCTGAAATTTGCCTAAAAATATCATATTCCGGGGCAGAGCTTCTATGACATTGAGCATTCCACCAGATGGGAGAAAAAAGCTGAACCCGCAAATCAATGCGTGCTCAGCCGTATCTTCAGTCCATCATCCCTGCTGCTTTCAAAAAATGGCGGACAATCTTCTGCTGGTACTTCACACGCACCGTAAAATCCAGGCTCCAGCACGTTTCCACCGTAACGGCTCTTGCCCCAAGCAGCTGCTGGACAGCCATACGTGAGGTGCCCGCACGTTCGCGATGCTTCATATTGAAACGGTAGGAAGGTACGCTGATCGAACGGTTCATGGTGCGGACAATCCGCTGTGCTGTGATAGCTGCTCTTGTACCGTGGCTGACCATCAGGGTCTGGCCGACACGCCGCGGATTGTGCTGTGATAATCCGTTCGCTTCATGCAGATCGAGATACCAGGACGGGCGGTGGCGTTTGGCCAGAGCAAACAGGGCACCGGACAGCGGATGTCCGGCCCGGGATGAAGCAGCATGCGGAAAGGTACGGTTAAGATCCGGCACACCTCTGCTCTTCCTGCGGTATGCCCGCTGATTCACCAGCGGAACTATAATCAGCTTGCCCCGGCTGAGTAACAGCTCCCTGTGCTGAAATTTACGCGCTAACGCCTGGGCCGCAGAGATGCTGGCCGGCTCATTGCCGTGAATGCCCGATACAATCATAAAGACCGGGCCGGGCTTTATGCTGCTTATAACATAATAAGGAGTGGCAAACGGCGTATTCGGTGCAAGTGTATGCTGTTTAACGGACACAGGACAGCGCCCCCCTTCCCCTATTTTCGTAGTTAGCTCCCTATAATGTATGGAGCTATGCCGGCCCGGGTATGGACATTTGACGCTACGAAAAAAAGCAGAACATCCAGAAGATGTTCTGCTGGTTGAATCCCGATATATGAGTCTGCTCTGACTCCGGGCTGACCCATTTCATAATAGGCTACAGCTTAGTTCATTGCCTGGTCCAGAATAGAGCGCACAAAAGCTGTTTTACCATTTGTATAGGCTTCCCGGTCCAGGCGGAACTGCTGCGCCAGCGAGAGCTTCACCCTTTCGTAGGCTTCCACCGCTGACGGATGTGAACGCAGATAATCACGAAAAGCGATATGCTCCAGATAGCCTTTTCCGTCCTGCGGGCACACGTATAAATGATAGTGCATGAACCCGTCTTTTACGGTAGGGTTTAATACTTCCCGGCCTTCAATCCCCTGATTTCCAAGGTACTCATAACTGTACTGCTTGAACCGTTCAATAATCTGCGGTAAAACAGCATAACTCTCCATCACCAGATCCAGATCAATAATCGGTTTGGCTGACAAACCTACAATAGAAGTGCTTCCTACATGCTCTACTGCAAGGATCAGGTCACCGGCAATCTCCAGCATCCGTGCCTTGATTCTGCTAAACTCAGCCTTCCATTCGGGATTATACGGAACGACCTCAACGGGAACAACAGAATTTGCGATAACAATCTCCTCTTTCTAATTAGAATACTGAAGAATCCGCAATCAGCTTACCGCAAGCCCGGCTTTCCTGTATATAATCCGGTGCACAGCCCAGACAGCCAGTGCTGCAGTTACCAGGAGGCCTCCGCTCCAGCAGACACCGTTCCAGCCCCAGTGCTGCCAGGCATAGCTGCCCAGCGTGGAACCCAGTGCACCACCGGCAAACGTGCTAACCATAAACACGGTATTAATCCGGCTGCGTGCGGCTGGTTCCAGAGCGTAAATCCGGGCCTGGTTGCTGACCTGGGTTCCCTGTACGCCAAGATCAAGCACGATAACTCCGGCAATCAGGCTCCAGATGGTCAGGCCAGCTAAGCCGAATAGCCCGAAGGACAATAAGGTCAGCAGAATCAGCAAACCAATGATCCGTTTGGGTGCTACTCTGTCTGCCAACCGTCCGACTACCGGCGCACCAGCCGCGCCTGCAACACCGATCAGTCCGAACAAGCCGGCGATTGCACTGCTGTAATGGTACGGCGGACCCTCCAGATAAAAAGCCAGGGAGGTCCAGAATACACTGAACGCGCCGAACATGCAGGCACCGATCAGTGAAGCTTCACGCAAGGTGGAGTATCTCCGGATCAGTTGGACCATGGACCCGAGCAGCTCCTTATAGGAGACCGAGGTTTCCGGCTTGGTCTGCGGAAGCAGCCGGTACAGAATAACCGACAGCAGGAGCATCAGGGCAGCGGCGATCCAATACATCGCCCGCCAGCCGAAGAAATCGCCAACGATGCCTGAGACGGTGCGGGCCAGCAGAATGCCGAACAGCAGCCCGCTCATGACCGTTCCAATCACTTTGCCGCGTTCTTCCGGCTGGGCGAGCTGTGCCGAGAACGGCACAATAATCTGCGGTACCACGGTTGTAATACCGACGGCAAAGCTTGCAACATACATCCACTGCAGGGATGGAGAAACCGCAAAGCCAACCAGCGACAGGGCAACTGCGATCAGCAGCAGCGAGATCAGCGTGCGCCGTTCCCGGATGTCTCCGAGCGGAACAAACAGCAGCATCCCCAGCGCGTAGCCAACTTGTGTGAGCATGGAGACATAGCCAACCGCGTTCGATGAAGCGCCAAACGTGCGGCCGATATCCGCCAGCAGTGGCTGATTGTAATACAGGTTAGCTACTGCAAGACCTGAGGTGGCGGCCAGAAGCAGGATTAACCCTCTGGAGATCCCCTTCCCGGAAGAGGTAATGACAGATGAAGCTGACTGGGACATAAGGCTGATTTCCTCCGATCCATTAGGTGCTGCAGCAGGCAGCAAATCTTTATTTACTAACAATAGTATAGCAGTGAATGTCAATGATCCGGGTGGTCCGGTCATCCGGGATAAAATGCCAGCCGCCGACTCATACTATCTTTTAGCAAACGGAGGTGACATTCATGCCTAAAAATAACGCTGATGCCAAATACAGCCGCGCCAATAACAAGGCCGACAGCAAACACAACCAGCAGAATCACGCTTCAATCACCGAGATTCCGCAAATGACAGACCCGGATAAACAAGCCGACTATGTGCCGAGTCTAAACGGAGTGACCAAAAACGAAACCTAGCCTTTCTGTTCCGCAGACTGCCCAATGTCGCTACATGACTTGGGCGGCTTTTTTATATGAGCAGTCCAAATACACTAATTCCCTGCATACGTTGACTTCCCCGGGCTGCGGGTGATAGTCTTGCTTCTAAGGCTGTCGTACATAAAGGAGAATGCAGGATGAAGAAAGCAACGATGAAGGATATCGCCCGGCTGGCTAACGTATCGGTGGCTACGGTCAGCTATGTGCTGAATAATGTTAAAAACCAGACCATTCCCGACCCCACCCGCCAGAGCATTCTTGCAATCGCTAAAGAGCTGAATTACGTCCCCAATCTGGCAGCGCGCTCTCTTGTTGTTCAGCGGACAGGCATGGTCGGTATTCTAATCAATAAATCTCCGAATCTCCCTTACTGGAAGCGTCAAAGCCATATGACTTTTGCAGATAGCCTGGAGTCGAGACTTACCTCTGCCGGTTATCATACCCTCATAATCAGCCTCGATCCGCTGAATCCGGCGATGGATGTCATCCGGGAGCGCAAGCTGGACGCCGTTTTTGTCGTGGATGTACTGGATGAGATGTTTTACCGGATTTCAGCTAATTTTGTGGATGGTGTGCCCCTGATTCTGATCGGCAGTCTGATTAACGACCGGATGTTTAATCAGGTGAATTATAATTACCCCCAGGCTCTTAAGACGGCTGTATCATCGGCGGCTGTTCCTTCCTGCTTAATTATGGAGAGCTTTCACAACACGGCACTTACCGACTGGATTAGGGACAGCTCAGGCCTTGCTACGGAAGATATTTATGTAGCGGCTGATGCGGTCAGGCTTTCTGAAGAACTCGAAGTCTTTTTGCTGCGGAACCATGGTAAGCATGTGATTGTAATTAATGAGTTTCTGGCAAAAGCGGTCGAACGCACCGGGCTCTCTTCCTCGCTTACGGCACTGTGCACCTGCGGATTTCCGGAAATTGTTCAGCCGGATACAGAGATCATTCAGTTTCAAAATGACCGGGCACAGACTGCCTTTGAACTAATGGTGACACTGAAATCTGCTCCGAATGACCCTGCAATCGCTGCCGGCAATCAATTTTTGATTGATGTTGCCCCTTAATTTCTTTATAATAACTTAAACGTTTAAGTTAAGCATTATACTCTCTACCGCTGTTTACTAAGCCAAGTTAAATGAGGAGGCTGCGCTATGATTCCGACTGCCGGCGGTTCCAGCAATGTTTTGCCTGAAGGATATAGGAAATACCCCGTTTTGCACAAAAACAGGACTTTTCTTTTACTGTTTACTGCCAGCACACTCTCCGTCCTGGGTAATGCCTTTCATGCGCTGGCGCTCAGCCTGTGGGTGCTGCAGGCAACGGGCAGCGCGCGGATGATGAGCATCCTGACGATCAGCAACCTCCTGATCTGCTCCCTGCTGGGCAGCGTGACCGGTACTCTTGCCGACCGGATGAACCGCAGAACGCTGATTATAAGCTCCTATCTTGTCCAGAGCTTTACCGTGCTGGCCATAGCCTTCACGCTCACCTTGGAGTCTCCCTCCTATCTGCTCATCATTATTTTAACCGGAATCGTAACGGCAGCCGGCCAGTTTCAGGCCCCTGCCTTCCAGGCTTCCCTGCTCCCGGTTGTCGGAAAAGACTCCATACAACAGGCGGCAGGCTGGATGACCCTGTCAGAAAATATTTCCCGGACCCTCGGCTATGCCCTTGGCGGGATCTTCGTTGCAGCGGTCGGCGGAGCCTGGGCGGTATTCGTTGACGGGATTACGTTTTTGCTGGCTTGCCTTCTGGTTGCTGCAGCCGGTTCTTTTGCCGGCCATACCGCAGACGTGCAGACAGCCGGTTCCTTCAAACAGGATGTAATCGGAGGCTTCCGCTACATTTGGAGTCACGCTTTTGCCAGATCCATTACCATTCTGCTGCCGGTGCTCACGATGTTCTTCCTGTCCTGCCTGATGCTTACCCAGGTAATGGCCGTTCAGGTCTGGAAAGCGACGCCGTTTCAGTTCGGACTGCTGGAGAGCAGTATTCCGCTGGGCTATATGCTGGGTTCAGGGATGATTATTCTGGCGGGAAAAAGACTCAAGCACCGCGGCATCGTTGTGTCTGCAAGCCTGGTGCTGCTCGGTCCGCTCTATATCCTTCTGTCCGTCACCTCAGTGATGAACGCGGCTCTTCCTGTCATTCTGCTGATCGGCTTCACCTTCTCCTTCAGTACGCTGCTGATTAATATCATCCTCAGGCTGGAGGTGCCCGGAGAGCTGCAGGGGCGCATGTTCGGCGTATTGGGCTCGCTAATGAGTGTCGCCCCACCGCTCGGTCTGGCCGTGTTCTCAGCAGGTGCGGATGTTTTCGGAGTCTCCATGGTCATGGGCGCTGCAGGCGTATTGCTCAGCCTGTTCGGTACCGCCGCAGTGTTAACGCTCAAGCAGATACGGAGATATAAGTAAAGCCAGACAGGCTGTTTTATAGTAAAATATGGGGAATCAGAGACAAGCAGTGCTTGCCGATTAAACGGGGTGATAAATAAATTGAACAATTACGATGATATCATGCGTTACCTGCGCAGAAATCCGCTGAAAAATGTGACACTGCTCAAAATGATGACGGCCTATCATCAGGTTATGGACAGCTATTTAGTGGAACAAGCAGAGCATTGGGGGATTCTGCTGCTGTTACCGGCTGATGTCTTTGCCTATGACAGGAGGGTATATCCGGAAGCGGATTATGTTGTACTCATGGATTACAACAATCCGGAAGTACTCCCTGATCTCATAAGCAGGATTCCCGCTGATGCCAACCTGGTGTTCAAGCTCCAGCAGGAAGCGAGGATTGCTGTCGCCCCTCATTTTCCGCTTACGCAGGTCCGCAGCTTTTATTCCTTCAGCACCACCCCCGGACAAATATTCAAACCGGATAAGGAAGCTATCGTCAGCGAACAGCTGGATGAACGCCTGCTGCCGCTCTGGATGGAGAACGGCTATACACCGGAAGAGCTTGCCCAATATTTTGAGGACGGCGCCTTCTCGGCAGCTATTTTCAAGGAATTGACTCCGCTCAGTACCTGTATCGTTTTCCGTAACGGGGAGCAGATCTGGGAGATCGGGGCAGTGCATACGGCGGAAACCGGCCGGAGACAGGGGCTGGCTGCCCGTATTGTCAAGACGGCGCTTCATCATACCTTGGCGCGCGGTTACATACCGAGATATCAGGTGCAGGATATCAATATAGCGTCCATCCGGCTTGCTGAAGCTGCCGGGCTTACTCTGGCAGTCAAGCTGGAGCACTGGATCAATTACACCCCGCAGCAGAAATAAGTGAAACTGGAGTCTGCTATACCCGCAACGAATGTAATATAATGGACGTATGAGCTTTTAATAAGCCGAGCAACTACTACTTAACTTAAAGGAGTTTATTCATGAATTATCAACCGTATGGTCAGCAACAGGATTACTATCCCCCCCCCGCCGCCTCCGCCGGCACACACGAACGGCAAATCGATTGCCTCACTGGTATTGGGGATTCTCTCCGTCATCACTCCTTACATCGGCCTTCTGTTCGGAATCGTGGCGATTATTTTGTCTGCACTCTCGCTGAAGGAGATTCGGAACCGTCATGAGGGCGGCCGGGGCCTGGCGATTGCTGGTCTGGTCTGCGGGATTGTCGGCACGATTATTTATGCGCTGCTCATCCTGTTTTTCGTGGTCATTATTTTGTTCGCAGTCGGATCAGGAGATTCGTTCAGCAACTACAATAGTATCTAGCCGCAAACCGTATCATTTCAAGGTATATACGGCAAACAGCAGCAGACACCGGTTTCGATACCGGAATCTGCTGCTGTTTTTACTGCGCCGGGTTCCCCTTGGACAGCTGAATGTTGATGTTCGCCTGCTGGCGGTATTCGGTCGGTGTAAGTCCGGTCCTTTTGCGGAACATCTGTGTAAAATGCTTCACGTCCTGATAACCGACCCGCTCGGCAATTCCGGCCAGCTTCAGCTTCGGATTCAGCAGCAGCAGCTTGGCCTGCTCCAGCCGGAGTGAGGTTACATATTCCTTATAGCCCTGTCCGGTCTTCTGCTTGAACAGCTGGCTGAAATAAGCCGGATTGAGAAAGACGACCGAAGCCATCCGCTCCAGGGACAGATCCTCGGCATAATGCTCCCGGATATAGTGCAGTGCCACCTCGACCGCCTTCTCTCCGCTGCCCTTTAGCGGCTCCAGCTCAAAGGCCGGCGAAGCTGAGGCTTCCCGCATCCGCTTCACCAGCTGCGGCACGCTGCTGAAGTCATTGCTTAAGCCGGAATGCAGCAGCTGGAAGGGGATTTTCAGATAATGGCTAAGATGCTCCTGCAGCTCCGCCAGAAACGGTCCAATCTGCGAATGAGCACCTAAAGTAATCAGACCCAGCAGGCTCCGGCGGTCATAGGTGACCACAAAACCGCGCCCGTGCCGCTCAACTAGCTCTGACAGCACATTTTCCACGATATAATGCTCCAGCCTTACCCCGTCTTCACCAGGATCAAGCTGCACCATCATCAGATAATAGCTGCTGTAATCCGCGATAAAAGGGCTCAAATCAAGGTTGCCTATATCAAGGCCCGATGCCAGCCGCTGAAATACACCTTCCCGCAGGAAGCGCAGACTGGCCCGCAGCCGCTCCCCCTGTCTGGTTAGATCCTGGTCCCTCTGGATCTCCTCCGTCAAACTGCTGATTATCTCCTGTACCTTGCTTTTACCGATCGGCTTGAGCAGATAATCCCTGGCACCCAGCCGGACGGCCTCCTGGGCATAGGCAAATTCGCTGTGGGCGGAGATGACTACCCATTTCACATACGGAAATCTGCGCCTGGACATCTTCATTAATTCCAGACCGCTCATCCCCGGCATCAGAATATCGGTCAGGACAATGTGAATATGCTGCTCATCCATCAGCCTGACCGCTTCCTCGGCCCGTTCCGCAACATATACCTCATACTCAGGGTAGAGATGCTTGATGGTACGCATAATGCCCTCACGGATGACCCGTTCATCGTCGGCGATAAGTATGTTCACGTAATGGAATCTCCTTCCCCGGCGGGCGGCAGCAGAATGGAAACTCTTGTCCCCGTCCCCGGATAGCTCTGAATCTGCAGCCCGTAGCTGTCCCCGAACATATGCTGGAGACGGCGGTGCAGATTCTGCAGCCCGATGCCGCCTTTGCTTGGTTCTCTTGGCCCTCTGTCGTCCAGTGAATCCAGCAGCCGCTGCAGCTCGGCTTCTGTCATGCCGTTACCGTTATCTTCTATTACTAATTTAAGTATATTGTCTTCTTCACAGGTATACACCTTGAGAATCCCCTGGCGGTCCAGCGGCTCCAGTCCATGCTTAACCGCATTCTCAATAACCGGCTGCACCGTCATCTTCGGCAGCTTGAAGCCCAGCCAGCACTCCCTGATATCTGTTACAATCTGCAGCCTGCCTTCCAGGCGGATCGAGATGATGGCGAGATAATGGCCGGTCTGCTCCAGCTCTTCCGCAAGCGTCACCTCGGCCCCGTCCTCCCAGTGGCTGCTGTAACGGAACATCGAGGACAGGGAAAGCACCAGCTCACCAAGCTGCTCGTTGCCCTCCTCATCCAGCATCCAGTAGATCATATCGAGCGTGTTATACAGAAAATGCGGGTTAACCTGGGACTGCAGCGCGTGCAGCTCGGCGTTCTTTTCACTAACAGACGACAGCTTCACCCGTTCAATCAGCTCTTCGATCCGCCGGACCATCCGGTTGAAGGCCGCAACCAGAATGTTGATCTCCTGATAGGACGACACCTTGACCATTCCGCGGAAATTCCCGACCTCCACCTGCCGCATTTCGCGGATAACCTTCTTAAGGGGGGAGGAAATGGTCCTTGAGACGATAAACGCAATCAGCGTGGACACCAGGATCAGAACCGAAATGACAATCAGCAGATAACGCTTCAGCTCGACCAGCTCTACATTGAGATCCTGATCCGGCGTAATCGACATGACCCACCAGCCTGAAAAAGAAAGCTTCGAGGCCACAATCAGCCTGTCCGCCTCCTGCTTCACCATCACTTTCTCATAGGCGGGCAAGGCTGGCAGATTCTCTACCGCCGGAGTAGGGTCAGTAGCGGAGGAGACAAACCGGCCGTCCTGCGACATCAGATACACCTGGCTGTGCTCGCCGAGCTTCAGATTATCCAGCGCATCCAGCACCGGCTCGGGATTGGTCTCATACAGCACAATGCCGATCGGCTTATGCTCATTGAGGTCAAAAATCTGCCGCCCGAAGGCGAATACCGGACTATCCTCCACCTGATCGATCAGGGAATGCTCATAGACGCCTAGCCAGACCATTTTACCGGAGGAAGCCTTTAGCTGCTTGTACCAGTCCGTTGCCCTGTAGTCCGGATCGACCACATTCATATAGTTGCCGTAATTATAGATTTTGCCCTTGTCAGTAATGACATGAATACCTACGAGATCATCGCGCGAATAAAAAATAGAGCCGATGATATTCGTAATTGTCTGTTCATTTATGTAGGCCACCGCCGGTTCATCCGTTTTCTCATTGAGCAGGCGCACCATCTCAAAGTTATTGCTGAGTGACTTCGACAGCGCGTCATACCCCTTATAGAGCAGGGTGAACAGCCCGGCTGTCTGAGCGACGTTCTTTTGCGACAAATCACTGATCTTTTCATGCAGCTGCTCCGTTGTCCGGTTGTAGTACAGCAGACTGACACTAAGCAGAATACTGGACATGCAAAAAAGAAACAGCAGAAACAACCGGTTATGGATGGAATGAAAGCCGTTTCGCATAAGACTCTCCTCCTTCACCCTACCTGATCTGTCCTGCCGTTCCCTATTATAATTCCAACACTTTTTAGAAAGCAACGGCCTTTAGCCCTTGACCGCCCCAGCGACCATGCCCTTTGTAATCCGGTTTGACAGAAAGAAGTAGATCAGGATCACCGGCAAGGCCCCCATGACGAGAAAAGCGCCGATATTCCCGTAATTGACCGAATACTGGCTGACAAAGGTGTATACCCCAAACGGCAGCGTCTTCAGCTTCTCGGCAGAGATGAACGTGGCGGCCAGAATATACTCATTCCAGATATTGATGAAGGTCAGAATGCACACCGTCATAACAGGCGGAACCGACACCGGAAGAATGATGCTGGTAAAAATCCGGTACACGCTCGCTCCGTCGATAAACGCCGATTCTTCAATCTCATGGGGAATATCGCGCATAAAGCCCGACAGGATAAAGACCGCAATTGGTGTGGAAAAAGCAATGTACGGCAGAATCAGCGACCAGTGCGTGTTAAGGACATGGATATTTTTGAAAATAATCATCAGCGGCAGCAGCGTGGCCTGCATCGGGATCATCATCCCCATCAGGAAAATAGTCATCACCACACCGCCGTACTTCCAGCGGAACCTGGAGATGGCGTAGGCTACCATAGACGACAGCACAATGACACACACCATCGTTATCCCCGTTACAAACACGCTGTTGCCCAGGTACTTCAGATAGTTGCCCGAGGTATAAGCCTCGCTGTAATTATGCCATTGAAACGATTTCGGCAAGGAAAAGAAGCTCCCGTCCATAATCTCCTCATTTGTCTTAAGTGAATATAGCAGCAGCCAGAGCAGCGGATACAGCTGGGTTACTACAGGAATAGCGAACAGCAGATACACGATTCCTTTTTTGAATGTTTGCATCACCGTGCACCCCTTGTCTAATTAAATTTACGGTCGATCCGGTTAAAAATCATATTGATAAAGCCGGTGAAAACCAGGCACACCGCAACGAGGAAGGTCGCGATCGCACTGCCGTATCCGTATTTAAAGGAGCCGAATGAGCTGTTGTACATATGCGTTGAAATCACGTCAGTAGCATGAGCCGGGCCTCCGGCAGTCATGACCATTACCAGATCAAAGGCCTGCAGCGAGCCGATAAAAGCAAGCACAATCGATATTTTGAAAATCGGGACGATCAGCGGGAGGGTGATGTAACGGTCGGCCTTGAAGCCGTCTGCCCCGTCAATTTTGGCTGCTTCATAGAGCTCATCGGGAATATTTTGCACACCTGTATATTGAATCAGCAGATGATAGCCGAAGTATTGCCAAAGGGATACGAAATACAGTGCGTACATCGCGATTTGCGGCTCCGTCAGCCAGTTATGCGTCCAGCTGTCCAGTCCCAGGGAGACCAGCACCCCGTTCAGCATACCGCCCATGGAGGTAGGATTGTAGACGGTCTTCCACAGCTGTCCAATGATAACGACAGACAGAATAACCGGTGTAAAATAAATCGACACCAGCGTATTGCCTCTGCGCAGATAACGGTTCAGCAGAACCGCCATGAGCAGACACAGCGGAATTTCCACCATGGAGGCGACGGCGTACAGCAGGGTTCTTTTTACCGAAGGCCAGAACACAGGGTCATTAAAGAACATATCCTTGAAGTTGCCAAGCCCGATAAACGTTGCCGCCGACAAGCCGTCCCATTTCAGCAGACCAGTATATACAGACACCAGTATGGGTATGAACACAAGGCACACATATAAGAGCAGACACGGCAATACGAAGACGGCTATTGTACGCGCTGGCACCTTAAGTACTTTCATCTTTCCCGCCTCCAGATCAAGCAGATTCTTTTATCTATGCCCATTACAATCCGGCGCGGAGCAGCCTTAGTTCAGCTGTTATCCGCACCGGTGAAGGGGATGATGGGATGATGCCCGGCCGGAGCCGCTTAAAACCGCAATCGTTTATGCTTACTCCTTGTTAGCTTCAAAAGCCTGCTGGTGCTCCTTGGCCACTGCCGCGGAATCCACCTTCTGCACGAACAGATTCTGGATGCTGCTGAGGTGGACCTGTGCGGTGGCCGGATTCATCGTATTATCAAAAGCGAGATCCCCGCCCTGCACCTGGTTAAACAATCCGGCAATGTTAACAGCAAGATCGGAGTAACCTGCCGCCTTCAGGTCACCGTCTACCTTTTGGCCGAGTCCTACGGCATTTTTCAGCTCGAACTGCTTTTTCGGCAGATTGGAAGCAAAGAAATTGAGGAAATCCTTGGTTTCGGCAAGATGCTCGCTGTTTGCGGAGACTGCGAAGGCGCTGCCCGGGGCCAGCATGAATTCATTCGGATTGCCTTTGCCGTTAACCGTCGGGAACTGGAATGCGCCTACCTTGCCGGCTACAGAGGAAGCGTCGATTGCGCCCGTCTCCCAGGAGCCGATGACCCACATGGCGGCTTTGCCTGATTTAAAAATATTACCGCCGGCATTTGCATCAATGGAGGTTGCCCCATCCGGGAAGGCTCCGGCCTGCACCAGCTGCTGGAACGCGTCAACCGCTTCGATGAACGCAGGGTCCTCGAATGTTTTCTTGCCGTCAAGCACATCCTGCAGGAAGCCCGGGCCGCCGTTGGTGCGCAGCAGGATATTCATGAACAGGAAGGAACCGGTCCAGGAGTCTTTTTCCCCGATCGCCAGCGGTGTGATACCCTTCTCCTTCAAAATCTTGACATCCTGCAGCATTTCCTCGAACGTAGTGGGCGTATTGGCAATGCCGGCCTGTTCAAATAACTCTTTATTGTAGTACACAACCTCGATGTTATTGCCGTCCGGGAGTGCGTACACATTGCCGTCGAAGCTGTAATAGTCCAACAGACCTTCCTGGTACGTGTCCTTCAGCCCGTTCTGGTCCAGCATATCGTTCAGCGGGGCGAACAGCCCGGCATCCACGAACGGCTTCATCTGCGCAGCCGGGTTAACAATCGTAATATCAGGCACTTCCTTGGAAGCGGCCTGTGTTTTTAATTTGACCTTTTGCTGATCCGTATTCAGTGTATCCAGCTCAATCGTAACGTTCGGATGCTCCTTCATGTACTGTTCAGTCAGCTCGTTAATCATCTTGTGTGAAGGCGTTGCCGGGTCCGGGTAGATGTTCTGGAACGTAAGCGTTACTTTTTTGCCGCTGTCCGGTGCAGGCTCTGCAGCATTTCCGCCGCTGTTAGCATTATTTGTGCTCTTGGGCGCGTTGGTGGCTGCGGATTCGTCAGCCTTATTGCCAGAGTTACCGCATGCGGCCAGGCTAAGTGCCATTACTGCGCTGAATCCGATTGCCAGTGTTTTCTGCATGTTTCTTTTGACCATGTCTGTTATGCCCCCTAACTCGTGATAGGCTAATTATCATTCGTTTAAGCGCTCTCAACAAGGTGCGAACTGCAGAATAAAGGTTTGTTTTTTCTATATCCGCCGCAAATCGGTTTGTGATTATCTTCATCGGTTGGTGGCGATAATGACTGTAATTGATTGGATTTCATTATTGTGCGTTAAGGCGGGAGCGATATTATTGGTCAGAATATCCAGTTATCAACTGTTTGCTATCACTTTCCTTTACCAATTGGGTACGACCATTATTTTTGGATTTGCTGCGGGTACGGGACGTGATGCCTGGATCGTTACGGTTCTATCTTCTATTGCAGGCATGATCATAATCTCAATGTACATCGCACTTATGAAAATGAATCCCGGGCTGACCCTGGTAGAGTGGTTTCCAAGACAATTCGGCAAGTGGATCGGCATTCCCATAGCCTGGCTGTATCCGCTTAGTTTTCTGTTTGACGCAGGCCGGGGCATTGGTGCCCTAAGAGATTTGGTTCCTACCACGCTGCTGCCCAAAACACCGCCGGTTGTCATTGTCGTTGCCTTTTTACTCGTGCTCATATATGGCCTCTATCTGGGAATAGAAAATGTGGCCCGGCTGGGTGAAATACTAACTCCCTTAATCCTTATTCTCTTCGGTCTCGAGATTGTATTGCTCTTAAACTCCCATATTATCGAGTTTAAGCTTTTGCTGCCTGTATTATGGGATGGATGGGCTCCCGTTCTGAACAGTGTCTATCCGGAAGGGATTAGCCAGACCTACGGGGAGTCGATTGCTTTAGCCATGATCTGGACGCTGGCCAATCGACAGAAAAAAGTATGGAAAATAACCATAGCCGCAACGATCCTGGCCTCCATCTTTTTTCTTGTTTCTGATTTGCTGGCTATTACGGTATTTGGAGATGCCTTTCTCAAAAGAAGCATATATCCGCTTTATTCGTTGACGGGCATGGTGAATATCGGAGGATTTATAACCAACTTAAATCCCTTTGTGGTGGTTTATTTTATCAGTACTGCCTTCATTAAGCTGTATATTAAAATCTTAGCCGCACTGCTGGGATTCAAGGTTCTACTGAAATTAAAAAGCATCCGTCCGCTTATTTTGCCGGCTGCTGCCTGCACCTTAATAATCGGGTTTACCATATCCACCAATGTGATCAATCACATCTACGTGATAGCTGTCCGGATTATTACACCTTATGTCTGGGTACCGTTGTTTCTTGTGATTCCGGCCATCCTGCTCCTGGTAACCTGAATACGCCGAAAAGCAGGCTACTCCTGAACAACACGCTTGAACAAGGGTTTATTTTTTAATCTCCTCTTCCTGCATTTGCACCGGCGCACCGGTTAAACCAATCCGTTTAACTTTGATATTCACTTTGACCGAAACGGCAACTTTCGGGAATTCAGCTTCCCAGCGGTTCTCCAATGAACGCCATTGCTTCGGATGTTTACGGAAGATGGTATCGCCAAACTCAAGAATATCTGTTTTAAATTCTGTCTGGATCTTCTTGATCAGCTGAGTAAATTGCTTTTCGGCTTTCTTTTCCATGGTTTGTTCAATCAGTTTAATGTTTGATTCCTGGAACAGATCCAGATTGGTTCCATTATCCATCAGATCGGCATTTCCGCTTAAAGCAATACGAAATTCAATATTTTCTCCAAAGACGGGTTTCATTTTGCATTTTAAACGGCTTAAATGCGCAGTGACGAGCCCGTAGCCTTCCTGAATGTAGGCAGAAATGCTCTGCGTATGCCCTCTTTTGAGCAGCCATAATACATCTGAAGCTTCTTCATTATTGAGGAAGCCCTGCAGCTTTAAATCGTTATCGAAAATGCCTATCCCCGCATAGGCAAATTGCATCTCCTTCTTCTCGTCTTGCGACTTGGAGAACGGCGCCCGGATGTGTTCCAGCGCAGGAACAATTGCGCCGCTTTTGGTATGGCCATTCACAGAACGAAGCAGGTTCATAAAGGTAGTATCTGCTATTTCATCTTGAGCCTGGTGCAATTTGAAATATTCTCTTTGCGAGAGACTGCCAAACGGTGTTGTGCTTCTTAACAACTCTGCGGCTAAACCATCCTTTACAACAAGCAAGTCATTTCTGAGCTGAGCCTCTGAGACCCGGGTATAGATGTCAATAAATTTTTTAATCCCCTGTCTGGCTACTTTATCACCCAGTACAAGACTGGTGCGCTGTCCCCGGTTAATCTTTCTTGTGACTCTGGTCTGCATATTGACTGATGCTTGGAACACGTTCTCTCCTTTCGTTACTTCAGTGTAGGAGGCTTGCTGCTGGTTCCCTTCACTGGAAGGGCCTTTGGAATTGAGTGCAAACTGGTTACTGAGTACAATTACCCCATTTTCATCCAAGTCGATCCCTGCCCCCATCTGCAGAGCCTGATCATTCAGCTCTTTGCTGTCCCAGCAGCCGGTAATGAGGACCAGGCATAGACTAACCATTAAAGCTCCAGCTTTCTTGTTAAACATGAAGGTACACCACCCTTATTTGGTCGGTTTTGGCTCCTGTCCCTCGGGTACGCGTTCGAGACGATCCGGAGTCGTCTGCTTAGGTAGGACGGTCATTTTCCAGCGCGGCGCCCTCCACAAAGCATCCTTCAAACTCTCAGGCATCAATGGGGCAATCGGACTGAAGTACGGAACACCGTACGAGCGAAGGCTCACCAGATGAAGGAGCAGGGTAAGTGTCCCGAGTGCAATTCCATACAGCCCTAACGTTCCCGCCAGAATCAGCATGACAAAACGCAGCAGACGCAAAGCATAGCCCAGGTTGTAGCGCGGAATGGTAAATGAGGCAATCCCGGTACCTGCAACAATAATGACAACGGGTGCCGACACAATTCCTGCCTGTACAGCTGCCTGGCCAATAACCAGTGCGCCAACAATGCTTACCGCCGATCCAACCTGTTTGGGCAGCCTGATCCCTGCTTCGCGCAAGCCTTCAAAAATCATTTCCATCATAAATGCCTCCACTACCGTCGGAAAAGGCGTGTTCTCCTGCGCTGCAGAGAAGTTTAGCACCAGACTTGTGGGAAGCATTAAGGAGTGAAAGTTAACAACGGCAACATATAGCGAAGGCAGAAATACCGATGTTGTCAACAGCACACCGCGGATTACACGGACTGCCGAGGAATATAGAGACCGGTTATAGTAATCTTCTGCGGATTGCAAGCCTGCCCAGAAAGTAAAGGGAACAATCAGGACAAAGGGAGTGCCGTCCGTAAAAATAGCTACCTTGCCCTCAACCAAGTTGGCCGCCACGATGTCCGGGCGCTCCGTGCTTTGGACGGTTGGAAACGGGGAGTGCGGCGCATCCTCTATAAACTCCTCTATGTAACCCGACTCCAGAACGGCGTCAATCCTGATTCGTCCAATTCTGCTGCGGACCTCCTGTACAATCGTGTCCTTGACGGTCCCTGCGATGTAGGAGATTACAATATTGGTCTGTGACAGCTCCCCTACGGTCAAGCTCTCCATCTTCAAGCGGTGCGTCTTCAGCTTTCGCCGTACCATACTCGTATTTGTACGCAGTGCCTCAGTAAATCCTTCTCTGGGTCCCTTGACCACCGGCTCTGAAGAAGGCTCCTCCACCCCGCGGACATTACCGCCCTTTAATTCTGCGCTGAGTCCAAGGCATTCATTGTTAAAGAGGAGCACGGCATGGCCCTTTAAAATATCCTGGACAGCCTCATTCAGGCAGGTGAGCTTACAGACTGCGGCTACGGCTATAAGCTGTTTTTCAATCACTTCCCTTATCTGCTCCGGCTGCCTGTCATCTCTTAAACTGTCACGAATGACCGGCTCGAGAACAAACTGGTCCAGTGCTATCGTATCGACTAGTCCATCTATATATATGAGGAGCAGCTTGTGATCAGCTGCTAATATAACGTCGCGGAATACTACGTCCGAACAATTCCTGAATAGTTCCTTTAATGCCGTCTCGTTGGTCTGAAGGTCTTCGCTTAGCTGTTTGCTGGCGGCGGCCTCTTCGGGATCTGACGGAAGCTTCAGTATCACCTTATTTGATTTCCGGTTCTTTCCTTTGGACCAGAACATTATTTATGGATCACCTCACCTCTCAAGTTCGCGTGACTATTATTAGCGTTTAAACTATGAATCATCCGTTCTTTTAGGGTACAAATAAAAGCGGCAGCCAAGGATACCCTTCTCCTTGGCTGCCGCCTGTTGAGCTTACATGTAGCATTTTCTTATTCTGCCGGCTTCCATTGCTTCAGAACCTTCCTAAGGCCCGGAACATCCAGCCCGTCCAGGGAAAAGGCCTTGCGCAGCAGATCATGCGGGATGAATTCATCGTATTTCCCGAGATACGGGGCCTCATCCTTGCTCAGCAAGGACAAC
Organism: Paenibacillus sp. FSL R7-0345; assembly: GCF_038595055.1. Lineage (NCBI taxonomy): Bacteria > Bacillati > Bacillota > Bacilli > Caryophanales > Paenibacillaceae > Paenibacillus > Paenibacillus sp. FSL R7-0345. The sequence continues at coordinate 3,760,405 of NZ_CP152002.1, forward strand.
GGGTCGGATGCAGCGGCAGTCTCTGCCAGGATTTCCGCCTCCAGCGTCTCTGCATCCGCCTTGCCGGCGACGACCATGTAATAAGGCTCCATCGGTACGACGGAGCGCAGGCCGAGCCTGCCTTTGAGGTTGTTCTTCAGCAGGCGTTCCAGCGTACGGAACTGCCGGCTGCCGGCCCAGGGCAGAATAAAGATAGAATCGCCGCCGGCCGGCAGTACCTGGCGGGTCAGCAGCCCGCTCTCCTTCGCCAGCCGGCGCGCCCGCTCCAGCCTGGCGGCAGCGCTCGGCGCAAGATACGGATATATCGCTGTCGATCCCAGCACCTCGCGGATCTTGGCCATGATCCGGGTATGCACATCACCGCCGGCGCCCAGCCATAGGGTGTCTACCTTGCCGCGCGAGCTTTTGACATAAACCGCCTTGTGGCGGTTGTCGACTTCTTCGATCTTCCACAGCTTGCCGGCAAGGGTGAAGCAGTAGCCCGGCGGCGGCACGGTTGTGATCGAACCGATCTCCTCGGTGCCGTTATACACGACATGCTCCTCATCATCCTTGAACACCGCGTAGAAACGGAAGTTGTTCACGATCTTCTCACCTGCCAGCCCGATCAGCACCGTGCCCTCATCCATCATTTCGATATGGCCCATCGCAATCATGTATTCCATAAAGGCATCATAGTCCGCCGGATCAATCCCGCGGAAGGAAGGCAGCGTCAATACTGCCTCTTTCAGCTCCTCCGGCTCGGCTTCGCCCATGCTCTTGAGGATGCTCATCGTCTGATGATAGAGCAGCCCTACCGGCAGCTGGCGCACGTTCAGCGGCTCAACCCATTTCTCGCGCACGTACAGCTCGATGACGGCAATGGCCCGCAGCAGTGTCCACGGCATCCGCGCAGGCAGCTGCGCCTCCTCGTCCTCCTCCTCGGGCGTGACGAAGATCATCTCGGACGCGGCATCGCCGCGCCGTCCGGACCGACCGAGCCGCTGCACGAAGCTCGCGCAGCTGTATGGCGCGCCGAGCTGCAGCACGCGCTCCAGCTCGCCAAGGTCAATGCCCAGCTCCAGCGTCAGCGTCGCTGCGGCAACGGCAGGGCCGGAGCCCTCGCGGAGCGCGGCCTCCGTCTCCTCGCGCAGCATCGCCGATATGCTGCCGTGGTGCACATGGAACACGTCGCGCTCCCCGCGCTTCGCGGCCACCCGCCGCATCTCGAGGATGGTCTCCTCCGCATCCGTGCGGCTGTTCGTGAAGACCAGCGCCTTCTTCAGATGCGTATGGTCGTAGATGAACCCGTAATAGGCCTGGCGCGCCTGCTCCAGCCGCTCGGCCTGCACCTCGTCCCGCGCATCCGGGAACGAGAAATGCTCCACGCTCAGCCGGAGCTTGCGCCCGCCCTGCGGCGCGGACACCTCTACGCTCTCGCGCGTGCCGGCGGCCAGCCACTCCGTCACGGAGGCATAGTCGCTGAGCGTAGCGGAGAGCCCGATCCGCCGCGGATGGCAACCGGCCATCCGCGAGATCCGCGCCAGCTGGCTGAGCACCTGGATGCCGCGGTCCGCGCCCATAAACGCATGCACTTCATCGACGATGATGAAGCGCAGATCATGGAACAGGGCCGGAATGGCATTCGGCCGGTTCATCAGCAGGCCTTCCAGCGACTCCGGCGTAATCTGGAGGACGCCGGAAGGCTTCTGCATCAGCCTGGTCTTGTCGGCCTGCGGAACGTCACCGTGCCAGTGCCAGACCGGGATATTGCCTTCGCGCAGCAAATCATTTAACCGTGTGAACTGATCATTGATCAGCGCCTTGAGCGGCGCGATATAGAGGATGCCCACGGAATCGGACGGCCGCTCATACAGCTCGGTCAGCGCCGGAAAAAAAGCCGCCTCCGTCTTCCCCGAAGCCGTCCCGGAGGCGATCAGCAGATGATGCGGCGTGTCGAACAGCACACGGCAGGCATCCACCTGGGCCTCGCGCAAGGTCTCCCAGCGGTTCTTGTAGATAAACTCTTTAATAAAAGGAGCAAGCCTGTAGAACGGGTTGCTGCTCATAGGTCAAACTCCGCCAGCAGGCCGTCCAGATCATTCTCACCGGTTGCATCCGGTTTAATCGTCCGCTCACCGACCAGCTTCTCAAAGGACAGCTCAGGATGCTGGCTCAGCGTATGCAGCAGATCCATGAAATCACGCACAATTTCACGCGGGGTCAGCAGCTCGTCCGCCCCAAGCCTGCCCACCGCTTCTTCCATGAAATGCACCAGCTGCTCCTGGGTCAGTCTGGCTTCATAACCGTAGTGCAGGGCATGAATATCCCTCAGCTTTTGCAGCAGCACCAGAATTTCTTCATGAGAGAGCATCTCCAGCGCAATAATCGGCCCGGTAAAATTATTCAGCCCCGCTGCACCGTAACGCCCCGCCACCAGCCGGGAACGCAGCGCTTCATAGCTGAACAGACCGCGCCGTCCGTCTTCAACGAACTGCGGGGTGCCCCCGATAAAGATTCCCAGGCGCTCCGCCTTGCCCTGCATCGTGTCATTGAACATAGTCAGCAGCTTCTCGTAGTTGCTCTGCCGGGAGATGCTGTTGGTGATTTTGTAGAGATTCACACCTTCATCAATAAACAGCAGCAGCCCCTTATAGCCGATCGCCCCGGTGAACTCCGCCCAGAGCTTCATATAATCGTACCAGTTATCGTCGTCAATGATGACACCGACCCCAAGCGCCTTGCGCGCCTCTGTCCGGGTGGCGAATTCGCCCCGCAGCCAGCGCAGCGCATCCTGCTTCAGCTCATCCTCGGCCAGCTTATGGCCGTTCCAGTAAGAAGCCAGCACCTTGGCAAAATCAAAGCCGTGCACTAAGCCCCGCATCCCGGAAGCGACACTGTAAATCCGCTGCTCCACCTCTTCCGCCAGCTGCGGGGCATCCGCAGTAAGCCCCTTTTCCTGCACCACAGCCTGCTGAAGGCCCATGATCCATTTCTGCAGCATGATCTCCAGTGCGCCGCCGTCCGGACGGGTACGGGTCGACAGGTGGCTCATCAGCTCCCGGTAGGTGGCCAGCCCTTGCCCTTTCGTTCCCACCAGCCTGCGTTCCGGCGACAGGTCAGCATCCGCTACCACAAAGTCACGGTCCATCGCATAGTTGCGGATAATCTGGAGTAAAAAGCTTTTGCCGCTGCCGAATTTACCGGTAATCAGCTTGAAGGCCGCGCCGCCGTCTGCAATATTCTCCATATCCCGGAGAATCGCTTCCACCTCCGGCCGGCGGCCGACAGCGATATGCTCCAGTCCGATCCGCGGCACGACTCCGGCAGTCAGGGAATTGACCAGTGCCGTGGTCATCCGCTTTGGTATTTTTAGTTCACTCATTTAATCATTCACCTCATTAATAAATGCAGCATTGGCTTCCATTCTTCAGCCAGCTCCCCGCCGTCGATCAGCAGGTCACCGAGTATGTTCACCGCATGCTCATTAATTTCATCATATAAAAGCTCCGGCATCGTCCCGGCAGCTGCTGCAATCCTATCAACCTGTGCAGGTCCGTTATCCTCAGCCAGTGACAGCAGTACTTCCCGGTGCAATGGAAGCAATTCTGCGCTTAGCTCCATCCATTCTGAAGGAATACCGGCAGAGGGAACAGGAACATCAGCTGTCCCAGGAGCTTCAGCGCTCTCCTTAGGCTGCTGCCCGAAATCCTGTGACGGCTTTTGCTTATGCTCCAGCCTTTGCTCCTGTGCCGGCTCGGCATCCTGCTTTATCTCCTGCTGCGGTTCTGGCCTTTGTTCCTGATCCACCAACGGCTCCTCATAAGCCTCAACCGTCAGCAGACTGCGGACAACCTCGGAATCGCTCTGCAGCTGCTCCAGCTTCGCCCTGTCGATCACAACCGCCGGACCTTTGGCCTCCTGCTCTGCTTTGCGGAATTCCCGCTGCAGATATTTGGTGATCAGCTCGTCCATGTCCGGGTCAATCCGGATATCCTTCAGCCGGCCGCGGAAGCCCGTCAGCTCCCGCAGCTTGTTCTCGGTCAGCCGGAACAGGCGGGTAATCAGGCTGCGCAGCGGCAGCAGCTTGCTGATCCGTACGACAGGTACAAGTACAGAATAGCCGTATCGTGATATATCATACACAGCACTGCGGAACAGGTAGCGCTCCCGCATGACGGGAGGGCCCGGAGGGAATTTTTCAATCAGCCGCGCCCCGTGCTTTTTCGCGACATAAGCGTCGATTAAGGCTACCACCTGCGGTATGTAGCGTTCAGCCGCTTCCTTTCCTTCACCGGCATAGAACTTGGACTTGCTGATATCATAATCGGACATCACAGTCAGGACCTCAAAGGTCAGCTGCTCCGGGGCGGAGGTGAGACAGCGAAGCAGTTCGATCTCTGCCAGATCGCCGGACAATCCGCGTGTGCGGGCAACGATCAGTGAAAGCGGAACATCCAGTTTATGAACAAAGGAGAAATCTGCCATCCAGCTGCCGAGATACTGGTCCAGCCGTTTATACTGAGTCCGGTAAGCTTCCCAGATCAGCCCAAGCTGCCGGTAACCGTCACCAGGGTCACGCCATCCGATACCGTTAATCAGCTCATATACATGCAGAAAAATGTAAGACAGATCCGTTTTGGGGTACCGTCCCTGTCTTACTTCATTCCGCCAGTAGAAGTACCAGCGGCTCTGTTCGGCGGTCATATGGCTGTAGGTTGGCCAGTAGCTTTTGAACGGAACAAGCTTCGCTTCATCTGCAGTCATATCCTCCAGCTCAGCCGCCTGCTGCACAAATTCGCTTTCCGTCTCCTTCTTGGCGGGGGAAGCGGCAGCGGCAGTACGCGGCAGCGGCGGGGCAGACTTCATGCGGGGTTCTTTTGGCGGCACATTCCACTCTTTCGGCTGATCCGCCTTCTGCACAGCCAATTCTGCTGAAGCGGGCGGGCTTCCCTGCTCCAAATCCCATAGCTGCAGCTGCTGAGGAGCAGTTCCGCCAGCCTGTCCGCTTTTGTCCGTCTTTTTTTTCACAGAGCTATGCTCTTTAGACGGGCTGTGTCCGGATTCCCGCGGAGGAACCGCCATATCCTGTTCTGTACTCTCCCAGACCAGCTCCGAAAAATGCAGGCCCTCCCTGTCTCTCGCCATCCGTAATCTCCCCACTCGTATACCATAGTCATTTCAACATTATATCATATGCGTGCACGACAGATGCAGCGGTCAACGGCTCGTGGCCTGCATATAGAATAAGACCCTGAGCGCGCCGCGCCTCAAGATCTTATGATGAGCATCTGTCACGCGCAAGGCCGGACAATGAGAACGTTCGTTTGTGTATCCAAGTAAGAATATACTATATGTACTGCTAAGTCCGCAATAGCGGTAATAGCGCAACAATACTGAACTATATTCGTCTAATTATAGGCATGAAAGGGGGGGATCCTTTGAAAAAATCTCTGTTTTTGCTGATTGTGTTCTGTCTTGCCGGTACTTTATTGACAGTAAGGGCTGTTCATGCCGATTGGGCGAACCGGTTTGTTGTAAATGAAGGAAAGTCGTATCTCATTTCGGACAAACGGGTAGATGCTGAACAAGTGGACTCAATGATCGGTCAGGTTACAAAATATTCAGATGAGGAAGGTACTTACTCCGGTAATTTTTCGAACTACTATCCAAAGGGGACTAAATATTACAGTATTAAAGGCGTTAACATCAGTGAGGCAATTGCGGTCAATCCGGGGAATGGAACATTTATTAGAGCGGACTATAGCGGAGAATATGCCGGCGGAGCTTCACTCGATTGGTCGCTCCTTTGGTCTGCTGCGGGTCTGCTGCTGCTCGCCATACTGACTTTTATTGTTGTGAAAAATAGAAACTGAGCGGCGAAACAGCAGCAGCCAGGAGCTCTCCCTCCCGGCTGCTGCTTCATTTTGAACACCTGGCTTAAATAGGCGGAATTGTTGACAAAAAAACCGCCGGAATACACCGGCGGGACCGTCTGCGGGTTTACATGAACTGATTAAGTCAGTTCCGTTCCCTTTGTTTCTTTGCCAAGCAGCAGCACGGCTAGTGCCCCGATGACAATCGTTACGAAGAACAGCATGAAGATCGTGCTGATGCTTATATCCTTCCCTACAAGCACTCCGACCAGAAGCGGCGCCAGAATACCGCCGATTCGCCCGAAGGAGGTGGCCAGACCCACACCGGTCGAACGGACCGCTGTCGGGTAGAGCTCAGGACTATAAGCGTACATGCCGCCCCAAGCACCCAGATTGAAGAAGGACAGGCAGATGCCGGCAGCCATCAGCATTCCTTCCGTAGTAGCGTTACCGAACCAGGCGGCACTGACAGCGGTCAGCAGCAGATAGATAACCAGCACGAACTTACGGCCGAACTTCTCAATAAAGTAGGCGGCCGTGAAGTATCCTGGCAGCTGGGCCAGCGTCATAATCAGTACATATTCGAAGCTCTTGACCAGGCTGAAGCCCTTCAGCACCATTACCGTAGGAAGCCACAGGAACATTCCATAATAAGAGAATACGACAGTAAACCAGAGGACCCACAGCATAATGGTTGAACGGCGGTATTCCGGTGACCAGACCGCCGCAATCCGCTTGCCGAGCGGCACAGGCTTTTGCTTCTTCATCTCCTTAAACCGCGGGGAATCATCAATTGCCTTGCGCAAGTACAGGGCATACAGCGCCGGAACAGCACCGATGGCAAACGCGATCCGCCAGCCGTAGTCCGGAATAATGAAAAATGCAATTAAAGCCGAGGCAATCCAGCCTACCGCCCAAAAGCTCTCCAGCAGGACGACAGCCCGTCCTCTTTCTGCTGCAGGCATGCTCTCAGACACCAGCGTCGAAGCGACCGGCAATTCACCGCCAAGCCCGAAGCCGGCTACAAAACGCAGGGCGCACAGTACCGCAAACCCTGTAGCAAATGCCGATAATCCGCTTGCTGCCGAGAAGATCAGCAGGGTCCACAGCAGTACCGACTTGCGGCCGAACCGGTCGGCCAGAATACCGGCCGCAGCAGCACCTACTGCCATTCCCACTGAGTTTATACTGGTCAGAAGTCCGATCTTTTCCGGACCCAGCGACCATTCTTTAGCCAGCGCCGCAACGACAAAGGAAACCATCCCGACATCCATTGCGTCGAACATCCAGCTTAAGCCTGCGCTCAGCAGCAGCTTGCGCTGCTTAGGGTTGCGCAGCAGCGTCATTTGACTCATCTACCCATGCACCTCTTCCTGTCTATCGGCTATGTAGCCTGCTACCATTGTTTACTCCTGTACATTCTAAATTTGCAGAGGTCAAAAATCAAGGAATAAAGCGGCATTACAGTATTGTCTTGCCAGCGCCTGAAAATAACAGGTCTGCACGGAAATGGCCGCGATCATCAGCATGTTGCGAACCGCATCCTTCTCTGACCAATTAAGGTGAGTCAGCCTGTCCATCATTTTTTCCATCGCACCTCTCAGGGTACTATCCGTTTTCCAGGAATAACTGTTGCCGGCGCTGCGCTCGGCTATTCCCTGCGCCTGCAGGGCGGGGCTGCGCTTGATGTCCTCGAACAGTTCCGCATAACCGTAGTACAGCTCCACCGGCTGCACCAGATCATCGTCATCCCGTTCAGGCTGCAGGAACAGAATACGGAAGAGCTGGCGGATGCTTTCGAAATCGAGCGAGGCCTTTAAATCATCTATTATAAATAGAAGCGCTGCCTGATTAACCGAGTATTTCCTGCCCAGCCTGGGCGAGCCGAGATATTCCTTGAAATCGCGTTTGACCCAGTTCTGCATGGCCGTAGCCGACAGTGTGGAATATTCAATCAGCTTGCCCAGGGCGGCAATATCCGCGAGCGAGAGTCCGTTTATTTTGTTGCCTTTAATGATTTTTTGCAGAACCGGCGGGATATCTGTGGACAAAAAAGCTGTGAGTGACCTTCCCTTCCGCACTTCCTCCTGATGGAATTTGGCCCAGGCTTCCTGCAGGATGTGCAGCGGCTCCCGTTCACTTTTTTCCGTCAGGGACAGCAGGAGAGCAGACATTTCCTTACGGCTTAATGTGAAAGCTTGCATTGATGGCACCCCTCCGCCATTTGATTTTTTTACCGAAAGTTCGTACAATGAGTTCATATGAACTCATAATATGAGTATAACCTATTTTAACGACGAGAGGGATGGTAAAGATTTTATGGGTATAGGACTTAGTTTGACGTTGGTGGCTATTTTGATTGTTTTAACCGCTTTTTTTGTAGCAACGGAATTTGCAGTGGTACGGCTTAGAGGCAGCCAGGTAAGCCAGATGGTCCTCGACGGCAAGAAGAATGCACTAGCTGTGCAACGGGTAGCGGCTAACCTCGACGGTTATCTCTCCGCCTGTCAGCTCGGGATTACGATTACTGCACTCGGGATCGGGGCACTTGCCGAACCGGCCTTTGAGCAGCTGATTCTGCCGCTGTTTGATTTGGCAAATATCAGCCACAGTGTAAGTGAGCCCATCGCATTCGCGCTGGCATTTATCATTGCCACATTCCTGCATGTTGTTGTCGGCGAGCTTGCTCCGAAGACAGCTGCAATTAACATTCCGGAAAAAATCGGTCAATTTACCTCACCGCTGATCATTTGGTTCTACAAAATTCTTTACCCTTTAATTTGGCTGATGAACGGCTCGGCCAATCTGCTGGTAGGCCTGTTCGGCATGAAGCCGGCCAGTGAACACGGAGATGCGCATTCCGAAGAAGAAATCCGCCTGATTCTTTCCGAGAGCTACGAGAACGGCAAGATCAACAAAGCTGAATATGGCTATGTGAACCGTATCTTTAATTTTGACGAAATGCTGGCAAAAGAAATTATGGTGCCGCGCACCGACATGATCTGCCTGTTCACCGATAATACGCTTAAAGAGAATTTTGATATTATCCGTAAAGAGCAGTACACCCGTTTCCCGGTTGCTGACGGCAGCAAGGACAACATTATCGGGATGATTAATACGAAGCAGCTCTATCTGCAGTATGACAATAATAATGCTGACTTTGATTTCAAAAAACTGATTTTGCCGCTCCTGACAGTATCTGAGGTAACTCCGGTCAAGACCCTTTTGACCCGCATGCAGATGGAACGCGTACATATCGCCCTGCTGCTGGATGAATACGGTGGTACTTCCGGTCTGATCACAATTGAGGATATCCTCGAAGAGATTGTCGGCGAGATCCGTGACGAGTTTGACGGTGATGAGAGCAAAAACGTGGAACAGCTGGATGAATCCCGCTACCTGTTCGACGGTAAAGTATCCCTTATTGAACTTAAGCAACGGGCCGGCATTGATCTTCATGACGATGAAGTAACCACAATCGGCGGCTGGCTGTACAGTCACATGGCGGAACCTGCCATCGGCAAAAGTATGGAGCATGAGCATATTACGCTAACCGTCCGTGAGATGAACAAGAACCGGATTCGCAAAGTCGAAGTGTTTATCGGCGAGAAAGACGCAGATGGACAGTCAACGGAATAATTCAGTTTATATATAAAATAACAAGAGGCGCCCCTGTACAGGAGCGCCTCTTGTTATTTTATTTTACAGACTGCTGCTTAACTATATTTAAGCAAGCAGCTTGGCCATATAATACTCATCTACCCATTCTCCATTTATGTACAGGGACTTTTTCTTCATCCCCTCAATTTCGAAGCCGCATTTCTTATATAGCGCTATTCCCCGCTCATTATGGGCCATCACGGTCAGTTCAAGTCTCACAATTCCGCAGGAGCGCGCCCAGGGTTCCATCTCCCGGAACAATCCGCTGCCGATTCCCAGGCCCTGAAAGGCTGTACGGATGCCGATAACAATGTAGGCACTGTGCCTGATCCGCTTCAGCTCCCCGCCGCTCACTGAAATGTATCCGGCCAGCTCACCGTCTGCTTCGGCCCCGATCAGAATGGAATTAGCGGACTTCGCGGTACTCTCAATCCTCTCTCTGACCTGCTGTACACTAGTCTGCCGCTCATTCGGCTCCAGCAGCATGAAGGCAGTCTCCTCGTCCAAGGAATGCTGCAGGCTGAGCAGCCTGCCGGCATCCTCTGGAACAAGTTCTCGGAATATTACACTCACTCTAATTTCCTCCGTTTAACTCATGTTATTCGTTTACTTAATCCAAATATTTTTTATACAGCCGGCTTCCTCCACCGTCATAACCCAGCCGTTCATAAAAACGGTGGGCGTCTTCCCTGCGGGCATTGCTGGAGAGCATTACTTTCAAGGCTCCGCGGCTCCTTGCCGTTTCTTCAGCATGACGCATAAGGGCGGCTCCGCAGCCTTGCCCACGTGCATGAGATGCGGTTACAACGCGTTCGATAACGGCGAACGGGCGGTCGCCGCTAAGCGCATCCATGCACAGATGAAGGTGTACAGTGCCTATGACCTCTCCTTGCATTTCATAGATGTATAACAAGCTGTCCGGATTTGCGCTGATGTCCCGGATTCTGTCCGGCGATACCCGGATGTCAGGATGATCTGGCAGCAGCTGACGGTATAAAGCCTCGAGCGCGCCTGCATCCTGCGGCAATGCTTCTCTGATCATAAAGAAAGCTCCTTTTCATCTCAACTGTATCGACTTACAGTTAGCGCCACAGCTGTCAACAGCGGCAGACCATCAGCACGTTTCCGTCCGGGTCTTTGAAGTTAAACCAGTGATCATTTTCAATATCGGTAAGAAGTTCTGCTCCGCTTGCTTTGACAAAATCATAGGCGGCATCTATATCCTCTGTATTCAAGTGAAAGGCAGGTACTTTTAGTACGGACTCTGACGTAAAAATTTTGCTGTCCAGCACAATTCCCGGACCCTGCATCGGCACCACATATAGATGACCAAACAAGACTTCGCCGTCCTGCGGAAGTCCAAGTAAGCTGCAATACCAGCTTCTCGACCTTTCAATATCACTTACCGGGATAAAAACGGCACCAACCTGATTCAGAATCGGACTTGTCACAGCAAGCATAGCCTCCTCTTAATTAAGTAGCATAATTTAACATTACACTTTAGGTTATTCGATAAAATCTGTCAATTCCCTGCACCCTTTATTGAAGCGGCACTAACTTATGCTATAATCTTGGAGGATAATTACAAGACTTCGGGGGATTGATGGTTTGGCTAATATATCACTCGGGCAATTAAGACTGACACCGCCCAAAATATTATCATTAGGCTTCGTACTGCTGATCGCAATCGGAACCCTGCTGCTTTGCCTGCCTGCCGCTTCAACAAGCGGACGGATTTCCTTCATTGATGCCTTGTTCATGGCCACCTCTGCCACCTGTGTAACCGGACTTGCCGTCATTGATACCGGCACCCAGCTGACCGTATTCGGCCAGATTGTGCTGCTCGTGCTGTTCCAGTTCGGCGGACTCGGCTTTGTTACCATGGCGACGCTGATTACGCTGGTGCTGAACAAGCGGATTTCCCTGAAGGAACGGCTGCTGCTGCAGGAATCGATGAATCAGAATTCGATGCAGGGAATTGTAAAGCTGATCCGCCGGGTGCTCATCTATTCACTCGTTATTCAGCTCATCGGAGCTCTGCTGTTTACGGTCAGATTTATGATGGACATGCCGGCAGGCAAAGCTGTTTATTACGGCCTATTTCATAGTGTATCCATCTTTAACAATGCCGGCTTTGACCTGTTTGGTGATCTGCACGGCCCGTTCAGCGGACTTACACGGTATGTGGAAGACCCGATCGTTAACATTACCTCCATGCTGCTGATCTTTCTCGGCGGCATCGGCTTTATCGTATTGTCCGATATCGTCGATTTTCCGAAGCGCAAGCGGCTGACCCTGCACTCCAAGGTCGTCCTTTCTACCTCAGCGGCACTGATTCTGCTCGGGGCGGCGATCTTTTTCTGGCTCGAGCTGAATGCTACCCTGAAGCCGCTTCATGCCGGCGGCAAGCTCATGGCATCCTTCCTGCAGGCCATTACTCCGCGTTCCGGCGGGGTTACGACGATTGATATCCCGCTGATGCGCGAATCAACCCAGTTTCTGATGATTCTGCTGATGTTCATCGGGGCTGCCCCGGGATCAACCGGCGGAGGGATCAAAATCACCACCTTTGCTATCCTTGCCGTCACTGCCTACAGCAAAATCCGGGGCAAGGAAGACATTGTCATGTTCCGGCACCGGATCTCCAAAGACAACGTCTACAGAGCCATTACGATGACCCTGCTGTCGCTGATGCTGGTCGTCATCGCAACCATGCTGCTGTCTGTTACGGAGAGCGCGGATTTCCTGACCGTGCTGTTTGAGGCTGTATCTGCCTTCGGAACCTCGGGGATTACAATGGGCCTGACGCCTGAGCTGACTACCCCCGGCAAAATCCTGGTCATCATTTTGATGTTCGTCGGCCGTACCGGCCCGCTGACCCTGGCCTATGCGATTAAACCGAAGAAGAACAAGGAACTTTTCCGCTATCCGGAAGGCAATATTACAATTGGATAATAAAAAAACGCGACCCTTAGCCGGCAGCTATTGCCCTAAGCGGTCGCATTTTTGTGTTATATTATTCTCCCGCATCCTCCTGGGTGTCCAGGGCGGCATCCAGCAGCTGGTTGAAGAAATCATCATCGTTCTCCAGCAGCCCGTCCACTTCAAGGAACTGCTCCTCACTTCCCGGCTCACCGGCAAAGCTGAGGCTGTAATCCCATTCACTGCCTCTTTTGCTGAAAAAAGTGATCTCATACGGGTTCATATGCTGCTCCACTGTAAATACCGTTCTTCCAACGAAGCTCTTATCTTCCTCCTGTTTGAGCTCGGCTTTGACAATTTCTACGTTCATGCTGTTTTCCTGCCTTTCTTCTGATGAATCTCACCCTCATAGTATATCATTTATAACCATTAAATTCCCTCTCTTTGCTGCACCAATTGACTTTTTTCATCCGGCGGTTAATAATTTAGTACAATGCTTTCCAGCACTAAAAAAAAGAATAAACTGGAGGAAAACCAATGACTGATTTTACAGCAAAGCTCAGTAAATATGCGGACCTAGCCGTCGAAGTCGGAGTGAACGTCCAGCCGGGCCAGGCTCTGGTTGTGAATGCGCCGATTGCCGGAGCGGAATTTGTCCGTCTGATTACTGCCAAAGCCTACGCTCTGGGAGCAAGCCTGGTAAAAGTGAACTGGAGCGATGAATTCATCACCCGCCAGCAGTTCGAGCATGCCGCTTCCGAGGTATTCACCAAACCGCCAACCTGGCAGGCCGGAGAATTAACCGAACTTGCCGAGAACGGCGCAGCCTTCCTGAATGTAATCGCCGAAAATCCGGATGCGCTGAAAGGCATTGATCCGGAGCGGATTGCGAACTTCCAGAAAACACGCGGCGCAGCGCTTAAGAAATACCGCGAGATGCAGATGTCCGACAAAGTCAGCTGGAGCATCGTGGCCATTCCATCGCAGGCATGGGCCGATAAGGTATTCCCTGATGCACCTGCAGAGGAGCGCGTTGATAAGCTGTGGGAGGCTATTTTCCACACCGTACGCCTGGACCGCGAAGATCCTGTTGCCGCCTGGCAGGAGCATCTGGATACCCTGGAGCAAAAGGCTGACGTTCTCAACGCCAAAAAATTCAAGAGTCTGCATTACATAGCACCAGGCACTGACCTGACCATTGAGCTGCCAAAAGGCCATCTGTGGGCTCAGGGGGACAGCATTAACGCCAAGGGCCACTCCTTTGTTGCCAATATGCCGACCGAAGAAGTGTTTACTGCACCGCTGAAAACAGGTGTCAACGGCACCGTTAAAGCCACTAAACCGCTCAGCTACGGCGGCAACATCATTGACGGCTTCTCTATTACTTTTGAGAACGGCCGCATCATCAGTGTAAGTGCCGAAAAAGGCCAGGATTCCCTGGAATACCTGATCGGCCTTGATGAAGGAGCCAAATACCTCGGAGAGGTTGCGCTTGTCCCGCATAAGTCGCCTATTTCCGAGTCAAATATTCTATACTTCAATACCCTGTTTGACGAAAATGCCTCCAACCACCTGGCGATTGGCACAGCCTACGCTTTCTGTCTGGAAGGCGGCAAAGAGATGACCGAGGATGAGCTGGTTGAGAACGGTCTGAACACAAGTGTTACCCACGTTGACTTCATGATCGGCTCCGGCGAGATGGATATCTACGGAATCAATGAGGACGGCTCCCAGGAACCTGTCTTCCTGAAGGGAAACTGGGCGTTTTAACTATACAGAGACATATGAGAGGAGCTGAATCTATGCTGGATTTCAAACAAAAGCTGGAGAATTATGCACTGCTCGCAGTGAAAATCGGAGTCAACGTCCAACCCGGACAAACCTTGGTTGTCAATGCAGATATCGTTTCCGCTGAGCTGGTGCGCCTGATTGTCCGTCAGGCTTATGAAGCAGGTGCCAAGCTGGTCAAAGTCAATTACAGCGATGAACTGGTAACACGTACCCGCTATGAGCTCGCGCCTGCCGATAGCTTTCTTGAGCCGCCAAAGTGGCACGCGGACGAACTGGAGGACCTTGGCCGTAACGGTGCAGCCTTCTTAAACGTGGTGTCTACCAATCCGGATCTGCTGAACGGGATTGAGGCCAGCCGGATTGCTGACAATCAGCGCACCGCCGGCACAGCAATGGCTCCTTACCGCGAGATGCTGATGTCCAACCAGATCAGCTGGAGCATTGTAGCCTATCCGTCGGTTTCCTGGGCAGCCAAGGTATTCCCGGATGCAGCGCCTGATGAGCAGGTTGACCTGCTCTGGGATGCCATCTTTAAGGCGGTCCGTGCCGACCAGGAGAACCCGGTGGAAGCCTGGAGTAAGCATCTGGACGGCTTGAAGCAGCGCTGTGATATTCTGAATGAACGCAGATACCGCAAGCTGCATTATACAGCTCCAGGTACAGACCTGACGCTTGAGCTGCCTGAAGGGCATATCTGGTGTCAGGCCGGTGCGGTTAATGGACGCGGGGTCCCTTTCCTCGCCAACATCCCGACTGAAGAAGTTTTCACCGCTCCGCTCAAGACCGGCGCGAGCGGCAAAGTCAGCAGCACCAAGCCTCTCAGCTACGGCGGCAACATTATTGACCGCTTCACGCTTACGCTTGAGAATGGTAAAGTAACTGACTTTACCGCTGAAGTCGGCTATGAAGCGCTGGCTTCGCTGCTCGCAATGGACGAAGGCGCAGCATATTTCGGCGAAGTGGCTCTGGTGCCTTATCATTCGCCGATCTCCGAAAGCGGCATTCTCTACTTCACAACCTTGTACGACGAGAATGCTTCCTGTCATCTGGCGCTTGGAGCGGCTTACGCCTTCACCCTCCAGGACGGCATCCATATGACCAAGGAGCAGCTGGCTGAGCATGGAATGAACCATAGCCTAACTCATGTAGACTTTATGATGGGCTCACCGGAGATGAATATCGACGGTATCACGGATGACGGCGAGATTGAACCGATTTTCCGCGCCGGAAACTGGGCCTAAAACAATAGTATTTATAAAAAGCCCTCTGCCATTTTTCAATGGCAGAGGGCTTTTTGCTTAAATTTTAACTTTTGTTCAACTTTTATTCACAATATCGTTGAATTTTATTCACAAATATGTCACAATACAAATGAGGATTGTATTGCCAATTCTTAGATATATCTATATTAGGAGGGAACACTATGAAAGAGTCACTGTCCCAGGAACCGGAGCACACAGAGAATGTGCGCACCAAGGTACAGCCACCGACAGACGCAAGCATCGTAGCCTCCAACGCAATCAAATACACAGCCTACATCATGCTTTTATTCGGTTTCCTTTATTTCCTGATTGCCTACCTGGCCCCCATGTTGTAGTGCTGATTCCTTATATAATCGGATTAGAAAGCGCTTACCGGGATGTTCTGCAGGCCATGACCGGCCATCAGGAGCATCCCTCATTTTTTTTAGATCGACAATACTTTATTAATCCAGGCTTTGGCCGCTGGGGTCCATGTATCTTTCATCGCCTTCTGCAGCCAGGCTGCCGCCTCTTCGCGAGATCCGGCAAATCGGTGTACATCATTCGCCTGCATCCAGTGTCCGGCTGTTTCAAAGGAAGTGCTGTTCCAGCCGTTGACTTCCCCGTCTGCATTCAACTTTGCTCTGACTCCGGAGATCACGATATCTGCAGTACCCTGCAGTTCATTAAGTGCATTGTCAAAAGCTGTCTTCATAAGAAGCTTAATCCCTGGTCCGCATGCATCCGATTCCGGCAATGAACGAATCGATCAGCCGGGTGAGGCTGTCCTCCAGATCCAGCGGCATTCCGAAGCCGCCTTTGTTTCTGAGTGTGGCGAAGCCGTGCAGGATACTTCTTAGACCCCTGACCGCATGCAGTTCGCCGGTGCTGCCCAACTCATAGCCGGACAACACACTGATAATTAACTGGAGGGGCCTGTTGCCAGCTTCTTCAAGCCCGGCATCCCCCTCCTCCGGAGCCTGCAGTGTCGTTTCATACAGTCCGGGCCGCTGCTGAGCGAAGGCAACGTAGGCCCTGCTTATCGCATGGACTGCCGCCCCGCCGCTGACTCCTTCCAATGAGGCTGACATTACAGTATAGAGCTGCTGAAGACCATATATAGCCAGCAGTGTGCGCAGTTCCTTGAGCCCTTTAACATGATTATAAAGGGACGGGGAACGCACGCCCAGCTTAGCCGCCAGCAGGGCAAGCGTAACCCCCTCCATGCCGTGTTCATCGGCCAATTCCGCTGCTGCAAGCACCAGAGTACGCGTATCCAGTCCGGCTCTGGGCGACATTTAGCTTCTCCCCTTTTGCAAGGCTTGCTGTGCTTTTAGAATTGCCTGCTTCATCTCTAAGGCAGGTTCCGTCAGCATATTGCCATGCCCTACCGCCAGAATAGCCGGGGACAGCTCTGCAAGCTTGATGGCGCTCTCTACAGCCAGTTCTTTGTTCCAGGTAGCCATTGCCGGAAAAGGGAACAGCGCGACTAAGGTGCCTGCTACAGCTGTCCTGCGGAAAGTCTGATAAGCATCTCCCGCGATCACTGCCCCGCTGCGCTGATCTATAAAAGACATCGAACCCGGAGTATGGCCTGGTGTACTGATTGCCTGCAGCGATCCAATGTGATCACCTTCATGCAGGAGAACGTCGGGCACGGTTCTAATCTTCTTAGGCACCGAGCCTTTAAGAGGCATTTGCGGTTCCTCTGCCCTTAACGACCGGTCCCCTCTTAACAGAGAGGCATCCCGCTCGGAGATATAAACCTTGGCTGCCGGGAGCCGCTTCTTCAGCTCATCCAACGCCCCCACATGATCGCCGTGGGCATGTGTCAGGACAATCCGCGTAAGAGGCTTCTGCAGTTTCTCAGCCGCTGTCATAATCCCTTTTACACTGATCGGCATCCCCGCATCAATGAGGGTAAGCTCATTATCCTCCATAACAAGGTAACCATTAACGGGAAAGAAATCCGGAAACCAGGTAAGCTGCAGCAAATTTCCTATTTGTGTCAATCTCATTTTGACCCCTCCAAAACTAATGATATTAGTTACAATATAAACTAATACCATTAGTTTAGCAAGCATAAAAAAAGCACCCCGGAGGATGCTTCTCCTATTTAACTATAATCAGCCGAAACGGCCCATAATGTATTCCTGGGTCATCTGGTTCTCCGGATTGCTGAATACTTTTTCGGTCTTATCATATTCGACTAGTGAGCCGAGGTAGAAGTAGGCTGTATAATCCGAAATACGGGCTGCCTGCTGCATGTTATGGGTTACGATAACGATACGCAGGTCTTCCTTCAGTTCCTTAATCAGCTCCTCCACCTTACCAGTAGACACAGGATCAAGTGCGGAAGCCGGCTCATCCAGCAGGAGGATTTGCGGGTTAACCGACAGCGCCCGGGCAATGCACAGGCGCTGCTGCTGTCCGCCGGACAGGGCAAGTGCGGAATCCTTCAGCCGGTCTTTAACCTCATCCCACAGGGCGGCACGGCGTAAGCTGCTCTCTACGATTTCGTCAAGCGCTGCCTTTCCTTTCACCCCGTGATATTTCGGGCCGAACGCAATGTTTTCGTAAATGGATTTGTAGAACGGGTTCGGCTTCTGCCAGACCATGCCGATCTTCTGGCGCAGCTTGATCACATCCGTCCCCTGTGCGTTAATGTCCACTCCGTCAATCCAGATACTGCCTTTGGTCGTTGAGCCGGAAATATCATCATTCATCCGGTTCAGGGAACGGAGAAATGTTGATTTACCACAGCCTGATGGACCAATCAGTGCTGTAACTGTGTTCTGGGCAAAAGGAAGGCTAATCCCCTTAACCGCTTCGTAAGTCCCGTAAAAAATACTAAGGTTCTCTGTTTGAAATGATTCGCGCACCGCTGCCGCTGTTCCCATCTCTTACTCCTCCTGTTTATCTCTAATTTATTCTTTTGGATGCTGTCAGCTTGCGGTAAATGAATCTGCCGAAATACCGGGCCAGCAGGTTGAACAGCAACACCATGATTACGAGTACAGCTGAAGCTCCGGCTGCAATTTGAATGGCATCCGGTGCCAGGCCTTCACTGTTGATTTTCCAGATGTGCACCGCCAGTGTCTCAGCCGGGCGGAACGGATTAAGCGGTGAGCTTGTGTGCAGCGGATTCCAGTCTGAGAAGTTCAGACGCGGACTGCTCATACCTGCTGTGAACATCAGCGCTGCTGCTTCACCGAAGACACGGCCTGCAGACAGGATCGTTCCGGTAATGATGGTAGGCAGCGCTACCGGAAGCAATACAGAGGTTACGATCTTCCATTTGGATAGTCCAAGGGCAAAGCCCGCTTCCTTCTGCGCTTTCGGCACGGTACGGAAAGCCTGCTCGGTGATCCGCACCATCAGCGGCAGATTGAAGAATGTAAGGGCAATAGCACCTGATATTAATGAGAATCCAAGGTCAAAATAGTTAACGATCAGCAAGAGGCCGAACAAGCCGACAATGATTGACGGGAAGGACGACAGCACTTCTACAATCAGACGGATGAAGTTCGTAAGCTTGCCGGGACGGGCATATTCCGCCATAAAGATACCGGCGCCAAGTCCAAGCGGAATGGTGATGAGCAATGTCAGCACCAGCAGGTATAGGGAGTTAAATAACTGCGGCCCTACCCCGCCGCCTGCGCGGATCTTTTGCGGAGCCGAGGTTAAGAAATCCCAGCTGATATGATTGAGTCCGCGTACCAGAATGTAACCTAACAGTCCAATCAGGATAGCTACAATCAGCAATGCGAAAAATACGATAAGGGTCGTGGCAATTTTGTCTGCTGTCTTCGGCTTCAAATCTTATTTCTCCTTTCGAGCATTCTTACGAGGAGGACGAATATGAACGTCATCAGCATAAGAACCAGCGCCATACTCCACAGCGCGTTATTAATCGTCGAGCCCATCGTTGTGTTCCCCATGCTAAGTGTGATGACACTCGTCAGCGTGGAGGCCGATTCAAAGAGCGAGCGCGGTACGAAAGGCGCGTTACCGATAACCATCTGAACAGCAAGAGCTTCACCGAACGCACGGGCCATCCCCAGGACTACCCCGGTCATAATAGCCGGCATTGTGGTCGGGAGGATGACACGCGAGATCGTCTGCCAGCGTGTAGCACCGAGCGCAAATGAAGATTCTTTCAAGTTTTGCGGCAAAGAAGCAAGCGCGTCTGCAGCCACGCTTGTAATCGTCGGCAGAATCATGACCGAAAGTACAAGCGCGCCTGCAGCAACCCCGATGCCCTGGCCGGGAAAGGTATCACGTAAGAATGGAACGATAACACTAAGACCTACAAAGCCATAAACAACTGACGGAATACCGGACAGCAGCTCGATTACCGGCTGCAGCAGTTTTTTTCCCCAGCCTGGAACAATTTCAGTCATGAACAGCGCAGCACAGATGCTGAGCGGACTGGCGATCAGAGCAGCAAGCAGTGTTACCAGGAAGGAACCGGATATAAACGGCAATGCCCCGTAAGACGGCGTGTCTGCTTCAGGCGCCCATTTGGTGCCAAACAGGAATTCGGACACTTTCACTTCACCGCTGATGAAGTTGGCAATACCCTTGGACGCTACGAAATAGACCATTGAAACAATGATCACAATCAAGAGCA
Organism: Paenibacillus sp. FSL R7-0345; assembly: GCF_038595055.1. Lineage (NCBI taxonomy): Bacteria > Bacillati > Bacillota > Bacilli > Caryophanales > Paenibacillaceae > Paenibacillus > Paenibacillus sp. FSL R7-0345. The sequence continues at coordinate 3,780,507 of NZ_CP152002.1, forward strand.
GTACGCAAAGGGACATATATATACGCCCTACCATGTCCTCAATATGATGTTTTTCGATCTTTTTTGCATTTGATTTTCCCCGCAAGATGCTCCCTCTTTCTAAAGTGAAAAGAGAGGCAGAAGAGTTCCGCCTCTAATCACTTGATCTAATGGATATTATCCTGTGTTAAAGCTTTATTTACTTTGTTGTTACGTTGCCGTCAACATCACGGGATACCTGCATGGAAGAAGCAGGAATGTATCCCAGCTCAACCACATCACCGTTCTGTACTTCATCAGTCAGCATGTAATCGAGGAATGCTTTTACGACTTCATTTGGTTCGCCGTTAGTGTACATGTGCTGGTAAGCCCATACCGGATATTCTCCGCTAACCACGTTGTCTACGGATGGCTCAATACCGTCGTAGTTCAGTGTTTTTACAGTGTCATCGAGGTAGGACAGCGCCAGGTAACCAATCGCTCCCGGAGTTTCGCCGATCATTTTCTTAACAGTACCGGAGGAATCCTCTTGTACGGAACCTTGAAGGTCTTCTGTCTTAGTTCCAAGAGCAAAAGCTTCGAAGGTAGCACGTGTACCGGAACTGCTTGGACGGTTGATGATCTGGATCGCCTGGTCAGCACCGCCAACTTCGCTCCAGTTCTTGATTTTGCCGGTGAAAATATCAACCAGCTGCTGTTTAGTCAGTGTGTCTACACCTGCATCCGGATTAGATACTGCTGCAATGGCAACAACCGCTACCTGATGGTCAACGAGTGCAGCTGCTTTTTCAGCATCGGCATCCTTCAATTTTTCTTCTGCAAATACGTCGGAGTTACCGATATCTACCTGGCCTTCAGCAACCTGGGTAAGACCAGTACCGCTGCCGCCGCCTTGTACTTGAATGTCAACGCCGCTGTTAGCATCCATGAAGCTTTCAGCTGCCTGCTCAACCAGTGGTTGAAGTGCTGTAGAACCTGATGCCAGGATGGATCCGCTCAAATCTGCTCCGCTGCTGCTGTTTTCTGTAGGTGCGTTTGTCGCAGCTGCGTTATTGCCCCCGTTATTAGTTGCTGCATTATTGCTGTTACCGCATGCCGAAAGTGCTACTGCGCTAGTTAATGCCAAAGCCATGACCCATGATTTTCTGAATTGCATTGATTTTGTTCCTCCTAAAGTTTGTGTTTTAGTGCACCATTGAATCTGCTTCTACAAAACTCACTTTGGAAGCTTCCTCTATGTTGTCTCTTCTGCTTTACTCTTATTATTCTAGAGCCCGTTCGTTAGAGAAAAGTCTGCGTTTTGTAAAATGAAAGATAAAAATACTAATAGAAAATGTATATTGTTATAGATATAATCTATATTAGAGAGATAAAGTAACATTTGAACACCATTCAGCCGGAGGAAATCATGAATATTACGAAACTGCAAATTGTTGTTCTGATTGAAAAATATAAAAAGGTTACCGATGTCGCCGCCGAGATGGGCCTGAAGCAGCCTACCGTTTCCTTTCATATGAAGAGTCTTGAAAATGAGCTGGGAACCTCGCTGTTTCAGTACCGCAGCGGGCGTGTCCTTCTGACGGAGGCCGGCCGGGCTCTGTATCAATATGCCGTGCGGATTGTGTCACTTGCTGTTGAAGCCGAGCGCAGTGTCAAACAATTTTCGTCACTCACTTCCGGAAATCTGGAGCTGGAAGCTTCTTATATTCCTGGTACATATACTTTGCCAAAAGTACTGTCCCAATTCATTAATCTCCATCCGGGTATTGATGCCGCGCTTGGCGTTCATAACGATATTACGGTCAGGGAGCGGCTGCGCAGCCGGGACATTCCGCTGGCGGTGCTGCATATGACGAAGGATGAGGATGAGTCCTTTCAGACACTGGATCTTGCCGGGGATGAAACGGTGCTCATTTTTGCTCATGACCATTCCTTCGCCCAGGAGCCGCAGCTGACACCGGAGCTGGTAGCGCTTGAACCGTGGATACAGCATGAACAGGCCTCCTATCTGGCCAATGCTGCTGACAGCTGGGCCCAAGCCAACGCCGTGCGCCTCTGGAATCATGCAGTTATAAACAACCCGGAAGCTTACAAAAGGATGATTATGGAGGGCGGGACGGTAGGCGTGTTTTCTCTGGCCGGTATACGCTCAGAGCTTGCTATGGGCAGCCTGCGGTATGCACCGCTTCCCGGTATTGCCCCGGCTGCAGCCCGCTTTGCCTTCGCCTGGCGCAAGGATCATACACCATCGCCGCTGCAGCAGGCTTTTATTGATATGGCTGCAGGTATGTCTCTGGAGGATAATTAACAACATTAAAAAATATTAATTAATACCATTAATCTTACGAACAATAAAAACGGAATGAGCCTACAGCACTTTGCAAGTCCTGTAGGCTCATTCCGTTTTTATTAAACTCTATTTTTTTCGGCAATCAGGGTAAAGGTCTTAGGGATGCCCTTATCGTAGACATCCGAGGACAGGTTCGGTTCCTCAGCCAGCTCGCAGATAACCAGTCCGCTGCGCGCAGCCGCTGTTACCAGCTCGCCAAGTGTCCAGCGGCGCCAATATACGACACTTTGTTTCACTTCGCTTCCAGGCTCATGTCCTGCAGACGGGAGGTATTTGGAATAGGATACCTTCTTTTCCTCCAGCGATGTATCGAAATAATCGCCGTCTACCTTGTGCTTGCGCACCTTGGCGGTAGAACCCTTTGAGGAAATCAGCTTGGTTGTAACGGGATGGAAATCACGCAGTACAAACCGCCCACCAGGTGCAAGCAGACTGTTAACCGTGTCCATAAAGGGCGCAAGCTCGGTGAAATAATGGACAATTCCCATCTCGGCAAAAACAATGTCGTATGAACTGTTAAGTACGTCTTCCGGCAGCTTCAGAACATCGGACACGATATAGTTCAGCTTTACTCCGGCTGCTTCTGCCAGCTCAGCTGCATATCTGGCATTTGCCTCGGAGAAATCGGCTACACTCACCTCTGCTCCAAGCAGGCCAAGCGCTACTGCCTTCATTCCGTTAGAGCCCATCAGATTCATTATTTTTTTGCCGGCAACCTCACCCAGGTAAGCATTGAGCGGAAACAATTTGGCCTGCGGATCTTTGGCCAGCTTCGCAGCTGCTTCAGCAGGTGTCCCGAAACGGCTTGTCCATGCGGCATAGGTATCCTCGTTCCAGGTTTCCTCACTTGAAGGAGCCGCCGGCTGATGCTGCGTTTGCTGATGTAATTCCTGATCATTCATTCTATTAAATACTCCTTTTCTGGTTAAATACTCGTTTGTTCATTTCAAAGTGCCGTTGGCAGCGTTTCTGCCGGCTGCATCGTTTTTTTGCGTCCGGCATACAAATAGACAGCCAGTCCGCCCATGACAAGAATTCCTCCGGCCCACTGCAGACCGTTCAGCTTCTCCCCAAGCAGCAGAAAGGCCAGAATGCTGGCTCCCACCGGTTCTCCGAGGATATTCATCGAGACTGTTGTAGCCGATACGTACTGCATCAGCCAGTTAAACAGGATATGGCCGAATACGGTAGGCACAATGGCCAGAAGCACGAAGATGCCCCACTCCTTGGCGGGATAATCAAAGAAAGGAATACCGGTTAGCAGATTGTAAACAGCAAACACAATAGCAGCTGCAATAAAAACAATCAGGCTGTACAGGTACGACGGCATACGGGACACCAGGCGCTGGCCAACCATCATATGTACGGAGACAGCGGCCGTTCCGCCAATCGACAGCAGATCGCCTTTTAAATTGTCGGCTGACAGCCCGATGTCCCCCCAGCCAATGAACACTGTTCCAAATATCGCAATAATGAGGCCAAGAATCGCGGACATAGTGCTTTTTTCCTTATATAAAATATAAGAACCGATCATTATGAACACCGGCTCCAGTGCCATAATCATGGTCGAGCTGGCTACAGACGTATATTTCAGAGAGCCCATCCACAGTAGAAAGTGCAGGGCCAGCATAACGCCGGAGAAACCGAGCAGCAGCCAGTCTTTCCTTTTAAGTGCAAAGGCAGCTCCGCTATAAGGCCGGGCAAAGGGCAGCATCAGCAGCGAAGTGAAGAGCAGGCGGTACATTCCCTGTATGGAAGCCGGGGCTGAGGACCATTTAATAAAGATAGAGGAGAACGAGATGGCCACAATTCCGATCAGCATGAGCAGCGGGACCGGAACCGGGGGTTTTTTAACATTCACAGAGCAGCGTCCTTTCAGGTCTTACGACAAAATTTAAGGCTATATTAGAGCTTATATCCTGGTTGCCCTTTCAGTCAACCAAAAAACCCGCCGGAAATACCAAGCGGGCTGTCCTTATCCATTCTGGCTGTTACGGCTTCAGTATAACCTTGATGCAATCCTCTTCCTTCTCGCCAAATATCTTGTAGGCATGCTCCGCTCTGCTGATCGGCAGCTTATGGGTGATAATGTCAGTAGGATCGAATTTCTTCTCCTTGATCATCTGATAAAGCTGCGGCATGTAATGGATGACCGGAGCCTGACCCATCTTGAGGGTAATATTACGCTCAAACAGATGCCCCAGCGGGAACATGTTGTAGTTCAGGCCATATACGCCGATAAGCTGGATGGTGCCGAACTTGCGGACAACCTCCGAGGCAATCCGGAATGCGCCAAGCGCCCCGCCCTGGAGCATCAGCGCCGTCTCCACCTTTTCCACTACAGTCTTCTTGGCATCCAGGCCGACACAGTCGATAACGACATCTGCTCCCCCGCGTGTAATCTCCTTCATATGCGATTCAAAGTCTTTGATCTCTTCAAAATTGAATATTTCCACATTATTGGTCAGTTTGGCATGATTCAGCCGGTACTGCACATGATCGACGGCAATGACCCGGGCAGCGCCCTTCATCCAGGCGAATTTCTGGGTCAGCAGCCCGACCGGACCGCAGCCGAGCACGATAACTGTATCTCCGGGTTTAACACCGGCATGCTCAACGCCCCACCAGGCAGTTGGTACAATGTCAGACAGGAAAAGCAGCTTTTCATCCTCCATCTCCGCATCCTCAGGAACCACAAACGGTCCGAAGTTACCGTACGGCACCCGCAGCAGCTCTGCCTGTCCTCCCGCAAATCCGCCGTACGAATCGGAATAACCGAGCATACCGCCGGTATCCTTGGCATCATTCGCATGATCGCACTGGCTCTCCATCTCATGCTGGCAGAAATAACAGTGTCCGCAAGCAACATTAAACGGAATGATGACCCGGTCGCCTTTTTTAACCCTGGTTACATCAGGTCCCACTTCTTCGACGATCCCCATCGGCTCATGTCCGATTACATAATCATCATGCATGCCCGGAATTTCACCGTTATAAATATGCAGGTCAGAACCGCAGATAGCCGTTGAGGTTACACGGATGATGATATCGTCCTTTTTCTCCAGCCTGGCATCGGCGACATCTTTGACTTCCACTTTCTTCTTCCCTTGGTACGTAACAGCTCTCATGATGAGAACCACTCCTTTGAAAGTAGAGTAATAACAAACCTATTATGTTATAACCCCAAATTCCTCCGGATTATCCCCTCAGCCGAAAGTTTGTACGCGTTATTGCGATATTCCATCCGCTCCGGCTGGCGGATACAGCAGCGGGGAATACATCATCAGGGCATGATTTTCCGCTACAGGCTCATCCCCGGCCAGTTCTCCGCTGCGGGTCAGCATTCTGCGCCGGATCTTGTTGCTGCGGACATATCCGCCCCATGGTTCCAGACTGATGACATGATCCGCCTCATACACTTCATAGTTGTACAGCGGCTCACTATCACACCGCCATTCCCCGTGCAAAAATGTATCGTCAAGGTTCAGCTTCAGCTGATAGGTCTGCTCCGTATGATTCGTCAGCTGGAGGTCAAGGTAGTTATATGCGCAGGTAGCACCGCTGCCAAACGGCTGGGTGCGCCGTTCGTCCGGAAATACGTCATAGCTGTGGCGGTGCCGCTCTGTCACGGTCAGCGGGGTGTGCAGCGCCATCCAGTAGATCAGATTCGACAGCTGGCACAATCCGCCGCCTGTGCCGGTGCGGAAACCGCCATAGAATAACACCATCCCGTCCAGATAGCCTTTACGGCGGGTCGGCTTGCCGATACTCCGCCAATAGGAAAAGGTTTCGCCCGGACGGATCAGCAGCCCGTCCAGCCTGCGGACAGCAATCGTCAGATTGGTGATTTTATTGTACTGCAGCTGCATGTCTACATTACGCAGCTTCCGCAGCAAAGGGGTTGCGTGACCTGCGGCTGAATACGTGAGCGTATCGCTGCTGAAGGTCTTGGCCCTTTTGCCGGAGCGCGTCAGCCACTGCAGGTATCTTTTACAGGTGAAATACCGTTTTCCGGCAAACAACCTCAATCTGGAACGGCGGACGGGCTTCATTGCCGCTTTGGCCCGGCTCAAGGGAAGGTAATCTCGTCTGCATGGCGCAGCTTGGCGAATCTCCCCCCGAGTAACCCATTATGATGCCGTACAATCTCTTCCCCGCTCCAATTTCCGTTATCAAAGGTACTGTTCGCATCCTGTACCAGTGTATTGCTGTAGCCCATGCTGTAAGCACGCCGGCAGGTTGTATCAACACAGAATTCAGTCTGCATCCCGCAGATAACAAGCTCTGTTATCCCTTGCCGCTGAAGCTCTTCATGCAGCACAGTACGGTGAAACGCATCCCAGGTCGGCTTTTCCACAATGATTTCGCCTTCCTGCGGCGTGATCCGGCTGCTGATCTCCCAGGTAGGGAGCCCTTTGGTATATTCTTCGTCTTCCGTATGCTGGATATATACTACAGGTGCTCCGGCCGAGCGGGCCTTCCCAAGCAGGGAAACAATCCGGTCCATTACTTGCTCCCCGTCATAGAGACTCATTCCTGGATAAGAGAACATTGCTTCCTGAACATCAATAATTAGCAGTGCTTTAGTCATTTCTAAATTCCTCCCTGTTAAAAATAATCCTGATTTCGTTTAATAGTGAATAACCAGCGAATCCGTTTAATGATGCTTATTATCTTGCTGATGCTGTAAGAGAGGTGCCTAAAGAATCTCTAAAGGACTACAAACGGTACATCAGCCATATCTTCAGGCATATGCTGTAAATGTCAGTCAGCAGCAGGCTCAAAGGCTGAAAATTCAGATTATCCCAATACTCCCACTATCTATCTTAACATGTTTATTGTTTAAAAGATCAGCAAAAAGAGGCGTCTTACGCCATCATCAGATGGTGTAAGACGCCACGTAAGTCCATGCAGCTATTTTCCCCGCTTGTTATGCCAGATCAGTGCGTGCAGCTGCGGCAGCACCCGCACCCGGTTCATGTCCGGATCGGCAATCACCAGATTGAACAGCCATTCCAGCCGTCCAAGCAGGCGTCCGGAAATATCCCCCGGCTCTGTAACATTATCATTCCCGGGCTGCAGGTACAGCTGAACTCCCGGATAACGCTGGTGCACCATTTTGGCATAGGCATAATCTTCTTCATTGAAGACCACAACCTTCAGGCTGTGTGCCCCTTTGCCCGGCACCTTCAGCTTCTCCAGAATGCCGTCCAGTACTGCCCAGTCTGTCTTCATGCCGGAGCTTGGCGGTTTAGGGCTGATCGTTAATGCATCGATCTCATAAAACCAGTCCTGCCAGCGGCTGCCCTGGGTCTCGATCGCAGCCTGAATGCCGCGCTCATGCAGGAGATCAACAAACTGCCCCATGCTGTCTCCTAGCAGGGCCGGGTTGCCGCCGGAGATCGTCACGGAATCAAAGTTATTGCCGGCAAGGGCAAGCAGCTCGTTCATAATCTCCTCAGGCTCCAGCATCCGCACAATATCCTTGGCTGATCCGTCCCAGGTAAAGGCGGAGTCACACCAGCTGCAGCGGTAATCACAGCCGTAGGTGCGGACGAACATCGTCTTCACGCCAATAACGGCACCTTCACCCTGAATGGTCGGACCGAACATTTCAATTACCGGAATTTTACTCACAGTCACAGCCTCCATGCATCCGGTAGGCCGGACCGTCATCCGGGAGGTCTGCAGCCAGAACTTCCGCCCAGGAGGTTGGTGTCTCCCACAGCTTTACCGAATACAAAGGCAGATCCGCCAGCTTCAGCCAGTAGGCAATGTACGCAGACATGTTCTCTACAGTGGTACGGAAGCCGAGCAGAGCTACTTTGGAACCTGTCTGTTTCAAGGTTTCCAGGACAGGCTCGTTGCCCATCGCCAGAAAAGCATGATCCAGCCGGTCCACCAGCTGCTGCTGTACGGTCGCTTTGATATCACTGAAATCAATCACAAACCCTTCATCGGAGTGGCCGGCTTCTGTCAGCGGCTTGCCTTTAAGCATAACCTCCAGCTTGTACGTATGCCCGTGCAGATTACTGCATTTTCCTTTGTGGCCGATCAGCTGATGCGCCGAGTCAAAGGTAAATATTTTACAGACCGTTACTTCCCCCAGCATTACAGCACCGCCTTCCGCTCTGCCACATACTGGTCCAGCCCGCGCTGGCGCAGCAGACAAGCCGGACAAGTGCCGCAGCCGCTGCCGATAATACCGTTATAGCAGGTCAGCGTATGCTCACGGACATAATCGAACTGGCCGAGTTCATCGGCGAGCTTCCAGGTTTCTTTTTTATCGAGCCACATTAGCGGGGTGTGAATAACGAACTCATAATCCATCGACAGGTTAAGCGTCACATTCAGTGATTTTACAAACACATCCCGGCAGTCAGGATAACCGCTGAAGTCGGTCTGGCACACGCCGGTGATAATATTGGCATAGCCCAGCTGCTTCGCCATAATGGCGGCAAACGACAGGAACAGCAGGTTACGCCCGTCCACGAATGTGCTCGGCAGCTCCCCGTCTTCCCCCGCTTCAATTGCAATATCATCCCGGGTAAGCGCGTTTGGCGCCAGCTGATTAAGCAGGCCCAGATCCAGAATATGCTGTTTCACGCCGAACGCAGCAGCAATCTTCTTCGCTACCTCAATCTCCGCCGCATGCCGCTGGTTATAGTTAAACGTAACAACCTGAACCTCATCGAAATGCTGTAATGCCCATGCGAGGCAGGTTGTGCTGTCTTGTCCGCCGCTGAATACGACGAGTGCTTTTTTATTCATACGATTCCTCTCTCCTCCCATGCCTTCCGTCTACCGGTTGTCCACTTTTTCAGGATACAGGTCATGATTCATCAGCCGGTGTCCGGCCATCGCCTCATACTTGGTTCCCGGACGCCCCCAGTTGCAGTAAGGATCAATGGAAATGCCGCCGCGCGGTGTAAACTTGCCCCACACTTCGATATAACGCGGATTCATCAGGGAGATCAGATCATTCATAATAATGTTGACACAGTCCTCATGAAAATCGCCATGATTGCGGAAGCTGAACAGGTACAGCTTAAGTGACTTGGATTCCACCATTTTGATATCGGGAATGTACGAGATGTACATCACGCCGAAATCCGGCTGCCCGGTTACCGGACACAGGCTGGTGAACTCCGGACAATTGAATTTGACAAAATAATCGCGGCCGGGATGCTTATTATCGAATGATTCCAGCACCTCCGGATCGTATCCGAAATTATACTTGGTTCCCTGGTTACCCAGCAGGGTTACCTCTGGCATTTCCTCTTTCAGTCTGCCTTCTGACATGACAAAAAACCCCTCTCTTTTCCCCCGGCTTGCTGCCGGAAATAGGAAAGAAGAACGAGATTTCGAAAACCTGGCTCTACTAAATAGTTTTTTATAGAGGGAGTTTGCGAACCTCTCCTGCGCTGGTGCACAGAATTCTTCTTATGCTTGTTAGCGCCTTGAACTATACCATGTTTTGCAGTCTCCTGGCAAGCGGGCCTTACAGATGATCCAGAACCAGCGAGCACAGCATTCCCAGCGCGGCAGCCAGTCCGGTCAGCGGTCCACTATCCTCATAGGCTTCGGGCATCATGGTGGAAGAAACCATGGCAATAATACCTCCTCCGGCAAAAGAGGCAATCAGCGCTGTCGTATAATCATTGGCATGATCCATAAACGCATAGCCTGCTCCTGAAGCTGCTGTTGAAATAACCAGTACGCCGAGCCAGAGCATTATCACTTTGCTTTTGCTGTAACCGTCCTGCTTGAGTCCGGCCGTACTGGACAGCCCCTCCGGAATATTGCTGAGGAAAATGGCGATCACCAGCAGCAGGCTCACTCCCTTACCGGCAATCAGGCTAGCCCCGATCATGATCGACTCAGGTATGGCATCCAGCACGGTTCCGGCGAATATCGCCAGACCGCTTCCGCTTTGCGGCTTTGCGTTTTTCTCCGAACGGACCGAACGCTTCCTTCCTGATCCCCCTTTGCGGGAGATGTACCAGTCAAACAGGGTAAACACCAGGGCACCGGCAATAAACCCGATAATGGTCGGAGCCAGTCCGCCGTCATTTGCGGAATCATCCAGCAGCTCATAGGCGGCAGCTCCAATCAGCACCCCTGTTCCGAATGCCATAATGAAGCCGATCAACTTGGCGGGAATCCGCAGAAACAGTGCCGCCAGCGCACCAATCAGTACGGCCGAACCCGATACTGCTCCCCATAAAAGAGCATTCCACACTAACGTCACCTTCTTTTGTCACCAGGAATTGCGTTCTATACGCATAACCATATTGTACACTTCAAAAGCGCTGCGCAAACACCCGTGACAAATACTGCAGACCAGGTTATAAAGGATGGATTCAATTACACATAAAAGGGTAACTTAAAATATAAACTGCTATATTAAGGATGGGATCAGCTTATGGAACAAGCCGTGCAGCAGCTAAAAGAGTGGTTAGCCTCAGAGGCGGATAAAACGATTGTCATTAAAAAGCATGAGCTGGAGGATGTGGACACGGTACACTTCAGCCTGGAGAGTGTGGATTACCGGAGCTCCGAGGATGTCATTGACGATTATCTCGAAGATGCGCTGATTCTTAGAGGCACGGGTCACACGTTAAATGCAGACGGCGAGCTTGTACCCCTGCCGCAACCAAGCTATGAAATTGCCGTCAGCGGCCTGCAGATCCATTCGGCAGAAGCGGACCAAGCAGAGCTGCAGACAGACCGGGCCCGGTATACCATTACTATCGGTGAATCTTAATACAGAAGGGTTCATGATAATAACATGTTCGCTATTTGTATTTAGACAAAAAAAGGAGGCCACAGCTGTATGCTGCGGCCTCCTCTTCAATCTTCCCCGATAATCCGGACTTCCGTCTCCAGATCTACCCCGAACTTATCCTTGACCGCAGCGCGGACATGATGGATTAGTCCAATGTAGTCGTTGGCCGTAGCATTATCCGCGTTTACGATAAAGCCCGCATGTTTGCGGGACACCTCTGCCCCGCCGATTCTTACGCCCTGCAGCCCGCTTTCCTGAATCAGCTGCCCGGCGAACCGGCCCGGCGGACGCTTGAATACACTGCCGCAGGAAGGATATTCAAGCGGCTGCTTCGATTCCCGCAGATAGGTCAGCTCATCCATTTTCGCTTTGATGGCCGCAGGATCTCCCGGCTGCAGGGCAAAGCGCGCCTCCAGCACAATATAATCTCCGCCGGCAAAAATACTGTGCCGGTAACCAAACTGCAGCTCTTCGCCCCGCAGTGTAACGAGCTCTCCGGCCTTGTTAACGGCCAGCGCACTGTGCAGCACATCCTTAACCTCGCCGCCGTACGCACCGGCGTTCATATAAAGCGCGCCGCCTACTGTTCCCGGGATGCCGCAGGCAAATTCCAGGCCCGTCAGCTCCTGCTCCAGCGCATAGGCCGAGGTATCGATAATTTTGGCGCCGCACTGGGCAATCAGCAGCCCGTTCTCTATAGTCATCTTATCCAAAACCGAAGTATACAGCACAATCCCGCGGATTCCGCCGTCGCGGATAATGACATTAGAACCGTTGCCCAGCACGGTTAAAGGAATGTTATTCTTGCTGGCATATGTAACAACACTCTGTATTTCCTCATAGCTTGCTGGTACAGCCAGAATGTCGGCTATACCGCCGATTTGCGTAAATACATAAGTCTTCAGCAGTTCCCGGCTTCTTACCGTTCCGTCCGGAAGAAGCTGCTGCAAATCCTGTTCAATTTGGCTTATATTCATGTTCATGCTCCTTTATAAATCAATACATAATCACGTTATCAGCCTGATTAATGGCATCCCCAACTGTAACAACGAACAGGCTCCCTTGTCAATGACGGGAGCCTGCGGCTGATGCTGTGCTATCGAAGTTTATGCGGCAATTTTGCAAAATATGATCTACGCCTGCCCGGCAGAGGCCGTATTGCGGAATTCTAGCCGGCGCACCGCCCGCTCATCCTCTTTCATCCGCGGACAGGTGTAGCAATAGCTTCCGCCTTCAGTGCGGTAATAAAGGCAGCAGCGGTTACGCATATTCACGGTCTTACCGGGCTCAGCCAGCGATTCGATCTTGCGCACCTGGACATGGAACGGATTTCTCTTCAAGCCGAACACCTCTGCCGGCATTTCTTCGCGAAGATACCGGTAATCTTCCTGCAAAGTTTCCGGCAGGCCTGCAGGAAGATCTCGGGAGGTAAAAACCTCCAGATAATAGTTGAACTTAGTGGGCAGCTGGCCCCAGATTTCGCTTCCGGCAAGGCCTGTGACATGCGATAGCATGGACATCAGCGGAGCAGCCGAATCCCGGTAGAACTGCGTCAGCTGTTCATTGCGCCAGTCTGTCCGCAGCTTGGCGTCTGCAGGAGCCGGAGTGAATGACCATTCGTCCAGGGAGAAGACTACACGCCAATATCCATTAGATGGAATGAGGTGCACAGACAAGTCGGACAGACTGATACCAGGACTGGCAGAATAGACAGAAAGAGCATATTGGACCGCAAGGGCCACATTACCAAAAGCACCGGCAAAATAGGTTGCAGCCACCTTGTCATCCAGTCCTTTGATAAGCGGCCTGTAACACTCGACAAAGGCTCTCATTCCCGCTTCATCCGTCATCTCTGCAACATTAAAAGAGTGCACTGCCCCTTCCGGAATACCGTGGTGCAGATCAAATGTACTGCTGAAATCCTGTATCTGTTGCTGTTGTGCATCATTCATTCCATTTCCTCCTCTGTATGCGTGCCACTTGTTGTTTGTTTTACAATCCTGCAGCCTTATAAGCCGCCAGCTCATACGGCAGGCACAGCGGCACGCCGGTACGCGGATCGGCCACGATATCGCACTCAATGCCGAATACTTTGCGGAGCACATCCGGTGTCATAACCTCAGCAGGAGCCCCTTGGCTGATGACTGTGCCTGCTTTGATGGCCACCATATGCTGCGCATAACGGGAAGCATGGTTCAAGTCATGCACGACCATAATGATCGTGCGGCCTTCCTCCTGGTTCAGCTTCTGCAGCAGCTGCAGCACTTCCAGCTGGTGTGCCATATCAAGGAACGTAGTCGGCTCGTCCAGGAACAGAATATCCGTCTGCTGAGCCAGTGCCATCGCAATCCAGGCGCGCTGGCGCTGACCGCCGGAGAGACGGTCAATCGGGCGGTCATGGAATTCATCCATGCCGGTTACCGTGATCGCATTCGCGATAATTTCGCGGTCTTCCGGCGTCATTGTGCCGAAGCCCTTCTGATGCGGATACCGTCCGTAACTGACCAGCTCGGACACCGTCAGTCCGTCCGGAGCCGTCGGATTCTGCGGCAGGATCGCCAGCTGGCGGGCCACCTCTTTGGTCGACAGGGTATGAATGGACTTCCCGTCCAGCATTACGCTTCCGCTCTTGGGCTTCATAATCCGGGCCATTGTTTTCAGAATCGTAGACTTACCGGAGCCGTTAGCTCCAACCAGCGCTGTAATTTTCCCTGTAGGCAGCGACAGGTTCAACCCTTTGACAATCGTTGCTTCCGCGTACCCGATACTTAGCTGTTCCGTGTTCAAACGTTCTGACATTATCTCCACTCCTTAATAATGGTTGTGATTTTTGGGTATGTATGAATTTCAGTGCCAGGGCAATTGAAATTGTTTATCATTCAACTGATATTGGTTCTCAATTATTATTATCGCAAATATATGAAAGTTGTACAAGAGTGCATAAAAAAGCCGCCCCGTCATCAACGGAAGCAGCTGTTTCTTCATGTCACCTGTCTATTTGTGCAAATGGTAAGGTACTGTCGCTACAACGATATCCTTTTGATTCATCAGATAGGAACGGATGAACAGGCTGGTCTGATTATGCAGAATGGCCTGCCACCAGTGCTTCGTAATAAATTGCGGAATCAGCACTGTAATATGATCCGTTGAAGCGGTTTTCCACTCGACGGTATCAATAAACTTGACGAGCGGACGGATAATGCTCCGGTACCGGGAACGCAGGACAATCAGGCGCACGCCAGGATTCCACTCCTCCCACTTCTGCTCCATTTTATGAATCTCTTCCTCATCAAAGCCTACATATACTGCTACCACATTATCCGTCAAAGACTTGGCATAGCTGATCGAATGCAGTACAGCACGGGTCACACCGGCAACAGGCACGACTACTGTACTTCCTTTAATACAAGGCTTATCGGTTGCCGGGCAAATCCGCAGCTGGTCTGCCGTGTTGAGATAATGACGGTGAATCCGGTGAAACACGAACATAACAACCGGCAGGAAGATGAACGCCATCCATACGCTGGAGAATTTCGTAATAATGAAGATCAGCGTAATAGTGAGCGTAGTCAGCATACCAACGGTATTCACCGCAAATTTGTTCTGCCAGCCCTTTGGTCTTGTTTTGAACCAGTGCACCATCATTCCCAGCTGCGATAAAGTGAACGGGATAAATACACCGACAGCGTAGAGCGGAATCAGACCTTCTGTATTTCCGTGAAAAGCAGCCACCAGCACCGCCGACAGCACACCGAGGAAAATAATCCCGTTAGAAAAGCCCAGCCGGTCTCCGCGGACCATAAAGGCATGCGGCAAATATTTATCCTTGGCAAACATGAAGGCCAGCAGCGGGAATGCCGAGTAAGCAGTATTTGCTGCCAGGAACAGGATGACAGCCGTAATTCCTTGGATGAAGAAGTACAAACCGCCGCGGCCGAAGGTCGATTCGGCAATTTGTGAAACAACTGTGGCTTTTTCATCCGGTGTAACACCGTACCAGTAAGCCAGCAGGGTGATGCCTGTGAACATTACGCCGAGAATAAGCCCCATCATCATCAGGGTTTTGGCGGCATTTTTTTCAGCAGGAGCTTTAAAGTTCGGAATGGCATTGGATACTGCCTCTACCCCGGTCAAGGCCGAACAGCCGGAGCTGAACGCCTTTAGCAGCAGGAACAGGCTGACATTGGATACCGCCGAGCCGATCTCAGGCACACTGGCATGGGCGCCCCCCGTCAAGTATTTAAACACACCCGCAACAATCAGGAAAAAGATCGAGCCGACGAACAAATATACCGGGATTGCGATAAAAGAAGCAGACTCCGTAACCCCGCGCAGATTGACAATAGTAAGCAATATAATAACAGAAACTGCAATAAGCACCGTATGATCATGCAAGCCTGGAAAAGCCGATGTAATCGCGTCCGTACCCGCCGAAGCGCTAACCGCAACAGTAAGTATATAATCTACTAATAAAGAGCCGCCGGCTAACAGGCCGGTAGGAACACCCAGATTGCTTTTGGCTACGATGTAGGCCCCTCCGCCTTGCGGATAAGCAAAAATCGTCTGCCGGTAGGATAAAATGAGTATGGCCAGCAGACCCAATACGGCAAGCGCGATTGGCAATGAGTACCAGATGGCAGTGAAGCCTGCAGCCACCAGTACCAGGAGAATTTGTTCCGTTCCGTAGGCCACAGACGAGAGCGCATCAGAAGACAGGACAGCCAGTGCTTTCACCTTGGATAACTTTTCATGATCGAGTTCATCTGACTTCATCGGACGTCCGATCAATAGTCGTTTTACCTTGCTTACCATTGTTGTAACAGTTCCTCTCTTTGTTAGTTGAACCGGTTATACCGTGCGCTGTTTTCATCGTTTTCATAGGTGAATTTTCATAAATGCAGGCACAAAAATAAGCATACGGAAATGATCCGCATGCCTAGCGCATGGTCATTATCCCACCTTTGCTTACGAGGTTAGCTGGCGGATTCGGGCTGTGGAAAGCCCTACGGTTACAGCCTTTTCGGCCTGTCTCCGATTCACCCCGACGGCCTTGCGGCCGAGTATGGTTCCCCCGATTTCCCTACGGAAAATTCAGCGCGTATTCAACTTCTCACAAGGCTTAATGATAGTCTACAAAGCTTTTCCAGTAAAGCTGTGAAACAAATGAAAAGGAATGAAAAAACATCCAAAACACGCGATTCCAGGACCCGGGATAAGTCGGGCTTTCATTCTCTTGCATTATCCCTCTGTCTCATGGTTTTATCGTGTTTTGGATGTTATTTGTGACAAAAAATTCAGGAAAATTTTATGCTTTAAATTCCGCCTGTCTGCTGCCTATTCCCCGTCCGCATCCTTGCGTCCTGTCCACAATAAAACGGTAATCAGGGTGAAGGCTGTAAGTGCCATTAAAGGGATGGTAATGAAGCCTAAAAGATTAATATAATCCTGATTGCAGGGAACGCCAACTGTACATGGAAGCACCTTGCTCAGCGCAGGAATCTTCTGCTCGGCATAATGGTATATAGAGATGCTTCCGCCAATGATACTTAAAGGTAACACGTACGGAATAATCTTTTTATCCCCGCGATACGTGGCAATTCCCAGCAAAAATAGCTGCGGGTACATGAAGATCCGCTGAAACCAGCACAGCTTGCAGGGCTCATATTTCAGCACCTCACTAAGGTACAGGCTGCCGGCAACAGCAATAATGGAAACAAACCAGGCCAGATACAGACAATGGCGGCGGCAGAAGGCAGAAAACCTCATCACTCGGCAGCCGCTGCTTCAGTAGCAGCCTGGATCTGGGCGTCAATAGCTTCCATGTTAAACGGCTCGTTCACCATTACCCCGTTTACAAATATAGTCGGGGTTGAAGATACTCCGGAGGCCGAGGCTAGCTGAATCTCGCTCTCCACCTGGCTATTATAGGTTTTGTCTTCAATGTCTTTGCGGAGCAGATCGAAGTCGATTGGCAGATTCTCTTTCTGCGCCAGCTCCACCAGGAAGTCTGCAGTCGCCCATTCCTTGTTCTCGTCACCCTGATTAGCATAAAGAGCATCATAGTAGGTCCAGAATGCATCGCTGTTCTGATTATAGACAGACAAGGCTGCGAGGGCAGCGGTTTTGGAATCATCTCCGATAAAGGCCAGGTTTGCAAAATATAAAGCGGCTTTATCCTGATTTACATACTCCTGAACAATCTGCGGCTTAATGACACCTGCGAACTGGGCACAAGCCGGACATTTGTAATCGCCAAATTCGACGATTTTGACAGGTGCATTCTCACTGCCAAGTCTTGACATTTCACTGTAGTTGAATTCAACCGGTGCGGCTGAAGTTCCTGTTGATGAGTCTCTTGCGGCCAGCATAAATAATCCCACAAAAATAATGACAACCAATGCGATTGTCGCAACAATCACTATCAATGTTTTCTTCTTCTGCTGTTCCATCCGCGCTACAAGTTCCTCATTTTTGCTCTTTTGGGGGAGAGCAGCGCTTTTACGTTTGTTTTTGCCCAAGTGAGAGTTCCTTTCTGTCCTGCGGGACAATAAATATAAATCATATAATTTAAAATTATATAATTAAACTTCTCACTTTGGCAAACAAGAGCTTACACGGCTTCCGTTTTTAGCTGCTGCCCCATGGCTTCCCTGCTATAGTCTTTCCCGGCCGACTGGAGTGTAAGCGTGAATATAACCTCAGTTCCTCTTCCAGGTTCTGACTCAATCCGGATCTGGCCGTTCATCAGCCCGACCAGCTTTCTGCAAATCGCCAGTCCCAGGCCTGTACCGGGATATTTCCGGTTATACCCAGCATCCAGCTGGGTAAACGGCTGAAACAGAAGCGGCAGCTTATCGGGTGAAATGCCGATACCGGTATCTTTGATTCTGAATGTATACTCCCCTTGGCCGGCTGGGGAACCGTTGTATCCCACTTCAATAGAGACTTCACCGCCGGGAGTAAATTTAACCGCATTCCCGATCAGGTTAACCAGAATCTGGCGGATTCTCAGGCTGTCACCTTCCACAAATTCCGGAACATTTGCAGCAATCCGCAGCTTCATCCCGAGCGATTTCTCTTTAACTGTGGCCTGGAACAGATCAGAACATTCTTTGAGCAGCTCCTGCAGCGGGAAGGCTTCACAGCGCAGCTTCAAACCGTCAGATTCCAGCCGGGAAAAGTCAAGCACATCATTGATTACACTGAGCAGCGCCTGACTGCTGTTGTACTGCAGCCTCAGGAGTTCCTGCTGCTCCGGATTAACAGTATCCTCTGCAAGAAGCTGGTTGATCCCGATAATCCCGTTCAGCGGTGTGCGGATCTCATGGCTCATGGTTGTCAGAAATTCGCTTTTCATCCGGTCCGCGCTCTCTGCCGCTTCCTTGGCCACAATCAGCTGCTGCTGGAATTTAATAAAGGCAGTGATATCCTCTGCAACTAGGTATATCAGCTTCTGGGTCTCATGAACAAGCGGAAAAACCGTGACGCTGCAGATCATTGTACCGCCGTCTTTCAACCGGATGCCTAACTCAAGTTTGCAGGAGTGCCCGTCTGCCGCCCTTGTTACTGCTTCCTTTAGCATAGCTGTATCCTTTGGAGTGCAGAGAATACTTTTATAATCGCCCAGTTCTTCTTTGCGGTAACCGGTCGTCTGCTGGAGAGAGGGGTTGGTGATAATGATCTTTTTGCGGGCCGGATCGATGCACAGCACCATATCAGGACTGGATTCAAACAAAGCTGTATACCGCTGCTCATTAAAGCTTGCCGAGAACAGCACACGCTGCCGGTCTCTGTACAGCAGAACCAGAACCAGCGTCACAATAAAAAGGAACAATCCGCCCAACAATATGCCCAGGAGCGAATCAGGCAGCAGCGGAACTGTCCCGTTATAATTAAAAGCTCTTGAAGTTGCAAAGGATACACCGGACATTGCAGCATAATGAGATCCGCTTAGACAGGCGGTGAGCACAAGCACTAGCAGCACTTTTTTGAACGTAAACATATTGTAAGGGCCGGTTATCCAGCTTGGTTTGAAGGAAAACGCAATAACCGGAACAATCAGGGCGAAGACAAAAGATATCAGAATGGAGAGCAGATTCTGCTCATACTCACCATAAAATTTCATCGACAGAATGCCGCAATAATGCATAATGACAAGCCCGCCGCAGAACAGTACCCCGCCGAAAGCCAAGAAGAAATGGCTGCGGGTATACGGACTGCTGAACAGCAAAAAAAGCGCATACGAAGCTGCAACCGGGACGATCAGCGATAATAGCAGCAGCGGCAGATCATAGGCTATAGCCATATCCGTCCGCATGGCCCGCATCCCGATAAAGTGCATACTCCACATGCCTGTACCTAGAAAACATGACAGCATCAGGATAAATTTTGGTCCTCTTTTCTCACGGATCAGCCGTTCAGCAAGGTCCAGAGCGGAGAAACAGGAAAGCAGCACTATAATAACAGAAAAGAGCACCAGCAGATCACGGTATTGATCCGGATGTTGCAGCATGCGCCCCTCTCCCTTCTTTTTAATGTACAAATAGTGTATTTACACTACCTTTACCCTCCAAGAAACGGCACGAATCGGCTAAATAATGGTAAATCCTCTCTTTCATCAGGAAATTATAGACAAAAAAAAGCACAGCGCACTTTCTGCGCCATGCCTGATAGGAATTAATATTAAGCTCCGGCTTCCTCGGTCAGCATCTGCAGCTTCAGCAGCTTAATCCGGGAAATCCGTTTGTTTTCTGTTTCTTCCACAATGAACAGATGGCTGCCAAACTCGACGTTCTGGCCTTTTTGCGGAGGATTAACCTCCAGCTTGGAGTACATCCACCCTCCGACTGTATCATAGTCGTCTGTCTCCATGTGAAGTCCCAGCAAATCATTGATCTCCTCAATCAGCATGAGACCGTCAATGGAATACTCATCTTCCCCCAGCTTTTCGACGCCGGGACGTTCTTCGTCAAATTCATCCTGGATCTCTCCGACAATCTCTTCCATGATGTCTTCCAGGGTAACCATGCCGGAGGTACCGCCGTACTCGTCAATCAGAATCGCAATCTGCGTCTTCGCCCGCTGCATGACCTTCAGAAGTGCACTGATCTGGATGGATTCCGGAACGGTAAGGATTGGACGGATTAGTTCGGAGTATTGCGGCGTATTCTCACGGATTAAATCCTTAATGTGAATGAATCCAAGGATATGGTCCTTGTCACCGTCACAGACCGGATAACGTGTTCTCATCCCGTCAAAGGCGATTTCCAGGTTCTCCTCTACCGGAAGATGGCTGTTTAGACAGATCATTTCTGTCCGGGGAATCATGATCTCCCGTGCCATTGTGTCAGCAAATCCAAAAATGTTGTCAACCAGAGTCATTTCGGTATTATCGATCAGCCCGCTCTTATTGCTCTCCTGCATGATGATCCGGATCTCTTCCTCAGTGTGCGCCGTAGCCAGCTCCGAAGCCGGCGACAGACGGAAGATGCGCAGCAGTCCCCGGGCCAAACCGTTCACGATCCAGATAAACGGATACATGATCCGGTAAAAGACATTCATAGCTCCCGAGGTTAGCAGAAGCACCGACTCCGCTTTGTTCACCGCAATGGTCTTGGGAGCCAGCTCGCCGAGGACGATATGCAGAACCGTAATAAACATAAAAGCAATAATAAGTGAAATCACATAAACGGCTGTATCGCCAAAGCCTAAGCTTGTTACAAGCGGCCCAACAATCGTGGCCACAGCAGGCTCTCCCAGCCAGCCCAGGGCAAGCGAGGCAAGCGTAATGCCAAGCTGGCAGGCAGACAGATAAGCGTCCAGATTGTGCACGATGTTTTTTGCTGCCAGCGCCCGTTTGCTGCCTTCCTCAATCAGTGATTCAATGCGGCCGCTGCGTACCTTGACCATTGCATACTCAACCGAAACAAAAAAGCCGTTAAACAGCACAAGCAAAATAATAAGACCTACATGTAATATACCGGGTAAAGGGTCGCTCAATTTATCCTCCTATCCGCCGATTCCTTGTTCGGCGGATAGGCCCACCTCCTTCGTTTATTCAGAATGTCAGCCTGCGGCTTAGCCGCTGTTCCTTTCATTATCAATTTCCCAATGCCTTCATCTCCTGCCTGAAATCACGAATGTTAAAGATATACTGTATTATATTATTATCGACTGAATAAAAACAGGTCTTAATGCATGTAAAAATATGATCTATTTTTACCGGTCTTGGACACATAAGGGTTAAAAGTATAACCCTATGTTAATTACAGAAAAGCAATTGAGCGATTTTCTCTTGATTATTATGTTTTGGGATTTGCTGTGACTCCAGAAAATGTTTGGACTTCCGGCCGCGGGTGTCTGTAGGTTTCATGATTTATTCCGTTTTTAACGGTTGAAATCCGCAGACTGCTTATGCTTCCGAAGTGAGCTTTTCTTCGAAAAGCTTTCAGGCGGTCGCTACGCTCCTCCAGTTCCAAAATTCCCCTCTACCAAATTAAAGTGATTCAGTAACATAGGCGCTATATACTTTTCATTTTCAAGTGATCGCTTCATAAATAAGAACATTCGTTTATAATTCGATCAAATAAATGTTCTTCAATCAATCCTAAGTATATTCCTCAACTGGTATAATCGTGTACATTGTATGTCTTCAATCTATTTATTCCAAATATAAGAAATTATGTTTAGACCGATATTTCTATATTTTGTATTATTCTATTGAACTTTAAAGAAAAGGAGATTATACATAATGAACAAAATATTCAAAAAAATCACTATTGCATTACTGACATTGATATTGGGAATGTCGGCCTTTGCTATGCATTCGTCGAAAACGGAAGCCTCATCCAAAACTGTAACTTGGACAAATGGTGCTCTCAGCCGAACTTTAACTAATGGAGGCGAAGCAGATAAAGCGAGTATCGGAAAAACTAGTGGAAAGTGGTATTGGGAGGTTACTGTACAAGATAGCAGCAACCCAACCAATACAATCTCGTTAATAGGTATAGCAGGTGAAGGGACTACAATTACTAAATTATCTCATGATGTATATTATGGTCCAGGACAATTAGTTAGCTCCTCAGATGGAGTAGACTCAACTAGAGTTCCTTATGGAGCATCATTTGGCAATAATGACGTCATCGGTGTGGCACTCGATTTAGACAATGATACCATTATGTGGTATAAAAACGGTGTTCCTCAAGGCGCCAATAACGTCAAGCCTTCTAGTTTAATAGGAAGTGTCGTTTCTCCATACATTTATAACGGGACAAGCACAACAAAAACGCTGACAGCCAATTTCGGAGCCACTGAGTTTAAGTATGCTATTCCTACAAACTACCAGGCTTATCAAGTGGATGAGGTTACTGCAACTCCAACACCGACTGCTACACCAGAGCCCACTCCAACTATTACTCCTGAGCCTACCGTAACACCTGAACCATCGCCTTCTGCGACTCCAGAAGTCCCTTCAGGCAGTCGAGCAATCCTGACAGTGACATTAACTTCAGGGGATGATAAGGAGTTCGACCTACCAATGAACGAGGTAAATGAATTTCTCAAATGGTACGATTCAGCTTCTGGATCTGCTCGATACGGCATTAATAAGCATGATAGTAATAAAGGACCATTTAGCAAACGGACAGAATATGTTATTCATGATAAGATTCTCACGTTTGAGATTAGTGAATACAACGTAATCGAATAAATAGAAAATAACCCGTCAGGCAAAAGCCCGGCGGGTTATTTTCTGTATGTGCTATATTCTTCAGGAAATTGTAAAGCTAGATATACGGACTCAAGATAAAACGCTGCTGCTCAGGATGCATGAAAACCACCAGCTTTTGATTTAATTTTTTCATTATAACGGAAAAGAGACATTCTTTATGTAGAATGTCTCTTACAGATCATTATGGAATTTTCAGCGGCCTCTCTGAGTGACGGCTTTGAATGTGAGATTATTAACGGCAGTTCCGCGTAGGCGGATTGCCGATTACACCTGGATACTGGTAAGCCAGCGGCTCATCGAAGGTGGCATAGTCGAAGTAGATCATCAGGAGGACGGTGCGCTGTCCGGTAGCCGGATCGCTAATGATGATATGGTCACGGCCGGCGGCCTCCAGCACGCCTTTGTACACTTTCGCATTCCATTCTTTGTTGTTTTCGTATGTGTAGTAGAACGTTCCGACCTTGCCGAGGTTCAGCCGGAAAATGTTTTCGATGTACGATTGCTCAAACACTGGCGCGGTAGTCGGCACTACGGCTCCGCCCGGAGTCATCGGGCTTCCGCTGGTAACCTGCGGCGGCATACTGCTCATCGGGGTCATGGTTCCTGCAGGCGTCATGCCGCTCATCGGATTCATGGTACCCATCGGCATCATATTGCCGGAAGGGTTGCTGCCGATCATATAAGTAACGGGACGGTAAGGTTGACTAATCATTTGTATAAAACCTCCTAATTAAATGTTGGCTTAGGGAGACAGCAGCGGCGGTGAATTTCATTCAGCCCGTCTGTCTCCTGCAGCCTGCGGATGCCTAGTATACAGCCGGGCAATCTTCAGCGGTCGGGGTAAAGAAGCAATGGGCCTTATAGCGTCCGGTGTTCTGCTGGTTATACCACTCTGCCGGACAGGCACCTACGGGACGGAAGAACCATAACGCATTAGAGGCCGGCCAGGTTCTTTCACCCGCGATAACCCGTTTTGCCAGCCGGATGTCTGACTCCCTGGCACGCTGGTAAAAGTAACTTTTCTGCGGGGCTTCGAAGCCGCCTGGACTCTGATACACCATGTCATTCACATTGCGGATGTTGTTAAAGTCCAGACAGTTCCCGAGAATCCGGTTCACACCGACATTGCCGACCATCAGCATGCCGGAATCCCCGTCCTCCTCAGCTTCCGCCCTCATCAGCCGTGCCAGCACCCTCACATCTTCCGAATTAGCCTTGATGACGGCCATGCTTTCTCCTCCTTCTTTCCTGCTCGCTGTATTGTATGTGCATCCGCCTAAGAGGTGACAGTCAGCGCCTATTTTTTTCCCGACCGGCGGTTAAGGCAGATCATGGCTCATAGATCATTTTGCGGGTCATGCCGCCGTCAATGACCAGCTGCGCGCCTGTTATGAAGTTATTCTCAGGCGCCGTCAAATAGAGACAGGCCCGGGCGATATCCTCAGGTTTGCCTACCCTGCCTGATGGGTGCTGCTTGTGATCAATCTCCCGCAGCTCCTTGTAATCCCCGGTTTCAATCCACCCCGGACTGATGCAGTTTACTGTAATTCCATCCTCCCCCAAAGTGACAGCCATGGCATGCGTCAGTGCCGAGATGGCTCCTTTGGACGCCGCGTAGGCTTCTGTGTCCGGCTCAGACATCAGTGAACGCGTCGAGGACAGATTAACGACAGAGCCGCCGTCAGAATTGCTGCGCATGAATTTCGCCGCTTCCCGGGTCGCCAGAAACACACTGCGGGCATTCGTATTAAGCACCTTGTCCCATTCATCAGCGGACAGCTCGTAGAATGTAGATGTATGCGGATTGGCAATCCCTGCGTTGTTGATCAGGATATCAATGGTGCCGTATTGGTCTGCCGTATGATTAACCAGCGCAACAATCTCGTCCTCCCGGCTTACATCACAGGCTACAAATTCAGCCTGCCCGCCTGCTGCCCTGATTTCCTCTGCAACAGCTTGCCCCAGCGCAACATCCAGCTCTGCTACCACCACCTTTGCGCCTTCTTCTGCATAAGCAACTGCAACCGCCTTGCCGATCCCGCGGCCGGCACCGGTGACGATAACGGTTTTTTCTGCATATTTCATAAATGATTCTCCTCCCTGGACTGATAGTGTAATGTGCACATAATATAAATATCCCCTTGTTCCGGAGTTGGAAACAAGGGGATTGTACAGTAAAGTATGCTATATAGTAAACAAGCTGCTGCCGGAGCAAAGGGCTATTTTGAAAATAATTAAATACCTACTCTGCAGTTGAATAATGAGGATGCCGCTGAAAGCCGTGATACCGGGTTCCCTGATAGGTCAATAAACCTTTGTCACCTTCCGCGCTCATGCCGAATTCGCTCCCGTCCACCTTGAACTCCATCCGCTCCCCGTCCTGCAGTTCATAGGTCAGATAATAGGTCGTACTGGTCCGGCTGGACTGGCTGTCATCCTGAAGCTGCTGCTGGCGGACTTCACTGCGTTTGCTGACGATGCGGGCGGGGATCGAGAGCAGGGGCGAGCTGTTATTGCGGCTCCACTGAAACAAGCCTCTGCCTGCAGATACCGCGACTATTCCAACCATAACTACGAGGAAGATCGGTATTACCGTCCCGGTTAGATCAAACATCCAAGAAGGATCCGAGCCCATTCCCATCACTGATTCCCCCTTATACCCCAAATACTTGCCGCTTCCTCCATGGTTACCTGGTGCTTCTGTACATGTATATGCCTTATCTCTTCATAACAGCATCACTAAAAAACATATTGTCTCCGGCAGCCAGTCCCACTTCTGCTCCTTTTACAGCAAAAAAGACCACTCTGTCCTCAGTTACGAGAACGTATGTGGTCTTTGACAGCGTCTTTCCTCTTTATTATCTTATGCATGTACAAGGTCAAGGAATTGTTTGGTTTCGTTATCTTCAATCGGCATCATACCGTTCTCAGCCCAGCAGGCTCTGCATTGCTCTTCGGTTTCACACAGGTGAGCGTCATCGCAGTTATAGCACAATTGCAGAAGATTTCTGGTTACATAATCCGTTTCGAAGGTTTTCATAATAATCTCTCCTATTCGTGGATGAAAGTTTGTGAAAAAATGAACTTGTTTTCTATGTGTTAAATATATCACAAGCATTATTGTTTGTCATGTGATTTTTTTCACATTTTTAAAAAGAATTTAAAATACGTTTTTTTGTTCAATTTTCAGACAAACCTCTGTTAATATAACCGTTTGGTATAGCTCTCGTTTAATGAAGCTTCCACCTGCTCTGCGCCTATGCCGGGCAGCTTTACATGATCCGCTATGATCCTCGGAATATTAGGCAGACTTTCCTTAGCCGGCCAGGAGTCCGGGTTCCACAGGCTGGAGCGCTTGAACGCTTTTGCACAGTGGGTATAGCACTCTTCTACCTCTATCATAATACCGACCAGCGGTGTACGGCCCTGTGCCTCCATTTTCTGCAGCAGCTGATCATCCCGGATAATTGTAGCCCGCCCGTTCACCCGCAAGGTTTCCTCAAGCCCCGGTATCATAAAAATCAGCCCCGCCCGCGGGTTCGACAACAGGTTGATCAGCGAGTCCATTCTGCGGTTGCCCGGACGTTCGGGAATAACCAGGCGGCGCTCATCCAGAACCAGCACAAAGCCGGGGGCATCCCCTCTCGGTGAGACATCCGTAAATCCTTGATCATTAGAGGTGGCCAGCATCAGGATGGGAGACTGGGCGATAAAACGCCGGCAATGCTCGTCAATGACACCAATAACCTTATGTTGTACCAGCTGCCCCGGAAACCCCAGTAATTCGCGCAGCTCTGCTTCCGATTCAATTTTCTCATATTCAGCCATAAGTTCCTCCGTATGTACCCGTTTTATATACAAAATCTGCCTACTATTGTATCACAGCCCTCCCCGCAAATGAGATTATGTACAAAAAAAGAAGACTGCACATGGCAGCCTTCCCTTCTCTATTAACCATCCTGTATCTGTTACATCACCCGCCAGCTAACCCCGCCGTTTGTAGTCTGCAGCAGAATGGACCTGCGGTCCTCTTCCTTCTGGATCAGCAGCCAGCCTACATCGGCGGAAATGAACTGCAGCTTTACAATCTCCGGATATTCCAGCAGCTTGGATTGCAGCACACTGCTGGCCGGAAGCATGGTCCAGGTCTGACCCTGGTTTATGGTCTTGTACATCAGATTTCCGTTTAGCATCCAGCCGGCTGCAGTATCAATAAACACGGGCGGAAGATAACGGTTAGTGCCGGTCTGGCTGCTCAGCGCAAAATCTACAAACCTCCAGTTGTCTCCCCCGTTAGCGGTAAAATAGCCGTTATAGGTGATGCTGTTTTGTTTGTCTGTCTGACAGGCCACCGGCAGAAAGCCGGTTGTATTATCGCCGCCAAAAAATTCCGGTTCTCCGGTAATCACCCTGTCGCAGCCTTCCCATTCTTCGTTAACCAGGATTTCCTGACCGGGATGCCAGGTTGCTCCACTGTCGCTGGTCATATAGATTTTGGGCAACGCACCGGTCTGCAGGGTCACCAGTCCGCGGGTCGTATTCTTAAAAATCATTCCGGTCACAATCCCTGCCATGGGAATCGTATTGTTCGGCAGATTCGGATTATACTGTTCATTCTGCATCACCATAGTCCAGGTAGCTCCGCCGTCCTTGGTTGCGTAGAGCGCTTTGCTTGACTTCGTGGAATTGGCATCCCAGGAGGTCATCAGCCAGCCGGATTGCGGAGAGCTGAAATAAATCGATGATACCGTATTGGAATCGGGGAAAGAAGACACCTTCCAGCTCTGGCCGCCGTCCGTGGTCCGCAGAACGACCGTTTCCGTCATGCCAAAGGCACTGCGGATAATCCAGCCGTGATCCGGATCAGTGAAAAAAATCTCTTCGCCGTACACCGGATTCGCCATAAACTGGACATTGGTCGAGGGTGAAATATTTGCCCAGGTTCCGCCGTTGTCCTTGGTCATGTAGATCCGCAGTTCCTTTTTGGTGACACCCCAGGCCAGACCTACCGTTTCATTAAGCAGCCGGAAATCCGTCAAACGGGTCTGAATCTGGTATTTCGGTGTGCTCTCATTGGTTACGTTCTTGGCATCGCCGGGTGTAATCAGCGTGATCGTCTGGCCTTCCTCCGGCGCTTCCGTCGGCTGGGGAGGCTGGGTAGGCTCAGGCGCCGGTGTCGAGGTACAGGCTGATACAATCAGCAGGATGAAGAGAAAAGCAGCGGCCATTCTCAGCGCCTTACAGCCTGCAATTTTGGATGACAACGCCCTCTCTCCTTTCGTAAAGCTTATTTCTTGTACAATTTACTGTTTTTGTATCCGTACAGCCCGTAGATTAGAAGTCCGAGGATTAGCCAGATAATAAAGCCGATCCAGGTTTCTCTGCCCAAATTATACATCAAATACCCGCAGGCTGCCGCACTTAACAGCGGAATAACCGGTACCCATGGCACTCTGAAACCCCGTTTGAGGTCAGGATGTGTGCGGCGCATCGTAATAACGCCCAGCGAGACGACCAGGAATGCGAACAGCGTACCGATACTCGTCAAGTCTGCCAGCCGGTCCAGCGGGACAAAGCCGCTAAACACAGCAATGATGCCGCCGACCATCCAGGTGCTCCGTACCGGTGTCTGTGTCTTAGGATTAATTTTGGCCAGGCTATCGGGAAGCAGCCCGTCCCGTGAAATGGCGAACAGCAGACGGGTCTGACCGAACAGCAGAACCAGCAGAACGGTGGTCATCCCTGCAATAGCTCCAACAGAGATCAGTCCGGCAATCATATTCTGATCGACAAAACGCAGCGCGAAGGATACCGGATCGCTGACATTCAAATTCTGATAAGGTACAATCCCGGTCAAGACAAGCGAGACAGAAATATAAAGGACTGTACAGATGGCAAGTGAAGAGATAATCCCGATCGGCAGATCGCGCTGCGGACGCTTGACCTCCTCAGCGGCGGTTGATAAGGCGTCAAAGCCGATATAGGCAAAGAAAACAGTTGCCGCCCCGTTCACCACCCCGTGGAAGCCGAATGGAAGAAACGGTGTCCAGTTTTCCGGTTTAACGTAGAACATACCGGTAAAGATAAACAACAGTACTACCGCCAGTTTAATTACAACCATAACCGCATTGAACCGTGCTGTTTCTTTAATTCCGCGGGTCAGCAAATAAGAAATCAGCAGGATGATAACGACTGCGGGCAGGTTGATAAAAGTGCCTTTGTCCGCATTATAAGCCCCGGACAGCGCCGTAGGCAAATGGATGCCGAACCCTTCCAGCAGCCCCTGGAAATATCCGGACCAGCCGCTGCTGACTGCTGCAGCTGCAACCCCGTATTCCAGCACCAGATCCCAGCCGAGAACCCAGGCCAGCAGCTCGCCGAATGCTACATAGCTGTAGGCATAAGCACTACCGGACACAGGCAGTGTTGAGGCGAATTCGGAATAGCAGAGTGCAGACAGCACACAGGCGATGCCGGCCAGTACAAAGGAAAGCACCAGTCCGGGTC
Source organism: Paenibacillus sp. FSL R7-0345 (assembly GCF_038595055.1). NCBI lineage: Bacteria > Bacillati > Bacillota > Bacilli > Caryophanales > Paenibacillaceae > Paenibacillus > Paenibacillus sp. FSL R7-0345. The sequence goes on from NZ_CP152002.1 coordinate 3,809,859, forward strand.
CGGCATGCTCCGCAGCCGCTACCCCTGTCATAACAAAAATACCGGTACCGATGATCGCACCTACTCCAAGGGCGGTGAGATCCAGGGCTCCCAAGGTTTTGCTGAGCTTGCCGGCATTGTCACTCAGGGGTGCAGCCAGCGGTTTCTTGCGGAATAAATCCATACTTCTTTTCTCTCCTGTCAATAATAATGGGATGCTTAGATGACGGGTGGTCAGCAAGCCAATAACCAGGCCAAACCGGACGTCAGAAACACTTCTGCCAAATGTTGTTGTTAGCATACCCGCTCCCGGGGTAATGGATTAAAAACAGGATGCTTGAAAACACTACATTTAACGATTATGATGGATAAGATTGGACACAAAAAATTCGAACTTCGGAGGAGATGTATCAATGGCCCCCCCATTTAAGCCCAATCGTGTCGTAGTCATCGGCACCGGTGCAGTAGGAACAACAACTGCTTATACCCTGCTGCTTCGCAGACGTATGCAAGAACTGGTACTTATAGATGTCAATCATCAAAAGGCGCTTGGAGAAGCGCTGGACATGAATCACGGCATGCCGTTTGTCGGCGGTGTGAAGCTATGGGCAGGAACGTATGAGGATTGCCGCGAGGCGGATATCATCATTGTCACTGCCGGCGCGTCGCAGAAGCCGGGAGAAACCCGGATTGACCTGCTGCGCAAGAACATCTCCATTTTCAAAGACATCATTCAAAAAATCACCAAATACAACCACCATGCCATCCTGCTGATTGCTACGAACCCGGTGGACATCCTGTCCTATGCCACCCTGAAGATCAGCGGATTTGACCGCAGACGTGTCATCGGTTCCGGTACAGTGCTCGACAGTGCACGGTTCCGTTACCTGATCGGGAAGCATAAGGAAATCGATCCGCGCAGCATTCACGGGCAGATCATCGGCGAGCACGGAGACTCCGAGCTTCCGGTCTGGAGCCTGGCCAATATTGCCGGTACCGATCTGGGCTTCGATGAAGCAGAGCGCCAGGATATTTTTGAAGACACCAAAAATGCCGCCTATGAAATTATCGACGCCAAAGGCTCTACGTCCTATGCGATTGCACTCGCGTTAGACCGTATTGTCGTATCCATTCTTGATAACGAAGGCGCTGTACTCAACGTATCCACCCTGCTTAACAACTATAACGGAGTGTCCGATGTGTTCCTCGGCGCGCCTTGTGTCGTTGACCGCTCGGGTGTACGTGAAGTTCTGGACCTGCCGCTAAGCGAGGAAGAGCAGGCTCTGTTCCAGAAATCAGCAGACAAGCTTAAATCCGAAATTTCCAAGCTGGAGCTGTAAAGTTAATATCCCCGGTTACTAACAAAGGGCTATCTCCCGGTCGCAATACTCGGACCGGAAGATAGCCCTTGTTGTATGCAGTTCTGCACACAACAGAGTCCGTCCTTCTGTGTGGATCGTGCACAAGCCACAGCTAAAGGACGGACTTTACTTACCATGTCATTTTGTTAATATAACATGAAACATTTTTACCTGACAATGATATTAATATCATGGTTGCGATTACCAGTTTAGCGGACCACCGGACGTTTGTAATACTCTTTTAATACCTGTTCAGCTTCCTTGCCGTAAATATCAAAACCGACATTAGCTGCAGCTTCATCCGCCGGATACAGCTTTGTACTCCAGTCCCACCAGAAGAAGCCGGCGAACCAGGTTTCATCCCAGAAGGTTTCCAGCGCCGACCGGTAGAAATTCGCCTGCTCCTCCTGGGAAGCCGGAAGCTCCTTATGCGAGAAATCCCATGGCATGGTGGCACAGCCGAGCGCACTTCGGCAGCCGATTTCAATAAAGACAAGCTTTTTGCCGAACCGGTCGGCCAATGCCTTCAGCCGCGGTTTTTGCTGCTCCCAGGAGGCCCGCATATTCTCTAAGCTGTCTCCCGGTACAGAGGCTACCGGATAGTAGGCACTCGTTCCGATATAATCCACCTCGTCAAGCCATTCGATCCCTTCCTCTTTTCCGTGATTGGCATTGTAGACGATTGGACCGGTGTACAGGCCTTTGACCTCACTGATCAGATTGCGCCACTCTGTTTCCCGCGATTCCGTAGCCACCATCTCACAGCCGATGCAGAACAGCTCGCACTCCAGCTCCTCCGCCAGCTCCGCATAATGCTTGATAAAGTTCGTATAGGACTTGAACCAGGCAGCCCAGTACACATCCCCATCCTCCGGAAAGCCGATCCGCGCTCTCCAAATTCCGTCTCTGGAGTTAACCACAGGTTTCAGGCAGACCTTCAGCCCCAATTGCTTAGCCAGCTTCACCGTATGCTCAATGTCCCGGTCAGTCATGGTATATCCGTAGTCAAAATAAATCTCGGTGGAATGCACTGTATCCTGCCACGTCCAAAAGGACAGCGCAATCCATTCACTTCCGGTTTCTGCCAGCTTTCTCAGAGAATCCTCGGCATAGGGCTGTCTGTACGCTCCTCTTGTTGATTCCCAGCCATAAGTCATTCCTTTAAAAAATGTTTCGTCCACTGTTGTGTCCTCCCGTAGATAAAGTTAGCAGCTTCTCTCCGCTGTATAACATTTATAATTACTTTCTATCTTTTGTTAGGATAATTGAAAAACAAAATAATAACAAGTTATTATTTATGAAATCTTATACTAACAAAAGCTACGTCTGTATAAACATGAAAAAACCGGCGGACTTTTGGGTCTGCCGGCTGTTCACTCTTACTTATAATATAAATATATAAATATGGTTACTCCGTAACTGCCGCTTCCTTCTCCGGCATACTGATCTGCAGCCTGGACATCGCTTCTTCCTTCTCCCGGCTCGTTATATGCGTATAGACAGTAGTGGTCTGAATCGATGAATGGCCTAGCAGCTCCTGCACAGTCCGCAGATCCGCTCCCTTGCGAAGCAGCATCGTAGCGAAGGAATGGCGCAGCTTGTGGCTGGAATACGGCCGTCGGTGAGCCTCGGGAACCCCTTCCTGGAACCGCCCGAAGGTATCGGCAGCAATGCCCTGAATTCCGCGGATGGACAGCCGCCGGCCTTTTTGCGAAATGAACATGGCTTCCTCCTTGCTGCGCCACGGTGCCAGACGCCCGGCAATCGCCTCCTCCAGAAACGGTGCGACAGCATCCGGAACCGGAACATTCCGCCATTTCCGCCCTTTACCGAACACACGGAGCGAACGGCGGTCCGGACTATAATCATTAAGGTTGAGGGTATGCACTTCCCCTACCCGCAGCCCCATATAAGACATTAACAGGAAGACAGCCAGATTACGGCTGCGGTATTTCCCGCTGACGGCTGATAAAAACTGCTGCAGATCGCCTTCATCCAGATAAACCGGCTCCCGGTTTTTTTCGGTTTTGGATTTTTTGATGCCTGCAGCCGGGTTAGCGGTCAGCAGCTCAAGTTCAATCAAGGCCCGGAACAAGCAGTTGATGGAAGCATGCTTACGGTTACGTGTGGAGTCGCTGACACCCCGTTCACGCACGGAGGTCAGATACGAGACCACATGCAGCTTTTTGACAGACTCCAGCCGTTTGCCGTTCAGTCCATTCAGAAATTCCCTCACATCCGCCAGATAAGATTTCTGCGTGTAAGCAGTAAAGCCGGCATCCTTCATCCAGATCAGAAAAGCTTCCAGCTCCTCCTCATAGTCTGTCTCCAATTCGTTCACTGCTGTTCACCTCCGTTTGTGTGCGCCATGCGGCTGCGTGCTTGCGAACGATTCGCAGAAACTCCTGCAGCGCGGGTGAGAGCCATTTTTTGTTATGATAAGCCATCTGTGTAGCTACCCGCTGTGATTCGTCGTTCCAGTTCAGCCGGGCAAGCTTGCCTTCCGCCAGTTCATTTTTGACTGTAATCAGCGGCAGAAAGGAAATCCCCAAACCAGACATTACGCACTGCTTAATCGCTTCAATGCTCCAGAATTCCAGATTCGGATCAGGAAAAACACCATGACTGTTCAGGTGCCGCTCAAACAATGTGCGGTAGGTGCAGCCTGTCTCGGTGTGCAGAATGGTTTCGTGCTTCAAATCCAAAGGCAAGACCTCCTCTGAGCAGGTCAGAGGATGCTCCAGCGGTGCGACCAGTGTCATCGCTTCCTGTACCAGCGTCTCGCAGGTTAAGTCCTTATATTCTGTCTCCGGCTGGAGCAGAAAAGCCAGATCAAGCTCGCCGGAACGGACAAACTCGGTCAGCTCCCAGCAGGCTCCCGGCTTCAGGGTAATCTGCACCTGCGGATGGCTGCCGCGGAATTCCTTGATAATCCCCGGCAGGCGAAAAGCAGCCAGCGATTCCGGCGCACCGATCCGCAGCATGCCGGACAGCTCCGTTTCGGAGCGCAGCGCATCCTGCGCCAGGGCATGCATCCGGGAGATCTCCTGGGCATAGGGCAGCAGGCGGCGCCCGGCATCGGTCAGGATGATTTTTTTGGCGATCCGGTCAAATAAAGGCTGGCCCAGCTCGTTTTCCAGCGCCTGAATCTGCGCGGTGATGCTCGACTGTGCATAGTCCAGCTTCTGGGCGGCCCGCGTAAAGCTGCCTGTCTCGACTACAACCAGAAAAGTGAATAAATGCCGCGATTCCATAGCTTGCCTGTCGGCCTCCTATCGGTATTTTGAATGGATAGCATCTGATAATTCCGTTTTTCCAATGGATCTATTATCTGATACTCTATAGTTAAATACAAGGAAAGCGGGACTATTATATGAAGCAAAATCATTCACTAAAGCGCAATATCGGCATGCCGCAGGCCATCGCCCTCTATATTGGAGCGGTCCTCGGGTCAGGGGTGCTGATCGTACCGGGCCTGGCAGCGGAAATGGCCGGTCCGGCCTCCCTGCTGGCCTGGGGCTTCATGACCCTGCTTATTCTTCCGCTGGCGCTGTCGATGGGACTGCTGTCGGCCAAATATCCGAATGCCGGCGGCGTCTCCCATTTCGTCACCTTGGCCTTCGGTCCGCGGGCCGGAGCAATGGTCGGCTGGTTCTTCCTGATGTCCGTCCCGATTGGCGGACCGGTGGCTGCCTTGACCGGTGCAGGCTATATGACTGCCGCCATGGGCTGGGGTGACGGAGCAAGAATCGCCATAGCTGCCGCCATGCTGGCGGTTGGACTAATCACGAACTGGATCGGCATGCAGGTCGCAGGCAAAGTACAAATCGCTGTCGTAATCGCTATAGTCTCTGTGCTCGTCTTCTCATTCGCCGCTGCCCTGCCCCGGATGGAAAGCGTACATTTTACTCCGTTTATGCCACATGGCTGGACCAGCATCGGGCAGGCGGCGGCGATTCTGTTCTGGTGTTTTATCGGCTGGGAAGCCGTGTCTCATCTGTCCGAAGAATTTAAAGACCCGCAGCGGGCAGCGATTAAAGGGGTAACGATTGCCGCTGTTATCGTAGGAGTGCTATACTTCCTGTCCGCGCTGGCGACAGTTGGTACCCAGAGTTACCTGCGCGGCGGAGCCGATTCGTCCCTGGTGTGGATTATCAGCCAGCCGCTCGGAGCGTGGGGCGGATTTATCGCCGGACTTACGGGCATGTTCATCTGCACAGCTACCATTATTGCTTACACCAGTGCCGCTTCTCGCGTAGCCTTCGCCTTAGCACGCCAGGGTTATGCCCCACGCTGGATGAGCCGCCTGTCGGCGCGGTATCAGACCCCGTCTGGTGCAACAATGTTCCTGATGGGCTGCTATGCGGTAGTGCTCTCCCTCTACGGAAGCGGTCTGCTGTCCATCACCACCCTGATCCAGTTTCCGAATGCCACCTTCATCCTGACCTACATCGGCGGCTGTGCCGCAGGCATACGGCTGCTGAAAGGCAACCGGCTCGGCGTCCTAATCAGCTGGATTTCTTTTGTGGCAACTGTGGCCGTATTTCCGTTTACCGGCTGGGCGATTGGCTATCCGGTAGTGATTGTGGCATGTTTCGCAGCCATTGTCTGGCTAAAAAACATTCAACCATCTTTACCTGACCTGCCGCAAAGCGAAGTACAGCAGGATCAGTCTAAAGTGATTTAATTCAGTCCGTCAGGATATATTACCGTAGACAAATGTTGCTATTCATCAAATGCCTAACAGCAGCGTTTCATCTGCCGGGCCACCTGATCCGTTTCAGATTGCACGCATCAGGTTATGGATGGAGGAGAGAATACCTTTATTCAACCAAAGGAGAGATGAAGATGTCTGATAATAAAATCGTACTCGAGCCTGCCGCATTAAAATTCGCAAATGATAACGCTGAGCCGCCATACCTGCCGGATCTCGGTCCGGAAAAGGGCCGGGAAACGGTAAACAGTGTACAGTCCGGTGAAATGGATAAGCCGGCTGTGGATATTCAGGATATTACCATCTCCGGCGGTCCTGGCGGAGATGTTCCCGTGCGGATTATCCGTCCGCTGGATACAGCAGGTGCAGAGCTGCCGGTTATCCTCTATATCCACGGTGCCGGCTGGGTATTCGGCAACAGCCACACCCATGACCGGCTGATCCGGGAATTGTCTACAGGGGCAGGAGCTGCTGTCGTTTTCCCTGAATACAGCCTGTCCCCGGAAGCTAAGTATCCTACCGCTATTGAAGAAATCTATGCGGTGCTTGAATGGATTGCCAAGGAAGGCTCCAATCACGGCCTGGACAGCGGCAATCTGACTGTAGCGGGTGACAGCGTAGGCGGCAATATGACAGCGGCTATTACTTTGATGGCCAAGGAGCGCAGCGGTCCCAAGATCGCCAAGCAGCTGCTGTTCTATCCGGTAACCGATGCTTCCTTTGATACCGAGTCCTATCATCTGTTTGCTGAAGGTTACTTCCTGCAGCGTACAGGAATGCAGTGGTTCTGGGATCAATACACCACCGATCCGCAAGAACGGGAGCAGATCACCGCTTCCCCGCTGCGGGCCAGTCTTGAGCAGCTGAGCGGTCTGCCGCAAGCGCTGATTATTACCGGAGAAGCAGATGTGCTGCGTGATGAAGGCGAAGCCTATGCCAAAAAGCTGCGCGAGGCGGGCGTGCCGGTAACAGCGGTGCGGTTCCAGGGCATTATCCATGACTTCGTGATGTTGAATGCAATGGCAGATACCGAAGCGAAAAAAGGCGCCCTGCTGCTGGCCACCGCCTGGTTAAAGCAGTAAGCCTGTTAATATTAATTCATACACGAAACAGGCCAGTCCGGACAATTCCGGTACTGGCCTGTTTTTGTACGCCTATTACTTCCGCTGGGCATAGAACTCGGCTGCTTTCACCAGCATATCTTTCAGCGACCCGAAAGAGGTCGTTTTGTTCACATGTTCATTCAGCTGATCCTGCGGCAGAGATTTCAGATCCTCAGCAGAGGAACCTGTAAAGCCCCCGCTTTGCAGCAGGTCCTTCAGCGATTGAAACGGTGTGAACTTTTGCAAAAATGAGCTGGACAACAGCTGCTCAATCGGAAGCTTCTGTAACAGCTGATCCAGCGGCAGCTTGTCGAGCGGAAGCTTTTGCAGCAGCTCGCCGATGTTGCCCTCTTTAACTGAATTTAAAGCACCCTGAACCTTATCGCCCAGTCCTCCCAAATTAAAACCCATGATTGTACCCCCTTTGAGTTATAGTTTCTTTTTAATTACCCAAATCCGTTAACCGCGAATATTAGTTACATAAATATTATTATGTTAACCAATAAATATATCCTTTCATGACTTATCAGCAACTAATCACCTGAACCCGGGGTCAATAAAGTATAATACCTATCAAGGAGCTGATCCCTTTGTCAAAAACCACGCTCGGGCTCGCTTTGCTGCTGGCCGCAGGCCTGCTTACATACGGCATTGCCACTGCATCGCATGGAACGGACTCCAGTCAGAATAGCCAGGCTCCAAAAGTGACTTCAGCAGCCGCTCTAACGGAAGCAACACCAACACCAGCCCCAACACCAACGCAAACTCCGGCAGCAGACATCGCCCAGCTCCAAGTTTTATGGCAAGCTGATTCCGACAGCAGCGGTATGTATGCGGATGAACAGACCGCAGCAAACGGCCAAATCTATTATTCTAATCATAATACTCTGTATGCCGCCAGCATTGATTCCGGTAAAGTCCTCTGGAACTATAACAAGGGCAGATATCCGGAAATCATCAGTGATAACTCGGTTTATATGATAAGCAGCAGTGACCACCTCGTTAAGCTGTCGGCAGATACCGGCAAGCAGCTTTGGAGCACGCAGGTTGCCAATCAGCCTATGGAAGTAGGCGGACACGCCAGTATGATCGGTGAGACTATCATTTTCGCTAATGAAAGCGGAGGTGTAGCTGCCTACGATCCTGACACAGGCAAGCAGCTATGGTCAAATCCGGATGTCCCGATGTATGCCGGATCTATTCATGGCGAGCATAAAGGCGTGCTGATTGTGTCCAGTACCATTGATAATATCCGCTGGCAGATATCCGCCAGATCGGAAACGGCAGCACAGTAATGGAGCAGCCCTACGTCTACACGGTTGACGGCAAGCCGGATCAAATGGAACATTCGCTCACTCGCTTCACCCTGGGTCAAACAGAAGGTTCCAGTACTAAAAGCTATGATGAATACGGCATGTTGTTATCCGTCCGTACAGACGGCATGGCCTTTTTCAATCAGGATAACACGCTTATCGGCATCAATCTGGCAGATGACAAGACCGTTTCCTTCACTGCACCCGCAGATGAGGTTACCCTGATCCAAAAACAAGGTAATACCGTATTCGCCAGTTATGATAACGGCAGCTTCTATATAATGGATGCCCGTACCGGAGCTGCTGCGGGTCGTTTGGATACAGGTCTGTCCTATAATTATTTTGGTAATATCATTACCGACGGCACAACCCTACTAGTTCATTTTGAACAAAAATGCTTTGCGGTGTCCATACCCGAATCACTTTTACAATAATATAGAAGCAGGAGCCCATCACATGCCCTTAACCTTTGCTCACCCGGCCATCATTTTACCATTTTCCCGTAAAAGCACTTATGTTCATTTTTCCGCAATGGTCCTCGGCAGTATGTCCCCGGATTTCGAATATTTTTTCAGAGGCCGGCCTGTTGCCGAGCTTGGACACACCTTTACGGGCTTTCTAGTGTTCAATCTGCCGCTGGTTATCATCATCTCTCTGATCTATCACTACTTCGTACACCGGACGTTAATGAGCCACCTGCCGCATATTATCCAGGACACTTACACACATAGAGCAGCTGTGAGCCCTGTTACAAGAATCATCGTCTTCATCTATTCCGCGCTCTTTGGCATGCTCACGCATGTAGCCTGGGATGCCTTCACCCACCGTGAGGGGGTTATGGTGACGAAATTCCCGGGATTTTTTAACCATACCTTTAATATCTATAACTATGACATCCCCCTATACAAATTCCTGCAGCATGGCAGCACATTGCTCGGCCTCAGCCTGATCCTCGGCTATCTGATTTACAGGGGGCGCTACCATAAGCAGAACGTTAACCATATACCCGTTAAGCAAAAATATCTCTTTTGGACTTCGGTGTGTCTGTTGGCCCTATTGCTCCTGCTTGTCTGGTATTTAGTTGCGCCGGTGTCCCTGTCCAGCTATGGGGTGCATGTCGTAAGAATCGTTGACGCCTCGTGTCTGGGTCTGCTCGGGATCAGTCTGTTTCCCAAATACCGCCAGTCCCGGATCAGCAGCATATAGAGCCAACACAAACAGGACTTCCTCAAAGGAAGCCCTGTTTGTATGTTCCTACCGGAACGTCCGTACAAATTCGCCGATTCTCCGTGCCGCCTCAATCAGCTTCGCCTCATCCTCTACCAGCGCAATTCGTACAAACCCTTTCCCCTGCTCGCCAAAAGCATCCCCCGGAATAACCGCCACTCCAGTCTTAAGCAGCAGCTCCTGCGCAAAACGCCGGGACCGGCCTGTCTGGCCGGCGCAAAAATCCTCCGGTAGCGGCGCCCAGATAAACATCGTGGCCTTAGGGCTAGGTACCGTCCAGTCTTCCCCGGCGAGCGCCTGCACGAACACATCACGTCTGCGCTCATACAGCGGTGCCACCTCCAGCCGTCCGTCCCCTTTCATTGCGAGCTCCAGGGCGAGAACCGCTGCTTCCTGTACCGGATTAAACACCCCGTAATCCACATTGCTTTTGAGTTCACGCAGCGCCCCTACCGCTTCACGGTTACCCGTCATAAAACCGATGCGGCAGCCGGCCATGTTAAAGCTTTTGGAAAACGAATGAAACTCCACCGCCGTATGTATCGCTCCAGGCACCTGCAGAATACTTAACGGGCGGTAGCCGTCAAAGCCCATTTCCGAGTATGCCAGATCATGAATGATCAGCACCTCCCACTTCCGGGCCAGCCCTACCAGCTTCTCCAGATAAGCATAGTCTGCCGTTACCGAAATCGGATTTCCCGGAAAGCCCAGCAGAATAAAAACAGCCTTCTCCCATATTGCATCCGGTATACTGTCCAGATCGGGCAGAAAATCATTCTCCGCCAGCAGCGGCAGCGGCCATCCCTTCACACCGGCGATAGCGAGCGCCCCTGAATAGATGGGATATCCCGGATCAGGCACGATCGCCAGGTCCCCGGGATTGCATACGGCCAAAGCCAGATGAGCCAGCCCGTCCTGGGACCCCATTAGCGACACCAGCTCCTCCTCCGGATCGACTTCTACGCCAAACCGCCAGTTCATCCATTTTGCAGCCTGCTCGCGGAACTTCCCGCTCCCTTTCGAAGCCGGGTAAGAATAACTGTCATCACGGAGCATGGCTGCACTCAACGCTTCCCGGATTTCCGGGACAGGTGCCTGGTCCGGGCTGCCGATGCCTAGGTCAATAACCTCCAGTCCCGATTGTCGTGCTTCTTTCTTCCACTCTGCCACCTCGGCAAAAATAGAAGAGCCTAAATGTGAAAGCTTGTCCGATCTCCACTTTGGGACAGCCCCTGATTTGCTGGTCGTCATACCTCTCCACCCTGTCTGTTTTTTGAACCATTATAGCATAGCAGGTGCTGTTAAGAGTGTCGCGTATTTATCTGGATTATATTGGAATAATAATGCTCAAATCGAGCTGGAATGTTGTCCGTACAGGGTTAATAAAATCGTTTTAAACGGAAACAGCGTATAATTTATGTTATACGCTGTTTTTTTCAAGCCGGTATAACCTGCTTTTTGACCTAAATCAGGTGCTTTTTATGTATAGCGCAACTCTATATAACCTCACCAACAAAATGGAAAGCAAGCTTTACATTCTCCGGTTTTAATGATATTTTAGTTATGGAAAGTATGCTTTCCATCCTTCACAGTGAGGTGATTCTTTGAATAACAGGCTTGAGGAAATCCGCAAGCAGCACGGTATTAAGCAGGAAGAGCTGGCAGCAGCACTTGAGGTATCCAGACAGACGATCGGCTCGCTCGAAAACGGAAGATACAACCCTTCCATCCTCTTGGCTTTCAAAATTGCCCGTTATTTCAACCTGTCCATTGAGGAGATCTTTATCTACGAGGAGGAACAGAAATGAGAAGATCACAGGCTTGTTACGCGGTACTGCTGTTCATCGGAATTTGTGCAATTGCAGCGGGCTTCTTTTTTGACAATGAGGAATGGAAGGCTGTATCAGGTACGCTGATCGGCATCGGGGCGGGCAGTGCGGGGCTTAGTATATCTAACTTGCTTATGATTCGTGCAGGACGCAAAAACCCTGAGCTTGAAAAACAGGCCCACATCGACTATAACGATGAACGGAATATAATGATCCGCAACCGTGCCAAAGCCAAGGCCGCAGATATTACGATCTGGCTGATCATGGCGATCGCTTATGTTACGATACTCATTTCTGCTCCTTTATGGGTGACGCTGGCTGTAGTTGTTGTCTTTCTGATTTACCACTTCATGAGCCATTATCTGATCGTCCAATACCAGAAAAGGATGTGAAACGCAGCAGCGCCAGCCCGCAAATCAACATTCTCCGCGGCTGGTGCTGTCTGTGTTTTGAAGATCAAACCGCTAACTCCACAATCTGATTATCTCAATCAGCTCTTCCCCGTTAAACTCAAGCCTGTATACATCCGGTTTAGACATGTTAAGCAGAAAATCCAGATCGTACTTCTTATCATAATAATTCATCATTAACATCATTACGGCTCCATGTGTACCCAAAGCTATCTTTTGTCCGCTGAACTCCTTTAACAGCTCTTTCACAACAGCTATCGCCCGGCTCTGACATTCGGCATCTGACTCTCCGCCGGGTAAGGAATAATCAGGGTCGTTAAACGACGTCTCCAATAACGGGATCAACTCCTCATCGGGCAGGCGCTTGTCTTCATTCAGGAAGATTCTTTCTTTAAGATCTTCGTATAATAGCACCTCCTGTCCGCTGGCATGAGCCAAATCCTCAATGGTTAGAATTGCCCTTCGATAAGGACTTGAGACAAAAACCTCTATCTTTTCTTGTTTCAGCAGCTCTGTTACTTGAAGTGCCTCTCTTTTTCCTTTCTCCGTCAACCCTCTGGTTCTTTCGCCCGGCTCATTTATTGGTGATTCACCATGCCTTACCATATAAATGAAAGTATTCATAGCTGCTCCTCCTCCGATAAGAAATACAACTTCCATACTATATTAACAATAAATGGAACGTCAATAATAAAAGTACTAGCCATTGCAGGACAGGCATAGGATAGGGTATTACAAGTGAAGGTGGGAATACTAATGTCCAAGAACAAACGCGGCAAAGCCCTCTGGCGGCTGCCGTCCCGCAGCAGAGGAACCTGTCCAATCTGTGGAAGCACAAGGATTAAACTGCTGTATCTCGGCAAAAAAGCTGATGGCAGCAAGCTGGACGTCTGCAAAAAGTGTGACGGCAAGCAGGCGGTTTAACTGCAAAGTCCAGCTTAATAGCACTCATAGTTAAGGGGAGCACCGTTAGTACGGTACTCCCCATTTATTTTCCCCGTCGATGCTGGAATGCTCCCGCTTTAGGTCAAATCCTGCACCCCCTCCCGAGGTACCCAGTTTCGCACCCCGTTATCCTCCAGAATTCCTAGAGTCACGTCCGAGATATGCGGATCAGCCAGCAGCTTGTCCCTCACCTTAAACTTGATGTCATCGGCATCAGCCAGCGTCAGCCCGGTCTTAAGCTCAATTAGCCCCTCTACATGGTAGTAACGGCCTTCCTGCAGGATGCGCATCTGGTAAATATCGATAACCTGGGGTTCATCAAAAATAATCTTCGCAACCTTCTCCTCAATTTCCGGCGGAGCTGCTACACCAATCAGTCCAATCATGTTGTCATAGCCTACACGGAAGGCTACCCCGATCATCATAAAAGCAATCAGGATGCTTGTAATTCCGTCCAGCAGATGGAAATTGGTCAGCGCTGTCACCAGCACGGCAATCATTGCCAGCAGGCCTCCGGTCGTAGCTACCAGATCCTCGTAAAAGACAAGCCGGGTTGGCGGTGCGGCCCGCTTAACGTTTTTGAGCGAGGCTGTGAATTTCCGGAAGCCCTTGGCTTCCACCCGGGCATCGTGCAGCACTTCATTCATCGCTTTTACCCAGACAAAGCCATCCGCCCCGATCGAGAGCGCCAGCACCAGCACATTAATCCAGTACCCGTCTGCCTCTTCTGCCGGATGCTGCAGCAGATGAAAGCCTTCGAGCATCGTTTCGTACGCCATAATGGTGACAACAATTACTGCCACCATACAGAACAGGTTGATTACCCGCCCAAAGCCGTCCGGAAAACGGCGGGTTGGCCGTTTCTCAGCCAGCACACTGCCGGTAAAGACAAACATCTGATTGACGGCATCCGCAATGGAGTGCATCATCGTGGCAAACATCGAGCCACTGCCGGTCAGCGCAAAGGCAATTCCCTTCACAATGGCGATGCATGTATTGCCGATCGCTGCCGAGCCTGAAGACTTATTTCCTTTTTTAATTAAGCTTACCAGACTTTCCGTACTCTCTGCCATAGTTCATGATGCCTCCTTACGCGTTTTACATATGTATTTACTTAACCTAAAGAACCCATGTTCTATCAGCTTGAGAGGAGCCCATACCGTAAAAACAGTATGAGCTCCTCGCTGTTGCCGTAGCATTCAGCTGTATCAATCATAGCCCGCTTCGGTCCGGAAAGCCTGACTTGATCCACAATTTAGAGATATCGAGAAAACCGAAAGGACCTGTATGCAGGCCGAACAGACTCTGGTTGAGCTGTGCTCTTTTGTTCAGATGGCAGCCATACAGCACCCACGCCTGATCACGTAACATGGACTCTGTCTGCTCCAGCAGACGGCTTCTGCTATCCTCATCCAGCCCTGAGAAGCCGCTGACGGCCTGTCCGATTTCCGCCAGCTGATGGTTTAACAGCAATCTGTGCAGATGATTGGATGTGTTGACAAAATAATTAATCATCCCCCACTGCCAGTCATCCTCCAGCACCTCTTCGGCAAATACAAAGTCTGCCTGGCCGATAATTTCATCCAGGTTGAAATCCTTATACTCCAGCAATTGGATCGTTATACCGGCAGCTTCTCCGCGCCTTTGCAGCCACTTCGCTTCTTCGCTTTCCTCTTTTCTGGCTGTACAGGCCAGAGTAATCACTCCGCCGTCGTAGCCGCTTAACTGCAGGCTTTCCCTGATTTCTTCTATCCCCGGTTCGCTCCAGTCTGACTGGAGGCTTAACCAGGGCAAAAAGCTGGCTGCCGGGGTAATCCGGTTCCCGCCCAGCTCCTTAATTAAGGCAGTCGGGAGATACAGCATGCTCATGGCCTGACGGAAATGGAGATTATGCTGATGCCCTTTCTTACGGAAATTCGTCAGGATATATCTGCAGCCAAGAGCCGGATAATCAATGCTGTTATTATCACATGGTGCTTGAGACGGGCGGAGCTCTCCTGCTTCTGGAAGCTGGTATTGGCGGACACTGGCCCATTTATCCGGCAAGGACCATATTTCTACTTGGTCAAGCAGCGGACTGATTCCGTAGTAATCATCGAAGGCGGACAGCACAAGTACGTCATCGCTCAGGTTGATTACCCGGTAAGGTCCGGTTCCGGACAGACGGGCCGCATTAAACTCCAGATCATAAGGCAGAACTGACATATAGATTGAACTAAGCGCATGCAGGAAAAAACGGTTCGATCGTGACAGATCAAACCGGATCCGGTGATCACCAAGCAGCTCAATACCAATAACATCACGGAAATACCACATCGCCGGACTATTCTGATCCTTAAGCCGGAGCAGCGTCTCCTTAACATCTCTGGAGGTCTTCACCCGGCCGTGATGGAAGCGGACCCCTTTGCGCAGATAAAAAATGTAGCTGGTGCAGTCCTCACTTACCTCCCACATATGTGCAAGCGCCGGAGCAAAGCGGCCGCCGGATGCATCGTAGGTCACCAGGGTACTGTAAATTTGCCCTAGCAAAAAGGCCTCAAAGGCAGTATATACAAAGGCCGGGTCCAGATCCTGCACATGCCGGTTGCCGATAATCCGCAAAACATCCAGACCGGTTGTAGACTCTGCTTCACTATGGTAACCCATCTGTTTATTCAGCGTAGCCAGCAGCCGTTCCTTCAGCGGATTGCTTACCTCGGGAAGTCCGATCAGCTCTATCCCCTGTTTGATTCTCCCGCTTGTGACCAGCTCCAGCAGCAGCTCTTCCAGCACATCATCTGTGCTGCGCAGAAAAGTAATGGCCGAGATATGCCCCCTGCCTCTGCCCGGCTGCCACTGAATCAGAGCCTTCTCTTCAAGCCGCCGCAAAATAAATTTAACGTTGCGCGGGGTGCAGCACAGCACCTCTGCCAGCTGATCAATACTTGCCGGGAGCGGCTCCTGCAGCCTGGAAGGGCTGTTAAATGACGCTGATATCCTTAAATAATGAGCGATATGGTTGTCCAAATTAAACACTCCTGTAAAGGTGAAAGGATAAGGGGAAACCTTACACTTTTCTTTCCCCCTTTTAATATTACAATTATATAGGACAACGCCTGAAATAGGCAGTCTGTAAAATTCAGCTATTAGATTAGGAGAACCTCTGACTTATGAAACAGCATCTGCAGCATATCCATCCGCTGGCATGGACCATTATCATCGGGACTATGTTCGGCCGGCTGGTTACCTCCATGAGTATCCCTTTTTTATCAATTTATCTAACCCAGGTGCTCGGGGCATCGCCGACCCAGACCGGCTTTACCGTGGCCGTCAGTTCACTCGCCGGGGTAATGATCAGCTTCTACGGCGGTTACATCTCCGATGTCATCGGCCGCAAAATCGTCATGCTCGTCTCCGTCTTCGGCTGGGCGCTGGTGTTCTTCGGCTTTTCGGCTGCCCAGCATTTATGGGTATTTTTCCTCGTTAATACCTTGAACGGGATCTGCCGCGCGGTGTTCGAGCCAACTTCCCGGGCTATGCTGTCCGATATTACACCTCCTGAGCATAAGCTGCTTGTGTTCAACCTGAGGTATGCAGCGGTTAACCTGGGCGTGGTGTTCGGACCGATTATCGGCCTTCAGCTGGGATCGGCCGAATCAACTTTTCCGTTTATGATCGCGGGTTTCGTCTACATAGCCTACGGGCTGGTGCTGTTTATGCAGTTCCGGATTCATCATGCTACACTGCCCGGACATTCAGAAGTCACCGCACCCAAACTTAGTGCAGCGCTGGCTGTTACCGGACGGGACCGCGTCTTCCTGCCTGTCCTGCTTGGTACCATTTTTTGCGTGTTGGGTTATGGGCATTTCAGCTCCACATTAGCGCAATATCTGGCGATGAATACTCACTTTACGGACGGCGGTAAGGTCTTCTCTTACATGCTGTCGCTGAATGCAGTAACGGTGCTTGTCGTTCAATACCCAATTGTCCGCACAGCAAGTAAATTTTCGCCTATCATGCCACTGATCCTTGGAAATATCTGCGTCGCGCTTAGCATGCTGCTGTTCGGCGCTGCCGGCGGTATCGCCCTCCTTATGGTCGGAGTGATTCTGTTCACCGTTGGTGAGGTGCTGCTGTTCACCATGATGGATATGCTGATCGACCGGATCGCCAAGCCGGAATGGAAAGGGACTTACTTCGGAACAATCGGGTTCAACGGGCTAGGCAGCGTAATGGCGCCTATTCTGGGAGGTATGCTGCTAGACCAGTTTGGCGCCTCCAGCGGCCCAGCGGTGTTTGTGCCGCTGGCGCTGACAACAGCCCTCGGTCTGCCGTTCCTGATAACCGCCCATAAAAGGCTTAAAGCCAGAGAGCGGACTGAGGCTGGAAGTTACAATTAACGCGATGATTTAAACAAAGCATACAAATAGCGGCAGGTCAGGACTTTGTGGTCCGTGTCTGCCGCTATTTATTTCTGCATTTCGGGCTTATTCAATAGATAGTTAACATAATATTTAATATGTTACCCAATCTAGAATTAGCTTTTTTAGTCACAAGTTAAAAGTACACTTTTTGCAAAAGTACAATCTTTTCCTTAATGTAGTCCCTCAGCATTGTTGGCTCGATAACCTCGATGTCCTCGGGCAGCTGCAGCACTTTTTCGCAGGCCTGTTCATAGCTGTACAGATTAACTGTAAGGATATGATCTCCTTGATCAACTGCCCTTTCTATTACCTCCAGCCGGTTTACGAACTGCGGATCAGGCCTTTTTAACTTGAGCCTCACAGGATAATACTCCTCAGCCCTGCGGCTTTGTTTAAACAGCTTTTTCTGGCTGCTCCAGTATCCCTCTAATGAAAACCCGTCAGGAATCGCATACGAGTCTTCAAGCAGCTCTACAGAGCTGATCCGCTCACATTTGAATGTCCGCACTTCACCCGCTTTTTCACAAAACGCCGCCAGATACCACGCCCCCTGCTTCACTACCAGCCCGTACGGCTGCAGATTCCGCTCAGACCGCCCGCCGTCCACCTTACGGTATTCAATTCTGGCCTTACGCCCTTTCCAGAGCGCTGAACGGAGCAGCTCAACGTCAGGGAGCACAGCCGGTTCGTTCCACCACGGTGTCTCATCGAAATAAAAAACATTTTTAGCCTTGGTGATATCCTCCCGGTAGGCTGGCGGTAGCGTCTTTTCCAGTTTCAGCATGGCATTTTTGAGCTTCAAGGTAGACTCCTTCTGTCTGCCGTGATGAAATCCCAGACCCGTTAGATAAAGATGAACCAATTCATCCCCGTTCAACTGCTTCAGATTGACGATATAGCCTTCCATAAGAGAAATTCCTCCGTTGGGTCCGGTCGCCGTTACGATTGGGATTCCCGCTTCCGCCAGCACATCAATGTCCCTGTAAATGGACCTGACTGAGGTCTCCAGAGCAGCTGCCAGCTCATTCGCTTTGATTCTCCCCCTGGATTCAATCAGGAGCATGATTGCAATTAACCGGTGCACACGCACAACCATCCGCCTCTCCGCTTCAATTCTTGCCACTCTGTTGTCAACAATGGAGGTATATCATGGAATATATCAGACAAAAGGAGCTGTTGTAAATGAACATTGGCATTTTAGGCACAGGCTTTGGCGCATATCACGCCAGTATTTTAGCAAAATCTGAGATGGCCGGCCGTATAGTCATCTTTGGGCGGAATGAAGCCAAGCTGTTAAAGCTGAAAGAAGAATCAGGAGTAGAAATCAGCACTTCGATTGATGATGTCATCCGCGATCCCGGCCTTGATATCATCGACATATGTCTGCCCTCACATTTACATAAACAATACACCCTGAAAGCGCTTGAGGCCGGAAAGCATGTATTCTGCGAGACACCGGTCTGCCTGTCTGCAGAAGACGCCCGAGCATTGAAACGTGCGGAAACACACTATGCCAAAAGAGTGCTGGTCAACCAGTTCATCAAATTTGATCCGGCGTATCGTTATCTGTATGAGGCGGTGCAGCAGGAGAAATACGGCCGGCTCCTAAAGCTGAGCTTAGCCCGGGAAACCCCTCCCCTGTGGGGTAATTTGGGGCTTGATCAGATTGCCACTAGCCTGATGATTCATGAGCTGGATTTTGTAACCTGGCTACTGAAGGACGCGGCTCCAACCAGTGTCTGGGGCACCCGTGGTCCGCAAGACGGCCAGTCACTGGTTCAGGCAACCTTCAACACCCCGCAAGTGAATGTGCAGGTTACCGCAGCTTCTTTAATGCCGTCAGCCTATCCTTTTACAGTGAGCTATGAAGCATATTTCGAGCATGCCAAGCTTGAGTATTACGAAAAAGAGGATATGCATGGCGGCACGGATACCGCTCTCTATGAATACAGCCCTTCCGGCAGACAGGAGCTCAACCTGGATAAAACGAACGCTTACGAACAGAGCCTGCAGCACGCGCTGCAATGCTTCAAAAACAGCACAGAATCTGTACTCTCGCTCAATCAGGCGCTGCATGCCGTGATTACTTCTTTTGAGCTGAGAAAACGACTGACGGATTTGCTGCATTAGCCGCAGTTTCGTTTTCTTGTAAGGTATTGAATATCTGCTATTGTGTTTATGTTTGGGAGGGATTACCCCTCCTTTTTCATATTTATTTGTGATGTTGGTGCTCTAAAGTATGTTTTTGTACTTTGTAGCATGGAAGCGTGGTTTGAATGGTTTATTATTGTGAATTTTTCATATGTTGAAATAAAATAATCAAAGGCCAGAAATTGTCCTGGGTTATTTTTGATCATTTTGGTTAGAATGGTTGGTTTTTTTAGAAACGCGTAATGTGGTAACATATTAATTATTATGTTAACTTACGTTTGCTGATGGCTCCGTCTCCTTCCCCCCATTTTACCGAATTCAATTACAACGCCTCACTATCCTGTCCGTTCTCTCTTAAAAACTTCAATAAATCCGCTCTCAGCTGCCCGATCTCATTGTTGGCCCGGTTGGCATAATCCTCGAGCATCATATTCTTAACCATCCTCGTCCGCAGCCATAGCATAAAGAAAAGATCCGGCATTATGTTTGGAAGCTTAAGCACCATTTTTAGCACGGGTGATTCAATAGAAACGCCGGCTTTCTGTATTGCCCTTAGATATGTTTTTAAGGTAACTGTTATTTGGCGGGCTGTTTTCCTGGTACCGGGTGTTTTACGCTGTAAAAAGCTCAACAATGCAATGTCTGATACGGAATGTGTGATTAGATAGGCTTGCATATCTTTTTTAATGACATATGGAAGCTTCGCTGTTGTGAATATTTTTGCGAGGTTTTCTGTACGTTCTGTAACGGCACCATTAATTTCCCCGAATGCGGTTGCTCCTAGAAGCTTTGGCACGAACCTGGGATGCAAGACTCCTTCTATAATCTGTCCGCCGAAGCCGGGAAAAGCGGGTAAAAGCCGTTTCCCAACGATATTCAGCCACGAGGAAAATCCCGTTGAATTACTGGTCATCGTAACTATGTTTTTGCTTTGATTATCTTTTAGCGCCAATAAGGCTGCTTCAGCCCGGTCATACCGGACAGTAACGAAAATAAAATCATATTCATCGTCCTGTTCAAGCGTATCAATGACATGGACCTGTATCGATTGAACTCTGCCCTTTTGTACATATTGCAGGCCATTTTCACTTAAGAATCTAAATCTTTCAGATTGTGCGTACAGGCTAACGTCAAATCCGGCCTCAATGAGCTTCATTGCGTACATACTCCCGATTACCCCTGCGCCAAAAACTAAAATTCTAATTGGTTTTGCTGACATCGAAACCCTCCTGCTTGTTATTTCTTGACTATCCGACAACATGTTGTATGATGTGATCATAAAGCATTATTTTTCCTTGATCAACCATCAATTTTTTATAATCTGTCGGATCATAATTCGTTCACCAGCAGGAGGATACCATGAAAAAGCAACCCCAAATAACGGAGAAAACGAGACAAGTATTCATAGAAGTTTTTTGTGAGCTATACAGCCAAAAGCCGATTGAGAAAATTTCAGTTCAGGAAATAGCGAAAATTTCAGGATATAACCGCAGCACCTTTTATCAATATTTTACTGATCTTTACGATTTATTAGATTCTGTTGAGAATGACTTTTTAAATGAAATAAAAACCGAACTGGCCAATAAAGAGCTGTCCATGCACACCGTTCAAAATGCCCTCTATTGTCTGGATAAAAGAGAACATCTTCTGGTACTAAACGCCCTTTTAGGTGATTACGGAAGTGCACGTTTTTTAAAACGTTTGAAAAAAGACATCACTCCGGATCAATTAGCTATAAATGTCCCGCAGAACCATTCCTTAACGCCATATCTGATTGAGTTTTACCTGTCAACCTCCCTTTCTTTATTTCGTCTTTGGCTCCAGCGTCAAAAGGATTTATCGACAGTAGACTTTTTCATGTTAGTAGAGAACCTGTATTCAAGCGGGATTACATCCTATACTAAAGAGTAAGTTAACATAACTATTAATATGTTAACCACTTGCACTTGCCTCCCTCTTCTTCTCCCGGAAAATGAGCTTAAACAGCGGCGGAACGGCAAAAAAGATAAAGAATGTCCGGAATAGCTGAAAACCGGCTACTGTCGGCAGATCCGCCCCTACCTCATGGGCAATCAGGCTCATCTGGTCCATTCCTCCAGGTGCAAGGCTTAACAGCGCAGTAGATAAGGATACCGCATCGAAATAAGCGAACAGCAGGCTCATCAAATAAGCTCCGCCGATCAGCACAACACCGCTTCCTACCGCCAGAGATAAGGTAACCAGCTTATTGTTCAGCTTGCGCGGATTGAGCAGCATTCCCACGAATATACCAATCATCAGCTGGGCGGCATTCAGCAGCAGGCCGGGAAGTGCAGGTCCGCTCAGTCCGCTGATCTGCAAAACTGAGGTTATAAGCGCCGGGCCAAGCAGATAGGCTGTCGGAAACTTCACCTTTTGACCGGCAATGGCACAGAACGTGCAGGCAGCAGCATAGATGAAAAAGTTAGGATATAAACCTGACCATGAGGATGAAACCTCTGTTATGAGAGGGGCAACTCCTGCTGCTCCTGAGGTTTGGCCAAAGGCAGGACTAAAAATCAGCAAGGGTACGCAAATAATGATCATCATCAGGCGGACTACCTGTATAACGGTTACAACGGTAAGATTAACGTCTTCTGTCTCCTCTGCCAGCATAACCATCTGCGTGAGGCCGCCGGGAATACTGCCGAGCAGGACTGTTTTATAGTTCATTCCGGATATTTTAGATACAATAGCAGCAATCCCTGCACAAAAAAGCAGCAGCAATCCTGTCATGAGCAGCATAGACGGGAGCTGGCCTGCCATTTCCTTCAGCGCAGGTGCGGTTAGCGAAAGACCGATAGTATAGCCGACGATGATCATACCGCTATTTCTGAGCGGGCCGGGCCAGGCGTAGTACTGCTTCCGCAGATTTGCACCAATCAGGGTTGCAATCATCGGACCAAGCAGCCAGGGAATCGGCAGACCCAGCAGCATAAATAGACCGCCGCCGGCGAGCGCAGTAGCCAGTGTGACCCCAAATTTGACCGGTACCGGGACAACATTAGAATCTTTCATCTTTAACCCTCTTTTCCTGTCAGCCTGCTACTATGGGTTAGCCATTAAAGCCAGCACAATTAAAAGCCTGCAGCCGGGGCTGACAGGCTCTATTATCGAAGCAGGTAAGGCATGTCTGTTATTTTTTGACTCTGGCAGTATCGGCTGTACTGAAGTATTGACTGGGATTGCCCTGCCGCGAATTAAAGCGTTCTTTGAACTCCCCGTTCGTATATGCCCCGATTACCCTGTGCCAGAAATTACGGGCCGGTGTATTGGCGCGGATCTGTGAGACCTTCCAGTCTCCCGGGAACATATCGAACAGCCGGTGTGCTGCCCATGTACCTACTCCGCTGCGGCGGTACTTTTGCATTACGAAAAATTCCGTCATATAAAACTGTCCTTCAGGGTCCCGCAGCAGACGGTCCACCAGCGCAAAACCGGCGATATTCCCGTCTGCTGTAAACACATAAGCAAATTTATTGGTGCCGCTGCTCCAGTAGGCTTCAAGGCCCGGATACGCCGGGAACTTCCCCTCACGGTCCACCTCTATCTCCAGATAGCGGGTAAAATCATAAAGATAAAACTGCATCAGCCTGCTGATCATCTCTTTCTGCTCCTTGGGAACCAGCTCGATTCCAAGTTCCATTAGGCTCACCTCTGCGCTTCACGTTTTACTACACATCATATAACTTTATGATAAAATAGACAAACGCCGGTATACATACAGCCTATTATTTCCTGTTTTAACGCATATTCAGAAAAAGGTGATCTCCTTGAGCATACAAAAAAATAACGACCGCAAGCATCTGGATCAGCGTGTAGTCCACATGCCCTGGTTCGTCCAGCAATTTATTGATTTTAAGCGCCCGGATCTGTCCCCCTCTACCCTGCTGGAATATATCCGGGATTATGAATCTTTTTTCGGCTGGCTCCGGGCAGAGGGATTGTCCGCTGCTGACAGCAATGCAAACATCACCCTGCTTGAACTCGAAACCCTGCATATGGACAGTATCGTCGGATACCGGCTGTATCTCACAACCCGTGCCGAGAGTGCCAATTCCCGGGTAACAGTCTCCCGTAAGCTGTCCGCCCTGCGCTCCCTGTTCCATTATCTGAGCCAGATTGCCGAGGACGAGAACTTTTATCCGCTGCTGAAGCGCAACATTATGGCCAAAGTCGAAATTAAGCGCATTCATAAACCTAAAGACACAGCCGCCAAGCTGAAAGGTAAAATCCTTGAGGAAGAGGAGCTGCTGGAGTTCGTGGGCTACATTTATGAAGGGTATGGCCGTGACGTGGAGTCGAACAAGCAGGCTTATTATTCGTTTCAGCAGAACCGGGAACGGGATGCCTGTATCGCCAGTCTTATCCTGAACTCCGGCCTGCGGGTATCCGAGGTGGTCAATCTGAACATCGATGATCTGGACGTCAATAATAAGCTGCTCTACGTATACCGTAAAGGCAACAATGACGAAACCTTCAAAACCCCGGTCTACTTCCGTGAGCAGGCCAAGGATGATCTTGCACAATATTTAAGCCTGCGGCAGGCCCGTTATAAAACGCCCAAACGTGAAAAAGCTCTCTTCATCGCGCTGCCTAACGGCGCCCAGGAAGGCAAACGCATGACGAAACGGGCTATCCAGGAGATGATTATCAAATACGCCAAGCGTTTCGGCAAGCCTTACCTGACTGTCCATAAGCTGCGCCACTCCTTCGCTACCGATTATTATCTGCAGAATGACATCTACAAGACAAAGGAGCAGCTTGGACATGCCTCAACGGAAACGACTGAAGTATACGCCCACCTGACGGACAAAACGATGTCTGAAGCGATTGAACGGCGTCAGGATAGCTGAGGTTTCTTAAACTGCTAGTTTAGCATTATATATTTTGTTCTACTGCTGGAGGGAATTTCGTTGTCTGATAAACAAGAATTTACAAGCTATTCTGCTGAAAATGGGCTTAAGAGTCTGCGGGCAGACTGTGAACAATGCTTCGGGCTGTGCTGCGCCGCCCTGCCCTTTTCCCTGTCTTCCGACTTTGCAATGGATAAAGCAGCCGGACAGCCCTGCCACAACCTGCAGGAGAATTTCCGCTGCGGGATTCATACCCGCCTGCGGGAGTCCGGGATGCGCGGCTGCACTGTCTATGATTGCTTCGGCGCAGGGCAAAAAGTATCCATGGTTACTTACGGCGGCGCCGACTGGCGTCAGGCTCCGGCCACAGCAACGCGGATGTTTGAGGTTTTTCCGGTCATGCGCCAGCTGCATGAATTGCTGTGGTACATTACAGAGGCGCTTGGCTGGCCTGCCGCAGAGCCTGTCCATGCTGCTCTGGCAGCCGCACGGGACACGGCAGAGCAGCTGACGCTGCAGGAGCCTGATGCACTGCTGGAGCTCGATATACCTGCGCTGCGCCAGGAGGTAAATGAACTGCTGCTGCGGGCAAGCGAGCTTGTCAGACAGGCCGTGCGCAAGAGCCTGAAGCCGGCGCCGGCGCGCCAGAAAAACTACGGGCGCGGTGCCGATCTGATCGGCGCCCGGTTGAAAAAAGCCGATCTGCGTTGTGTCAGCCTGCGCGGTGCCTACCTGATCGCTGCCGATCTCAGCGGTGCTGATCTGCGCGGTGCGGACCTGATCGGTGCAGATTTCCGCGATACGAATATC
Source organism: Paenibacillus sp. FSL R7-0345 (assembly GCF_038595055.1). NCBI lineage: Bacteria > Bacillati > Bacillota > Bacilli > Caryophanales > Paenibacillaceae > Paenibacillus > Paenibacillus sp. FSL R7-0345. The sequence goes on from NZ_CP152002.1 coordinate 3,834,978, forward strand.
TGCGGCGCCGATCTTTCGGCAAGCCTGTTTCTGACCCAGTTCCAGGTGAATGCCGCCAAAGGGGATGCGGCTACCAGGCTGCCGGGAACGCTGGTCCGTCCGGACCATTGGGCTGGTATGAATGCACACTAGCCCTCTAATTTACCAATAATAGCCATATTTAACCCTGCTTATCGGCCAGCTCCACAATGATGCGGTCGCCCTTACTGGGCGGCTGGGAAGTAACCAGAAACTCAACATCTTTATCAGATTTATTTAACATCTGATGTGCAACGAGTGGCGGGACCTCTTTTCCCTCCTGAGCATTTAAAGTATATTCAACGCCGTCCACTTCCAGTGTAGCCGTCCCGGACAGTACAAAGAAAAACTGCCGGGACTGCTCGTGATAATGCCTTACTTCCGCTGTATCTGCCGGCATCCGCTCATGGATAATACTAAGCTGTTCCTCCTTTACTAAATGCCAGCCATCACACTGATCTCCCCATATATAGTGCTCTGCATTCTGTTTGCTGATGGTCATTCGCAGAATCCTCCTTTGTCCAGGTGTTAAAACCGCTGCTAATCAGCAGCTTAGCGATTTGGCGCATTTCTATTGTGAATTTTTCATATGTTGAAATTTTGAAAATTAGAGCGTTGATTGTATAAAAATTCGGCCATGCCTGCGATCTCGTTGATTTCAAAAACCTGCGTTTGCTGCTGCGAAACTGCCGCAATTACATCAGGGATCATTTGTTCCCATGCGGCAACTGCGGCAATGTTACGGGTTTGCTGCAGTAATTCAAGATCCTCCTGTCTTCTGATCAGTACAATCTTCGGGTACGCTTCCTGCTTGAACCCTTCTACGAGGACGTAATCATAACTGGAAAAGACCGTTATCAGCTCTGATAAGCTGCTGCCCCGTTCCTCGATGACAGAGGTGCGGGCTGCGCTTGTAATGGCAACCGCCATTGCACCAGCCTGGCGCTGCTTCCACGTATCCGTCTCGGGATGGTCCATGTCATATTCATGTCCGTCATGCTTGATGACGGCAACGCGCTCCCCTTTCTGCTTCAACAAGGGAATGAGCGCACAGACGAGTGATGTTTTGCCGCTGTTTTTATAGCCGACAATCTGGCAGACAGCCGGATTACCCGATTGGACTTGTGCTCCCCGGATACGCCGCTTGGAGCTCCGCTGTGGGCGCAGTTTCAGCTTCACCCTGCCGATATTGTTTTTTTGACTCCGCAACAGTAATCCCCCTCTCATCCCTGCCCGCCAAACTCACCCGGCAGCTTCAGCACCTTTACCTTGTCCCCTGTCTTCATCCCCCGCACTTCAGGCGGAACGACGATCAGACAGTCACTGTCCTTAATCGTTACCATGACGGACGACTCATCGATGCCTGCAGGATATGCATAAACAACCCCGTCACGGACCGCCAGTCTGGCGCGTACAAACCGGGTATAATTGTTCACTCTGGTATAATCTGATCCCATAAAGGCGGTCCATTCCGGCAGCAAAGTCTGCGTAGATCCCAGCATTAATGAAATGACCGGACGGGCAAACAGATGGAACCCGACAAAGCTTGCACCAGGGTTGCCTGATAGTGCCAGCAGCAGCTTGCCACCCCGCACGGCAGCCGTAGTAACGCTCCCCGGACGCATCGTGACTTTATTGAACAGCATTTCCCCGCTTTTTTCCCGGACCAGATCGCCCATAATATCGTAATCACCAACAGAGACTCCTCCGGTTGTAATGACCAGATCATGGGTTTCCAGCGCCATCTGCACCCTGCTGCGGGCCAGCTCCAAGTCATCAGCAATCGCGCCGAGCATAACCGCCTCTCCTCCTGCTTCCCGGACCAGTGCTTCAAGCATCGGGGAATTACTGTTGCGGATTTTTCCGGGCTGCAGCGGTTCATCTACCTCCAGCAGCTCTGTCCCGGTTGCAAAAATAGCCACCTTCGGCCGCCGCTGCACCTTTACTACAGGAAAACCGAATGCGGCGAGCGCTGCAATATCCCCTGCAGCAATGGTGCGTCCTACCGGCAGCACAGGATTGCCCTCTTTTAATTCAAAACCAAGGGGTGTAATATTGCTGCCCGGCTGCTGCGGCTTCCGGAGACCCACATAGGTTGTACCCTCCAATATTCTGGATTCTGTAATCTCAATCATTACCACCGTATCCGAGCCTTCAGGCAGCTGTGCTCCGGTCATAATCCGCGCAGCCGTGCCGGGTGTGATAGTTTTAGAGGATACTGCTCCGCACGGGATATTGTCTATAACCTCCAGCCATACCGGCTCCTCCGCATTACAGCCTGCCGTATCTGCAGCCCTCAGCGCATATCCGTCCATCCCGGAGCGGTTAAACGCCGGAAACGGATGCGGTGCATGGAGCGGCTCCGCCAGAACCCTTCCGCAGCATTGGCTGAGCGGCACCTCCTCGGTTCCGAGCAATTTGGCATGTTGCATAACCCGTGCCTGGGCTTCCTGTACCTGCAGCGCTTTACGCTGGAACTTCTGATCCGCACTATCCCGATGTCTGTCCATATTTACCTCCGTTAACCGTGATGATTTACTTACACTATCTTAACATGGGGTAATCTAAAGTAAAATTTCCTGCCGTATTGGCACGAATAAACGCAAAAAAGGACACCCGTGCTGAGCCGCACAGGCATCCTGAACCTTCAAACTATTCCTTATCGAAAATGTCAGCTTTTCTTTCCCCTTGTAATGGTTCAAGGTTGGCACGGAAACTATTAAGACGCGCGGATGACCCGTACATCGGCCGGGATGATCTTTTCCCCTTCATAGAGCATAAAACGCCCGTTCTGCCACTCCACCCGCAACAGCCGGTAATCATCAGACTGGTACTGCCAGACGTGCTGTGATCCTCCGTTCATATAAGGGGTCTGGCCCGTAATAGCCGCATAGCCTTCGTATTCTTCTTCCAGATAAAAGGTATAGCCGTCCAGTTCCAGCGTTGCCGGCACCTCAGCCGGATTGTCCAGACGCCCGTCGATCGGGTGATACAGCGCATATTGCAGCTGCTCCCGCTCTTCAACATGCAGATAAGCAATCCGGCTGCCGTCGCGCAGCGTCAATACGGCTGCATTCCGTCCGCTGGTCATCGTCCGGCCGGTTACCTCATAGGTGACCAGAGAGACCTCACAGATATCGCCGGGTGTCAGATTCAGCATGCTTTTGGGCGCCTCCGGTACCGGAGGCTTGGAGAAGATGTTCCCGATTCTTTTCCAGATGCTCACAATCCATCATTCCTTTTGCAAAAGATAATAGTAAGCTCCATCATGTACACGTCCGCTTTATCCGCGGATAAATGCGGCAATAATCAGAGCTCCGTTCACATGCAGAGATCCTGCCAGCAGACCGTAGCCTATTTTGCCGAGCCGGGTTCCATGATCGAGATCGATTTTGCCCCATTTGCCGAGCAGCAGCTCAACAGCTTTCTCCACAATAAACAGCAGCCAGAAGGAGACGATCGATACGACAAGTGCATCTCCAAGACTGCTGGATGCTGCAATGGAACAGGACAGGATATAGCCCTGGGCCAACAGCTTAAGCAGGAAACGGGCGGTTACCGCCATATTGCCTGCCTTTAATTCCTCCAGATCGTTATAACGGGTAAACAGCGAATCTACGAACATCAGCGCAAACAGCAGTACTGCGCCGCTCACCGTCCATACAACCATGGACACCAGAGTATGGAAATCCATTTCTTTAGCCCCCGTTTGTTCAGTTTGCCTGACCGGCACAGCAAGCATAGATAAGGCGAAGGAGAAACGTTTCTGTCTCTCCTCCGCCTGTCAGCACCGGCCGGAAACCGGTGAACGCTGCTATATTACTGCTTGTCGTACTGCTTCATCAGTGCTGCCAATTCGTCTTCAACAGCCTGGTCCTTGCCAAGCTTCTCGAATTCATCGTCCAGCGATTTGTTGCCCGAGCTCATTTCATTGCTGGCTTCAGCCTGTGCTTCAGCGGCGAGCATCTTCTCTTCCATCCGCTTAAGTCCGGCGGAAGCCGAGTCAGAGCTGAATCCGCTCATCGCTTTGTTGATTTCAGTCTGTGCCTTAGCCGCGTTATAGCGGGCAACAAGGGTCTCGCGTTTGTTCTTCATCTGGGTAAGCTGCTTTCGCATTTCATCCAGCTTGCCGCGCAGATTGTCCGCGGAGGCCTTGTTCTGGTCAAAGCTGGTCTTGTATTCAACCAGCTTGGCTTCAGCAGACTTCTTCTCTTCCAGTGCTCTGCGGGCCAGATCAACATTACCTGCCTGGGCTGCAGTATGAGCCTGCTGGTTACGCTTTGCTACAAGAGCTTCCTGCTCTTCATACAGCTGCTTGAATTTCTTCTCGATGGCGATCTGGGCGGCAACCGCCTTCTCCGCATCTTCAAGATCCTCGGTCATATCACGGATATATTGGTCGGTCATCTTAATCGGGTCTTCAGCCTTGTCAATAATGGCATTGACGTTGGACATGGTCAAATCACGCAATCTTTTAAAAATAGACATGGTTCATTCCTCCAAAATAAAAGTTAACTGCTCATTTGGTATCTTTTACGCAGGGAGTGCCGCTATCGTTTCATTTTTGTTGCGTTAAATATTGATCCACTTTATTATTTACAATTCTGACGACCTGCATGATACCTTCTTTACTCAGATTATCATAATGGATGCCCATTACAACTGTAACCGTCCTGTTCAATGCAGCAGCGGCTCTAAGCGCAATATTCTCGCTGATCGTATGCTCCTTATGATGGGGAACAGCCGCTGTCGCCGCTTTGACGGCTCCGCCGTCAACATACGCAGTGCTTGAGGCACCGATGTGGCGGACACCGCCGGTAATGAGCAGCAGCAGATCATTACCGACATCCGTTGCTGAAAGCTCAATATCTTCAAATTCCGCTTCTTCAAAAGACAAACGTATTCCTCCCTACCCTTATATTAACCCCAGTGCATACAGGTATCTCAGGCAGGAAGTAATTCTAGACGATTCCGCGGATCTCATCAAGAGAAGAAATATTCTCCTCCAGCATGAACTGGTGCAGCTCCTCAACCAGCGTGCTGCCGGCCCGCATGTTCATGAAGTTATAGGTTCCTACCTGGACCACCGTTGCGCCAGCCATAATAAATTCAATGATATCCGTAGCGGAGGTAATTCCGCCCATGCCGATTACAGGTATTGAGACCCGGTGTGCAACCTGATGCACCATACGTAAGGCCACCGGCTTGATTGCAGGACCGGACAGGCCTGCATACAGATTATTAAATACGCTGCGGCGGCGGCGCACATCAATCTTCATACCGGAGATCGTATTGATCAACGATACGGCGTCCGCTCCTTCCGCTTCACACATCTCCGCCATTTCGGCAATATCCTCGGCGTTCGGGGACAGCTTCACGGCCAGCGGCAGCCGGGTGGCAGCTCTCACTGCACGGACAACCTCCCTGGCGGCCGGTGTTTTGACCCCGAAGGCGATACCGCCCTCTTTGACGTTAGGGCAGGAAATGTTGAGCTCAATCATATCCACAGCCTGTCTGCCCGCCTGTGCCCGCTGATCCGCGTCACGCTGGATCAGCTCAGCACCGAGCACATAGTCCGGCAGGGTGTTCCCGCCCAGGTTCACGATCCGAGCCGTATCCAGCGTCTCCCAGTAAGGCAGCTCCTTATCCAGAAAAGCCTCTACACCCGGATTCTCAAGTCCCACACTGTTCAGCAGCCCGGAAGGCGTCTCATAGACGCGGATTCCAGGGTTCCCCGCTTTGGCCTGCAGGGTAAGACCTTTACCGGAGATTCCTCCAAGCATCGAGACATCATAGAGCTTGCCATATTCTTTGCCGAAGCCAAAGGTGCCGGAAGCCATTACAACCGGGTTCTTGAAATGAACACCCGCGATTGTTGCTGTTGTATTAACCAAAGTATTAAGCATGGAAAACAACCTCCTCGGCAAGGAATACAGGACCGTCTGAACAGGCTTTACGCTGGCCGTCAACACACGACACGCTGCAGACCAGGCAAGCGCCGATTCCGCAGGCCATCCGGTTCTCCAGCGAGAGATATACATTAGGGCGTCTGCCGTCCACTCCCGCAGCAGCTCCCTTCATCTGTGCCGCCTGCAGCATCGGCTGCGGTCCGCAGACAAAAATATGGTCATACCTGTTAAAATCCACGCTGTCAAGAATGAGTCCGCCGACATCAACGGTAAGCTCCGCTGCAAGCGGCCGGAAAGCTTCTGTCCGGAAGGCTTCTCTGCTGAAGCCGAGATACACATCACTGCCAGGAAGCTGACGGGCGCAATAATATAGCGGTGCGATGCCGATTCCTCCGCCGATCAGTGCGATTCTCCCTTCCACCTCCGGGAAGCCGTTGCCGAAGGGTCCTTCCAGCTGAACCGGATCTCCCGGAGTCAGCTCCGCAAAAATCTCCGTTCCTTCACCAACTACATGATACAGAAATTCCACACCGTCATCGTTCACTTGATGTATGCTAAGCGGTCTGGACAGCAGCGGATAGGCTCCCCATGCCCGCAACATGTAGAATTGACCCATTGTACCGCCGTAATCCCCTTCCACCCGAAGGTGGTACACTCCATTAGCCAGCCGCTCGTTACTTATTACCGTCGCCACGTTATCAAGCTCCTTCAAATTTTATCTTATTAACCATGCCTTAGAAGGAGCTTAAAATCTGTGACATACTTCACAATATTAACGATCTATTTTCTTTTCCATACACCGCGCTCATAAGGCACCGGCACATTGGCTTTATCCACACCTCCGAGGGCCCCTTCTGCATGCAGAGTCCAGTAAGGATCACTGAGCATTCCTCTGCCGACAGCTACCAGCTCTGCCTTTTTCTCCTCAATAACAGCCTGAGCTTCCTTATAATCATCCAGCCGGCCGACGGCGATTACCGGAATTTGAAGCCCGCTGCGGATATACTCCGCCAGTTTCACCTGATAGCCTGGTCCGGCATTAGGCACACCGCCAGAGCCAATCGGGCCTTCACCACCTGAGGAGACATGGAACATGTCCACACCGGCAGCCTTGTACCGGCGGCAGAACTCCAGTGCATAGGTTTCATCGTAACCGCCTGCTACATATTCCGTGGCCGATACCCGCATAATCAGCGGCATCTCCGGTGGAAGGACTTCTTTAACAGCCTGTACCACCTGCTCGCCGAACAGAAGCGGGTCTGCCCCGTATTCATCCTCTCTGATATTCGTCAGCGGCGAGTGGAACTGGTGTATCAGATAGCCGTGGGCACCATGAAGCTCAATCGTATCAAAACCGGCCTCTACTGCCCTTCTTGCCGCTTCACGGTAAGCACTGATCATTTCAGCGATGCCTTCCGCGCTCAGTGCCTGCGGCGTTTTGGAACGTTCATCAAACGGAATAGCCGAGGGTGCGACAGGCGGATTGGCATCAAGCGCTTTGCGTCCCGCGTGTCCGAGCTGAATCGCAATTTTAGCACCGTAGGCATGTACAGCATCTGTTATTTTGCGGTAAGCCCCGATCTGTCCTTCTTCCCATATTCCGGTATCTTTGTTGGTGATCCGCCCGTCAGGGTGTACGCCGCTCATCTCTACAATAATAAAGCCCGTACCGCCGACTGCCCGGCTCACATAATGTACGAAATGCCAGTCATTCGGTATGCCGTCCTCCTGCACTACTGCATATTGGCACATCGGTGGCATGACGACCCTGTTCTTTAATACCAGCGCTTTTAACTCATATGGCGTGAACAAATCAGACATTTCCGTTCCCTTCTTTCCCTGAGCTCTATTATTTAACGGGCTAATCTCCCGGATAGGCTAAGTATACACGGATTTTTGACGGTGTTAAAATTTTGGGCACAGAACAGGATACCGGCATAAATCCGCCGCTGCCGGGGGATAACAAGAGAACCAATCATTGGCCAAGGATGGTTATAAGGAGGTATTACGCATGGAGCAACTGTTAAAAAAACGGAAATTATATGTACTGTTCTGTCTGATTCTAATCCTGCTGTTAGCTGCTGGTCAAAGTACTCCTGCACCGGCCGCTGCTTCCGGATCATTACATACACCCGTTTATGATCCTGAACAGCTGCAGGAATTGGACAGGGAAGCCGGACAGTCTGTTGCTGCAGGCTCTTCGCTTCAGGCGGCAGCCCGGCGCAGCAAACGGAACAAGGGGCTGACTCTCAGCCAGCTGATCCGGAAATATCCGGAGACGATCCTTGTACAGGGTCCGAGAACCCGGATGCTTGCACTGACCTTTGATGATGTGCCTGACCCGCGGTTTACGCCGCAGCTGCTGGATGTTCTCCGCAAATATCACGTTAAGGCCACCTTCTTTGTGGTCGGCAGCAGAGCTGAAAAGCACCCCGAGCTTGTAGCCCGGATCATCCGTGAAGGCCATGTTATCGGTAACCACTCCTACAACCATCCGGAGTTCGGCAAGCTGGGTATGAATGAATTCCGTATCCAGATTATCCGCACTGAAAATATAATCTCCGCGCTGGCCGGCTACAAGCCACGGCTGATCCGCCCGCCCTACGGGGATATCAGCGAGCCCCAGTTAAAATGGGCCAAGGTGCACGGCTACAAACTGGTCAACTGGAATGTTGATTCACTGGACTGGCGGGGGCTGTCCAAAGCCCAGGTCAGAAATAATATTGTAGCGCATGCCGGCAAAGGGGCTATCATTCTGCAGCACGGCGGCGGCGGTAAAGGCAGCAACCTGCAGGGAACGATTCAGGCACTGCCTGAAGTGATTACAATCATGCGCAAAAGAGGCTATACTTTTGTAACCGTACCTTATATGCTGCAGGTGTCCAAAAACAAATAATATAAAAAAAACGGATACCTTCCTAATATGTAGGACGGTATCCGTTTTATGCGGATAATCGTATGAAATTGTACTGTGAGTGATTCTAATCAATAATAAACAGGTTTACATACTGGTAGCCGAACTCTGCAACCGAGCTTTGGCTGCCCGGAATAAAAATATCGATCCGGTTGCCTTTGATCGCGCTGCCTGTATCCGTTGCTGTAGCCAGGAAGGCCACCTTAGGCAGACCCGGATGGGAGTGGCCGGTTACGAGCACTTTGGTTCCCAGCGGGATAACACTTGGATCAACCGCGATGGTTCCAAGCTTCAGCGCATTGCCGAAATAGTCGACAGCGCCCCAATTCCCGTTCTCACTGGCTGCAGCAGAATATGCTGAAGCTTTGACCTGAATTACTTTTTCGTAGCTGAATTCTTTGCCCCACGCCTGTACGGTGTTTGTAGCAGCTTCGACATTCAGACTGGCTGTAATAATTGATGGCTGAGTAGCGGCTGCAGCGGTAACCGTTGTTTTCATCAGGGCAGCAGTCTTCGGCGCTGTAATACCCGGGATGGTCAGGCTAAGACCGGGATAAATATTCCCTGCTCCTACAGCCGGATTGGCATTCATAATCTCATCCACGCTTATGCCATAATAGTTAGATAGAGTATAATAAGTTGTACTTGCTCCTGCAATATGTACGCTGTCTGCCTGAGCGGGCGCTGTATGCAGCATTGTGCTGATCCCCATTGCGGCAGCAAATAGTGTAATGGCTTTGAATCTGATCTTCATGTGTGCCTCCTTCATTAGTGGGGTGTGCAGGAATTTCCCGTTCTCACACCGAAATAATTCTGGACTTATGTACCTTCTTGCCTGGCAGCTAAGTGCAGTGCTTTATTAAGCTTTGTTAACTGACAGTATCGAATATATCACAATTTTGTAACCAATGCCTAAGAAAATGTTACCATTCTGTTAGGAATTCGTTTATTCCGCGCATTTGGAAGGTCATAAAAGTTACATATTGGTCAACCATTCGTGTCATTCCGGCAAAAGGACAAAAAATCCTGCAGCACATAGACAAAAATTTTACACAGAGTTAACATTTCTCGCTTTGGCAAATAGTAGAATGATAACATATGTTCAAAAATTAGAAACTGAAGCATACTTGGAGGGGCAATCGACGTGACTACAGAAGACAAAAAAAATATCCATACCAGCCCTGCGACGGCTTACCTTAACCGTGATCTCAGCTGGATTGAATTCAACCGCCGAGTACTGCAGGAGGCGCAGGATCTGGAGAATCCGCTGATGGAGCGGGCCAAATTCCTGGCCATCGTGTCCAGTAACCTTGATGAATTCATCAGTGTGCGAGTGGCCGGAATCCAGGATCAGATCAGGGCAGGCTATACTAAAAAAGACTTTACCGGCTATACGCCATCCGGCTTATACAAACGTCTGATCAAACGTGTCACCAAAATTAACGCCGACCAGTACCGTGCCTTCCGCGACCTGTCCCGGAACCTGCATAAGGAGGGCATTGTATTCGTCAATTATGAAGATCTCACCCATGCGCAGGAACAGTCAATTGAAGAATACTACCGTGACATTATCTTCCCTGTGCTTACACCGATGGCCGTTGACCAGAGCCGTCCGTTTCCGCTTGTGCACAGCCAGTTTATCTATCTGGCAGTCGTACTGACCCGTAAGAACACACAGGAAGAAGAACCCTATTTCGCTATTCTGCAAATTCCGTCCAACTTGCCGAGATGTATCCCGCTTCCCCACCGCTCCAACAGCAAGAAACGGCAGTTCGTATTCATTGAGGATGTAATCCGCCATCATATCCAGACCCTGTTCAGCGGCTACGAGCCTGTGGCTGTCAACGAATTCCGCCTGACCCGCAACTCCGACCTGACAATTGATGAAGAAGGTGCGGAGGATCTGCTGGAGGAGATTGAAAAAGAGCTGCGTAAACGCCGCCGCGGCGTTCCTGCCCGCCTTGAAGTTCAAAAAGGAATTCATCCTTATGCCCTTGAGCAACTGCAGGCTGAATTTGAACTGGAGGACTTCATGTTTGAAATTGACGGTCCGCTCGATCTCGGGTTCCTGCGCGGGTTTGCTAACAGTCTGAAGGGCTTTAACTATTTATATGAGGCGCCGATTGAACCGCAATATCCGGTGGAATTCGATGAGAATGAAGATTTCTTCGAGGTATTGCGCGAACGCGACGTGCTCGTATACCATCCTTATGAATCTTTTGACGCCATGGTTGATTTCATTACACAGGCTTCAGAGGATGAGTCCGTTATGGCTATCAAAATGACCCTGTACCGCGTAAGCGGCAATTCCCCGCTGATTGCTGCACTTGCCCATGCTGCCGAGTCCGGCAAGCAGGTTACCGTCGTGGTTGAGCTGAAGGCGCGGTTTGACGAAGAGCGGAACATCGCCTGGGCGCGCAAGCTGGAGCAATCCGGCTGCCATGTGGTGTATGGTCTGGTAGGCCTCAAAACGCATGCCAAGGTTACGCTGATCGTCCGCCAGGAAGGCAACGAGCTGCGCCGTTACGTGCATGTCGGCACAGGCAACTACAATGACAGCACAGCCAAGGCCTATACGGACATCAGTCTGTTCACGGCGAACGATGAAATCGGGCTGGACGCTTCCGAGCTGTTCAATCAGATGACCGGTTATTCGGCCAACTATAACTGGAATGCCTTTATCGTTGCCCCGACCAATATGAGCCTGTCGCTGCAGAAGCTGATTCTGCGCGAAGCCGAGCATGCTGCTGCAGGACGGCCGGCACGGATCATTGCCAAGATGAACTCCCTGTCCAACCAGGAGGTCATCGACAGCCTGTACAGCGCAGCCCAGAGCGGGGTATCCATCGACCTGATCGTCCGCGGGGTCTGCTGCCTGCGTCCGGGAATAGAAGGGCTCAGCGAGCGGATTACAGTTCGCAGCATCGTTGACCGGTTTCTGGAGCACTCCCGGATTTATTATTTTGAAAACGGCGGGGAGCCGGAGGTGTATCTGTCAAGTGCTGACTGGATGACACGCAACCTGACCCGGCGGATTGAGCTGATGTGTCCGGTGAAGGACAACGTTACTAAAAAACAGCTTTTCAAAATACTCGATCTCACGCTTAACGACAACATGAAAGCCAGCTTCCTGCAGCCTAACGGATATTATGAGCGGCCGGACGACAAAAAGGCCCCATTCCGGAGCCAGTTCGCCGCTATGGATGTTATCCGTTGGAAAGGTAGCCGAGCTTTATCTTCACCGCCCAAGCATTCCTGAATGCCTTCAGGGCGTTCTCAATGTCCTCTTGACCAATGAGCACGGTTGTAGTTCCCTGCAGCTCCAGATCCAGCGTTCCGCTGTGCAGACGGACGCTGAGATCACGGATGATGCCGATCTCGGTGCTGTCCAGCGCGATGCTCAGCTGTACAAGCGTGCCCAGCTTATGAATTAACTCTTCGTCGGAAGTCAGCAAAATGTCCTTGTGTGCCTGGGACAGTTTCTGCTTCCGGCTTTTTGTGCTGTAGGAAGCGATCAGGGCGCAGAGGATGAGCTGGCGGTGACTCAGTCCGCGGATCGGCGAATTCATCAGCCAGTAACGGGTGTGCCGCTTGGACTGATAATAATTGATGTTCGAGCCTGTACGGTGCAGCATGATTGAGACATAAATCAGCATCTCCTGCTCTGCCCTGTCCCCGCCCAGCTCAAAAGCGCTAAACAAACGCAGAGCCAGCTTATTGATATGATTCAGATGCTGCTTTGAGCTATGAATGTCAAACCGGATAATCGTGTCCAGGCTGAATTCCAGCGCACTGTCACGCACCGGCTGCTCCGGCTTCAGGAGATCATGCAGCATCCCTTCACGCAGCCCTTCTCCGCTGATCACAGCCTGGCTTGCCTTGATATAGTGGTACACCGTGTGGAAAATAATCACCCCGGAGACAATGATGTCAGCGCGGCTCTTTGACAGCCCGTCCATCTCTTTGCGCTTCTCGAAAGGCGTCGCCGGCAGGACTTCCATAAACCGGTTAATGGTTTCGCCGGACAAGGTATAGCCATGGGAATTCGGCAGTGAATAATCCCGGGTCTTCTGATCCAGCTTGCCAAGCGAGCGGAGGGTTCCGCCCAGTCCGTATAACGGCAGTCCTTCGCCTGTCCCCAGCCAGTCATGTTCAACCAGCCTGCCGGTCACATACGCCTGAAGTTTCCTGATCTGCTCGGCATTCCAGTTCCCGTTATGGCTGAACAGCAGATTCGTGTTGACCGCCCCGAACGGGAAAGAAATGCTGTGCTGATGACGGCGCCCGCGGAATAGCGTAACCTCCGTACTTCCGCCGCCGATATCAATGACAAAGCCGTCCTGGACATCAGTGGCATTGATCACACCCAAGAAGCCGAAATAAGCCTCCTGGTAGCCGCTGATAATTTCAATCGTAATAGAGGAAGCTGACGACAGATACTCTATAATCTCATTAGAGTTGGCAGCATTGCGGATTGCGGCTGTTGCCCCTGCACGGATTTTCTCCACACCAAAGGCGCTGCAGATCTCCTTGAACTGGCGCAGGACCGGAATAACCGTGTCCATGTCCTTCCGCTCCAGTCTGCCTTCCTTTGTAATCTTCTCGCTCAGGCGTGCAGAGTATTTGCACTCCTTGATAATTTTGTAGCCGCCTTCCCCGGTCGTATCATAGATAACGAGCCGGATGGAGTTGGAACCAATATCAATGATGCCAATCCGGCAAAGTTCTTCTCTCATCTGTATGTACTCCTTTTCAAGTTGATTGGCCATTTTATATACTATATCATCAATTGTCATACCGCCAAAATAAATAAGACAAAAAACGGCTCCCGGAAAATCCTCCAGGGGCCGTTATTATAACTTTATTACAGTACTTTGCTCAAGAAATCCTGGGTCCGGGCATGCTGCGGATTGCCGAATACCTCTGCCGGAGTCCCCTGCTCGACAATGTATCCGCCGTCCATAAACAGGATGCGGTCCCCTACTTCACGGGCAAAGCCCATTTCATGGGTCACGATGACCATGGTCATCCCCTGTTCTGCCAGCTTCTTCATAACCTCGAGCACCTCACCGACCATTTCCGGGTCGAGCGCCGATGTAGGCTCATCGAACAGCATCACATGCGGCTGCATCGCCAGTGCACGGGCTATGGCAATGCGCTGCTTCTGTCCGCCGGACAGCTGGGCCGGATAAGCATTGCGTTTATCTTCAAGGCCTACGGTGCGCAGCAGATCGACGGCAATTTTCTCCGCTTCCGCAGATTGCTGCTTCTTCACCTTCAGCGGAGCCAGTGTAATATTCTGCAGCACCGACATATGCGGGAACAGATTGAACTGCTGGAATACCATACCCATTTTCTCACGGGTCTGGTTGATATCGTGCTTCTTATCCGTAATCGACTGGCCTTCAAAGGCGATCTCTCCGCCGGTAGGCTGCTCAAGCAGGTTCAGGCAGCGCAGGAAGGTGCTTTTGCCCGAGCCGCTGGGACCGATCACGACGACAACCTCCCCTTTCTTGATTTCCAGATCAATTCCCTTGAGAATTTCCAGCTTGCCGAAATGCTTCTGCAGATTCTTAACGGTGATCATCGGTGTTCAGCCTCCGTTCGAGTGTGCCCAGCAGCTTGGACAAGGTAAATGTCAGCACAAAATACATTATGGCAATGACCACCAGCGGTGTCAGGCCTTCATAGGTAATCGTTGTAATGGTTCTCGCCTGGAAGAGCAGATCCGCTACCCCGATCATAGAAACGATGGAGGACTCTTTGATGATTGTAATAAATTCGTTCCCGATCGCCGGAAGCACATTCTTGAGCGCTTGCGGAAGCACGATGTAACGCATGGTCATGCCCTGCTTCATCCCGAGTGAACGGGCCGCCTCTACCTGGCCGCGGTCCACGCCCTGAATCCCGGCACGGAAGATTTCCGCCAGATAAGCCGAGCTGTTAATAGTCAGCGTGATCGCCCCTGACTGAATCGGTGTAAACTCCAGCCCAAATTCCGGCAAGCCGTAGTGAATCAGGAACAGCTGCACGAGCATCGGCGTACCGCGTAAGAATTCAACCCAGGCGGTTGCGATAAAACGGAGGATTCTCCATTTGGACATGCGCAGCAGCGAGACAATGATCCCCAGCACAAAGCCGAAGAACACCCCGAGCACTGCCAGCAGCAATGTATACTTCAAACCTGCAAAGAAAAAATTGCGGTATTCATAGGCCATATCAAAAATATTCATTTGACGGCAAAACCTCCTGTTCGTATCTTTTATCAAAAAAATAGAAAACAGCGTATTACCGCTATTTTCTACTTAAAGAGCATTCATTACCCTGCAGCAGACTATACCGCAAACGGAGGATAGTGAGCACCGCAGAATGTATCTTTTGGCAAAACTTATTCGCTCTCAGCAAGCTCGCTTGCTGCCGCTACGTACTCGTCGATCTTGCCTTCGGAGTTCAGGCGGGTCAAGGTAGTATTTACTTGGTTAAGCAGTTCTGTGTTACCCTTCTTCACGCCGATTACATAGCCGTCATCTTCAACTTCAGGCTTGGCATCAGTAATAACCAGACCTTCTACGTTCTTCACGAAGGATTTGGCAACCGGACCTTCCATAATAGAAGCATCAACACGGTTGGAGTTCAGCTGCAGGACGATTTCGGAAATTTTCCCGAGGGAGGTCAGCTGTGCGCCTTCGATGCCCTTGGCGATTTCTTCCTGGATGGAACCGGTCTGAACGCCGATTTTAACGTTTTTCAGGGAATCCATTGTAGCATATTTATCTTTATCAGCTTCACGTACAACTACAGCCTGTTCGGCTTTATAGTAGATGTCGGACAGATCGACAGCCTTTTTGCGTTCTTCGGTCGGGCTCAGGCCCGAAATTACGATATCTACTCTGCCGCTGGACAGTTCGTTCAGCAGCGAGTCGAATGGCAGATCCTTGATCACAAGCTCAGCACCCATGTCAGCCGCGATATCCTTGGCGATGTCAATATCAAAGCCTACGATTGTATCCTTACCGTCTACTACTTTATGGAATTCGTATGGCGGGAAGTCTGCACTGGTTCCCAGTGTCAAAGTCTTGGTAGCAGCAGCTCCGGTATTGCCTGCAGCGTTATCTGTTGAAGCAGCATTATCATTGTTATTGCCGCAGCCTGCCAGAAGACCAACTGCAAGCAGCATTCCTAGTGAAAGTTTACCCCATTTTTTCATCTGTATATCTCCCCTATTCTCTCATTTGTTATCTAAGTTGTGATGTGACCGATTTATTATAAATCACTGCGCATGAATATGCAAAGACATTTTTTATCATGAACAGCTATTTTGACAAGAAAACGCTATCAGTCTGGTGACGGATCAGGCGGTTTTGCACATTCCAGAAAAAGAGGGGTATACTACTACTATCTCCAGCCGTTCACAAAATAACCAGGCTGGTTCACAGCCTCACTCCGGGTGGTAATATTTACCGGAAGCTAACGGGCTGAGTTATGCTCGCAAAACTGAGCGAATGCTTACGAAGCGAGTTTTGCACGATGTGTCTCAGGCGGGTTATGCTCGCAAAACTAAGCGAATGCTTACGAAGCGAGTTTTGCGCGATGTGTCTCAGGCGGGTTATGCTCGCAAAACTAAGCGAATGCTTACGAAGCGAGTTTTGCGCGATGTGTCTCAGGCGGGTTATGCTCGCAAAACTTTTAGGAGGTGCGATCATGCTGCTGGAAGCTATGTACCATGTGCCCCGTGACAAGTGGGCCTATGCTTACGATACAAAAACTATACATCTGCGTGTACGCACCAAACGGGACGATGTGGACTGTGTCACAGCCCTGACCGGGGACAAATATGACTGGGAGCATACCTTTTTTGAAATTCCGATGGAAAAGGCCGCTTCCGATGATAAATTCGATTACTGGGAGTGTGCTGTCAGGCCAAAATATAAACGGCTCAGCTACACCTTTCGTGTCAGTAAAGGCCCGGAAAATGTATATCTGCTGGACAACAGCATCCGTTCAGAATGTCCGCAGCCGCCGGCCCACTTCTATGAGTTTTCCTATATCCACCAGATTGACCTGTTTCAGGTCCCAAAATGGGCTAAAGATGCGGTGTTTTACCAGATTATGACTGAGCGCTTCGCCAATGGCGATCCCTCCAATGATCCGGAAGGAACTGAGGCCTGGGGCGGCAAGCCGGCGTTTCATAATTTTTTTGGCGGAGATTTGCAAGGTGTGCTGGAGCATCTGGATGATCTGCTGGAGCTGGGGATTAATGCCGTCTATTTTACCCCTTTGTTCGTCTCCCCTTCCAACCATAAATATGACATCGTTGATTATAAAAAAGTCGACCCGCATTTCGGGGACAATGAGCTTCTTAAGCAAGTCGTCGAAGAGTGCCACCGCCGCGGGATCCGTGTGATGCTCGACGCTGTATTCAACCACTGCAGTGACAAATTCCCGCCGTTTCAGGACGTGCTGGAAAAGGGTGAATATTCCCTTTACAAAGACTGGTTCCATATAAACTCCTTCCCTGCTGAGATTGTCGACGGTATTCCTACCTATGACACTTTCGGCTTTTTTGGCAATATGCCCAAGTTCAATACAGCTAACCGTGAGGTCAAAAACTACCTGCTGGAGGTAGCGGAATACTGGATCAAGGAGATTAAGGTGGACGGCTGGCGGCTGGACGTGGCCAACGAGGTGGATCATCATTTCTGGCGTGATTTCCGCAAGGTGGTTAAAGCGGCCAATCCGGATGCATACATCGTAGGCGAAGTATGGAGCGATTCCCTGACCTGGCTGCTCGGCGACCAGTTCGATTCTGTCATGAATTACCCGTTCTCCGGCACCGTACTGGAGTTCTTTAACGGCGGCATGGATGGCATCACCTTCGGTCACCGGATCGGCAGCCTGCTGATGCGTTATCCCCAGCAGACGAATGAGGTCGTGTTCAATCTGCTTGGCAGCCACGATACTCCCCGCCTGCTGACGGTGGTTGGTGAAGATAAACGGCGGCTGAAGCTGGCGGTTGTGTTTCTTTTTACCTTTATGGGGACGCCCTGCATTTATTACGGCGATGAGATCGGCTTAACCGGCCATGAAGATCCTGACTGCCGCAAATGTATGGAGTGGGATAAGGCGAAGCAGGACCGGGAGCTGTATGATTTTTACCGGATGATGATTGCGCTGCGCAAGCAGCACAAAGCACTGCGTGAAGGCCGGTTCCGCATCCTCCAGGCATGTGAGAACGATCCCTGCATTGTGTACGAGCGCGCTGACGAGAAAATCCATTTTACCGTCTGGATGAACAACTCCCCCGTTTCCCGTACACTCAGCCATCCGATGGAGACGGACGACTGGCAGGATGCACTGACCGGCGAAAAAGTTGAACCCGAGGATGGCATGATGCATATCTCACTTGACCCATATGGCTACCGGATTGTATGCAGAGATTTGGAGCAGTATCTGGTTTAAAATCGCAATTCCATTATTGGATAGGTTATTTAATCGGGGGGATCGGCAGTGTCACAGTTCAGTGCAAACGATTTACATGAGCTATATCTGCAAAAAGGTCATCTGACGCAGGATGAGGCTTACCACTGGTTCGATGTGCTGGAGACTGTGGAGATGGAGCAGATATGGGGCAAATGGTGCGGGAGCGAGCTCCCCTCCGGCCACCCCATGGATGGCCTGCTTCGCCTGACCCGCTGGTACGGCAAAGAATTCCTGGATGCCGAGACGGTCCACCCCCTGCTGTTCGAGACACGTAATGGCCGGCAGTTCGCGGCGAACCCCGGGCTGATTCCGCTAACCCTGCCCTTTCAGCTCATCCCGTGGCGGGTGGTTAGACCGCTCTTCGCATTGGTGTCACCGCTGATCAGGACCCGTTCAAGCAAAGCCCGGCTGCGGATGGTTGAGCACCGCGGGCGGGTCAGTGCTGCCATGGTCTATGACCAAAAGGCGATTATCGACCACTTCCGGCGGATTGACGAGGATACACTGCTTGGCGTGATGGATTTTAAGAATCAGCATGAGCTGGGGTTCTTTTTTATTTTGCGGAGGGTGCAGGAGTAAGTAGTTGGTGGTGGCCGACTGGTGAGGGTTGCGGCGGGTTGGTAGCTATAGGTAACTGGCTTGTGATGGTTATGGCGGGTTCGTGGCTGTTAGTAACTGGCTGGTGAGGGTTGCGGCGGTTGGTGGCTCGAACAGGACATTTTTGCCCTTCATTACACCCATTTAACCGACCAGGCTGAAATCAAGGGCATTTTTGCCCTTCATTTCGCCCATTTCACCTTTTAGGCTGGAATCAAGGGCACTTATGCCCTTCATTTCGCCCATTTCACCGATCAGGCTGAAATGAAGGGCATTTGTGCCCTTCATTTCGCCCATTTCACCTTTTAGGCTGGAATCAAGGGCATTTGTGCCCTTCACTTCGCCCATTTCACCTTTTAGGCTGAAATCAAGGGCACTTATGCCTTTCATTTCGCTCATTTCACCGATCAGGCTGAAATCAAGGGCACTTATGCTCTTCATTTCGCTCATTTCACCGATCAGGCTGAAATCAAGGGCATTTTTGCCTTTCATTTTGCGCATTTCACCGTTCAGGCTGAAATCAAGGGCATTTTTGCCTTTCATTTTGCCTAGTCCAGTCTAAGCAAAAGCAATAATGGGATTTTGCCCATTAATTGTTCCCATCCCCTCCAGAAATCGCCGCCACTAATGGAACTCTTCCGCTTACTCACCCGCTCTCTCCCTCAAATCGCCGATATTAACAGGACTTATCCCTTTAATCCACCCGATTAAAGCAGTCAACCGCCTAAAAAGGATTACCCTCTTACTCCCTCACCCTCCCTCTATCACCTTTCTACTTTAATCTAGACACTTTAGCTTCTTTCAAATAAAAAAACCAAAACACTCCGTAAAGTCTACGCTTTACGGAGTGTTTTGGGGTATAGCCTTTTACATTTGCTAGCACGCTTCTTCTATTCACCAATGCTGTTATAAATATCAATATACTGCTGGGCGGAGACGTTCCAGCTGTAGTCGCCGGCGAAGGCGTTTTTGGTTACTTTTTTCCAGTGCTCCGGCTTGTGGTAGAGCGAAACGGCCCGGCGGAGGGTGTGCATCATATCATGGGCATTGAAATCCTTGAAGGTGAAGCCGTTCCCCTCTCCCGTCTCTTCATTGTAGGACTGGACTGTGTCGTTCAGCCCGCCTGTCTCGCGTACTACCGGAATACTGCCATAGCGCAGAGCCAGTAGCTGGCTGATTCCGCATGGCTCGAATTTGGACGGCATCAGGAAGATGTCGCTGGCCGCATAGATTTTGCGCGATAAAGCATCATTAAATAGAATCTGTGAAGACAGCTTGGTCGGATAACGCCATGCCGCTTCACGGAACCACCGCTCATACATCTCATCGCCTGTGCCGAGCAGGACAAACTGGATATCGTCATAATACAGAATCTCATCGAGCACCCGGGTCAGCAGATCAAGGCCTTTGGAATCTACAAGCCGGGTAACCATGGCCACCATTGGAATGTAAGGTGCGACCGGCAAGCCCAGCTCCTCTTGCAGACCAAGCTTGTTTTCCGCTTTTTTAGCCAGATTCGAACGGTATTTCGTAAAAATCTTATTGTCTGTATTAGGGTTATAGCTCTTCGTATCAATCCCGTTGACAATCCCGCTCAGGCTGTCCGCCCGGTGGTTCAGGAGTCCGTCAAGGCCATAGCCGTAATACGGCGTACGGATTTCTTCCGCATAAGTCGGACTGACCGTAGTGACATGATTGCTGTGGACAATTCCGGCCTTCATATAATTCACATTGCCGTAATACTCCACGCTGTCAAAATAGCTGTGATCCAGATCCAGCAGCTCATTCAGCACCGAGTACGGGAAAACTCCCTGGTACAGCAGATTGTGGATCGTGAATACGGTACGCATACCGCTGTAGAACTCGTCATGACGGTAATGAGCCTTCAGCAGCAGCGGAATAACCGCAGCATGCCAGTCATGGCAGTGCAGCACATCCGGCTGGAAGCCGATGGCCGGAAGGCATTCCAGCACTGCTCTGTTATAGAAGGCAAACCGTTCGCCGTCATCCATATAACCATAAATGCCATCACGGCCGAAGTAGAATTCGTTGTCGATGAAATAGACCGGGATACCGTCATATACAAGCCGCTCAATTCCGCAATATTGATTGCGCCAGCCGACCGGCACGTCTAATACAGCTACCGGTTCGAGCTGGGCAGTGTAGGCTTCAGGAATTCCTTTGTATTTTGGCAAAATAACCCTTACATCCACCCCTGCCCCCTTCAGCGCTTTGGGTAGAGCTCCAATAACATCAGCCAGGCCTCCCGTTTTGATAAACGGATGGGCTTCAGCGGCAGCAAATAATACTTTCATGCAGATTTCCCCCTTAAAAGTATGGATTCTCTATTCCACAACTGCTTTGGGCTTGCGTCCTGCCTTCTTTAGAACCAGAAAACTTAGCGGCGGGATCGTCAGTTCCAGGCTGTTTACCTGATTGTGCATTTCTTTCTTGGAACTCTTCAGCGGGCCGTTATGATAACCGGAACCTCCAAGCTCCACAGTCTCTGAGCTAAAAATTTCTTCATATGTGCCCGGGCGCGGAACCCCGATCCGGTAATTCTTCCGCTCCACCGGCTGAAAATTAATAATGATGATCAGTGTGTCAACCGGCTTTTTGCCTCTGCGGATATAGGACAACACGCTCTGGTGGTTATCGTCCGCGTAGATCCACTGGTAACCCTCCATGTCATGGTCAAGCTCCCATAGCGCCTTCTCGGTTATATAGAGCTTGTTAAGCGCAGCAGTGTAGGCCAGCATCCTGCGGTGGGCCTCATAATCCATCAGCAGCCAGTCAAGCTGGTCCTGATCCTTCCACTCGATGAACTGTCCGAATTCACCGCCCATGAACAGCAGCTTTTTGCCGGGATGAGAGATCTGATAGCCCAGCAGCAGGCGTAAACCCGCAAATTTCTGCTCGTAGGAGCCGGGCATTTTGTTCAGCAGCGATTTCTTCCCGTGTACCACCTCATCATGGGATAAAGGCAGTGTATAATTCTCAGAATAGGCATAGGCAATCGGAAAGGTCAACAAATTGTGATGATAGGGGCGTCCCCCGAAATCATGTTCTATGTAACCTAAGGTGTCATTCATCCAGCCCATGTTCCATTTGTAATTAAAGCCGAGCCCGCCTTCGTGCGCAGGAGCAGTAACACCCGGCCAGGCGCTGGATTCCTCAGCCATCATCAGTGCTTTTGGATAATAGTGAAAAATCGTCTTATTCAGCTCCTGAATAAACCGGATCGCCTCCAGATTCTCCAGCCCGCCGTTAATGTTGCGTCTGTACTGGTGATTCTGCTTCTCGAAATCGAGGCGCAGCATGCTTGTTACGGCATCGACGCGCATTCCGTCAATATGATAGACATCGTACCAGAAAAGCGCATTGGAAATAAGAAAGGAATGAATTTCCGGCTTGCTGAAATCAAAGGATAACGTGCCCCAGCCCGGCTTCTCGGCTAAAAGCGGATCGGCATATTCATACAGCGGAGAGCCGTCGAACATTCTGAGTCCGTGTGCGTCCTTGGCAAAATGCGCCGGAACCCAGTCCAGAATAACAGCGATGCCGGCCTGATGCAGCTGGTCAATCAGATACATCAGCTCTTGAGGTTCACCATAACGGCTGGTAGCAGCAAAATACCCCGTTCCCTGATAGCCCCATGATAAATCGTAAGGGTGCTCGGCGAGCGGCATAAACTCAACGTGTGTATAGCTCATCTCTACCAGATAGGGGATCAGCAGATCGGCCATTTCTTTATAAGTGTAGAATTCACCGTCTTCCTTCTGCTTCCAGGTACCGAAATGCATTTCATAAATGTTCATAGGCCCGTTATAAGGGGCTTTGTTCTTGCGTCTCCACAGGTTGTCCCCCCACTGGTAGCCGCTGAGATCCGCCACAACTGATGCTGTCGCCGGTCTCACTTCTGCTTTAAAGGCAAACGGATCTGCCTTCAGGAAGCTTTCGCCGTCAGCTGAGATAATCCTGTATTTGTAAAAAGTTCCCGGCTCTATTCCCGGAAAAAAACGACTCCAAAATCCCGAATCGGGTATCTTAATAAATGAGTCCGCTTCCTTTGTTCCATCCCAGCCGTTATGATCACCAGCCAGTCCTACATATGTCGCATGAGGAGCCCACACGGTAAAGCGTACGCCCTTCATTCCATCTTCAGCGGCAATGTGCGCGCCCAGCATCATATAGCTGCGATAATTCGTGCCCTCATGGAACAGATAGATATCTTCAGTTGACGGGAGGTTTACTGTTTTTTGGATGTCAGGCAAATCATCACCACCTTATTGTATAGGATGCACCTATAACATTACCCGAATGTCCGGCGTTTGAAAATGCGTTTTTAAGGAAAAATTAGGTTTTTTCTGAACGAAGAAAATATAACTGTAATTTTTGCAGGAGTACATCAATATATTTCACTTATGCCGTTTCAAGCGCTTGTGGGGAGTTTATATTACAAGCATTGACAAAAATTTGGGAGGGATAACAAATGAGTAAAAAAGAATGTGTAGCCATGCTGCTGGCTGGCGGGGAAGGCCGCAGATTGGCCCCCTTAACCACCACGATGGCCAAACCTGCAGTCCCTTTCGGAGGACAGTATAGAATCATTGACTTTCCCCTCAGCAACTGTGTAAATTCAAGCATCGATACTGTAGGCGTACTGACACAGTACGAAGCTAATTCCTTACATCAGCATATAGGGTCAGGTGAGCCATGGGGGCTGCATTCCAAACCTGATCAGGGTGTCAGACTGCTGCCTTCTGGTGAGGACGGCCGGAGCACTTATACCGGGACAGCAGATGCCATCTATAAGAACATTGATTTTATCGACAGCCAGAATCCGGAGCATGTGCTGATTCTCTCGGCTGATCATATTTATCACATGGATTACCGCAAAATGCTGGATTATCATATCAGCAAATCGGCCAAAGCGACGATCTCGGTCATGGAGGTTCCATGGGATGAGGCGAGCCGCTTTGGCGTTATGAATGTTAATGAAGAACTGAAGATTTCCGAGTTCGCCGAAAAGCCGAAGGCACCTAAGAGCAATCTGGCTTCCATGGGTATCTACCTGTTCGAATGGGCTTATCTGAAGGAGTATTTGCTGCGTGATGCTGCTGACTCCTCATCCAGCCATGATTTCGGCAAGGATGTAATCCCGGCGATGCTGGACAGCAACGACGATCTGTTCGCGTACCGTTTCCAAGGCTACTGGAGAGATGTAGGTACAGTTGACAGCCTTTGGGAAGCTCACATGGATTTGCTGCATGAAGATAACGGCTTCAAGCTGGATAACGCACAGTGGCCGATGTACAGCCGTGCACGGCGTGCTAAACCGGCAGCTGTTAAATCCCGTATACCGGTTCAGGCGGATGACTGCCTGGTGAACGAAACCTGCCTGCTGGAAGGCAGCCTGCAGCGTTCTGTTATCTTTGGCGGCGTGGAAATCGGTAAGCTCAGCCGGATTCATCAGAGTATCGTAATGCCTGGTGTACATATCGGCCGAGGTGTACTGATTGAGAATGCCATCATCGGCGAAGGTGCTGTGATTAAAGATGGCGCTGTGATCAAAGGCAGCCCTGACAACATCGTTGTTGTCGGCCCTAACGAGATTGTAGCCGCCAAGCCGGTTATTCGTACCCAGCCTTCACGCCTGCTGCAGGAGGTCTACGAGAAAACAGGCAGACTACGGGCCGAAGGATTGCCGTCTTAAGCCTTATCATCCAATTATAATATTAAAGGGCTGCAATACAGGTCAGATGACCGTATTGCAGCCCTTTTTGCTATCTGCCGGAGATGATAGCCGTTCCGTCACAACTCGTAATCGTTCACGTCTTCTCTCGGCGGCGGTACAACCGCCGGCGGACGCTCATCGGTCAACGGCAGGATTACTGTTACTTGTGTGCCTTGGCCGAGCTCGCTGGCCATTTCCAGCTTACCGTGATGCAGCTCGACAATCTGCTGGGAAATCGCCAGTCCGAGGCCGGTTCCGCCGTTTAAGGCATCAACCTGGAAGAAGCGGTCCCGCACTCTGGACAGATGTGCTTCACTGATACCGATTCCGCTGTCCCTGACGATCACTGCCATTTCGGCCCCTGACAGACGTTCTGCAGACAGAACGATGCTGGAATCCTCCGGGGAGAATTTGACGGCATTGTCTACAAGATTAAGGAACACCTGCTTGAGCCGGTTCGGATCCCCCTTGATGTAAATGCTGTCCTCACATTCGAGCACCAGATGAATCCGCTTCTTCTCTGCCTTGGCCCAGATATTCAGGATCGTCTCCTGCAGCACAACTTTGATATCTGTCAGCACAACGGACAGCTTCATTTCATTTTGCTGCAGCTTGGAAAAGTCCAGGATCTCCTCCACCAGGCCGATCAGTCGGTCGCTTTCCTTCGAGATAATCCCCATCCCGAGCTTTGTCTCCTCCGGATCGTAACCGCCGGAAATCAGTGTCTCGCTCCAGCCTTTGATACTGGTCAGCGGAGTCCTTAGCTCATGAGAGATTGAAGAAATGAAATCATCCTTGATCTGGTTGCTGCGGATAATCTCATCCGCCATATAATTCAGCGTAGTCGCCAGATCGCCGATTTCATATTTGTAATCCCCTTTGATCCGGGCGTTGAACCTGCCCTTCGCCATCTGGGCTGAGACGGCTGTAATATTATTCAGCGGCTTGACAATCGAATTCGCCAGACCAAAGCTGAACAGGACAACGATGACCATAACAGCCGCACCGATACCAATCGACGCCAGGGTAAGATTAAGCAGATCCTTATCAATCCGTTCCATTGAAGTGAGATAACGGATTACATATTTGTCCCGGCTGTTCACCTGAATCAGCTTGGAGACCGCCATGACACTTTCATTCGTTCCCGCCTGTCTGCCCACCCATTTGCCGATGCTTCCGCCGACAGCTTCCGGAACATCACTTGTAGTGATTGTCCGGTCTGGCTGAAATCCGGTGGAGCTGGTCAGGATATCCCCGCTGGTAGACAGCACTTCGAGCTCTGTATAATCCATGCTGAAGAAATCAAGCACCTTCTGCAGCTGGTTGGGCGAACGCTCGCCCGAGATTTCGTATTTCAGAAATTCCTCCGCCGTGCTGATATGGGTCGTAATCTTGCTGTACACACTGTCATAATAGTACGTCCGTATCGCCAGCAGGAAGATAACCTCTACGAGGAGAAGCGCCACAAAGACTACTAATATATAGTGCAGTACAATCTGTCTGCGCATCCCCTTCTTAATCATTGTCCCTGGCCTTTCCATTTATAGCCGTGCCCCCATACAGTCTGCAGATATTCGGGCTCCGACGGATTGTTTTCGATTTTTTGGCGCAGCCGGCGGATGTTCACATCGACGATCTTAGGATCGCCCATATACTCCTTGCCCCATACATGATCCAGCAGGGAATCCCGGCTGAGCGGGGTATTTTCCTTCTCCAGGAAAAATTGCACCAGTGAAAATTCGGTCGGCGTCAGTTCGATCGCCTCCCCGCTGCGCTTGAACTGCTTGGAGATCAGATCCAGCGTAAACGGGCCGGAGTGGAAGGATACTTTGGCGGACTGCTCGCGGTGTACATTAACCCGGCGCAGCAGCGATTGAATACGTGCGATCAGCTCCGTCGGGCTGAACGGCTTGCTGACATGATCATCAGCACCTACGGACAGGGCATAAACCTTATCCTGTTCCTGCACCTTGGCGGTCAGAAAGATAATCCCCAGCCGCTCATTCGTCTCACGGATGCGCCGGCATACCTCGAACCCGTCAATTCCCGGCACCATTACATCCAGCAGTGCAATATCGATATCAGGCACGGTGGTCAGCTTGTGCAGCGCTTCATTGCCGTCAGCCGCCTCCAGCACCTCGAATCCGTTACGCTTCAGGTTGATCACAATAAAACTGCGGATGGATTCCTCATCCTCCAGTATCAGTACTTTACTCATCGATTCCCTTCCTTTCAATTGGAGCGGTTATTTTATCGTTGTCGCTCCCGCCCGTGCTCTGTACCAGTTCACCCCGGTAGCCGATGATTTTGTCCATATCCCGTCCAAGCACCTTCCAGCCGCTGCTCTTGACCCGGTCCCATTCCATCTGGGTGAAGAAGGTTACCTCGACCACCGTCTCCCCCGTATCTGACATGATGAATTTCAGCGATTTATCCTGTACGGATTTGGTATCCACCGTAATCTTTCCGTGCCATTCCGGCAAAAAATCAATCACGAAGCGGTCCGAGGAGTCACGGTACTTCTGCGCCGTAAAGCTCAGGCCGTCCTTCCCGTCCCATTTGTAATAGGAGGTGAAGTAGGGAATGGTTTCGGGGTCAAAATATTCCCAGCCGCTTGGCGCCTCCAGCATGCCAATTTCAATAATGCCGTCACCGTCAATGTCCTCGCTGACAATCTTCCGGTCCTTAAACGTATTGGCATCCCCCGGGATAACTACCCGCAGCTTGTTATTCTCCATTACAACTACAGTGGTATAGGCCGAGCGGGAATCCACCGCCGCATCCAGGACAATACCTTCTTTATGCTCTGCTACTTTTCCTGAGACAATATTGTAATAATTATTAAAATACGGGTCCAGGTCATCCAGCTGGTCAAGCACCTTGAAGCCGTCGTCATACTGGTAGGTGGTTATTTTGTTCAGCTCATTGCGTTTAAAATACACCAGCGTCAGATCAGCGGTCCCGTCTTCATTCAGGTCATCCACCATATATTTGGTGTACGGCTGGGCCAGCAGCTCCTCCAGCTCGCCGCCGGAATAGGAGTAAACGACTACCCCCTTCTCTTCCCCGCGTGAATATCCGGTAATGATATCCAGCTTGCCGTCCCCGGTCACATCCCTCAGGTCAACGGATTCCAGCTGCGTTCCGTCACCGTCAAAGACGAGCTTCTTCACCCAGCCGTCCTCTGTTTTCTCCAGTATCATACCGTGGATCAGGACCGACTCGTTCTCTGTCAGATAAAAAACCAGCGTCTCCATCGTGCCGTCCTTATCAAAATCCTCAGTAAATATGGAGCTGTCCTCATCACCGGAAGGACGGATCAGCGAAGCACTGGCCGGCATCTGGGATTTGATAGCGGTCATAAGCGAGGCTTTGTCGGCGGTCAGCTCCGGAGACTTCATCTTCGAAACAGGATCGCTGATGAAGGTACAGCCCGACAGTACGGACAATGACAGGACAGCCGCCGTCAGACGTCTGGGAATACATAGATTCAAACTTCATCACTCTTTCCTTGTTTCATAGCTCTACTCTGTTACAGGTTTATACGCTCCTGGGAAGTCAGGCGGCGTCCTCTTACATCATGCTTGATTCTGCCGTTTTCCAGCACCCACAGCCGCGTTGCATAACGTTCCGCCAGCTCGAGCGGAAGTACAGTAATTACAGTCAGTCCCGTTTCTTTGCAGAGTCTGCGCAGCGTCTCCAGGACACCCTCAGCTGTCCGCGGATCCAGGCCAGTTACCGGCTCGTCGGCCAATATCACCTTGGCTCCGTGTACAAGGGCACGGGCAATGGCTACACGCTGGCGCTCGCCCCCGCTGAGCTGGCTTGTCTTCAGCTTGGCCTTATCCAGCAGTCCGAGCGTATCCAGCTCGTCCATTGCCCCCATATAATCATCCTGACGGACCATCCCGGTCACCATCCGCCATAGCGGCGTCTGTGAAGCCTGGCCGATCAGTACATTCTTCAGTGCGGTACGGTTCGGGTTAAGCTCAGCATTCTGCTCCAGATAGGCCCATTCGCGGCGGATCTTGCGTCTGCCGGCGAGCGGGCTTTTCATAATATCGATCCCGTCCACCCGGAAGTTCCCTCTATCCCATTTCTCGCGCAGCGCCAGACAGCGAAGCAGCGTGGACTTGCCGCTTCCGCTTGCTCCCACCAGCACTACGAGCTCCCCCGGCTCTAATTGAAAACCGATATCCTGCAGAACGGGCATTTTGTCTTCTCCGACTGCTTTGGCTAGATGTTCAACTGTAATCATAGTTCAGCCTCTCCCTGTTTTGGTCTCTATTCTATAGTGTACTCTGAAAGCGGGACCAATTACCATGCGTACATCTGTTCTTATCTTATCTCAATTCAGCTGCCGTGGCGAGAATAATAACCCGGTCAGGCCGAACAAAATATAGAAACCGCCCAGCAGCACGAATACGCCGTTGCCCCAGCCGAATTCCAGCAGCAGGCCGCCGATGCCCGGACCGATGATACTGCCTATACTAAAATGAAAAGAAGAAACCACATTGGCTGCAGGCAGCAGATTGCGCGGCAGAATGTCCGCCGCATAGCTGAGCCCCAGCGAGAAGAAAGAGCCGACAAGGCCCCCGGCTGCCAGCAGCAGGAGCAGTGTCAATCCAAAATGTCCGCCGGCAATAGGCAGCAGAGTAAAGGCCAGACCGCCCGCGGTTCCGGCAAAAATCAGAATTTTTTTGCGCCCGAACCGGTCGCTCCACATACCCAGCGGCAGCTGGAGCAGCAGGCCGCCGATTCCGGCAAACGGCAGCAGGGTGGCGATCTGGTCTGTAGTGAACCCTGAACGGAGCCCATACACCGGGAAATTGCTGTTCAGGCTTGCTTCCATGTATCCGTACAGCAGCGCCGGAATTAGCGCATACCAGGCCAGGCTGTAGCTGCGACCGAACCGGCGGGCCTGTCCCTCACTGTGTTCCACTTTATCAGGCCGGGAATTCGGCAATTTAAACAGAACCAGCATAAGGGCCAGCATAAACAATCCGGCCAGGATCAGAAAAGGAGCAGCCTCACCGAAGCGCAACAGGCTGATTCCGGCCGGGCCGAGGCTGAAGCCGAGTCCGTAGGACATCCCGTAGAGCGAGAGATTGCGTCCCCTGTGCTCTGCCGGAGCCATTAACAGCACCCAGAGCTGGGCTGCATAGTTGATTGCCGAGTCTCCGATGCCGACAAGCAGGCGCAGGATGAACCACACCTTGATGCCGGGCAGCAGCGGGAACAACAGCAGGGTTACCAGGACGAGACTGAGTCCGGCGGCTATCAGTTTCTTGAAGCCGATGGCGCCAAGCACCCGTTCAGCAACGAGGGTCATAGCAAAGGAGCCGACGTAAAGGGCTGCGGCGTTTAATCCGTTGAGCGACGAGGAAACGCCCTTTTGTTCAAGCAGGATCGAGAGCACCGGCAACAGCAGCCCCTGACTTAGCCCTGCGGCGATAATGACGGTAATAAGAATGAAATAGTTCAGCTTACTGTTGGATCGTGTAGATGAAAGCGGGTCTGACACAGGTAAATCCTCCTTGAACGTTATCAGGTAAATACGGACATAACTTGCCCCGGAAGGCAAACATGGAACATTATAGTGGACAACCTTCTTCAAAACAAGAGATAATATATAGAAGTGACCGATTTCCTGGGGGTGCAAGCTGCATGACTTATGAACTCAAAATTGATGTCTCGCCTGTCTATGAGCTGATTGACAGTTTTATGTTATATGTTACACGAAAATGGATTTCCAACCTGGATATCGGCCCTGACTGGATCCGCGATATTGACGGCCGCATTCCTCCTCAGCAGGTAACCACCCTCCGGCAGGCCGCCGAATGGCCTTTTACCGATTATGATGTCCTGTACGTCTGGGCTTACCGCCGCCAGCCTGCATCGAAGGTGCTGCAATTCCTGAATGAACTGGAAACGCAGTCACTGGAAGAGTGCTTTGCCCAGACTGCGCCGCTGTTTCCGGATTTTACAATTTCAGAATGCGCACGGATCAAACGGGATTATCCCCCGCTCCTGAGGCTGTGGTACGAGCAGTATTTCCGCCATACCGAGCAGAAGCTGCTGCCGATCCTGATCGAGGACGCCTCCGAGAAAAAAATGCTGGAGAGCAAAATGGGCTCTGCAGCGCTGATTGAGTATGCTTCAGGCGGCGTAGTCATTGAGGATATTCCTGATCTGCAGACTGTGGTGCTGCTACCGACCATTCATAACCGGCCGATCAATATGTATTGCTTCTATAATACACTTATGATTATCCAGTATCCTGTGGATGTCCCCTCCGACAATGAGGACGAGCCCCCTACTGTCCTGCTGCGCCTGACCAAAGCGCTGTCTGATCCGACCAGACTCCGGCTGCTCCGCTACGCTGCACATGAACCCAAAACGCTGTGGGAGCTGCAGTCTGTGCTCGGCCAGACCAGTGATACGATGATGCATCATCTGCTGATGCTGCGTGTCGCCGGCCTGCTGCGGGTTCATCTGGGCAGTGAAGGCGAAGGCAATGAACGCTACAGTGTCCGGCCGGACGGCGCATCCGATCTGCAGATGTTCCTTGAGTCTTATATTCGTTTATAATAACTATATTCAGTCAGAGATTGCTGACTAACTTACAGGTTTAGGAGTGAGCGTTATGAAATATTTGCCGCAACAAGTTATTTTTGATCTGGACGACACCCTGGTACACTGCAACAAATATTTTGACCTCATTCTGGGGCAGTACTTTGAGCTCATGTCCGATTGGTTCGGCGAATATGGCCCGACAACCGGCGAATTCCGCAGCAAGCAGGTGGAGATTGATGTGGAAACAGTCAGCACCAGCGGACTGGCCAGCGACAATTTCCCGAAATCCCTGATTGCTACCTATCACTTTTTCTGCGCTAAATATAACCGGGCTGCCGATCCTTATCATGAGCAGCAGCTGATGAAGCTCGGGCTGAGCGTCTATGACCAGGAGGTTGAGGCCTATCCGGGAATGGTGGAAACGCTCGACGCGCTCAAGCATGACGGGCACGACCTGTATTTGTATACAGGCGGAGACGATACTATCCAGCAGCGTAAAATTGAGCAGATGAAGCTCGATATTTATTTTGACGACCGGATCTTTATCCGCCAGCACAAAAACATTGAGTCACTTGAAAATATCCTCATGTCATATCCGTTCGAACGCCAGCGCACCTGGATGATCGGCAATTCCCTGCGCACTGACGTGCTCCCGGCCTTGACTGCCGGCATTAACAGCATCTACCTGAAGCAGCAAAATGAATGGCTGTACAACCTGATTGAGCTTCAGCGGGAAATGCAGCAGTCGGTCATGACGATCTCCTCGATCAGTGAGGTTCCGCCGGTCATCCGTACGGCCTCCAAGCTGCAAAGCCACGGCTGATATCAGCTAATCCGGATAAGCCTCCTGTTACAAATGCCATAGGCATTTGACAGCCGCTGTGTTTATACTGTTTGAGAAGATTTTTCCATCTCAATCAGGAGGCTTAGAATGAACAAGCAAGCAAGTCCTAACCGTACACAAAATAAGCAGTCTGTCCGGAAGAACACCGGCTCCCGTCTGCTGCCCATGCTGCTTGGTATCATCGCTGTTATTCTGGCAATTGTACTTATCTATGTCCTTACAGACGGCAACTCCAAAGAAGAAAATGCGCTTGAAGGGCTGCCTAATTACACGGATGTAAAAGGTACAATTACAGTTGACGGTCTGAAGTATGAGAAGCAGCCGCATCTGGGCAGTCCGGACGCCAAGGTCAAGGTGATCGAGTTCGCCGATTTCAAATGCCCGGCCTGCAAGAAATGGACCGAAGTTAATCTGGATACCTTCATCAAGGATTATGTGGACACCGGAAAAGCCGAGCTTTATTTCATGAACTTCGCCTTTATCGACCGTGACTCTTATCTCGCGGCCAGCGCCGGGGAAGCGATCTTTAAGCAGAGCAACGAGAAGTTCTGGGAATATGTCCATGAGCTGTACGCCAATCAGGGCGATGAGAGCACCATCTGGGCTACCCAGAAATTCATCCTTAACTTTGTCAAAGAGAACATTGATGGCATTGATTATACCCGGTTCGAGCAGGATGTGAAGAATCACACCTACATGTATGACGTTAAGGAAGATTTCAAAATTGCCGGAGCGTACGGCGTTAACGGTACTCCCAAATTTATGGTGAACGGCGTCCTGCTGCCGGATTCCTCTTATGAGGGATTAACAGCCGCGATTGAGAGCAGCCTGGCGGAGACTGCGAAATAAGCATAGGTTTGTGCAAAAGAGGAGGATGCAGCCTGCCGGGAGATCCCGCGGTCAGGCTGCATCCTCTTTTTTTTACAACCAAGTTATTCTACGCTAAGCTGCCCCGTATCCATGTTAGCCAGCACCAGCTTGCCATCGAGCGGGGAACCGTCTTCGGCAGCCAGCTTCAGCTTGCCGGTCTTCCCCTTCTCGATCAGCGCCTTTACCTGAGTATCCGTCAGCGTGCGGCCATGGGTTTCCTTCCAGATGACAAACTTGCAGCCTTCTTTGTAATGAGAGCAGCCGTAGCCCTTGCGGCCCATGAAAATCGTGCCGCCGCAGCCCGGCCGCGGGCAGCCGCCGATAATCTTCGGCCCGCCGTCACCTTGCGCTGCCGGCTTCGCCGCTCTTGTTCCGGCCGGCTTGGCGCCAGCTCCGCCGTCTCCGGCACTGCTGCGCTTGCACGCTCCGGCAGCCGGCTTGACCGCGCTGTCCTTGGATGCTGCGCCGCTGCTCCGGCCTTTGGAGCCGGCCCGGACAGAAGGCGTCTCGCCTTCAAAGGAGGTTTTGGCTGCACGGGACTGCACCTTTACCTTGTCGACGATCATGGATGCGAAGCGTTTCACGTTCTCCATGAACTGCCCGTCTGCAGCCGTACCTCTGGCGATTTCATTGAGCCGCCGCTCCCATTGTCCGGTCATTTCCGGTGAGGTCAAGAGCTCGATGCCCGCTCCGCGGATCAGTTCAATCGCCGTCCGCCCCTTTTGGGTGATGGCAATCTTTTTCCCCTGCATTTCCACATAGCCAACATTTTTCAGCCGCTCTATCGTCGCTGCCCGGGTTGCCGGTGTTCCAAGCCCGGAATCCTTCATAGCATCGCGCAGCTCCTCGTCTTCAATCTGCTTGCCCGCGCTTTCCATCGCTTTGAGCAGGGTGCCTTCGGTGTAATGCTTGGGCGGCTGCGTATCCTTCTCTTTTACCACAGCATCGCTGCACATTACTTCATCCGCAGGGGAGACAGAGAACGGCTCGTTCACCTCGATCTCCTCTTCCTCCTCATCATCCTTGCCTTTTCCTTTAGCCGGCTTGGCCTTGTCCTTCTTCTGATCGGCATAAATCACCTTCCAGCCAAGACTCAGCAGCTCCTTAACCGTAGTCTTGAAGTTTTCGCCCTCAACCTCCGTTATCACGGTATGCACCTTATATTCGGCGGCCGGATAAAACTGCGACAGGAAACGGCGCACAATCAGATCATACAGCTTAGCTTCATCTGCACTCAGTCCCGACGCCTTGCGGTTGGTCGGCAGGATCGCATGGTGATCTTCCACTTTGGACGGATTACAGACAAATTTATTGCCTTTATGGACTAGGCTGCGGTTAGCGCCTTTGACCAGCTCGTCGTAAGAAGTCCCTTGCAGCGCATTCAGCGTCTTGTGCATCTCCGGAATGTTTTGCTCGGTAACATAGTTGGAATTCGTGCGCGGATACGAGATAACCTTGTGCTTTTCATAGAGCGCCTGGGCAATGTCCAAGGTCTTTTTGGCAGAAAAAGCATATTTCCCGTTCGCTTCACGCTGCAGCAGCGTCAAATCGTACAGCTTGTTCGGGTACTCCTTCGTATCCTTAACCTCATAGGAAGCAATCCGGCCGGGTTTGCCCTTGACCTTGGCAGCCAGTGCATCGGCCTTCTCCTTGTCAGTCAGGCGGTCGCCCTGCCACATGCCTTTATAGACAACCTCATTTTGCGTAAAATGACCCTCGACCTCAAAAAACTTCAGCGACGAAAACGCCTCAATCGTCTTTTGGCGGTCATAGATCAGCGCAAGCACGGGCGTCTGCACCCGGCCAACGGACAGCAGCACATTATGCTTCGTTGTAAAAGCGCGTGAGCCGTTCATTCCGATCAGCCAGTCTGCTTCACTGCGCGCTCTGGCCGCTTTGGTCAGATTCTCATACTCCGAGCCGTCCTTCAGCTCCTGGAAGCCTTTGCGGATCGTCTCCGGCGTCAGGTCGGAAATCCACAGCCGCTTAACCGGCTGGCTAAGCTTAAGATGGCGCTGAATCAGTGAAAAAATATGCTGCCCCTCCCGCCCCGCGTCACAGGAATTCACCAGCAGGTCACTGCGTTTAGCCAGTTCTCCAATCACTTTCAGCTGGTCAACAGTACGGGCATTCGGCACCAGCTTGAACTGGTCAGGAATAATCGGCAAATCGTTAATGTTCCACTTTTTGTATTTGTCATCATAAGCATCCGGTTCGGCGAGTCCGATCAGATGACCGATTGCCCAGGTGATGATGTACTGCTCCCCTTCTAAATAGGAGCGGTGATTTTTGGCCTTCGGTTCTATTGCGGCGGCGATATTCCGTCCCATGTCCGGTTTCTCCGCAATAATGAGTGTTTTCAAAAATATCGCTCCTTACCTTTCATTGTTCCAAAACACGTCCAGTTTATTATTATACCACTAAATAACCCGCATTTTCACGTATTGACCGGAAGTTTCACATCTGTTCTCTCTTCCGGAAAAATATACAGTTTAACACAGGAGCATCGTCCGGAAGTCCAAGAAAGTAAAACAAGCTTCTCATATATTATATGAAAGGAGGTGAAGTCTGATATGACCATCCAGTTTGTTGATTTACGTATTTCGAATCAGGCGGCGTCCGATGCGACACCTGCAGTCATTCCTTTGGCGGCGACTCCGCTCGTCTTTGGTGATATCGGCATTCAGACCGCAGGTGTGCTGCCGGCTAACACCGGCAATGTCCGCGTCCTGCTGTCAGGCTATGTGAAAACAGAAAATAACCCGTTGTTTAACCAGAATACACTACGGGTCCGCAGGAACGGAACCATTATCTTCACAACAACCTTCGGTGTTGCCATCAGCAGAGAGAATGAAGCATTTGGCTTCACGGCAGTTGATAACCCACCAGCTGTTGATGTATTGGCCGGCCAGATTCAATATACGGCTGAAATTTTCACCCTGGCTGCAGTTACTGATCCTTTCAACAACGTGCAGGCCAGAAACTTCAGCGGAATTGCCTCAGCAGGCGATTTCTCCGGCTAAACGGCAATCCCCCGCCAATCAGCAAAATTGGCAGGGGATTTTTAAATGTTAAGCTTTATTCAGCAGCTCTTCCGCCTCATTAATCTCTTCACGCAGCAGTCCAAGCATAAGATCATCGTAATACTGGCCGTTCATATAAATGCTTCTGCGGCGTAGGCCTTCCTGTACAAAGCCCAGCTTAAGGTGAAGTATTGGGCCGGGACTCCTTTATCTCTTTCCCCCCGCAACCCGTGAAACCGCCTCCGCGCTGGTGATAACCTCCTTCGTACCACTCTTCCGGTCCCAGTACTCAACCTTATCTTCGCCAGCTGACTTGCCGACGACCAGCACGACCGGAATGCCGATCAATCCGGCGTCCTTGAATTTCACCCCTGCCCGTTCATCCCTATCATCCAGCAAAGAGCTGATACCTGCCCCGTTCAGTTCCGTATATAAGGATTCAGCCAGCAAGGCCTGCTCCTGATCCTTAACGGTCATTTGAAGAATGTGTACACGATATGGCGCGAGCTCCTCGGGCCAGAGCAGGCCTTCATCGTCATGGCTTTGTTCGGCGACCGCTGCCAGCAGCCGGGAGACGCCAATGCCGTAACAGCCCATAATCATCGGTTTGTTTTGGCCGGAGGCATCCAGGTAGACTGCGCCGAGCTTCTCGCTGTACCTTGTACCCAGCTTAAAGATATGGCCGATCTCGATTCCTTTATGAAAATGGTACACGCCCTTTCCGCATTTTGGACAAGACTCGCCTTCGGCAGCATTTCGGATATCCGCCACCTGCTCCAGCTGAAAATCACGCCCAGGCACTACATTGCGCAGATGGTAGTCTTTTTCCCCCGCGCCTGCAATCCCGCTTTTCATAGCTGCTACAGTCTTGTCAATGATCAGCGGCAGCTGCAGGCCGACGGGTCCGACATATCCGCTCTCTACACCGGCAGCCTGCCTGACGGCTTCATAATCTGCGAGGGATACCCCGGCAACACCCGCCGCGGCCGCCAGCTTGAGCTCATTCACCTCATGATCCCCGCGGACCAGGACGGCAAAAAGATTACCCTCACCGCTATAAATCAACGTCTTGATAATGCGCTCTGGCGCAATCTGCTGCTGATCCTCCAGCTGGTCAATCGTCCGCAGCCCCGGTGTGTAGAATTTCACTACAGCCGGCTGGCTGGTCTGATCCTCGGCGGCATCGCTTAACATTCCCCCAGCCGCAGCTTCCTCCAGATTAGCAGCATAATCGCAGCTCGAGCACACAGCCAGTGTATCCTCACCAATATCCGCAAGCGCCATAAATTCGTGATTTCCGCCCTCACCGCCCATTGCCCCGGCATTTGCCTGAACTGCCTTGAAGTTCAGCCCGCAGCGGGCAAAGATCCGTCCATAAGCTGTGAACATCCGGCTGTAAACCGTGTCCAGCCCTTCCCAGCCTGTGTCAAAGGAATAAGCATCCTTCATCAGGAACTCCCTGCCCCGCAGCAGGCCGGAGCGCGGACGGCGTTCATCGCGGAACTTGGTCTGAATCTGATACAGCGTAACAGGCAGCTTACGGTAGGAGCTGATCTCTCCCCGGACCAGCGCAGTGACCGCTTCTTCATGAGTCGGGCCGAGTACAAACTGGCGTTCATGGCGGTCCGTGAGGGTCATCAGATCCTTACCGTAAGGCTCGAATCGCCCCGACTCCTTCCACAGCTCAGCTGGCAGCAAAGATGGCAGCAGTACCTCCTGAGCTCCGGCGGCATCCATTTCCTCACGGACAATATGCTCAATATTGCGCAGCACCCGGCGGCCCAGCGGCAGATAGCTATATATTCCTGCAGCGAGCATACGGATATAGCCGGCACGCAGCAGCAGCTGGTGGCTTGCTGTCTCCGCATCCGCAGGGGCATCGCGAAGTGTGGTCAGTAAAATTTGGCTTTGGCGCATTGACGTCATCTCCTCAGATTAGTTGAAACGCAAAAAAGACGCATCCGTCAGGGACGAATGCATCGTGTTACCACCCTTTTTCAACCACCGGGCTTTTGCCTGGCAGTCCTCAATCCGGATAACGGCCGGTGCCGGCAGCAAACGAAGGCTTACCTCCATTGCTGCAGCTTTCAAGGCAGGGTGTGTTCCCGTCGCGGCTCGGAGGACCTTTCAGCCGGTGAATCCTCTCTCTGTTCTAGCGATATGTGGGTACGCAGATCCTTGGTCAACGCTGCTGCGTTATTGAATTGTTATTTAATTTATACGAAATTCCATAATGCGTCAAGCCTGTCATAATATTGCCACCAAATCAGCCTTTTTCTCTTAATCTGATGTAGGCTTATAGACGAATCTGCCCTTTTTGTAAATTAAATATTCATGAAAACTGAAGTTTCATATGAAATTTTCCTGAAAATAAACCGAAATATATGAATAGAGCATTTCATGAGGAAACTGCCATCCTGTCAGGGCCTCTATGCATATGCATTCAAGGGGGAGTCATAGCCATGTTCACCAAATTCAAAAACGCAGCTCAAAATCTAACATCCCGTTCTCTGCAGCGGAAAATGCTCTTGATTTTTACCGTCATGCTTGTTATTCCGGTTGTGCTGGTAAGCTACTTTTCCTACAACAGCTCCAGCAGACAGCTAGAACTCAAAATGCAGGAGTCCATGCACACAAGTGTAGATTTGCTGGCTGCAGGGATTAACGAATCGGTTACTGCCGCCAAACAGAATGTCTCACAGCTAAGCCAGCAGCTGACTTCTGCCGATCTCGATAATAAAAATGCTTCCACCCGTACATTGATTGAATTGTTTATAAAAGAGCATCCTGAGCTCGAGCTTTTTGTCGGCGGGAACGAGAACGGAGCCTGGATGAAGGCGCCCGACCCCGGCCCCCAGGATTACGATCCCCGTACACGTGACTGGTATAGTGCTGCACTCGGCAATCCCGGTGAAGTTACCCTTACAGACCCGACAGTATCTTTAACCACCGGCAATTATACGCTGTTCATTTCCGAAACACTCAAGGACGGCAATGGCGCCATTGCCACCACCTTTAATCTGAAGGCACTGAGTGACCGGATCAGCAGCAATAAGCTCGGTAAGGAGGGCTACTACTATGTTGTCGACCGCAATAATAAATTCGTATCCCATCCGGTGAAAAAAGCCGGGGAGGATATTGCCCCTTATGTCGCTGAGCTGCTGACAGAAGGGCAAGGGAATCTCGCCTACACCAATCCTGATACCGGGCTGGATATGAGCGGCTATTATACAACAGATCCTGTTACAGGCTTTACTGTCGTTGGGGTCATCAAAACCAAAGAATTCTCAGACGCTTCGATGCCGGTATTGTATAACGGTTTAATTGTTCTGGGTTGCGCGCTGGTAATCGCACTCTTCCTGATGTATTTCGTTGTACGGGCGATCTCGCGTCCAATCACCAGGCTGAACCAGTCTGCCCGCCGTGTAAGCGAAGGCTATCTGAATGAGCAGATTACGATAGACCGTGCCGATGAGATTGGAGAGCTGGCCAAGAACTATAATCTGATGGTGGAATCACTGCGGAATATCGTGACAGATATCTCGGAGACCTCCGGCCTGCTGGCCGCCTCCAGCGAGCAGCTGACCGCCACAACGGAAGAGAACGCCAAAGCCACCGCTTACGTGGCTGAGATGGTCCAGGATTCGTCTGCCGGAGCTGATACCCAGACAGCAGCTATGGTAGAGACATCCCGGGCAATGGAGGAAATGTCCGCCGGTATCACAAAAATTGCCGAGGCAGCTTCTTCTATCGTCAGCTCATCTGCAGATACTGAAGCAGACGTCTACAGCGGCAGCGAAAAAATCAGCCAGGTCAGCCGGCAGATGGATGCCATCCGCGAGTCTACGCACCTGTCCTCGGAGCTGATCGGCCAGTTAAACGGCCTGAATACCCAAGTGTCAGCAATGAGCAGTGCGATTGCCAATATTGCTGTACAGACCAATCTGCTGTCGCTGAATGCCGGAATTGAAGCTGCCCGCGCCGGCGAGCATGGCCGGGGCTTCGCGGTAGTGGCAACTGAAGTGCGGAAGCTGGCGGACCAGTCCAAGAACACTGCCGGTAATATTCAGGAGACGATTGAACAGATGACCGTCCTGATCGACCAGACCTATGAGGCCATCCATAACCGGGTATCGGCTGATGTGGATCTGGGGATCAAAGTAACAGAAGAAGCGAAAGCGGCATTTGCGAATATTGAACAGTCCACAGCCAGAATCAATGGTCAGATCCATGATATTTCCGCCGTGACGGAGCAGATGTCCGCCGGAGCCGAGGAAGTGGCCGCCTCCGTCGTCGAGATCTCCAATATCGCACGGACCACCTCTGATGCGTTCCAGAGCGTAACCGCCGCGACCCAGGAGCAGCTTGCGTCCATGGACGAGATCACCGCTTCCTCCGGTGAGCTGTCCAAGATGGCCTCTGACCTGCAGGTGAAGATCGAACGTTT
Organism: Paenibacillus sp. FSL R7-0345; assembly: GCF_038595055.1. Classification (NCBI taxonomy): domain Bacteria; kingdom Bacillati; phylum Bacillota; class Bacilli; order Caryophanales; family Paenibacillaceae; genus Paenibacillus; species Paenibacillus sp. FSL R7-0345. The sequence continues at coordinate 3,875,393 of NZ_CP152002.1, forward strand.
TAAGCTGGAGGAATAGGCAGCCTGCCTATCCTACTCTGCATATATTAGATAGAGATGCCCTCCTATAACGGACTGGCATCTCTTAAATAAAAGCCGCCCCCCCAGCATTTGCTGGAAGGGCGGCTTTTATATGCTCTACATGATATAAATTAGACGAGAACGGTCGATCCCATCAGATATCTGTCAACTTCACGGGCAGCTGCGCGGCCTTCGTTAATTGCCCAGACTACCAGGCTCTGTCCGCGGCGCATATCGCCTGCGGCAAAGACTTTATCCACATTGGTGTTAAACTTGCCATAGCGGGCCTTCACATTGCTGCGGCGGTCTGTTTCCAGGTTCATCTCCTCAATGATACCCTGCTCCGGTCCGTCAAAACCGATCGCAATCAGCGCCAGCTGAGCCGGATAGACAGCTTCCGTACCCGGTACAGGCTGGTAAATTTTGCGGCCTGTCTCATCCACCATACGGCGGATTTGCACGGTGTGCACCTCCTTCAGGTTCCCCTCTTCATCACCGACGAACTTGGTCGTCATGATGGAGAATTCGCGCGGGTCATCCCCGAAGATCGCTTTGGCTTCCTGCTGTGCATAGTCAAGGGTGTAGACGTTCGGGAACTGCGGCCAAGGGTTAGCAATCGGGTCACGCTCGAGCGGCGCTTTGTCATGTGTCCCGAATTGGGTAATGCTATTGCAGCCATGGCGCAAAGAGGTCGCTACACAGTCGGAACCGGTATCCCCGCCGCCAAGTACAACAACATCTTTACCTGCTGCCGAGACAAAGTTGCCATCCTCCAGATTGGAGTTCAGGTAGCTCTTGATTGTGCCGGTCAGGTAATCCATCGCGTACATTACACCTTTCAGCTCACTGCCTTCAACATTAAACTGGCGTGCTTTGGTTGCCCCGCCGCACAGTACAACAGCATCATATTCATCCACGAGCTGCTGAGTCGGAATATCCTTACCGATCTCGGTATTTACTACAAAGGTGATACCTTCAGCAGCCAGCAGATCTACGCGGCGCTGAACGACGCGCTTATCAAGCTTCATTGTAGGAATACCATATGTCAACAAACCGCCGACGCGGTCACTGCGTTCGAATACAGTTACGGTATGTCCGGCTTTGTTCAGCTGCGCTGCAGCGGCAAGTCCGGCCGGTCCGGAGCCGACGATGGCCACTCTCTTGCCGGTGCGCTTCTCAGGCGGATTAGGAACTACCCAGCCTTCCTCAAAGCCTTTGTCCACGATGGCAAGCTCGATGGTCTTGATCGTAACCGGCTGGCCGATCAGGCCGACGGTACAGGAGCCTTCGCATGGTGCAGGACAGATGCTGCCTGTAAATTCCGGGAAGTTATTCGTCTTATGCAGACGCTCCAGCGCTTCCTTCCACAGACCGCGGTAAACCAGATTGTTCCATTCCGGAATCAGGTTGTGCACCGGGCAGCCAGATGTGCCGCCGGTCATATCAATGCCGGTATGGCAATAGGGGGTTCCGCAGTCCATGCAGCGCGCACCCTGTGTGCGGAGCTCGTCCTCGGTAAGGTGATGATGGAATTCTTCCCAGTCTTTAATGCGCTGCTCAGGATCCCGGTCACCTGGGAGCTGCCGCTTATACTCCATAAATCCAGTAGGTGTAGACATCTTTACGTTTCCCCCATCCGTTCTCTTCGTGTTGATGTATAGTACATTGTAGCATACTGCGGCAGATTCGTGTCGATTCAGCGCAATGAAGTACCTGCACATTCTATACTATTTTTAAGTTTAGCAATTCTAATTTTAATTATAGTAGCATTCAATACTTTCGCACTGTAATGGATTAATCTGCAGATTGTTTGTACTATTTCACATGATGTGTCAGAGAAAACGCTTTTTCGTTATTCCGTACGTTCATAAACATAAAGACGGTAATCGTAAGGGTTCTTTTCATCACGGATCCCTTGTACATTTGAAATCTCTTCCCATTCATCCCAGCGTACTTCAGGAAACTTTGTATCTCCGTCAAACTCTTTATTAATCCGGGTTACAAGCAGTTTGTCGGCATAAGGAAGCATCATCCGATAAATCTCAGACCCGCCGATTACCATCAGCTCATCCCCCTTACTCCCTTCCGCCAACGCTTCATTAAGCGTATGAATTACCTGGGCACCTTCTGCCTGAAAACCCGTATTACGAGTGATGACAATGCTTGTTCTTCCCTTAAGCGGCTTTCCTCCGAGCGATTCCCAGGTTTTGCGGCCCATCAGCATCCGTTTACCGAGAGTCTGCTCCTTAAAATAAGCGAAATCCCGCGGCAGATGCCATGGCATATCATTATTCTTACCGATTACATCATTAGCGGCCATAGCCCAAATCATACTGATACTCATATTTATGCCCTCTTTTTCCCAGAATCATCAAATCCCAAAATATTAAATGGCAACCGGAGCTTTGATCCCCGGATGATAAACATACCCTTCAAATTCAAAGTCCTCAAAGGTGTAATCAAAAATACTGTCCGGCTTTCTGAGGATGTTCAGCTTAGGCAGCGGATGCGGCTCTCTGGACAGCTGGGTGGCCACCTGCTCCAGATGATTTGTATAAATGTGCACATCGCCTCCGGACCAGATGAAGTCACCCACCTCGTAACCCGTCTGCTGGGCGACCATATGGGTAAGCAGGGCATAGCTTGCAATATTAAAAGGCAGGCCGAGGAACGTATCCACCGAGCGCATAGTCAGCATGCAGCTCAGCTTGCCATCAGCCACATAAAACTGGAATACAAAATGGCATGGCGGCAGCTTCATCTCCTCAATCTCGCCTACATTCCATGCGCTGACAATATGGCGGCGGGAATCCGGATTGTTTCTGATCGATTCGATGACTGCCGATATCTGGTCGATATGCCGTCCGTCCCTCGCTTCCCAGGTACGCCACTGTGAGCCGTATACCGGCCCCAGCTCTCCGTTCTCATCGGCCCACTCATCCCAGATGGAGACACCGTTCTCTTTGAGGTAGGCAATATTAGTCTCTCCCTTTAAAAACCATAGGAGCTCATGTACAACGGATTTCAAATGTATGCGCTTGGTCGTAACCAGCGGAAAACCTTCAGACAGATCAAAACGCAGCTGACGCCCGAAAACAGACAGGGTGCCTGTTCCTGTGCGGTCGCCTTTTGCCGTGCCATGATCCAGTACATCTTGTAGCAAATCCAGATATTTACGCAAAGGTTAAAACACCTCTCCCTTTTTTTCTTATCCCAGTTTACCATGACCTGACTACGCTTGTAACTTCCAAAAGTGCAGAAAAAATAATTTCCTGTCGTTCGCCCGCCCTACTCCGCACAGTGATTTCCTTAGCACGAAAATAGTGGGAGGACCGGGCTATATACCTGCTTACCGGTTCACTCCGTGGGCCTGGCTCCATCCGGTTCCGCTGCTATTCCCAGATTCTAAGCTCTACAGTGTCAGCATCGGCTGTAAGCCTGGCATAGCCTCCCACGGGAAAGGTAATCAGCGGCGAAGTATGGCCGAAGTTGACATCAGCGGCGACCGGCAGGTGCTGCAGCTCCTTTTTGCTCATGATGATTGTTTTCAGTATATCCCTGGTAATCCCTGATGCCCGCTGAAATCTGCCGATTACAAGCCCCCTGACCTGCTCAAAGTCCGGCTGATGTATCAGCGACTGGAGATCACGGTCAAAGGTTTCCGGCCCCGATTCAAAATCATCCTCAATAAACAAAATGGCATCCTTCAGGCTTGGCATATACTCCGTACCCTGCAACAGGTTAAGTGTGCACAGATTACCGCCGATAATTGTACCTTCTGCTGATCCGAAATTTATCGCATAAGGCCCTTCATTTGCTTCAAAGCTCCGGTTTTCCTGGTCAAGGAACCACGCATCATCACTCCACTGTGCCGAGGGCTGCACCAGGATGGGTCCCTCCTCCATCATCATTTGGAGAAAATGCTGGACTGTATAATCATTCCCGTGCCGCATGGCCAAGGTAGAGAAATGAGGGCCTGAGTATGTAATCAGTCCGGTCTTCCGGTAAATCGCACCGCCGAGGGCTGTTATATCAGAGTACCCGCAAAGCCGTTTGGGGTTGTCTGCAATCAGCCTGTAATCGAGCTCCCGCAGCAGCTGGTTGCAGTTGTGGCCTCCCAGTGTGGTCAGAATCCCTTTAACCGCAGGATCGCCGAAAGCCTCATGAATATCCTCCACTCTGGAACGCACAGAAGACGAGGAGAACTGATCCATATCATAAGCATGTGCTGCAAAAGAAACCTTGAAGCCGCGGCTCTCCAGCAGCCTTGTAGAAGCCTCTATCTGTTCCGGAGCGATAATGCCTAGACTGTTTGACGGAGAGATGATACGGATTTCGTCGCCTGCCTGTAGTTTAGGTGCCTTCATTGGTATGAACCCTCCCTTTTATCCGTTATGCCAAAAAAAAAGGACCCCCTCCGCCATTACCCTGACATTGGGAGTCCCTTCTATGATGATTCTGCCTCACAGCAGACGGTAATGTATTATTTCACTACGTGAATCGGATGACCTTCTACCAGTTCAGCCGCTTCCATGACGATTTCGCCAAGGGTTGGATGTGCGTGGATAGTCAGTGCGATATCTTCGAGCGTTGCGCCCATTTCGATCGCCAGACCCAGCTCGGCAATCAGGTTGGAAGCTTCCAGACCAACGATTTGCGCGCCCAGTACGAGGTTGTTCTCGCTGTTAGCCACAATCTTGATGAAGCCTTCCGGAGCGTTCAGGGATACTGCACGGCCGTTGCCTGCGAACGGGAACTTGCCGGCTTTTACCTTATAGCCTTTGTCTTTAGCTTCTTTCTCGGTCAAGCCTACGCTGGAGCATTCAGGATCTGTGAACACAACCGCAGGAATGACTTTGTAGTCTACTACGGATTTGTGGCCGGAGATCGCTTCAGCAGCAATCTTGCCTTCGTAGGAGGCTTTGTGTGCCAGAGCCAGACCAGGAACAATATCACCAATAGCGTAGATATTAGGGATGTTGGTGCGGCCCTGGTGGTCAACTTTGATCAGGCCGCGTTCGTCCAGCTCAACGCCGATCAGATCAAGACCCAGCTCACCGTCAGTGTTCGGACGGCGGCCTACAGTTACCAGCAGGTAATCTGCAGTGATTTCTTTGGTTTCGCCGCCTACAGAGTACTTCACGGTTACTTCCTTGTCATTCTGAACAGCACTTTCCGCTTTGGCATTGGTTACGATTTCGATGCCTGTCTTCGCCATGTTCTTGGCAACCAGACGGGTCATATCCTTATCGAAGCCTGGCAGAACAGTATCCAGACCCTCAATGATCGTTACTTTAGTGCCGAATTTGGAGTACATCTGACCAAGCTCAGCGCCGATGTAGCCGCCGCCGATTACGATCATGCTCTTCGGAATCTCTGGCAGATCCAGAGCTTCTGTCGAGGACAGGATGCGTCCGCCGAACGGGAATGGCTTCAGTTCAATCGGACGGGAACCAGTTGCGATGATGCAGTTATTGAACTTGTAACGCGGGGATTCATGGTCATTGAACAAACGGGCTTCGTTTGTGCTGATGAACATTGCTTCACCGCTGAATACTTCAATTTTATTGCCCTTCATCAGGCTGGTTACGCCGGTAGTCATTCTCTTAACTACGCCGTTTTTGAATTCCTGGGTTTTGGCCCAGTCAACTTTTACGTTCTCGGCAGTAACACCGAAAACTTCGCCGTGCTGTGCAGCTTCAAAGCTGTGAGCTGCAGAGATCAGCGCTTTGGATGGAATACATCCGCGGTTCAGGCAGACACCGCCGAGTTCCGATTTATCTACGATAAGGACTTTCTGGCCGAGCTGGGCGGCACGAATTGCCGCCACATACCCGCCGGGACCTGCACCAATAACCAATGTGTCGATTTCGATTGAAGCGTCTCCGACTACCATTTATTACACCTCCATAACTAACATATCAGGATTTGCAAGCAGGGTCTTAATGTAATTCATGAAGTTCTGTGCAGTTGCACCGTCAATGATGCGGTGGTCAAAGCTCAGGGACAGGGCCATAACAGGAGCTGCTACGATTTCGCCGTTCTTCACTACCGGCTTCTCCGTGATGCGTCCGGTACCCAGAATCGCAACTTCAGGGAAGTTGATAATCGGAGTAAAGAACATACCGCCGGCAGAGCCGATGTTGGAGATGGAGATCGTGCTGCCCTTCATTTCGTTTGCACTCAGCTTGCCGTCGCGTCCGCGCACAGCCAGATCTGTAATTGCACTTGCAATCATCCAGATGCTCTTACGGTCAGCATCCTTGATTACCGGAACGATCAGACCGTTGTCTGTATCTGTTGCGATACCGATGTTGTAGTATTTCTTGTAGACAATTTCATTGGTCGACTCGTCGATCATTGCGTTAAGCGTAGGGAACTGACGGGAAGCCGCAACCAGTGCTTTTACGATGAACGGAAGATAAGTTACCTTCACGCCCTTCTTCTCGGCAACAGGCTTCATGCGGGCACGGAAAGCTACAAGCTCGGTAACATCCACTTCGTCCATGATGGTAACATGCGGCGCTGTGTAAGCCGATTTAACCATAGCGTTGGAGATCGCTTTACGGATACCTTTAAATGGTACGCGTTCTTCATCAAGGCTAACATTGCCGGATGCAGCCGGTGCTGCCGCAGGCGCTTTAGCTTCTGCTTTTGCAGCAGCTGCTGCAGGTGCAGACGCCGCTGCTGGTGCTGCTGCAGCCGGAGCCGCGGAGCCGCCCTTCAGGAAGGCTGCAACATCGTCATGAGTGATCTTGCCGTTTTTGCCGCTGCCGTTCACTTTCGCAAGATCAACACCTTGCTCACGTGCTGATTTGCGGACGCTAGGAGTAGCCAGAATGTCACGGTTAGGTGCCGGAGCTGCCTGCGCAGCCGCTGGTGCTGCTGCAGCTGCCTGTGCTGCCGGAGCTTCAGCGTGGCCGCCTTCCTGCTGTGGAACTTCGCCTTCTGCAGCGATAATAGCCACAACTTCGCCTACACGGCATACCTGTCCGTCTTTAACACGAACTTCAGTTACAGTACCGTTAACCGGGCAAGGTACTTCAACGACTGCCTTGTCGTTCTGTACTTCCATGATGATATCATCGTCAGTTACTTTATCGCCGACTTTGATGTGCATCTTAATGATTTCACCTTCATGCAGACCTTCGCCCAGCTCAGGGAAACGGTATTCAAAGTTAACCGCTCCGCCTGCGGAAGGAGCACTGGTTGCCGGGGAAGAAGTAGTATCTGCTCCGCCTTTAGCTGCGTCTGCTTCCTGGGAAGCCGCTTCTGCCGGATGGCCGCCTTCCTGCTCAGGAACATCGCCTTCTGCATCAATAATAGCTACAACTTCACCAACGCGGCACACCTGGCCGTCTTTAGTGAATACTTCAAGCACTGTGCCGTTAACCGGACAAGGAACCTCTACTACCGCCTTGTCATTCTGTACTTCCATTACGATATCGTCATCGGTTACTTTGTCGCCGGCTTTGATGTGCATTTTGATAATTTCGCCTTCATGCAAACCTTCGCCCAGCTCAGGGAACCGGTACTCAAATTTTGCCACCTTGATAACCTCCTAAAAGTTTGTTAGTGCTTCGAAAGCATAAGCTTAAGTTTAAGATATATTGCAGAAAAGGGTGCCGCCCTTGTAAAAGGACGGCAGGTTCAAACCTATCTTAGAATTCCAGAACTTTCTTCACGGCTGCTACTACGCGTGCCGGTGTAGGAATCCAGCTATCCTCGATTTGCGCGAATGGATAGACGGTATCCGGACCTGCTACACGAAGTACAGGCGCTTCAAGATGCAGAATCGCTTTTTCGTTGATTTGCGCGATAACTTCAGCAGCAACGCCGGAGCTCTTCTGCGCTTCCTGTACTACAATTGCACGGTTGGTTTTTTTCACGGAAGCTACAATGGTATCAATATCGATCGGGCTAACGGTCCGCAGATCGATAATTTCAGCCTTGATGCCTTCCTTCTCCAGCTGATCAGCCGCTTTGGTAGCAGTATGTACCATCAGACCGTAAGAAATGATGGTTACATCAGAACCTTCACGGACAACATTTGCTTTACCCAGTTCAACCGTGTATTCACCTTCAGGTACTTCAGCGCGGAACGCATGGTACAGGTTAAGGTGCTCCATGAAGAATACAGGGTCATTATCGCGGATCGATGCGATCATCAGACCTTTTGCATCATAAGGGTTGGAAGGAATAACAACCTTGATCCCCGGGCTTTGTGCAATCAGACCCTCAAGGGAATCCGTGTGAAGCTCAGCAGCCTTAACGCCGCCGCCAAACGGTGTACGGAATACGACTGGAGCATTATATTTACCGCCGGAACGGTAACGCAGGCGTGCAGCCTGGATAACGATCTGGTCAAGAGCTTCATAGATGAAGCCGACAAACTGGATTTCAGCGATTGGACGGAAGCCTTGTACCCCGAGACCAAACGCCAGACCGCCGATTGCGGACTCGGCAAGCGGTGTATCAAATACACGGTCTTCGCCAAATTCTTTCTGCAGTCCTTCAGTTACGCGGAAAACGCCGCCTACATTACCAACGTCTTCCCCAAAGATCATAACATTAGGGTCGCGATTCAGTTCAACGCGCAGTGCGTCACGAATTGCTTCTTTCATATTCATTTGTGCCATTGCCTGATATCCCCCTTATTCGAAATCGGCTTTTTGCTCTTCCAGATGCTTCGGAGTTACCTCGAACATACTGTCGATCAAGCCTGAAACGGTCATTTTTTCGGTTTGCTCTGCTTTTTTGATCTGTTCATTTACAGTCGCTTTCGCTTCTTCTCTCACGCGAGCTGTATCTTCTTCGGTCCAGAGGCCTTTCTTCTCCAAATACTTGGCAAGACGGGCGATTGGATCCTTCTCGTTCCATTGGCCTTCTTCATCCTTGGAACGGTATTTGCTGGCGTCATCAGAGAGGGAGTGCGGACGGAAACGGTAAGTTACAGCTTCAATCAGCGTAGCGCCTTCGCCTTTGCGAGCACGTTCTGCAGCTTCCTGAACCGCAGCAATTACTGCAAAGACGTCCATGCCGTCTACTTTGATTCCCGGAATACCAACTGCTACTGCTTTGTGGGCAATGGATTTGGAAGCCGTCTGCTTAGCGAACGGAGTCGTAATCGCATAACCGTTGTTCTGTACGAAGAAGATTACCGGCAGCTTGAAGCGTCCGGCAAAGTTCAGGCCTTCATAGAAGTCGCCTTCGGAAGAACCGCCGTCACCTGTATAGGTGATTGCAACATTCTGCTGTTTCTTCAGTTTGAAGCCCATTGCAATCCCGGTAGCATGCAGGATCTGCGCGCCGATGATGATCTGCGGCATAAGTACATTAACGCCATCCGGAATCTGTCCGCCGTGCTGATGACCGCGGGAGTACAGGAATGCCTGATATAATGGAAGTCCGTGCCATACCAGCTGCGGAATATCGCGGTAGCCCGGGCATACGAAATCTTCTTTCTGCAGTGCAAACTCACTGCCGATCATGGTTGCTTCCTGTCCCGATACCGGAGCGTAGAAGCCAAGGCGGCCCTGACGGCCAAGGTTAACCGCACGGTCATCCCAAGTGCGGGTAAATACCATACGGTACATAATTTCTTTCAGTTGATCATCGGAAAGTGCAGGCATCTTCTCTTTGTTGATAACCTCTCCATCTGGAGAAAGCACCGAAAGGGCCTCCACGTCCTCTGTATACACTTCATAAGGAACTCTAGTCATCATTTTCACCTCAATAAAAAAATTTGAACATCAGTGGTATCTGTTATAGAATTATTATACACCTGTTTTATATATTTCGTCAAAGAAATACGCATAAAATTTATGTTCTCATAAATTTTGTATGTATAACAGGAATTTGAATATCCTATAACAGATTTGTTTTTTTCAAGCACGTAAATGATTTTTCACACATTTGCTGCTTGGGTAATTTTAACGTAACCGCATGTGTAATGCAAAATTCGACAAGAAAGGCGACGATTCAGTCATGAGCGAACCTGTTTTTCTGAAACGTACAATCGTTAAGCAAACCCTTTGGAGTGAACAGCTGCAGGAGGAACGAAAGCTCCGCATTTATCTTCCCCCGGGCTACAATGAAGTACTCAGCTATCCGGTAATTTATTGCCAGGACGGTGAAGAATTTTTCAATTTCGGCCGGATCGCCACCCTCGCCGGACAGCTCATTATAGAAGAAGACATCGAACCGTTCATTATTGTAGGCGTCGAGGTGAACGTGGCCGTCCGGACGCAGGAGTATGCCCCCTTCGGCAGCCGGTTCAAGCAGTACCTTGCCTGCTTCGCCGAAGAAATTATTCCCTTCATTGAACATAATTATCCGGTCCGCCGCACTGCAGATCAGCGGATTATCGCCGGAGATTCGCTGGGCGGCAGTGTCTCCCTGCATCTCGCACTGGCCTACCCCGGATTGTTCAGCCGCGTGTTGAGCCTGTCCGGCGCTTATTATCCGGAATCCCGTGACCTGATTGCCCGGGAGGAGGATCTGTCCTGGCTTAACATCAATATGGTAGTGGGCCTGCAGGAAAATCATTATCAGACTGACACCGGCGTATACGACTTCGTCCAGATGAACCGCGATACGAAGGCACTGCTTGAAGCACGCGGTGCTACCGTCTCCTACCGTGAGAAGGACGGCAAGCATCTTTGGGGATTTTGGCAAAAAGAGCTCCCAGAATCATTACTCTATTTTTTAACCCCATGAAACAGCTTAAAATGACGAAACAGTGAACGAATTGCTGACTTATGTATAAATGGTGTTTGTTTGCGCTTCCATCCTAAGACGGGCACACGGTGCCCGTCCTCTTTTTTTAAGGACGGTTACCGGTCGGGCTAAATATGCTCATACGTACTAATGCTACTCTACAGACTGCTGCAGCTTCTCTTGGACAATCCTGTCCAGCAGCACATCACAGCCCGCATCCATAAGATCATAGACCTGCTCGAAATTGCCGGTAAAATAAGGATCAGGCACCTCGCGCAGCTCCTCGTCCGGAAGCAGGTCCATAAAGAACAGCAGCTCCGCCTTATCCCCTCCGGGAAGCTTGCGGACATTTACCCCGTTCGAGTTATCCATGCAGACGATATACTGAAAGCTGTCAAAATCACTGCTGTCCACTAGACGGGCAGTCATATCTGCATAACTGATCCCATACTGATCTAGAATACGCCGTGTCCCCTCATGGGGTACCTTACCGATATGCCAGTCACCTGTTCCCGCTGAATCCACCTTTACGGACTCCTGCAGGCCGCGCTGCGCTATTTTGCTGCGGAGAACCGCTTCTGCCATTGGCGAACGGCATATATTGCCCAGACATACGAATAATACGTTTACGATTTCTCTCACCTCCCGGCAGACCTTTATTCTGTGCTCACAGCCGCGGTATTCCTTCTATATAGAAGAAATCCGCTACATCCATTTTAGCGTTACCGGCTGTAATTGTACAACTTTTGGCATCTGCATTATACTTTGGGGAGGATGACAAGCTATAAACATCAATAGAGGAGGGAGATTCATTTGCCATCCAAACGCGTTGTTATCTTTGCCGGAGGTGTGCTGTCTGAGGACTTTTTGCACCATATAGATGAAGATGATTTTATTATCGGAGCGGACAGCGGCGCATTATTCCTGGTCAGCCACGGTATTACACCGGATATTGCCGTCGGAGATTTCGATTCTGTCAGCCCCGAAGCGCTGGAACAGATTAAAGCAGGCAGCAAGGAGACAATCACCTGCGATCCTGTTGATAAAGACCTGACAGACAGTGAGCTGGCGCTTGATCTGGCCCTGAATATCCAGCCTGAATCCATCCTTATGATGGGAGTAACAGGTACGAGAATGGATCATACGCTGGCCAGCATCCAGATGATGACCAGAGCGCTGCATCGCCAGGTGAGCTGTTCCATAATGGATTGTCATAACTTTATCACGCTTACCGGATCTCAGTCGCTGGTTCATGAACAAGGCTTTACCTATGTCTCCCTGCTTCCGCTGACTCCTGAGGTTACGGGTATCACACTGCAAGGCTTCCAGTATCCGCTGGATAATGCAACGCTTAAGCTGGGCCAGTCCCTGGCCGTCAGCAACCGCTTGCTGGACAAAACGGGTGTGGTTACCATTGAGAGCGGCCTGCTGCTCATTATTCAGAGCAAGGATTAATACATATCCGGAGACATCGTTGTAACCTTTGTTTCAAAAACGAAAAACCGGGAATCTCCTTTATCCATAAGGGATTCTCGGTTTTTTTATGCTTCTTCCGTCTTTAATTATTAATTTTTTGTAACTTTTAATGTTTTTTTAATATAACGCTTCCAATGCAGGCCAGGCTTGAATTCAAGACAGTTCTGGAAAAATATAGGCCGCCTATAAACTGCTATACTACGAAACAGAGAACGAAACATACAAGAAAGATATAAACCTGGGAGGTATTACAATTTGAAAAAACATCAATGGTTTAAACAAGCAGTTGTCGTGGGAATGTGCACTACAATCGGTCTGAGTACTCTGATGGCTACAGGAGCCGGCACAGCACCCGTTGCTGCTGCATCGGCGACAGCCTCTACCGGACAAAGCATTATTAATTTGGGCAAAAAATACTTAGGCACACGTTATCAGTTCGGCGCATCTACGTCGACTACCAAATATTTTGACTGCTCTTCCTTCACTAAATATATCTTTGCAAAATACGGCGTAGACCTGCCGCGTACCTCTGTAGCCCAATCCAAGGTCGGAAAAGCGGTATCCAAAGCGGATCTGCGGGTCGGTGATCTGGTCTTCTTCTCCAGCGGCAGCCGGGCTAACGGCAAAAATGTTACACACGTAGCGGTATACGCCGGTGACGGCAAGATTCTGCACACCTATGGTTCACCGGGTGTAACAGTATCCAACCTGAATTCAGGCAACTGGAAAAAAACCTACCTGAAAGCACGCCGCGTGCTGTAGCAGGTAAAGAATTCTCACCTGAGCTTATAAACCTGCAGGGCCGCCGTCCGGCGCCCTTAGCATATAGCCGGTGCCGCGCACCGTATGAATCAGCTTGTTCCGGTAGCCCTTGTCTACTTTAATGCGGATATGCCTGATATACACATCAACTACATTGGTGTCCGCATGAAAGTGGTATCCCCAGACATGCCGTAAAATCTCGTCCCGGGGACAGATTTCCCCCTGATGGGCAGCAAGATAATACAGCAGGTCAAACTCCTTGGGGGTCAGGCTGAGCCGGGCTCCGTCCCGGCTGACCAGTCTGCGGCTGGAATCCAGCATCAGGCCGTCAATTTTGATGAACGATTCGAGTCCGCGGCGGCGTCCGGTGAGCCAGAGCAGGTTCATCACTCTGCACCTGAATTCCCCGGTATGCAGCGGGCTCTTCATATATTCATTTCCGCCCGCTTCAAATACGGCAACTGTATCCTCGCTGCCCCCTTCCCCTGCGATTACCATCACCGGCATAAAGCTCCCCTGCGACCGGTACTCCGTAATGATGTCCCACCCCTGCCATACTCCGGCATCACTGGTTTCCGCAAGCAGCAGGACAGGCCGTATTCTGGTCAATAATAAGCGAAGATCCTCGGGATCTTCGCTTATTTCCGTTTGAAGCCCCAGTTCACTGAACAGTTCTTCGATCTGTTCACGATTCACGCCTTCAGCCTGAGACGTATCCCCCTTAAACCAAGCGACTATTTCATTCATTGAATTACCCCGCATCCATCAGCCTTGCAGAGCGGTCATACCGCCGCAGATAAGGCTTAGAATCCCCACAAAACAAAAAGACCATTCCGGTTAGAACGGTCTTTTGCTTTTAACACCCTGCCGGGATTGCTATTTCCGGAGATCAATCTCCTGAAATTTCGCAACTTCCGTCTCCCAGCGCTCGCTTACAAAAGCCTGATGGTCAGGATGGTTATTATAGCTCTCATAGTCTTCCTGACTTGCAAACTCCATCGAGAAGCAAAAATCATATTCACATTTGCTGCTGATCTGCTGCAAGGCTTCGAACTGGCGTACAACCGGAATTCCGCTAAGGATCTTTTCGCCATCCTGCAAAAAGGTTTGTGCTTCTTTAGAATCCGCCGGATATTTCAGTGTAAAAAGTGCCATATGTCTGATTGTTCCTGTTCCCATCATCATCTCTCCCTTGTATCAGCCAAAATACCGGTGATACACGCTGCGCGCTGCAGCAATATCACTGGTTCCATGAATCAATGCCCGCCCGTCGGCAAAAATCACCAGACGGTAAGGTTCCTCAGTAAACGAAACAAGGTACGGATTACTGTCTACCTTTCCGGTGCCAAGCTTCGCAAGCCGTGCAGCCGTCTCCTGCAGATTAAGCTGCTGGCGGTGCGCCGGCCGGATCTGCACCGTGTCCCTGCCGCATAGTACATCGCTGCGCTCCGTGTTCGCGGCGCTCAGATAAGGGTAGACCGCATGATTGCCGCAGGACGGGCAATTTTCTTTTTTCGCTGCTTTGACGCCTATTTCCTGGTGTTCATTGCGCCATACGTCAAAGCTCAGCAGCCTGCCGCGCAGCTGCTCACGCCGGCCGCCCAGCAGCTTGAGCGCCTCTGCGGTTGCATTGGCAGTCACAAGCTGAACCGCCTGCGGCAGAATGCCTGCGGTATCGCAGGTATCTCCGCCAAGAGGAACGGTTCCCAGCAGGCAATTCAGACACGGCGTCTCTCCCGGGAGAATCGTATAGGTTACCCCGTAGCTGCCCACACAGGCCCCGTATATCCAGGGAATGCCGTGTTTCTGGGCTATATCGTTGATAATCAGGCGGGTATCAAAATTATCAGTCCCGTCCATAATCAGATCCACCCCGGGCAGCAGGCTCTCCAGCTCTTCCGCACGCACATCCATGATGTGGGCTTCGATCATAATCTCTGAATTAATCTGTTGCAGCCTGGCCTTGGCCGCTTCAGCTTTGGGTGTCCGCAGGCGGGCATCTTCTTCCGTGTAGAGCTGCTGCCGCTGAAGATTGCTCCATTCCACGTAATCCCGGTCAGTCAGAATCAGCCGTCCGACGCCGCAGCGGGCCAGCGTTTCGGCAATACCGGTGCCCAGCGCACCTGTACCAACAATGAGCACACTCGCCTGCGCAAGCCCGGCTTGTCCACCGGCACCAAACGGCACAAACCGGACCTGCCGGGAATAGCGGCCGTTCTGACCGGTAATTTGGATATTATCACTGTCATTCATTCCTGAACAGCCCCCTAAATTGAAAACCCGGGAAACAGCAGCCTGCTAAGACTGCTTGTACCCGGATTCTGAAATTAATCTTATACTTTCTGTGCGGACCACTGCTCAACATTCCAGGTCTTGGTTACCCAATCCTCGTAAAATTCCGGTTCATGGGAGACGAGCAGCACGGTGCCTTTATATTCCTGCAAGGCGCGCTTCAGCTCAGCCTTGGCAATAATATCAAGGTGATTGGTCGGTTCGTCAAACAGAATCCAATTGCTCTCACGCATCATCAGCTTGCACAGGCGCACTTTAGCCTGTTCGCCCCCGCTGAGCATGCTCAGCGGGCGGGTAATATGCTCGTTTTTCAGCCCGCAGCGGGCCAGATGGCCGCGCACCTCATTCTGGGTAAGGCTGGAGAATTCACTCCAGACATCATCAATCGGCGTAACATTGGCCGCCTTCACTTCCTGCTGGAAGTAAGCGGAATTGAGGTAATCTCCCAGATAGGTTTTTCCGCTGAAAGGCGGTATCACTCCCAGAATGGTCTTCAGCAGTGTGGATTTCCCCACTCCGTTGCTGCCGACGATCGCAATTTTGTCACCGCGCTCAATCATCATATTCAGCTTCGGCAGCAGCGGGCGGTCATAGCCGATTTCAAAGTCAATTCCCTCAAACACCGTTTTGCCGCTGGAGCGGCTCTCTTTGAACGAGAAGCTCGGCTTGGCGGCTTCCTCCGGACGGTCGATCCGCTCGATGCGGTCGAGCTGCTTTTCACGGCTCTTCGCCCGGCCCGAAGTAGAGGCACGCGCTTTATTTTTCTGGATAAAATCCTCTTGCTTCTTGATGAATTCACGCTGTTTCTCGTAGGCTTCAATATGCTGGGTCTTGTTCATTTCAGCCATATCCAGGAACTTCTCATAATTAGCCGTGTAGCGTGTCAGCTTGCCGAATTCCAGATGATAAACCACATTAACAACCTTATTCATAAATTCAGTATCGTGGGAAATCAGCATAAAAGCATACGGATACTGCTTCAGGTAGTTGGTCAGCCAGTCGATATGCTCAACGTCCAGATAGTTGGTCGGCTCATCCAGCAGCAGTACGGTCGGTTTCTCCAGCAGCAGCTTCGCCAGCAGCACCTTGGTCCGCTGCCCCCCGCTCAGTGAAGCAACGTCACGATCCAGCCCGATTGCCGAGAGGCCGAGACCGTTGGCCATTTCCTCTACTTTAACATCAATCAGATAAAAATCACCAATATCTAGCTGTTCCTGGATTTCACCCATCTGCTCCAGCAGCAGTTCAAGCTCCTCCGGTGATGCTTCGCCCATTCTGTCAGTAATGGCTGTCATTTCCTTCTCCAGCTCCAGCAGCGGCAGAAAGGCATCTTTAAGCACGTCCCGCACGGTTTTTCCCGGGGCAAGATTCGTATGCTGATCCAGATAACCATAGCGGACCCGCGGTGTCCATTCTACTCTTCCGCTGTCCTTGAGCAGGGTTCCGGTCAAAATATTCATCAGCGTCGATTTACCCGCGCCGTTCGCTCCCACAAATCCGACATGCTCGCCATCCAGCAGGCGGAAGGACACATTCTTGAACAGCTGACGGTCACCAAAATTATGTGAAACATCTTCTACAGTAAGTAAACTCATAAATTCTCGTTAAGCTCCTATCTATTTTTAGCATGTGGCTATAATCTGTCTATGCATATAACGACCATTTTAGCACAGGTGTCCCCCCGCTGAAACAGGAATTTAGCGGCTTTGCGCCTTTTTCTGAAATATTCCACTGCGTTTTACAGGAAAATGAAGCTTTCCCGTCTCTGTCAGCAGGCAGTCCAGCATATGGACCAGCTTACCGTTACGCTGAAAAGGATTCTGCTGCAGCGGCAGGCTGCTAACCTTAACCCGGCCATGCAGGGCAGCGGCCAGCATGCCAGCAGCTGAAGGAGCGGCCAGCGGCAGACAAATGTGCCAGTCCACAGTGGGCGTGTGCCGGCTGCGCCGCAGCCAGTGCAAGGTATCCTCCAGCCGCCAGTCAGCGCCGGAAGAGAGCAACAATTGTATACTGCTGCTGCCTAATATCTCTAGAGCCCCGTCATAACCGCCTGTGCCAAGGTCTACGACAATGTAGCTATAGTGTTTATCCTTCAGTGTTCTCAGATCCCCCTCCGCAGGACGCGGCCAGTAATCTATCCCTTTCCAGCTGACAGGGGCAGCTTGAGGATCAGCTGTTTCTGAATCTGCTGGATGATCCAGCAGGCTGCATATCCGCTCGTGTACGGTAGAATCAGGACTGAGGCCAACCCACGCGGTCTTTCCCTTCCGCGCAAGGCAGCCGGCAGCTGCCAGTGAGGTATGCGTTGTGCCGAGGCCTGCAGCTACGCCGAGCAGGGCGATTACCGTTGCCTGCGGGTTAACGGAGATGTCTGAAGTTGTCTCCGCAGTACCTTGTTTTCCCCTCCAGGCAGGCTTGCTGCCAGACTCCATTACATGTTCAAGCGCCAGCAGCACTTGCTGCGCGCTTTGATATCTCTCTTCCGGATGGTAACGCAGCAGCCGGCGAATGACCGGAATCAACCCTGCCATGCTTCTGCCGTCCAGCCTGGACTCCATCCCCGGTTCCCAGCGGCTGTACAGCCCGCCGGAAGCCATATACAGCATGAGTGCCCCCAGACCATACAGATCCGAGACCGGGCTGCTCTGCCCGCTGCCGTATTGCTCGGGCGCAGCAAAGCCGGCAGTGCCGAGCTTTTCGGTATCTTCCGCAGCTCCCTGTCTGTAGCTGCGGGCTATTCCGAAGTCGATCAGCTTTAGTTCACCGGCTCCAGTCAGCATAATATTTGCAGGCTTCAGGTCACGGTAGACAATCGGGGGATGATGACTGTGTAAGTAATGGAGCACCTCCAGCAGCTGGCGCACATAGGCGGCGATCTGTCTTCCATCAAGCGGGGCAGCCTGCTCTTTTATGTAATCCGACAGCGTAACGCCTTCTATATAATCCATCACCAGATAGCAGTAACCCTGCTCATCCGGCGGAAAGAAATCTACAACCCGCGGAAGCAGATGATGATTTAATGAGATTAACAATTCTGCCTCCGCCTCTACAACTCCCAGTGTTTCACGCTGGCTGATGCTCTCCTTAACAGCCCAGTGCTGGCCCGGCAGCCTCATATCCTGAACCAGATATACGTGACTCATCCCCCCTGAGCCAATCTTCTGTACAATCTGGTACCGCCCGTCCAGAAGAAGTCCTGCAGCCAGCTTCGATTCAATCATCATTTTCCGTCTCCCCATTCTCTTGGAATATAAAAAAAGAAAACCTCCCGCTGCTGCAGCCGTACCGGCACAAGGCCGGCGGCGCAGACAACGGGAGGCTTTCCCGGTTAATCATGTTGATTATATGATTAATATTTAATCATATAAAGTGTTATTTCATCACGGTTATGGAACAGCTGTTTAGCCCGCTGGAGCTGCATCCGTTCCCCTTCGAACATGGCGATGATCTCCTTGATTACAGCCATCGGCTTCTTGTGCATCAGCTTCACGGTAACTACGGCTGTTCCGCCCGGTGCCAGGCTGTGCAGCAGACCTGTGACCAGCTTGGCCATCAGCTTCGGGCTCCAGCTCATATCACAGACGAGCAGATCAAATTCACTCTCGCTGAATTTGACTTCGCCGGCATTCTTGCGCAGAATCTTCAGGTTCGGCTGATTGCGGAGTGATTCATGCATCAGCGCCGGATCGATTGCCGTGACCTTCAAGCCGCGTTCCAGCAGAAACGAAGTCCAGCCGCCGGGCGAAGCGCCGATATCCACTGCATTACGGAAGCTTGAGAACGGAATGGCAAATTCCTTTTCGGCTTCCATCAGCTTGAACTTGGCCCGTGAGATCTGCCCGTCCTCCTTGCGGAAGCGGATCATCCCGCCGTTCCAGCTGGACAAGTTATCCTCCGGCCGCGAGACCCCGGCGTACAGCGCATCCCCGTCTGCATAGACGGAAATAACCCAGGCAGGCTCCTGCACGGTAAAGTCTGCTTCCAGGTCCGCGAGCCGCTCCTGCAGCCATTCGCGCAATTCACCAGGGCTGTCCGGCCAGAAGGATGAGGTTCCCTTACGGACATGCAGGGATACCTTTTCGCCTTCCAGCTCACTGCGCCGGCTCAGATAAACCGCCAGCCGCTCCAGAGCAGACATATCCCCCTGGTCCTGGAATTGCACCGGCTGGATATGCCGCAGAAAGATTGGCGGATTACTGCTGAGCGTCCCTGCGATCTCAGCAGGTTCACCTTCCAGTGTAGCAAGAAAGATCTCGCCCGGCAGCAGCAGCGTGCTCTTGACTGCACCGAACAGCCGGCGCAGCTCTTCCTGCGCATAAGGGGCAAAGCCGTGATTGGCGGTGCAAATGTAACGGGAGAGGATTTTTTCTTCCGGAGCAGCAGCCTGCTCTCCGGTTTCTTGTGTTAAATCATTCAAATCAATTGCCTCCAGGTCTGATTTTTATCCAGGGACGACCGCCATCCCATTCAACATCCACAGGAATATCAAATGTAGCCATGATCATTTCCTTCGTCAACACTTCTTCTTTCGGGCCGGAGCCGGCCAGCTTGCCGTCACGGATTAGCGCCACATGGGTAAAGAGCGGCACGATTTCCTCAACGTGATGGGTAACATAGACGACAGAGACGTTGCGCTGCTTCAGCTTATCAACTTCAGCAAGCATCTTTTCACGTTCATACAGGTCAAGGCCGGCACATGGCTCGTCCATGATCAGCAGCTTCGGTTCAGCTATCAGGCATCGGGCCAGCATAGCCTTCTTCCGTTCCCCCTGGGACAGGGTGCCGAACGGATGATGCGCCAGCCCGCCCAGATTCATATCTTCGAGCAATTTAATCGCCTGCTCTTTTATATGCTGCGGAATGGCCTGATAGAAACGCAGGTAAGCGTAAGCGCCGGTAGCTACCACTTCCCAGACAGGATCGCTGAGCGACAGCTTTTCCATCAGGGAAGGTCCGATATAGCCGATTTCCTTGCGCACTTCACGAACATCACATTGCCCGAATTTGTAGCCGAGTACTTCTACCGACCCGCTGCTCGGAAACAGATAGCCGGTCATCATTTCAAGAATCGTTGTTTTGCCTGAGCCGTTCCGGCCCAGAACAACCCAGTTTTCGCCTGGCTTCATTTCCAGGGATACATCATCAAGAATCAGGCTTTGCTCTCTCCGCAGGGTAAGATGTTGTAATGATATCATTTATGAGGTCACTCTCCTTATGTAATCCAGCATCTGCTCCACAGAGCCCATCGAATACAAAATTTCCGGCTCGCTTGTCCGGTCCGCCCCGGCTGTCATCAGCGCCGGTACACTTGTTATGCGGTAGCGGCCGACAATCCCGGGCAGCATGTTTACATTGGCTTCAGCAATCAGGAGGCCGGGAGGCAGCAGATGTGCTGCAACCTCCAGCATGCGCCGGGCGGCTTTGCAGGTTCCGCACAGCGGCGTATGCAGGAAAACCACCAGCGGCTCGCCCGGCTGCTGCAGTGCTAACGTCAGCTCCTGTTCATTCATCTGCTTAAATACCTTCATATCGCAGTCACTCCTGCAGCAATTGCTGCCAGCAGCTCATAACCTGGCGGACCATTATGCAGCACGGTCCCTTCAGGTATTGCAGCATAGAGCAGCTCATACATGACTTTGCGGCCTGCAGGGCTTGAGGTATGCAGAAAGATTTCACGCGGATACAACCCTTCCAGTACAATCCGCCTTGCTACCTCATCCCCGCTGTAATCGTCCGGCCCCATGTCATAGTCCAAAGACAGAATATGGACCTCGCATTCACGCAGGAGCAGCAGACATTCCTCAGTCGTTCTGGCCAGTGTAAAGCCTTCAGGCCGCTTGCGGTAATCATCCATAAATATATTAATCACGGCTAACCCTCCGCTTCATACCATTTGCGTACAGCTGCGATTTCTCCGCGGTGGGTACCATCGGGACCTTTGGCGGTCTCCATGGCAACAGCAGCCCGGCGGAACGGTTCAGTGAGCAGCAGCTCCCGCAGCTTGTCTTCACCGATATACCCCTGCCCGATACCTGCATGCCTGTCCCGGCGCAGCCCGTAAGGGAACATGGAATCATTCAGATGAACCGCAACAAGCTGAGGCCAGTAGCCCAGCCCTGTTCCGCGTCTAATCAGCTCATCAGTCTGCTTCGGGTTCCAGATGCCGGCGGCAAACGCATGACAGGTGTCGAAGCAGAAGCCGATCTTTTCGGGATAACGGCTAAGCTCGCGCACCTTGACCAGCTCTTCCAGCGTCATGCCTTCACTGCCGTGATTGCCGGCCTGGTTCTCAATCAGCAGCTTCGCCCGGCCCTCCCAGGCCTCCAGCGTTTCATTCATACATTGTATAATATTTTTATAGCCTTGTAACGGCTCCAGAACGCCAAAGGTCCCGAAATGCACTACGATGCCCAGCGAGCCGCACGCTTCGGCGATTTCCAGATCATTGCGCAGGGATTCCACCATAACCCTTCTTGAAGAAGCGCCGACCGTGCCGGCCGCCAGATTGGTCGGATAAGGGGTATGGGCGATCGATACCATCTGCTGCTTGCGGCAAAAGGCCGCGCAGGCCTCAGCATCCCGCACATCAAGCGGCTTCAGCTTCAGGCTACGCGGATTCTTCGGAAAATATTGAAAGCATGCCGCACCGCTCTCCCAGGCGAACCGGGCCGCATGGCCATATCCGCCGCGGATGCTGACATGAGCCCCGATTTTGGGGCTAGGCTTCATGCTGGCAGTCCGGGCAGTAGAATACTTTGCGTCCGGATTGCTCAACCTTTACAATAGTTCCCCCGCCGCGCAGACAAGGTTCGCCTTCACGGTCATACACTTTACACTGGTCATTATAAGAACCGGTCACCGTATCGCCGACCATAAACGGCATTTCCATATAACCGCCGATATCAGTCGCTTCCGTAAGCACCTTGCGCATACTTTCATACAGACGCGTCACGGCATCCGGGGACAGATTCTGCACCAGAACCGACGGCAGCAGTCTTGCTTCAAAAGCAATTTCATCTGCATAGCAGTTGCCGATGCCGGCCATCACGTGCTGATTTACAAGCAGGCTTTTGAGCGCTCCTCTGCGGCCCTTCAGCAGCGCCGCGAACCGCTCCGCCGTCATCCGGCGGTCCAGCAGCTCCGGTCCCAGCTTGCCCATCGCCGCTTCGCTCTCTTTCACCGACAGCAGATGGAGATAACCCAGCCGCAGTCCCATGAAATAAAGGATCTTGTCACCGAAGGCCAACTCTACCTGGGTAGTCCGGTCCGGACGCTCTTCCTCGGTGCCGTAGTACAGCAGTCCGCCCAGCATCAGGTGCAGCAGCAGCCTGCGACCGTCATGCAGATGGAACAGAATATGCTTGGCCCGCCGCTCCACAAACACGATGCGTGCGCCAAGCAGGGCCTTTTGGAAGGCCTCTGCTTCTATGTTAATCGTCTTCTCCCGGTTTACGGTCACACCTGTAATCGGTACATTTATAAGATGCTGGCTAAGCAGCCTTCTGTAATTCTCCATTTCCGGCAATTCCGGCATTGATCATCGTCCCTTCTAGGTTGGTAAAAAAACTCACACCTTTGCCATTATACACCGAGCATCGCCATAAGTTCAGCTAAATCGCGGCAAATTTCATCAGGAGTCACTCCTGTAACGGTTTTATAATGCTCCAAGTTCTCCTCTGTAGTCAAACCTGTCAGCACCAGCACCGTCCTGCAGCCGGCATTGACCCCCGCAGAAATATCTGTCCGCATATTATCGCCGACCACGACCGCCTCTTCCGGTTTAATGCCGAGTATAGACGCTGCATAGGTAACCAGGTGTGCTTCCGGCTTGCCGATCACTACCGGCGCAACACCGCTGGCCGCCTCAATCGCTGCGCCAATCGTTCCCGCCCCTGGCATAACCCCGTCATCCGACGGCAGCATTAAATCCGGATTGGTCAGCACGAACTTCGCCCCGCCCATGATCCAGCGGGAAGCCCGTGCCAGTGATTCATATGTAAAAGCTCGATAGATGCCCTGCACCACATACTGCGGGTCATCCTCAACAATCTTTAGGCCTGCTGCCGTACAGGCATCAATCAGCCCTTCTTCTCCAAGTATCGCCACCCGCGCCTCCGGTAATTCCCCGGCAATATAACGCGCAGCTGCAAGCGACGAGGTGCATACCTCCTCCGCCTTTGCTTCAATCCCCATACCCCGCAGATGTGCAGCTACGCCTGCCGCTGTCCGTGATGAATTATTCGTGACGAACAAAAAAGGGATCTCTGCCGCCCGCAACCCCTCAATCAGCTTATCCGCACCGGGAATCATCTGCCCGCCGTGAAACAGCGTTCCGTCCAGATCGATCAGCAAGCCTCCGGTATTATTCATGATTGTCCTCCGTCTCCGCAAATTTAATTTACTGCATTAAACATTAACCCTATTAAATTAGAAAAGACAATTAAAAAAACTGCTTCTGCCAGATGATACTAATAGTCATAAGGTACCACAACAACCAGCCGGCACTATCCCGGTTTCGTCATAATCTCCACTGCTTCGTAGAGGAATGATATCTGTTTACTTAAAAGTTAACGCACCTGGTCGAACGTTAGCGAACGGCTGCAAGGCCCGGTCTTTTTTGACAGCACCCTGTCATTTCCTGCGCTTTCCCGGAAAATAATTTTGATTTCCCCGGGTATTTTCCGGGGCTGACGCCCGTTATTTTCTCCGGTATACCGGGAATGTGCAGAACTCCTCGGCCAGCAGAGTCTGCGGGAAAATCGCCTGCGCCTCGGCCAGCAGCGGAGCCAGATCCTCCTGCGTTACATAGCGCGAGCTGAAATGGGTCAGCAGCAATTCACGGCCTCCTGCCTGGCTGGCCAGCTCCGCCGCCTGGGCAGCTGTGCTGTGATGATACTGATAAGCCATATCGGCCAGATCATGGGCAAAGGTTGCCTCGTGGATGATCAGATCCGCCCCCATGGCCAACGGCAGGCTGCCCGGACAAGGCCGGGTATCGCCCAGTATAGTAACGATCCGCCCCTTCTTCGGTTCACAGATCACTTCGGCCGCCCGGATCACCGTTCCGTCTTCAGTCGTTATATCTTCACCCTTTTTCAGCCTTCCGTACAACGGTCCGGGCTTCAGCCCGTAGCTCAGCAGCAGCTCTGTATTCAGACTGCCCGGGCTGTCCTTCTCTGTTACCCGGTACCCGTAGCTGTCAATCCGGTGCTCCAGAAGACCCGCCTCAACCTTGAAGGTATCATCCTCAAAAATCATTCCGCCTGTGTGCTCCACAATCTCCAGCTTGTAGGGAATACGCGACTGGCTGACGGATAAGGATACGTCCAGAAAAGCCTTCAGCCCCGGCGGCCCATATACCGTAAGCGGGGCTGTCCCTCCCTGATAACCGCGGCTGGACAGCAGCCCGGGCAGGCCAAACAGATGGTCACCATGCAGATGGGTAATGAACAGCTTCTCCAGCTTGCCGAGCCGCAGCGGTGAGCGCAGCACCTGATGCTGTGTTCCTTCCCCGCAGTCAAACATCCAGAAGCTGCGCCGTTCCTCCATCAGCCTGAGGGCCACTGAAGTTACATTACGCTGTATTGTAGGCACCCCGGCATTGGTACCAAGAAAATAGATTTCCATTCCAGATCCTCCCTTCTTCACTCTTTAATATGCACAGCAGCCGTAGCTGCTTAGTCTCTGAACTGAATTTTACCCTTTTTAGGCACTGAAAGCACCTTTACTTTCACTCGCCTTCTCTACAGTACCAAAAAACCAGCAAAAAACCTCCCGGTTACGGGAGGTCCGCTGCCAAAGGAGGATCGCTCCCCTTCAGCTTAGTTGTGGTTCAGGCCTGGAGATTACAGCTTCTCCACATTGAAATACTGCGCTTCCGGATGGGCAAAAACCATCGCTGAGACAGAAGCTTCCGGTTCCATCATGAACCCTTCTGTAAGCTGAACGCCGATATCCTCCGGCTTCATCAGCTTAAACAGCGGCCCCTGATCTTCCAGATCCGGGCAGGCCGGATATCCGAAGGATACGCGGATGCCCTGATAACGTGCGCCATGCCGCTGCTTCATTGTCATATCTGCCGGGTCGGGGAAGCCCCAGGTATCCCGCATCATGTGATGGACGCGCTCGGCCAGTCCTTCGGCTACCTCCAGCGCGACAGCCTGCAGGGCATGGGAGCGGAGGTAATCCCCCTTCTCCTTCAGCTCGGTCGACATTTCACGGACGCCGTGTCCTGCCGTTACAACCAGGAAGCCGACATAGTCCATCACACCGCTGTCTACAGGTTTCAGGAAGTCAGCAAGGCACAGATAAGGCTCTACATTCTGTCTAGGGAACGTAAAGGTATGCAGCACGCTCGACTGGTTCTGCGGATCGTAGATCAGAATATCGTTGCCGCGCGACTGCGCCGGGAAGAACTGGTACATCGCATGAGGGGCAATTGTCCCCTCAACTATCGCCTGATGCAGAATATCGTCGACCGTCTCCTTGAGCTCAACCGTACGCTTGTCTCCGGCAGCGAGCTGGGCTTCCACCGAGCCGCGCAAGCCGAGATGATGGCCGAGCAGCATCTGCATGTTCACATAAGGAACGACGTGGCCAAGCGGATAATTACGCAGTACGTGCCGCTCAAGATCAGGAGGAGTAAACACCGGCGCATCCGCTGAAATTTTCGAGCGGACAGCCCGGGTCAATTCAGGCATTTCCTGCTTCGGAGCTACGGCTACAACGGCCTCGGCTTCCTGGCGTACCTCTTCCTCCAGCTTGACCCGCTCCAGCGGATTCATCAGCTTGTTGGCAATATCAAGGCCGTCCATCGCGTCCTTGGCGTACAGAACCAGACCGTCATATTCAGGCCGGATCCGGGTTTTGGTAAATTTACGGGTCAGCGCCGCCCCACCTACCATGATAGGCACGTCAATGCCGGCTGAACGCAAATCCTGTGCAGTGGTAACCATCTGCTGCGCCGATTTAACCAGAAGGCCGGACAGGCCGATGGCATCCGCCTTTTCACGGCGGAAGGCTTCGATAATATTCTCCGGCGGGACTTTGATCCCCAGATTGATGATCTGGTAGCCGTTATTGGACAAAATGATCTCTACCAGGTTTTTGCCGATATCATGGACATCACCCTTGACGGTTGCGAGCATAATCTTGCCCTTCACAGCGGTCTCATCCTTCTGCATGAATTGCTCCAGATGGGCGACCGACGCCTTCATCACTTCAGCGCTTTGCAGCACTTCAGCAACAATCAGCTCATTGTTGTTGAACAGCCGTCCCACTTCGGACATGCCTGCCATCAGCGGGCCGTTGATAATTTCCAGCGGACTGTCCTTGGTGAGAGCTTCATTCAGATCGGGAATCAGCCCTTCCTTGGTCCCTTCGACAACATAAGAGGCCAGCCGCTCCTCCAGTGACAGATTGGAGATTTTTTCTTTCTTCTCCACCTTCTTCTCACGGAAGGCAGCGACAAAGGCAGCCAGAGTCTCATCATTTGTATTGTAGATCAGTTCTTCAGCAAGCTTACGCTCCTCTTCCGGAATAGAGGCATAACGCTCTACCTTTTCGGTGTTCACAATTGCATAGTCCAGTCCCGCCTTGGTGCATTCATAGAGGAATACCGAGTTTAATACTTCACGTCCGGCTTCCGGCAGGCCGAAGGAGACGTTACTGATGCCCAGGATGGTGTGAACTCCGGGAAGGGCTTCCTTGATCAGCCGGATTCCATCTATCGTTTCCTTGGCTGACCCGATATACTGTTCATCCCCTGTACCGACAGGGAATACCAGTGTATCAAAGATCAGGTCCTCCGGCTGCAGTCCGTATTTATTCACCAGCAGGTCGCAGGACCGCTTGGCAACTGCCAGCTTATCATCCGCCTTGATAGCCTGTCCGGTTTCATCAATCGTCCCGACAACAATGGCCGCTCCATATTTATGGATCAGAGGGGTAACATGCTCAAACTTCTCCTCACCGTCTTCAAGGTTAATGGAGTTAATTATCGCCTTGCCCTGGCAGTACTGCAGCGCCAGATCAATAACCTGAGGGTCGGTGGTATCGATCATCAGCGGCACTTTCACTTTTTTGACGACAAGCTCCAGGAATTTCTTGATATCCTCACTCTCATCGCGGTCCGGGTCCTGCACACAGACGTCGATGACCTGCGCACCGCTCTTGACCTGTGCCCGGGCAATTTCTGAAGCTTCCTCATATTTGCCTTCAACAATCAGGCGTTTGAATTTCCGTGAGCCCAGCACGTTCGTACGTTCCCCGACCATGTACGGGCGGTTGGCATCCTCCACATATACAGGCTCAATCCCCGACAAGGCCGGCGGATGAGTCCCGTTCAGCTGGCGGGGCGGATAGGTCGTAATCTGCTCCACCATAGCCCGGATATGATCCGGGGTCGTTCCGCAGCAGCCGCCGGCGATGTTCAGCCAGCCCTTCTCGGCAAAACCCGCCAGCTTGCGGGCCAGCGAATCGGGAGACTCATGGTAATTCCCGTTTTCATCCGGCAGCCCGGCATTCGGATAACAGCTCACCGCCGCCGAAGAAATCTCTGACAGAGAACGGATATGGTCACGCATGAATTCCGGCCCGGTCGCACAGTTCAGTCCGATCGAGATCGGATTCAGATGCTCTAGCGAAATATAGAAGGCCTCGATATTCTGTCCGGCCAGCGTTGTGCCCATCGGCTCAATCGTACCGGAGATCATGACAGGCAGCGTAATACCGGTCTCTTCAAAAGCATTGCGGATTCCAATGCTGCCTGCTTTTACATTCAGTGTATCCTGTGAAGTTTCCAGCAGCAGAGCATCTACCTTGCCGTCGATCAGAGCAACTGCCTGCTCCTGATAGCTGGTTACCAGCTCCTGGAAGGTCACGCCGCCGGTAACGGAAAGTGTCTTGGTTGTCGGCCCCATTGCGCCTACCACATAACGCGGATGCTCCGGCGTATCGTATTTGTCTGCGGCATTCCGGGCCAGCCGGGCCGCCTCCAGATTAATCTCCCGCGCCTTCTGCGGGATATCATATTCCGCAAGCACGACAGAGGTCGCGCCAAAGGTATTGGTCTCAATCAGATCAGCGCCGGCCTCCAGATACTGCTCATGTATAGTCTGGATAACCTCCGGGCGTGTAAGCACCAGCATTTCATTACAGCCGTCAAGCTCTTCACCGCCAAAATCCTCTCCGGTAAGGGGAACCTGTTGAATCATCGTACCCATTGCTCCGTCCAGAATCAGTATGCGCTGCTGCAAGCTCTCAGCAAGTGTATATTTAGCCACTTCAAAATCCCCCCCGAAAAACATTAGAGTTAGTTTAGCAGAATAAAGCGAAATCGGAAAGCATTGCTTTCCACTCTGCATAATTGTTATTATTTGGCGGTTCCGGGGGCGGCGTACCGTTAAGGTGCAATGGTAAGCTCCTTGCTTGGCATTGAGTGCTGCGTGCGGGCCGTCACATGCGAAGTTACGCTGTACCCGCCCTCTTGTTCAAACACCGTCTCCGCCTCATACACGCCATTGCCGGCGGCCGTTCCCTTTAGCTCAAGCTTCACCGTATCATCATTCTTGCTTACAATTTCAAACAGCACTTCCCGGGCATCATCCACCGGCTCACCGGCCTGGGTAACCACCGCCTGAAACAGAACCGGCTCATTTACCTTTCCCTGTTCCGGACTCCAGCCCAGCTCCACCTTGATAGGTTCCATAGAGATATTTGCGGCAGCGTGCATGTGATCATGCTCTGTATTGTTCCCCGAACAGCCACCCAGTGAAGTTACAGCAACTATAAACAATGCAGCCGCCAGCTGCTTAGGTTTGATCATCCGGCATCCTCCCGATTGGATAATAGGTTCCATTCGAAGCTTACAGCGCGAGTAATCCATTCTGCTTCTATTATACATATAATTTTAAATATTGCCCCCGTATAAATCGTTAACAGGATTAAAAAACAGGACATTCATTCTCCGGCGCCTAAGCGTCTACTTTTGTAACCATAGGGCTGGTGTCAGCATAAGCTGTCGTCATAATGACTGCAGAAGGGTTGCTGAGTGAATTGATTAGTAAAGATCCTGTATACCACATTCTAAAGCTGCTTCAGGAGCAGGGAGAGCCGCACTTCAGACAAATCGGCATTGACGAACGGGACTTTATTGTTGCACTGCAGCATATCCAGAATGCCGGTTATACGGACAGCAGCGGGAGCGGGCTCAGTCAGGCCGGGCTAGATTACATCGATGGTTATGAGAAAAGAATTAAAGCTAACCGGGACTAAGCTTCAAACAACGCGAATACCCGTAATCCATACTCCTCGGATTACGGGTATTTCTTGTTATAATAGTCGTAAAAGGGGGAATTTAACTGAAATTACTGAATAAGCTATACTCCGAATATCTGGTTATACCCAGATTCTTCCGTTTACTGATGCTGTGGGCATGGATTGTTTTATTTTTCGTGGCCGGGTACAGATTGGGCTGGTTCAGCTCCAGGAACAGTTGAATGACAATCCCTATCAGCTCAGTCAGCGGCTCTCCTCCTTTCAATGTCAGCAGAGCAGTGCAGTGCTTACAGATTGCCGTCCTTTTTAACCGTTTCGTAGCGTTCACGGA
Organism: Paenibacillus sp. FSL R7-0345; assembly: GCF_038595055.1. Lineage (NCBI taxonomy): Bacteria > Bacillati > Bacillota > Bacilli > Caryophanales > Paenibacillaceae > Paenibacillus > Paenibacillus sp. FSL R7-0345. Next base: position 3,905,268 of record NZ_CP152002.1, read on the forward strand.
TTTCAAGATTTTTGGCATGATTGTACAGATCTAAGGCTGCAATCGCCCTGAGTGCAAGCTTTACAAACAGAACAAAGGCAATAACTCCTGCCCCTATACATGCTATCCATATCAAAAAGAAGAAGATACTAAATGCTCCGCTAAAGAAAAATCCGGGTTGGCTCATCATCAGATAACTCAGCTCCTTATAGAAAGTATTAACCGAGTATACCCCATTTGGAACAATATGTATGCGAATTCAGTCAACCTCCGACACCAAAAAAACCGGCCCCTTTTACAGGAAGCCGGCTTAGATAAAAAGACTTATAGTGATTGTACCAGCGGAAGCAGCTCGGAGAGATGCCCGATTCTGTAAGCCGGCTGAATTTCGGGATCCGGTTCTTTCTCTGTCCGGTTGATCCAGACAGTCGTCAGTCCTGCGGACAAGCCGCCGAGAATATCCGTTGTGAGCTTATCACCCACCATGATCCCTTGCTCAGGAGTGATATCAAGCAGTTCAAGCGCATGCTGGAAAATCGCCTTGTCCGGCTTGCCCTTGCCGAAGCTGCCGGAAATGACTACATGATCAAAGTAAGGAATCAGCTCAGGAACACCATCCAGCTTCTCCTGCTGCAGAGCCGGACAGCCGTTGGTAAGCAGCAGCAGCTTCACTTTGCCGCGCAGCTCGTCCAGTACCTGCAGCGTCTCTTCATACATGTACGGACGGCTGCGGCGCTCTTCGCCGAACTTCGCAGCCAGCCGCTCAGCCAGTGCTTCATCTTCGATGCCCAGAGCGGCCAGGCCGCGGCGCCAGGATTCCTTGCGGTATGCCGGAGCAAGCTGCTCCAGCTGGCGGAATTCCGGCTGCTCCCCTGCCGTAAAGTTCGCCCAAAGCGCTTCGTACGGGTTAATCCCGATCATCTTCGTAAACGGAAAAGTCTCGTAAGATTCATAGAGACTTCGGGCTTCCTTGCGGACAGCAGCCTCCAGCTCATGAGGGTCAACATTGTTACCTGCCGCTTCGCAGGCGGCACGAAAGGCTTCCTCAACGCTCCGGTCATCCCAGAGCAGTGTATCGTCAAGATCAAATAGTACGGCGGTAATCGGCATAATAACGCTCCCTCTCCCTCTGCTGGTCTATCTTATCTTTCTACTCGTGCACTACTTCAATATTATTGGCTTTGGCGAACTGCTCCAGCCGGGCTCCCATTGCTGCAGTATCATAACGGTTCAGCAATCTGGAGAACACCCACTGCTTGCGCTTGCCTTTATATTTCAGGGAAACCATGCTGCGGGACAGGATAATCTTCTCAATCTCGGAAGCCTGCAGCCAGCGCTCACGGTTAAATTTAATAGTGGAAACTCTGGCCCGCTCAACCTTAAGGAAAGGACGACGGAAGAAAATCAGGGCTGCCAGTAAAAAGTACAGAACAACGCCCAGCCAGTTGGCCAGTATGCCCTGCCCCCGGGCTTCATCAACGGAGCCCACTACCCAGAACATCATCCCGAGCAGCAGCAGAACGATCGGAAATACAATGTTACGGCCTTTAAAAATTTCGCTGCTTCCTGCAGCCGGCGATGATTTGGAAGCGTAAATCGATTCCTTGCCTTGCTTCTTGCGTTGCATATTGACTTGCTTGGTGTTGCGTTGAACCATTCTTTCCCAAGAACGGGCCATGTGAGTTCCCCCTAGTCGTCCTAAAATATCTATGACAAAGCCACAGGACTAATGTGTTAGCCCCTTGTCGCCCTGATCATCGTTGTCCACAATTTCAATGGTATCCAGTTGTGCACGGAAGTTCTTACGGATGTTGCCCAGATAAACTTCACGGAGCCGGGCGCGTTCCTCCAGTTCCTCTTCCGTCAGGCCGCTGCTCTTCTGCTTGCGTGCCAATTCATTGATGCGTGCGACCAATTCGTCTATATTCAATGCTTTCCCCTCCCCTATAAATTCATTCTAACTTTGCCATGAGAAAAAGAGCTTGTCAAGGTCTCCTCCCTGAAAGCTCTTCCTGTCGTAACCTCTATTCCTTCAACTATTAGTATGCAGGCAGTGTCAGCACATCTCCGGCCTGTATATTGCTGCCCTTAAGCCCGCTCGCCTTCTTGATTCCTTCTATATATACAACCGTCCTCATATCCGATGGTTTATGTTCATTTGCGATGCTCCAGAGAGTATCTCCGCGCTCCACCACCACACGCTCAGCCGGCATTACCGATGATACGGATCCTGCAAATACGTTACCTACCACCGTAAAGCCGGAAATCGCCAGCATCAGAATCATGACAAGCTTCACCAGCTGGCCTCTGCGGAACAGATTCGTTAAAGCGCCGAACAGGGATACTGCAGAATTCTTCATACGGGTCACATATTCTATGATAGAGCCAGCTTCGGCAGACTGAACCTCTCGGGTCTCATCATAAATGCTGCGGTAAGTACTGTATTTTAACAATATCATCGACCTCCAAACACTTGTTCTTAAATTTGAATTTAATATAACACGAACATGTGTTTTGATCAATAGGTTTTTTCGAACAATTGTTCCCTTTGTTTCCGCCCCTTTTATACCTCCCCTTCCAGAGGTATCCAAATATTATTACGAGATAGTTAGAACTTATGTTTGTACGAACGGAAGTTCTATGTTATAATTTTCCCAAACATACTATATGGGGTTGATTCCAATGTCAAAGATTTCGAGTCGCCAGCTGGCGATCCTGGAATTCATACGTAATGAAGTCCGCAGCAAGGGTTATCCTCCGTCAGTCCGGGAAATCGGGGAAGCTGTCGGGCTTGCTTCCAGCTCCACCGTACATGGTCATCTGGACCGTCTTGAGAAGAAGGGTCTGATTCGCCGTGACCCTACGAAACCCCGCGCAATCGAGCTGCTCGGCCAGGAAGATTCAGAGAATGTACACCAGTTTGTGCAGACGGTTACCCGTATCCCTGTTGTAGGTAAAGTCACCGCCGGGGTGCCGATTACCGCTACCGAGAATATTGAAGATTATTTCCCGCTTCCTACCCACTATGTCGGTGACAACAAGGTTTTCATGCTCTCTGTACTTGGAGACAGTATGGTTGATGCCGGAATCATGAATGGCGACTATGTCATTGTCCGCCAGCAGCAGACAGCAGACAACGGCGACATCGTCGTAGCAATGACCGAAGAAGATGAAGCTACTGTTAAGACCTTCTATAAAGAACGTGACCATATCCGCCTGCAGCCGGAGAACCCGGCCTATGAACCGCTCCGCTTGAACCGTGTTACCATTTTAGGCAGAGTCATCGGACTTTTCCGTGATATCCACTAATTATCCCCTAATGAGGCTGTTGCGCATGAATTGCGTAACAGCCTTTTTCCTGTCTGCATTCAAATTATAAACAGGCTGCCGTTTCCCGCGCGCAGCGCTCGGCCTCTGGTAACCGCGTGCAGACTCTGCACATATTCTGACAGCAGAAGGAGTGCTGATGACTATGCCTAATTACCGGATTATTGTTGACCTGTCCCAGCGTATGCTGTACCTGCTGGATAATGATGTTGTAACCCGCGGCTTTCCTGTGGGAATTGGTACCATGCTGACTGCTTCACCTGAAGGCGAATATACCATTATTAACAAGCAGCCCAATCCCGGCGGGCCGTTTGGCGCTTTTTGGATGGGCCTGTCCAAACCTCATTACGGCATTCACGGAACCAATGATCCCGCCTCCATCGGCCATATGGTTTCGCATGGCTGCATCCGGATGTATAACGAGGATGTTCTTGCTTTGTCACGTATTGTTCCCATCGGGACACGGGTTACCATCAGGGAGTAGCAGCAGATTTCCGCCCCGCCTCCATCACAAAGGACACCTCCGCGGGGCAGAGGTGTCCTTTATATACTTCTTATGCTTCCTATTCAACAGTCTCTAGAGGACACTGCGCAACAGCCTGATTGCGATGCGGTTCAAGCGCAACGCTTCGCGGATCGATACTCTTGCCGCCAGTAATTCACGTCTCGCCCGGCTTGGTTTAGGCAATCTGCGCAGATTCTCGTTAATTTCTTCAAGCCGCTCCAGCAGGATGGAGCGCTGTGCCAGCAGGGCACGGATCGCTCTGCGGATTCTTGACCGGTCTCTTTCTGCCATATTAACACCTCTTTTACGTTTTATAGTATAAGAGATGCTAAACCAGCTCTTCCGGCCTGTGTGATCCGGCAGTTGTTATTTTTCGGGTATACGCACACGGAATTCAAAATCTTTACGCCTGTAGGTCATCCCGCCCAGCTCTATGTATTCCGGCGTCCATTTTTGCAGCGGACCTGCACAATCAGCAAAGACCGGCGGTTTACCCTTTCGTAACTGCAGTACATATATATCTGCTTCAGCAAGGGCTGCAGCAAATAAATCAGCATCACACACCAGCACTTTATAAGTCGTGTTCAATCCGCTTCCCCCTTGTAGACTGATTCATCCTTGGTATGGATATCTTAAACATTCACTTCAAATATAACACAAATGGTAATGTATGTATGTGATAATTCCCTTACACAGGTATAGAAAAGGGCATTACCAAGAGCTCTCCCATTATAGAAAGCCGCAGATAATGCCCGTTTAATCCCTTTATTCTTAGTCCAGTGTATAAAAAACCGCCAGAATCACAATTGTTAACGTTGAAGCAAATGACAGCCAGGTAAAAAGACGGTCCCAGAATTTATTTTTCATCTGTCTTATATACCACCAAAATTGTACTCCGCTGATGCTCCGCCCCGTCACGCGAGGATTTCACTATAGATCCGTAACAGATGTTTACGACCTGCTCCTCCCTCAGCCCTTTGAGGAACTCGTTTGCCTTATTCTCGGCATAGAAATTATCCCCGTCTACAAATTCTTTTACCTGTATCATTAGTATTCTCCTTTGTCCTTTTCATTCACAGTTATATCGGAACACATGTATTAGATAGCAGCGAAATGCACATGGCGCATCACCCCTCGACTAACAATTAATGTAAAATACCCCTAAATGAACAGTAAGGCACTCCGCAGCTCACTGCGAAATGCCTTACTATTAGCCTAGCTTAACACCGGGCCTGCGAATGGTCAAACACTTTTTTACACAATTATACAACTGCTATATATTTAAGTTTGAGTAAGCAGGAATTTCTGAAGCGAAAGTTCGGTTCTCGCTGCCTCAGCAGCTGCCTCCAAGGACGGAATCCACAGAATTGAATCCTGTCTGATATAATTAAGCACCGTTTCACTGCTCCGGTCAAAATCAATAAGATGCTTGCTCTCGGCATGCTCCATGCTCTGTCTGGCCAGTTCAAAGACCTCAACATAATCAAGCCTCAGCTGAGTCTGAATAGCTGTATCTACAGATCTTAATTTCGCCCAGGCAAAGACGCCGCCCTCCACAACCTGCTCCGAACCCTTCATATACTCAACACCTGAATGCTTCGTAATAAACCTTACAACCCTCTCTTCAATCTCCTCGTAACGCGTAATCATTTCCTGATCATAATACATTTAACACTCCCTTCTAACCTAATATATGCAAGAAGGACCTTTCTATCGCTTACGCACTGAAAGGCCCCTGGATTAGAATTACACAGATAAGTTAACTTAACCATAACCCATCCTGTACTTAATGTATACCTTATCTGCTACTTTTTTCAAAAAAATAATAAAATTCCTGGCTGCACATAAATTCACACTCCGCTTAACGGCAGAATACCTTACATGATCCGGTTGAAGGCAGCTCCCGCACATAAACCACCGCTGTCCTGAGTACAGAGCAGGCCTGTTTATTTCATATGCTCTTTTAAAACCGTCCCCAGCTCAGACGTATACCGGGTAAGCCTCAGGCTGATTTCTGTCCGCATGATGTCACGCGTAAGTCCGAAACGTTCCTGGTAGCCGCGGAAAAAAATTTTATAATACATCAGGAAATCCTCCTGCTCATCGGCCAGCACCCTGATATTGCGCTGCTTGAGCTCTTTTTGCAGCCGGTAGGTGTCCTGCATCACCCGGTTCTGGATATAACGCCCGGCCATTAAGTACGTCCTGGTAAGCATGTTTCCCGACCGCTCAATCTCCTCAATACTCTTGCTCACCATCGTATCTATGTAAGGCAGCAGAATAAGGTCCCGGACCATTGTACGCTCCGCATTCGTAAGCATGGTTCTGCTGCCGTCCTCCCCCTTCTCCTGCTGTTCATACTGGTCAACATGCTCACTCATCAGCATTTTGGTCTTCCAGCGCTCATTGCCGTCTAATTTGCTCATTTATAATGCCCCCCAATCTGTTCGGCCCGTTCCAGAGCAACCCCGGACTCAAGCAAAGAGGATGCACGAATAAGCGCCCGGCTGCCGTATCTGGTTTTGATCTGGTCAATAGCCCGCTCTTTGTTGTAGGTACGGATACGGTCATCGAACAGGGTGAGCTGCATGACACTGTCATCACTCAGCTGAGCAATGGAGATGGTCAGACGGCTCAGCGGCATCCCGGTCCAGTGGTCCACAAACAGGCGGTAGGCGGCGGCGGCCACCTCATGCGTCAGGAACGACGGCTCCGGGAGCGTCATCTGCCGGCTGTATGAGTGCGAGGTGTTACCGTCTGTCTCTGACACCGCGACGGATACCACCGAGCCCATATACCGGTACCGCCGCGCCCGCTGGCAGACTTCAATTACAAGCTCCAGTAGCACCACCTCAATATCGGCCAGCCGCGTATACAGATTCCAGCGCAGCGCCTTGCCGTGGCCCACGGATTTGATCTGGTGCCGGATTCCCGTAACGACCGGACTGGGGTCGATGCCGCGGGCCGTCTGCCAGTAATACTCCGCCTGGATATCGCTCTGCTTGCCCATCGTCATCCGCATTCTCCGTTTGAACTCCCCCAGCTCCATCCGGGCAATGTCGCCGATCGTCGTTATACCCATCCGGAAAAAGTTTTTGGTCATCCGTCCGCCAACCATAAACATATCATGTACAGGCAGCGGCCAGAGCACCTCATTCAGATTGTCGTATCCGAGCCGGAAGATGCCGTCCGTCTGCTTCTTGGCCAGATTATTGGCCATTTTGGCCAGGATTTTGGTCGGCCCGACCCCTACCCGGGTCCAGACACCGGTAGACAGCTTCACATGCTGCTGTATCGAAGAAATCACCTTCGGCAATTCCCCTCCGAAAAATTTAAGCGAGCCCGTCACATCCAGAAACTGCTCATCGATACTGAACGGCTCCACCATATCCGTATACCCCTTGTAGATCTCCGAAATCAGCAGGGAAACGGTAATATAGGTCCGCATCCGCGGCCGGATCACGACGAGCTCCGGGCATTTGGTCAACGCTTCGCCTACACGTGAGGCGGTGGTGACACCCTTGGCTTTGGCAAGCGGACAGGCAGCCAGAACAATCCCGTTCATCCGTGCCGGATCGCCTACTGCAACAGGCATATCCTTGTATTCCGGATGAGCAGCTTTTTCGACGCTTGCATAAAAGGACTGGCAGTCCGACAGCAGAATAACACGCTCCTTAGGCATACCTCTTCCCCCGCACCGGGTGCCAGGCCAAAATATTCGATAGCAGAAATACCCGCGGCGCCCCTGCCGTTAAACAGGTCGCCCGGATACGCCCGTCACGGATATCCAGCACTTCAATCTTCCGCTGCGAGATCTTGCCCGCTCTGTCCAGATATACAATTTCAACGGTTTGACCAATAGCCATTCTCATGACCGATCGCCTCCAACAAATAAGAACATTTGTTTGTATTATAACCAAACAGGTGTTCTCTAATCAATCATGAGTATATTCCTCAACTGTCATTATTATGTATATTGATTACACGTGGACTGCAGATTTTATATTTTGCGCTGTTTTATCCGGAAAATGCTTATAAAAAATCCGCAGAAAGCTGCCTGTTTATCACAGGAGCCTCTGCGGACAGATTGGTGCCGGCGGCTTAATTACCTTCAATAGTGGACAGCGAAACGGTCATCCATGGGCTGAACTGGCTTGCCGGTTCTCCCTTCTGGTTGTGTATCCGGAGCAGATAAGCTTCCCCGGCTTCATTTTTCCACACCATGTAATCATGGGTACCGGCCTCACCGCTTACCTGCAGGTACAGCTCAGCATAACGCAGGGGATGCTCAAACAGCTCCCCGCTGTAGTCTTTAGGCTCGCCTGCGGCGGCAAGCTCGGTCTGGCCCTGCTGCTTCAGGGCAGCCAGATCATAACTGGCCGGCAGCGGTTCAATCTCCGCATAGTATTCAGCGTCTGCCGTCAATGCCAGGCGGCCAGTCTGCGCATCAAAGGTGTAACCGTCAAATATATACAAGGAATATCCGTCACCTTGCTCAAGCGTGCCATCCTGTCCGGGGACACCGCCCTCCTGCTCCCCGAAGCTTTGCGTCTGCGGACGCCCGGATGACTCTGGAGCTGCCTCCGGACTGGCAGATGCCGGCGCTGCAGTGGCTGCCGGTGACGCTGCAGGCTCAGGACTGGCAGTCGCTTCGCTGACAGGCGTCGCGGCTGCACTGGACGCTGTAGGTTCCGCTTCATTCATTGTCTCATTATTACTGCATGCGCCCAGAATTGAGGCAGAAAGCAGAAAAACACTTGCTGCTGTGAGTAGCATCGATTTTTTCATGTTGTACCTCCTCTTCTGATTAACACTTATTACCCGAATAGCTGACATTGTAACTAAATACGACATCTCCCGTGCATTATACAGGTGAAGGCTATAAATCCATTACTTTAACTAAACGCAAAAAACCGCCGGAATGTTACGCCTGACGATCATTCGATATGTATGATATTTCAGTCGGGCAATGACCGAGTAAACCGGTCTTGCTTACTTCCGCCGCTTCCGGTATATTTTAACGCTATAAAATAAAATCCAGCCCGCCAGCACCAAAGAAAAGAAACCGATCCAAAGCGCGGCCGGATGTACTATAAAAAAATAGGTATCTTTATACTGGAAGTTTTCACTTTTCAGTAGCTTGATCAAATCATCAACTCCAGAAAGCTGCCGAATAGGTAGCCGATTTTATAAGACTCCTTAACCAGATTCTCCATAACGCCTATCAGGAATGCAATCAGATGGAGTACAGGTGTAAGTACTAGTGCGAAAGCAATAAAACGCCATCCGCAGAAAAATTTGTTAAGATCGTCTTTTTTCATATCACGATTCCCTCCTCTCTGTTATTGCGTTAAATTCAGCAGCAGCGATAGCCTGCGAAAGTATCGTCAGCCTTAATTTTTCAAAATCGACATTCCGGAACATCGGAACGGCTTTTTAAGAACTCCTGCAACAGTCATTGCTCTCCCTTTCCGGTAAGTGAAATAGCGGTATCCTCCAATAGAGATTGCTGCCCCTCGTCCACAGTGCCGTAATCGCGGAATAATGTCGACACAAATAAATGTAAACATTCTGTAAAATGTATTGCAAATCCATTTCATTTATTTATAATATTTACCAGATGAATGAAGGGAGACACCAGGTTATATTGTCTACTAGAGATAAACTCCCCCTCATGTCTTACATTCACATTGATTACAGCCTATACCCGCAACCCATCCATACCTTGAGACAGAGAACGTCCAGAAACCCTAAAAGCATTTCCCGCATTCTTAATTCGTTACATGACAGCAACTACGTCACTATCGGTGATTTGATGAAGGCTTCATTGACTGAATTGCTTTGCTTGAGGAATTTCGGCGTCACGGGGCAAACGATTGTTATCGAGTTGTTAGAGGCACATGCTAAAAGTATTGTCTAAAAACATTAAGAAACCTTTTTCAAGGTTTCTTTTTTCTATTATCTTTCTACTAAGTAATTATATTTAAAAATATCTATTTTCTTAAATTAATTTCCATTTTCTTGTTTAATAATAAATATACAAAATTACTTCAATTGGCGGTGGAATCATATGGACACAAAGCTCATTGAAGAAGCCATCATGAAACAGGAGCCGGTAAAAATCCAATTAGTTAACGGTGATATACTTGCAGGCTGGCTGGAATATGGTTTTAACTACGATTTTATATATTTAAATACCGGTTTTGGTACGCTTACCGTCGCCAAAGATTCCATAAAAATCATTTCATATGTATTTGACTGCAGATAGCCCGCCAGCCGAGCAGTATCTATTGCGGCAGTTAATGGAGCAGTCCTGCTCAGTTATCTTTTTTCAAACGCTGCGGCACTTTGGGGTCCAGCTGTGTCCAGTCTGATGCGTCTCTGTCCGTAAAAATGTATGTAGTACCAGGGTCATCAGCGAATGTTACGTATAGGGGAAATTTCGGCATAGAGCCAAGTTTGGCTTTAACGCTTAGTATATCAGATTCCGCGTATCCCTCAATGTTAACTAAATATGTCTTGAGACTTGTTTCAAGTGAATGATATTTAATCTGTAGCGCCACGTAAATCCCGATAACCAGCAAAGTGATCATTAATACCGAGAAGGCCGCAAATTTTCTAATTTTATAAGCACCTCCTATTATTTTCAAAATAAAACTCCAATCTCAATATAACATTTTTCGAATTATTTTACACAAAAAACCAAATAAACAAAGAAAAAACCCTCAACGCCAACGGCGTCAAGGGCTGCTTTTTCCTAGTAAAGCGTCATGTATTGACTTCTTTCCCATTCGTGAACCTGGGTCCGGTAGATATCCCACTCGATTTCCTTCAGTTCGTAGAAGTGGGCCAGTGCATGTTCGCCGAGGGCTTCGGTGATGACATGGCTGCGGATCAGTTCGTTCAGGGCTTCCTTCAGGTCAGCCGGCAGGCTCGGGATGCCTTCTTCAATGCGTTCTTCCTCAGACATCACATAGATGTTGCGGTCGATTGGTGCAGGAAGCTCCAGTTGGCGCTTGATTCCGTCAAGACCTGCCTTCAGCATTACAGCAAGTGCAAGGTACGGGTTAGCCGCCGGATCCGGATTGCGGACCTCGACACGTGTGCTAAGGCCTCTGGAAGCCGGGATACGGATCATCGGGCTGCGGTTACTTGCGGACCAGGCCACATAGCAAGGTGCTTCATAACCGGGAACCAGACGTTTGTATGAGTTAACAGTCGGGTTGGTGATTGCGGCAAAAGCGCGTGCATGCTTCAGGATACCAGCCATGTAGTAGCGTGCAGTTTTGCTCAGACCGAGTGTATCACTCTCATCGTAGAACATGTTCTCGTTGTCTTTGAACAGGGATTGGTGAGCGTGCATACCGGATCCGTTCATACCAAAGAGAGGTTTAGGCATAAAGGTAGCATGCAGACCGTGCTGACGCGCAACCGTCTTAACGACGAGCTTGAAGGTCTGAATCTGGTCAGCGGCTGTGATCGCGTCCGCATATTTAAAGTCGATTTCGTGCTGGCCGGAAGCAACCTCGTGGTGGGAGGCTTCAATTTCAAAGCCCATTTCCTCAAGAGTCAATACGATCTCGCGGCGGCAGTTCTCCCCAAGGTCCATCGGCGCCAAGTCAAAATATCCGCCCTGGTCATTCAGTTCCTGTGTCGGGTTGCCTCTCTCGTCCGTTTTGAACAGGAAGAATTCCGGCTCAGGACCTACGTTCATCGCTGTGAAGCCCATTTCTTCGGCTTCTTTAAGACAACGTTTCAAGATACCGCGCGGATCGCCGGCAAACGGTGTGCCGTCAGGCATGTACACATCGCAGATCAGACGTGCTACACGGCTGTCAGTCACCCAAGGGAAGATAACCCAAGTGCTGAGGTCCGGATAAAGGTACATATCAGATTCCTCGATACGTACATAACCTTCGATGGAAGATCCGTCGAACATCATTTTATTGTCGAGTGCTTTTTCAAGCTGGCTCACAGGAATTTCAACGTTTTTGATCGTTCCCAGCAGGTCGGTAAACTGCAGACGAATAAAACGGACGTTTTCTTCTTTGGAAATACGGATAATATCCTCTTTAGAAAAGCTCACGATACCCTCTCCCTTTCAACACTCTAATTAGTTTATTTATTAAAAAACCGGGATAGCTCGCCCTGAATAAGAGATACTTGTCCCGGTCTTTTCCCGGAAACCAGTTCCTGCTTAAGCAAACGGTGAAGCTGTGAATCAGACAATTCCCTACGTCTAACCTCTGTATCAGGGGTAATCACTGTAGCTTCTTCAGATTCCTTCGAGACAGGATTCATCACCTGCTTAATGCCGGCAATATTAACTCCCTTTTCAATCAGTGCCTTGATTTCCAATAGGCGCTCAACATCATTAAATGAGAACAAACGCTGGTTGCCGGAAGTACGCGCAGGTACAATCAGGCTATGCTGCTCATAATACCGAATTTGTCTGGCAGATAGATCAGTTAGCTTCATTACGATTCCTATAGGAAATAATGCCATATTTCTGCGGATTTCATCACCCATGACTCATCCAACCTTCCAATGATCTTTTTCTCATCTCATTGTACATTTCTTAATTTGGCGTGTCAATGGTATGTAAGTTTTCTTTACAACATTAGTAGACTACTGCGAAACAGCAGGTCAACTGGGTGTAAGCTACAAAGGATGAAGTCAACCGCAGTATATCACATCAGACAATACGGAAGCAAAAAGCGCTATCATATTATGCGCCTTCAGCGATAGGTTTTCCCCGTCCCCCTGCTTATATCCCGAAAGGCCCGTCCTGCGCTGTGCAATCTGCATAAGCACACTCTTCCTTCACTAAGCATCAGCATACTCCCCTTAGTATTAGACAACGGCCAGCCCTCTTCCTTCAAAGGTGCTAAATTAAAAAAAGCCCTGCTAACCAGCAGGGCCATAAATACTATTTCAATTTCCAGCGCTATAGAAGCTCCCGCTCCCGCATGCTCTGCAGCGCCATCAATACCCCAAATTTCACATGGGAGTAAGTCAGCCCGCCCTGCATATAACCGATATACGGCGCGCGGATCGGGGCGTCGGCAGACAGCTCCAGGCTTCCGCCCTGAATGAATGTGCCCGCTGCCATAATAACCGGATGCTCATAGCCCGGCATGTCCCAAGGCTCCGGAACGACGTGGCTGTCAACAGCCGCGGCGCGCTGGATACCCTGCACAAAGGCAATGAGGTGCTCGGCACTGTCAAAAGAGACCGCCTGGATCAGATCCGTACGCGGCTCATTCCAGGCCGGCTTGGTGGTAAAACCGCAGCGCTGGAACACGGCAGAAGCAAAGATACTGCCCTTAACGGCCTGTCCGACCGTATGCGGTGCCATGAACAGCCCCTGGTAGAGGCCGCGTGTCGTTCCGAGCATCGCGCCTACTTCACCACCGATGCCCGGTGCCGTGAGCCGGTAGGCAGCCAGCTCGACGAGGTCGCTGCGGCCGCAGATGTACCCGCCGGTCTCGGCGATACCGCCGCCGGGGTTTTTGATCAGCGAGCCGGCTACAAGGTCGGCACCGACCTGCGGCGGCTCCAGCTTTTCGGTAAATTCACCGTAGCAGTTATCTACAAATACAATCAGCTCCGGCTTCAATGCCTTGACTTTGGCTACCATCTCACCGATTTCGGCCACCGTGAAGGAAGAACGCCAGTCATAGCCGCGGGATCTTTGAATACCGATTACCTTGGTCCGCTCATTAATGGACAGCTCAACCTCATCCCAATCGATCTTTCCATCCTCTGTGAGCGCAGTCTCTTTGTAGCCAATCCCGAAGTCTGCCAGCGACCCTGTTCCGTCACCTGGCTTGCCCACGACTTTGTGCAGCGTATCGTACGGACGGCCTGTGATGTAGAGCAGCTCGTCTCCGGGCCGCAGCACACCAAAGAGTGCCGTGGAAATCGTATGGGTCCCGGAAGCAAAATGAGGGCGCACCAGCGCGCTTTCTGCACCGAATACCTCGGCATACACCAGATCCAGCACCTCGCGGCCCCGGTCGTTATAGGCATATCCGGTAGAACCGGCAAAATGGAAGTCACTGACGTGCTGGCGCTGAAACGCCTCAATTACCTTCCATTGATTGTGATCCACAATTTTATCAAGCGCTTTAACCGCACTTTCAATTTCAAGCTCTGCGGCCTCTGCCGCCTGTAAAATATCTTCTGCAAAAACAGCCATTTCCCCTTATTCGCTCCTAACATTCCAGTTCAATTCATATCGTAATTATTGCACCACAAACTCTGTCAGCTTGTAGCCCCATTTTTCATAATCCTCTTTGTTCAGCCGTACGCTGTACAGTATATCATTTTCTTCATAATTGGTTTCCAGCACCTCTCCCACCCGGTACAGCAGCGCGGACAGATCCCCGCGGTCGCCGGGAATACGGAACACCAGCGTCTCTCCGGCCAGCTCATCGGCAATCAGCGCGGTGACACGGTTCAGATCTTCCTGGTTAAAAGCGCTGATCTTCAGATAGCCCGGGCCTGATGGCAGCATCTCCAGCTGCTCCGGCTGGCAGAGATCGCTTTTGTTAAACAGGACCACCCGCGGCTTGCCGGCGGCACCGAGCTCCTGAAGAATGGAGTCAACAACCTCCATCTGCTCCTCCCGCATCGGAGATGAGGCATCTACGACATGCAGCACCAGATTGGCCTCGTTCACTTCCTCCAGCGTGGCCCGGAAAGAAGCGACCAGATCATGGGGCAGGTTCTGAATAAACCCGACCGTATCAGTCAATACAACCTCTTTGCCTGCAGGCAGCTGCAGTACACGGGAAGTGGGGTCCAGCGTAGCGAACAGCTGGTTTTCAATATAGACGTCGGCATCAGTCAGCTGCTTCAGCAGCGTTGATTTGCCGGCATTGGTATAGCCGACCAGAGCCACCTGTACAGCTCCGCTTTTACGGCGGTGTTCGCGGTGCAACTCGCGTGTCTTGACTACTTCATCCAGCTGGCGCTTCAGCTCCGTAATCCGGCCGCGGATATGCCGGCGGTCTGTCTCCAGCTTGCTCTCGCCGGGACCTCTGGTGCCGATACCGCCGCCGAGCCTGGACAAATTTTTGCCGTGTCCGGACAGACGGGGCAGCAGATAGGAATGCTGCGCCAGCTCTACCTGAATGATGCCTTCTCTCGTCTTGGCCCGGCCGGCAAATATATCAAGAATCAGCTGGGTACGGTCGATAATCTTCATGTCCAGCGCTTCCTCCAGGTTACGCACCTGGGCTCCGGACAGCTCCTGGTCAAAAATCGCCGTGTTGGCGCCCAGTCCGTCCGCCGCGATCCGCAGCTCCTCTACCTTCCCTTTACCGATGAACCATTTGGAATCAGGGGTTTCCTTGTTCTGGCGGAGTACATCCACCACTTCGACCCCGGCCGTCTCGGCGAGCTGAACCAGCTCCTGCAGAGACAGCTCAGGGTCGATGCCTGTGCGCTTGATTTTGTCTGTAACGAGACTGACGAGAATCGCCCGGTCTTGCACCTCTGTCTGTGTATCATGTGTAAGTGACATTAATTGAATGCTCCTTCTTCTTATACCTGTAGAAGTGGTACTGCCTGAATCTTCCCGGCCAGCAAATGCTGCTTAAACTGAGTATGGCCTGCGGCAGTATAATATAACCGGACTCCTCCGGGATCTCGGTGTGCCGGTTATCTTTTTTTGCCCGTATCTTCTATCTTGCGTGAAATTTATATAAATGTCTATCTTATTATGTAGAAGCAGCAACAATTAATCCAGCACATAAAGCGCATCATCCTGTACTCTAAACGAAGAATACTCAAACTTGTTTACAGGAACACTAAAATGAATGGTTTCGCCAGAACGTATACCGTCACCCGGAATGCTTATCGAATCCCTGGAGTAGGTTATGTTTCCCGAGTTATCATAAAAGGAAATGGCAAAGTAACCTTCTATGTCTTTATCCCCATTATTCGTTATCTCCCCGACCAGATCGCCGGTAATACTATTCCAAATTACACTGACACGTGAAAATCCAAGCTGTTCAAAAAGCGAGCTGCTTTCGGCTTCTCTGTTAAGCTCATACGTCTCTTCCGGGTTAGGGTCTCTTGTGTAGTCCCGCCCCTCTATTATAGCTGTCATTTCCTTAATAATCTCCGTAGCCTCAAGGTATTCTCCGCTTTCCGTTAAACGCTTTGCTTCTTCACTGAGCGTCTCCAGCCTCGCTTCTTTTCTGCTCTCGTTTATCTTGTGTACGGCTGTAGGTGCAACATAAATCAGAACAAGTACCAAGAAAACTGCAACACCAATCAACACTTTTCCACTCTTCAAGTACTATTCCCCCTAAATATAAATAACGTGTTAAATATTACCACATTAATTTATTTAGGTCTATAGTAGGATGAAAGATCAATTTTAATCCTATTTTTTAAATAACAAAGTGAAATAAGTGCTATTAACCTAATCCATTATTGCCAAAGTCCTATCGATTAACATAAGATTATGGAACAATTTACTAATGATAATGTGCGCAGGAGGTAATCTTACATATGAGTTTTTTCAAAGAGTTAGGTTCATTGATCGGAGAGGTAACGGGCTCAGTAGTTGGAGGAACCGTAAAAATCGCAGGTGAAATAACCGGGTTAGAGATTTTGGAAGATATCGGCGATGGTGTTAAAAGAGCTTCACTTGCAGCAGGAAAAACGATGGGCGAGGCCGCAAGCGGTGTGTGGGATATCGGCGCAGGCATCGTAACGAGTGATGAGTCCAGAATAGGCGAAGGCTTCCGTGATGTCGGCGGCGCCGTATCAACAACGGTAACAGGTGTAGGGAACACTATTATTCACGTAGCTGAGAATAGCGGAAAAGTCATATCGGGCACTTTGGACGGGGATGGTGAAAGGTTTAAAGAAGGAGCTAAAGGCCTGATAACTACGGTAGCTATAGGTGCACTCGCCATCGGGGTGACAGATCTGATTGTTGACTTTGATGGCTCTGATGACGGCTTATTAGCTCAAGAAGAAAGTGATTCCGTGCCCGTAACAGAAGCTCCGCAGCCGGCAGTGACAACAGATCATCAGCTCAGTGAAGCTGAGCCTGTAATTCTGACAGAGAATCATCATACTCATCATGTTGAGCCCCACTGGAGAGAGCTCCCTAACGGAAACACAATATGGGTAGACGGTGATGGTGACAGCACAACAAACAGCACTGAAGGCTGGACGCAAAGCAATCCTGATTACAGATCCCAAGGATAGGCACCCTTATTCAGTATCTAAATAACGCTTTTATTCACCTGCGGAATATTCGGGATATTGTTGTCGGGCTTAATGTTCTCTTCAATAACACTCATATCTTTAGGCAAAATCGTCATCAGTTCCTGCTTAGACAGTTTTGTCGGCTTACTCATAAGCCTGACTGCCTGATGTCTTATGGATTTCTCGATCACATTCCGGACAAAGCGGGCGTTGCTAAACACCGTTTCATCCAGCTTCTCGTCCAGAATAATGTCCTTAAGCCTCGATATGGTCTCAGTCGTTAACGTATAATCTCTTTCTGCGGCCATTTTGGCAGCAATTAACACCAGTTCATTGATGCTATAGTCATCGAACTCAATTTTTATCGGGAATCTTGAAGGCAGTCCGGTGTTGGATTCCAGCAGCAGATCCATCTCCTCCGGGTATCCGGCCAGGATAATGATGAGATCACTATGTTTGTCCTCCATCATCTTCACCATACAATCGATTGCTTCCTTGCCGAAGTCTTTATCCCCGCCGCGGGCGAGACTGTAGGCTTCATCAATAAAGAGGATGCCGCCCAGCGCTTTTTTGACCAGATCCCGCGTCTTCTGGGCGGTATGTCCTATATATTCGCCAACCAGATCCGCACGCTCCACCTCAATCAGATGGCCTTTGCTGAGGACTCCCATCCGTTGAAACAGCTTAGCTACGATTCTGGCGACAGTGGTCTTTCCGGTTCCGGGATTGCCCTTGAATACCATATGGTACACATGATGATTAACCTTGAGACCCATTTCCTGTCTTATTTTTTCGACCTGCAGGAGAGCATATATTTCGTAAATGAGCTCCTTCACTTTTTCAAGACCAATCATATCGTCCAGTTCATGAAAAACCTCTTTTATCGACTCCACATAACTAGGCGCTAAAGTAGCAGTAGGCTCGGCATGAGTTACGGCTGCTTTGATGCTTTCTTCATTATTCTTGAAGGTAATGTTCATTCTTGATTCATTAATGGTAATCTGTCTTGCATCATCCAATTCGGGTCACCTCACCATCCAGGGCTGACTTGCTCTAACTCAAGTCTATTCCGGCTGACAAGGCGTTATTAACAGATTCAGGAACTTTATAGCTTCCTTGTTCGTTACATAAACAGCTGCTGCATTTTCCACTTGCTGTACGCCAGGATCTCCCGCGTTTTATATTTCAGCATGGACATCGTTTCGGACTCGGTTACTCCAAGCTGCGGGGATTTGTAGCCGAATTCCTCTGCCATCTCCAGCGCCCGCTGCCCGTGAAAGGTGTGGGTAATAATAACCGCACTTGTCATGCCCTCACGCTGCATAATTTCCTGGCTGAACTTCAAATTCTCGTAGGTGCTGGTAGATTCATTCTCCATCACGATGGCTTCATCCGGCACACCCTGCTCCACCAGGTAATTGCGCATTCCCTGGCCTTCCGTGTACGGATAGTCAGGATGGTCGAGCCCGCCTGAAACGATAAAGCGGCTGAATTTCCCTTCCTTGTACAGCTTCAGCCCGTAATCCAGACGTTCCTTGAGCCCCGGACTGGGCTTATCCCCCCACATGGACATCCCCAGAATAATTCCTGCATCAGCCGGGGTCATCGGCGTTGTTGTCTCCGCACTGTTAATTGCATTGAACGCAACTGCGCACCAAAGCAGCCCTGCCGCCGCTGCAACAATACAAGCGGTCAGCAGGCTGCGTCCCAGGCGCGGGCGCCGTCTCCGCGGCGATACCTTACGGATGGGCGACGAGCCTTTCTGATATGAATACCATTCCATTGCTATTTCCTCCTGAATTCTCCGTGATGAAACAATTCGGCACGATGCTTCAGAGAAAGTGCGAAATAAGGAAAGGCGTGTGCATCTATGCTGCGCAGAATCCCTTTAGCTGTTGCCCAGGCCAGCTTATAGTCGCTGTCTGTAATATCATTGCGTTCACGCGCTTCCTCAAGCTCATCCTCGTCAAGCAAAAAGACTTCCCCGTTCCACAGCACCACCACATCCAGATACAAATCATCGAACCAGGGAACCCCCTGATCCGTAACACCCTGAACCTTGCAGGTGTCAATGTACCATTGTATGATATTCTGCCGTTCGTCAAACATGGCGGTTACAATGTAATGGCTGTCCTTGGGAAAATACTGCAGCCAGGAATATCCTTTGTCCGCGATACGGTATGTATGCCTGCCATAGCTTTTCCAGAGCGGTTCCTTCAGCCCGTATATCGTATAAAGTGTAATATAACCGCTGAATTCCCGGGTCTCCACATAGCGGCAGGCAAAATGGCGGCGCGTAATCCGGCGCCAGTTGGCCCGGTCTCCGAATTTACGTTTCATATGAATGACCCTCTCGAATAATGGTGTCTCCAGCTTAACACATTTGGCAGACACACTCAAAACAAGACTTTCCAAAATACGACAGGCCCCGTCCTGTACACAAAAAACAGGCAGGCATTCTCTCATTAGAGGAAGCCTGCCTGCCCAATTAAACTCTATTGAATACTGCCATATCCTTCAGCCATTCCGGCCGCAGGATCGGTTACTGCCTCGGCTCCGCTATCCGGACCGGCATTGCCGCTGCCCGGTACTGCTTCAGGCGGAGCAGTTGGCGCAGGTGTGGCCGGAGCCAGTGTCGGCAGAGGCTCCGGCGTATTCACCGGCTGTCCCCCGCCATTTCCGTTGCCGTTACCATTGTTTCCATTGCCATTACCATTCCCGTTGCCATTATCATTTCCATTGTTCCCGTTACCGTTGCCGTTATTATTGCCGTTTCCTTCGCCATTACCGTTCCCGTTGCCGTTATTTCCGTTTCCGGGATCGTCAGTCGGCAGATTCGGATCAAGTGTCGGTTCCGGTTCCATGGTCGGCATCTCATCCTGAACAGCAACAGTAACCGTGTCAGATGGCTCGCTTTCCTGGCCCAGCTCAGAATAATAGGCTGTAACGTAGTATTCGTAGGTAAGGCCCGGCATAGCGCTGATATCACCTACAGTCGGCGATACAGTATTCAGGAGCGCTGTAAATTCGCGCTCCGAAGTCTCACGCCGGTAAATCCGGTATTCCACGCCTTCAGCCTGTGCAGGTGCCCAGCTCAGATTGACGGTCATCGTGGACGGATCGTAAGCAGCTGACAGCCCGCTTACCGGCTGCACAGCCTCCGGTGTTTCCGTCGGTTCAACTTTATCATCATTAGAACCTGATGGGGACGGGAAGGATTTGGCCGGAACCCCTTCCAGCGCCTCTTCCATCACCTTGCCCCAGAAGGCCGCCGCCAGCGGACTGCTGTTCTTCAGCAAATGCGTTTTGCTCGGCTTGTCATAACCCATCCAGACCGCTGCGGTCCATTCCGGAGTGTAGCCGACGAACCAGACGTCACGGTTGGAGCTGATGCCGGAGTAGCCGCTCTGCGTAGTACCGGTCTTGCCGGCAACCGGACGGTTAATCTTTGCTTTTTTACCGGTACCGTCCGTTACGACCTCCTGCATCATCTCGGTCATCTGATAGGCTGTCTGCTCGCTCATAACCCGCTCAGGCGTTGTATTGGCTCTATAGACCGTATCTCCGTCGCTGTTCTCAATCGACTTGATGGAGTAAGCCTCACGCAGCTCACCGCCGCTCGCAAAAGCGCTGTAAGCCTGGGCCATTTCCAGCGTATTCGTACCTTGCGATACGCCCCCGAGCGCCAGTGCCAGGTTTTTGTCATCATCGCTGAGATTAATGCCAAGCTTCTTGGCAAACTGGAAGCCGGTATTCACACCGATTTCATTCAGCAGCCAGACTGCCGGAATATTCTCCGACTTCGTAATGGCCGTGCTCATGCTGATCGTTGACGAGTATCCGTGCAGATTGTTCGGGCAGTAGCTTCCGAAGCACTGCTTCTCGTTGCTCAGCATCGAAGAGCTTGTGAACTTGCCGGATTCCAGAGCCGGTGCATAAGCAACGACCGGCTTAATCGACGAACCCGGAGAACGGCGGCTGTCATTCACGCGGCTGAAGCCTTTTTTCTCATAATTGCGTCCGCCCATCAGGGCAACGATACTGCCGTTCTCCTGATTGATGATCGTCATCGAGCCCTGAACCAGCTCATCGTCGACGCTTTCCTCAAAATTATCGCTGTCGGCAAACGCATCCTCTACCGTCTCCTGGGCATGCTTATCCATGGTAGTGTAGATTTTGTAGCCCCCGATGTTCAGATCGTCTTCCGTCAGTCCGAACCGTTCCTCAGCCTCATCAATTGCAAAATCAATAAAGGCCTGGTAGCGCTGCTTGCTTTCCGGCGGCTTATAGTTATAATCCACCACTTTAGCTTCGTCCATTTCCTGCTGGGTGATATAGCCCTGCTCATACATAAGCTGAAGCACTACACCGCGGCGTTCCTTGGACAGCTCCGGATTGCGGAGCGGATTGTAACGGGAAGGCCCCTTCGGCATTGCCGCCAGTGTCGCCATTTCCCAAAGATCCAGGTCCTGCAGATTGCTCTTGCCGAAATAACGGATGGAAGCCGCCTTGATGCCATAAATCGTGCCGCCAAACGGAATCCGGTTAAGATACATCGTAATAATATCGTCTTTGGTTTTCGAGTTTTCCAGCGCAACCGCAATCGAAACCTCTGTCGCTTTGCGGAAGAAGGTCTTATCCCGGGTTAAAAAGATATTTTTGGCCAGCTGCTGGGTGATCGTACTGCCGCCCTCTACCATGCTGCGTGCTGCAATATCCTTAACCGCCGCGCGGCCGATTGACCAGAAGTCTACCCCTTTGTGTTCAAAAAAGCGTTTGTCTTCAGTAGCCACAAAGGCGTTAATCAGCTGTTCCGGGATATCATCATGCTCTACCGGATCACTTTTTTCCAGTGACAGCTCGGCGATCAGATTCGCATTCCGGTCAAAAATCTGTGTCGGCGGATTCACCGTCAGCTTGTCCTGGTTCTCATTCAGCAGCTTCTGCCCGTTCAGCATAATGAACAGATATCCGCCAAGCGCACAAAAAATCGCCAGGGCCATCGCAAAAAACAAACTCCATAATACACGCTTTTTGGTTAAAAACTTTTTCTTTTTCTTGGGCTTAGGCTTTCCTGCGGATTTCGCAGAGCCCGTCTGTCTGTTTCTGTTGTTTGTCCTTGATATTTCGTCTCTGGACATGCTGCCTCCTGACTCCCTTTCGGAAATATCTTCAAATTTGTAGCACGAATGAAAAGAACAACCTTCGCAGGTTGCTCTCGCGCACTCTATTCAAACGGTTTATAAACAAAAAAGTTTCGCTGTAAGACAGTAAAATGTTACTCGTCGCTTCCGCTGTCCTGCATCAGTGAGACACTGCGCTGCGGCGTGAAGGTCGAGATTGCATGCTTGTACACCATCTGCTGGCGCCCGTCACTGTCGATCACAATTGTGAAATTATCAAAGGCCTTGATAATTCCCCGGATCTGAAAGCCGTTGGTCAAATATACTGTAGCAGGGATATTCTCTTTACGCAGCTGGTTCAAGAACGTATCTTGGATGTTAATGGACTTGTTCATATGACGTACCCCCAATGGTTCAATTAGATTGTTCGTAAGTATATTCAACACCTGAGAGAAACTTTCCTGCTATTATACCACGCAATCTGCAGGAACAGCAATTCGCTGAATTCCGTGAAGTTACAGTATATAACATGAACGCTGACAGCCGGGCGGCTTCCGGTGGCATGCATCTTCCGCTCTCTCTAGAATACATGTTAAATCTTCCGCCCCCTTCCCGTCAATTGCCTGCACTCCGGTTAGTGCTGAAGGCCCCCCCATTTTTCTACCTCAAATCAGCAGAGGTTGAATCAGGATGGCGGAATTTAAATGCCAGACGGCGGTTGTACCAATAGTATATCAAGTACTATATATCAAGCTTGCGGGAGATAATCTCACGTATTTTTGCAAGATTGCCAGGATAGTTCTGCTCGTTAAAATCTTCGATCCATTCGATTTCCTTCATATGGCGGAACCAGGACAGCTGGCGCTTGGCGAACCGCCGGGTATCGCGCTTCAGCAGGGTCACAGCTTCATCATAGCTCAGCTCCCCCTCCAGATACGCGGCAATTTCCTTGTATCCGAGCCCCTGCAGGGCGACCATGCTGCGGTGATAGCCTTTATCCAGCAGCCCCTGTACTTCGGCGATCAGCCCCTGCTCCAGCATCTGGTCGATCCGGTCCTCAATCCGCTTGTACAGGATCTTCCGGTCCATGGTCAGACCGATCAGGCACAGCTCGTAGGGCGATTGTCTGGTCTGCTCCGCTTTGGCGGCGGACAGGGTGGTGTTCGTCTGATGGTGAATTTCCAGCGCCCGGATAATCCGGCGGCGGTCATTCGGGTGCAGCCGCTCCGCGCTGGCCGGGTCCACGGCGGCAAGCCGGGCATGCAGCGCCTCGGCCCCGTGTGCTTCCGCATAGGCATCCAGCTCGGCACGGAACGCTTCGTCTGCAACCGCCTCAGAGAACCGGAAGCCGTAGCACAGCGACTCAATGTACAGCCCTGTTCCGCCAACGATAAACGGCAGCCGGCCCCGTCCGCTGATTTCCGCAATCAGCCGTTTGCCCTGCTCCTGGAATTCAGCGGCCGAGTAGGCCTCCTCCGGATCATGGATATCAATCAGGTGATGGGGGATTCCGTTCATTTCCGCTGTGCTGATTTTGGCTGTGCCGATATCCATGCCGCGGTACACCTGCATGGAGTCGCCGGAGATGACTTCGGCATTGTAGGCTTCAGACAGCTCCAGGCTCAGCCGGGTTTTGCCGACAGCCGTCGGGCCCAGCAGTACCAGCACCTTAAGTTTTGTCTCAGTTGTCAATGTGGATCACCCCGTACGATATTTTGGCGCTCCCGCGCAGCAGCTCTGTGAAGCCAAGCCGGTTGAATTCGCCGCTCAGCGCCTTCTCCTTGAGCAGGACGGTTTTGCGGGCTACACGCAGCGCCTCGGCAACCGACTCCTCTGAAAGAGCGGCGGTGTTGGCGAATTGGCGCAGCGGCGAGATGGCTGACGAATCCATCAGCGGCACGCGGAACATCGGGTCAAAATAAACGATGTCCATGCTCTTGTCCGGCAGCCCGCGCAAATATTCCAGGTGCTCGCTATGCACCACTTGGATGCGGCGCAGCGCTTCGTTTACCTTTACCTGCCCTGAAGTATAGTGCTTCATGCCTTCCGAGAGCAGCGCATACAGCGGAAGCGAGCTTTCCAGCGCGGTAACAGTGGAGCTCTCCCCGCCGAGAACTGCGAACAGCAGGGAATCGCTGCCGAGGCCAGCCGTGCAGTCCAGCACACTGTCGCCGGGCTCCATACGGGCTGCTTCCAGCATGGCATCCGGTTCACCTTTCAGAATCCGCTTGGCCCGGACAAAGCCCATACTCGGATGAAATTCCATCGGCGGCGTGCCCGGTGTAATGAGCCGGACCGCCTCCTGGAGGATCACCAGAATATCCTCGTCCCCGTAGCGCTCAACCAGCCGCCTTACAGATAATTTCCCGCGCGGGATAAATTTCGTTCCGGTATGCTCTGCCAGCGCCTTGGCCCGCTGAATAATTTCCGGTATCGGGTCAAAGCCCGTCGTTATAATCATGTTGCCTCCCTTTCCGGTACCCGCTTCTTTCTTTATCTTACATCAATTATCCTACATAACCCGCTTGAACAGCTTCTCCAGATCATAAGCGGAGAAGGATACAACAATCGGCCGGCCGTGCGGACAGGTATAAGGCTGCTTGCAGGCCGCCAGCCGGGAGAGCAGCGCATCAACCTCCGGCTCTGTCAGCTTCTGATTGGCCTTGATTGAAGCCTTGCAGGAGCAGAGGATTGAGGATTTCTCGCGCAGCTTGGCCAGATCAATCGACCGTTCACTGAGTACCCACTCGGCCATCTCCTCGACCAGCGCCTTTTCGTCTCCTTCAGGGAACCAGTAAGGCAGGGAACGGACCAGAAATGTCTGGCCACCGAAATGCTCCAGGTACACCCCGGCCTTCTCGAACCAGTGCAGCCGCTCACTGAGCTGGCGGCTCTCGGACGGCGTGAACTCCATTGTGATGGGCAGGAGCAGCTCCTGCGAGGCATCCTCCGGACGCCCGAACTTCTCATAATAATATTCGTAGTTAATCCGCTCATGCGCAGCGTGCTGGTCAATCAGATAGAGCCCGCTGTCGTTCTGGGCAATAATATAAGTGCCGTGATGCTGGCCGATATAATTCAGCTCGGGAAACTGCGGGAGGCCGTGATCGGCATTTCCGCTCGGGGCATACAGCTCTTCCGCTGACGGCAGGCTGCCGCGTGCCGGCATTGCCGCCGGCGGCTGGCGGTAGCTGCCGCCTCCTTCACTGCGCGGCCGCGCCGCTGCCTGCGGGAAGCTGCCGCTGTAGACAGCGGCACTCTCCCTGGCCTGCGGCTGGAAGGCCGGGGACTGGCCGGGCTGCGCGGCCAGCTGATCAGTGCCGCCGCCGGGCGCAGGCAGGCGGCTCTCACTACCGCCGGAATGCCGGGCCGGATTGGCGGGGCTGCCGCTGAACAACGGCGCGCCGCTGCCCGGGCCGGCCGGAGGTACGTAGCTGCCTCCGGACAGGCCGGGAGGCTGCGCAGCTGGTGCACCGCCTGTCGATGGCTGGGCGGCCGCAGCAGATTCTGCCTGCCCCGCCGGTGCAGTGCCCTTGGAAAAGGCGAACTGCTCCTGTATAAAGGAGCTGCTGCCCTTTCCACCGACTGTTTCCCGGCCGGGGCGGGGAATCAGATCCTGGCCGAGCAGCACCTTGCGCAGCTCCTGCTCTACGAAGGTGTACAGCTCATTCTCCTTGCTGAAGCGTACCTCCAGCTTGGCCGGATGCACGTTGACATCAACCAGCGAGGGATGCATCTCCAGCTTAAGCACCAGCAGCGGATAACGGTTAATCGGCAGGAGCGTATGATACGCACGCAGAATGGCCGCATTCAGCCCGTTGCTGCGGATATAACGTCCGCCGACGATGGTTGTTACCGCATTCCGGTTGGAACGGGTCCATTCCGGGCGGCTGATATATCCGCTGATCTTATAATCCGGGTCCTCCGCGCTGACCGGCAGCATCGCTTTGGCGGCAGAGGTGCCGTAGACCGCAGCGATGACCTGAAGCAGATCGCCGTTGCCGAGCGTATGCAGCAGCTGGTTGCCGTTATGATGCAGCGTAAAGGAAATATCAGGGTGCGCCAGCGCCATCCGGTACATAGCATCCGATATATGCCCAAGCTCCGTCTGGATACTTTTCATATATTTCAGCCTTGCCGGAGTATTATAAAACAATTCACGCACAGCCATATCACTGCCCTTGCCGGCAGGCTGATCTTCATTTGTAATCAGCCGCCCGCCTTCAATCGCAAGCTGCCGCCCCTTGCCGTCATCGCCGCTTGCCGTAAGCAGCGTAACCTTAGATACCGCCGCGATACTGGGCAGTGCCTCTCCCCGGAACCCGAGGCTTGTAATCTGGAACAGGTCGCGGCCGCTGGCAATCTTGCTGGTCGCATGGCGGTAGAATGCAGTCTCGCAATCCTCTGCTTCAATGCCCGAGCCGTTGTCTTTGACGCGGATACTCTGCAGACCGCCTTCTTCCACGGTGACCTCAATACGGGTGCTGCCGGCGTCAATTGCGTTCTCCACCAGCTCCTTTACAACAGAAGCCGGCCGCTCCACCACTTCCCCGGCAGCAATCTGGTTGGCAATATGCTCGTCCAGCACATGAATTTTGGCCATGGTTCTTTCACCTCGCGGTAATCTATTGATTTAGTTGGATTTATGCTATCTAATTCTATTACTTCTCAACAATTATCAGCATTAAGTGGAAAATCAACATCTAATTTAGCCCATAACCCCTTTCAGACGTTAAAACCGCAAAATCAAGTGACGTTTTTCCACTAAGCTTCGCTTACTCGGTGGTTGAGCCGGAAATAGGTGACGAAATTCCACTTAACCTGGTCAGCCATACTGATATTGAGAATCAGCATAGTCGGGGCGAACCGGTCCCGTTGACAATCTATAAGCGTTCCTGAAAGCTTCTATATACTATCATAGTCCCTTTGCCTTCTGTTTCAGCTCATTCAGCAGACCCATTGCCTGCAGCGGAGTCATATTCATCAGATCTGCGCCCTGTACAGCAGCAACCAGCTCCTTCAGGACAGGATTCTCCTTCACTGCCGGTGCGGCAGCTGCCGCTTCTGCAGCGCCCTTGCGGCCTTTGCGCGGCTCCTCTTCCCCGAAGATCGACAGCTGGACCACTTCCTGGTTAGCATCTTCTTCAGAAGCAGCCAGCGAGACCGCTGACTCGGCATAGGCAGTACCTTCAGACAGGAAGGAAGCCGCTGCCGGATGTGAAAGGCCTGGAGACTGAGGCTGCTGCACATGCACAGCCTGTCCATTATCCGGCTGGCCGGCTGGCTGCGGGCTCTCTCTGAGCTCACTGCCAGAGCCGCCGCCTTCACCGCCGGTGCCGTAATTCAGCGCTGCACTGCCAGGAGACGCGGCCTGTTCAATGCTTTGAAGCAACCCGTAGGCACGGTCAATGATGCCTTCCGGCAAACCGGCCAGCCGGGCGCAATAAATGCCGTAGCTGCTGTCAGCAGCTCCCGGCACCAGCTTGCGCAGGAAATTGACCTTGTCTCCGCTCTCCTGGACAGCCATGGAATAGTTGCGCAGACCCTTCAGGCTCTCCTCCAGGTGGGCCAGCTCATGGAAATGTGTGGAGACCAGCGCTTTACAGGCAATCGTATCATGCACATACTCAATAACCGCCTGGGCGATGGCCATCCCCTCGCTGGTCGAGGTTCCCCGGCCCAGCTCGTCAATAATAATCAGACTGCGGGCAGTCGCTTTTTCCGTCATGACCTGGATGTCGGCCATTTCCACCATAAAGGTGCTTTGCCCGCCGATCAGGTCATCCGCTGCGCCGATCCGTGTGAAAATCCGGTCAATCAGCGGCACCTCTGCACTCGACGCCGGAACAAAGCAGCCGATTTGCGCCAAAATGCAAATCAAAGCCACCTGGCGCATGTAGGTGCTTTTACCAGCCATATTGGGTCCGGTAATCAGCAGAATATTGCCCTCATCCCTGGTGAGTGTGCTGCCGTTAGCCATGAAGGCGGAGTCCTTCAGCACGGCCTCTACCACCGGATGGCGCCCGCCTTCCAGCCGCAGGTCATAGCCGTCAGACAGCTTCGGCTTGACGAACCGGTGCTCGGCGCTGACGGCAGCGAGGCACTGGTACACATCTATTTCCGCTACTTTCTCAGCCAATGCCTGCAGGCGGGGAATCTGGGCAGCAATCCGGTCGCGCAGCTCGATAAAGAGGCTGTACTCGATATCTGTCATTTTGTCCTCGGCTTCAAGAATCAGGGCTTCCTTCTCTTTCAGCTCCGGCGTAACAAAACGCTCGGCATTCGCCAGCGTCTGCTTGCGTTCATACCGGCCTTCCGGCAAAGAGGACAGGTTCGAACGGGTGACTTCTATATAATAGCCGAATACTTTGTTGAAGCCGATTTTCAGTGACTTGACGCCTGTGGCGGCACGCTCCTTCGCTTCGAGCTCCGCCAGCCACTGCTTGCCGCTCGTACTGGCCACACGCAGCTCATCCAGCCGTTCATGGTAACCCGTGCGGATAATATTGCCGTCGCGTACCGATACCGGCGGATCATCCACAATCGCTTGATCAATATCGTCGCACAGCTCGGCGCACACATCCATAGAACCGGCGATTTCCCGCAGTGTTGTGGAGCCGGACGCCAGACACATCTCCTTCAGCGCCGGAATCTGCTGCAGGGACAGCTTCAGGGCGTTCATGTCGCGGCCGTTGGCGCTGCCGAAGGCAATCCGTCCGACCAGCCGCTCCAGGTCGTAAATTTCTTTGAGCGCACCGCGCAGATCCTCGCGGACAATGAACTGGTTGTACAGGTAGTCGACAGCCTCAAGCCGCCGTTCAATCGGAGCGCGCTGCAGCAGGGGCTTGTCGATTCTGCGGCGCAGCAGTCGGCCGCCCATCGAGGTTTCGGTGCGGTCGAGCAGCCAGAGCAGCGAGCCTTTTTTGGAGCGTTCGCGCACTGTCTCGGTCAGCTCCAGATTGCGGCGGGTGAACGGGTCGAGAATCATGTAATTACCCGGCTCATACGGTGAAATCTGGCTAAGCTGTCCAAGGGAACGGCGCTGTGTTTCACTTAAATAAGAGATCAGGAGCGCAAGACAGCTGCCCCGTTCTTTCTCCAGCCTTACCCAGGCTGCTTCGCCGAACTGGCGGCGGGCCGATTCCTCATCTCTTTTATCCCAAGGGGTATATACAACCGGCTTGGCCAGCAGCGAAGCCTCACTGCGCAGCTGTTCCAGCAGCTTCGCATCCCCGATAATTTCCGCCGGCTCATAAATGCCGATCTCATCGCGCAGCCATTCCGCACTGGACAGCACAGAGGTGACGTACAGCTCACCTGTCGTAAGGTCGCAGGCCGAGAGCGCGGTCATCCCGTCATCTTCCGTAACGCAGACGAGATAGTTATTGCTTTTATCCGAAATGATCTTGCCGTCCATGACGGTACCAGGGGTAACCACACGGACGATATCACGCCGCACCATGCCTTTGGTCACAGCCGGGTCATCGAGCTGCTCGCAGATGGCGACCTTGTACCCTTTTTCAATCAGACGCTGTATGTAACCTTCGGCCGCATGATAGGGCACTCCGCACATCGGAATTTTCTCTTCGCCCCCGCCCTGCCGGCCGGTTAATGTTATCTCAAGCTCCTTCGAGGCGAGGATCGCATCGTCAAAGAACATCTCGTAAAAATCACCCAGCCTGAAAAAAAGGAAAGCATCCTTCGCTCCTTCCTTTACCTTCAGGTACTGCTCCATCATCGGCGTATATTTAGCCATCATTAACCTCCATGCCATTTCTCTAGTACTCTCTATTATAGCAGAAACTCGCAGCGCAAAGTCACTACTCCTGCTAACAGGAAGAAACAGGTGTTCTCTCCAGATACGGACAGCTAAAATACGGATGTATCCGCACTCTCAAATAATGTAAGATTAGGTTCAGACGTCAATTATACTCACTAGGAGGACTATTATGATACGCAGACTGTACGAGGCTGACCGGGAAAGGCTCATGGAGCTGACAGGCCACAATCCGTCTATTAATCTTTTTATTATCGGGGATGTGGAAAATTTCGGATTTGAACAGGAGTTTATGGAGCTGTGGGGGGAATGCGATTCAGCGGACGGGCCTCTGCGGGCTGTCATGCTGCGTTTTTACAGCAGTTATCTGACTTATGCGGATGGAGATTTTGACACGGAGGGTTTTGCAGAGCTGGTGCGCAAGGACGCCGGGGCTGAGATGATCTCGGGCGATGCCGGAATTGTTCAGGCTTTTAGAGGGAAGGTTCCGGTCCGTGAGGAAAAGCAGATGCTGTTCGCTGAGCTGAAGCAAATGAACGAACAGATCTCTTCTGCAGCCGCTGCCCCGCTGATTATTCAAAAAGCAACGGCCCATGATGTCGAGGCTATCTGTACGCTGACCGATCAGATTCAGGAATTTGCCGCAAGCGCAGGGGATTCGCGCAGAAGTCTGCGCAATGCCCTTGAAAGCAACACCGGCCGCACTTATTTCGCCATGCAGGACGGCAAAGTCATCGCCTCAGCCTCGACTACTGCCGAAAACTCCCTATCAGCTATGATCGTCGCTGTCGCCACCCATCCGGAGCACCGGGGCCGGGGGCTGGCTACCCGCATTACAGCTGAACTGTGCGCCGCTCTGCTGGCCGAGGGCAAATCGCTGTGCCTGTTCTACAACAATCCCCAGGCCGGTCTGATCTACAAAAAGCTGGGCTTCGAAGATATCGGCTCCTGGGCGATGATGTATCTGGATAAGCAGCACTAAGGCGGTTTGTGGTGCATGGAAAGCCTCAGCCGATTGCGGCTGGCGGGATGACCGGATCGGATGCGGCAGCGGCTGGTACGGTCAGGTCATATATAGTCAGATGCGATACAGGATGATAATTGATTAAGACCTCCACAGGCCGCGGATATCGCGGGACTCATCCCAGGTCCGCTCCGCGGCTATATAGCCTAGGAGCGGTTCGATGTAAGCAGCTGCCTGCGCATAGCCGGGCAGCCCCCGCAGCTGCGCCTGCAGCGGGATGAACGCTGCGCGCAGCGGGGTTTTGTCGCCGCTGTAATAGGCGGCATGCAGGTCTTCCCGGTCGAGCGGGCGCAGCGTAAGGTCTTCGTAGCGGCTCACGATCAGGTGAGCCAGGAAGACCGCGCCTTTGGCGATGACCGGGGAGACAAGGAAGCTCGGCAGGGTCCGGTATTCAAAGCCGCCATGCGGCTGAATCCGGAAATCGCCGAGCACGCCGTAACGCGGACGCCGCGCGGCAGCCCTGGCGTCCTCCAGCAGCATCAGCGGCAGCGCGAGGTAGTTGTCGAGCGCGCGCAGCAGCGGCGCCGTCAGCGTCACGCCGCTGAAGTGCAGGTGGCCGCCGAGGGCCCAGCCCGGCAGCGGCATGCCTCCCGCCCGCCAGCGGAGCGAGCGGTCGGCGATGAGCCGGTCCGCCGCGCGCACGGCGGACATCAGCTGCGCCAGCAGCGCGCGCGCGTTCCACGCGCGGCTGAGGGCGCAGCTCGGCAACCGGGAACGTGCCCTGCGTTCCCGGGGGTCCGGCGTCGCAGCCTGCGGCGCCGTCCAGGGGCAGGTACCGCGACGCAGGCACGACGCGGCCGGTGGATTCCCGGAGTATCAGAAACTCCGGGTCCATGCCCATCAGCAGCCCGGGACGGCCGGGCTGCTCAAGGGCCAGAGCGGCGTCCAGCGCCTCCGCCGCCGCCTGATAAAGACGTTCTGTGCCTGCAGCAGAAAACGGTATTACGTCCTCTACTGCAAATTGTCTGCCGCCCAGTGCTGTCAGCTTCACTTCACCGCTGTCCAGCCCCAGGCAGTACAATGCCCGGACGGCGGCCTCCCGCAGCTGACCCGCC
Organism: Paenibacillus sp. FSL R7-0345; assembly: GCF_038595055.1. Classification (NCBI taxonomy): domain Bacteria; kingdom Bacillati; phylum Bacillota; class Bacilli; order Caryophanales; family Paenibacillaceae; genus Paenibacillus; species Paenibacillus sp. FSL R7-0345. Next base: position 3,937,291 of record NZ_CP152002.1, read on the forward strand.
GTACCCCGGCGGTGATGCAGCCCGTAGCTGCCCGAACCCCGATCAGCTCCCGGCATCTCCACCCCCCCGCCCACTACGAACGGTTCTCCGCTTTCAGCCTCAGCCCCGGCAAGCACCACCCGGCCACCAGATTGTTCTTCCAACCCTATATACGCCGCGAGATTCATCCTATTAGTAGGCAGAGGTTGGTTCCCGTCAGTTATCCTGCCAGTATAACCGTTTGCTGCTGCCCTAACCGGCCGTATCCCTAAACTACCTGAGCCGCCAACCGTATTCCCTATACCTCCGCCAGCAACTTCCACTCTTCCCGCTCCACGCCCTGCATCCTCCCCGCCAACGACTACGCTCCCAATGTCCTGCCCCGCTCCCGCACCATTACCGAATGCCCCTGACGCTTGGCCGCCAGGCCTGTGCGCCTTAACCTTTTGCCGCATAGCCTGTCCGGTTCCCAGCGCCTGTATGTCCACCACCTGCAGGTTGAACACACTGACTATGTATTGCTGTCTGTGTACTCTGTTTTTTTGTCCTGAAACATAAGGAATCTGCTGATTGGCTTCAGTGCCGGAGGTCCCCGGCTGCTCCAGCTGCGTCCGGCCGGAAGGAGTCATAGCGGCTTTCAGCCCGCAGCGCTGTAATCTGACTTCCCGCTGCTGCAGTGTCAACCGGACAAACACATCAAGCCCTTCATTCATGACCTGCCCTCCTAACACAGTTTCTGTCCCCGTCTTATACTACAATGAAACCTATGTATACAGATTAAGCTAAACATCTTATTACGGATGAGCCGTGACTCAAGAGTATATTTAAACTTCCGGCCGCTGTGCTTAGTTCCATACTTTCTTACGCCACTCCCTATCAAGTTATCGCCGCTCAATCTAAGTGGAAAATCGCCACCTAATTCTTGCTCCGGCAACGGAAATGAGAATACTAATTGGAAAAAAGACACTTCATTTCTCTGTTTTGGCGCTCAAAGGACTGTTTGGGCAAAATGAAGTAGCGTTTTTACAACTAATCCTCAGAAATTGAGTTATAGCGGAATTAAGTGACGAAAATCCAACTAAGTCTCAAGGCTCCACGTTAAACGCACCGTTTTTCTTAAAACTCCCCTGGCCGCCTAATTCCTGATTAGATTTCCCTATTCAGCAATAAAGCAATAACTGCAGCTTTAGTATAGAATCCCGGCCTCCATCCGCTGTCCTTCTGCATATTCACTCCATTCATCCGCTAGAGCTCTTTTTTTTGCAGAAACCCCGCGACAAAATAAAATTAAAAAAGGAGGGCGTTCGCCCTCTTCGCCGCCGCCCCCGTTACATATAATGGACCATAACCCACCGGTAATCAGCGGCGGCGGCGCCCTCCTTCTTTACAGCTCATCATCCAGGGCGTCAGGGTCCAGATCATCATAGTCGAAGCTTTCGCCTTCGAAATCATAATCCTTGTCTTCCAGATCGTCGGCCTGATCACTGACATACACGCGGACCTTGGTCTCAGCCACCAGTTCCGCCTCAAACTCGCGTTCCACACGGAGCGTCACACTGCCGCCGCCCGGCGATACACCCGCTTCTACACAGTTTGGTTCCTGCGTTGCCTCCGCAGAGACTTCAACCGTGGAAGCGCGGTGTCTCGGGTCCAGGTATGACAGCGGAATAAGCTCAACATAGGAGACAGTTTCTTTAGCTACCTCTGTCTGCTTGTTTTTGTCATACGAGTACCAGATGTTCACATCGTAAGTACCGATTACTTCAATTCCGTTTCCGGCTGCAACCGCTTCGTACTGGTGGTTAATGATCCATGCCCCCAGGATACTAGTCGGATGATGTGGCGGAGTCACGGTATGGGTTGCGGTAGAGAACTTACGACCTTTGCCGCAAATTGCCTTCGTAATGATCTCCCTTGTTTGACGTTTATGGCTTAATGACATCTTTGAACCTCCTCCATACAATCATTCACTATCAAGTGTATGCACGTTCTGGGCATTTGTTGATTGTTAGAGTAGAAATAAATTTGGGTAAGCCCTCCACCCGTCCCCTAATAAGCTTCATAGTCCATTTTATTGCTGAAATCAGCGTGTTATGATACATAGCCGGATGGTTCTCCAGGCAAAATCCCCCCACAAAGTGTGGCTTGACATGGAAGCTGATTCAGGTACTTTGCGGGGACCCCAAAACATATATAGTCTTATCTTAAAAAAAAACACCAGTTCCTCCGGAAGCGGAGTGTGCTGATGTTTTTTTGTATACTATACTGATTTATTCTATCGGATAAAATATGCTGCACGGGCTGCAGCTACTGCGGAATCACCTTTACAATCCCCAGATCCCGGTGTCTGCTCAGATCCAGGAAATCCTCGCCGATGTTCACCAGCGGACGCAGCGGGTCGTGGGCGAGAATCAGGATGATTTTGCCGGTCCGGCCGTCCGTAAGCACTACATCATTGCCGAGCATGGACTGCATCAGCTTATTGATGAACACTCTGCAGATATAGGGATCGAGCTTGCCGAACACATCATCCTCCATCTGCCTGAGCACCTCATACAGCGGCGCAGCCGGACGGTAGAGCCGTTCCGAGGTCATCGCATGAAAAATATCCGCAACGGCCACGATTTTGCTGAAATCCGTAATCCGGTGTCCCAATACGCCGAACGGATAGCCGCTGCCGTCCATGCGCTCATGATGCTGCAGCGCAACAAGCGCCTGCATGTGATTCGTGCCTACAGTGTCTCTAATCATCTCATAGCCATAGGTGGTATGCTTTCTCATCAGTGCCGTCTCTTCCGCATCCAGCGGACCGGTTTTGTGTAGAATGTCTGACGGAATCATAATTTTGCCGATGTCATGCAGCGTCGCGGCAATCGTCAGCATGCCAAGCTCCTCCGGCTTCAGCTTGAGCCACATGCCGAGCAGCGTGGACAGGATACCCACCGCAACATTATGCCTGTATGTATAATCGTCCTTCGGCTGGAGTGCAGCCAGTATGCCATAGAAATCGTTCTTCTCACTAACCTGCTGGATAAAAGGAATAACTTCATTTCTGAGCTCAATCATCGGTAAACGTTTGCTTTTGTTATAGCGGAGCTGTTCAAAAATCCCCTCCATTGCTGCAGTACAATCATCCACTGCAATCTGGTAAAAGGCAGCACTGTCAACCTGCACTACATCCTGAGGCTCGAGCATAATTCTGTGCTGGCCGATCAAACGGATATGGTCGCTGTTCAGCAGTGTCATTGCGGGTAAGACGAATACGCCCTTATGATTGAAAAGATTAGCTGCTAGCTGCTTGCCGAGATATTGTTCATTATTGATGTTCATCGTCCCCACCTGCCAGAGCAGAAATTCACATAAGCGAACAGTCTGCAGTAATTGAACTTCTTCTCCTCATGAACGGCAAAAGGATTACCGGCTCACTTTTAGTGCTTACATTCCTTATCGTTATTTTACACGGTAATGTGAATACCTGTCACCTAATTCGTATTATGTATGCCGCGTGTCAGTTATCCCGGCTCCCCGGCAGGCGTTTGACCGGCTTTACCTCGACCGGTACCTTATGCTGCTTGGCAATTTTCAGGTACAGCGCCAGTTCACGGCACACCTGGAGGATGGCTGAACGGACCTCGAATTCTTCGCGTGTCGAAGGAAGCTCCATCTGCTGAAACTCCTGTTCGACGCCGGCCAGCAGCCGTTCCGTACGCCCGGTGTATTCCTGGGCCAGTACATCACCGCTAAGCTGGTCGAACAGCTCGGCCACCATATCGCCGTGCGGAAGCTGCCGGTAGACCTGGGAGAGCAGCTGCAGCATATTCTGGATCGATTCCAGCTGTTCCTTGCGCATATAAAAATAGACATTCCAGGCCTCGTCCGGATGGATCACATGATTCTCCAGCTCTCTGGTTGCTGCCGTAAGCCCGCGCTGAATTGCAGCGTTCGCCCCGATCAGCTCCTTGCCGTCCCATACATAAGCAGGATCACGCAGTGTCGTTGCCATCTGTTTAAAAATAACCGAAAAACAGCTATCCACTTCCTTGCGGATTCCTGAGATTACCCCGGCAGTCTGCGGCATGTAGATCAGGTTAACCAGCCCGGCCGAGCCCAGTCCGATCACCAGCAGCTCGATCTGCTGCAGCAGGACATGGGCTGAGAGCTCAGCTTGTCCGAACACGCGGAACACAATGACGGAGCTTGTGACAATTCCTTCCTTGAAGCCCGATCTGACGATCAGCGGAAAGCCGAACAGCACATACAGCCCGAGCACCCAGTAGTGAAAGCCCAGGAGTGCGAATAAGATGCAGCCCATAAACAGCCCTACCAGCGAGGCGGAAAAACGGGCAATAATCGTGCGCAGACTTCTTTTCCGCGTTGTTTCCACCCCGAGAATAGCCAGCAGGCCGGCGCTTTGCGCATTCGGAATACCCACAGCGGCTGCCAGCAGTATAGACAGCAGCGTGGCAGCCGCTGTTTTGATAACCCTAAATCCCATGTAAGTACCTCTCCTTGATTAACTGGTTCAGTTTGCATGTAAAGATATAGACATGGTACAGGATTTTTCAGGGAGGCACAATATGACATACATTTCACAGCCGCGACAATAGCAGCTTCTCTACGTAAACGACCAGCTGATACATCGCAGTAGCCACAGCAGCTATAATAAGCAGACTGGACATTACCAGCGTAAAGTTGAACACCTGAAAACCGTAAATGATCAGATAGCCGAGCCCCGATTTGGCCACGAGAAATTCACCGACAATCACCCCGACCCACGACATCCCGACGTTTACCTTCAGCGTAGAGACAATTGCCGGAAAAGAGGCCGGCAGAATGACCTTGTTAAACTCCTGGACCCGCGACGCCCCGAAGGAGCGCACCACCTTGACCAGGTTGGCATCAACGCTGCAGAAGCTGTTATAGACAACTAATGTAGTGATAATTACGGTTATGGATAAAGTAGTGATGACAATGGCTGTAAAGCCGGCCCCGAACATGACAATAAAGATCGGCCCGAGCGCAACCTTCGGCATACTGTTGAACACAACCATATACGGATCAAGTACGGCTGATAAAAAAGGCGACCACCAGATGATAACGGCCAGCAGCGTACCAAGCAGCGTACCGAGCACAAAGCCGACCGCTGTCTCGCCGACCGTCATTCCCAGATGCGGCCACAGGCTGCCGCTGGCCATATCGTTCCAGATTTGCCGCAGCACCTTGGTCGGATAGCTGAACAGCAGCTCATCGATCCAGCCCAGCCTTACCCCGGCTTCCCACAGAAAGAAGAACAACACAAGCAGACTGGCCCTTACGGCCATAACCCGGCTGCTCCAGCGGCGTTTTTGCTTTTTATAGTCCAGGTGCTTCTGCTGCAGCCACTGCCCGCGGGAGTCCGGCATTTCGTTAAGCCCGTTCATTCTCACTGACCTTCCCTCCCTGCCAGCTCCATTTCCTTCCATAATTCATGAAAAAGCTCTGCAAAGCCCGGCAAGTCCCGTGCATACAGCGGGGGCGTGCTGCGGATCTCCTCCGGCACCTCAAAAATCTTGCGGATCCGCCCGGGATTAGGCTGCAGCAGAATAACTCTGCTGCTGACAGCAATCGCTTCAGACAGATCATGGGTCACCAGAACCGCCGTAGTCCCGCGCCGGCGCAGCGTCTCCGAGACCAGGTCCTCCAATTGCAGCTTGATCTGATAATCCAATGCAGAGAACGGCTCATCCAGCAGCAGCAGACCCGGATTGGTTGCGAGCGTGCGCACAAGGGCGACCCGCTGGCGCATACCGCCGGACAACTGGGCCGGATAAGCCTTTTCTTTGCCGGCCAGGCCCATATCTGCCAGCAGGTCCACTGTTTTCTGCCGGGCTTCTGCCGTCAGATTCCCGGTCAGCTCCAGTCCCAGCAGCGCATTGTCAAGGATGGTCCGCCAGGGAAAGAGATAATCCTGCTGGAGCATATAACCCACTTCAGGAGAAGGCCCCTCAATCAGCCGGCCGCTGACCGATACCTCGCCCAGCGAAGGCTTCAGCAGCCCGGCAATGATCGAGAGCAGCGTGGTTTTGCCGCAGCCGCTTGGTCCGACCAGGCTGACAAATTCGCCCTGCTCCACCTCCAGGCTCAAGTCCTCAATAGCAAGAGAAGCCTCTTGGTCGCCCAGATAGGCGTGCGTCACACCCTTCAATTGCACAACTGGTTGCATCTGAAGCCCTCATTTCCCTGAAGAAGTTGTAATATTGGCTTCCGCCTGCTCGGCGAAGCTGTTATCCACAATCTTGGCCGGCGGAATCCGCTCCTGCAGCTCACCGGCATTTTCAATGACGTCCAGCAGATTGTTCCATTCTGTCTCTTCTATAATAGGGTTCACAGCATACGTGTCCTGCTCCTTGTAGCGCTTGATAGCAGAAACGACAATTCCCAGGTCCGTGTTCTCAAAATACGGCATAACCGCATCGGCGATTTCCTCAGCGCTGTGCTCGTTTACCCATAGCTGGGCCCGCTGGACCGCATTGGTGAATTTCTGCACCGTATCGCCATTTTTGCTGATGTAGCTTTGCTTGGACATGAAGACGGTGTAAGGCAGATAGCCGCTCTCCAGACCAAATGAAGCTACGACTGCCCCGCGTCCTTCCTTTTCAAAGATCGAAGCCTGCGGCTCGAACAGCTGCACGTAATCTCCGGTACCGGACGCAAATGCCCCGGCAATATTGGCAAAATCAATATTTTGAATCAGCGTGAGATCCTTCCCGGCATCAATTCCTTTGTTATGCAGTGTAAAAGCACCGGCCATCTGCGGCATGCCGCCGGCTCTTTGTCCCAGGAATGTCGATCCTTTCAGCTGATCCCAGCTGAATTTACCTTCTGCCTTGCGGGCGAACAGGAAAGTACCATCCCGCTGGGTAAGCTGGGCAAAATTAATAACAGGATCATCTGCGCCCTGCTGGGCTACATAAATGGAAGTCTCTGATCCGACAAGCGCCACATCTATCGCTCCTGACAGCAAAGCCGTCATTGTCTTATCCCCGCCGGGAATGGTCTGCAGCTCCACATCCAGCCCCTCATCCTTGAAAAAGCCCTGCGACAATGCCACATACTCAGGCGCGTAAAAGACAGAACGGGTTACTTCGCCGATCTTCACCTTCACTCCCGCCTCATCTGTGCCGCAGCCTGCCAGCATGGAGAAACACAAGACGGGGAGCAACAGCAGTAAAGACAGCTTTTTCTTGATTGTCATCCTTCATTCTCCTTTCTTCCCGGGTCTTCGGCCCTTACCTAAAGCATATGCGGTTGCCTAACGTTTGGTTAAAAGCGTAGAGGAATACCGTTTGCACTGTAATCTTGCGGAGTTTCAGGTGTAAACAGGACATATTTCTTTTCCTGACTTGTTTATTAGAAAGATAATCAGAATAAAAAGCAGTTAATTAGAGATTACAGGAGATTTTCATTGAATATTCTGTTTATTTGAGTATAAACTATGTTTTAAGGCGTTATTTCGCTTGTGCAAACGTTTTACCAATAGGAAATTTTCCACTACTATATTTAGTAAAGCGCTTACTAAGACATATATCAGTGAAGCTGTTCATTTTGAAGGGGGATTATTACAAATGAAACATGAGTTTACCCGGCTTCCGGGACGCCGTATCTTCCATTCCCTGGTCTTGACCGGACTAGCTGCAGCACTGCTGGCAGGCTGCTCGAATGACGGTGACGATGCAGCCCGCAATAACGGGGACGCTTCTGCTGTCCCTGCAGTGCAGGCTTCTCCCTCTCCGGACACAGGCACAGCACCGCCGGAATCACCGCAGCCGGCTGATGCTTCCGGGAAGGCTGTCGCCGATGAGCAGCCGTCCACTGTTTATTATGAGGTATTCGTCCGTTCCTTTTATGATTCGGACGGCGACGGCATCGGTGATCTGCGCGGGCTGACTGAGAAGCTGGATTATCTCAACGACGGGGATCCTGCGACGACCGATGATTTGGGGGTTGGAGGAATCTGGCTCATGCCCGTTAATCCTTCCCCCAGCTATCATGGATATGATGTCACCGATTACCGCAGCATTAACCCCGATTACGGAACACTAGAGGATATGCAGGAGCTGATCAGGGAAGCGCACAAGCGGGGAATCAAGGTCATTATGGATCTTGTGGTCAATCATACGTCCAAGGAGCATCCGTGGTTTTTGGAAGCCGCCAAAGACCGGAACAGCAAATACCGTGACTACTATGTCTGGGCAGAAGACCAGAACCGTCCTGTCAGCGGCAGCAGTGCAGCCGGCAGCGGAAGCCCGTGGCATTCCGTGCTGGGCAGCCATTACCTGGGTATTTTCTGGGACGGAATGCCGGATCTAAATTTCGATAATCCTGAGGTCCGCAAAGAGATGAAGGATACCGGAACGTTCTGGCTGGAGCAGGGGATCGACGGCTTCCGGCTGGATGCGGCCAAGCATATTTATGAGGATCTTGTAACGGATAAAAGCACGGAAACGACCGCCAGGAATGTAGCCTGGTGGCAGGAATTCCGCCAGGCTATGAACGTGGTCAACCCGCAGGCCTATATTGTCGGCGAGGTTTGGGAGAATTCTGCCGTATCCGTTGGCGCTTACCTCGATCAGGCCTTTGATTCCGGCTTTAACTTCGGGCTGGCCGAGACGCTGGTAAATGCCGCCAAGACGGAAAAGGACAGCGGAGCTGCGTTCACGCTGGAACGGACCTACAAGCTGTACTCACAGATTTCCGGCGGCAGCTTTACCGATGCCGTCTTTCTGACCAATCATGACCAGAACAGGGTCATGAGCCAGCTTGAGGGCAACCGGGATCACGCCAGAATGGCTGCCGCCATGCTGCTTACCCTGCCCGGCAATCCATTCATTTATTACGGGGAGGAGATCGGCATGCTGGGCCGCAAGCCGGATGAAGGCATCCGGGAGCCTATGCAGTGGTCAGCGGACGGAAGCAGCAATGGTCAGACAACCTGGGAAGCGGCTGCTAATAATGAGGGGAATGCCGGTGGAGATGTGGAGAGCCAGTCCGGCAGCACCGGCTCGCTGCTGGACTGGTACAGGCAGCTTATTGCCATCCGCAATCAGGTCCCCGCACTCCGGAATGGGGATATCCGGGACTTCGCTTCCGGAAATGACGGAGTAATGGCATTTGAACGTGTAACGGCAGATCAGCAGGTGCTTGTCATGCTTAATCTGACAGGCAGCAGCCAAGCGGTTACACTGAAGCAGGGAACAAATGAACATATTTATACAAACATACTCAAAGCGGTTCCAGAGGAAGCCGCGCTTAGCGGAAGTAAGCTTACCCTCCCGCCATACTCAGCTGTTATTCTGGATTAACGGGTTGTGTGGAAAGCTGCATCCATTCATACAACGCTGAGCATACCTCCGCCTTACTGGCGGGAATGGCAATGATCCAATCCTCGGCCGACTCGCAGCTCATCCGGAGCAGCCAGCCGCCGGAGGCATCTCCTATGTATCCGGCGTGCTGGAGAATCCAGCTGCCGGTGCTGCGGGAACAAAGCCTCAGTTCACCGTCAGCCGTACAGTATTTCAGTGCTCTGGCCAGCTGGGCGGACCGTACGAGGTCGCCAGTCTCTGCAGTCAGGCATTCGGCCAAAGAATATAACGTGTATGTTGCCGCCTTGGCCTTCAGTTCCTCGAACCTGCTTTTGGACATCTGCAGGGCAGGCATATCTGAATCCTCCGGTTTTACTTCGGCCTGGTCAGGGCAATTAAACAGAAAAAAACATGCCCGTTTTATCTTTCCCGGCTCTGTAAGCTCATAGCCGAAGGAATCCTCTTCATTGATGCAGGATACGATCATCCGGTCTTTCAGCACCTGCAGATACAGATCCTGGTTGTGCTCCCCTTCAAAGTATTTCAGCCGGCATATTCGTTCCGCAGCTTCCGCCATTTGCAGAAGACCGGATATTTCTTTTCCGTGCGGCGGCCCTTCTGGGAACAGAAAATGCGCCAAAAATACCTTTTCTTCATTATTCACAGTTCTATTTCCTTCCCGGATTCCCAGGAATTCAGGAATCGCCCAGCAGTAAAAAAGCTTGAATCTATTAGACTTGCAATCTTTATGTTATCATAAGCTAATTTTAAGGTAAAATTAAGAAATGCCGGGTATGATCATAGCATGAAATACTTTTAGCGAGGTGATTTCGATTATGAGAATGCTCATCACATTTCAGAACAAGTCTGTACCGGTATACTTCACCACTGAAAACAAACAACCTACCCAAAAGGTACTCCGAATCCTGAACAATACACTGGAGCTTAAGATCCAGAAGGGCAAAAGCGCTCTGCAAAAATGTTTGAATTCACTTATCAGTATCGAAATTAAAGGCTCAGAAGCTATATTGCACAGTTACAGTGAAAATGATTCGCTCGCACTATCCCTCTACTAAATTAGAGGGATAGTTTTTTTTACACAAAAAAAAGCACCTTCTTCCGCCAGGAAGAAAGTGCTCCGCTCTATATGCCGGCCGGAATGCTGCAGGTTAAAGGCAGGCTTTTAACCGACAGGATGCTTTTTGTTCTCTTCTTTTTCCGCTTTTTGAATGCGCAGCTTGAACAACTTCACTAAATTAATACGTGTCTGTTCTTCGTGACAGCTGTCCAGTTTTTTAATGATAAAACGGTCGATGGACATGTCAATCGCTCCTTTTAAATATCTTTTGCCGGTAAAAGAATTTAGGAAATCATTTCCTGTTTCCTTGTATCACCTATATAACCGGGTCCCCGGAAGCTCAAACCCTCCTATTTTTTGGCAAAAAAGGCTTGTCGGAGAGAATTTACTACATATTGATATTCTTATCCCCTTTCGCCGCTTGCCCTCCAGATATATGGTAGAAGTGCAAAACATAGCCCTTTATTGTCGCTGAAATATATTTTTCTTTCGACGGATATTTACAAACTAAATATTCAATGCTATATTAAATATAGTAAGTAATAAATATATATTTAAGGAGAAATCATAATGTCTAATGTACTTTTCATCAAAGCAAACAACCGCCCTGCGGAACAGGCTGTAAGTGTTCAACTTTATAATGCATTCCTTGCAAGCTACAAAGAATCCCACCCGGAAGATCAGGTTACTGAACTGGACCTGTTCGCTGAAGAGCTTCCTTACTACGACAACACCCTGATCACTGGTATCTATAAAGCTGCACAGGGCTTTGAAGCAACTCCTGAAGAAGCTGCAGGCGCAGCACTTGTTAAGAAATATCTGGACCAGTTCGTTGCAGCTGACAAAGTCGTGTTCGGCTTCCCGCTCTGGAATATGACTGTTCCTGCTGTTCTGCACACTTACATTGACTACGTGAATCAGGCTGGTACTGCTTTCAAATACACAGCTGAAGGTCCAGTAGGCCTGCTTACCGGCAAGAAAGCTGCTGTCCTGAACGCAAGAGGCGGCATCTACTCTTCCGGCCCTGCAGCAAACGCAGAAATGGCTGTTAACTTCATCGTGAACAACCTGAGCTTCTGGGGCTTCCAGGATATTACCCAGGTTATCATCGAAGGCCACAACCAGAACCCGCAAGAGTCTGCTAACATCATTGCAAAAGGTCTGGAAGAAGCTAAATCCGCTGCTGCATCATTCTAATACAGCACCAGCGTTAAGGGTCCGGCCTGCAGTATAGAATTTTGCAATTAGATCAGGCATCTGTTTTACTCATCATCCGGACTTTTATTCATATATAGCAGAGGTGCAGCTCGTCCAGGGCTGTGCCTCTGCAGCATTAAATAACCCCACAAAATGAGGCTTTTACATGGAAGCTGACTCAGATACTTTGCGGGGACCCCGAAAATAGACTTTCTGATAGGTTAAAAAAGGCCATCTGGCTCCTGAGCAGACAACTGCAGGGTATCCAGATGACCTTTTTTATTGTTTAAACAGGCTCAATACTCCTCAAGCTGCTGCTGCCATGACGTTTTCCGCGGCCGCGGGGCGCTTGTTTTGCCGGTGGAAGCGGCAGCCTTGCGCTTATGTCGCTGCTCTTTGCTGTTTTGGAAGCGCAGCTCCTTCTGTGTCTTGCGGTAGTTTGTGAGCCGCTTCTCCTCCAGCTGGCCGGAGGATACGGCTGCCAGCACAGCGCAGCCCTCTTCACGCTCATGGCTGCAGTCGCTGTAGCGGCATTCTGCCGCCAGGCTGCTGATATCGCCAAAGGCAAGGTCAAGCCCGCCTTCATCCTCCCACAGCTGCAGCTCGCGCATTCCGGGAGTATCCACGATAATCCCGCCTTCAGGCAGCACGAACATTTCGCGGTGCGTTGTGGTATGCCGCCCGCGGCTGTCGCCCTCTCTGACGTCCTGGGTCAGCTGGAGGTTTTGGCCGCTGAGCCAGTTGACCATCGTGGACTTGCCGCAGCCGGAGGAACCGGTCAGCGCCACCGTCTGCCCGCTGCGGATATATGGCAGCAGCTCATCGCGGCCGTCACCGAGCAGGGCGCTGACCGCATGGACAGGCACACCGGGAGCTGCCTGCTCCATCTCTGCTATTCTGATCTCCGCCTCATGGCACAGATCGGCCTTGGTCAGCAGAATAACCGGACTCGCCCCGCTGTTCCAGGCCATAATCAGATACCGCTCCATCCGCCGCACATTAAAATCGTCATTTAAAGCACTGACCAGAAACAAAGTATCCACGTTGGCAGCGACAATCTGTTCTGCCGGGGTGTTACCCGCTGCCTTGCGTGAAATCACGCTGTGGCGGGGAAGCAGTCCGTGAATAATGGCATGCTCTCCTCCGTCCTGCATAACCAGGCTTACCCAGTCACCGATAGCCGGCAGCTCTCCCGAATCTGTGACGGTATGCCGCAGCTTACCGGACAGCTCGCCCCAGGTTTCGCCTGTATGCGTTATGACCCGGTATTTGCTGCCGAAATCACCGGTGATCCGTCCGGGAATGCGATTATTGCTGACCTGCTCCTGCTCCAGATTGTGAGGCATCCCGTCCCATTTCACCTGCCAATTTTCATTCCAGCCGTATTGTTCAATCATCATTGTAATGTTGTTCCTCCTGAATGTAGTTTGTTTTTCACATCTGCTTATTTTTCCGGGAACACAAAAAACCGTCGGAACATCAGGTTCCGGCGGCGGATTGGATCAGCATTCTCCTCTGCTAAGCAAGGCAGAACTGTGATCAAATCAAATCCAGAAAGCTGCAGTCCTCCCCGGACAGGGGAAACGCACATTTCTGCGCGCGGTCATGGCATGCCCAATACGGACTAACCGTATTTAATAAAGCCTGACCGCGCAAAAAAGCCGCCGGAACACATACGGTTCCGGACGGCTCTAAAAGGCACTTTAAGAGCTTACCTGCCAAGCTGCTTCATACTTACTCTGCAGCCGCTGTTCCCGGAAGACACGTATCTACAACAGTTGTTACCGATAATGAACGTACTGTATGAACTGTCATATTACATCGTCTCCTTCCGGTTAATATGCTGTAACTATAAACGTCCCGGCGGCGCATTGTCAACGCTTCACGCCGGTAAAGTATTTTTTATAAACAAAGTCTACCTACAGGATCTGCTTCAGCTCATCCAGCTCATCAATGGTTCTCCATGGCGTGACGTCCAGACGCTCATCCCACGGATGATTCCGTTTCAGCCAGATGGTGTCCATCCCCGCCTTGCCTGCCCCCCAGATATCATTGACCGGATGATCACCGATGAACAGGGTCTGCTCAGCAGAGGTACCCAGTCGGTCCAGTGCCAGTCTGTAGATGGCCGGATCAGGTTTGCTGATGCCCGCCTCACCTGAAATAACAATTTCCTTAAAATAGCCGCGTAAACGCAGCAGATCGATTTTCCCGTCCTGCAGATCCTTTTTCCCGTTCGTTACGAGGCCCATAATATATCCCCGCTCCCGGCAGTAGTCCAGAATTTCCACCGCATCCTTCATCGCAGCACCGTGGCCGGAATAGTTCTGGTCATAATACCCCCGGATGTCCGCCGCACTTACGGGTGTCTGCCAGGGCAGCACTTCACTCAGCTCGGCAAAAAAGCCGTCCTTGTCCCGGTAGCCGTCGGCATCCCGCACAATCATGTCCTCGACCACCAGCAGCGCCTCATCCTCAGCCAAATGGCCCAGAAAATCCTTAACAAACTGCGTACTGAAGCTGCGGAACGTATGGTCCCGGTCCATCAGGGTGTTGTCCAGATCAAACAGCAAAGCTTGTTTCTCGGTCATTTTGATAAATCTCCTTATCTCCTTGAATTCCCAGAAATTTATTGTACTATGGTTGTCCGGACAAAGAAAAGACTGCCCTGCAGAAAAGAGGTATCCCTCCTTAACTGCCGAACAGCCTGCTGGCGTCATATAAATGGATAGACCGGTTATTCAAAATGCTCCGCCCGGTGGGTCAGCATCATCTCTTCTTCGGTAATGTACAGCGGAAACGGAGGCGTCTCCTTCAGATAACGTTCCGAATGAAGCAGTCGGTAATGAACCTCCGGCAGCCAGGCATCCTCAAGCAGCGGCAGTTTACCGGTATCGCTCACATAATTATCTACTGCAGATTGTACCAGATCAAGATAATAAGGCACCAGCTTGTCAGCTTCCTCAAAAATTTCGTAGGTTTCACGCGACATGTAGAACTTCTGCTGCGGAACCCCGCCCAAATAGCGTGTCAGCCGGGTCAGGTCAATGCTTTTATCCTCCAGAATCAGTGCGGTACGGTTAATCGGAGCAGGCATATCCTCTTCGAACTGCCTGACAGCCTGTTTGATCTGCGGCAAGGTAACGGTGACAGTCTCAGGGATTGTATTTTTTTTAGCGCGTTTGAATATCATACTGAAAGTCTCCTTTCGAAGTATATGTCAGATAACGCTTACAATTCCAGTTTATTCACATTTTAAACCTTTAATCAGCAGTGTATCAAACTGTCACAGAATCTCCTTAACTATAAGAGCATTAAGTGACAAGTTGCTGCTACTTCACGTTTTCCCAGCGCGTCCACATTTCAGGGGGATTCAGTTCATATTTGTCATGCTCCCGGTACATGAACTGGTGCATAATAAATTCGCGGCGGATCGTGGCATAATCCTCATGATATTGCTTAATGAACTCATTCATCTCCTTTTCACTGTAGACGGTTCCCGGGGTCAGCTTCTCAACCATAAATTGCAGGGCAATCAGCTTCTTCTTGTATTGGGCCGGGATCTGGCGCAGCCTTCCGTCTTTCGCAAAAAAGTTACGCAGCACCGATTCCTTCAGGCTGTTCTCCGGCGACTCCTGCTCCATCTCCTGCGTTCCTTTGGAAAAAATAAAGCTGAGCGATGCCTCGGAGCCTGCTTTGATGAACTCCGGATTAATCCGGAAATAGACCGTATTCTTGTCGCGCCGTTCTGTAATCATCGAAGCTTCCCGCAGTTTGGCGGCATGATGGGTTACAGTCGGCTGTGAAAGGTTTAATCTTTCGGCCAACGCCTGACCGTGAATCTCTTCGCCTTTGGACAGCAGCAGCAGAATGCGGAGTCTGGTGGGATCGGATAAGGCCTTATGGTAATTGACTATTTTATCAAGCTGCATGTGGGGGCACGCTCCTGTAACAATATTAACTGAATAATAGGATTTAAAGTTTAGATATATGTCTAATTATATCAAATTTTAGGTTATCCGGCAACCGCAGCAGCTGATCTTTTAGGCATTAGTTGGCGTTAAATTTAAAATTAAGGTAACATTTAGAGATAGAATTAATTCACCAGGAGGTCGCCATTCATTATGAAAGACGTTATCATTATCGGCGCCGGTCCATGCGGGCTGTCTGCGGCAATTGAATGCCAGCGCCAGGGACTGTCGAGCCTGATCATCGAAAAGAATTTTATCGTCCACTCCATTTACCTGTATCCAACCAGCATGCAGTTCTTCAGCACAACCGCGCTGCTGGAAATTGGCGGTGTTCCCTTCACCTCCCCCAATGACAAGCCGTTCCGCCATGAAGCACTGGTCTACTACCGCCGGGCAGCCGAACAGCATGGCCTGGAGATTGCAGCGTATGAAGAAGCACTAAGTGTAGATCATAATGAAGATGGCAGCTTTACAGTACATACTGTCAACAAGCGCGGAGAGCGCCAGAGCCGCCGGGCCGCCCATGTTGTCATTTCGACCGGTTATTTTGACCAGCCGAATATGATCGGCATTCCGGGAGAAGAGCTGCCTAAGGTTACCCATTACTTTGGCGAAGCCCACCCGTACACCGGGATGAAGGTTACGGTGATCGGGGGTAGTAACTCCGCAGTGGATGCGGCACTGGAGCTGATCCGTGTCGGCGCTTCTGTAGATATGGTCTACCGCGGAGCTAGTATTTCCGACAATATCAAGCCGTGGGTGCGGCCGATTTTTGAGAGCATGGTTACAAAAGGCAGTATCACACTGCACCTGGAATCACGGGTTACAGAGATTACTCCGTCCTCGGTCATTGTGACCAGACACAGCGGGGAGACCAGTGAGCTGGACAATGACTTTGTGCTTGCTATGACGGGCTTCCGTCCAAGCAGAGCACTACTTTCATCCGCCGGGGTGCTCATGGATGATTCGCTGGACAAACCGTCGTTCAACCCTGCGACTATGGAGAGCAATATTCCCGGCCTTTATGTAGCGGGAGTTATCGCCTCCGGCCGTAATGCCAATGAGGTATTCATTGAGACCGGACGCGGACACGGCAAGCTGATTGCCGATCATATCGTTTCCCAAAAGCTCAAATAAGACAAGGAGTGCCTGCTTCATGGATATCACCTCCCTGCTGCTGCTCGGTCTGGCCGCGCTTGGCATCCTCAGCAGCAACTCGCCGGTTACAATTGCTATGGTTGTACTGCTCCTGCTCAGAGTGCTCGGCTTGCAGCAGACTTTTCCCTGGCTGGAGAAGCACGGCCTGACGCTCGGTATTATCATCCTGACAATCGGAGTCATGACTCCGCTGGCCAGCGGAAAAATCTCGCTGAATACGATCTGGCAGTCCTTTTTCCACTGGAAATCGCTGGCAGCCATCGGCATCGGCATGCTGGTCGCTTATCTAGGCGGCCGCGGCGCTGTGCTGATGGGCAGCCAGCCGACCGTTGTCGCCGGTCTTCTGATCGGCACCGTCCTTGGCGTTGCCCTGTTCAAGGGTGTTCCGGTCGGCCCGCTGATCGCTGCAGGCCTGTTGTCGCTGGTTATCGGGAGAGGATAATCCGTTAGCTGTGCTTCACTGAAAAAGGCTGGCATAATCCGCATGGAAGAAGCGGTTATGTCAGCCTTAATTGTTTTTTATTATGCTGGTGCAAGCACAGTTTATTTATCACTTTCAGCTTAAGCCCCGCCTCCGTCTACACGGTACTGCTTCTCCAGTTCGGATCGGTAATGCGGATTAAAGGTCAGCTGCTTATGCGGCGTGCAATCAAGAAATCCGTTACCGGCTGAAGTATTCATTCCCCGCGTAAACCCCGCTAATGCCTTTACTTTGTTAACAACCTGCTCGTCAAGTTCCTGCTCGACTGCATCTGCACTGTCGGCATCAGCAATAACCAGCGGCAAAGCAAGCTGCTCGCCCACTACATCTCCTTGCATATCTGTGTACAAGCCTACAATACCTAAGCTTATTTCACCGCAGGGAATAGCATCAGCAGTATAAATTTCCACCAGTAGCTCATTCATACTGTCCATAGCATGCAGAACCAGACCATCTGATTTATCTGTGTCGAAATCTCCGTAAATCTCCCCCAGATAAATTCCTTCCGGCAGCATAAGCCTGACCACGGCATGCCTTAACCGAACTGGCGGATTAATCTGAATAAGCAGATGATTGAGCCCTTCTTCATGCTCAAGCACCCGTTTAGCCAGCCTCGCTGTTATCATCGTTATCGCCCCTCCTTCAGCATCCGGGTGATCGTTTCTTGAAGCTCCACTCTTAGCTCTGCTGAAATGCGCGGGCTTACAGTCAGTATCACATCCTCGCTAACTACTAGCGTATCACCAGACAGGAGCTGCTCCGGCTGCAAAAACTTTAGGCGTCCGCCTAACTTGGCTACCTCTTCTTCCGGCATGCCGGCCAGTTTGGATTGGATATCAGCCAGATTCTCTCCGCTTCTGGACAAAGTCAAAATAGCCAGCAAATGCCTGTAATGCCGGTCCGTGTAGACCCGTTTATTACCCGAGAGCGCAAGCGGCGGAAGCAATCCAATCTGCGTGTAATATCTAACAGTCCGCAGATTCATATCAGGAGCTTCCTGCTGTACCAGCTCAGCCAGCTGCTTGCCCGTATAAGTATTCATTGTATCAACCTCCAGATTTGCCGATTCCCCCACCCATAGTTACAGTGCAGTGTTATAGTTACAGTTTACTGTAACTCATATGAGAATGCAAATAAAAACGGCTCCCTCAAATAAGGAGCCGTTCAATAATCTACTTTATTTACCTAACCGTCCAGCCGCTGCACATTGAACAGCCGGGCATAGCTGCCACCCAGCAGCATAAGCTCTTCATGTGTGCCGCGCTCGGTAATTGCACCATTTTCCAGCACGACAATCTGGTCTGCATGGGTGATGGTCGACAGCCGGTGGGCGACGATCAGCGTTGTACGCTCCGAGGCCAGGGACTGCAGCGACTGCTGGATCAGATGCTCGGACTCCAGATCAAGCGCCGAAGTCGCCTCATCCAGAATCAGCACCTTCGGATCTTTGAGGAAGACCCTGGCTATCGCTACGCGCTGTTTCTGTCCGCCGGACAGCTTCACGCCGCGCTCGCCGACCTCAGTGTCATAGCCCTCAGGCAGCTGCATAATGAAATCATGAGCATTCGCGGCCTGCGCAGCGGCAATAATCTCCGCTTCCGCAGCCTCCGGGTTGCCGAACAGAATATTATCGCGCACCGAACCGCTGAACAGGAAGTTATCCTGCAGCACCATGCCTACCGTCCGCCGCAGACTCTCCTGGGTCAGTCCGCGGATATCCTGGCCATCCATAAGCAGACGTCCTTCGCTGATATCATAGAAGCGCGGAATCAGACTGATCAGGGAGGATTTACCGCCGCCGCTCATACCGACAAAAGCGACCGTCTGACCCGGGCTGATGCTGAGATTAATCTCCTTCAGCACCCAGTCGTTTTCTTCCCTGTATTTGAACCATACCCGGTCAAATTCAATCGCTCCGGCCGCATTTTGCAGCGGCTTCGCACCGGGCTGGTCGGCAATATCGTAAGGCTCATCCAGCAGCTCCATAACCCGCTCGAGCGAGGCCGAGGCCTGGGTCAGCACGGTGGAGGAATTGATTAGCCGCCGCAGCGGCGCATACATCCGGTCCAGATAGCCGAAAAAGGCCACAAAGGTACCGATCGTCAGATTGCCGCGGATGACCTCATAGCCTCCGTAGCCGATAACGAGCAGCGGAGCCAGATCGGTCAGGGTATTGATAATGGCGAAGGTTACCGCATTCCAGCGGGTTTGAGCCATCGCTTTTTCCAGAAATTTGCCGTTAATGCCTTCGAACTGCTTCTGGTCGGCCTTTTCCATCGTAAAGCTGCGGATAATGGCGATGCCTTGAATCCGCTCATGCAGATATCCCTGAATAACCGCCAGCGCCTGGGACCGGTCCTTGGTCAATACTTTCAAACGCTTGTAAAGTGTGTTAACAGCAATACCGTACAGCGGCAGAACCGCAATCGAAACGAGCGCCAGCACCGGATTAAGATAGAACATGAACCCCAGCGCAAAGACCAGCGTGAACATATCGAGCCAGACGTTCATCATGCCGACCTCAACCAGGTTTTTGGACTGCTCCACATCGTTAATAAACCTGGAGATCGCTTCGCCCACCTTCGTATTCTGGTAATACCGCAGGGACAGGCGCTGCAGATGGCTGTACAGCTTGTTACGCATATCGAACAACACTCTGCTCGTAATCAGCTGGGCAAAATATTGGCGGTAATATTCCACCGGCCCCCTGATCACAACAAACAGCACAAACGCGCCGCCGAGCACGTAAAACAGCTTCGAAATCCGCTCCGCCGCGGTCAGCGCCGAGGGTGTGAGCAGATCATCCACTACATATTTTAGAATCATCGGCAGGGTGAGCGGAATGCTGAATTTGATCATACCGATAAATAAAGTCAGGACAATCCATTTCGTATATGGCCGGACAAAAGTATAAAAAGCTTTCCATTGCTTCACGGAACGTTACGCCCTTTCTTTTTTCAACCCACCTTGGGTACTGTTGACATTTCAGCCCCACAGTGTTTTTATATTTTTAGGTACATAAGCACAAGTGCAGTACCGGAACTTCAGGAGGATAATGATGTCTAGACAATTTGTGACGGAAGCGGTCATGATGGCCATCTACGGCCAGCTTCTCGTACCGCAAAGCCCTGTGGAATATATCGTGCCCTACACAACAGTTATGGAACTATACGAGCTGCGGGACAGCGATGAGCCGCTGATGAACCGGACCGACGATGACCAGCATGTCAAAAGCAAAATCCGTGAGCTGATCGCCTATTTCGAGGAACCGCTCAATTCCAAGAAGATCAACCGCTGTCTATCTGTTCCCTGGGCGAAGAGCTCGGGTATTCTGCTCGGCGAGATGGCGCACGTCACGATCATCAACAGCGTTGATAATGCTGCTTACGGGGAAACCTTTGATCCGATTGAGACCGAACTGCTGCTGACCTCTGTGCGGGAAAAAGTCCCCGTATTAACCGACCAGTTCGAGCTGATCCAGCGCATTATCGAAGGCGGAATCCCGGTGCAGGTGTATGATATCGACGATTTCGACTTTGCGATGGAGGAAGAGACCTTCCGCAGCTCGCAATAATGCTTCCAAGCTGTACATCCGTTTCCAAAAAGCCGGCGTCCATTCTTTAGAATGGACGCCCTCTTTGTATATCCGCTATTTAGCCTATTGAATCAGCTCGCCGTTCCGGTTAATAATAGCGTCCTCTAATTCTTTATATGCACCGGACTGGGGGTCCACATGGCTGCCGGACAGTCTCAGCTTCTTTAGCCGGGGCAGCTTAAGGAGCAGGGCCGGATCAGAAAAGGTGGTTTTGCATAAATCCAATACCTCCAGCCCCGTCAGTGTAGAAATAAAATCCCAGGATTTCGGCTTAAGCTTCGTCAGGTCGAGATTCTTTAAGCTGTGCATTCCGGCGAGCGGCTCCAAATCCTTTAGAGGGGTTTCCCAGATCCAGAGTAACTCCAGCTGCGGAAATTGCTCCCGGATGCCTTCAATTGATTTCAGCCTGCTTTTTTCCAGATACAGCGTTCTAAGGTTAGGACATAACCCCATTTCGTGAACCTGTTCCACGGAGGAGCCTCTGAGCCGTATTTCCTCAATGCATTCATGCCGGAAAAAAGGGCTTAAATCCCCCACGGCAGCAAAATTGGCGTCAAGGATCCTCAGCTTCCTGAGCTCGGCGGCATAAGAAAGATCCGCCAGCTTTTTAGGGGCCATCAGCCTGATCTCCTCTACACCCGGGAAAACACGGAAGGAATCCAGGCTCTCCAGCCGGCATGTCTGTCCGCCGAGAGACACCCGCTTCACTCCCGGATGCGGTACAAAGTCCGGCACATTCACAATCTCATCAAAGCTCATGCTGACCGTCTCCAGGCTGTCCGGCAGAACCGTCTGGCTGTCATAATTATATTTCGAAAAACTGACTGAATTTAATGATTTAAGCGGAGCCAGCAGCTGATCAGGCAATGTATGCCGGACATAAAAAAGCTGCAGCGACTGCAGGTTCTCAAGCTTTGAAAGGGCCTCAATATTGTTCTTAATCGTTGATTTGCTTATGAAGCTCAGGTGCTCCAGGCTTGCAGCGGCCTCAAGACCGGCGAGATCGGGGATGGTCATACTGGAGTCTGTGGTCCCGAATTCCAGCTTCTTAAGGCTTGTAAATTCTTTTAACGGCTCATAGGTTGTGATCTTCCGGACCTGGAGAAGCTTTATAGAATCCAGTTCATAGAGGGAAGCGGGCTCATGAAACCAGGCGTACTTTTTATATTTCCCGATGGTTAAGGCTGCCTGTTCTGCAATAGCAGCTTTAGATTTGGAATAATCCATCTCACGGCCTCCTAAGAATTGATATAATTGCTTACACTATTGACACCTTAGCATACAGCCACCTTCATAACAAATGCCCCTTTAACAGCCGCGCAGCAAAAAGATGGCGCCCATTCCGGTTAGTTTGAACGGGCGCCACCTTGCTCTGATTATAATCCGCCTCTGTCTATTCGGCCTGACCGGCAGTACTCAGCGGCTGATACACATATTCGATGTCATCTTCTGCCGCCACGTGGATGATAGACAGGCTGTAGCCCTCCATATACCAGAGATCCTGCTCCTCCATATAAAAAATCAGGCCTTCCTGCTCTGCCTCTACTGCAGGGCGCGCGGGCGCTTCCGTAGCAATTCCCAGTGAAAATCCGGGATGCAGTCCTCCGCCCGAGCTGTAACGCGGAAATAAACGAATAGAATCCCCGTTCTGCAGGTTAAGCTCCTTCTTGAACCAGGCAGCCGCTTCCGGGCTAATGGTCATATCCATTTGTGTTATTGCACCTCCGTTTCTTCTTATCATACTATAAGCCGGCATTATTCCAAACCAGCCGTTCCTCTTCTATGATACTCCGACTTCGCAAATTGTTCAAAATTCTATTTGACATTGTTCAGACACTGATGATAAACTCTGAACATACGAAGCGTCTTGAAGTAATTACCAAAAATGAACGAAAGGGTGATCTCGGTGTTGACTATTGTACCAGTTGATTTTAATTTCTTTGTCGGCAACTACACACAACCTCATACCGAAGCAGCCCGAATAGTGGAAACCTTCTGAAGCAAGTACATCCACCGTACTTGAGTTCACCAGGCAAGTCTCTTCCATGTCTTCTGTGCTGCACTAAAGCACCGTGGACATGATTATCACTGTATCTTACAGGCATATCATCCGTTTAACGGAGGGTATGCCTTTTTGCATGCTGTTAATAGACATCCGCTATTTTCATCATCATTCAAAGACACATTCACACAACCGACAACGACACCCCAAACACGAAAGGAAGGGATTACCCTTGTTCTCCGTACTCCGTGATCTCGGCTGGTTTTTCCGCCGGGAAAAAAGGCGATATTCCATCGGCCTGATTTTGTTAATTGTAGTAGGTGTATTAGAGCTTCTGCCTCCCCGTCTGCTTGGCAATGCCATCGATGAAATTGTCCGCGGCTCCATCACCACAGGCTCACTGCTGAAGTACATCGGTGCAATCATTGTAATGATGCTGATCATTTACTGGATTACCTATGTCTGGATGCACAAGCTGTTCGGCGGCTCCAATCTCGTCGAGCGTCTGCTGCGCTCCCGGTTCATGAACCATCTGATGACCATGACCCCCTCGTTTTTTGAAAAAAACCGCACCGGCGATCTCATGGCCCGCGCCACCAATGACATCCGTGCCGTGGCAACCACTGTCGGCTTCGGGATGCTGACGCTTGTTGACTCCACCGTTTATCTGAGCGTGGTCCTGCTGGCGATGGGCTTTCTGGTCAGCTGGAAGCTGACGCTTGCTGCGGTGCTGCCGCTGCCGCTGATTGCCATCGCAATGATTTTCTACGGCAAAGCGATTCACGACCGTTACAGTCTGGCCCAGGATGCCTTCGGGGATATGAATGACCAGGTGCTGGAGTCGGTATCCGGTGTGCGCGTTATCCGCGCTTATGTGCAGGAGCGGCTGGACGAGAAGCGTTTTGCAGACATTACTGAAGACGTGTACCGCAAAAATATGGCGGTTGCGCGTGTAGATGCCTTTTTTGAGCCAACCATCCGTTTCTGTGTGGGCCTGAGCTATATCATTGCCCTTACATATGGGATCTATCTTGTATTCCGTAACCAGATCACACTGGGCGACCTTGTCTCGTTCAATATGTATCTGGGGATGATCGTCTGGCCGATGTTCGCAATTGGCGAGCTGATCAACATCATGCAGCGCGGCGGCGCTTCCCTTGAACGTATTGATGAAACAACGAATACCCGTCCTGATGTGGCAGATGCAGCTAATCCGGTGCCGGTCGCCCGGCCAACCCGGATCGATTTCGAGGATGTAACGTTCCGCTACCCTACCTCCACTGTCGATAACTTAAGCGGAGTCAGCTTCTCCCTGTCCCAGGGCCAGACACTTGGTGTCGTCGGACGCACCGGCAGCGGTAAATCCACTCTGCTGAAGCAGCTGCTCCATGAGTATCCGACCGGCAAGGGCGATATCAAGATTGCTGATGTTCCGATTGAGAGCATTGCCCTCGGCCAGCTACACAGCTGGATGGGGTATGTACCTCAGGAGCAGATTCTGTTCTCCAAATCCGTCCGCGAGAATATTCAGTTCGGCTATGACCAGGCCAGTGATGAGCGGATCATGTCGGCGATTACGGCTGCCGCTTTCCAGAATGACCTTGGTACCTTGTCCGACGGCCTGGATACGATGGTCGGCGAACGCGGCGTCTCCCTTTCCGGGGGCCAGAAGCAGCGCGTTTCGATCTCCAGAGCTTTTATCGCGAACCCGGATATCCTGATTCTCGACGATGCCCTGTCAGCCGTTGACGCACGGACCGAAGCCCGGATTATTGAGAATATCCGTGAGGAACGCGCCGGTAAAACGACCCTGATCTCCACCCACCGCCTCTCGGCCGTCGAGCACGCCGATCTGATTCTGGTGCTGGAGAACGGGCATATTATTGAGCGTGGCACTCATCAGGAGCTGCTGGAAATGAACGGCTGGTACCGTGAGCAGTTTGACCGCCAGCAGGTGGAGAGCAACCTGACCGGTGAATAATGACGGGAGCCGGTTGCCTTACCCACTATTTTTTAAACCAGAATTATTAACCGGGACTTACAACCCTTTAGGAGGTGTCACCGTTGACACAGAGTACAGGCAAACGCCTGCTGCAGTATGCACTGACTGCCAAAAAGACCTTTATCGCAGCTCTTTTGCTGCTTACGATCGGCGTGGCCGCCGAGCTGGCCGGCCCTTTTATCGCCAAAAATATGATCGACAACCATCTGCTAGGCATTGAGCAGCCTTACTTCCAGACCTCTTCACCGGAAGAAGCCGCAGAATATAACAATAGCTATTACAAGCGCGGCGACCGTTTTGCCGGGGGTGAAGCCAAGGGCCAGGAGGTCCGGCTGCTGCAGTCAGGCAGAAGCTTTTATTTTATCAATGAGGCGGTTGCCCGGGCTGAGGGCGAACGGACCTTTAAGGACGGGACACTTGAGATCAAATACGGGGACGAAATCACCGCCTACCCGGCCGTGAAGCTGTCCGCAGATGAAGTGTTTGCTTTTTACAAGCCCGAATTCCCGGGGATTTATGAGCTGGTGGGCTTGTATGCCATCTTCCTGGTCATCTCCATCCTGGCCGAATTCGGCAAAACCTACTGGCTGCAGTCGTCGGCCAATCAGGTTATCCGCAAGCTGCGGACCGATGTTTACGGTCATATCCAGCGGCTGCCGGTGCACTTTTTTGACAATCTGCCTGCGGGCAAGGTCGTCTCCCGGGTTACCAATGATACAGAAGCCGTCAAGGATCTGTTCATCGCCGTGCTGTCCAACTTTTTTACAGGGATCATCAATATTACCGGCGTGTACATTGCGCTGTTCCTGCTGGATGTGAAGCTTGGTCTGATCAGCTTGTTCATCGTGCCGATTATCGTTCTCTGGATCGTGCTGTACCGCAAAGTGGCTACCAAATACAATACGATTATCCGCTCACGTCTGAGTGAGATCAACGCCATTATCAATGAATCCATTCAGGGGATGTCAATCATCCGGATTTTCCGCCGCCAGAAGCAGAGCCGTGCCGAATTCGAGCATCTGAACGATGATTATATGAAATATCAGAACAAAATGCTGAATCTGAACGCGCTGACCTCCCACAATCTGGTGAACACGCTGCGTAACCTCTCCTTTGTCCTGGTGCTGTGGTACTTCGGCTTCGGCAGCATTGGCGGTTCTACCTTTGTATCGCTGGGCGTGCTGTACGCGTTTGTCGATGTACTGGGACGGATGTTCCAGCCGATTACCGGCATGGTGAACCAGCTGGCGAACCTGGACAGCTCGATGGTCTCCGCAGGCCGTGTGTTTACCCTGATGGATGAACCGGGCGAAGCTGTGACCGACGGCTCGATGCCGCGTTACAAGGGAAAAGTCGAATTCAATAACGTATCCTTTGCCTATAAAAAAGATTTCGTGCTGAAGGACATCTCCTTCGAGGCACGCCCCGGCGAAACGGTAGCCTTGGTCGGACACACCGGTTCCGGTAAAAGCTCGATCATCAATCTGCTGTTCCGCTTCTATGATCCGCAGCGCGGAACGATCACGATTGACGGCCAGGAGGTTACCTCCATTCCCAAACAGTGGCTGCGCAGTCATATGGGGATCGTGCTTCAGGACCCTTACCTCTTCACCGGCACCATCGCGTCCAACGTCAGTCTTGGCGACGAACGGATCAGCCGGGAACGGGTGGAACGCGCGCTGCGTGAAGTAGGCGCGGATAAGCTGCTGGCTCATCTGCCGCAGGGCTTCGACGAGCCGGTCGTGGAAAAAGGCAGCACGCTGTCTGCCGGACAGCGCCAGCTGATTTCCTTTGCAAGGGCGCTTTCGTTCGACCCGGCCATTCTTATTCTGGATGAAGCGACCTCCAATATCGATACAGAGACAGAGAGTCTGATCCAGGAAGCGCTGGAGGTGCTGAAGAAAGGCCGGACCACCTTTATCATCGCCCACCGCCTGTCGACGATCCGCAGTGCCGACCAGATTCTGGTGCTGCACCACGGCGAGATTGTCGAGCGCGGCAGTCATGAGGAGCTGATGGCGCTGGAAGGCCGCTACCACCGGATGTACCAGCTGCAGCTGGGAGCTGGTGCTCCGCAAGCTGCTGAACCAGCTGCCGCACCGGCTAAGCCGGCAGCTGTTCTGCAGCCGTCGCTAAAGAACAGCTAATCTTTCGTTACACCCCCTGGGAGCCTAATCGGCTGTCAGGGGTTTTCTGTACTTGAATACAGAACATTCGTTCGGGTATAATGGTAAATAATACATAAGCGGGGGTGGCAACTATCATTACCTACTCACTCAGCAAACTGCAGGCCCGGATATTTCTGCTGCAGCACCAGAGACTGGTTCCCGGTATGCTGGCCGGCGGCAAGCAGAGCATCTTTGACTACGTGCGTCATGTAGGCTGCATCCAGTATGACCCTCTGAGCATTGCCGGTCATAATCATGAGCTGGTGCTGCAGGCGCGGATTCCGGATTTTGTCCCTGCCATGGCGAATGAGCTGCTGTACACGGACAGAACGCTGATTGACGGCTGGGACAAGAACATGTCCATTTACTGTACGGAGGACTGGCCGTATTTTAGCCGCCGGCGGGAAGCGGCAGCGGCCAGGCATCAGGGGGAGGAGCTGCTGCTCCAGACAATGCAGCAGGTGCGGGAAGCGCTGGAGGCCCGCGGCCCCCTCTCCTCCCTTGATCTGGAAGGCAAAGAGAAGATGGACTGGGCCTGGGCTCCGGCCAGAGTTACCCGTGCTGCGCTGGAGACGATGTATTTCCGGGGCGAGGTAAGCGTACACCACCGGGTACACACCCGCCGTTATTATGATTTCACGGACCGGCTGCTGCCAGAGCCTCTGCTGAGTGCCGCAGAGCCGAACCCGCTGGAGGAGCAGTATCATGAATGGTATGTATTGCGCAGGATCGGCAGCATCGGTCTGCAGTGGAACAGATCCGGTGACGGCTGGCTCGGCATCTCCGGTCTGAAGAGCAAAGAACGGACTGCTGCCGTAGAACGTTTGCTGCTGCATGATGGCTTGCGCGAAGTGCGTGTAGAAGACGTAAAGCTGCCGTTCTATGTACGGACGATGGATACGCCCGAGCTAGAAGCTGTGCTGGCTGCAGACGGCGCAATGGCTTCTGCAGAGGTCGAGGGATTCGCCGCTGTACTGGCTCCGCTCGACAACCTGCTGTGGGACCGGGAGCTGATCCGCCAGCTGTTCGGCTTTCAGTACCGCTGGGAGGTGTACAAGCCGGCAGCCGAGCGGGAATACGGCTACTATGTGCTGCCGCTTCTTTACGGCGACCGGTTTATTGCCCGGTTAGAGCCGGTCATGAACAAGAAAAGCGGGGTTCTTAGCATTATCCGCTGGTGGTGGGAGCCCGGTGAGGTTCTGAACGCCGAGATGATTCCGGCGGTTGCTTCCGCCATCGCAGCGCTTGCACGCTGCAATAGAGCCGATAGTGTTGTCTTTTCCCCTGAGATCATCCAGAGCTGCGGGTTGGAGCTGCTGGCTGAAGCCGTTTATACTCTGGGCAACAGAGCTAAAGAGTGAGATTGCAGTTGCAGCCATGACATGATAACCGAAAAAGGCTCACAATACACAGAGGGTGCTGTGTATTGTGAGCCTTTAATCATTACCGTAACCGCCGGTTCTATTCAATGAACTGCTCCTCTTCCAGACCGAGCTTGGCATACATTTCCGTGCAGTATCCCTGGAGCTTGATCTCCAGCCTGCTGGCCTTATTCTTGAACCGTTTCAGCTCACGGATCATATGCGCCCTGCCCGCCGGAGTGAAGGTCTCCTGGATGCGCTCCTTGAAATAATCGTGGACAATATGATTACGCTGCTTCCATACGGCCTGCAGCTGGTTCGTCTCCTCTTCCGAGAATGGAAAATGATGCTGGATTTCTTTGATGAGCTGGCCGAGTGAATTGCTGAGTTTGCGCTGATACAAATCAGCGAGATCTGCTTCTGTAGGCGTTTTCCCCTGAGACAGCTTTGTGAGCAGCAGCAGATTGGTCAGCTGCTGTTCCAAAGCCTGACAATAATAGACTGCCAGTCCGAAATAAGCAAATAACTCTTTGGATTGTTCACTCTCCGGTATTTGTGTATCCTTCATCTTTCCTCCCGCTGTTCTCTCTTTATTATTCTATTGTCTCATAAATTCCTGCTATAATCCATGCGTCCGGAACGGTATAAATACAATCCGTTTAGCAGCAATATGTAAACCAGTGCGTGGGCAAATGTGCCAAGTACCGCTGGCAGTGACCATTCATCTGCATGCATCAGCATGTTCATTAACAGTGCCGCCGGAGGAAGCAGCACCGGCACAGCCGGGCCGGGAATAAGCTCGGCCAGCTTGAGGCCGCTGATCGAGATGATCAGGATCATAAGCAGCAGTCCGGTGGCATAGCTGTTTTTGGGAACCCAGGAGGCCTGCAGAAACAGCGAAATGGAGACTCCGAGCATCCCCAGCAGCAGATGTCCGGCATAAGCCACTGTCATCCGGTACAGTCCGGCCGGTTCGGCAAAGCTCCCGGTCAAGACCGGATAAACAACCATCAGCAGGGCAAGTACCAGCGTTAGTAAAGCCAGTGTCAATATGCCGCCCAGACTGTACTTTACGCTGCTGCGCAGATGAACTACCGTTACCTGCCGCTGCACGGCCTGCTCATGGTTAAGAAAGCTGATTCCCATCCAGGCGCAGCAGACGAACAGGATCACACCGGTTGCTGCATAGCTGCCCATTACCGGATTAGGCTTGTATGTATAGAGAAACAGCAAGGATATCACTAAGGCTGCAACAGGTGCAAAAAAGCGTTGTGAGGCCGTGTAGCTTCTTAGCATATAGGCAATCAGCGGTCTCATCCGGCACCCTCCTCCCCGCTGCGTTTCGGGTCCATCCATTCTACCAGCAGGTTGCGGCCGCTGTGGTGCTCTACTGAGATTACAGATCCGTCGTGCTGGAGGATATATCGCAGAAATTCATCTGCATATGTTGTTTCAACCGTCCATTCTGTGCACTTCCCGGCCCTAGCGGTATGGACAGCCTGCGCAGTAAGAAAGCCGGGCAATCCGGCAATGAATTTCTCTTCCTGATCTTCCAGGGCTGCACAGACCAACCGCGAGGAAGATTTGTCCCTTAGCTTGTCTGCATTCGTAATCAGCTGCGTCCGCCCGGCCTGAAGTACGTGTACTTCCGCTTCGAGCGCTTCTATACACAGTGGTTCATGCACGGAAAATACAAGTGCCGTCCCCTTCTGTTTCAATTCCTGCAGAATGCTAATCAAAGTATGCTGTGCAGGAAGATCAAGTCCGGACAACGGCTCGTCAAGCAGCAGCAGCTCCGGTTCACCAAGCAGGCTTTGAATCAGGTTCATCTTTTGCAGCATCCCTTTGGAAAAGCCGGTTACCGGCTGCTTGCGGAACGGCTGCAGATGAAAAGCCTCCAGCAGCCTGGTGAGTTGCCGCTCCAGCTGAGCCGGCGGAATTCCGCTGATTCGGCCCATATGGCGTAAATATTGCTCGGCCGGGAGCTTCGTTCCGGTAAACGCCTCGGGGGCATAGCCGATGCTCAGCCTGGGCTTTGACTGCGTAAGTAAGCCTGATGAAAGCCTCAAGAGCCCGGCCAGCACCGCAAGCAGTGTGCTTTTGCCGGAGCCGTTGCGCCCAATCAGGGCGGTTGCCGTCCCGGACTCTACCCTGATGGAGACTTCATTCAGCACTGCTCTACCTCCATATATTTTGGTTGCGCCGGATAAGCTGATCAGACTAGGGGACTGGGTCATACGATATTCTCTCCTCATAAGAATACGCCGGGCCGGTGCACAGCCCGGTTACTCAATCTGCTATCTTATCTAATATTCGCCAGATCAGGCCTGCCTTCCTGTAAATAAGCGCACAAAAAAACCAGAACCCGGCTGCAGTCAATCCTGCAGGCGGTCTGGTTTTATCAAAGTTTCATTCCATTATGCGTATACTTCAACAGCACCGCTGATCAGACGGCAGGCCATTGCGGCACTGCGGCAGGCATCAATGCAATCCTGGCAATGAGTCTGCATATGGCGGCTGCTCTCGTCAGCCGTACGTTCGCAAATCTCTGCGCACAGACGCAGGATCTCAACAACGAACGGGCTTTGCCGGGTCATCGCCTGTACAGCATAAGAGCAGATATCCGCACATTCACGGTCGAGCCGGATACTCTCACGGAGCGATGCCAGATCATATTCTTTCAGGCTGGAGACATAGCTGTAGTTACAGGCATTCATACATTTAATACAAGCGTCAATGCATTCCTGATATTGAATTCGGGTCATAGCCTTAAACCTCCTGCAATTCGTATAGGGTATGCCTATGTATTAACCTGCAAGAAAAGGAACGAACCAAGCTTGCCCGTAAACGGGGTGTCTTACCAGCCTTCAAGGGCTCTGCCGCTCAGCTCCGGCAAGATCTGCAGGGCCAATAAATCCTGCTGCCAGTAAAGCCGGTTACAGGCTTCGCTTAATGGCCGCCGGCCGGCTGAACAAACGCTTCTCCAGCTGCAGAAGCCGTGTGCGCAAGTCACCTGAAGAGAAATGCTCACCGATAAAGACAGCCACATCAGGGACCTCTCCCTGCGGCGTAATTTTCATAAAATCAGCTTCCCGGTATGCATACTGGAACAGAAACCGGCTTGCTGTGTCACTGAATGTAACAATGCCCTTGGCACGGTACACATCACGCGGCAGCTCCTTCACAAACTGCTCAAAGGCTTCACTGTCCACTGCATTTTTGAAATAGTGGGTGTACGCCATCACATGATCATGGGTATGATGGGCCTTGCCCTGCTCTCTGGCAGCTTCTCCATTGCCCCCATCATCACCGGCATCCGCTTCTTCTCCATCCAGATGCACTCCGCCAAGATTATCCAGCAAAGCTTCGGGTTCGAGCGCACAGCGCACAGCCGGCAAAATTTCGGCATAGGCATTCCATTTCCGCAGTACGGTGGAGATTTCTTCCGCTTCTTCTGCCGTAATACGGTCTGTCTTGTTAAGAATCAGCACGGATGCGCAGCGGATTTGCTCCTGCATCAGCCGGTAAGTGGCTCCCTGCTGTGAGCGGTACAGTTCAAGCAGATGCGCCGCATCGACTACTGTAATCAGCCCCTTCAGCTCCACCTGCTGATACAGCGAGGTTTCCGTCACCGCATCGACAATTTCCAGCGGATTAGCAGCGCCTGTGGCTTCGATGATCACCACATCCGGCTGCTCTTTTTTGACTAATGTGGTCAGCTCTGTACTGAGATCACCGCGGCTCGTACAGCAGATGCACCCGCCCAGCATTTCGGCCATCGGGACCTCCTGCTCCACCAGCAGCCCGTCCAGATTCACTTCACCAAGCTCATTCATAATAACCGCAGGACGCAGACCCTGGCCTTTCCAGTGGTCCAGCAGCCGCTGCAGCAGCGTTGTTTTGCCGCTCCCGAGAAATCCTGACAATATGTACACCGGCAACGCCTGTTCCATGTTTCATCGCTCCCCCAAAAATCCGTATGGTAGCGAGTGTACTACAGTCTGCGTGCACAAGCAAGATGCATGGGGGTAAGGGCCAGCAGCCCGCAGCAGGCAGGTTTATTTTTTATTGCATTTACAACAATATTAATATTGTATATACTTTGTAAATGATTTTAAGATCAGAAAGGTTGGATAACAATGAACGTACAGGCTATTACGCTGCCGGAGGATTTGGAAGCTGCTTTTTCAATCAGAAAAAAAGTATTCGTTGAGGAGCAGGGAGTTCCGCTGGCGGATGAATTTGATGCGTTCGATGCACTGGATAGCCAGTGCCGGCATATTCTCGCCTACTATGACGGACAGCCGGTGGGAACAGGCCGGATTCGCGCTTTTGACGGAAAAGGCAAGCTGGAGCGGATCTGTATTCTGGCACCCTACCGCAAATTCGGAATCGGCAAGCTGATTATTTCCAGCCTTGAAGAACTAGCTGCCGAGAGAGGTTTTACCGCAGTCAAACTGCACGGGCAGACACAGGCAAAGGGATTCTATGAAAAGCTTGGCTATCAGCCTGCATCGGCGGAATTTATGGAAGACGGCATCCCGCATATCGTAATGAGTAAAGAGCTTGCTGCTGTGCCAAAATGACAAGCTCCCGCCTGAGGACTGCCCTCCTGTTCATTTGCGGTATTTTTATACTGACTCTTGGTATTTGTCTGACCATACAATCCGGACTTGGCGCGTCCCCTTTTGACGCAACTTTAGTCGGCCTCTCCGGCAATGTCGGTCTAACTGTGGGCAGCTGGGAAATTCTGATCGCCATCCTGCTGACCTTATGTAATGCTGCTTTAACCAGACGCAGACCGGAAATGTTGGGCCTGGCGACTGCTTTTATAACAGGCATTGGAATCGATGTATGGTTATTCTGGCTTAGCGATCTTGTTGAGCCGCGGCTGTGGATCAGCAGACTTGGCTGCTTCGCTGCAGGCATAGTTGTGACGGGCTTAGGAACGGCCGTATACCTGCAGGCCAACTTCGCCCCCGCCCCTTTAGACCGGATGACACTGGTTCTGCAAAAGCTTACGGGCCGCAGCATCTTTTTTACCCGTACGATCCTTTATTTTGTGTTCCTGCTGGCAGCTTTAATCTTTAACGGACCTATCGGAATCGGCACTCTGCTGACCGTTTGCCTGGGCGGATTCATCCTTAATTACTTCATGCTGCTTATCGGGAAGGCGGTAAACCGCTTTTCACTGGAACAGACCTTATAAAGACTGGTATTATGGGTAAATAAGAGAATAGGGATTTGATTTGGACTCTAGGAGTGGATTATATGTCATCTGTCGAAGAACACCGCAAGCAAGCGCCGCAGACCGTGGCCTGTTATGTTATTACAGTTTCGGATACACGCACGATGGAAACGGACACCGGAGGACAATTGCTGGCGTCAATGCTGGAGGAAGCCGGATATCAGGTCATGGGCCGCACTATTGTGAAAGACGATTATGAGGAAATCCGTGAGCTGGTCTATAAAAGCTCCGTCCACTCCGGAATCGAAGCCGTGCTGCTGACCGGCGGTACGGGGATTTCGCCCCGCGATACCACTTATGAGGCTGTTGCATCACTGCTCGACAAGTCGCTGCCTGGCTTCGGCGAGATTTTCCGGCTGCTCAGCTTTACCGAGGATATCGGCTCAGCAGCGATTCTCAGCCGGGCTATCGCCGGCACGATCGGCAATACAGCGGTCTTCTCGATGCCCGGCTCGACAGGGGCAATCAAGCTGGCCATGAGCCGGCTGATCGTTCCCGAGCTGCGTCATGTGATGCGGGAGATTTATAAGAAGGAGTAGCAAGACATATAAAGAGGCCGGGAACGCATCTGTAGATGCAGTTGCCGGCCTGTTTATTGTGCGAATCGTCCTGTATGCGGCTAATGTGCGGCATGCAGCCCGCCTAGCAATTGCTCCAGCAGTGCTTTAACCTTGTCAGTGTATTTGCCCTTCTCTTTCTCTAAAGAGGTGTAGAGTCTCGCAGCAGGAGCCTCTGAAGCCTGTGCTATGCCTTTAGTGGGCTTAATATATGCTTGCTGATTGTTATCTGTACCTGCTAGGTCTGCTATTCCGGCAGCCAGTACAGCCGCCAGCAGTATGACCGCGACTCTCATCGAATCTTCCTCTCAGCGTGATCTTTATAGGTTTAGCATGGCTGAGAGAAACGATAATTATTCAAAGGGCCTTTAAGGGGAAACACACTTTAAGGGAATTAACAGCCAATGCAGCTATTCCCCTGGAGGCTCCTCATGAACATCTGTATCGGGCGCTGTTGTGACCCAGCTTGTAAACGCCACCCTCAGTCCGGGTCTGGTCGGCGCACAGAGCATCGGGCCTGCCTGTACATCTGACTCATAAGGAAAACGGGCGACACGGATCGTCCGCCATGGATGCACACCGGTTCTGGCTCTGAGGATAACGGCATCCTTGAGGCGTGAGGCGCGGATGGTTACGATCTGTCCGGCCCATTCCGGCACAGGTGACAGGGACCAATCGGAGTACTGATCCGTGACCACTGCACCTATGTGCGGCACACCGTCATTGATTTCGATTCCGGCCTTGATCCACTGCAGCTGGCTGTGCCACAGCATGATTCCCGCCTGGTCATACAGCTCGGTAAGGCTTCCTGCCTCAAAGCTCACCTCCACCGCAGTCTGCTTCTCCCAGCCCGCAAGCAGCGCATGCCCGTTATCATGCTGAAAGCCGTACATGGTTTTCTGCCAATAGTCACTGCCCTCCACAGCCTGAACGATCAGCCTGCCCTCCTGCTCTGCCACGGAATGGGGCTCAACACTCCAGATTCCGTCCTGCCAGTTCATCTTTTTCATCGCCAGCACACTCCTTTACCGGATTTCAGTTGAATGAATTGCCGAAGCTTAACTGTACCCCCTATTAATGCTACTCTATCAAATTCGGCTGAAAATGCAGCTTTCCTTCATCTGCGCAAGTGAAAAATAAGTCCGCAGGCAAAAACACAGCCTGACAGAGCTCTGTCAGGCTGTGAATGATTATGCTATAGGATTGCGGTGCTGCTTACAAATCAGGGTGCTCGTGCTTAGCGACGAGCTTGCTCCAGCGGCGCTGAACCTCGCCCTCGAAGCTGCGCAGCGCAGGTTCGTTCTCCGGCTTGAGCAGATGGCGGGTTTTACCCATCGTCTTCAGCCAGGCGGACACTTCAACCCGTTTGTTCTTGTCTTCCGGATTGTAGGTAATATTGGTGACGCCCTGCTCTACCTCATACAGCGGGAAGAAGCAGGATTCCACAGCCAGGGAGACGATATTCGTCCCTTCCTTGTCCTCGCTCATCCAGTTCAGCGGGCAGGCAATCAGAATTTTACCATAGACCAGGCCTTCATTCTGGGCGTACCATTGGGCTTTTGCCGCTTTCTTCAGCAGATCCTGCGGATAAGCTTCACAGCCGGTGAACACATAAGGAATATTGGTGGCAGCCATAATCTGCGCCGTATCCTTGTGCTGGGTAACCTTACCCTGCTGTGTTTTGCCGATGCTCGATGTGGATGTGCGGTGACCGAGCGGAGTCGAATACGACTGCTGTGCACCAGTGTTCATATAGCCTTCGTTATCGTACTCGACGATTATCATTTTGTGGCCGCGCAGGGCGGCGCCGATGGCAGGTCCCATTCCGATGTCCATCCCGCCGTCGCCGGTAACCATCACGAAAGTAAAGTCTTCCTTGAGGCCCAGGCCGTCCAGCTCGCCGCGGCGTTTGCGTTCCCAGAACATCTCTACTACACCGGACAGCGTAGCGGCACCGTTCTGGAACAGGTTATGAATAAACGTTGATTTGTGGGAGGAATACGGATAACCGGTTGTAGTTACCATCGCGCAGCCTGTGTGATACAACGCGACGATATCTCCTTCAATCCCTCTGAAGAACAGCTCAAGTCCTGAGAAAATACCGCAGCCAGGACACGCGCCGTGACCCGGCGACAAGCGTCTCGGCTTTTTCATCAGACTGCGTACTGGCGGTACCTTAACAGCCAGCCGGCCGGTTTCTTCATTCTTGGTAACCGTGATCAGCCCGGACTTCAGGGAATCGAAATCCATAGGCTTCAGCAGACGCTTAGGCGCTTTGTCCGCTTCACCCGGATTGTGGCCGTAATAATCGAACGGCACTTCAACACGGTCAGCGACTACAGCATCAATAGCCAGCTGGAAGAAATGATGTCCGTCTTCTGCATAGAAGTCTTTGCCGCCCAGCCCGTAAATCCGGCTGATGACTTTGGTTGTGGTGTTGCCGTAAGTGAACAGGGCAGCCTTGATTTCATTAACCATATTGCCGCCGTGTCCGCCGACGGAATCTGCACGGTCACCAACGGTAATGGCCTTAACATTCTTCAAAGCATCCGCAATCTGCTTCTGCGGGAACGGGCGGATCATGTTCGGCGAGATTGCTCCGGCTTTGATGCCCTGCAGGCGCAGCTGGTCGACAACATCCTTGATAATCTCGGACGCGGAGTTCATCAGGAAGACCGCTACATCGGCGTCATCCATCCGGTACTGCTCAATCACCTCATAGTGGCGGCCGGTCAGCTCGGCAAACTCCTGGGCGATCTCTTCGAACACTTCTCCGGCATTGTACATCGCTACCGACTGCTGATAGCGGTTGTTGATATAATCCGGCTCATTCATGTAAGGACCAACTGTAACCGGATTGTTGCGGTCCAGCGTATCAGTGAAGCCCGTAGGCGGCTGTTCGCCTACAAAGTTATGAACATCCTGACGGTGGGCAAAAGCCTGTACACGGCGCTTCTGGTGGGACGTGAAATACCCGTCAGATGCAACCATGACCGGAAGACGGACCTTCGCATGTTCAGCCAGCTTAAGTGCCATCAGATTCATGTCGTAGACCGATTGCGGGTCACGGCACATCAGGATAGGCCAGCCGGTATTGAGTGCAAAATACAAATCGGAGTGATCGCCGTGAATGTTCAGGGGACCTGAGATCGAGCGGCAGATCAGATTCATAACCATAGGCATACGCGTACCTGCTTGTACAGGCAGCTGCTCCAGCATGAACATGTAGCCCTGCGCACTTGTTGCGTTGAATACACGTCCGCCAGCAGTGGATGCCCCGTAACAGATCCCTGCCGAGCTGTGTTCACCGTCTGACGGTACGAGCATAATATCATGCTGTCCGCTTGCTTTCATCGAATCAAGGAACTGGGCTACCTCGGTCGACGGCGAGATCGGGAAATATCCCATAACGTGATAGTTGATCTGATGAGCCGCATAGGCCGCCATCTCATTGCCTGATTCATAGAGGAATTTCTGCTCTACTTTGGCAGAACCTACTTCTTTTTCATAATCAATAGCCATTGTTCATTCCGCCCTTCTTACCGGATTTATAATTGCGAGACCAAATCAAATGTATGCTTCACAGTGTGGCTGTCGGCATAGCCTTCCTTCTCAAGGATGCTGGACAGGGCCGAGGTCGGGCAGGCGCCTACGCATTTCAGGCAGCCTTTACAGTACTGGTAGTCGATGCCAAGCAGGAACATCTGCGAGCGGCCCTTGCGGTCAAGCCGTTCCTCCCAGACGAAGCACTGGTCCGGACAGACGGTATCACACTGTGCACAGTTGATGCAGGACTCCTCCTCATAAGCCGGAATCATGCCGGAACGGGAAATGCTCAGATTCTTCAGGAAGCTGTTGCCGGGATTCACAATCGATCCGCCCATCGGCTGGGTTTCGTAGCCAAGCGCCGAAATGTCGGAGCGGACGTATTCAGGCATGCGCTCCCCTGCCGGCAGCTCAAAGTGCATAAACTTCACTTCATTGTAGCCGCGTTCAAAGGTAGTAATAGCAGACTGCACAGCCTGCGGATATTTCTTGCCGAGTGATTTCTCGATAACACCCTTCATCGTCTCTGTGTCGAGGAACGGACAGAGACGGAACAATGCACCCAGCATCGCCATGTTGACACGGTTTTTCTCTTTCAGTGCAATGCTCGTTGCATCGATCACAGCAATAGTACCAGCTTTCATTTTCAGCAGTTCTTTGAGTTCTTCCGGCGTCTTGGCCGAGTTCACAAGAACGGTGCTGTCTTCGCCGATCCCGCTGGTTACATTGATAGTCTTGGCAAGCGCTTCATGAAATACGCCGACCACATGCGGACGCTCTACCGGAGAGGTATCCCGGATATGCGTATCCAGATCACAGAACCGGATGTGGGCCTTTACAGCCGACCCCTTCTTCTCCGATCCGTAAGATGAGAAGCTGACGCCGTTAAGCCCTGCTCCAACAACGCCCGCTTCCGCGAGCATTTTACCGGCAAGGTTAGCTCCCAGTCCTCCAATGGACTCCAGCCGGATTTCAAAGAATCCCAGACTGTTTACTTTTGGTAGTTGTACCACCGACATAACCCCTTTCTGAGTGTCAAGAATAAAACAATCCTTTTGACTTTTTTGAAAATTGTAACTTGATATTGCTAATACGCATGTGATAAATCTTGCATTTCCACGGTTTCGGGAATCACAATAATTTATAGATTTTGATCGATTTCTTTATACGCGACAGTGCCGCGTTACCTGAGGAGAAGATAACCTGCCATAGAAATTGCAAAATGTGAAATTTGTGTGTAATCCGTCATTTTAAAAAGCTCCGTGGATACAAGGTCCTTCTTAATTTAGCAATAAAATTAAAAATTAAGATGTTAAATTCATCACATTTTTCGACTGAGAACGCATATCAATGACAGCGGCGTCAATGATCTTTATAGCTTTTGGCAGGGGATTTTTTTACATGCAGTGAGTCTATGTATCCGCTTTCAGTCTTGATAACTACTCTTTTAACACATGCAAAAAGCTGCCCTGCACGCATGACTTGATTGCGGAAGGACAGCTTCATTTAAAAGTATTTGGTTGATAGTAAATCTTCTATTCGTTATCCAGCTGCATGTGCTCGGCGATCAGCTGCTGCTTGCGGTTCCATACCTGCTCACTTAGGTTAACACGGTATACTTCGGGATTCAGCTTACGCAGGTATTCCGGCCAGAACAAATCGAGCTGCTGCTCATGATAACGGCGGATTTCCTCAAGCGGCGGCAGGGAGTAGACCTGGAACCCGTTCACAAAAATAGGCTCCAGCATCAGCAGCGCCTCATACTTGTCGACATTCTTGCGCAGGTACGGATGAAGCGGATTAAACAGCTTGATCCGGGCACCGTTACGCGGGGCCGGCTCGTCAGGGTGATTAATGTAGTCGGCCATCGCTTTGCCGTTTGTACCGACAATGCGGAATACATCCTTTTTGCCGGGCGTGGATACCTTCTCCGGATTGGAGGAGATCTTGATGGTCGGGATCATTTCGCCGGTTGCCGACTCAATCTCCACCAGCTTGTACACCCCGCCCAGTGACGGCTGATCGGCTGCGGTAATAAGCTGCGTACCTACACCCCAGGTATCAATCGCCGCTCCCTGCAGCTTCAGGTCCATAATCGTGTTCTCGTCCAGATCATTGGAGGCTACAATTTTCACGTAGTCCAGACCGGCCTCGTCCAGCATTTTGCGCGCTTGAATGGACAGATAGGCCAAGTCCCCGCTGTCGAGACGGATGGCATTCATTTTCTTGCCCGCAGCTTCCAGCTTCTTCGCGGTATTAATCGCATGCGGCACACCGCTGCGCAGTGTATCGAAGGTATCAACAAGCAGCGTAACGCCGTCCGGCAATACCTTGGCATAAGCGTCGAAGGCTTCCTGCTCGCTGCTGAAGCTCTGCACCCAGGAGTGGGCATGCGTGCCTTTGGTCGGGATGCCAAACATCCGGCCGGCCAGCATGTTGGAGGTAGCGTGGAATCCGCCGATAAAGGCAGCCCGTGCGCCCCATACCGCCGCATCCGCCTCCTGCGCCCTGCGGGTACCAAACTCCAGCAGGATGTCGTTAGGAGCCACCTGCTTGATCCGTGAAGCCTTGGTAGCGATCAGCGTCTG
Source organism: Paenibacillus sp. FSL R7-0345 (assembly GCF_038595055.1). Taxonomy (NCBI): domain Bacteria; kingdom Bacillati; phylum Bacillota; class Bacilli; order Caryophanales; family Paenibacillaceae; genus Paenibacillus; species Paenibacillus sp. FSL R7-0345. Next base: position 3,977,563 of record NZ_CP152002.1, read on the forward strand.
ATAGTTCATAAAGTTCAGGATCGCCGTTTCAACGAGCTGAGCCTCCATAATCGTGCCTTCAACACGTACCAGCGGCTCATCCGGAAAGACAAGCGCCCCTTCCTTCATTGCATGAATGTTTCCTTTGAAGTGAAACTGCAGCAGCTCCTCAAGAAAAGCCGGCGCATAGTTCTCCTCCTGCTCTGACAGATAACGGATATCGTCTTCCGTGAACCGCAGGTCTCTGATATATTGGGCAATCCGCTCCAGTCCGGCAAAAACGGCAAAACCGTTCCCGAACGGCAGCTTGCGGAAGTACGCCTCAAATACCGCCTTGCGCTTATGGGTACCGTTCACCCAGTGGGCGTACATCATGTTTATCTGATACTTGTCTGTATGTAGAGCAAGCTCTCTTCTCAAATCCTCATCTCCTAGACCTGTCTTATTCTGCATCGGCACGCACCACCTGTGCTCCGAGGCTGCCCCGGAAATGACCGAGCGCCCATGCATGCCCGTCTGCATTAAAGCTCGCCACCGCATCCTCGTGGATCACAATGCCAAATCCTTTATTGTAGGCATCGACCGCAGTATGCAGCACACAAATATCAGTACAGACTCCGATCAGATGCAATTCCTGTATTCCCCGCTCACGCAGCTTCAGCTCCAGATCGGTGCCGCAAAAGGCGCTGTAGCGTGTTTTGTCCATCCAATAGACAGATCCCTTGTTTTCTTCATAAACGGCCTTGAGGCCGCCGTACAGCTCCCGTCCGGACGTATCCCGCAGGTTATGCGGAGGAAACAGCCTGCTCTCGGGATGATACGGATCTGCCGCCTCATGCAGGTCAACCGCCATGACTACGTAATCGCCGCTGTTCACAAACTGTTCCGTCAATTCATTGACTCTGGGTGCAATATCAATTCCCGGCTGCCCGACAGGCAGACTGCCGTCAACAAAATCATTGGTGAAATCTATCACGATCAATGCCTTCATTGGATAAGCCTCCTTTAGTATGGTAGGACGGTGGTTAAAATACTATATCATGTATAAATAGATAATAAAGGCTCATGGTCAGTGAACATATAGAGCTGCGCAGGCCGCTGGGAGTACTGGTTCGAGCTGACCGGATTGCCCGCTTCATCACGCACTTCCTTTAATATACCCTGTCTGCTGCGTGTTGAAGTGATTTTGCGGATAAAATTAGGCTCCTTGAACTCCGGTACTACGGTCTGAATGACCTGATAAAGCTCACTCAGCGTAAAATGCCGGGGCAAAAACTGCCGCGCAATTGTCGTCTGCAGCATCTGCTGCTGAATCCGCAGATAAGCATCTGTAATAATATCATGATGGTCAAACGCCAGCTCCAGCTCTTCCAGCGCTTCCTGCAGCGTAAACAGCCCGACCTCGCCGGCATCATCCGAGGCTTGTCTCTGCTCCAGCATCCACTCCTCCACCAGCGCAAAAAAAGCATGGCTGATAATCCAGCCGCGCGGATCACGTCCGGGAGTGCTGTATACACCGAGATACTCCAGATGTCCGCCGTCAACCCCGGTTTCCTCTTTCAGCTCCCGCTTGGCCGCATCATAGATGGACTCATCCTCCTGGCAAAAGCCTCCGGGCAGCGCCCACATGCCGGCACACGGCCATTTTTTGCGCCGGATCAGCATTACCTTCAGCTCGCGCAGGGGAAGGGTCTTCGTAACCGTCTTCCGTTCCCGCTTCGTCAAAGTGAACATCACAATGTCGGCCGGAACTCCATCCGGGGTGCGATACTTTTTAGCGTTGTAGGTTTGTTCCACGTTCTCGCTCACTTTAGATCATCCTTTACCGCTGTCATTGTTAACTGTCCGTATCTTTTAATGTACCAAACCTGCTCTTCTAAAATCAACAAATCCGGCACATTCAGATGTAGATAAAGGGACGGATCTGCATCCGCCCCCCTCTATAACCTAAATCAGTCTCCGCAGGTAGACGGCGGCGCATCCGTGCCGGCCTCCACATTGATTTTCTCCGAGACGGTGTCCCGGATGACCGAAACGACCAGCTGCAGCAGGTAGTTGATATCGCTCTGGCTCTGCTGGAACTCATTTACCACCGGAATGCCGTCGATCTCATCCTGCAGGTCTTCGATTTCCTGTTCAATCTTCGCTACCATTGTTTTATTCCCGAAGCTTTCAAAGGCGACAATCTCCTTCTGCTTCTTCTTAATAGTAGCAATTAGCCCCTGCACCCGTTCGTGATTCTGGATTTTGAGCTCTGCCTGCTGAAAATGCTGCACCTCTTCACTGGTCGAAATCAGCGCTGCAAGCTCCTTCGCTTTGCCCATAATATCCTCACGCACAATCAGATCACGGGTATCGAAACTCTGCATGCCGTATTTATTCACATTCGGACTGTCCTGGCTCACGCTCATCGCCCCATTTCTCTATAAATTTAGAGGACTACTGCTGCTTCCGCTACATAATCCCCTTTAATATACCAGGTTTTGGTATCGGTAATTCTAACCTGCACAAAGCTGCCGATCAGCTCCTTGGGACCTTCAAAATGAACAAGCTTGTTGGCACGGGAGCGTCCGGAGAGTACACTTGCATTATTCTTGCTCTCCCCCTCCACCAGCACCTCCACCAGTTCACCCAGCATCCGGTCGTTGCTGACGCGGCTCTGTTCCTTAATCAGATCGTTCAGGCGCTTCAGCCGCCCGTTCTTCACTTCAAGCGGAACATTATCCTCCATTGCTGCAGCCGGCGTACCCTCACGCGGCGAGTAAATAAAGGTATATGCCATATCATAACCTACTTCACGGACAAGGGATAGCGTCTCTTCGAACTGCTCCTCGGTTTCGCCGGGGAAGCCGACAATAATATCCGTGGTCAGCACCGCATCCGGCACACTGGCTTTTAGCTTATAGACCAGCTCCAGATAGGCCTCACGCGTATATTTACGGCTCATTTTCTTGAGCACCGCTGTGCTTCCCGACTGTACCGGCAGATGGATATGCTCCGTCAGATTGCCGCCTTTGCCCAGCACCTCAATTAATTTATCGTCAAAATCGCGGGGATGTGAAGTCATGAAGCGGATGCGCGGAATATCAATCTTACGCATATCATCCATCAGATCCCCGAATGTATAGTCTAAATCGGTAAAATCTTTACCGTATGCGTTCACATTTTGTCCGAGCAGCGTTACTTCCTTGAAGCCCAGGCGGGCCAGTTCACGCACTTCGGTGATCACGTCCTCCGGACGGCGGCTGCGCTCTTTCCCGCGGGTGAACGGTACGATGCAGTAGGTACAGAACTTGTCACAGCCATACATGATGTTCACCCAGGCGCGCATGCCTTCCCGCTTTTTGGGAAGATTCTCAATAATGTCGCCTTCCTTGGACCACACCTCAACGACAAGCTCCTTGCTGAACAATGACTCCTTGATGATCTGCGGCAGACGGTGAATATTATGGGTACCGAAGATCATATCAACGAAGCCATGTTTCGCCATGATCCGGTTGACAACGCCCTCTTCCTGGGACATACAGCCGCAGACGCCCAGCAGCAGACCCGGCTTCTCCAGCTTCAGCGTTTTGAGGTGGCCCAGCTCACCGAAGACTTTATCTTCGGCATTTTCACGGATAGCGCAGGTGTTCAGCAGAATAATATCCGCCTCATTCCGGTCTTCCACCGGCTGATAGCCCATTTCCTCCAGCATGCCCTTCATCGTCTCGGTATCATGCTCGTTCATCTGGCAGCCATAGGTGGCAATAAAATAGTACTGCTGCTTAAGGCTGTTCATTTCACGGAATTGCTCCATAATCCGGATCGTTTCAGCATCTTCAAAGTTAATGACCTCGATCTCCTGCTTGCCCCGGCGCTTGCCTTCCTTGTAATCCGGGTTGGAGTTGATCTGCACGGTCCGGCCTTTGATTCTGTAAGTGGTTTTGCCCTCTTCTTCACTGATGACTTTGGCATCAGAAAAATCAAAATACTTCGAGTAATCCTTCGAACCGCCCTGGCCGGATTTTAAGTCCGGTGAGTTATTCCCCATTGTCATGTTTTCACGTCCTTTATAATGAAAGCTTCAGTAATCAAATACATTTATTTTATTATCGCCAATAAAAAATTATAGCATAAATAATGGAGGCGTATCCATCCGGCAGTGCAGACATACGAATAAACCTCCCCGCGGAGTCAGCAGGAAGGCTCTGAGTTATATATAAAGTGAGCGGAGCACCTTCATTTGCGGCGGATATACATCCTTAAGTACACCATTTCAAGCTTGGACTTCTTGACACAGATAAAAAACATCTTCATTTCAGCAAATCATCTCCCCGTGAATATAGTTTTACTTCAGTCTAACAGGATACCGTTACAGTAACGTTACACTTTTCTACAATAAACCGCATATTATGATAAAATACCAGCTTTTTTTGAATACATAGATACATAGATGAAGCGGCCAGACAGAGGAGCACAGAAATGAAGCATACTTTGGAGAGCGGTTTACAATTGCATTACGAATATAAAACGGCTAAACAGGCTCGCGACAATACTCGTACGCTTGTCCTGATTCACGGGATGGGCTTCGACTTGACCTCCTGGGACCGGATTATTCCTTATATGGAGGATGAATTCCACCTTCTGAGATATGATTTCCGCGGACACGGGCTGAGCGGCACAGACAGCATCGATCTTTCCGGGCTCGCCTGGATCTACGTTGAGCATCTGGACAGCCTGGTGTGCCGGCTCGGAATTGAAAGCTTTGATATTGTCTCCCATGGTGCAGGCTGCATTATTGGTCTCTACTATACTAAAGTGTATCCTGCAAAAGTAAGCAGTAATGTCATGCTGTCACTGCCGCTGTTTAATTCAAGCAGTACAGCCAGCAAGTATGCGGACTATCGTAAAAATCTGCTGAAGCATCAGTCCATGAGTGCTTTGGCCGGCCACGTCATCCCGAACGCTACTCTTTTTCAGCCGGGAACACCGGAAATGGACAAGCTGTATGCAGCTTTTTCCAAAGTAACCTTTGACAGCTATATAGAGCTGCTGGATTTCTTTGCCGGGGCCCATGACGAGATTATGGAGATGTTCAAGGCGCATACAGGCTCACTGCTGCTGCTGACAGGAGAACGCGATCCGATGTACCCGCCGTACCTGTCCGGCCTGATTGCCTCGGCGAATCCGAACTGCCGGTTTATGACCGTCTACAACGCATCGAACATGCTGTTTTACGATCAGCCCGGGGAGACTTATAAGCAGATCAGGATGTTTTTTGACAGTGAGAAAAGCTCCCGCTTACCGCTTGACCCATATTTGTCTGAGCTGCATGCTGACTTTATCGGTCTGGTGAACGGGGATGTACAGCCTCAGACTTTGCCCCTGCAGCCTGTTAGGACTGCAGACTATGCAGAAGACTCTGCTGACTCCGCTGTTCCGTCTGTCCGGCTGAAGGTATCGCTGCTGACATCTTTTCAGGTCTTCGTCGATGAGACGCAGGTGCTTAGCGGCTGGGGCAGGAGACGTGCCAAGGAGCTGCTGATTTATCTGCTGCTGCATCCGTCTGCTGCCCGGGATCAGCTGTGCGAGGACCTGTGGAAGGACATGGAGCAGACCAAGGCCCGGAACCAGCTGCGTGTCTGCCTCAATCACCTGAAGCAGCTGCTTAATAATGAAGAAACGCAGCTGCTTTACAGCGACAACCAGCAGATTATGCTGCAGGGTCCGCTAGAATGTGACTTGCTGGACCTGCTTGAGAATACCAGGCTGGCGGTTAAAGAAACTGACCTTGTGCGCAAGAATGATCTGATCCAGAATATTTTCCCGCATATTGATGATCCTCTTTTCCGGCATCTGGACCAGGACTGGAATCTGAATTTGCGCACCCGGCTCGAAATAGATCTGGTTGCTCTGGCTCATTATCAGGCGGATATGCTGGCTAAGCTCGGTAAATACACAAGCGCAATCGCCTGTCTAAAATATGTCATCCTGTTCAATCCGGAAGAATATGATACCTACGAGCGGATTGCCGCACTTTATGAGCTGAACCGGCAGAAGCGGGAGGCCAAAGCCTGGCGCGCCAAATGGGCAGAGCTGCAGCCTGCCAAGGAGCCGACCGCCAAATAGGCCGGGCGTTTTACTCCAAATACATACGGGCATTTTTCCCGCCATAAAGGGAACATTAAAAAGAAAACATTAAAAAGAGCTTCCGCCGTTTGTACCCGGGATCTGGCTGACCAGAATCTCCAGCAAACGGTTGAAGCTCTTTTGTGCGCAGGATGTATTACATTACTCGCTATAAGGAAAAGAAATTAGATTAACGTTTGGGTTGCCGCCGGAGTAAACGGCATAATCGCCTCATTGCGCCCGCTCTGCACTTTGGCCGGCCATTCTGGATCACTGAGCAGTGCCCTGCCTACTGCCACGAGATCAAATTCCCCCTTCTCCAGCCGCTCCAGCAGCCGGTCGAGATTATCCTCCTCGTGCTGGTCAGCCCCACCGCCGGTAAATTCACTATTAAGTCCTACAGAGCCAACCGTAATGACCGGTTTGCCTGTAATTTGCTTCGTCCAGCCGGCCAGATTCAGCTCCGAGCCTTCGAACTCAGGCAGCCAGAAGCGGCGGGTGGAGCAGTGGAAAATGTCTACACCGGCATTGCTCAACGGTGTCAGGAACCGGGCAAGCTCGTCCGGTGTACGGGCCAGCTTGGCCGTATAGTCCCCCATCTTCCACTGGGAGAACCGCAGCACAATCGGGAAATCCGGGCCTACAGCACGGCGGCAGGCATCTATAATCTCAACGGCAAAGGTCGTACGGGCTTCCAGGTCACCGCCGTACTCATCCGTGCGCTGGTTGGTCTTTTCCCAGAAAAACTGGTCGATCAGATAGCCATGGGCAGCATGCAGCTCGATTCCGTCAAAGCCGATCCGCTTGGCATCCGCTGCGGCTTGCGCGAAGGCTGAAACAATTCCGTCAATCTGCTGCTTGGTCATCGGCTCTGTAACCGGCTCGCCGGAGAGGCTGAGCCCGGACGGCCCGATCGGCAGCGCCTCCGCATTCGGCAAATCACCGATGGAGCGTGCCATGCCGACATGCCAGAGCTGCGGAATGATTTTGCCTCCGGCTGCGTGTACTTCCCTGACTACCTCCGCCCAGCCTTCCAGCGCGGCTTCACCGTGGATATTCGGGATGTTCGGGTGGCTGACGGCTGCAGGGTGATTGATAGCCGTACCTTCGGTAACAATTAGTCCGACTCCGCCCTCCGCCCGTTTGCGGTAATAAGCAGCCACATCAGGACCAGCCACGCCTTCCGGCGAAAAAGCGCGGGTCATCGGTGCCATAACAATCCGGTTATTAAGCGACAGCGAGCCTGTCTGAAAAGGAGTAAACAATAGATTTGTATTCATATCGGGCCTCCATTACATAATATGATTACTTAAAGTAAGTATATTATGCAGGTTGCGGAGAGTAAAAGCAAATGACACTGCCAGATCCGGGTCTGAAGCGCATTTTACTTAGCTGCTAAACCAGCAGAGCAGCTTACCGGGCTGGGGCAAGCCTGAATGGGCCCGAATCAAAGGCATTTTTGCCTTTGATTTGGACGATTCGGCCTGCGGGGCTCGAATCAAAGGCATTTTTGCCTTTGATTTGGACGTTTCGGCCTGCGGGGCTCGAATCAAAGGCATTTTTGCCTTTGATTTGGACATTTCGGCCTGCGGAGCCGGATTCAAAGGCATTTTTGCCTTTGATTTGGACGATTCGGCCTGCGGGGCCGGATTCAAAGGCATTTTTGCCTTTGATTTGGACGGTTCGGCCTGCGGAGCTGGAATCAAAGGCATTTTTGCCTTTGATTTGGACGATTCGGCCTGCGGGGCCTGAATCAAACTTTGACGGCTCCGGCACGACAAGCAGACAAAAAACCGGACACCCGCAGAAACTCTGCGAATGTCCGGTTTTACTATTATAAATGATATCCTACAAGTCCAGAACGCCTGCTTTAGGTGTTACGCGGAAGGCTGCGGCCAGGTCAGCCAGCTGCTGGTCGGTAATCGTTTGTTTGATTTCTCTGCCGCCGATCAGGTTGTAGATGATCGCTGCTTTTTCAATCGTTTCTACCAGGCCGAAGGTAGCGTCCATAGTGGCACCTGTCACGAAAATACCGTGCTGCGGCCAGATGACTACGCGGTAGTCCTTCATCTTGGCGGCTGTTGCCCGGCCGATGTCGCTGCTGCCCGGAACCATCCAAGGGATAACGCCGATGCCGTCAGGGAAGACAACCAGACATTCTGTGCACATTTCCCAGAGCGTCTTGGTGAATTTCAGCTCATCCAGCTCATGGGTGAACGTCATAGCAATCACATTGGTAGCGTGTGTGTGCAGAACAATGCGGTGCGTAGGATCAACCTTCAGGCGTTCAATGTGGCTCATGAAGTGGGAAGCCAGCTCGCTTGTCGGTACAGCGTTGTTGCGCAGACCCCATAGAACTTCAACACTCTCACCTGTAGCGGACACGCGCAGCACGCCAAGGTTCGCTTCCGGGTCTTTAATCACGTTGCGGAAATATTTGCCCGAACCTGTAACGATAAAGTATTTGCCTGCAAGCTCAGTTACAGGGAAAGTAAGCTGAATGGTGCGCAGCGGCTCACGGATATTAATGTACTTGGCCACTTCTTCTTCGTCCAGCAGATAGCTGATGTTACCGCCGTTCAGCTCATCCCAGCCCAGGGACCACATGTGGTGGGTAATTTCGGACATTTCCTGGATAAAAGGGGCTTCGGTACCCGCGATGTAGCCTTTCGTTTCAATAACGGACGTACTCATATATAATCTCTCCTTTGAATGCAGATCTGTTGGTAGTAGATATGACAACCATTCAAAAACTCAATTTATTATTGTTTGATATATAAATAGCCTTATCTTGCAGACAGTACTTCTTTCTCGTAAGCCTTCACATCAGCCAGCCAGCCTTCACGGACAGGTGTGTTCTGGGAAGCACAGTAGTAATCCCAGATTGCGCCGAACGGATAGGACTTGAATTCTTCTACCAATGCCAGACGGGAAGTATAGTCGCCTTCGAGTTCGATCTTCTTCAGTTCAGCAATCGGCTCCAGCATAGCGCGCAGCAGGGCTTTGATTGTGTTGCGGGTACCAATTACCCAAGCTGCTACGTGGTTGATACTGCCGTCGAAGAAGTCCAGGCCGATGTTCGTGCGCGGCAGCAGATCTCCGCGAACCAGCTCACGGGCGATTTCCAGCAGCTCGTCATCCATCGTTACTACGTGATCACTATCCCAGCGGACCGGTCTGCTCACATGCAGCAGCAGCTGCTCGCTGAACATCAGGATCGAGGACAATTTGTTTGAAATAACTTCAGTCGGGTGGAAGTGTCCGGCGTCAAGGCAAATGGCTTTGCCGCGGGTCAGACCATAACCCATATAGAATTCATGCGATCCGACAACATAGCTCTCGGAGCCGATGCCGAACAGCTTGCTCTCAACAGCATCAATGTTGTATTGCGGGTCAATCTCTTCACTGAATACTTCATCCAGCGCATCACGCAGGCGTGCACGCGGCGCCAGGCGGTCAACCGGAGTATCCTTGTAGCCGTCCGGTACCCAGAAGTTAGTTACGCAAGGCTGTCCCAGCTCGCGGCCGAAGGACTCGGCGATTTTGCGGGAAGCTTTGCAGTGCTTGATCCAGAAGTTACGGATCTCTTCGTCCGAGTGGCTCAACGTGAAGCCGTCAGCAGCCTTTGGATGGGAGAAGCAGGTCGGGTTAAAATCAAGACCCAGCCCCTGTTCTTTAGCCCACTCTACCCAGTTCGCGAAGTGGCGCGGCTCCAGCTCATCCAGATCCACCTTCTCGTCAGTGTCGGCATAGATCGCATGCAGGTTGACTTTGTGCTTGCCCGGAATCAGCGACAATGCCTTTTCCAGATCCTTGCGCAGCTCATCCGGCGTACCGGCACGGCCAGGGTAGCTGCCGGTTACGGCGATACCACCGCTCAGCTCCTTATCCTTGAACAGGAAGCCCTGTACATCGTCACCCTGCCAGCAGTGGAGGGAAATCTTGATCTCTGCCAGCTTCTCCAAGACTTCATCCACGTTGATGCCGTGGGCTGCGTATAATTTCTTAGCTTCGTTATAACTGTTGATGATGCTCTGATCCATGTTGGGGTCCTCCTAAAAGTTTTGTGTGAGCATCTGCTCCATTGATTTTGCTTCGGACAAAACTGACTTCGAAAGCATCTGCTTAGTTTTGTGTGAGCATCTGCTCCATATGTCTTTATTTATTGACTGCCGCCTGCAGCGGATACTGCATGCAGGGCGTCCCAGCGGGCCAGCAGGCCCTCAAGCTGCGGAAGCGGGCGCGGCAGGTATGACTGTATTTTAAAGGACTTGCCGATGATCGTCCGGGCTTCGCGGATATCCGCAACTTCGCCGGTATGAATCAGCTGGATTGCGAGATTACCAAGCGCTGTCGATTCAGTAGGACCCGCCAGTACTTCCCGGCCGATAATATCGGCTGTCAGCTGGCACAGCAGCGTGTTGTTCGCGCCGCCGCCGACGATCTGCAGCACTTCCACCGGTCTGCCGGTCAGCTGTTCCAGCTCACCCAGATAACTGCGGTACGAGAGTGCCAGGCTGTCGAAGATGCAGCGGGCCAGCTCGCCCGGCGTTACCGGTACAGGCTGTCCGCTCTCCTGACAGGCCAGGCGGATCTCTTCGATCATGTTGTCCGGGTTCAGGAACCGCGGATCGTTGCACGGAATCAGACTGCGGCAGCCTTCAGCAGCTGCTGCCAGCTCAGCCAGTTCGGCGAAGCTGTAACGTTCCCCGTCCAGTCTGCGGACCTCCTGAATCAGCCAAAGTCCCATAATGTTCTTAAGGAAACGGTAGGTTCCATAAGCGCCCCACTCGTTAGTATAATTCGCCTGCATCGCCGCATCGGTATTGACCGGATGATCCAGCTCAACACCAAGCAGTGACCATGTGCCGCTGCTGATATAAGCAGCAGACCGGTCATCCTGCACAGGCACACCCAGTACGGCTGAAGCCGTATCATGCGTAGCAGCGCAGATGAGTTCACAGTCCGGCAGGTCATATTGCTGTTTCAGCTCATCTTTGATGCTGCCAAGCACTTCGCCGGGCTCAGTAAGCGGGGCGAACTGCTCTCTTCTCAGATGAAGCAGGGACAGCAGCTCTGCATCGTATTCGCGTTCTGCAAGATTAAGCAGCTGCGTCGTCGAAGCATTGGTAACTTCGTTAATCTTGCGTCCGGATAATCTATAGTAGAGATAATCCGGCACAAGCAGAATCTGGTCAGCTGCCGCCAGTTCTTCTGCGTCATGTGCGTACAGCTGGTATAACGTATTAAAGGTTAATTGCTGGATACCCGTCTTGGCGTATACCTTATCCGGTGAAATCAGCTTGGCTACTTCCTCCATCACCCCGTCTGTCCGGCGGTCACGGTAGGCGTAAACCTCCTGCAGACGGTTCCCCTCAGCATCCAGCAGCACATAATCCACAGCCCAGGTATCAATCCCCAGCGTGCATTTACTGATGCCGGCTGCCTTGGCTTTTTGCAGTCCGCGCAGGATTTCTTCAAACAAATAATCAATGTCCCAGAAGCAGGAGCCGTCACGTTCGGTAAACCCGTTGCTGAAACGGTGAATTTCCTCCAGCGAGAGACTTCCGTCTGCAATGGTGCCGAGCACAAGCCGCCCGCTGGAGGCGCCGATATCGACGGCGATATGATAGTTCATAGGGAATCTCCTTATCTTGAGATTAATTTAGAGAATTTTGCGGAACAAGGCGATAACTTCTTCTTTGGTTGGAATAAAAGGGTTACCAGGCGCACAGGCGTCTTTCATTGCATTTTCGGCGAGCAGATCAAGATCTACCTCGTCAACCCCAAGCTCAGACAGCTTGGCCGGGATGCCGACTTCCTTGGACAGCTCCTTGATCGACTCAATAACAAAATCTGCGCACTCCTTGTCAGATTTACCTTCTACCTGGAGGCCGATTGCCTTGGCGATTGCCCGGAACTTCTCAGGCACATATTTGGCATTCTCTTCTTCCACATAAGGCAGCAGCATCGCATTACATACGCCGTGCGGCAGATCATACACACCGCCAAGCTGATGCGCCATTGCATGAACGTAGCCGAGTCCGGCATTGTTGAACGCCAGTCCGCCCAGGAAAATCGCGTAAACCATCTGTTCGCGCGCTTCAATGTCATGGCCGTTCTTCACGGTCCGTGCCAGGTTACCGAAGATCAGTTCAACAGCTGCCAGTGCTGTAGCATCTGTAACCGGATAAGCTCCCGGTGTAACCAGCGCTTCAATCGCATGGGTTAAAGCATCCATACCGGTTGCCGCTGTCAGCGCAGCAGGTTTATCGACCATCAGCTCAGGATCATTTACGGAAAGGGTGGCGATGCTGTTCTTATCGACCATTACCATCTTCACCTTGCGTTCTTCGTCAGTAATAACATAGTTAATGGTAACTTCACTGGACGTTCCGGCAGTTGTGTTCACCGCAACGATGGGCAGCGATTTGTTCTTGGACTTGTGAACTCCCTCGTACTCCGCAATATGTCCGCCGTTGGTAGCAACGATGCCAATCGCCTTGGCTGTATCCTGCGGTGAACCTCCGCCGATCGAAATCAGGTAATCACAATCATGCGATTTCAGGAAATCAACGCCGTCGTGAACATTTTTACAGGTTGGATTCGGCTTTACTTCATCGTATACCACATATTCAATACCTGCTGATTCCAGTACTGCCAGCAGTTTACCGGCGATTCCGCTCTGCATCAGGAACTTGTCGGTAACGACCAATGCCTTCTTCAGATTCAGCTCTTGAATGTATGGAGCGATTTCCTGCAGACAGCCTTTGCCCATAATGTTAATAGAAGGAACATAATAAACATGAGTACTCATTAATTGACCAGCCTCCCGATAATGTTGTTGCACAGTTGGTTATCTTCTTCTCTGTAAGGGTTATCCCGGCTGCGGCACCTCAGGCTGGTCTCTGTAGGATTCGCAGCGGACCTTGCTCAGGCGCTTAATCTTATGAAGCATGCGCTTTCAAAGAGAAAATGAACACTCTTATCGTAGCTTTATAATTCTGTGTTGTCAACAAATAAAATATTATTTATGTTGTTTTTATTTGTTTACTGTTTGTAACACGCAGATTATAATGAATATTATAATAAATTTTGTGTGGTTTTCGTCTGTTTCATTGCAAAACACAGATATTTAGGTCTATATTTATAGATAACTATTGAGATTGAAGAGAATAGCTCCGGAAAGGTGATTACAAATGCTGGCTGCCGAAAGACGCAACAGAATTATAGATCTAGTGCATCAGGATAAACGGGTACTGGTTTCCGACCTGAGCCGCATGTTTGAGGTAACAGAAGAAACGATCCGCAGGGATCTGGAGAAGCTGGAGAAGGACGGGATTGTCAGCCGGACTTACGGCGGGGCCATGCTCAACAGGCACACCAACGAGGACCTTCCATTCGTAACCCGCAATGCGCTTAATACCGACATCAAACGCAACATCGCGCTGAAGGCGCTTGATCTTATTAATGACGGGGATACCCTGATGGTTGACCCCAGCTCTACCTCTTTTGAATTTCTTAAATTGCTAGGTAATAAAAACAACCTGACGCTCATCACCAACTCGATCAATATTTTGCAGGAGTTCGCGAATTCCGGCATGAACATCATTTCCACCGGCGGCGCCCTGCGTCACCGTTCCCTTTCGCTGGTCGGTCCGGTCGCCCATGATACGATTCAGCGCTACAATGTGGACACGGCCGTCATCAGCTGCAAGGGGATTGATATGGACCGGGGAATTACCGATTCCAACGAGCCGGAATGCGAGCTCAAGAAGTATATGCTGCGTCAGGCAGAGAAGGTTGTGCTGCTGGCGGATCATACGAAGTTTGATAAGACCGCTTTTACAAAGCTGGTGGAGCTGAACCGGATTGATGTGCTGATCACTGACCGCAAACCGTCTGAGGCATGGCTCAAGCGGCTGGCCAAAGAGAATATTGAGGTTCTCTGCTAGGGCAGCGATTGTGTTTCTTCTATTATATGTGTATCCAAAAAAAGGACATTCCCCCTCTTCCCGGGAAATGTCCTTTTTAAGCTGTACTATAGCCTGCTGTATCAGGCTTTGGACAGCATAATATTCAGAATCGTCTCATCGGTAGCGGCAAGCCCTTCCTGGACGAGCCGTTCCATGTTGGCAATCGTATCCTCTACCTTTTCAAAAATAACTCCGTCATTGTCTGACGGCGAAATATTATTCATCGCCAGCGTAGCCGCCTGGATTGCCGCATTGGTGGCGGTGGAAATTTTGAGCGCACAGGTGGATTTGGCCCCGTCGCAGATCATGCCGGACAAGGAAGCAATGGTATTCTGGATGCCATGCTTAATCTGATCCAGGCTCCCGCCCATCAGATAGATAATCCCGCTGTTCGCCCCGACACCGCCGGCAATCCCTGAACCGCACAGCGGCGAGAGCCGGCCGATATAATGCTTGACATGGACGGTGACCAGATTGCTGAGGGCGATGGCCCGGGCCAGCAGCTCATCATTTTTGCCCATAAGCTCGGCCAGTTTAATGACAGGCAGCGTAGCTGCGATTCCCTGATTGCCGCTGCCGGCCGTCGTCATTACCGGCATGGCACTGCCGTCCATCCGCGCATCAGAAGCTGCAGCCGTTGCGGCGATCACGGAATTGGCAACATCGTTGCCGAACAGGTTGACCGCTGAGCGCTGACTCATTTTTTTGCCGACCTGAAGTCCGTAATCTCCCCGCAGTCCCTCATCTGAAATGGCCTTGTTCATTCTGGCGCCCTCCAGCAGAAACTCCAGATCAGCGAAGTCTGTATTACAGACGAACTCATAGATCCCTTCCAGAGAAACGGCGTAGTCTTCGGGACTTAGCTGCTCGTCCTCCCCGCAATCCCCTTTATCCTTATGGATATCAATCGGGACTCCATCCTTTTCCAGCAGCACGATATTAGTATGTTCCTTGGCAACAACCGCTGTCGCCCGGTGATTCGCACTCTGTACTCTGGCTTCTATATACAGCTTCTCCGGGGTATCCTTTAATTCTACCGTCAGGAGCTTCCGGTCGATAATCGCATTCGCCTGGACCAGCTCATCTGCTGTCAGTCCGGAGAGAATCTCCAGCTTCCTGTGGGAACGATGGATTACCGCGCCAAGTGCCGCTGCAATCGGCAGTCCGGTCTGTCCTGTACCGGGAATACCGACACCCATCGCATTTTTAACAATATTACCGCTGAGGAACAGCTGAATTCCTGTAAGGTCCTCCTGAAGCAGCTCTGCCGCCAAAGAGACCGCATAGGCTACGGCAATCGGCTCCGTGCAGCCTTCTGCCGGAACGATCTCCTTCTTCAATACTTCAAGTAAGTTAACCATATATGGTCCCCCCTTTTTTCTCTGGTTGTCTGTCTGAGCTATCTCTATATACTACATCAGACTGAAGGCCGAGGGAACCGTTTATTCAGCGGGATGGCTGGAAGTTACTGTGTGCTCAAGCCCATTATCTGGCCGCCTCAAGCCGATAACCTAGCCCGCGGACGGTTTCAATGCGGAAGCCGGCCGATTCCGCAAACCGCTCACGCAGGCGTTTAATATGTACATCCACCGTGCGGTCATCCCCGGTGTAATCCATTCCCCAGATCTGCTCAATCAGCTGGCCGCGCGTAAAGACCTGACCCGGAGTGGAGGCAAGCTTATACAGCAGTTCGAACTCTTTTAGCGGCAGGGTTAAAGCTTCTGTCCCCCAAGTCACTTTATAAGTCAGCCGGTCCAGAACAACATGGCCAAGTGAAATCGACTGTGTGGTGCCGATTTTATAACGCTTCAGCAAGGCCCTCACCCGGACGGTCAGCTCTAGCGGATCAAAGGGCTTAGTCAGATAATCATCTGTGCCAAGCTCGAAGCCTTTAACCTTTTCCCAGGTCTCCCCTCTCGCCGTCAGTATAAGCAGGGGCAGGTCCGGGCTAGTCTTTCTCAGCTCCTTGCATAAGGTCCACCCGTCCATCACCGGCATCATAATGTCCAGAATGACCAGATCAACCGGCACCGAAGCATAAACGTCCAGCGCTTCTTTTCCATCGGCCGCCTCAACAGCAGTAAATCCGTCATTGCGCAAAAACAGACAGACAAGTTCGCGTATGTTCACATCGTCGTCTGCAACCAGTATAGTAGCCATCCGATTCCTCCTCTTCCCCTCAAAGTAATCATTATACTATAAGAGCTTGCTTTTCAGATAACCCCTCCCCGGAATATCAAAAAGCGCCAAACTCCAATTCCCGCTCAGGGCATTGAGATTTGACGCTTTGTATATTACACAGGCAAGGCCTGTATTAGTTCTTTTCCACCGCATGTCCGCCGAATTCATTACGCAGAGCAGCAACTACCTTACCGGTAAAAGTATCTGTCTCCAGCGAACGGTAACGCATCAGCAGCGACATCGCAATAACCGGTGTGGCCGCCTGCAGGTCAAACGCTGTTTCCAGTGTCCATCTGCCTTCACCGGAGGAATGCATAACGCCCTTGATGTCATCCAGCTTGGCATCCTTCGAGAAGGCGCGCTCTACCAGCTCCATCAGCCAGGAACGGATGACCGACCCGTTGTTCCACACGCGGGCAACCTGCTCGAAATCGAAGTCGTAGCCGCTTTTTTCCAGAACCTCAAAGCCCTCACCGATGGCAGCCATCATGCCGTATTCAATCCCGTTATGAACCATCTTAAGGAAGTGGCCGCTGCCGGATTTGCCGGCATACAGGTAGCCATTCTCCACAGAAGTATCACGGAACAGCGGCTCAGCCACAGCCCAGGCCTCCTCGTCTCCGCCAATCATGTAGCAGGCGCCATTGCGGGCACCTTCCATACCGCCCGAAGTCCCGGCATCCAGATAGTAGATCCCTGATTGTTCCAGCTCGCCGTGGCGGCGGATCGATTCCTTATAATGCGAGTTCCCCGCTTCAATAACAATGTCACCTTTGGACAAGAGCGGAGTCAGTTCGGCAATTACAGAATCAACAAACTGATGCGACACCATAATCCAGGCAACCCGCGGGGCATCGAGCTTGCCCACCAGCTCTGCCAGGCTTGCTGCCCCGGCAGCCCCTTTGGCGCCCAGTTCGGCAACTGCAGCAGTATTAACGTCATATGCCACAACCTCATGTCCATGCTCCAGCAGATTCTGGCCAAGATTGAAGCCCATTTTACCCAGTCCGATTAGTCCGACTTTCATTAGATATCCCTCCGGTATTTTTTCAAATGTTTGTAATGCCAGTTACGGTCAACTTATGCTCCTGCCTGGAGCGCCTGCTCATCCGGTCCGGCGGATGCTTCAACGTCTTCCTCCGGCTCATCCAGCCACCAGTGGTCTTCGCCCAGCAGCTCATCTGCTGCATCTGGACCGTTAGAACCGGCGGCATACGTATGAAGCGGAAGCTTGCCTTCCTCAACAGCCTCAATAATCGGCTGCACCCATTGCCAGCTCAGCTCTACCTCTTCCCAGTGAGCGAAGAAAGTAGCATCACCGAGAAGCGCATCATAGATCAGATTCTCATAAGCTTCCGGCAGATCGGGATTGGCCGAATTATGGCGAATGCTTACAGGTTCAAGCGCTCCATGCTGACGCGGATTTTTGGTATTCAGCTGCAATGAAATGCCTTCCCCGGGGCCGATCTCAATGACCAGCAGATTCGGATCAAGCGGAAGCTTGTCTCTGTTTACGTTATGAGAGTCATTAAACGGTTCTTTGAACTCAATAACGATTCGGGTTGATTTCTCTTTCATGCGTTTGCCGGTGCGGATATAGAATGGCACGTCACTCCACATCGGATCATCGATCCGCAGCCGTGCGGCAATATACGTTTCATTCTGTGAGGAGGCCTCGATGCCCGGCTCACTAAGGTAGGCCGGGACCGCTTTACCCTTAATCCGGCCTGCACCGTATTGCCCGCGTACCACATGCTGCGACAACTCTTCCTTCAGCAGCGGACGCACAGAGCGGATAACATGGCGTTTCTTGCTGCGGACGTCGTCGGGACTGCTGTCTTTTGGCAGCTGCATGGCCATCATCATCAGCAGCTGCAGCATATGGTTCTGGAACATGTCACGCAGCGCACCTGATTTGTCATAATAGCCTGCCCGTTCTTCAACCCCTACAGTCTCTGCGGCTGTAATTTGAACGTTAGCAATGTAACGGTTTTGCCATAAGGCCCGGAGCACCGGATTAGAGTACTTAAGCACTTCCAGGTTCTGCACCATCGGTTTGCCCAGGAAGTGGTCGATCCGGAAAATCTCTTCTTCGCGGAACGCTGCATTCAGGCTCGCATTAAGCTCACGTGCGGACTGCAGATCCCGGCCGAACGGCTTCTCGATAATCAGGCGTTTCCAGCCCGTTGTGTCGCCCAGACCGCTGTCATGAATACCCGCGGCAATCGGACCGAAGAACTCAGGACCAACCGACAAATAGAACATCCGGTTACCCGCTATATCCAGCTCCGCTTCCCGCCGCTGCACATGAGCCAGCAGCTTCGTATAATCCTCCTTACGTCCAACATCCAGCACACTATATTCAAAAGCCAGCAAAAAACGCTGCAGCCCGGCCGAATCCGTTACAGGACGGCGGGAAAAGGTACGCAGCGAGTCCAGCACCTGCGCCTGAAACGTTTCATTGCTAAGCTCTCTTCTGCCCAGGCCAATTACGGAGAGAGGACCCGAAAGCTTGCCATCGGCAAACAGATTATATAGAGCCGGATAGATTTTGCGTTTCGCCAGATCCCCGGTAGCACCAAACAGCACAAATGTAGATGATTCCACTTTCATTCCTCCCGTTATTATATAAATTTTATTAGGTTACTATTAATTACTCATAAACTCGACAAAATTCATCATACGCCTGCAAAATCCATTCGTCAACCTCATTTCGACATTTACGAAAAGTACTTATTTTCACGAAGTTTTTGCTATGGTATAGTTAGTGGGGTATTAATAATAACTGCTAAGGACGGATGTGCGATGGATCAGGAAATCAGGCCGTTACTTGCCAAAGTAGAGCATGCTTATCATATCGTCGGGAAAAAATGGGTTAATTTCATCTTTCATGTACTAATGGAAGGCCCCAAACGGTTCAGCGAGCTGCACACCCTCATTCCGGATCTGAGCAAACGCATATTGAACGAGCGGCTGAAGGAGCTGGAGGGCTGCGGCCTGCTTACCCGCACCGTAATCCCGGACCGGCCGGTCCGGACGGAATATTCGCTGACACCAAAGGGACAGGAGCTTGGGGCAGCGCTCAGCCATGTGGAGAAGTGGGCGGTTAAATGGCTGTGAGGGTCCCGTCTGCACGGGATCAGCTTTATAAAAATACAAAAAAGGAGCAGGACATCGCGTCCCGCTCCTTCTCTTTTTAGAACCCTCTGCCTGCTGCCTAAAGATCTGCCGATTGGTACTCTGCCAGCACCACTTCCGGTGTAAGCACATTGTTATAAATCTTCAGCTCGTCGATCAGCCCCTTATATGGAGCATCCCAATAATTCACTCCAAGCGTGAAGACCCCGTTGTTGTTCTTAAAAGTATCCGGGAATCCGCTGCCCGAGTACTTTTCCTCCCCGTTAATGTACAGTTTAACAGTCCCGTTATTGACCGTGAAGGTGACATGTGTCCAGGTTCCGGCAGGGATCACGTAGCCCGCGGTTGCCTCATAGACTGCGTCTGACCAGAGTATGGTGGCATCCGATGGTCCCTTTGGAACCAGACTGATCCAGCTGCTGGTGGAGCTCGCCCCGAAAAAGGCAGTCGTATAGGTTGTTAACTGTTCAGGTTTCAGCCACATCGAGACGGAATAGGAGTTGCTGTGAATCAGTCCGTCCGGCAGCCTGATTCCGGAAGCCCCGTCAAATAGTGCTGCCTGGCCCATTATCCCATCCCCGTAAGTAATACTGCCGACAGTAGCACTGCCGACCAGCGAACCTGTTACTTTCCCTTCGTCTGAGAGCTGTAGAGAATCCTTAAGGTTTCCGTCAAAAGAGTACACTGCAACCCGGCCGTCCGTAACCTTAACCGTATAACTGGCCGTTACATTGCTTCCGTCTGTGGAAGCTGCGGTAATGATTGCATCCCCTGCCTGCTTTGCCGTCACCGCTCCGGATGCACCATCAACCTCGGCAATCCCCGGCGCGCTCGAGGTCCAGGAAAGAGTCTTGTTCCCGGCATTGGCCGGCAGGATGGAGACCACTGGAGCAAAGGTATTGCCGGCAGCTATGCTTGTAGCAGCATCAGCAAAAGCAACCGCGTTCACCTTCACATTGGCGTCAGGTTCCCCGTTCACAAGCCAGCCAATGGCTTCAGGCGTGAGCGCTTTTTCATAGACGCGGAACTTATCAATCATTCCTTTGTATGGTGTATCCCAATAGTTGACGCCGAGTGCAAATACACTATCTTCACCGTCAAACAGGTCAGTAAAGGACGTTCCTGAATATTTCAGCACTCCGTTCAGGTATAGCTTAACTGTTCCATCATCGAAGGTAAACGCAATATGCGACCATTTGCCGGTCGGGATCTGCAGGCCGGCATCCGCATCCAGCCAGGTTTCACTGCCGAACCACACCCGGGTCGTTGCCCCGCCGTTGCCGTAAGGCAGCAGGCTCATCCAGTTATTCGTGCTTTTGGCTCCAAAAAAGGCTGCCGTGAACGCTGTCAGCTCCTGCGGATTCAGCCACATGCTGAACGTATAGGCGCTGCCGTTAATCAAACCGTCCGGCAGCCGGACACCGGAGCTCCCGGTAAGCTTGAGCGCCTGTCCGTCCTGGCCGGCTGCATAGTCTACGGTCCCATCCGTTGTATTCAGCAGCTTGCCGGTTGCGCTGCCGTCAGGCTGACGCCCTGTGCTCTCCGCCAGACTGTCTTCAAAGTCATACGCTGCCACCAGTCCGTCCTCCAGCAGCGTGCTGCCAAGCTGAATGACGACTACCGTAAACGACTTCGTGACCAAGGTATCACCGAGCTTAATCGTTGCCGTAAGCTGAACCTCAGCATTGCCGCTGCCCGCCTGCGGCCGGGTAACCTTGCCGTCGGCTGCAACAACCGCCGGGCTGGAAGATGTCCAGGTAATGACAGCCCCGTGCACGCCGGAAACCGGCAGTGTCAGATCTTTATAGACCTTGCTGGTATCGCCAAGCGTCAGGCCGCGGGCAATATTCGCCGCCAGCTCTTCATCGCTGAGCAGACGGATGGCACTGCCCCAGACAGCGATCCCCTGGTCTGACATCGCTGTAAAGGCCATCACCTGTTCGTTCCGGGTGGAATCCCACTGCTTCACGAATACACCTTTGTACAGGTGCTGCACAGTGCTGCCGTTTTCTGTTTCGTCAATCAGCAGATGGGCATAATAATCGCCTGTCAGCCCCCAGCTGCCGCTTACCGCCCCTGCCAGTGTTCCGTCTTCCAGCAGTTCGACATCGACCGTCGGCTTGATTTTGGCCGAGGTATCCTTGCCGTGGTTAACGAACTGGTAAGATCCAATAACATCAGCCTGCTGAACCTTGGCAAGCGTCTCGCCGGAATAACGGTGCGGAGCCACAACCGGCCAGGCGTCCTCGTTCATGAACATCTGATGCACCCGCACCTCATGGGTCTCTCCGCGCATCGGGAATCTCGTATGGAAGAAGTTGAAGAGCTTGCCTTGCTCTTCATCATAAAAAACCGAATTATGACCTGAAGACACATACCCGTATACCGGGAAATCGGCCTCGCCGTTCAGATTGCTGAACAGGAAATTGCCGATCAGCTTGTTACCGATGTTCGAGTGATCACCGTCCGTTGACAGCACGGCATTCTGCCCTGCCGCATCCTTGTAAGGGCCATCCGGATTTACGGAACGGAACAGCCGCATATTGTAGCCGCCGTCAGCAGCCAGCCCGCCGTAGGTTACATACAGATAGTAATAGCCGGTTGTCTGGTCATAAGCGATATAAGGACCTTCGCCGGATTTGTAATTTCCGCCGGAAATTTTGGTGCCGAAGTAACGGTCGATGATTCTGCCGTCTGCGGTAGTCCCGTCTTTACCTGGATAAATCGGCTGTCCGGTGGCCGGATCAACCTCCAGCAGGAAGATGCCGCCCGACCAGGAGCCGTAGGTCATCCATAGCTTGCCGTCCTTGTCATAGAACAGAGTCGGATCAATCGCATTGGTATATTGCTTGTTGTTATAGGTGCCGTTGGCATTGAACCAGGCCGGATTCATGCCTTCCAGCGTTCCTTTGCCAATCAGTGTCTGAATGTTGGTATTCGTCCACTTTTTGTTGACGGTGCTGCTCGTATCATACTGCTCATCCAGCGTAAATCCGGAGTAGATTACAGTGCCGCCGTAAACATACGGGCCTTCAATCTTCTGTGAGACGGCAAAACCGATCGCAGATCGGATATAGGTGGATGAGGTGCTGTAATAAATCATATATGCGCCTTTAGTGCCGTCCCCGTTCACATAATCCGCATTCCAGAACACATCCGGCGCCCAGACGGAGAATCCGCCTTTGCTGTCAGAGTCATTCTCCCCGGCCCAGGCAAAGGATTCCGCCAGATTGGTGGACAAATCACCATAAAGCGCATTGTCCGGTGTCTTGTAGCCGTTAGTGAACGTACTCCAGTTCAGCAGATCCTGTGATTTGGCTGCCTCAATATGTGAGCCAAAAACATAATACGTCCCGCCGTCCTTCACTACCGAAGGGTCATGCACGGATACGTTGCTGAACACCGGAGCTGTCGGGGCCGTGGACGCCTCCGGGGTAGCTGACGGAGTCGCTGCCGGCGTTGGCGAGACCGCAGGGCTTGGCGTAGCCGTCGGCGATACAGAATTTCCGCCGCCGCTCACCTGAGCTGCCGTAGCTGTAGCGGTCGCTACCGGCTTCTCCATCCTGATTAAGCTGCTGTATTTCGGATCATAGCTGACCTTGCCGCTGCCTTGAACCGTAATCTGTCCGTTCAGATTAGGAATCAGATTTCTGACCTCACTTCCGGACTCCACACGCAGCGCTGCCAGGCGGTTAAGTGTCAATTCTCCGATCAATCCGCTCACCAGCACAAGCTCCGGCCCGCCTGCAGCATTGACTACAACGGAGTCGAAGCTGCCGCTAAGCCGGACCTTCGATCCTGCAGGCAGAGCAGTCTCAAGCTTAACCCTGCTGAAGCCCGCTCCGCTAAGCGCGGCATCTTCTTCCAGGCTAACGCCGGATTCCACCGTCGTGTCCGGAATGGCGCTGCTGCCCTTCAGAGCAATCCGCAGCTTGCCGTCCGGCTTATCCGCAATCAGGGCTGCAGCTGAAGTATTGTTCAGCACAACGCTGTTCTCTCCGCCGCCGCTGACCACAATTTTGCCGGAAACCTTCACGTTATCCAGCAGAATATCTCCTCCGGCGATCCCTTCGGTGAGATACAGATTACCTGAAATATCAGTATCCTTAAGAGTCACACCGGCTGTACTGATCACCAGATTCTTCGCCTGCAGCTGTGCGTAGCTGCCGCTTTGCAGGATGATTTCCCCGGATAGCCTGCTGATCATCCGCACAGCTTCCGCCCGTGTTACCGGATGTCCGCCTTTAAAGCTTCCATCCTCATAGCCGCTGAGGAATCCATCGCTCAGCAGGGTAAGAACAGCTTCCCTGCTCCACTCCGGGAGCGTTGCAGCATCCTGCGGTCCTGCCGCAGCTGCAGCAGCATCGAGCCGGTACAGCCGGTACAGCATAACCGCCGCTTCCTGGCGGCTGACTGTCTGCTGCGGGCGGAAGGTTCCATCACTGTAACCTGACACATACCCTGCAGATACCGCTTTCATAACTTCGCTGTAGTACGCTTTTCCCTGCTCCAAATCGCTGAAACTGTTTGCAGCAGCCACTGTCTGCAGATTAAACAGCCGGTTTACCAGGGTGACCCATTCTGCCCGGGTAATATTCTGATCCGGCTTGAAAACGCCGTTTCCGTACCCTGACAGCAGCCCTTTGTCCACCCATGTCTGTAAATCGCCTGCTGCCCAGTGACCTGTATAGTCGGGCGCTGTAACCGCCTGCTGCTGTCCGGCAGCATTGCCGTCCTTTACTGCTCCCGAAGCCCCCAATGCCGGGGAAGGAACGAGCAGCAGCAATGCAAGGAGTGAAGATGTCAGCCTGCCTGTCCATTTGTTCAAAAGAAGATCCCTCCGTTTCTAAAATAGGCCTAAACCGGTCATTTCAATTGCCCGTCTGGTTAATTAGCAGCATCTATGGTACGGGACAGCACCTCCTTTTATCCGCTATAAATGAAACGCTTTCAATAGATGCTCGAAAAAAAGTCCCTGATTGGTTTTGTTTTATTTTAAATAAATATAAACAATAAACCTCAAGAAACTCTGTAACCGCTTTTATTTTAATGTTTTTATCATGTATTAGTCAATTATAATTTTTAAATAGTATGAATCTTTTTATATTTTTATTTATTAATTATAACCTCCAAAAAAAGAGCAGTTGCCCACCCGGATAACCGGGCGAAGCGCTGCCCCATTTAAATACCTTTATTCTGCCTGACCGCTAACCGGAAATGTATTACGCCTTACTGCTTCTCCTGCTCCAGGATCACCTGCTCAATCCCCAGCATAATCAGCTGCAAGCCGAATTCAAAGGCCCGGTCCGTTCCCATCACCTCGAACAGCCCGGTCGTAAACATTCTCCGGAACAGTCCTGCATCCTGCTCACTCATTGTGTCCAGCTGCCGTTGCAGCTCCTCGCCCGGAAGCATTCCCTGATCTTCTTTGATGATTGCAGAGACATTACGCTCATGCTGGTAACTGTCCAGAACGAAAAAGAAAACATAGTTCATAATCGTGGTAGCCGCTTGCAATTTCTGATCCGGCTCAAGCGGCGTCTCCTCCACACAGAGCAGCATTTGGTTCGTAAACCGGATGATGTCCGGCTCATGGGGCAGCGTCATCATCATGAGCTGTGTCGAGCAGGGATACCGGCTGAGCACACCCCGTACCGTCACCGCAAGTCCCGTCAGCTGCTCCTTCCAGCCCCCTTCAGATTGGAACTCCTCCAGGATTATTTTTGAAATCTGATTGGCCAGGCTCTGGTAGAGCTTCTGTTTGCTCTTGAAATACCAGTACAGAGAAGGAGCCTGAATCCCTACCCGGTCTGCCAGCCGTCTCATGCTGAATTTCTCGATGCCATCCTCTCCAAGAAGCTCCCAGGAGGCTTCCAAAATCCGTTCCTCCGAAACTTGAGGCTGCTGCTTTTTCATCATTATCCGCCCTTTTATCTAACAGTGTAAGTTTTTGCTTTACAAGTCCCTATGCCCATGATATCATCTAACACTGTAAGGTTCAATCTAACACCGTTAGATAAACACTTAATAAACCGGAAAGAAGTGATTGAAATGGATGCAGAAAACCTCCATTACTTTGAGAAAGCCCCTGTTGCCAAAGCCGTAGCCCACTTCGCTGTACCTATGATGCTGGGCATGTCCATGAGTGTTATATATTCCATCCTGAATGCCTATTTTATCGGAACACTCCACAATACTGCGATGTTAACCGCACTCGCACTCACCCTGCCGCTGTTCGCCATTATTATGGCGCTGGGTAATTTTATCGGCATGGGCAGCGGTACCTTCATCTCCCGATTGCTGGGTGAGAAAAAATTTGATGATGTGAAGCATGTATCCTCATTCGCTTTTTACAGCAGTCTGGCCCTTGGTCTGATCGTAATTGCTGCCGGCCTGCCGCTTATCGATTCCATTGTCCATAGCCTGGGGGCAACGCCTGAGTCCTTCGGTTTTACGAAGGATTATGTCAAGATTATGCTTATCGGTTCCCCGTTCCTAGTATTATGCTTCACGCTGGAGAATATTGTGCGCTCTGAAGGAGCAGCTGTTACGTCAATGGTTGGCATGATTCTCAGCGTTGCGGTAAATATTATTCTTGATGCGTTAGTCATCTTTGTTTTCCATTGGGACGTAATCGGTGTTGCTTCAGCGACTGTCATTTCCAACCTCGTTGCGAGTGTATACTATGCCTTCCATATGGGATACAAAAGCAAATTTTTAACGGTATCCGTACGGTGGTTCAAGGTTACCAAAGAAATTTTCAGCAATGTCTTTAAAATCGGAGTTCCCGTCCTTATTATGAGCATCTTTATGGGCGCTATGTCGCTAATTCTCAACCATTATCTTGTGGAATATGGCGATTCGGCGGTAGCCGCTTACGGCATTTCATCCCGCTTACTGCAGTTTCCCGAGTTTATTATCATGGGCTTGTGTGAGGGAGTCGTACCGCTGATCGCTTTTTCTTTTACAGCCAACCGGTTGCGGATGAAGCAGACCATCGGATTTACGGTCAAAAGCATTGTAGCCTTAGCTGTTGCCTTCGGACTCATCGTCTATCTCATTTCCGGCCATTTAATCGGCTTGTTCACGAATGACCCGCAGTTAATTGAGATGGGCAGCTACATTCTGCATGTGACCTTCTTATCCTTGTTCATTTCGGGTACGACTGCATTGTTTACGGGGATTTTTCAGGCAACCGCGCAAGGGACTGCGGCATTTATCATGTCCATTATTCAAGGCGCAACACTCATTCCTGTGCTCTACATCGCCAACCGCATGAGCGGTTTCCACGGGGTAGTCTGGTCACTCGTGATAGCGGACGCTGCCGCTTTCCTGGTCGGAGCCGGCATGCTGTATATTCTGCGCAACAAATTACAGCCGGATCTGGAAAGCCTGGCGCACTGAAGAATGCTTTTCAGGTAAAAGAAAGCCCGTTCTCGCCTGCGGATTGGCGGAAACGGGCTTAATCTTTTTAATTTGTAAGATCCAGCTTCTTGGTAAGCAGGATTTCGAGCGGCTGCGAATCAAGGATTAAACAGCCTGCGTCTTTATATCCCAGTTTTCTGTAAAAATGCTGGGCTCCTTCATCGGCCTGGGTAGAGGTCATCACCATATCATACCCCTTTTGTTTCATTTGTTCCTCCCAGAACTGAACAACCTCCGCTCCTGCCCCCTTGCCCCGATAGGGTTCATCTACCCAGATCAGGTTCATGAACGGGATATTGTCCCAGAAGTAACCATACCTCATCCATCCAATCCTACTTCCATCCTCGTCCTGTAGGATATAGATTTCATTTGCCTTTATTTTTGCCGGTATCAGGTTCTCTGGAATATGCCGGTCACGATCTTTTATGTATTCATTGTCAGATTCAGTTGCGAAAGCGATGTGCATGGTTTGACCTCCTAAACTATTTTGTGATTTTACATCCAGCCCATAACCGCCCCGCCCAGCGCCCCCGTTAACACTACGATCCATGGCGGCAGTTTCCAATAAACCAGCATGCTAAACAATATCGCGGCAAAAGCAAAATCAGCAGGCGCCAGAATGGAACTGATCCAGATCGGCTGATAAAAAGCAGAGATTAATATACCTACTACGGCTGCATTAACGCCCATTAGAGCACCTTTTGCTTTTGGATTCCGGCGTATGCTGTCCCAGAAAGGCAGGGTTCCCAGGATCAATAAAAATGCAGGCAGAAAAATAGCAGCTGTCGCAAGCAGCCCTCCGGCCCATCCGTTCATTACAGCACCCAGATAGGAGGCAAAAGTAAACAATGGCCCCGGAATAGCTTGAGCCGCTCCGTAACCTGCGAGAAATGCTTCTTCGCTCACCCAGCCCGTTGTCACAAATTCCCGTTCAAGTAGCGGCAAGACGACATGACCTCCGCCAAACACAAGCGCACCGGAACGGTAAAAGCTGTCAAACATCGCAATCCAGTGAATGGAGGTAGTCTCTCTGAGGAGCGGAAGGAGAATGAGCAGTCCGAAAAACAAAACCAGGCATACGATTGCCAGGCTGCGCTTAACCGGAAAACTGATCCTATCATCTGATTCAGCCGCCTCTTGGCTATAGATAAGGAAACCAAGTACAGCTGACAGGATAATAATCCCAACTTGAGTATACGCTGTCTGCCACATTAATGTAATCACCAATGCCAATAATGCAATTGCTTTTCTTTTTAAATCCGGAGTCAGTTTCTGGGCCATACCTGTAACGGCGTGGGCCACAACGGCGACAGCCACAATTTTCAAGCCATGAATCCAGCCTGCGCTGCTTACATCCAGCCCCTGAAGGATCAAGGCAAACAGCATTAATGCAATCACAGAAGGCAGCGTAAATCCGAGAAAAGAGACCACTCCCCCGAGTACTCCAGCCCGCATAACCCCCATACCAATCCCCACCTGACTGCTGGCCGGACCCGGTAAAAATTGGCATAACGCCACTAAGTCAGCATAATTTTTCTCGTCCATCCATTTCCTTTTACGGATGTATTCATCATGGAAATAACCAAGATGTGCTACTGGGCCGCCAAATGAGGTAAAACCCAGCTTGCCTGATACCATTAAAATTTCGAGTAAGGATTTAAATAAACCCCGTTCGCTCACTACCGGCTTGTTCACTTCCATTCTCCCTCCGCAATCAATCTTATGCTTATATAGGATGTTACCTGTATACAGGCATCCCCACAACGATTTAACTAAAAAATTACACTCCGCTTACACACTCTTACAATATCCATACAAAAAGACCGTCAAAGAGACGGTCCTCATA
This sequence comes from Paenibacillus sp. FSL R7-0345, assembly GCF_038595055.1. Lineage (NCBI taxonomy): Bacteria > Bacillati > Bacillota > Bacilli > Caryophanales > Paenibacillaceae > Paenibacillus > Paenibacillus sp. FSL R7-0345. The sequence continues at coordinate 4,006,219 of NZ_CP152002.1, forward strand.
CCTGAACATACTAGAATCACGATTCTAAAAGCAAACGACGGTGGATACATGGAAAACTGTAACTGGTAATCAGATGCCCTCGACGATACGTTTCGAACGTAGGGATACTTGCTTGAACAGCTCATCTTCGTCGATAGTCAGCAGCTCTCGGCCTTTCATCAACACTTTTCCGTTTATGATGGTCGTGTCTACATCCGGTCCGTTAGCGCAATAGGCGAGCAGCGAATAAATATTGTGGACCGGCTGTAAATGGGGTTTTCTCAGATCGATCAGGATGATGTCCGCTTTTTTCCCGATTTCCAGCGTGCCCACTTCATGGCCTATGTTCAACAATTCCGCACTTCCAGCTGTCGCCATGCGAAGGGCATCCAAAGCGGGAAGCTTCGCGGGGTCTCCGTAATCCAGCTTTTGCAGCCAAGTTGCAGCTCTAATTTCGGAAAACATATCTAACGTCACAGCACTGCCAGCTCCATCCGTCCCTATCCCTACGGTAATCCCCTGTTCGATTATATCCGTAATCGGCGCAATCCCGCATCCAAGTTTGAGATTGCTTACCGGATTATGGGATACGCCTCCCCGCATCCCCTTCAAATACCCGATGTCGCGGCGGTTAAGATGAACGCTGTGCGCCAAGAGCACATGAGCCTTTTCAAACAGACCGAGGTGATACAAATATTCGGTTGGCGTTTGATTGTACTGTTCCCGAATCTTGATTACTTCCTCTTTGGTTTCCGCAAGATGCGTGTGTATCGCAATGTTCTCCTGCTCCGCAAGCGCGATTACCTCTGCGAAGGGCTGGGGAGGAACCGTATAGGGGGAATGGGGTCCCAGCATTGTGGTAATCCGGCCATCGGCTTTACCGCTCCAGCGACGGATGAGATCAACCGCCTCAGACATTCGCCGGCCTCCGTCCTTTTCAAGGAAGACTAATCCCCGGGTTAAAGAAGCCCGCATGCCGACTTCTTCTATCGCAGCAGCAATTTCATTCATGTGGATATACATGTCGGCAAAAGCAGTCGTACCCGATTTGATCATTTCGGCCATTGCGAGCTTTGTGCCCCAGTAAATGTCCTCAGGCGTCATTCGGGATTCAGCGGGCAGCATTTTCTTGTCTAACCAGTCCATAAGCTTGAGGTCGTCGGAAAATCCTCTCAATAAGCTCATCGGGGTATGCTGGTGAGCGTTAATAAGCCCAGGCATCGCTGCCATACCTTCGCCGTAAATCACTTCATCGACTTCAGCGGTAATGTCAGTCTGAATGTCCGATATGCGGTCTCCGTCAATGAGAATGTCTCCTACAAATGGTCCATTGCTTTCCATGGTTAAGATGGTCGCGCCTTTGATTAATTTTTTCATCATGACAGCCTCCCTTTCTGGCTTTATACTAAACCCTGACGTAAAGTGAAGGTCAAAGGTGGTTTCTCATGAAAATAAAAGAGGTCTCAGACAGGTTAAAAATATCGCAGAGGGCCATCCGTTTCTACGAAGAGAAAGGCCTCATCGCTCCCTCCAAACAAGATGATAACCAATACCGTATGTTTGACGAAGAAGACATTTGGCGCTTACAGACAATCATTGCACTACGGGAATCGGGGATGGCGGTTAGCGACATTCAGACGGTGTTGTCGGATATCGAAGTCCGGGGAAACAGCCAATTACAATATTTTTTGGAGCTGCAACGGTCCGTCATGTTCTCCAAGTGGGTCGAGATGAAACAGATCATAGAAACGACAGACAGCATGATTGCAAGCCTCAAGCAAAACCGGGCGCTTCCGCTGGACGACATCTATACTCTTGCGGAAGGTTCAAGAAGGTTGCGGGAACAGCGGGCATGGGAGGATAAGTGGGGATTTGACCGCTTGGCCAGCGTTCACGATCAGCTGGTGCAGGAAAACAAAAGGAAATATAAAGATTACGAGGAGGCGCTTAGCCTCATAGTGGAGTGGGTGTCGCCAATCCGCGGGGAACGGGGACTTGATATCGGAACAGGAACGGGGAATTTGGCTGGAAGACTGATTGATGCAGGTGCGGAAATGACTGGAGTCGACCAGTCAAATGAAATGTTAAAGGAGTGCCAGCGCAAATTTCCATCGATAGAGACCAAGCTTGGCAATTTCCTGGCGTTGCCCTGCCTTGACGGGAAGTTTGATTTTGTTGTTTCGAGTTTTGCCCTGCATCACCTTACGGACGATCAAAAGCGGATGGCTATTCAAGAAATGCGCAGAGTATTGAAACCGCATGGCCGGATCTGCATTGCGGATTTAATGATGGACAGCAAAGAAGGGGCAGCTGGTGAGAATGACGAGAATTATATTCCGATTTATGAACTCGTTGATTTATTTGAAGCCAACGGATACATCACAAAACATCTTAAAATGAATGAACTGCTGCATATCCTCTTAGCCGTATCTATTCGATAAAGGCGAAACCTTCCCCTTGCGTTAAGGTTTGTTGTATTGGCAAGTTCATACTGCAAAATCATGAATTTCTGCAGCACTGTTCCGGCAAGTCCAGTCCGCAAATTAGGCTTCCCGCGGACTCCGGTCCGGCGCATACTGCCCCTTATCCGCGCGGCCCTGCTCCAGCCGGATAAGGCTCATTATTTCCTGTTCATACGCGTCCAGCATCCCGAGAATCTCGCCCGTGTCCAGCTGTTCGCTCCAGGCGAGCTGAATAAGAAAGGTGTTCCTGGCCTCCGGCTGCTCCGGCGGGGACAGTACCCAGCGCTTCAGTTCAGCCCGCCCTTCCGGGGTTATGGTGTATATTTTTTTGGAGGGCGAGCTCTCCTGATGCTGTACTTCACTGGTCACCTATCCTTCCTTCAGGAGCTCATATAAAAAAAGCCATGCGCGGGAAACGGCACACGGCTGTTCATCATCACAAGCCGGGCACCTGGATACCATTCCAGCCGCTTACCCCGCATTGTCCGTATTCATTACTGCCTGCGGCAACCACTGTGCCATCTTTTCTGAGACCAACAGTATGAGTGCAGCCTGCAGCCGCTGCTACAATATCACGCCAGCCGCTTAACTCGGATTCACCATACTTATTCCAGCCTGTAGCCGTCACTGTACCATCCGCTTTAAGACCCACCGTATGATGACTTCCTGCCGCTACCGCCATAATACCGTTCCAGCTGCTTACCTCGCACTGGCTCTCTTTATTGCGGCCCGCGGCTATAACCGTGCCGTCTGGTTGAAGCCCCACCGTATGCAAATAGCCGGCAGCTACTGTTACAATACCGCGCCAGCCGCTTACATTGGACTGGCCGTACCGGTTATTGCCTGCAACCATCACCGAGCCGTCTGACCGGAGACCGGCAGTATGCCAGTCCCCTGCCGCTACCGCCAGAATGTCGCTCCAGCCGCTTACATTACATTCGCCTTCCTGATTCCGGCCTGCGGCAACCACAGTACCATCTGCTTTCAGCCCGACAGTGCGGCGCCAGCCGGCGGCGACCGCCACTATATCGCCCCACCCGCTCACCTCACATTGACCGTGCCTGTTCCACCCGGCGGCAACTACGGTACCGTCCGCTTTTAGCCCGATGGTATGGGAATTGCCGGTATGCGCGTTTCCGGCCGCAATTGCTACTATGTCACTCCAGCCGCTTACATCACATTGGCCATATTTATTATCTCCCGTCGCCGCCACTGTGCCATCCGCCCTCAGTCCGGCAGTATGACGATAGCCCGCCGCCAGAGAAAACAAGGCTTGCCCAGCATTCATTCATCCCGCTCCCTTCATCATCATCAGATGCTACCGCTGTTACATTCTTCCCCATTAAACCACAGTGACCGGATATTTACTGCAGCCAGCCTGAAAAGTGTGCCTATCGGCAGCATGGCATAATCCCGCCACAGCTTGTATACTTGTACAAAAAAGGAAAGGCGGTCATCTTCCTGATTTATTTCATTAAATTTCTCTACAGCTTCCTTCTGCCGCCGGGCCTGTTCGTCCTGCTGTTCGCGGCGGCAGCAATCTGGATCTGGCGCAAAAACCGCCTGCCCTCCATCACCTTGCTGATGCTTACTGTACTGCTCTACCTGTCCATGACGCCGTGGATGTCTGATTTGCTGATGGGCAGCCTGGAACGCAAATATGCCCAGCCGTCCCAAATCGACGGCGATGTCATTGTGATTTTAGGCGGCGGTGCGACGAGCGGAACACCGGATATTGACGGCGAAGGCAATATATCCGGCCCGGCGGCCAACCGGCTGCTGACTGCAGCGCGGCTGTACAGAGAATCCGGACTGCCGCTGCTGTTCACCGGCGGTCAGGTGTTTGCCGACAGCGGCAATGAGGCGGATATTGCGAAACGCCAGCTGACCGGCCTTGGCATTCCGGCAGAGGATATCCTGACCGAGAACAAATCGCTTAACACCGAGCAGAACGCTGAATACACCGCAGCGCTGATGAAAGAGTATGGCCTCAGCCGGCCGGTGCTGGTTACCTCTGCTTTCCATATCGCGCGCGGCATAGAGGAGTTCCGCAAGACCGGATTGTCTCCGCAGGCTTACCCGAGCGATTATAGAGTCAGCCCGGGAGGCTCCTTCTATCTCTCCAAGCTGTTCCCTTCCCCGGGCGCCATGGAGTCCACCGGGGTTGCCCTGAAGGAATATCTTGGCCTGCTGGCAGCCGGATTGTAAAGTCCTGTTACCTGGGACCGGCAAGGCGGCTATAAAAAAAGCAGTGACCGGAGGCCATATCTCCGCACCACTGCTTTTTTTGGCTTGCCTTCTATTTGACTAGATCACAAAACACCGCGCCCGTCATACCCGCCAGCTCCTGCGGAACCAGCTCCATCTGCATACCGATTTTGCCTGCGCTGACCGCGATCGTATCGTACAGCTCCGCGCTTTCCTCAATAAAGGTAGGATACAGCTTCTTCATCCCGACCGGTGAGCAGCCGCCCCGTATGTACCCTGTCCATTTCAGCAGATCCTTGAGCGGCAGCATTTCAATCTTTTTCTCCCCCGCAGCCTTGGCCGCCTTCTTCAGATCAAGCTCCTCGCCTACCGGAATAACAAACACATACAGGTTCGGTCCGCTGTGCGCAACCAGTGTTTTATAAACCGTCTCCGGGTCTTTACCAATTTTGTCCGCTACAGCTGTTCCGTGAATCGCCCCGTCCTCATTGTCATAATGATGCACCTCATAGCTGATGCCCTTGGCATCCAGCATCCGTAGCGCATTGGTTTTATTGATCTGCAATGTCTTTCACCCTTTCTGCCCTTCTCTCTTTATCCAATCCCATTAAACTGTCTAATTATGTATTAAAAGCTATTATAACACGCGATTTTTACCGTTCAATGCCGCTGTTCTGCTGCAAACCTGAATTTTGGCGTGTGCCTGGCCATAGTCTATAATAAAATCAGGCTTGTCCCATTACCCGCTTTGGAAAGGAGCTTGTATGCGCACTGCCTTTGATGCCCATCTGCACATTATTGATCCCCGCTTCCCGCTTATTGAGAATCAGGGCTTTTTACCGGAACCCTTCACCTGCCGGGATTATCTGGACAGTGCCGGGGAGCTTGAACTGAAAGGCGGCGCCGTGGTCTCCGGGTCCTTTCAGGGATTTGACCAAAGTTATTTAATCGACTCACTGCAGACACTCGGGCCAAATTTTGTCGGAGTAACGCAACTGCCCCATGATACTTCCGACGAGGAGCTGCTGAAGCTGCATGCCTATGGCGTAAGGGCTGTCCGCTTCAACGTCCGGCGTGGAGGCTCGGAAGACTTGTCACAGCTGGATTACATGGCCAGAAGAGTCTATGAGCTAGCCGGCTGGCATACGGAGCTGTATATCGACTCGGTAAATCTGCCGGACATCGTCCCGGTTCTGGCTGCCCTTCCTGCGGTATCCGTGGATCATTTAGGGTTATCGCAGGACGGTTTTCATCATCTGCTTGCCCTCGTCGACCAAGGCATCCGGGTAAAAGCGACCGGCTTCGGACGCGTCACGCTTGATGTGCCGCAGGCACTCAGTGCAATAGCTGCGGTTAATCCGGACGCGTTAATGTTCGGGACCGACCTGCCATCTACTAGAGCACGCCGCCCCTACCACCCTGCGGATATTGAGCTGATCTATGAGACGCTCGGTGATTGGCTTGCCGATAAAGCTCTTTATCAGAACGCAGCAGACTGGTATCTCAAAAAGAGATGATGGACTGCCTGCCGGGTAATAACAAAAACCCTTGGTTTCCCAAGGGTTCAGTTATTGTAACGGCACTCGGCTAAGCCGTCTATCCCGTCTAATCGCGCGGATAATTAATTGCCATAATATCCATAAAAGGAACCTTGAGCAGTTCCCCGCCAAAGCTTACATGCACCTTACCGGTCCGTGAGTCCATTCCGGTAATCTGCCCGCGTACCTCTTCTTCTTTTCCCCATACGGTCAGCACAATGACTGACTCCTCCTGCATTGCTTCCGTCAGCTGGTTGCCAAGCTCCTCCAGCACAAATTCATCTCTTGTCGGCCGTTTGGCCACTTTCGCTTTTGCCACGCTTTACCTCCATTAAGCCATTCCTGGGATTCCTTTTAGCAGCTGTTCAGCAGCTATAATGAATGCTCCTAAATATTATAACATGTACTCCCCGGGCAGCAACCCGCAGCGCAGCAAAAAGAACCGGACAGCAGCCCGGTTCCTCTAATTGTACAGCATTATTACAGTACTATTGAATAGTGGCGCCGATATTAGTCCCGCTTGGCGTACCGGAACTAATCAAATCGCTGCCTGAGGCCAGCTTCAGGAAATTACCGAGGCTGAAAGAGCCATCCGCGTTACGCACAACCGCAGGAGTCAGGCTTACGAAATCAGCACTGCTGACCACGAGCCCCTTGGCATTGGTGCTGGCGTTATTCTTCCACCATACATTAGTGCCGGAAACATCCGTTCCGCTCGTCTTGTCGCTCGATGCTCCGGCAAAGCTCAGGTTATTCGTGAAGACATGGGTGCCTGCATCAAAAGCAAAGTTGCTTCCGCCATTACTCCATGATGTATTATTGGTCATTTTGATGGAACCCGGGTTACTGTTATAGGTGAACCCGTGCTTTTTGTTCTGGAAGGCAATGCTGTTGGTTACAACATGGTTCACGGAAATGGATTCCCCGCCCAATTTGAAGCCGTTGCCGTCGCTGTTTGAAGTGGAATTGCCGTCAGAGGTTTGACCGTTCTTGTAAGCAATGCTGTTTTTAATGGTTACGACACCGATCGGCCCCGTATCCGACTTGGTGTACAGATCCCAACCATCATCCGTATTCCAGGCTGCAATACATTTATCGAACACATTACCGGGCCCAATGGTCAGCTTGGCGGCAAATCCATCGGCATCCTCCCCGTTGTCCGGGTCAAAGTTATCATGGGAGTATACGCCGATAATCTGATTGTAGCTCGGCCAGTCGCTCATGCTGGAGGCAGACGAGGCATAACGGCTGATCTGCAGGCCGGAATCCCGGTTATGGTGAGTCTCCACATTTTCGATAATATTGTAATTACCGCCGATAAAGACCCCGTTGTCTCCGGCTCCCTTGACTTCAAGTCCTTTTATATGCCAGTAATGGCCAAAGATCTGCAAACCGCGTTCAGTGGATGCAAAGGCTTGTGCGGAGAAATCAAGGACCGGCTTTTCACTTCCATAGGCAACGATGTTTTTGCGTGCACTGGAGGTGCCGCTGTTGTCCCGCTCAATGGTTACCGGTGAAGAGAAGGAATACGTACCGCCGCGCAGGTAAATCGTGCCTCCAGCAGCAACCCGGGTCAATGCTGATTGCAGCGTAGTCGGGCTTCCAATCGTACCTGCATTGGCTGCGGCACCGTTAGCCGCGACATAAAGCGCGCCGGAAACCGGAGTTGCAGTCGGGACAACGGTAGGTGCAGGAGTAGGGGCTGCTGTCGCTGTTGCCGAAGGCGTTGCTGCCGGTGTAGGAGCTGCTGTCGGACTGCTGGTAGGTGCCGTTGTGGCGGCCGGCGTAGATGTAGGAGCAGCAATGGTATCGCTTACAATTACGTTATCGAACTTGGCAGCCGTCTTGTAGGCGATCAAGCCAACACCGCCGGAGGTTAAATTGTTATCGTGTGCATTTAATTGAAGCACATTATTCACATACATGCTGATCGAATCTCCGTCCAGTTCCAGCCGGATGTTATACACCGTTCCTGTCGTGATGGAATAGGGTTTCGTTGCGAGTGTACTGCTCTCACCGCCGAACTTTTTACGGATTTCCAATGTTCCGCCGTTCGAATTGGAGATGGAAGCCGCATAGTAATTATTCCCGTCCTTATAACGGCCGCATACATACGTGCGGTTATTGCCGTTAAAATTATCGATTTTCACATCAGCCTTGACACTATAGTCCGTCCAAGAGCCGTTGCCTGCCGAGGTGCGCCCTTCTGAACTGCCGGATTGATAATATACATAAGAGCTGCCGTCCTTGACTACTGACCAAGTACCTGTCGTGCTGGTCCAGCTGCCGGCGCTGCCGGACTCAAAATCATCACTGAAAACGTTTGCCGCATGTGCCGACGGTATACCCCATTGCAAGCCGCCGAGAGCGAGTACAGCTGAAAGCGCAATACATGCAGTGAAGGAAAATCTCTTTTTTATTTTCACGTTAACATTTACCTCCAGAGTATTATTTGTTTTTTCAGTAGCAGGTTGCAGCTGTAGCTTTTCCATGTTATTCTTGCTGTCTTTACTGACAAAAGGATGTAGTGTCCATCGCATTCCTCCTTAAAATCGCAAGATGCAGATTGCTGCGAAAAGCATTTTTCCGCAGGAGTCATCTTAACTTCCACTATAAATCCTTTTTTAGGATTGTACAGATGCTTTCGAGGTAATTTATTACATATATGTGAATGTATTTAGTTTTTTGTTCTTTCTCTTTATAGAGAATGTGATGCGCTTCTAAACATACAAAAAGCTGTCCCGGAAGGGCAGCTTCAAATGTTTCCCTATTCAGCTATTACGCATCCGTTCAACCAGTCCGGTATATACCTTGTATTGTTCTTCCCACGCATGCTTGCGGTCGCCGAACTCCTCACCATTCAGTAACACTTCTATAACATCCAGACAGACATGCCAGCCAGAAACCTCCGGGCACCTTTTGCACACTTGCGGTCATCCGGGTTCCTCCAATCTGAGTGATTACTCCATTTTGAGGCTCATGGCTCGTGCAGATCAAACTAAGTGGAAATTCGCCACCTAATTGTTAGTTATCAACCGGAAAGAAGGACACTAAGTGGAAAAATGTATCTTAATTTCACTTATTTCGGTCCAAATAGGGCTTCCGGGCCGAAATAAGTGTCGTATTTACAACTAATGTCCACCATTGTTAATAAACATTAAAATTAAGCAGCGAAAATCCAACTAATGTATCCGGATCACTTGTATCCGGACTCTGAAACGCACACTATGAGATGTTCTCCCGAAAAGATTAGCACTTGCTGGACAAGTAATCAAACAGCTCGCAGCTGCTACACCTTGTAATCCGCTAAGCTAACTATATTTCCGTTAATTGCAGTAACCGGCCTTTTATCTATACCGGCTTCAAGCCGTAGCAGATCACCGCTTAGGGCAGTGTATTCCACCGTCTGCCCGCCACCGCTTTCAACAACGAACGCAGGCTTAAGCGCTGATATCACAGCGGCAAACTCAGCCAGACTGCCAATGCCCTGATCCGCTGCCTCGTCTCCAGTGAGAGCTTCAACCACCACGCCGCCCGGCATTCCTGACGCTGTTACTTCCAGATAATCCGCCCGGCGGGTCAGCTGATAAGTATCGGACAGCCAGACGGAAAAATAAACGCCGCGAACCAGGCCGTAAAGCGCCTGTTCCTGCTCCAGCCACTCTCCGATTGGCAGTACACCGATAACCGTGTCGTCTGTCCCTTCAGGCACAGGGAACAACGTTAACACAGTCCCCTTGTGGTACAACACTTCCATATACGGGCTCTGATGGCGGGGATCGCCTGTACGATAGCCTTCACCTGGATGGAAGAAGTAGAGCCGGTTGACCTCTCCTTCCCCGCTGACCGGCAAAGAATAAGCCCAGCGGAGCTGTTCATTATCGAACTCCTCTACCCGCTCCCACAATCCGCCCGCCGCATACGTGTCTGTAATATAAGCGTATGAATGCAGTAATGGCTGCTCTTGAGAATCGTCCGGATTTACTTTTTGCGTTAGCTTCTTCACCTCTACTGGCTCGCGGCGGTTTAACGCCGTTTCCCGGGCCTGCGCCGGAGCCTCGTAGAACAGAAAGCCGGCATATTCCGTGCGCGGCATACTCCCGGTCAGCGGAAAATCGCCGAACTGCACATAATCATGCAGCACGTTGCGGTCAGCCGGCACATCATGCGGCCAGCCGCGGGAATGGGCACCGACCCAGGCTCCGCGCAGATAGAAGTCTGCCCGCACCTCCCAGAGGCAGTCAAGCATCTCGCCAAGCAATGCCCGGACTCTGCTGTCCGCCTCCAGCTCCCAGGCGCAGGTGAACGCCTGCACCCAGTGCCAGAACCACGGCAGGCTGCCGTATTCCGGCATCCCCTTTGCCCGGATATGCTCCAGCGTCTGCTCCAGACTGGCTATGCCATCTGCACGCAGCACCTCATCCCCGAACAGCTGGCCGAAGATCAGCTTGGCAGCTGTATATTTCGCTTCGTGGTGCCCGTAATGCACCACTTCTTTACGGAAATATCCACTGCGGTAAATATGCCCGGTTGCTGTATGCAAAGCTACTCTAAGTGCAGCGCTCAGCAGACAGTTATAGTGCTTGCAGAACCAGACCAGCAGGCTGCCCATAATTTCTGCCGGCAGCTCATGAGGCGCGGCTTCACGCGGCAGCGGGCTCAGGCCGAGCGGCCAGTGGCCGTACAGCCGGGTACCGGGCTGCCGGTTCTGCAGCAGCACCGTTTCGAGCAGCACTGCCTCTGCTTTGTGCCGGGCCTGCTCCCGCTCTTCTTCAAGGAGCATTGAATCCTCTACAGCGGCCGCGAACAGATAGGAAGCATAATAGAAGTTATTCCGCACGTCATCGTGGAACCACAGTCCGCTATCCAGCAGCGGCAGCGCCTGCGCCTCCAATGCTATTTTCCGAATGATCTCCCGCTGTCTATGTGCATAAGGATTATCTAATTTATAGTGTAGCTGAGCCGTCATCATTTTCCCCTCCCAGGGTATTATTTCCATCCTATTGTGCACGCTTTCCGTTCATATGGCAATCACAAAAAACAACAAATAAACTAAAATAAACAGACTAAAAAAGATTACCTCTTGCCAAATGAACGTAAATGGATTAAATTGTACCTATACGAACGAAAAATACGTCAGCGAAGGGGATTGAATCCGTAATGGAAAGACGTTTTGCATCACACCCGAATGAAGTTAAGCAGTTTGACACTGAGCGCCTGCGCAAGGAGTTCCATATCCCGGTTATTTTTGCTCCAGATGAACTGAAGCTGGTTCTGACTCACGAAGACCGCATGATCGTGGGCGGAGCCAATCCGGTAAATGAAGATGTTGTACTCACCACTGACTTGAAGGAGCTTGGGGTAACTTACTTCCTGGAACGCCGTGAGCTGGGTGTTATCAATGTCGGCGGCCAGGGTTCGATCGTTGTAGACGGTACTGAATATGAGATCGGTTTCAAAGAATGTCTGTATGTGGGACAAGGCGCAAAGGATGTTGTATTCAAAAGCGCTGACAGTGCCAAGCCTGCCAAGTTCTATCTGAACTCTGCTCCGGCTCACCAGTCCTACCCTACTACCAAGACTACACTGGAAGAATCCGAATCCGGCGCACTCGGCGGACTGGAAAATTCCAACGAACGTACTATTCACCGTTTCATCCATACTAACGGCGTACAGAGCGCTCAGCTGGTAATGGGTATGACGCAGCTGAAACCGGGCAGCATGTGGAATACAATGCCGTCCCACACTCACCCGCGCCGGATGGAAGCCTACTTCTACTTCGATCTGCCGGATGATTCCATTGTGTTCCACCTGATGGGTGAGCCGACTGAAACCCGCCATATCGTAATGCACAATGAGCAGGCCGTCATTTCCCCAAGCTGGTCGATTCACAGCGGCGTAGGTACACACAACTATACCTTCATCTGGAGTATGGCCGGTGACAATAAACGTTACGATGATATGGACCCCGTAGGCATGAAAGAATTAAAATAGAAGAAAACCAACTACGGAAAGACGAGGCAGGCGGATGAACCCGATACGGCGACACGAGATGATTATGGAAGTTATGCTGAACCAGAAGGATGTAACGGTAAATGAGCTCAGCGACAGGCTGCAGGTCAGCGGAAAAACAATCCGCGAGGATCTCAGCAAGCTGGAGGAGCAGGGATTGATTGTACGGGTGCACGGCGGAGCCGTGCTTGCCCAGAGCGATCAGTTCGGAATTCTCCCCGTAAAGAACCCGCTGGATAAATATTCAGACGAGAAAACGGAGATTGCGCTGCGAGCCATTTCCCACATCGAACAGGATGACATCATTGCACTGGACGGCGGAAGCACGACGCTGGAGATTGCCCGGCGGCTGGACAATATGTCTCTGACGGTGGTTACCAATGATGTGTACATCATCAGCGAGCTTGTTCCAAAAGACAACATCCGTCTGGTCGTCCCCGGAGGGTACCGTGTCCGCAATATGCTGGCAGGCCCCGAAGCCGTCTCCTACGTGCAAAAGCTAAATATACAAAAAGCATTTCTGTCGGCTACAGCCGTGCACATCGAGCACGGACTGTCTATCTACACCGGTGACTTAATTGACTTCAAGCAGGCGCTTGTATCCACAGCCCGCAAGGTGTTTGCTGCCTGTGACCATCACAAGTTCGGACAGACTGCGCTGCGCACCTTCGCTTCACTGCAGGAAGTCGATGTGCTGCTGACAGACAGCGGCCTGTCCCCTGAAACGGCGGAGCAATTCCGTAAGTCAGGCATCACTATTGAAGTCGGCTAAGCAGCCGGATACAAACCGAATTCCACACCATCCCCTAATTTAAAGGAGCGAAATATATGTCATCATTATTCAGTCTTGCAGGCAAAACAGCAATCGTAACCGGAGCAGCACAAGGTCTGGGTCAAGGGATCGCCCTGGCCTTTGCCGAAGCGGGTGCAGACGTTGTATCCATCTCGCTCAATGAGAGTAATGAAACAGTAGCTGGCTGTGAAGCTTTTGGCGTCAAAGCCATGAGCATCTCTGCTGACCTGAGTGACCACACCAAGCTGCAGGGCGCATTCGACCAGGCTCTGGAACTGACCGGCAAAGTGGATATCCTCGTTAACTGCGCAGGCATGATCCGCCGTACTCCAGCCAAGGACCACAGTGAAAAAGACTGGTTCGACGTAATCAACCTCAACCAGAACACTGTATTCCTGCTGTCCCAGATCGCAGGCCGCCACTTCCTGGAAAGAGGCACAGGCAAAATCATCAACATCTGCTCCATGCTGTCCTACCAGGGCGGTATCAACGTTCCTGGCTACACAGCAAGTAAACACGCTGTTGCCGGCTTGACCAAAGCTTTTGCTAACGAATGGGCTCAATACGGCCTGAACGTTAATGCTATTGCTCCAGGATACATGGCTACTGAAAACACTGCGCCAATCCGTGCGGACCAGAACCGTTCCGATTCCATCCTTGAGCGTATCCCTGCTGGCCGTTGGGGAACTGCTGAAGACGTTAAAGGTCCTGCAGTGTTCCTGGCTTCCGCTGCTTCCGACTACCTGAACGGCCATATCCTGGCTGTAGACGGCGGATGGCTGGCCAGATAATATCGCTTCATTCCTCCGGATGAAGGAGCTATCACATACACTTACACCCGCATGCCTCCGGCATGCGGGTGTTTGGTTTTAAGCAGCTGCTTATTCACCGCCGGAGAATGAGACGAATTCCTCAGGATGATCGCGGATATAACCGGCAATAGCTGCCAGACTTTCTTTTGATACATGCCGAAAATCCTCATAATAAGCTGCAATCTGTTCCCCCAGCTCCAGGTCCTGCTCCAGATCATTGAAGGCAGCCTCACTCCACCCCCGGCCCAACCGGTTATTTCTTAGCTCCAGCGTATTTCTCGTCTCCTCCAGCAGCCGGATCATCGCTGAATCCCCAAAGAACAGCACCCCCTCCTGTATCTCGTCCCAATAACCGGGCATATCAAGGATGTAGGACAACCATGCATAATACTCTGCTGCTGATTTGTGAGCATGGTCATAGAATACCCGGAACATGCAGAGCGCTCTCTGTCCCGGGCCCAGCTGCCGGATTACCTCCGCTTTGAGTTCAGGCGATTTGCCGCGGATCAGCATAAACACCGGTTCCATACAGGAACGGCCGAGCATGTATCACTCCAAGCCTCAAACGTCCCGCGGTCCATTTTAGCCAAATACATTATATCGCTCCCTCCGCTCGGTTCTATTTCTGCAGCAGCTTCAGCACACGTCTGATATGCTCCACTGCCTCTATACTCTGATTATCCTGCGGGTTAATTATAATTTTATCGGTAATAATGATCAGGCCTTTATCGTAATACACATGCTTTTTCAAAGCATCTGCTACTGCTCTAAGCGGCACAAAGGTCCGTCCATTTAAGATTTCGGCATCTGAAATAACGGTCTTCTGATTCATATATATTACTGTCGCTTCCAGCTTTTTGAGATCAACCGCTATATTGGCACCAAAGTTAGCCGAAATGAACTTCAGCGGCACCATCGTCCGGCCATCCCGGATATAGGGCTTAACCTTGTTATTGTTTTCATCGACCCACGTAAGCTGGTTTCTCGCCAACACCAGATAATCTCCAACCGTCAGCACAACCCCATCCTTCAAAATCGCATCCGTCAAGGCGTTTATGGCTGTCCATTCTTCTTGATACTGACAAGGACTTCCTTCATATAAAGACATATATTCAGTAATAATAGCTACCGCTTCCGGCCGCAGATCTTTGGTCAGCTTGGTATTGTTAAGGACCTGATCCGTAATAATCCAGCCGCAGTCCATATTCTGCTGGGAGGCGGCCAGAGCCTGAATCAGGGCGGCTGTCTGGCTGTCCGGTAATGCCTTATGTGCTGCAGTAATCCAGGTGATATCCGGGTCGAGGTAATGATCCAGCACCTTCAGGTAGCCGATCACAAACAGCTCCTGTGCGCTCAGAGTTGACTTGTCCAGAGAAGCAGTTGATTTACCATACACCAGCTGCGCATATTCCTCAGCATAATCCCTGTCTGACCAGGTCAGGTCAGAATATAAAGCATTGATCACAGCCGCTTTCACATCGAGCGGATTGCCGGGGAGGGCCAGATAGTCCGCTACAGTGCGGTTTAGCCCTGATTTTTCAGCTTCAGCTACAATCTCAACATCCAGATAGGCTTTGTAAATAGCTGTGGAAGTAACGGGAGAATCCGCATATACAAGGGCTGAACCGCTTCCGGTAAAAAAGACCGAGCACATAAGGGCTGCTGCAATAATCAGCTTACATAAACGTGAACTCTTCATTGTATTCATTGTCGTGCCTCCTTCATGTTATGTGACAGAATTTCTGGCGCTGGCCTCCCGAGGCATAAAGCTGCATTCTGCCGGCTAAGCATTGCCTGTATCACAAAGGCTGTGCTATATTTAGCCGATGAACACCAGGTTGTAAAATTATCCAAAGGAGTACCGCGCATGAACGATGAATTACTGACTACGTTTGATGAACACGGAAAGATTACCGGCTCTGCTCCCCGCAGTGTTGTACACCGTCTGGGACTGTGGCATGAAACCTTTCACTGCTGGCTGGTCAGCCGTGAGCCGGATGCCGGCTTGTCCATCTGGCTCCAGCTGCGCAGCACGCAGAAACGGGATTACGCCGGACTGCTGGATATTACGGCAGCCGGTCATCTGCTCTCCCACGAAACCACGGAGGATGGCCTGCGTGAGCTTGAGGAGGAGCTGGGAATCACTGTGCCTTTTGCTGCGCTGCATCCGCTTGGTATTATTCCTTATACAATGGATACTGAAGGCTTCCTGGACCGCGAACGGGCTAATGTCTTTCTGCATGAAACGGCCTTACCGCTCAAAGCCTTTAATCTGCAGCCTGAGGAGGTAGCCGGCCTCGTGACCGCCAGCTTCGCTGATTTCCGCGGCCTGTGGGAAGGCAAGCTACCTGCCATCCGGATCCGCGGCTTCCGTGTAGAAGGAGACCGCCGCAGCGCTATTGATGAGGAAGTTGGGACCGGCAGCTTTGTTCCACATGAGCAGACCTATTATAGGAAGATTATTGCAGGCATTGCGGATGCATTTACTTAATTATACCAAACTACAACCTAGATTATGGAGATTGTCATGAATAAAACCCGCCTCAGCAAATCCTTTTACTACTTATGGGGTACGCAATCTGCGGCTAACGCTGCAGATGTCCTCTACATAATGGCATTAACCGTACTGGTGCTGGATCACACCGGCAGCCTGATTTCGGCTACACTGGTTCCTCTCTTCCGTTCACTCTCTCAGATGCTCAGCGGACTGCTTGCGCCGCTGTTGATTGAGCGGTTCAGGCTGTCCAGCTTGCTCCTGCTGTCACAGTCCGGCCAATTCCTGCTCTTTGCCGCAATGGCAGTCTACCTTGGTATGCAGGGCAGCAGCGCTTCGCTACCCATTGTGTTCGTGCTGATCTTTGCCATGTCCTTTCTGGATGGCTGGACTGTGCCGGCACGTAATGCCCTCGTACCGCGGCTGACAGCCTCCAGAGAAGGACTGCTCCGGGCCAACGGCCTGATGTCGGTGAGTGACCAGATTGTGCAGTTCGCCGGCTGGGGGCTGAGCGGCCTGATCATCGTCTGGATCGGTACTACCTATACCCTGCTGCTAACGGCGGTCATCTACGCTCTCGCCGCCCTGCTGACTTTACAGGTCAAAGAACCTCTGACGGCTAAGCCTGCGGACGCTGGTTCTGCTGAACAGGCGGAAACAGATCCCCCCCTTCCCTCCACATGGGCTGTACTGTCTGAAGGCTGGAAAATCATCTGGCACACGCCAAGTCTGAGGGCGCTTACCGCTATTGATGCGATTGATATGCTCGGGGGTTCCGTCTGGGTTGGTGCGTTTACCCTGATTTTTGTACAGCAGGCTCTGGGACAGGGCGAGGAATGGTGGGGATTTATTAACGCTACCTATTTCGCCGGTACGATCGGCGGAGGATTCCTGGTCATCTCGGCGGTGCGCAGAATCGGCAGCAGCCTGCTGCGTTACATGCTGATCGGCATGGCCGGCTATGGTCTGCTTACCTTTCTGTATGCGGTCAATACCAATCTCATTCTTGCGCTTGCGCTCGTCCTCCTGATGGGGCCTTTTGCCGAGATGAGCATTGTAACCCGCCGCACACTTGTCCAGCATAGCGTGGACAGCACACAGCTGCCCAAGGTATTGTCCGCCCAGGCGACAGTGCTGCATCTGTTCTTCTGCATCTCGCTGCTCGGGATGGCCTGGGCGGCTGAGACGTTCGGCATCGTCAAGCTGTATATTTTTGCCGCCGGCCTGACCTGTCTGGCTGTTGGAGTTGGGATGGCGTTTGCAAAATCGCTGCGGAAAGTGGAAGAGCGCGAGTTTCACGGACATTGAAAAGGGCCATCCTTGAGGGATGGCCTTCTCTTTTTATCACAAGAAGGAAAAGTACACTCTTTATTCTCCTTTCGTCCTTACTTAGATCAACGCGTCAAAATGTCCCTCCGAATCCACTGTAGCCGTCCGGGGATCGGTCATACCGATACCTCTGAGGCCTCCCTTCCATTCCGTGCGCGGGGACGGTGCCTGATTTACAGGAAAAGCAGATACAACATCAACAGAAGCAGTACTGCCGACCTTTTGCGCGAGCTGTACCTCTAATAACCGGATTTGCCGCTGCAGCTGTTCCTTACGGAAGGAATTCTGTTCGCCGCCCTGCGTAGCGTTCACCTTCTCCAGCTCCATCATCAGCCGGTCCCGCTGCTTTTCCAACGAACTGACATCGCTCTGTGTGCCGCCGTAGGCTGCAATCGTCTGCACCCGGCTCACGCCTGATATCATCTGTGCTGCCATCATCGATCCCCCGCTTCCTTGGCTTTCACCTATTTATTCTTATTACCCGGCTGGCACCCTCATGACAACAAAGGATACATTAGCGTATATTACGCATTTGAAGTGGCCCCTTTTTACGACATTGCATTATACTCCTGTGACTGCCAGAAATAGAACTGCTGTCCGGAAAAATTACTGAAGAACAGTTCAGAACACGGATTATATCCGAGCCAAATAATATATCGATTAAGGGAATCAGTTTGAAAATCAAGCTTCTTAACTCTCCTTAAAATTTCAGGTTATGTGCTTTTTTTGCAAAAAGCGAACGGTTAATTCGTTCACAACATCGGCGTGCTCCATTGTCAGGGAATGGCTTGCCCCGGCAATCACATGAGCCTCAAGATCAGGTATCAGCTTTTTGGCATTTGCCATTGCCTTTCCGGCCGGGTATATTACCTCTTTATCACCTATCAAGAGCAGAGTGGAAATATGATAATTACGAAATTCCTGTTGTTCAAAAACAGAGGGCATTAGCTGAAGAAGCGGCTTTGCATGGCTGTAACCTGAAATGACCTGTGCCCGGAATACAGGATGCAACGGCTCTCCCTTGCCAGAAAACCATAAAAATGCCTGATCAATCCGCTTTTCGGTGTGAAACAATAATGCAGGATAAATTTTCGCAAAAAATGTCAAGCTCATTTTATGAAACGTTCCGGCAGGGGCATAGAGCAGCAGCTTTGAGACACGTTCCGGGTGAGCCAGTGCAAAATTCAGGGATAGAAATCCGCCCATCGAATGACCCGCCAAGTCTGCCTTGCTGCATTGCAGAGCGTTCAAAACCTCAAGCAGCCACTGGTTGGCAGCCTCCCTGTTTTTTATGGCAACAACAGGTTTGCTTTTACCAAAATCGCCCATAACATCAACAGCATATACGTATCTTTCCTGGATCAGATGCTTGATATTTGGAAACCACATCGTACTACTCATCGTCATTCCATGCAGAAGAATCAGCGGCTCCTTACTTGAATCACCAAAACAAGTCACATATGTATCTCCGAAGGTCGTCCCGATGTAGCGTGACATCCCGTTCAACTCGAAGCATTCTAAACTTTTATCATAGCAATGGTAGTATTCTTCTTCGGCCGCAACGCTTTTAAAAATTGATCCCATTGTCCACCTGCTCTTCCGAACTAAATTTTTCTGCTTAATTTCAGTTCAAAATCCGGTTTAGTCACGTAATCCATATACTCCGTTTTCCCGTCAAAATCCAAATAGGCCTGATACCGTGCGCGGATAGCCGGGGCTGTAATCCAATCAAGCACCTCATCCTTCGCGACCCAGCGGCAGTCTGATGTCTCGTCTGATGTACGCAGCTGTCCGCCAACAGGCTGACAGATAAAGTCCAGCATCACCTTCGTCGGTACAGTAGTCACGCCGTCATACCATTTATGAACGCCGGTGTTAGAGACAACTCCATATAGCTGTGAGACGTTTACGTCGATTCCACTTTCTTCATTGATTTCCCTGATCAAAGCATCGACAAGGTTCTCACCGATTTCAACCTGTCCCCCCGGGCACACCCAGCCCCCATGATAAGTTTTCACCAAAAGGATCTGTCCCTGTTCATTCTCCACAATGCCGCTAACAGCGACGATATGCGTTGGCCAAACCATATAAATCCCTCCAATCTATTTACTTTTTATAGAAATTAATGGTATATGCATCATATTCGTGACCTTCTCTAAAAAACCTTTTGACTAAGCATTTTCTTTTACTATACAGGCCTATAACTGTGATTTTCTCGTTGCAGACAAAAGGACCATCCCCCTCATCCAAGATGTGGAATATGGTCCTTCTGTCTGCGTATTGTTTTCCTGCGATAAAAATACCTTTTACAGGCTCTCTATTCCTTTATTAACAATGTACGGACCGGAGCCCAATGTAGAATGCTGATGGTCTGCCGGCTGCGCCAGAATTGGCGCACCGCCCTGAGGTTCCGGCTTAGCGACATATTCGAAATCGCCGGTTCCATCCGGCAGCGGACCGCTGGCCCAGCGGCCTTGACTACTCTCTTCACCTTCGGAGAGATTCAGGAACTGGCGCGTTGCCGGCTCCACTGTGAGCTCACGCGGGAAGGATGCCGGAGCGATAATACCTTCCATTTCCTCAATTTCGGCGATGGCTGCTTTCCACTGGTTCTGGTGCAAAATATCGCGGGAGATCATAAACGAGAGCATATCACGGATACCAGGGTCAGTGGTCTGCTCATACAGCCGCACGACCTGCACCAGCCCCTGGGACTCTGCATTAAGATTGGCTCTGAAGTCAGCCAGCAAATTGCCGCTGGAGATAATATATTTACTGTTCCATGGATAACCGTTACTGTCGGTCGGAGCTGCACCCATGCCGGATACGATCAAATGCTGCGGGTTGGTTCCGCCAAGCACGGCTGCAATCAGCGGGTCTTGAGCAGCAGCGTCCAGCTCGGCAGCCGGAGCGCCGTCCAGAAGCTGGGCGATCATCGTACACAGCATCTCGACATGGCCGATTTCCTCAGTTCCGATGTCCAGAAGCATATCACGGTATTTCTGTTCGGCCCGGCAGTTGAAGCCCTGAAACAGATATTGCATCATAACTGACATTTCACCGTATTGCCCGCCCAGCACCTCCTGGAGTTTACGGGCGTACACGGGGTCTGGTCTCTCAGGTTTTGCCCGGTACTGGAGTTCCTTGATGTGATAAAACATAGTATGCATCCTCCTTGTCCATGTGTGGTGTCTGATTTTCCCTAAATCAATTACCCGCACTACAGGAATTTAATCGGATGCCTATCCACCCCAAATATTTACAACCGGAATTTCATTTTCTATCCTCCATTTACTTTCTGCAATCCAGTCCTTTAACCACTGGTTGTCTGAACTGCTGAAGGTTTCATCTCCATCCCAATTTCTAAAGGAGCCGATGTATACAATCAGTTCCCTTAATCGTAAAAATAGCGGAATTTGTTTAAGCCAGCACTCATCTAAAGAATGCTCAAGGGTATAACCTTGCATAAAGTGATTCATGAACCGTTGTGCCTGCTCTTCTCTATACCCCTTACCGTCTTCACCTCCAAAAACATATACGAGATAATACAGCTGAATCGCTATATCCTCAACAAACCAGCTGTACTGGGCTTCATCAAAATCAAAGAGAGTAATTCGCCGTTGCTCATCTACCCTATAATTTCCAATATTAATATCGCCGTGAATAAGTCCATATGAGTTTTTATCTTTTTTCAGGGACTTAATCGTGTTTACCAGGCTGTAGCAGCTTTTACGAACGCTGACCTGTGATTCAGGAAGCAAATCAATATTTTGCAGGAACCAATTCTGGCTCCAGTCATGTCTTTTTACTATCCCATCTTGCGGTATATAGGTTTGGGATAGAGCATGCAGTTTTCCCGTAAGCCGTCCTAATTGCTCATACAAGTTATTATCCTGAAGACATTCCGGATATCCGACTTTTCTCCCCTGAGCTTTTTCAAACAATACACAAGTGTAATATCCATCGGGCAATTGAATCACTTCTGTAAATTGATCGTTCTTCGAGAGTATGGGCTCAGAAACGGAAATACCTTCATTCGCAAGAAAACGTATCCAATCCAGCTCACTCTGAACCAGGCTTACCGTGCGATTACAACTTGGGGTTAATCTCAAAATATAGCTTTCTCCACCCTGCTGATATTCATAGACAATATTCTGGCTTCCACCGAGATAAGAAGTTTGGATACTGCTTGTATTAAACAGCCTTACTGCATTTTTAAGAATTTCGTTGTTAAAAGAACCCGTTCTGTTCATTTACCTGACCTCCACTGCGAATGGCATCTTCTGCTTCATCTTATGACACAATAAAAAGTATATACTTATATGGTGTAATATCCCAATAAAATGATTGTTGTACTATAAATTATAAAGGATATTTATCTAGGGGGAGTCCGTATAGCCTTGCGGATTATAATAATAGAAGGACCATTCTCCCATCCGAAGATGCAGAGCCGGTCCTTCTGTCCGTTCGCTTTTTATTAGTCGAAGAGTGAAGTGAAACCCAGCAGGGCAAGCAGAAGCACACCGATGCCCAGGAGAATCCCTCCTATAAGCGAATACTTGACCTCCTGCTGAAAGGTTGCAGTGCCAGGCCCTCCGGGTGCAGGCGGCCCAGGCTTCGCAACCACGCCTTCCTGACCTGTACGCCGGCCGGTACGCCGCCGCTTGTAACCAATGATCAGCAGCACGGCGCCGAGCAGACAAAAGAAGCTACCGGGATAAACGAATGCCATCCACAGATCGTCCATGATCTACCTCCTTGTTTAGCTGTCTTTCTTTATACTAAACAATGTTGCGATGAGCCAAACAAAAAAGGAGAATGGAGGGCGGGCTTCAAACCATCCGCGGACTTAAAACCACCCTAAGCAGAAGGCCCTTTCGTTTTCCATTAATCATAAATAAATACCTCGTCAGTCTGCGGTGAATTGTTGTGTCGAACTCAAACCATTCCAAACTTGTCCGCCGGACAAATAGTATTCTCTTTCTACCGAACCGTCGGTTTTATAGCAGTCGATCACAAAGACCTGTCCTGTTTCTATGAGCATCGGGTAGTTATCGTAAGGAAGATAATTCTCTACCAACGGCAGCGTTTTAACATCCTCATAAGCGTTCTCCAGTCTCCAAAACTCCAGGTGGTCATAATCCTTAAACCCGGTCAAATCCTGTTTGCCAAAATACGAAGCTGCATACTCCTTACCCTTTAAGGTAATGTAATCTACTCTGGACGGTTCGATATCTTTAGTCATCCAGCTTAGGTCTTCAGAAAAAATGTTCTCCCCATAACGCTCCCGTAATTGATTAGCCATACAAGGAAGCGAGTCTGTACCATAAGCAATTCCATCAAGTACGGTGTGTGCCGAGCCATAAATGCCCATAATGCTCTCATTGCCCAGTTTATCAACTTCTCGGATAAAGTTTTCGGTCATCTTGTTTTCCCGGTATTCGTTATCATCATTTTTGTAATAGAGCCGGCCTTGCTGGATCGCTTCTTTAGTTAAGGTGTACTCCTCCGATTCTGTCAGGCCGTTTGCCTCAAGATAAGACAAGAAAAGGCTTCCGGTAGAATCATACTGATGCCCAACATCTGTGCCGTGGAATATCGTCTCCGGACACTCGCTTTTTATTTGTTTATAAAAATTCTTGGTATCCGGATTGTAACTAGGTGATCCCTTCCAATCCTCATAGATCTCATCCAAAATATCGTCATTGTCCGACAGCATCCATACATTCAAGTATTCGGCGGTAAAATAAGACAGCTCGACGAACAAGTGCCTCATGCCCTCGTTATGATAGTATTCAGACCATATATCAAATTCCTTGTCCAAAATCTTGGCTACGCCATGCGCTTCACCATACAGATAGATGCTGCCGGATGCCTGGGCTGCAACAATAGTTGCTCTTGCTGGCTGCAGCGGCTTGCTTGGAGTCTTACCTTCGGCGGAATTGCTGCAGCCGGCAAGACTGCCGGCCGCAAGGACGATGATAAGGAGCAGCAGTAAAGGTTGTAGAAGGATTGTTTTCGCTTTTACTTTTGCTGGGCAGATAGGCTTTTCGTTATTCATTGGCAGGATTCAACCTTTCCTATAAAATAATCTATTTTATCCGCCAGCAATTGTACCACATATTGGAAATGTGTATAATGATGAAAGTAATAGAAATTAAGGGCACTGCTTCGCTAGCATCGCTAGAGACAACCCCGCTACTTGTAGCCGGGTTGTTTTTGTTTATTACACTGAAAAGGTGGCGAATCCGTTTATGACCGCAAAGGAAACTAGAGCTCTCCTCACGAAAGATGACCTCATTAAGCAGTTTAAAGACTGCGGGCTCAAGCAAGGACAACACGTCATGGTTCATGCATCGTTAAGCAAGCTGGGTTTTGTTATTGGCGGAGCCGAAACCTTCATCCGGGCGCTGCTTGAAATCGTCGGAGCAGAAGGAACCCTGATGATGCCGTCCCAGACGTGGAAGAATCTCGACCCTTCCACCGGCGTACACTGGGAGGAGCCTGCGGAGTGGTGGCCTGCCATCAGAGCGCACTGGCCCGCCTATGATAAAGAGGTAACCCCGGCGATTGGCATGGGCGTTGTAGCCGAAATGCTCCGCAAATGGCCGGGAGCCAAAAGGTCTGACCACCCGGCACGTTCTGTTGCGGCAGTAGGCAAACATGCGGCGTATTTAACGCAAGATCATGATTTATGCAATATTTTTGGGGAGGGCTCTCCGCTGGATAAGCTGTATCAGTTGAACGGTCATATACTGTTGGTTGGGGTCGGCTACGATAAAAACACGTCCCTGCACCTGGCGGAGACTAGGGCAAATTTCCCTGGCAAGAAGTTTAGCGAAGAGAGTAGCGCCATGATGGTTAACGGCAAGCGCGAATGGGTTACTTACAGGACTCAAGCCGTGGATGACGGGGATTTTATCCGGTTGGGGCAGATCTATGATAACGAAAACAAGGTGAAGCTTCATACAGTCGGGAATGCCGACGTCCGGTTCCTGGAACAGCGTCCCTTGGTCGACTGGGCCACAGCCTGGATGGAGCGCAACAGGGTCTAGCTGTAGCCGGTCAGGGTATCGCTTTAGGCAGCCAACACCCGGTGAAAGGTTAAACCTTTTTCCGGGCGCGGTATTGCTGCGGCGTTACGCCTACGATCCGTTTGAACAAATTGGAGAAGCTGCCAAGGCTCGTGTAACCTACCTGCTCGGCAATGTCGGTAATTTTATGTCCGGTTTCTTCCAGCATTTGTTTTGCCTTCCCTATGCGCTCCTGAATAATAACATCCGATATGGATAGACCGGTTTCTTTCTTGAACAGCCTGGATAAATAGGCCGGGTTAAGATAGACATGTGCGGCCAATTCATCCCTGGTAATATCTTCACTAAGACGGGAACGGATATATTGCCTGATCTTCGTGACAACGGCAGACGACACGTTATTGCTTGCCTGCAGCAATTGTAATGCAGCCCCGAGACAATCCATTGCCCAGTTTTGTAAAGCGGCCGATTGTTTCGGGTAATTATCTTTGTCCATCAGGCCTTTCAGCCTGGCCGATTCATGCGCGGACAGACCCTTTTTAGCCAGAACAGTGTGAATAATGAAGAGGATGCCATGAATAAGCTGACGGTGCGATTCAGTCGTCCAATGCTCGGCCGCAAGGGTCGAGAACCATAGTTTTACACGCCGGTCCAGCTCTCCGAGTTCACCAAGCTCCAGAATGGTCGCCCACTCTCCGAATAAATGCATAGGAGCCGCTGGCGGCAAGTAATCCAGGCGTTGATCGGATGCAGGATAGTCCGGAGTGAATACTTGGCGGGAACGGACCAGATTACGCTGCTCCCTCTCTGTTACATACGTATATGCGCTCATAATTTCCGGAAGAAACACAGCAGGACTGATGTAGACTGACAGGGAGCAATGGAGCATCTGCTCACATGTGTTCAGAAAGGTCCGGCAGTTATACTCAAGCGTAGGACTGACCGGGCCGCCTTCGCCTCTGACATAAACAATTGCCAGATTATGACCCGCCTGATCCTGCAGCACAGCGCCTTGAAGCCCGTTGATAAGCAATTCTTCCGCCAAATTGCGCACCGCATATTCCATGATTGTCTCATCCCGCGCACTTAAATCCTCTTTCCATTGCTCAAGGCCTAACAAAGCGATGACGTACCGGTCGCCCGGCTGCAAATCTAGATCATAAGTGTTTGCGGAGATCTGTAACGAGTTCAATACGGGCGCAGCCCGCCGGCTAAGAATATCCTGCCAGAACCTCTCCACCAGCAAGGGCAGCTGATGCTCCCATTTTCTCCGGTAATCCTTTATAAGCGCTTCGAACTGCTGCTGCTCTTTCAGTTTGTTGATTTCGGTAATAGCCTTGCTTGCCACTCTCATCAATTCATCATAATCCACCGGCTTCAACAGATAATGAAAGGCCCCGTGCTGGATGGCTTGCTGCGCATATCCGAAATCTGCATGGCACGTAAGCATAATCGTTAGCGTACCGGGAGAGAACTGTTTCACCCAGGCCAATAGCTCCAAGCCGCTTTTCCCCGGCATTTCGATATCGCATATGAGTAAATCCACGGATTGGTGTTCCAGACACATAGTGGCCTGATCCACGTTCTCCGCAAGACAGACATCCGTAACATCTAATGCGCTCCAGTTCACACCCTGCTGCAATCCAAGCAAGGCAAAAGTTTGATCATCGACAATCAGAACCCTATACATATGAACATTACAGCCCCCTTTGAACAGGCAGTCTTATCTCCACAACCCCGCCCCCCTCGGGAGCATTATGAAAGGTCAGCCTTGCACGGTTGTCATAGAACATCATCATGCGTCTGTATACATTCCAGATTCCCAGATGACGGTCTGTAGGCTTTTTTTCATACAATCCAAGATTTAGCCGTTCAAGCTGCTGCTCGGAGAATCCCGGCCCGGAATCCCAGATTTGGATGAAAATATACGAATCCCCGTTCTTTCCGGCTTCCTCTTCAACCGTTATACCAACCTCGAACGGCTTCGTGTTATTGATGAATCCGTGTTTAATGGCATTTTCCACAAACGGCTGAATCAGCAATGGCGGAATGAGCGTGCTCTCTAGCTCCTTTGGAAGTTTCTCCTGATAGACCAGCTTGTCCGGATACATGACCATCTGGATCTCGATGTAATTCCGGATATGATTCAATTCACTGGCGAGCGCAATCCATGTATCATTGGTGCTCATAATAAATCGGAAGTAGGACACCAGATGTCCAATCATTTTTTTGATCAGGCCATACTTCTGCAGCTCTACGAGATGAAAGACGATATTTAATGAGTTCATGAAAAAATGGGGATTGATCTGCGCCTGAAGATGCTTCAATTCCGCCTGCTGCACCTTCATCTGCTCTTCATACACATCGATCTTGAGATTGCCGATTTGCTCGGCCATCTGGTTGAACTGCCGGGTAATGATCTGAAATTCCTTGCTGTTACCCTCTTTCAGCCGGTAATCCAGCTGCCCCTTGCCCAGGATACGCATTCCGCTTATAAAATGCTGGATAGGCTTGAACACAAGCCGGCTTAGCATAACCAGAAGGATAACCAGAATGATGATAATGGCCACAGGGATCGCATTGATGATCCTTTGAAATTTCGGCAATTCGTCCAGAATTGTTTTTTCGTCCAGCAGGATAAAAACATCCAGATTGGAATAAAGGGAGGGTTTGTCTATAAGCAAATAGTTATTGCCGTTACTGAGCCGGATCGAATTACCCGATGGACGGAGCGGATCCTTCAGGCGGCTGCGGATAAGGTCAAGATCCGCGCCTGCGAAATGGCCCCATAACAGTGCGCCGTCGCTCGAGACAATACCGATCTGCTCTCCGTCCCCTGTGGACTCCAAGTGAGTCAGGGGCTGTGCCAGTGAATCAATGCTGACAAGAACACCCACGAGAAGCCGTCCGCTTTTATCCGGCAGTGCTTTGAACAACACCGGCTCTCCGCCTATCATAACCGTCTCCCATTTAAGGGAAGCGGGGAGTTTAGAAGCTTTCAACCGGGAGGACAGCCCCAAGGTTATCATGTCTTTCTCCTGGTAATACTCCCTCTGGCTGCTGAGGAACAATTCATCCCGGTCCAGATGGTACACAAACACACTTCGGATGATAGTGTAATAGCTGACATCGCTATACCATTGATCCATAAGCTTGCGTATGGACAAGTAATAATTGACACTGTCCGGCCCGCTATCCGAGTATAGCTCCAGCAGCATGTTTTCATTTGCTGTACGCAGCAAATAATGACTGGTCTGCTCCAGCAGCTCATCTAGGGTGCCCAAGTGAAGAGTCAGTGTATCGGAAGCCGATTCCGCAACTTTTTCCCGGACAATGTTGATCGAATAGATGTTGGTGTAATACTGAAAAAGAAACAGTGGCGTAACCAGCAGCAAGACCAGTGCGCTTACTTTAAACCGCAGTGATAATTTCACAGTCCCACTCCTTAGCTGCATTCACGCTTAAGCAGCATTAAAGGGAAAGACCCGATCAGTCTTCCCCTTCCCTGTTTATGGCTGCTTTGCTCTCCAGGCATCGTATTGCTTCTGAACCTCTGCACGGATCGCTTCGATCCCGTTGGCTTTCAGCTTTTGATTGTATTCCGGCAGCACCTTGTCTACGCTCAGGCTGCCCGTTTCAAGCAGCGGACGAAATTCCTTGATGATATTGCTGACCACCGACACCTGCGTTTTAACAGGATCCGTATTAAAGTTGAAGCCGAAGGATTTTACTTTATGGGCTTTCTCGTTATAGGCTTTGAATTTCTCCCACTTGTCAGCGCTTTCACCTTCCCATAGATACGTAATGGTCTGATTCCCGAACATCCACTCAATGCCTGGTGCCCAGCCTGTATCTGCCCGGGTAGCTATACCATCGGGAAGCTTAATAAAATTCTCTTTCCCCTCTACTTTGACATATTGTCTGCCCTCTACACCAAAATCAATCAGGTTAACAAGATGCTTATCGGTATGGAGAAGATTCAGCAGCATCATCGTCCGTTCCGGATCAATGGAGGTTCGCCCGATCGCCATCATGGAATTGCTGACGCTCGCGGTACTGATTTCGGGATCATTGCCTTTCAGTTTAACAAGCTCGATCCCGGTAGCAATGGAATCCTCCTTGTCGGAATCCGGTTTATCCGATCCAAATTTCATCCAGGTTTTCCCAGCCTTGAAAGCGTCCTCAGTACTTGTCTTGGTTGTTGCCGCATCTTTATTAATGTAGCCTTTACTGAACCAGTCACTGTAGAGCTTCATCCGGTAGATGGCCGTGTCGGATTCCATGGAGCTGATAATCATCTTGTCGGTCTTTGTATCCAGTACAATTCCGGCGGGAGCGCCGGCCACCAGCTCATACCGGAAATTCTCTTCCATGCTCGGCCTGGTTTTGTCAAAGTACCCCAGGGTGTCCGAGCCGCTGCCGGAGAGCCAGATCGGTGCAATGGCAGGCTCCTTCTCCTTGATGGTCTGAAGCCACGGCTCCAGATCCTCCAGCGTATTAATGGAGTTCACATCGAATCCATATTTATCGATAAGATCCTTTCTGAACATAATGGTATGGCTTTCGCCGATTTCCTTATTGGTTGGAATCGCGTAGATTTTACCATCCACGGTTCCGCCGTCAAAAAACCGGGGGTCCAGTGTCTCCTTGATCCCCTGCCCGTATTTGTCTAACAAATCATCGAGCGGCAGGAAGGCGCCTTTGGCGACATTGTTGGCAAAATCGGCCCAGTTAGGAGCAAAGGTTAAATCGACTTGTTCTCCGGACTGGTAGGCAAGCGCCATTTTCTCGGCCCAGGAAGACCAGGGCAGTCCTTGAAAGTCAATCTCGGCATTGATCTTTTCTTTAAGATATTTATTGATCTCCTCCACAACCGCTTTCGTGTCATTTTGAGGGAAATTCCCAACAGTGTACACGGTCAACCTGCGGAAAGTCGAGATATCGGGATTGCCGGAGCCCGTGTCTCCGTCTGTAGCAGCAGCAGTCGCCGGTGATTCTGTCCTGGAGGCATTGGATACGCTGGAATTGCCCCCGCTGCAGCCGGTTACAGCCAGCATGAAAGCCGTCAGACAAGCAAGCACCGGGCCAGAAGCTCTTGTTTTTTTCATTGTGATGAACCCTCCTGAATAATATTATCATATATTCTAACCGGCATTTTTGCCAGAGTTAGACAGCCTCAGCCTTTGATGGCTCCAATCGTAAGCCCCTTGGTAAAGTACTTTTGAAAGAATGGATAGATAAACAAAATTGGACCGATTGAGACAATAACCATAGCCATCCGGAGACTTTCAGTAGGAACCGCTTCCTGGACAAGCAGTGCAACTCCGCTTCCGGCCAGCTGGTTCTTAAAAAATTCTGCCTGACGGATCATTTGAATCATGACATACTGCAGAGAGTACAGGTCCGTATTATTGATAAAGAGCATGGAATTAAACCAATCGTTCCAATACATCAGTGTAGTGAACAGCGCAATGGTGGCAAGAACCGGCAGCGATATGGGCAGCACAAGCTGGAAGAAGATCCGCCACTCCGAGGCTCCGTCCAATTTGCCGGACTCAATCATTTCCTCCGGTACAGTCTGCTGAAAGAAGGTCCGGGTAATAAAGATATAGAATGCATTTGAAAGCCCCGGAAGAATAAGGGCGATCAGCGAGTCCTTCAAATCCAAAAAATTAACGTACAGCAGATAGAAAGGCACAAGCCCGCCCGAAAACAGCATCGTTATCAGGAGATAAAAATTAAAGGCTTTTTTGAAGGGAAAGTCTTTGCGGTATAGCGGGTAGGCATATAGAGCAATTAACAGTACAGCCAGGAAGGTCCCGGCAACCGTCACCGTGAGACTGACCCCATAGGCTTTGGCAAGCGTCTGTGAATGGCTGAATAGATACTGGTAAGCAGACAGATCGATCTGCTCAGGCCAGAACTTATACCCTTGTAAGGTCAGTGCTTTTTCGTTCGTCAAGGAAATAGATACAATGAGCAGGACAGGCAGAATGCAGGCCAGACTGAATGCGATGAAAAAAAGATGAAGGATCACTTGCGCACCCTTAGGTCGTTTTGAATAAGGCTTTCGGCTTGATACTGTATTCATTTAAATGCCCCTTTCTAAAAAAGTGCCGTTTCACTGTTAAGCTTACGGGCCAGACTGTTTGCTCCGAGCACAAGGAAGAACCCGATAACCGACTGATAAAAGTTGGCCGCTGAGGACATGCCCAGATCGTTGAGCTGAATCAGCCCTCTGTACACATACGTATCAATAACATCGGTTGTAGAGCGAAGCGCGCCGGAATCAAGCGTAACATGGTAAAACAGTCCGAAATCTGACCGGAAAATGCCGCCCAAGTTCAGGATGGTGAGAATCACCATGATGGGCGTAAGGAGCGGCAGTGTGATCCTGGTGATTTGCTGCCACTTGCTGGCTCCATCCATTACTGCAGCTTCGTACAGCTCCTCGCTGATGCCGGTGATTGCCGCCAGATAGATGACACTGCCTATGCCGACAGAATGCCACATCTTGGTCAGCCACAATATATAAGGCCACGCATTGGGGTGCATATAAGCATTCACTGAGGAATAGCCGAATAAAGGCAGAATGTGTTTAACCAGGAAGCCGTATTCCGGATGCAGAAAGGCGTATACAATAAAGCTGACTACAACCATGGATAAAAAATTCGGCATAATCATCACCGTCTGATAAATGCGTGAAGCCAGCCTGCCGGTTACTTCATTGACAGCAACCGCAAGGGATACGGAAAGAATCAGCCCGGAAATAATAAACACAACATTGTAGGCAACGGTATTGACGGTTACACGCAAGGCATCGGAGGTGGCGAACAGGAAGCGGAAATTGTCAAGTCCAGCCCACGGGCTGCCCATAATTCCATCCACGTAATTGATGTTTTTGAACGCAATGAACAATCCGAACATCGGGATATAACAGTTGATAAAGAAAACAATCGTTGGCGGCAGAAGCATGAACAGCAGCACCCGGTATTTGACAATGTTGTGCAACATACGGTTCAGACGGCTCTGATGCTGTGGACGCTGCTTCTGTCTCAATGCTTTTACAGTTGATGAATTTGCCATATTTTCTGACCTCGCTCTACATATTCTGGATGAATTTATTATAGTAAAGGAGAATGGACCTTTTCTCTCTTGCAGGTGACCCCTTTTATTCTGAAGTTACCTCATGATTCAGCCGCTTGAGAGATGAAGCTAAAGAAAAGCATCTTAAACAAAGCAAAAGCATCTTGAACAAAGCAAAAGCAGGAGGCAGCTCGTTTGAGTCAGCCTCCTGCTTGATCAATACAAAAAAACCGCACAGCCATCCACCGGCTGTGCGGGTCCTTCTACTATTTTACTTCGCCTGACGCTTCAGCAGCGCCAATCCGTTCACCGGCAACGCGAGCTCTGCAGGAGCCTCAGTGCCAGTTTCCAGATCGGTATAGCCGCGGCCGTCCAGCTTCACGGTCTGTGCTTCGCCGCTAAAGTTCTGTACGAAAACAAATTCGTTTACGCCGTCCGTACGCAGCTGTGCAGTCACGCCTACCGGCAGGTCCGACTCCAGCGTGCGGGTGATTCCTGCTTTGGCAGTAATCGCAGCATACAGCTCCACATAGAACGCCAGGTCCTTGACACGGGTTGCCAGATGATAGGCTTCACCTGCACCCAGCTTGTTAACGGTCAGTGCCGGGCGTCCGGCATAGAAGTCGGTACGGTAGTGTCCGAGCGCTTCAGCACCTTCCAGGTGAATCAGCTCGGCAATTTCATGCGCATCATAATCGCCGGACAAGCCCAGGGCGTTGCCGCTTTCCATTACCAGGCCGTTTAGATCACGGCTGTGCAGTCCCTCTGTCTCTTCTGCCCAAATACCCAGCGTCTTGCGCAGCGGTCCAGGGAAGCCTCCCAGATGACACAGATCGGTCTCGCCTACAACTCCCGACCAGTAAGTGGCCAGGAAAGTACCGCCCTGCTCTACATACTGCTCAATGTTCTTCCCGTTCTCTTCGCTGATCAGGTACAGCATTGGAGCGATAACCAGCTTATAGCGGGACAGGTCGTCACCGGAGCCGACAATATCTACAGGAATGCCCTGCTCCCACAGCGCACGGTAGTGCTGCAGAACAGTCTCTTCGAACTTCAGGCCGGAGTTGCGGATACCTTGGGCATCTTTGATTGCCCAGCGGTTGTCCCAGTCGTACAGAATCGCTGTCTGTGCAGGAGTCGAGGTACCCACCACATCCGTTAGGCCAGCCAGAATCTGGCCCACTTCAGCTACATCTTTAAATACGCGGGTTTCACCATGTCCGCTGTGATCCAGCACGGCACCATGGAATTTCTCGCTGGAGCCGCGGCTCTTGCGCCACTGGAAGTATTGTACGGAATCCGAACCGTGCGCTACAGCCTGCAGAGAAGACAGCTTGTGCATGCCCGGACGCTTCAGCTTACTGACCGTCTGCCAGTTGGTAAGGGAAGGCGTGCTCTCCATCAGCAGAAACGGCTTATGCTTGAAGGTGCGGAACATGTCATGGTGCATTGCTGTCCAGGCAGCCAGACGGGCATCATCGTTATCTTCCGTGTAGCCCCAATCCGGGTAAGCATCCCAGGACACGACATCGAGGATCTTGGCCATTTCACGGTAGTCAATACCGTCGATGTTATGCATATTGGTCGTAATCGGCAGCTCAGGATTGTAGCCGCGCACCGCAGACATTTCGTGGCTGCAGAAATTAATGGTCTGCTCACTGACAAACCGGCGCCAGTCCAGATTCAGGCCGTGAACCTGGGTCTCACCGTGCGGAGCCGGGGATTCAATCTGCTCCCATGCCGTATACGTATGACTCCAGAAGGTAGCCCACCAGGCATGGTTAACCTCTTCCAGACTGCCGTTATATTTCACTTTCAGCCAATCTCTAAAAGCATTCTGGCAGTAATCACAGTGGCATTCCCCGCCGAACTCATTGGAGATGTGCCAGCCGATGACTGCCGGATGGTGAGCGTAACGCTCGGCCAGCTTGGAGTTGATCAGCGCTGTTTTTTCCCGGTAGACGGGAGAAGTGAAGCAGTGATTGTGGCGGACGCCATGGAGGTTACGCACACGGTTGCGTTCTATACGCAGCACTTCCGGATATTTGGCTGACATCCATGCCGGGCGTGCACCGCTCGGAGTAGCCAGAAAAGCATAAATGCCGTTCTCGGCAAAAGTATCCAGTACGTGATCCATCCATTCGAAGGTAAAGACGCCCTCTTCCGGCTCCAGGGACACCCAGGAGAAAATACCGACAGACATTACGTTACAGCCTGCCAGCTTCATCAGGCGGATATCCTCTTTAAAAACTTCAGGGTATTTCAACCATTGCTCGGGATTATAATCGGCTCCATGCAGCATGACCGGGGCCTTGCTGCTGATTGCAGGGGATTTAAGACTCATAGTAGTTGATTCATCCTCTCATCATCTTCCGTGTCAGAATGGGACTTTTCTCTGATTAGATTCAGTCAGTATCCTTGTCCAAATCACGGATAATCATTTATACTATTTATAATATAGGATAAATGCCGTCCGGCAGTAGGAATATACTCGCGACTGCATAGCACAAAATGAATATGAGGTGTATACTTTGCTCCCTTTTTCCCTGGTCGAGCTGCCCCGCCAGCCTGATGAATTCCCGCTTTATCCTTACTCTGTAGGCCATCATATCCAGTACCATCATGTCCGCCCTGGCGGCTTCCCGGTTCATCAGGTGTTCCTGATCCGCAGCGGCAGCGGGCTGTTCCGCGATCTTACGGACGGCACGGAAACGGTGCTAAGTCCGGGGATGGTGTTTGCTTTTCCGCCTGACCGGGGACACGAATACTATCCGCTGTCCCATGAGCCTTGGCATTTGGCTTTTATCGGCTTTGACGGCAAACAGTCTGCGCCGGTACTGGAAGGGCTGCGCCTGCTGCCTTCTGTGCCTGTTATGGCCGAACGGTTCGAGGAGTGCTGGGAGGCTATCGCCGGAATCTGGCATACGGTGGACCGGCATAATGCTGCCCGGCTGGATGAACAGACGATGCAGGAGCTGTCCGTTACCCTGT
This sequence comes from Paenibacillus sp. FSL R7-0345, assembly GCF_038595055.1. Taxonomy (NCBI): domain Bacteria; kingdom Bacillati; phylum Bacillota; class Bacilli; order Caryophanales; family Paenibacillaceae; genus Paenibacillus; species Paenibacillus sp. FSL R7-0345. Next base: position 4,040,957 of record NZ_CP152002.1, read on the forward strand.
ACAGGCTGCTGCTGATGCTGCGCCGGGGCGATTCCTCCCTTAACCAGACTGAGCGGCCGGAGACCGAAACCGTCCGCAACGATGCGCTGCAAAAAGCGGTCAGCCTGATCAACGAGCATTTTACCGAACCGCTGCTGATCGCCAATCTGGCTTCTGCGGTCGGCTATTCGGTGCAGCATTTCCAGCGCCTGTTCCTGCAGGAATACGATGTCACACCGCATAAATACTTGCAGAACCTGCGGCTGCAGCGGGCGCTGCAGATGATTACCGAGAGTCCCGAGCGGCCGGTGCAGGATCTGGCGCTGAACGTGGGCATGGAGACGAATTATTTTATCCGGGTATTCCGCAAAACTTACGGCTGTACACCGGGTGTCATGCGCAGCCGTCTTGCAGTTGAGCGGGAGCTTCCTTCGGAATAGGTTTATACAACAGATTCAATCGGGTGTCCGAGCGGGACTCAACCCCGAAGCGCAGGCTCCAGCTCTCTATTTGGAACGGGGATACTGTTAACCGCCGTCTTATTAATCCATGAAAGCGCAAGCGTTCCTTCGCCCATATGAACACCCACCACCGGAACAAATGTCATGATTTCTGTTCGTACAGCAGGTGACATTTCCTTAATGGCCGACTCCAGGCTCAGCGCCTCTCCCATATTATTGGCATGCATTATGCAAATGTCCTGGATCAGCCGGATATCCTGGTGGAGTATCTCCAGCAATTTTTGCTTGGTCTTCTTGAAGGTGCGGATTTTGTCCACGACGATAATTTTGCCCTCATCGAACTTCAGCAGCAGATGAATCCGCATCAGCTGGCCCAGTACAAGCTGAGAGCCGGAGAGCCGTCCGCTGCGGTGCAGCTGGCTCAGGCTGGCAGGGATCAGATAGAAAGACATCTCTTCAATGATATTTTCGATTCTGCTCTTGATTTCCAACGCCGAGCAGCCGGTGTGCTGCCAGTGAACGCCGCGCAGAATCATCTCCCGGATCGGGTAAGCGCCTACTTTTGAATCAATACCAATTACTGTAACCCCGGCGATATCCGCCGCCTGCATCGAGGTCTGGTATGTACCGCTAAGCTCGGAGGAGCAATGAATCGCAATGATTTCGTCATACTCTTCCTTTAAGCGCTCATATAACTCCACGAACTCGCCGATCGGCGGCTGGGAGCTGCCCACCTTGTCATTCTGGCGCATTTTATCATAGAACTGATCGGCGTTAATATCGATATTTTCTTTATAACATTCATTATTTACAATTAGACGTAGAGGAACAATATACACATGGTTATTCATGGCAAACTCAGAATCAATTGTACTGGTGCTGTCGGTTACCCAGGCGATGGATTTCATAATCACTACTCTCTTTCGTGAGGGATTGGCTACATCAGAAATAGGCAGCTATTTAACTCTCTGCTTATTCGTAAATTATACAGGAAGCCAAGCACTCGCATAGCAGTTACGAGAGAATTCCAGCGCCTTTTTTCAACTTAATTCGACATAATTTCACATTATACATGATAAATATACCTATGAATGAATAGTCCATGTATGGTATATAAATACGCTTTTAACATCTGTTATCAGACCTCACAGCAGACAGAAGCCTGCGTTTCAATCGCCGTACCCATCACTTCCGCTACCTCCTGGTGAGCCGGGTGTATAAGGTACTCCTCCATGTCTGCCAGGGAAGCAAACTTGGTGATCAGAATCAGATCATAGGCTGAAGGGCCGGAACGAACGTTAGTCTCAGCCTGAATATCGAGAAGCACGTCTATTTTCCCGCTCATGCCCAGCAGAACAGTCTGAATGTACTCGATATGCTCAGGGCTTGGATCCTTCAGCTTTAACATCAGATGATTTACTATCATTGTCAGGGTCTCCTCGTTTCTTATCCGATTGACAGCTGTATCGCAAGCTGTTTAATTTTATCGTCGCGGATCTGAAAATGAAAATCCAAATATAGAGGATCCGGAAGGCCTGTTTTGTCGAAATCCCCGTCTACTTCAAAAGCCACTGCGATTTCTTCTTCATGACCTTTAACTCGTTCCGGTTTAAGCGTTATGTTAGCACCAAAGTGATGTTCAGCACTCCATTGTGATATAGCAGCTTTGCCTGCCCACTCTTTGCCCTCATCGTGAACCATTGCATCCTCCGAAAAGCAATTCACATAAGCATCCGGATCGGGTTTATTGGCGGCAGCTATAAAATCTTGAATCACTTGCGGAAGTAAAGTAATCTCCATAAGCTCAGCTCCTTTTTAATTTCCTTACACGGTGCGGATCGTTCCGCCGTCAATGACATACTCACAGCCGGTAATATAAGAGGCTCTTTCTGAGGCAAGGAAGGCGGCGAGCTCGGCAACCTCCTCAGGTTTGGCCGGCCGGCCAAGTGGAATGCCGCCAAGCTCGTCCATTAACTGCTGGCGCGCAGCAGTATAGTCCGTTCCAGCCTGTTCAGCCATCCTCCCGATTAGGCGTTCCGCCGATTCCGTCTCGGTAAATCCCGGTGCCAGTGCATTAATTCTTATCCCCTTAGGTCCGAACTGGGTAGCCAGGTTCTTACTATAGTTGACGAGTGCAGCTTTGGCAGCCGAATAAGGCATGGTCATGATGCCGGGAAGCTTACGTTGAATCGAGGAGATATGGACAATCACACCGCTTTGCTGTCCGGTCATGTAAGGCAGAAACCCGCGGTCGAGCCGGACGGAAGAAAACAGGTTAGCAGTGAACGTGGTTTGCCAGTCTTCATCTGTTAAGGCTAACGCTCCTGCTGTACTTGTAGAGGAGCCGCCCACATTGTTAATCAAAATATCCAGACCCCCGAGCTGTTCTATCGTCTGCTGAACGAGATGATCCACACCTTCCGGAAGACTCACATCGGCCTGAATGAACCCTACTCCCTCCGGTAATGCCTCAGGTACAGATCTTGCCGTAGCCATGACCTCAGCTCCCGCCGCATGCAGGCGCTTTACGATCGCGAGGCCGATCCCCCGGGTGCCGCCGGTCACCAGTACTCTTTTACCTGTAAATTCTTTGCTCATATCTAGTAAGTAAGGCCTGCTATTCATCATTCTGTTGAAACCTCCTTGATAAGTTTTGATTACAAGGCTAGTGTACTCAACAGAACCTGACAGCTGCGTGTCCAGTTATCCTAAATATTTTCCGGCCATTTTGGCTGTGCGGGCTTTCATCTCCAGCCTGAGGGATTCCGGCTCCACTACCTCCAGTAAATCTCCATACGAAAAAAGATATTGAATAAGCCATTCTCCGGAGGGCATATCTGTATTGACAAGGAAAGAGCCGTCCTCGAGCTTCACGATATCCTCTTCCTTAAATTCATCCACGATGCGGTAGGCTGCCGCCGGCTCTACATTTAATACCAGAGAGATTCCCGGCATTTCATTACCCTTACCTTCTTTACGGGAAGTATCGGCCGTCCCCCTCGCCTTCTGCTGAAGCTCCAAGAGCTGAATCCCGTCCCCGTCTAAAAGCTGTACATTCGACATCCTGGTAATCTTAAAGGTTCTGGACGCATGTTTTTCAAAACAGTACGCCTCAACGTACCAGGCTCTATCTTTGAACAGCAGCTTCATTGGTGCAGCTTTCCGGCTTATGTGTTCTCCGGCCCCACTCAAGTAGGTAAATGAAATCACTGTATGCTCCAAAATAGCCTGCTTCAGCAAGGTATAGAGCTCTTTTTGCTTTTGCCCGCTGCCCCATGGCGAGAAATCGACTTCAATCCAGCTGGTGCTATTCTTCCTGAACAGGCTGCTCAGCTTGGAGAAGGCCTCACCCAAATCAGGCAGCCGGGCTGCGGACAGGCTCTGCAGGGCAAACAGGATTTCATCCTGCTCCTTATCAGTCAGCAAGGATTTATTCAGGACAAACCTGTCAGTCAGAGAAATACCGCCACCTTTTCCTTGACTTGTATAGACCGGAATTCCGGCCTGGCTCAAGGCTTCAACGTCCCTGTAGACCGTTCTGACCGACACCTCGAACCGCTCAGCCAGCTCCGGTGCCGTAACCGTCCCCTTTTCCAGTAAAATATAAGTCATTTGAAGCAGTCTGCTGATCTGCATTTTTTCACCTCTTGCATTCAGTATAAACAAAAAAACCTGACAGGTTTATGTCAAGTTATACTATTCTTCACATGCACCAGGTTTTTACGAACACCGGTAGCTCCCAAATTTAAAAAGGCACCCGCACACGGATGCCCTTCTTCTACACTCTTTTAAATGTTATTCTTCCGTACTCATTACTGCAGCAGACTTCGCCTCGTCCCGGCAGGCTCTTTGAGATTCGACTTCTTAGCTGCCTATTGCAAAGACAATTTACCGTCTTCCATCCGGTATACCTTGTCGCAGTATTCAAGCATACGCTCATCGTGAGTAACCATAATCGCCGCTTTCTGGCCTGAATTCACCTCTTGTGCAATTAGACTGACCACTTCATGGGCACGTCTGGTATCCAAGCTTGCTGTCGGCTCATCCGCTAAGATGATATTGGGATTATTAATCAGGGCACGGGCAATCGCTGTCCGCTGTTTCTCACCGCCGGACAGCTCTTCCGGAAAGCTCTTTAGCTTCGAGCCCAGCCCCAGCTTTTCCAGCAGCTTAGCGGCAAATTCATTATCCTCTCTTCTAACCTTTCCCGACATCCTTTTTATAATGAGCAGCTGATCAAGCACATTCAAATAGGGTACCAAATTCGAGGACTGCATAATAAATCCGATTTCTTTTAGTCTTGTATCCGCCAGCTCTTGAGCAGTAAGCGTAGAAATATTATGTCCATTCAGCTTAACTTCTCCTTCTGAAGCTTTAAGCAGCGCTCCGGCAATGGACAAAAAGGTACTTTTACCTGAACCTGACGGTCCAACTACCGCAACAAATTCCCCGGGCTCCACTGATATGGACACATGATCGAGTGCAACAATGCGATTGCTGCCTTCGTTATAATACTTTGTGAGTTCACTCATTTGTAATCCCTTAGTCATTATTCAACCCTCCCGAGCGCCTTGAGCGGATCAATCTTTGTAATTTTTCGAACAGATACCATCGAACTTAACATTGCGATAATTAGCAAGATAATAGAATAAGTGATGACAAGGCCAGGTTCCAGCTTAAATGGCATACCCTTCGGCATAATGGCTGCTGTTCCATAAGTCAGTAAGATTCCAACTACGATACTAGTCAGCGAAAGCACAAACACTTGCGATACGATGGCTTTGCTCAAGAATCTGTTACTAGCACCTATAGCCTTCATAATGCCGAACTGGTTCGTCTTCTGCATCGTAATTACATAAAAGAACACTCCAAGCACGAATGCGGCGATAGCAAGCAGAAAGGCAAGCATCATGAAAATAGTGCCGTTCTCTTCTTTGTAACCCGGCATTCCTTGAACAGCTTCCGACCGGGTAACCGTGTCCGTACCTGTTAGCTTGCTGTCCATTACGTCTGGATCAATGTCCTTGCCCTGCAGCATAATGGCATTAACGGGCCCTGTAATACCTTTATCTGAACCCGGAGCCGCAAAGGCAATCTTCCGCCATTCAGTCATCGGGGTAAATACAGATGCCACATGGTTATAGGTCTGATTCTCGACAAATCCTATGATGGTTAATGATTGCGTCGTGCCGTCTAACTGAAAAGTATCACCGATGGCATAGCCCTCCTCCTTCATAGTCGAATTCACTATGACACCAGCAGGGTTCTCAGCGGACAAGCCTTCCCCTTCCACAACAGCCGGCTCCAGGAAGCTTCCCGGGTTAATGCCTATGACCGCAATATCCAGCTTATCTTCGTTTTTGGCGCTTTGTTCCTTTAACGCTGTCGCCATCGTACTCCCCATAGGTGCGGCAGCAATTACATTAGGCAGCAGCTTAGCTTCCTCTATCATTTGATCAGACAGCAGCGATTTGCTCATCGAAGATTGCGAGCCCTCTTCAAAAATGACATAATCTGCTTTCATGGTTTTGAATGTTGACGCAGCCAACGTAGATAACCCGTTCCCTAAACCGGATAAGATAAATACCAGCCAGGCCAGCAGTACAAAAATAATGACGATCATTAAAAATCTCATTTTACTATGCATCAGTTCTTTAACAGCTAAAAACATTCTCCTTACCAGCTCCTTCGTTCTCTTTTTTTCGACACAAGTGTCATTTTAAAGCTGCCATCATGCCCGGCACATTAATTAAACATCATAAATGACACTTGTGTCAAATTACATCCAAGACTGCGACTAGCTCTTGGCCCCTCCCATCCACATTTGAAACAGCAGCTTTCCCCAATCAGGAGCAGGGATATTCATCATATTAGGGGTATCGATCAAGTTAAAAAACACACCAATAAGTACAGGAAGTGGAATATCCTGCCGCAATCCTTTATTCTGTTGTGCGCATTCAAATAAACGAGATAATTGAACCTTGAGCGTCATATGCGCCTCATCAATAAATTCAAGATCTCTCGCTGCCGCTGAAGAGTTAGCAACATTAATTTTACCGGCATTTCCCAAAAGCTGATGTAGCGCAGATTCTTCCACATAAACGAGAAGCAGCTGTTCGAGGGCGTCCATAGGATCTGTCTCATCAATGGCTAATGCCTTTTCTAATACCTTTACCATTACGCGCTTCATGCAAGCAGCGACAATCTCTTCTTTGTTAGAGTAATATTGATAAATAGTGCTTCTGGCTCCTGACAGATGCTGTGAGAGTAACTTGAGATGAAAACCGTCATACCCATGCTCAAGCACTAATTTTTTTGTCGTATCAAGCAGTTCTGTCTCCGTAAAAGACTGTTTTCTTCCCATCGAATCTCTTCCTTCTTAACAAATTAAATAGAGTTCAGTTCCATCTCTGATTTTATTTATTATCAGTTTAGCATTGTTTATAAGCATTTCCCAATACCATAACTATTGATTTCAGCTCTTCTTGTGCCCGTAACATTCATAGTACGAAGAGGTTTATTATTCGATATCTATTTTATCGTACTATTCTTCACATGCACCAGGATTTTACAATGATAAGCTTGTTAATATACGCCTAACAACACTTTAGGAGGTAATATAATGAGCAAATTTGACGAAGCCATGAAGCTGCTGGATGAACAAGCGGGTAATAAGGATGGGCTGATCACACTGTCCACCATCGCGCTGGAACCGGGTGCTAACGGCAAAAGCCGTCCCGCCTCACGCATTGTAGATGCCTATTATGAAGACGGCGCATTCTACACCGTCACTTACGCAACCTCAGGCAAGATGCTGCAGATCGCCCAAAACCCTGAAGTCGCCGTTTGTATCATCGTCGAGAACTTTACGGCCAACGGGATCGGTGAAAACCTGGGCTGGGTATGTGATGAGAAAAATGCGGAGATGATGACCAAGCTGCGCACAATATTTGCCGGGTGGTATAACGAAGCCAATAATGATGAAGACCCTAACACCTGCCTGCTGCGCATTCGCCTGACAAAGGGCCTGTGGTATGACGCCCATAAAGGCATCCGGAATGAGATTGATTTTGTGAATAAGACGGCAACTTAAGCAGTCTGCGCGGATTCTATATTTTACATATTGGCTCATCGCCGTATCGCTGCTCATTTTTAGCACTGATCTAAAGTAAAATCCCTCCCGGATAAATAACCGATTGCAGACATCATTTATTACTGTCATTGAAAATTCGATTAGTATAAAATAGCATACATGTGCAGGTTGTCTATCAACGGGGAGAGGCAGATGGAAAAGAATGAGCGAATTTATGAAATTGATGAAGGATCTCCGGTTCAGAAGAACCATGCGGATGATTTTTAAGTTCGCGTGGGCTTTCTGGTGGCTGAGCAAACAAAAGTATTTTATACCAAGACGGCGCTTAGAAGCGAAAACAAAAGCCATATACCGAAAGCAGGCTGTCTATTTTACGAAGACTGCAATGGACATGGGCGGGTTAATTATCAAGCTTGGGCAGCATGTCAGTGCACAGGTGGATTTTTTGCCGAAGGAAATTCTTGATGAATTGTCCAAGCTGCAGGACTCCGTAGATCCGGTGGATTTTTCTGAGATAAAACTTAAGGTAGAGAGCGAGCTCAGCGCGTCCATTAACGAGATTTTTGCCGAGTTCAATACAGCTCCTATCGCAGCGGCTTCCCTTGGTCAGGTACATCGGGCAACATTACGAACTGGTGAACAAGTCGCAGTGAAGGTTATGCGTCCCGGGATCGAGGATATTATTGAAATCGATTCGAAATCCATTCAAATTGCTGTCCGGCTAATGAAACGTCAGACCCAACTTGCAGCCCTCATGGACCTTGATACAGTGTATGATGAGTTTTACGATACCGTTATGGACGAGCTCGACTATCAAAAAGAGGGACGAAATGCCGAAGAATTCCAGCAGCAGTTCACCCATCGGAAGGATATCGTTGTTCCAGGTATTCACTGGACCTATACAACCTCAAAAGTGCTTACTATGGAGTTTATGGAAGGTGTAAAAATCAACAATTTCGTCCAGCTTGCTGCCTGGGGTGTGGACCGGACGAAATTAGCAAAATCATTGATGGAGATTCTTGTAGAACAGATTCTGATAAACGGCTTCTTTCACGCAGACCCGCACCCGGGCAATGTTCTCGTGCAGCCAGACGGCACCATAGCCTTAATTGATTTTGGAATGGTCGGACGAATTCCCGAGGATATGAAGAAGCAAATGGTGGCCCTTTTAATGGCGGTGTATTTAAAAGATGCTCCCGGCGCAATTAATGCCCTTAATCGTTTGAGATTTTTAAGACGGAATACAGATTTAGAGGTGTTTTCCAGGAATCTCACGTTATTATTTGACCAAATTAATGGGGATACGTTTGACCTCAGCTTCGTGACATCAGGTGACAATGTTGAGGAGTTACGAAATTTTTTCTATTCCCAGCCCTTTCAGTTACCGGCAAACACAACCTTTTTAGGTAAGGCAATGATTACAATTTATGGACTCTGTCTGGGACTGGACCCTGAGCTGGACTTGATCGGGACCGCTAAGCCTTACATCCAAAGGGTTGTGCTTAAAGATCTGAAAGGAAGTGTCTTTTCCACCGTTCTGGATGAAGGCACGAGTCTGCTTAAAGGAATCCTTCCTACGACTAAGAAGTTCATTTCTACAGTAGATAAAATGGATAGCGGAAACCTACGGGTAAAGCTATCAAGTTCCTTTGAGAAAAAATTAGTTGAGACGCAAAATAAAAATACAAGACGGATTATCGCAACGATCATTGGAGGGGTATTTCTTCTGACTGCCTCCAACATGTGGAATGAAGTGAATCCTATCGTTTCTTATGTGCTGGGCACCCTGGGGCTGCTCATTATGCTGAGCCAGCTGATAACGGGAGGAAACCGCCGTGAAGCAAGACAGGTCAAGCATATGAACGCCATGCGTGAACGGAGCAGATTGGAAAGACCGAAGAATTAATATTTGCCAAAATAAAGAGGACCGACATTTAGTCGGTCCTTTTTCCATCACCAAGGTAGAGATTGACGACGGTTTTCGCCGGACACATGCTTACGTTTATTTTAAAATTCCAAAGCAGCTTTAAGAAATTGAAGTGAGCTATGGCGAAATGCACTTGTTTTTGATTCGTCAATATGATGAAAAGTACACTCACCGATATTTGGAATGTTTGATGTGTCATAAACATAACAAGAAGATAGTCTAAATGTATCCAGCAGAGCTAACAGTCTTGAATCCATTGATTTGGGGTCCTGCGGATTATCCGATACCGGGAAAACCAGAAATGGAACCTTATATAAAATGGCAAAAACAGCCCCATGAAAAGCACTGGTAATAAAATACTTAGCGTGTTTTATGTATCCTACAAATTCCTTCGGACCAACTGTAGCTGCTCCAGCAGCTGCAAGAGTTATAATCTCGTAGCCGCACTTTCGTGAAAGTGCTTCGGCATATTCCTGAACCCCTGTATCTCGTAAATCATAGGTCAGTATATAAGCTTTTTCTACAGGAGCTACACATATTTCATCCCATTCGGATCTATCGAGAAGCATCACAGGATCCAATACATGAGATATATCTCCATTATTCATCGTTGACACAAAGGGAATGGCACTTTTTTCGCGAACAGAAACGAAGTCTAAAGAATTAACGTGCGGGGCAAGGATCCTTTTTCGATCAGGCTCTATTTCTGCTCCCCCCATGCTTGCTGCGTATGCAATTTTCGTTTTTGATTCAGGGACAAAAGAAAGTGCCATGCAGGGTAGAACGCCGTCGGAAATAACCCATGGCAATCCCCATATTTGGTCACTGCCGCACACAAAAAAATCGTAATCATCCACGCATTCTGCAATATCAGATACTGTATATAAGCGTTTGCTGTGAGGAATGCTTTCGGAAAAAATCCTGAAATGTTCAGCCCCTTTAGCGCTTTCATATGTTTGTAAGGTGTGTTCGTTTAGCCACTTGAATGTAATCTGCTCACAATGAAAGCCTAGCTTAGCTATAGCTTTTTGCAGTGCATAAGCTCCAAGTTGGCCACCATAATTGTAGTTTTTATAATAAAGAGTAATAATACCAACTCTTTTCATAACTGATTATCCTTTCGTTTGCCAACTTCAATCGCAATGAACTCCGGCAAATAATCGGGAGTACAGCCCCTTGATACCATGTCACCTTTATAAAGCCCCGCTACCTCACCCAGCTTAATACAACGTGCACGATGCTTCTGATCCATTTGGTACAGCTCCTTTCGGCCTTGCTCTTCTTAAATAATATCCGATAATTCATTTTCCGCCAAAAAAAATTGATATTTATAGCTTTTTATTTTATACTTACAAAAAAACATACCGATTGAATGTTTTTAGGGAGGAGATCACTTGAAAAAGAAATATACAGCTAAGGAAGCCAGAAACTTAATCCTTGATACCGCTTCTCTTTTATTTATTGAAAAAGGCTATGAGCAAACTTCCATCAGTGACATTGTTACCGGATTGGACGGGCTCACACGCGGGGCTATTTACCACCATTTTGAATCCAAATATCACATTATTGTCGGAATCGCAAAAAGGTTTATACCGGAACAGGAGTTATTAGATTCTATTGATAAACGGGATGATCTAAGCGGCTTGGGAAAAATTCAAACGATTCTGCTGGAATCGATGTTTAATGAGGATATTACCAAATCGACAGTAATCTCTTTGTCCTTGCTCAGGGATCCCGTCTTTATTTCGATTTATAACACTCAAATGTGCGAGGTTTTTGTTCCAATTATAGAAAGGTATATTATTGCCGGCAATGCGGATGGCTCTATCACGTCACCACAGCCAGCACAAATGGCAGAGGTTGTTATTTTATTAACAAGCACCTGGTTCATTCAGGCCTTATTTCCAAGTACAGCTGAATCTTTTTTTGAAAAATTAAAAGCAGCCCAATATGTTTTAAAACAAAGCGGAGTAAATGTTATTAGTGATGAGGTCTTTTCCACAATCGTCCAAAAACTTACAGAGGCTGCTAAGCGGTAAAAGAAGGAGCAAACAATGAAAAAAACGTTTAAAATTGTCGGGATCATTTTACTATCGATACTAATCATTATTGCATTATTTTTTGCAGGAATTTTTATTAACAATAAGCTTCAACTGGGACGCGAAGAAAAAAAGATCGTTCCTTACGGTGAGTCCGTTGTTATAGACGGAAAAAAAATGAATGTTCAGATCTCCGGAAATGGCAGCAAAACCATCGTATTATTACCTGGCTATATGACAGCCGCACCCGTTATTGATTTCAAGCCTCTGATTGATGAGTTAGAAAAAAAGGTTCGCGTTATTGTGGTAGAACCGTTCGGTTATGGTTTAAGTGAGGATACAGACACGGAAAGATCCGTTGAACATTTAACAGAGGAACTACATAAGGTACTGGTTATGCAGGGAATTAACAAATACACGATTATGGCGCATTCCATTTCAGGGGTATACTCTCTTGACTATATTCACAAATACCCTCATGAAGTTGAAGCCTTTATAGGGATTGATAGCAGTCTTCCCTCTCAGGGAGGGGCTGATGATAATAATCAGGGGGCCATTGAATGGCTAAGTAAGTCTGGACTGTTCCGGTTACTCTCCAATATAAACGCTGATATACTGAACATTCCGGATGTGGGAGCTGTACTGGGCGAGCAGTATAAATATTTATCACTTAAAAATATAGGGTCAAAGGCAACCATGAATGAAGGCAAAGCAATGCCGGAGAATTTTAATAAAACCGCTGAGATCCAGTATCCCAAGAATCTGCCCGTGTTATACTTTTTGGCTACTGAAAGTACAGAGCCTGATGATAACTGGTTGAAGATTCATAAGGATATGGTTAAGAATAGTGAAAAATCCGCTATTGAAATCCTAGAGGGAGGGCACTATCTACACCATACTCAAGCAAAGCAAATAGCTGAACTTACTGCTGCTTTTTTAGAGTGATATGTTCACTCCATTGATAAGATTGTGAGGTTAGCCGGCTTAATCCGGTTAACCTCATTTTTCATCTAGAGCAGCTGGAGCGTCTCAACCAATTCCTCTATCTTTGAACGGGAAATTAAATATACAGGACCCATTATTTCTACTTTGCCGTCCTTTACACGTATAGCGCTCTCCTGCTCTGCCGCATAAACCTCAATTTTTTCAGATAAGGGAAACAGGTAGCCTTGAACAAATGTGGCGTAGTCGCGTTTAGAATGAGATTCATAGGCAAAAGGATCACAGCCCATACCATCATATACACTGCCTGTTTCAGCGTCATCGTCTGCGTCATTCAATTTCAGCCAGTTCGCAGCCATATTTAACGAACCGGCGCTGGCACCCAATATAACGGCATTGCTGTTCTTAATAAGATCCGACAACTCATATTCCGCTAAAAAACCATTCTGCCAAACCGGATCTCCGCCGCATAAGAAAATGACAGACGCGTTATGAAGGACCCGCCGGGCCTCTTCCTTCTGCATGCGGTAATCAATGAAATGATATTCATCAAAAATAAGGTTTGCCTGATGCAGCCAGGTCCATTCAGAACTATCAGCAAAGTTAATTTGCTTATCTTCACAACCAGACGGCCCAGCGCTAATCATAACAAGCGATTTCCGGTCTTGGATATCCTCCTGCAAACACTTAACAAGCCTCTCTGGAAAAAAATCATTAAACCAGCTGAAATAGTAATGAGTATTCAATTTAATTTACCTCCGGTTGAGTTATTCAACGTCATTAAAGCAGTTTAATTCAGCCTCAGCCGTCAGCATGGCGCCGTTAAGAATAAGATTATGAGAGTTATTCCGGGCCGTTGTTCTGAAATACAGGCTGCGTACAAAATGTTTCCCGTTAACTCTGGCGATTCTCTGCGCGCGCGTATCCGGCCATTCCGTACACTTCGACAAGCTATGAATCCAGCCGGCAATCTCCTGCTGCGGAAGCAGCGCTTCGCTGATCATCGTGTCCACAATGCTGGCCATGCGTTCGTCTTCCTCCTCGTCAAAAATCCGGACACCGTTATGTAGCATCCCTTTAATTGCCACCAGCACCTCGTGCTGTACTGCATTATCGCTTTTTGGATGGCGGATCAGCTCCTCCAGGGCATCTGCCCCGTGAGCTGCAGCATGAGCCCAGCCTTCGGCTGCCAGATAACCGCGCAGATCCTCCTCCTCCTGATAATAGCGAAGCAGGGAAAGCTTTAGATGCTCGAACTCGCCGGGGGTCAGGAATGGATTGTTCCTGTCCCGCTGCACTATAAGGGCAATAGGCAGAACCGCAAACGCCCTGGTAAGCACACTGTGGTCGCCCTCGCTTCCAATCCGGCAGAATAAATGCCGGTCATCCATCAGGACTGCCAAAAGCTGCCGCAGCTCCTCACACGAAAACTTATTATCGCGCTTCAGCCATATGTAAAAGGTAGAATAGATATGCTCACGAAGCTCCGCCTCCGGGTCCCCAATATGCCGCAGCATCAGATAAGTAAAATCTTGTAACCTTTCTCCCTCATGCAAAATATAGCGTTCCTCCTCCAATCTTTGCAGCTTTTGTATCAGTTCCGTTCGCGTATCCTCGTGCATTTGGTCGCTTGCCTCCTAGAGTAGTTATAGCGGGCGTTATGCTTCCCGCCGATATCCCTACTATAAAACACAATGACTGACACCAGGGCGTCAGTCATTGTAGGTTAAAAGCATATTTCGTATATATTGCTGCAGCTCCGCACGTAATTCACGGGGCTCCAGCAGCTCGCACTCCTTGCCGAAGCTTAGAATGAACTTTAGCAGGCCCTCCTCATTAGGAAAAGTATCCGAAACAAGATAAAAACCATCTTCCCCCCGGCTAATCTTCTCCTTCTGAAAATACTCGGTAAGCTGTGCGCCAATCCGCGAAGTGAATCTCAACACAACCTGTATGTCCCGCTGCGAGTAGCTCTGCTCAATGACCCCGGCAATCCGGTCTGCTGCCAGCTCTCTTTTTTCAAAAGCCGGCCCCTGCTCCAGCTGCTTGATCCGCACAAGCTTGAATCTGCGGTAGTCCCTTCTGACCCGGCAAAAGCCTGTCACATACCAATGGCCGTGGCGAAAGTCAATCGAGCTTGGCTCTACCGTCCGCTCCAGATATTCCATATCCCTGTTAATATATTTGAATATGAGCAGCCTGTTATCCGTAATGGCCCTGCTTATGATTCTCAGGTATTCTTTCATTTCCTGCTCCATGCTGAAATGGGACAGATCCAGAGTCAGTTTGTCCTTATCGGGATCGGGCTTATAGGTATGTTCAACCTTCAGCATGATGTCATTAAAGGCTTCATTCCTGCCGAATAAGCCGTGTAAATTTTTCATTACCGTTACAAACGTATGTGCTTCATCCCGGTTTAAAAAGAGGCTGCTTATATTATAGCCGTCCATAATATAGTATCCTCCGCCCTTGCCGCTGGACGCTGCAACCGGTATGCCGGCTTCGCTTATTTTTTCGATATCCCGGTAGATCGTCCGCAAGGATACCTCAAAATGCTCGGCAAGCTCCTTGCCCGTTACCGTACCTTTACCGGAGATGATCAGCAGCATGGAGAGTAATCGATCGACTCGCATGATTGTGTGCGACGCTAAAGTAACGTCTCCTCCTCTGGGTGAAGTAAGTGAATCATATATTCTCTTGCTTTAACGCATCAATAATATTCTCCTTTTTTACTTTAGCTCCGGAATAAACAACCGCAGAGCTGACAATGACAAATACGCCTACAATGACAGACAGAATGCTCATCCATGGCAGGGTGAACCCATAGCTGAATTTGTTCGCAAATGCTTTATAGATCAGAACCATCGCGGCGAAACTGATAGGAAGCCCATACAAGAGCGACTTGACCCCATAAAAAACACTCTCATAGTTCAACATTTTTGCAAACCCCTTTGGCGTCGCGCCTACGGATTTCAGCATCGCGAATTCCCGCTTGCGAAGAGCCAGCCCTGTTGAGATCGTATTAAAGATGTTGGCAACGGAAATTGCAGAGATTAATACGATAAAACCGTAAGCAAAGACGTTCATTAGCAGAATTTGTTGTTCTTCGCTTTTTCTGAATTGATATACATTGTAGACATTCAGATTGGTCTCATTCATCGCTTCAATTTCCTGCTGCGTTTTCACCGGTTCCGTGCTTTTCAAATGGAGGTACATCGAAGCGTTAGCCAGCTCCTCGTCGTCAGCCAGCCGATTCATAACGCGTTCCGACACGATCATATTTAACCCGCCTACGCCTACCGGGCTCATCCCCATCGGTGCCTTATCCGTCAATGCGGCAAATATCACTTTGTTTGCCTTCGTTTCTTCCCCGCTCTCTTTAATAAAACTCGTTAGCTCGATATGTTGACCGATATTCGCATATATGGACTTCGTCTGAATATATTTCCCCGTGTCCATATCTTTGTAATGAATCGTATCCATCACGATTGCGGCGGGATGCTCCAGATCCGTAAGCTGTTCGTAATCTGCGTGAGCCGCTCTGGCATAGGCTTGCAGGCTCGAATCATTCAGTGCATGGAGTTTAATGTCGTAAGGGTATTTCCCGTCTTGCAGCATACTCTGATCCTGCTTGACCTTCTCTTGCAACTCGTCGGCGATGCTTGCCGCATCAACCCAAGCGTTCCCGACTAACTCATGAATTACGTTGTATTCCGTGACGCCATCCAGAGATACAAGCGATTGCATTAACTGTTCATCTAGTCCTTTTCCATTACTGGTCGACACTTCAATATCGTAATTGATGCCTTCCTGGGACAATGCCAGAGATTGTGTCAGGCCAGTCGTGAAAAACGATATCGTCAAAAACAAAACGATGCTGATGACAAGCGAAAAAAGAATGACATGATGTCTTCGTTTGTTCCTTTTTAAGTTTTTCAGCCCGATTTCTGCTTCGATTCCGAAGAGTTTACGAATGATCTTCGACGTCTTCACTGCTTTGGCCGTAAGCTTTACGTCAGTGGTTTGGCGAATCGCGTCCATGGGAGATACTCTGGATGCCTTGGCCGCCGGGAGATACAACGAAACGAAAATCGTCAGCATTGAAACAAGACAAGTAATCAAGAGCAATAACGGCGTGACGATAAGCCTCAGCTTCTCACTAGTCCATAATGCCCCTTCAATCCTTGTGTTCATGAACGAAAAGGTGATTCCGATTCCGGCAAGACCGCATAGGATGCCAATGGGAATGCTGATCAAACCAATGACGATACCCTCAAAAAACACGGAATTTCGCTTCTGCCGTTTCGTCGCCCCCACGCTCGCAAGCATCCCTAAATGGCGGGAACGTTCCGAGACGGATATCGCAAAAGCGTTGTAGATGAGCCCAACCGAGCCAATTACAATGACCCCCATAATGATTGCCGATAATGAGAACATCATGCTGGATGAGGCTCCGCTGCCGGACAAGCCATAATAATGAAGCAAATCGTTATTAAATTGGACAGTGTCAATTTGGTTTTTCTCAGCCAGCTTCTCCGCATGTGTGAACAAGAACGGATTGACCTGCTGCAAAACCACCGAAGCATCGACCCGATCGTCCCCCCCGAGGATATGATCATCGGCATAGCTAATGATCGTATAACCCGGGGCCCAGTCCGTTTCCGACACGGGACGTTTAATGAAGCCTACCACCGTATAATCCCTGATTATGCTATGCTGTAATGTCTCAGTCAATGTGCCGTCTTTCCTGCGCAGCGGTTGCGTCTGATCCAGGGGATGTTCGCCCCCTTGTTCATATCGGTCGCCGACGCGAAGCGTTAAACGATCGCCGATTTCGTATTTCACTTTGCCATTTGTTACAACAGACTCGGAAATCACAACTTCCTTGTCCGTATGCGGAAGACGTCCCTTGCTTATTTCAATCTGAAATTGTGCAAACCCTTGCACATCATATTCCTTAATGAACAAGTACGGCTTATTGGAATTTTGTCCCCCTTCTAATGGGGCATACCCAAGTTCTCTTGTGATTGCAACTGTTTTGGTTGCATCATCGCCCTGTATCGCCGCAAGCTGTTCTTTAGTTATATCTTGATACTGAATATGCCACTCCCCTGTATCTGCGATCGTTTGTCTGATCATTAAATCCGCAAAGGAAAAAATAAGCGTAATGACAGCGGTCATCATGGATACTGAAATAATCACGCCAACAATAGTCACAAGTGTTCGTCTCTTGTTCTGCTTCAGATGCCGGATGGTTAATGTATTGACAATATTCATCGCCTTATTACCTCGTCTTTGGCAATCCTCCCATCTTCAATCGAAATGATTCTGCCGGCTTGCAGGGCGATCCGTTCGTCATGCGTGATTACGATCAGTGTCTGATGATAGGTCCTATTCAGCATTTTCAATAAATCGACGATCTCGCTGCTATTCCTGCTGTCCAGATTCCCGGTGGGTTCGTCAGCCAGCATGATCGCAGGATTGCCGATGATCGCCCTGCCAATCGAGACACGCTGCTGCTGTCCGCCGGATAGCTGATTCGGCAGATGGTTTAATCGATGCTGCAAATTCAACGTGCTCACAAGATTAGCCAATTGCTTTTGATCTACCTTTTGTTGATCCAGCAAGAGCGGCAGCGTAATGTTCTCTTCCACCGTCAGGACGGGAATCATATTAAAAAATTGGTAGATCAGCCCGATTTGTCTGCGCCTGAAGATGGCCAGCTGCGTTTCGTTCAAGGTATACATATCCGTATCCTGAACATACACTTTCCCGCCGGTCGGTCGATCCACACCGCCCAGCATATGAAGGAGTGTCGATTTTCCCGAACCGGAAGGTCCGATAATTGCGACGAATTCACCTTTTTGGACCGAAAAGGAAACATCATCAAGCGCCTTTACCGCCGATTCGCCTGTGCCGTATATTTTAGACAAATTTTCGATTGTTAAAATCTCCATTGTCATCCCCCTTCCCTAGATGCTCAATTCCAGGTATATACCATCTCTCTATATCCAACATCCCAAAGGGTTTCATTCCCCTCAATGGTTATCTTAAGCTCCTTAGCCCGGGTGAGATAAAGGATCCTCATATCCGGCTCATGGAGCTGATCTTCTGCAGATACAGACAGGAGCTCTTGCCCGTCAACGGTAACCTTAATGCTGCCCTGAAAATCCTTATGATCAGGAATTCCATAATTCAAGCTAAGATACAGCTCTCCCTTATTGCCTAACGAATACGTATAGGTTTCGTTCTTTTTACCTTTGGTGTCATACACATTATATTGGGGTTTCACGTCTTGACCGCCAATCTTAAGACGGTCCTGTCTGGTTCCCGTTAATGGATTTCCGGTACTATCCTTCCATTCGTTTATCGCTACAAATGGGCCCACCTCTTTGGTGAACACTTGATCCACTATTCCGAAGACTCCCCACACGGCGAGCATTAAGGCAGCACTGGCAATTCCTGTAGCAGCGATATTTCTCCAGTAGTTTTTTGTACGAAAGCCAATCTTGTACGCCCCGAATCCGATAGCAGCGCCCAATGAGTTCTGTATGACGTCGTTCGTGTCAAAGCTGCCGAGGAATGTTAGTGCCTGGATGGTCTCCACCACAAGAATGGACAGGATAAACCCTGTCATAAGGCGAACAAAGCTGGTGCGGTATAACAACGGAAGCAGTATGCCAAAAGGTATGAAGGCTGCAAAGTTTCCAATACCCACCAAGTCCATCAGTGTCGGATGCTGAAGATCGGAAAGACCCGGCACCCTAAAAAAACTGTCCGGCAAAAAAATAAAGGTGTACTGACTGATTTGATCCACCTTATCCGCTCTGCCGAAAGCAAAAAGCATAAAATAAAGAATAATCAGGGTGTAGCCTATCGTGATAACAAAAGTAATCTTGCGCTGCTGCTTCACTTGCATGGTTGTACCTCCATCGTTCATCTGATGAATATCATTTTATCTGTCCAAAATGACTTTACAGTGACGCTGGAGGTGACAGTTCAGTCACTTAAGGAGTGCTGTTAAATCACATGCTTATAAAATTTGATCCGAAACTCTGTGCCCGTCCCGCTGTTGCTCGATACATCAATCACGCCGTTCTGGCTTGCAATGATGCTTTGAGCCATCGCAAGCCCTATACCGATGCTTCCTTCATTAGCATTCTTTCCTTTATAAAAGCGTTTGAAAATATAAGGCAAATCCTCTTTCGGAATACCCTCTCCGTTGTCAGCAATAACAATTTCCGTAAATAGTACGTTGCCGGAAAATGTGATGGTAATCGCACCGCCTTCAGGTGTATGCTCCACTCCATTTTTCAAAATATTGATCACCGCTTCAGCAGTCCAATGGAAATCGCCGGCAAAAGAGACGTTGTCATCCCCCGTGACGGAAACGGTCTGTCCCTTAATATCCATCGGAATCATAACCGGCTCCAGTGCCTTTTGGATAAGGGTTTTCATGTGTATTCGATCTTTTTTGAACGGGATGGTTCCCGCTTCCATTTTCGCCAGCTTTAATAAGGATGAAACAAGCCAATCGATCCGTTCAAGCTGAATGCGAATATGATGGGTGAACTCTGTTCTTTTGAGTGGAGGCAGGTCTGGGGCGCTTAACAGATCTGCCATGACGGTCATAGAGGTGATCGGTGTTTTGAGCTGGTGTGAAATATCGGAGATGGCATCGGTCAGTTGAAGTTTATCCCGCTGCAATAGCGACCGGTGCTCGGAGAGCATGCGTGTCACCTTGTAAATATCATTCTTTAAGATGCTAAGCTCACCTTCCTGATTATCGCGAGGGTCAAGGGAGTCCTGGCCGCTGCTAATCTCCCGCAAATATACGGACAGCTTCTCTAGCTCGTAATATCTCCGTTTCGTGAATAATAAAGCTGTGCCGGAAAGCAGCACGGATACAATAATAACGAGGGCTGCGGCGGCGGACGAAATGAAGGCAGCAATGACGATCGCCGATAAGCTGATCGAGCCCATGACGAGTAATAATATTTGATTTTCCCGATTGCGCAGCATCTATTCACCAACCTTATAGCCTAAACCGCGTACCGTTTTGATCAGAGCCGGCTGCTCTGGATTATCCTCCAGCTTTTCCCTTAGCCTTTTGATATAGACCGTTAACGTATTGTCATTCACGAAGTCGCCGGCCACGTCCCAGATCTGCTCCAGGAGCTGATTTCTGCTGAGGACCTGTCCAACGTGGTTCCCAAAGATCAGCAATAAGCGGTATTCCAAGGCGGTTAGCGAAATTTCGGCACCATTTTTATATACTTTGCCTTCCAGCGTATGGATGCGCACATTGTCAATGTCGATGACCGCTCCGGCATGGGACAGCTTCTGGTATCTCCGCAAGACGGACTTGATCCGGGAGAGAAGCTCACGAACCCGAAAGGGTTTGGTAATGTAATCATCGGCTCCCATATCGAGTCCCATCACCACATTGACCTCATCATCAATCACCGTTAAGAAAATGACCGGAATATCACGTCGTTCCTTCACCAGCTTGCATAATTCATAGCCAGTTCCGTCTGGAAGCTGTAAATCGAACAGGCATAAAGTGAACTGATCGATGTCCTCGGCGAGCACCTTTCGGGCAGCAGCGGCATCATGGCAGAGAACGGTCCAATAACCCTCTTGCTGCAGCGAATATTCCAGTCCCGACGCGATCGTCTTATCATCTTCAACTAATAATATTTTCATCTGAAGGTCATCCTTAGGATTGATTTTAGAAAATTTAATGGCAGACTTCACGGCAAAAATCGTTAAGGTCTCCACCATAAAGCATATACCATGATCTTGCAACACATAAAGACCCCTTTCGTGAGGGGTCTTCCATTTTTTCAGGAGGAATTTAAGCAGAACCATCCCTTTGGCTGCCTACACTATCTCTTTATTAAAATGTCCTCTTGTGTCTGTTTCCTGATTAAAGACAGCATTATTCATGGAGCCGTTTAGTTTGCCTGAGGCCATATGAATGACTTTCACAACCTGCTCTTTAGATTCAACTGTGAAGTTTAATCTGAGCGCCTGGATTCCTTTGATGCTTGGCAGCTCATCTAAAAGATTAAGCGTCTTCCCGTTAAGGAGAGTCGTTGTACAATCCTCATGGGAAAGGATAGGGAATGTTCCGTGCTCGTCTTTTAGCTCATAGCTCTTCGTTTTGCAAATTCTACATTGATTCATTTTTTTCATCGGACAATATTTTGTAAACATCAACGGAGCCCTGCCATATACGATCATTTCCAGTGCAGGATAGCCGTCATTTTCTTCATAATAGGCATTCATTAAATCTTCAATTTGGCTCTTATTCAATTCATAAGATAAAGTGACTCGTTTGGCACCTAATTTATATAATTCATAGCAACTGGTAGCATTTATAACATTTAGAGAATAGTCCGTAACGAACGGATTTGTTTCTCTGTAGTGATAAATGCCGCCATATCCTCCGATGAGCAGCTGCCCTTCTTTTTCCTTATACTCGTTCTGATTTCTTCTAACCACATTTTCAAAATAAATTTCCTTAATTCCACAGCTCACGCAAGCATCATACTGTTCCTGATTCGTTACAGAAGCTGTAAGGTATGGTTGTTCAGGGGCAAAGCTTATTTTTTCTTTGGCTTTCAGAGCCTTGGTTCTTTTCTTCCGGCTGTTAAGCTTTAAGTCATATAAGCCCTGTACAATCTCTCTTCTTGCTGCATTTAACAGTTTAGCCGGAATAAATGCATTACATTCCTCATAATCGACATGATTCAGTTCGAATATAGTATCATTTAATCTGGAGAATTGCTTGATGACCTGGTCTTTTGTGGTTGGATTATTAATGGCTTCGCCTAGGATTTCCTCGCTTTCATATGAATAATTAAACCCCAAGCCCTCCGCATCTATGAACAGCTTTGAATCTGGACATGCATATACTCTAATATCCAGGTTAAACCGCTTAAATTCTTTTTCAAGTGATGCTTCTAATTCTTTGTGGTAGTAATAATCCTTCGTTTTATATACTACATCTCCCGTAGACATCTTTTCTGTAACTTTGATATAGCAGACATCATCTGCGGTGTTAATTAAATCGCCATCTTTGTTGTACAGTTTTGCAACCGTTAAATTAACATCTTCATTGTTATGACTTATCCGGATTGTATCGTTTTGATTTAAAGGACGTGTAAGAGTTATTTCATACCGGTCTTTATCCATCTTGCTGATTGTTCCAATTTCATAACCAAAGTTATTTGGCCTTGAGATGTTTGTAATATTTCTCCTGTCTTCGTGAAACAAATATCCTTTAGTAAAGGTCCTGTTGAATGTTTTTTTCAGATTTTCTTTCTCTTCTTCGGTTATTTTATGATCTAAGGCCCTGCGATATTTGGATACAACATTAGCAACATACGTAGGCGCCTTCATTCTGCCTTCTATTTTTAAAGAATCGATTTCTTTTAAATCATGGATGTAATCGATTGTGTTTAAGTCCTTTGTAGATAGAATATAGCTTTTCCCTAAAGATGTGTCTGTTGTCTTATCCATTAGTTCATACTCCTTACGGCATGAACCCACACATCTTCCGCGGTTTGCGCACCGATTGCCGAGTAATCCCGACATTAGACAGTTTCCGGAATAAGATACACATAAAGCACCGTGAACGAAAATTTCTAAAGGGATTTCAGCTATTCTTTTAATCTCTTTTACTTTTTCAATCTTAACCTCACGGGACAGAACAACTCTTTTAGCACCAAGTTCTTTAAATAATAAAGTTCCGTCTACATCGTCGATTCCCATTTGAGTTGAACAATGTGCTTCCAGATCAAGAAAGTTTTTAACGATATAATCGAAACCAGCCAGGTCCTGGACAATAATGCCATCCACACCGGCTTCATTTAATTCGTGTATCTGCTCCTTCATCTCTTCAACTTCGTTTTCGAAAACGATGGTATTCATTGCAACGTAGATTTTAACGTCCCTCAGGTGCGCATACGTAACAGCCTCTTTTAACGATTCTAAATCAAAATTAGAGGAGTATGCGCGTGCACCAAATTTTTGCATTCCTAAGTATATTGCATCACATCCATTAGATATTGCAGCTTTTAAAGCTTCCATATTTCCTGCTGGAGCTAATAATTCAGTCATTTCTTCCTCCTTGTGACCCATAAATTGTACACTATAATAGATTGAACTAATAATATTGCTGTTTTGGGATTGCATGTGACTCCAGAGAATGTTTGGACTTCCAGCCGCTGTTGTCTGCAGATTTCTTGATTTATACCGTTTTTAACGGTTGAAATCCGCAGACAAAGGCGGTCGCTACCGCTCCTCCAGTTCCAAAATTCCCCTCCGCCACTTTTCCCTTAACTTAAATTCTTAAGTTCAATCTATATAGTTAAAGCGACATTTTTTTTACTTAAGAGATATTTTTTCTTACGCCTATATAGCCCTGGTCTTTCGACAATTTAAACTCAGCACCATTGATCATAAAATAAGATTTACACTTAAGCTACGGCAAAAAGCACAAACCAATGGTTTGCGCTTGTGTTTTTAATGACCTTATTCGTCATGAGAGGCTTGCCTTATCATTATTCTTTATAATAATTCCTTTAGTACATTTTTCGCCACGCGTATCTTCTCATCATTAGCGTCACGAAGCATACCTACAATATCCTGAATATCCCTCTCAGCTGAGGTAACCATAAACTCTTCATTCTGATACGCAAACAGCTGAACTAAGTTAACTTCAAGCGATTCCGCTATCTTATGTAAATTCAATAAAGAAACGTTCTTCTCACCACGCTCAATCTGCCCTATGTACGAAAAATGAAATCCGCCTTTCTCCCCAAGTGCTTCCTGCGATAAACCCCGCTCTTTCCGAAGAGCACGAATCCGGGTTCCGACGAGCTTCAATATTTCCTTATCCATCACGGTATTCACCTCTCCATGTCAAAAGTGTAGACAAGTCCTCAACTCTATGATTCGTGCGTTATACATCTATGAGCATAAGACAGAGTTTGGCACAGAGATATCATTAATTGATCTATTGCTGCTAATACATACAGATTAATAATCCTGGGCCTGAGGTTGTGGTATTTGTAGGTGAGTTGAATTTTACTTAATGAGGAAGGACATGAGCTAGAGGTGATACGGGAGGAGGATATGAAGAGAGTGATGAGGAGGGCGGGTGAGGTTTTGGAAGAGTTATGCTGGAGGATGGGGATGTAGAGAGAGGCCATCATAGCGGGGTCTGTCAATAATTTTGTGTAAACTCTTTTAAGCACAGATTCCACCGAGGGGGAAGTCGCGAATCTAGCGCAAGTGTTGATCGACCCGATCCGGGAAGAAGACCGACAGCTGGAGCAGCATTTGGCCCCAGTTTTGGACACGTCCCGTCCATTTCCGAGTGACGTCTACGGTGGCCAGATAGAGCATCTTCAGCAATGCCTCATCCGTAGGAAAGATACTCTTTCCCTTCGTCACTTTACGAAGCTGACGGTGGTAACTCTCGATCATGTTGGTGGTGTAGATGAGTTTGCGGATCTCAGGCGGGTACTTGAAAAAGGTAGCAAGCTCGTCCCAATTTGTTCGCCAAGAACGGATAATAAGCGGATATTTTGTTCCCCAGACCTCCTCGAAACGGTCAAGTTCAAGTAAGGCGCCTTCCTCGGTAGCTGCCTTGTAAATGGGCTTTAAGTCGGCAGTCACCTTTTTAATGTCCTTGTAAGACACGTACCGCGTGGAGCTGCGGATTTGGTGAATAATACACTTCTGGATTTCAGTTTGGGGGTAGCAGGCTGCAATCGCTTGAGAGAACCCAGACAGGTTATCCACGCAGATAATGAGAATATCCTGAACTCCGCGATTCTTCAGTTCATTCAGCACACTCAGCCAGAACTTGGAGGACTCATTCTCCCCAATCCACATGCCCAGCACGTCTTTGTTTCCGTCCAGATCAATGCCAATGACCATGTAGGCAGCTTTGTTGATAATAGCCCCGTCCTGCTTGACTTTGAAGTGGATCGCATTCAAATAGACGACTGCATAGACCCCTTGCAGAGGCCGATTCTGCCATTCTTTAATGAGAGGGACAATTTTATTCGTGACATTGGAAATGAGTGTAGGCGAGACCCCAATGCCGAACATCTGCCCCAGATGATCCTGGATTTCCCTGGTGCTGATCCCTTTAGCGTATAGGGCAATGATTTGCTCTTCGATGCCGGTTATATTGGATTGATGCTTCTTAACGACCAAGGGCTCAAACTCAACCAGCCGGTCCCGAGGGATGGCGATTTCCTGCTCTCCGTACTCACTGACTACCGTTTTACGGCTCTTCCCGTTGCGGCTGTTTGGTGTGAGCTTCGCTTTCACTTCATGCTTTCCATAGCCCAAGTGGGTATCCATTTCAGCTTCCAGCATCTCCTGAATCGTCTCTGCAAACAGATCTTTTAAGGCAAAATGACTGTATCTAGATATTATAGTGATTTGAGAAGTTTAGAGAAAATCGAAAAAAATTTGGGGCTTTTAAAATAAACTTGCCGCTTCAAGCAGCGCGGTGAACCGTATCACAAGTAGAGGTAAGCGGAAAATTAGAGTCAGACCCCTAACGGGTCTGACTCTTCTTGATTATGGAAAGTAAATTCACATCAGTGCAAAAAGGTAATTTCCTCGCTATGAGAGTCTGTAAAATATATTGTGTAAACTCTCAAACCCATTAAAATGGAAGTAAGAGAAAGGTTGGGGAGAACACATGGGACTTTGGTCAAAACAGCAACTTCGGGAATTCATTAAGGAGAACAACTCCGCACAAGATGCGCAGAATACTGTTTTCCGATTGGTTGAGTCTCTCTGATCCTTATATTTCTCATTATAGAAAAATGAAAAATCGTGAATTGTACTTAAAAGTGAAATCTGAGCCTCCCTGTATTCCTTAATATTTGTCGAAGATAGACTTATATCTGTCAATGCTATAAAAAGTTTATCCAATCCAGGGCACAGGGGTGTTACAATATGGAACAATTCATCTTCCGAAATTTTCTGCAGTATTTAACATTTGAACTCTAACCTGCCTTAATTGTTCAATAGCTTCTATATCACTTATAGTGTTTTCATTCATAAATTTTTTTAACATAGTGTACAAGGAGTTCTTTTTAAAGTGAACATTATTTATTATTTTCTGTTGTTTATCACTTAATCTATACCACCAGTCTTTATTTTGCTTTTCATCTACCCATGTGGCTATTCCATAATAATTAGAGTTAGTAATATCTTCTTCGGAAAAGCCAAAGTAAACCCATATTATATTAGTTTTTTGATTTTTGTAGGTATACTTTTGTTGCTCGCTTTTATAAATATCAGCATGCTTCAGAAGCCTGCTTATTTCAAGAGTTACCTTTGCTATGTCTTCATCTTTTAACATGGATTTCAGAATAACTTTAGCAGCATATCTTTTTACTGATCCATTGTGAAGAGGGTCTAAGGAATGGATTATAAAATTATTATTTTCCAGATAGTAATGCTCTCTAACATATGGGGCATAGTCTGAGGTTTTCAAAAAAATTGTTCCTCCCATATTGGCTCTAAAAATAGCATGCTGCGGATTATTCGGGTTATTTTCCGTTTGAATTTCCAAAGCTCTTTTTACCCATGTTTGTAAATCTTGTAATGACAACATTCCCTCTCTCGATAAAAACTTGTTTGTTATTGCAGTACATAATATATTTGTAAAGACACTCCCTATATCATCGCCAAAGGAAGGCTCTTGCTCATTACTAGATGTTAGAACCGCATATCCAGTACCATTAAACGTATCAATAGAATCTTCTATATCAATTTTTATGCTTTTTGCAATACTAAAGTTACCTGAGTAACAACAATCTAAAAACAATACTTTATTTCTAGCTCTTGATTTACTAATTACTTCAATTAACTCTTGCGTTTTAACAAATCCATCACTTAAAGCCAAATAATGTGGATTAGTAGAAGTGCCATGCCCTGAAAAATAAAAAATAATGGTTGCTTGTTCTTCGAGCTCAGCAATAAAATGCTTTAATTCCTCCCAAAATCTCTCAACGGACACAACACCATTAAAAGATTTTCCTAAATGAATAATGTCTCTTTCTTGGACATGCAAACCGACTTTGATTGCTTGACTGAAATTATTCATATCCAACAAACAGAACGGAAGATTATTTGCATTTATTTCTGTATAATCACTTACACCTACCACGAATGCTTTTATGTTATTCACATTATCGCTCCCTAATAAGAATAGGCTTTGTATCCTCTCTAACGACGATCCCACTCTGCAAGAACACCCTGGGCATGCATAGAAAAGGATTTCATTAATATATCGAATATATCCATTGCTCGGTTCTGTAGAACTTCATCTGATAAAGGATCTGTGTAGATATTTATTACGGCAAGTATTAAGTCTCTTGAATCAAGGTACCAATTATCTCTATTACGAAGATGCTCATTACCCATAATCTCACTGATAGCTGAAAGGGTCCACTCTGGATAATCGGTAGCATGTTGCCATAAGATTTCACCCAATTTCCCTCCGTAGGTCATTGATCTTGAGCCTGCAAATGCCATAATTATCGTCCGGATTTCTTGTCTTAGTTCTTTGCAGTTTTTCTTAATATCGAGCAATAAAAAACTAATCTGACGCTGAACTTCTTCGTCCTCATCGTTCATTAGCTGGAGTAATCCATCCATAAGAATAGAGGAGACATTATCAGGAAAATTATATGAAAGTATTCGTGCAACACCTCGACGATGATAAGGATTACCGTTTATCGTTTTTGTTAGTAAGGTCATAACTTGCTCTTTAACATATTGACTCTCAAAGAGATTCTCAGAAATTAAAGATAAAGC
The DNA here is from genome assembly GCF_038595055.1 of Paenibacillus sp. FSL R7-0345. NCBI lineage: Bacteria > Bacillati > Bacillota > Bacilli > Caryophanales > Paenibacillaceae > Paenibacillus > Paenibacillus sp. FSL R7-0345. The sequence continues at coordinate 4,069,259 of NZ_CP152002.1, forward strand.
AACAAGTTCAGCTCCGCGTTGTTGAATCTCATCCTTCTCATCAGTGATAAATGCGTCTAACTTAGAAACGAGACGTTCAAATGGCTGCCCCATTGCCCAATAACAAAAATCATTTGTATAAGCTATACGATATAACTGAGGATTCCCTTCAATTGCATTCTCAAATAAATCTAATGAACGTTCACGATCTATTCGAATCATATATATCAATTCATAAATCGCACCAGCCCTTAAAGAAATATCATCGCAACCGACAGCATAATCAAGGATTTCCCACTTCTCCTTCTCCTTCTCACGATATATCTTCATCAACGCATTCATGGCAGCTCCACGAACTGAATTATGACAACCTGATACCGGGTCTTCAGTATAAGATTCTTCTATTAAGGATGTATCGTAAAAATAACTAATTAAGAGGCCTATAATCCGTTCCGGTACTTCTTCATCTGCTCGTTTTTCAACAGCCCATGCTATAGTCCTTCGTATATTTCGATCTTCATAATATTCGAAGAGACTGATAGCAGCAAAGAATTCACTTCCTGAAATGGTAGAGTCTGTTATTCCATATAACACTGCCTGCACATAATTGTGGTCAAACCCATCTTTATTTACTGAGAAAAGGTTAATAAACCGTTCAGGTTCTTTCCTCACTTGCTCCTGCAGGAGTCGAGCCAGGGATTCAGCCCCTCCCTTTGACCAATCAGAATGTCTGACTCCTCTTTGGTATTTAGCCATCGCCTTTTTCCATTGCTGATCTGTCATTTTCCTCACTGCCTCAGCATCGATAGGCGATCCCACTACTCCACCTCTAATCCGGCGGGGGTTATCAGATGCTTGGTACTCTGGAAATTTCCTCTCCAACTCCATTAATCGTTGTTTTCCATGCGAACTGAGGTATTCACTAGATATCGAACTTAGAATTCTACACTGACTAAGGTCATGATACATATATCCATCTAGTTTCCACTTTTTATTTAAGGGCAAACGGGTTATTATAAAATCTTCTAAATCTTGACGTTCTGATTCCTGAAGATAAGGCATTATTGATTTAATCAGATACCTACTTTCAAAATCTTCATTACCAATTTTCAATCTACGTGGATCAGCTAAGATGAAATTAAGAGCCGTTATGGAATGTTGTTCTGGTACCTGCCGCAGTATATGCGCTATTAGAAACTGTATAGAATCATGAGGAATGTTATACAGATAGTTAATCTTCTCCACAAATATTTGCGGGTGTTCTTTGGCTAACAGAATAAAAGCTTTTACCAAGGTCTCATTCAGTACAACATCAAATTCAACTTGGATCCTATCATACCAATTACGAAATAGAGAATCAGGGATAAAGTCCTCTTCCGTTTCTGGAACCTCGTAGCTTTCAATCTTTACCGCTTCTATCAGCCAAGGAATGATAATTTCCAAAAAGTAAAGTGCCGATTTGTTCACGACAATTTGAAGAGCTTCATCCATCAATGTTGAACCCAGTTTATTCATTTCTTTATTGAGAGAAATAAAATTAAATTGATACGATTCTGTTTGAATTTGATTTCGCTCTTCTTTTTTTCTTCTATAGTTCTTTATAGCCTGGTTCATGAAATTCCGCAGAATACGGCAAAATGCCTTCGAATCGTACTGGGCCAGTTCCTTCCAACCAAGGTATGAAACGCGGTTGTCAAGTTCACTTTTCTCCATCACAACTTCAAATAACTTCACAGCTTCCTCGCATTTCCACGAGCGAATCTGCAAAACTAGATTTTCAACAAGCTGTTCTAAACATTGACTTTTGTTGTAATAAGGAAGAACTAACACTATGATTTCACTTTGCCGCAAATCAATCATTGAAGTTAAATAGCTGAATACTTCCTCTAAAAATCTTTCATCTTGCCCATCCATTATTTCAGGGATTACTTGAGTTCTCCAATATTCGAACCATCCCGGATTAAGATATGAGAATCGTAAGAGCTGAGAGCGAATATTCAAGTCTGCTGACGTCCGCTTCATTAATCTCCATTCTTGCTCTGTAGGGGAAGCGAGTGCAGCAAACCAACGGTAAAGATGATTTTTCAAATGGTATCGCAAATCGTCAGATTTTAAGAGCGCATTAAGCTGCATAAAGTAGGAACGTTTATCTTCCTGCCCTCGCAAGAATGATAAAACTTGCACCAATTGTGGCCGCTGAAATAAGCCTTGTGGAGAGGCGACTAAAACATCAACAAGAGAGTAACCCTGTTGAACGAAGTTTCTGGCATAGCAATAATCAAAAAACGTTTGATGAAAAAAACTCAGTTCTTTACCTTCATTAAGTATAATACCTTCGCTGGATAACCAGTGGAATGCACGTTCTAAAGCGTTTGTCTCCTTCTGACTAAGAAGAAACTTTGGCACCGTAATTCTTTGCTTATGGTCCATATATTGTGCGATAAGAAAAAGAGCCCGTTCGCGTTCCCAAGCAGGTGGGGCATCGGCGTGTTGCTTCATAATCACCCAGTCCCATACAAGCTGGTACAGTTCTTGGAGGCTTGAAAGACTACGGTCTTGCAGCAACTCTTTACTTCCGTCTGATTCGTAAGCCATTAGGAAGAGGTTTAGATGTAAGGGAATTCTCAACAAATTCTGTGTTGTGGGTAGTAACTGTTTGTAATCCACACCCACATCGCATAGAAAATTTCCGACTTCTTCATTAGAAAACTCCTCAAGAGAAAACACTTTACAGTTCTCAAGATTTTTAAGACGAGGATCACTATCGAAATCAAATTTACGACAACTGATAATGATACGCACGCCTGGGATGGAGCGCAGCCTAGAAATCAAATCTAATGCCAAATTTAATGACCCTTGATCATGAGCCATTGATAGGGAAAGAGCGTCAATTTGATCAATTAATACAACAAAACGCCCCTGTATAGCTAATGTATCTGCGAGTCTTTCCATTCGAACAGGAAGATCCAATTTGCTTTGTACATCCTTCAGGCTCTGGGCATCTAATAGTTGCTGATCTGCTTTAATCGCCAAAACATCGACTTGCCGGCTCTCCAATTCCTCAAGAACCTCTTGAATAACAATCGTTTTTCCTGTACCTGCTTGATCCAAAAGTACTCCTACAGGCTCCTTGTCTGAGGTTTCCAAAAGCCACTTAGAGATATCTTTGTAGTCATCACGCAAAAGCTTTTTCCCCGTTTTCCCTATTGTGTTCTTCTGATGTCTCATAATAGAACTACAGGAATAGACAGCAGAACGCAATTCTGAAAGTGATACTGATTCAGATATTACAATCTGATTCTCTTGCAGCCACTCTTGGAGACTTTTAACTGTATGTGATCCTCTAATTCGAGCATCACCACCTACTTTATCCCGTAGGATTGAAAACAAAGCAGTAGGTGCTAAATTAGATTCTGGCATCCAGTATCTCATCTTATCTTTCTCAAGCATCTGCCGTGGTTCAATTTCTATATCTATACTCGCAAAAAATTGTAATAATAAATCATTATTACTTTTTAGTTCTAAAGATAAGAATTTATTTAGATGTTCAAAGAATACAAGCTGATTAGCCGTGAGCCTTCCTTGCCACTCTTCGTAACTTTCACAACTTGAAGTTCGTTCCACCAAGCCCTTAGCTTCATATATTTCATCCTTATGTGTGCCACAGATTAATTGTAATCTGTCTTTTCCCTTGTTAAAAGAAGAATGAATGAACTGCATTTCAAAATCCTTCCACAATTTCCCCCAGGTACTTTCTGTGCTACTACCTTTAGAGATAGATTCCTTCGCTTGGATGTACCACTTTACTTCATTTGAAAAAGTAATTACGATATCATCAACATGTTCAGGAGCCTCTACTCTGACTTTAGTTACTTTCTGAGCTACAGAAAAAGACCTTGAATCAAGCATTCTACCTAAATATAACGCTGCAATGGCATTTTGATATGAAATTCCTGCCTGAGTCGTTGGTCCACCGGATTCAGCAATTGCCACATCTCTCCTCCTTTTCCAATTCCTTATTCTGTACAAATACGTTCAATGAATTCCCCAAGAGGTTTACAGGCCAAATGTCATCTTTACCAACTGGAGCCTTAGAAAAGAGTGTTGTTAAACAATTATCTTAAACTCATTACTTTCATGGTAATGTACCGGTTGCCCAGCACCATGAGCGTTTCTGTTCCTGATCGTCAAGAAAATCAAGATGGACGACAAGTGAAGGATCAAGTAAGTAAACTCAGCTTCAATTCAAAGACCGAAAAGCAATTTTAGCGCAGCCACTTCCGCTGACAACATACTGGAAGGGACTTTTCCTTTATCCGGAAAAGCCCCACGACTTATTCTAAATATATTCATCTAAATTCTGGGTGTTTAGTCATTTTACTTGTGCGAGTAAAACTCAACGACTTCAAAGGGAAAGCCTTTATTAATTGTATGATCGTAGCTATAAAGATGATCGCTATTATTTTCACATTTACCCACAGTTCGTTTAAATCTTTCATCCTTGATAAGGTTCACTCTTCCACCACATATAGGACAATAACCATACTTCTTTATTGAATAAACATCGCCTTCCTCATCTTCAAATAGAATTGGTCGTTTATTTTCTTCATACACACCATCGTCCAATAACTTTCTGTGTTTATTACGTGAATCAAGTGCATATACTGCCAAGCCAATTGTAGTCATTATCAAAAAAAGAATAAAGCTGTTATTCCGAAAAAAATAAGTGACAATAGTTATAACTGCCGAAATTACTGACAACACCCCTGAGACTTCAAACTTTAACTTATACCCCTTAACTCCACCCCAAACTTTTCGATCAGGGAGTTCCTCATAATCTACAACTAATGCATTCGCCGGATCAGTAGCAACTGTACGGTTATCAATATAAAACTCCTGCTTACTGTTAATACCCAGCCCAATGTTAACATTATCGTGACCTGCATCAATTGTATTTAAACCCTCTCGTTGATTAACTGGATCTTGGCAATATGGACAGAAACTAAAATCTTCCTTAATTTCCCCTCTACATTTCCTACAAATCATCTTATCACTCCAAATCAGCCAGAATGTCTTGGCTAATTATACCATAAACGAGCTAAACTACTGCACCGATAATAAGGATCCTATCTTTTGTACGTGAGCTACAAAAAAACAGCAACCAATTCCTTCTGTAGTTCTCTCAGCCCAAAACTTGCCCCTACTTGTGATAAGGTTCACCACAGTAATTCTTCAACGAATCCCCAGCATCCCCTCATTAAAAAGCTTCATATTTTAATTTTTTTGTATCCCCTACAAGCTCCCCCACCCTTGCTTCAAAAGCATCCCACTTAGTATCAGAACCTACACCATAGTTCCACCCGCTGGAGCGTAACTCCTCCCCTAGACGAATATAATCTGCCCGCTTCTTATCCGTTAAGCTAACCGATAAGGTCTCGTCGCTGACGCTGAACTCTCTCAGGTAATCATGTAGTTTCCACAGAACAGCTTCTTTATCATCGTCTTGTTCCATTCCCATATGCAGGAGAACCGAATCAATAGCATCATCCAATTTCTGAGGAACGAGAGGTTCGCTCACCCAGTTATTATCTATTTGATACCGCAGCATGCTCACGATAACCGCTCCACCGCCTGCGGTAACGTTCTTTCATATTCCTTATGTAAAATATAACGCTGGGCGCCTCCCGATGCGTCCACAGCTTCCCTGGCATGCTTAACAGCCGCTTCGCTGTTACCTGCTTTGTGTTCCAACCCAGCGAGCAATGCCGATCTCATCCACCGCTTTTTAATAGATTCCAGATGTTCTAGTGCCTGAGCACTTCTCCCTTCCTCCAACAATAGCACCGTCTCGTAATATTTCCTGTGATCGGGATAGCGGATATGCGGCACAGCTTGCCCAATAGCAGCCATATCTTTGCAATAAAGTCCGTAAGCCGCCTTGTAAACTGCCAGTGCCTTTGAGTGCTTATACTTTTTCATCAGCTTATCCATAGTCGTTTTCACTTCGTCATCAATTTTGTTTGCAACAACATAATGAATATAAACCCCAGGTTTGTGTTTCTGGCTAAGCAGAAAGTCTTCCACCCGTTCCACACGCTTCTCCAGAACAAAAGGATAAACAAACAGGATCATATAACCAATTAGGAAAACCGTTAAAGCAATCCCTCCTGTCAGAATGGGTGAATAGCCGTTTGCGGCCATTATCACAGCAAACACAAATATCACGAAATAAAAGAAAAGTTTCCCCAAAAATCGCTTCATCCTAAATCCCCTTTAACATCAAACTTATAAACACATTTGGAAAAATTATACTTCTCTGCTTCCAGACTAGTCAATGCACTAACGATTATCTTATCCGGGCAGCCCTGCTAAATAGTCATTCTCAGCAACTTATCCGCCTAAACAACGTCCATATCCATATGGAAAACTCTAACTATTAAGGATGGCGGTTCATAGATGCGTTATTTGACAGTTATTGTGCTGGCGGCTGCTATGCTGGCTGGGTGTCAGGAGGCAAATACAGCAGAACAAATGGATACTTCTCCGCCCCCGCCTTCAGCAACGCTCCAGACAGCTACAGCTACTCCGGCCACACCTTCATCTGCGGAATCCTTAAACCCGGAGGAGCCTTTTCTCTATATTGAGCAAATGAAGAGCTTGGGCGGAAACGGGCAAGTGGTGCAGGTAAAGTCCAATACCGATATTGACAAAGCTTCTCTGGAGTCCGCACTGGAAAAAAGCCTGCAGACCAGCGATCCGCAGACAGCATTCAGCTATACAATGGAATGGGAGTCACCGAGGTTTGTGCAGATTCGTCTGCAGATGGACGAGGATACCGCTTTTTCCGGGACATTTAATCTGGATGAAGCTAACACAGCAGATGGACGAAGCTATGCGAGTACAGAGCAGCCGTACCGCAACACTGTCGTTGTCAGTTCCCTGACTGATCAGGGCAGTATACATTTCAAAGGCATCGTATCCGGTACTGAGCGGATGATTCCGGTCTGGAATACGGGCTGGGTCAAAACCGTCGATAACCAGGAATACTCTGTGCCCTCCTTTCTGTTCTATGGACAGGAAGAGCATCATCTGGTTCAGGCTATGACAGGCCGGGAGCTTACGATCCCTGCTTCTCCCCCGGAGGAGGGCGCTTACGGCAATGACTATGGTTACTCTGAGATGTATTCCGACCGTTTTTATCCCGGCTACACTTATATGGTATCAGGCAATAAAACACTGTACCGGGTTGACTTAAAGGATTTCAGCCGCAAGAAGCTGCATGTTTTTGACAAGCCGGTCTACGGAATGTCCTCATCACCGGATGGTACCCGCATCGCCGTATTATATGCACATGATGATTACATCGGCCCCGGAGCGGATTTGCTGGTACTGGACCAGAAGGGAAACATGCTGTTGTCACGGGAGAACGCAGCTTTCCTCTCACACAGTGACGGCTTCCTTTTTGTGTATCCGCTGGCGTGGGAGGACAACTCGGTCCTTATCCTTCCTGCAGACAACGGGGAGAGCAGCCTGCTTGGCAAAATCCGTTTTGACACCAGCAAAGGAACCTCTGACGTCATGCGGGACGAGCGAATTACGGAGCAGATTAAAAAGGATATTTGGGCGCATGAGCGGCAGCAAGATTACTATGTTCTGTCTGCCCTCACCTGGTCGCCGGACGGCAGGTTCGCTGCTTACACATCCGGCACAGGTACAATCCGGTTATATGACAAACAAGAACGGACCATAACATTCGTGGCAGCAGGCGTTCTGCTTGGCTGGATGCCGGACGGGACATTGGCCTGGGCAGATGTGAGAGGTCATGCTTATACTTTTTGAAAATCGGGGGATAATGGTGGTTTGCCGCTCACTCCACCTACAGTCATACCAAAAAAACTCCGGAAGTCCCGAGTGTGGCGGGTTTCCGGAGTTTTTCGTACTCTCAAAGTATTTGAACGTGTGGGCAGTAAATGCTTGCTATGTGTAATTGTCGAAAATACGAACTAACTTATGATTTAAATTGTGATATTCCTCCATAAGATCTGCGTTGTTTTTAGAATATTTACTTTGCACATAGAATCTGCTGGAGGTATACAAAAGGGACCATACTATTTCTTTAGATACCATTTCTTCTTTGCCAATCGCTTCCTTGTAGGCATCTAGTGTTGTATGTAAACGTTGAATCAGGTCGTGATCAATCAAAGCATTGCCATCCCCGCCGCCGTTTCCTCTTAACTTTACAGTAAGGGCTATACAAATTTCCTTCAATTCTTTCTCCAGGTCTGGTACCACAATGATCCCTCCTCATTCAAAAGAACTCACAACTGCCCAGGCGATGCCTTTTCCGGATGATTAGACGCGTTCAGCAGCACCACACCGCCAATAATAGCCGCAATACCAATGAAAGACACAAAGGTAAACGGATCGCCCCACACTACTACCCCGAGCAAGGCCGTAATCGCCGTCCCGACGCCCGACCAGACTGCATAAGCGAAGCTGAGCGGAATGACCCGCAGACTCATGGACAAGCTGTAAAAGGATAACCCCATCCCCGTGATTACCCCGAGACCCGGCAGCAGGTTCGTGAACCCGTCCGATAATTTAAGCATGGTCGTACCAAATATCTCAAAACAAATGGCCATCGCCAGGTAAATGTAACTTTTCACATTAATCCCCTCTCTTGTGCCCCTGTAAAATCAATGCGCTCCGCCGGTAGCCAGCTTCAGTGTAATAACACCGCCGATGATTAGCAGCAGCCCCAGCACCTTTTTCGTATTAAACCTTTCCTTATAAAAAAACACGCCGACCATAGCCGTTAACGCCGTCCCCGCCCCGGACCAGATCGCATAAGCCGTGCCAAGTGAAATGGACTGCAAAGCTAATGATAGAAAATAAAACGCTGAACCCAGACCGAGCACTACACCGATTGAGGGGTAGAGCCGTTTGAAGCCGTCGGATAATTTGAGCAGCGAGCTGCCGCAGACCTCAGATACAATGGCAATCGCCAGTAAAACAAAGGGGTTCACAATCTTTCCCTCCTACACCGTCATTTTGAGCAGTTCCTGGATGACCTGTTCGCGTAGCTCGGCATCCAATTTCCCTAAGCTGAACATCTCAGAGAACCACAGTCCGTCTGCCGCCAGCCGCACAATGGTCGAGCGCACGGGATCGATCCCGTCGTTTTCAATGTCTTTTTGCCAAAGCGCATATTGCTCCTGCAGTTTCCCCAGCAGCTCCGGCTTGCTGAACAGCGCCGCGGTCAGCGCCGTGCTGATCCCGTTCCCGTCCTTGATATCACAGGCCACAGACTCCGTGTATGCCCTGCTCCACTTTCCTTCATTCACTGCTGAAACTGCCGCCCGCTCCTGGACATCGGATACGAACCCGTCCGTCAGCTCTTCGACCAGCCCCTGGATCAAAGCATTTTTATTCGGAAAATGGTGCAGCAGTCCGCCCTTACTGACCCCAGCCTCCTTGGCAACAGCCTCCAGCGTAAGCTTCTCTACCCCCTGGCTTCTGATCACAAAGGATGCGGCTGTCAAAATAACCCCGCGCTTGGAATTAACGTTCATATGGTTCACCTCTGAATTTACTATACCGTCTGGACGGTTTTGGTGTCAAAGCAAAATTGTTATTACCTTGGCATGAAAATGAATGACCGCCGAAGGAGATAAACATAAAAAAGACTGCACACAGTAAAATTCACTGCATGCAGTCTTTATCGCATATTAAAGCTTTACACCGCCGCAAACTGGCTGTTATACAGCTTCGCATAATGTCCGCCGCTGGCCAGCAGTCCCTCATGGGTGCCGCTCTCGACAATGTCCCCGTCCTTCATGTAAAGGATAATATCCGACTCGCGGATCGTGGACAGCCGGTGGGCGATGACAAAGCTGGTCCGGCCGGAGATCATCCGCAGAAAAGCCTTCTGGATACGGATTTCGGTCAGCGTATCAATACTGCTGGTCGCCTCATCGAGGATCAGCATCGGCGGATCAGCCAGCATGACGCGGGCGATCGTCAGCAGCTGCTTCTGGCCCTGGGACAGATTGTCCCCGGAGCCGCTGATCTTGGTGGCGTAGCCCTCAGGCAGCCGCTTGATGAAGCTGTGTGCGCTCGCAGCCTTGGCAGCGGCAATAACCTCTTCGTCACTCGCCTCCGGCTTGCCGTAGGCAATATTGTCGCGGATTGAGCCGCCGAACAGCCACGTATCCTGCAGCACCATACCAAAGTTCTGCCGCAGGCTGTCACGGGTGATGTGATTGATATCCACACCGTCAATCCGGATGCTGCCGCTGTCCACATCGTAGAAGCGCATAAGCAGGTTAACGAGCGTCGTCTTCCCTGCTCCTGTCTGGCCGACAATGGCAACACGGGTACCCGGCCTCACTTCAAGGCTGAAATTACGGATCAGCGGCCGTTCCGGCGTATAAGCAAAGCTTACTTTGTCAAAAGTGATCGTCCCCTGGCTTACGCCCAGCACATGAGCATCAGGAGCATCCGGTATTTCCGGCACCATATCGAGAATCTTGAAGACCCGCTGTGCCGAAGCCGTTGCTGACTGCAGCTGGGTGATGACACCGGTGATTTCATTAAATGGTTTGGCAAACAGATTGGAGTAGATCAGGAAGCTGGACAGGTCCCCGACCGAAAAATGCCCGCCGATCACCAGCGCACTGCCGATCATCGCAATGACTGAGAACGTAATATTATTGACCAGCCGTGTAGTCGGATTGGCCAGTGAGCCGTAAAACTGTGATTTAACCCCGGTCTGATACAGTTCATTATTGCGTTTAGAGAATTGTGCAAAGGAACGGTCCTCGTAATGGTAGGCCTGCACAACCTTTTGCCCGCCGACGATCTCCTCCACATAGCCGTTCAGTCCGCCAAGAATCTTAGCCTGCTCGCGGAACAGCTTCTGGGAGCGTGTAGTAATGAATTTGGCGACATAATAGGTCACCGGCGCGGACAGCAGCACCACCACGGTCATAATAGGACTGATATACAGCATAAAGCCGATTGCCCCGGCAATAGTGACAATACCGGTCAGCAGTGTCGAGAAGCCCTGCAGCAGCCCGTCAGAGACAGCATCCATATCATTGACAAACCGGCTGATGCTGTCACCCTGCGGGTGATTGTCATGGAATTTTAGCGGCAGGGTATCCAGTTTATCGAATAAGTCATGGCGCAGATCATAGACCGTTCTGTAGGCGATTTTGTTGGTGTAATAGGTCAGGAGCCAGCCGAAAAAGCTGCCAACCACATAAACGGCGCCCAGAATCAGCAGCAGCCGGAGAATTTCCGAAAAATCGACATTGTCCGGCCCGATCATCCGGTCGATGGCCCGGCCGATCAGCAGCGGACCGATCAGACTGGCAGCCACGCTCAGGATCGCGCAAATGACAGCTCCGATAGAAATACCACGGTATTGCCTAGTGTAATTCAGCAGTCTCTTCCATGTTTCTTTCGTATTCATTGCGCCACCTCCTGGCTGGACAGCTGGGATTCACAAATCTCACGATAGACCGTGCAGGATGCAAGCAGCTCCTCATGAGTGCCGGTTCCGGCAATACGTCCCTCGTCAAAGACGATGATCTGATCCGCATGCTGTACCGTGCTCACCCGCTGAGATACAAGCAGCACGGTCATCTCCCGTCCGTATTCCTTAAGCGCCTTGCGGAGCGCGGCATCTGTTGCAAAATCAAGTGCGCTGGACGAATCGTCCAGGATCAGAATCGGCGGACGGCCGACCACGGCGCGGGCAATGGTCAGACGCTGCTTTTGGCCGCCGGACAGATTCAGGCCGCCCCGGGCTACCGGCGTTTCCAGGCCTTCCGGCAGCTTGCTGATGAACTCCTCCGCCTGAGCCACCGCAGCAGCCTGCATAAGCTCTTCACGGGTAGCATCCTGCTTGCCCCAGCGAATGTTGTCGGCAATTGTACCGGTGAACAGCAGCGCCTTTTGCGGTACAATGCCAATTCTGCTCCGCAGCTGCTCCAGCGGATAATCCTTGACATTCACCCCTCCGACTCTAATCTCACCTTGAACGGCATCATAAAAACGCGGAATCAGGTTCACGAACGTCGACTTGCCGGAGCCGGTACTGCCGATCAGCCCGACTGTCTGACCTTGGCTAATGCTTACCGTAATGTCCTCAAGGGCAAGCTCACCGGTACGGTTATAGCCGAAGGAGACATGCTCGAAGGAGATGGCCGGAACATCTGCCGGTCCCGCTGCAGCAACCGCCGTGTTTCCTTCATCCGGAACGGAGGTGGATGCGGCCAGGACTTCATTGACCCGGTTAGCTGAGGATGAAGCCTTGGTGAACAGGATCACCAGATTCGATACAACGATCAGGGCCAGCAAAATCTGGGTCACGTAGTTGATAAAAGCGATAATCTCCCCCTGCGAGAGACGTCCGGCGTCAATATGCCAGCCGCCCGCCCAGAGGATGGCGATAATCGCCGCGTTAACGACCAAGGTCGTCATCGGGCCGAGCCAGGCGGCAATACGTCCGACCCGGATCGCAGTCTCCGTCAAATCGTCCGAAGCCGCGGCAAAACGCTGCTTCTCACGGCGCGATTTTGCAAAAGCACGGATAACGCGGATACCGGACAGATTTTCGCTCAGTACAAGCGCCAGATGATCCAGCTTCTGCTGGTACTTGCGGTAGAGCGGGCTGCTGCGGGTGATAATAAAATACAGAATCACCCCAAATACCGGCGTTGCCGCCAGCAGAATGAGCGACAGCTGGAAGTCAAGAATCATCGACATAATAATAGCCCCGATGCAGATGAACGGCGCCCGGACAACCAGCCGGATCAGCATGGCTACCGCCAGCTGCAGCTGGTTCACGTCATTGGTGATCCGGTTAATCAGCGAAGGCGTTCCCAGCTTATCCAGCTCCGCATAGGAGAGCGATGATACATGCTTGAACATCTTATTGCGCAGCGATGTGCCGAAGCCCTGTGAAGCGCGGGCGGCATAATACTGGCAGACCATAGAGCAGCCGAAGCCAAGCAAGGTCATCAGAAGCATCAGCCCGCCCATCCGGTACACATATCCGCTATCCTGATTGCCGATGCCATTATTGACAATCAGCGCCACGATAGTCGGGAGCAGCAGCTCCAGCATCGCTTCCAGCAGCTTGAAGATTGGACCGAGAATGACCTCTTTTTTGTACGGTTTCAGAAAAACAGCAATTTTAAACATAACTACTCACCAGCCTATACAGTATGTAACCTCTATGCAACCATTAAAAGACCCGTTATGATTATGTCATATCTGCTACCATATTAATAATATTGGTTTCATATCTCTGCGATACGCACTGCATATGTCAACACGATCACACGGAGGTTTGTTATGGATATCCGCCAATTAAAATATTTTCTGGCCATTGCTGAGGAAGGCCAGATTACGTCAGCAGCACGCAGGCTGCAGATGGCCCAGCCGCCGCTCAGCCAGCAGCTCAAGCTGCTGGAGGATGAGCTCGGAGTGAAGCTCGTCGAGCGCGGCCCGCGCAGTGTACAGCTTACTGAAGCCGGAATGATGCTGCGCATACGGGCTCAGCAGATTCTGGAGCTCGCGGACTCTACCACCCGCGAGCTGAAGGATTATGTAGAAGGCGTGTCCGGCACGCTCTCTATCGGCACCGTCTCATCCTCTGCCGCCACCCTGCTGCAGGAGCGGCTGCTGGAGTTTCATCAGCTCTATTCAGGTGTAAAATTTGAGATCCACGAGGGCAATACCTACCGGATTCTCGATTTGCTGAGTAAAGGCATCGTCGAGGTCGGCATCGTCCGTACCCCGTTCAGCAGCGCCGGGCTGGAATGTATTTATACGGCATCTGAACCTATGATTGCCGTGATGTCACCTGATTATGACTGGACGGATGGAGGTTCAGACATTGAGATCGGCGAGCTGCAGAACCAGCCGCTTATTGTCTACCGCCGGTTTGAGCAGCTGATCCGCGAGACCTGTCTGGAGCACGGCTTTGATCCGCAGTTTTTCTGCATGAATGATGATGCCCGTACGACCCTGCTGTGGGCCAACGCCGGGCTCGGCGTCGGTATTATCCCCAGATCCGCCTACAGCCTTGCCGCCAACAGCAATCTGGTGCTCAAGGAAATCCGCAGCGATTCGCTGAATACCCGGGTTGCCGCCGTCTGGATGAAGGATAAATACCTGTCCGCCCAGGCGGTAAAGTTTATTGAGAATTTCCGGCAGGGCTGATCTTGAAGCCTAGAGACACCGTCTTGTCTAACCCGGAACTCTGCCACTACGAGAAACATGAAAAACCCGCCCCGGCTAGCGCCGGAAGCGGGTTTTATCTTTTACAGCCACTCTACAGCAGCCTATAGCTGCCGATTAAGCATTAAACCATGATTTTGCAGATATCGTTGGTGAACTGCACCGGATCGTTAACCTGCAGGCCTTCGATCAGCAGCGCCTGGTTATACAGCAGGTTTGTGTACAGCCCCAGCTTCTCTTTATCGCTGTCAGCCGCAGCTTTGAGCGATTTGAAGACGTCATGGTTCACGTTGATTTCCAGCACCTTGTCCGCCTGCACCTCTTGTCCGTTAGGCATCGCTTTGAGGATTTTTTCCATCTCGATGGTCAGCTCGCCTTCAGTGGACAGGCAGACCGGATGGGACTTCAGCCGCTTGGAGGCTTTAACTGCCTTCACTTTGCCGGACAGGATACCCTGCATCGCTTCGAACAGGTCCTTATTCTCGTTCTGCTCCTCTTCCGACGGCTTGTCCGCAGCATCCTCTTCGATGCCGAGATCGCCGCTGGAGACGTTTCTGAATTCTTTTTCCTTATAGGACATGATCATCTTGATCGCAAATTCATCGATATCGTCCGTGAAGTAGAGGATTTCATAACCTTTGTCCAGTACGATTTCGGTCTGCGGCAGCTTCTCGATCCGTTCTACCGACTCACCGGAAGCATAGTAGATATACTTCTGGTCTTCCGGCATTCTTTCCACGTATTCAGCCAGCGTAACCTGTTTCTTCTCCTTGGAGGAGTAGAACATCAGCAGGTCCTGCAGGGTGTCTTTTTCCATACCGTAATCATTGTACACACCGAATTTCAGCTGGCGGCCAAAAGATTGATAGAACGTCTCATACTTCTCTCTCTCATCCTTCAGCAGGCTGAGGAGCTGGCTCTTGATCTTGTTCTTGATATTCTTCGCAATCAGCGTCAGCTGGCGGTCATGCTGCAGCAGCTCGCGGGAGATGTTGAGCGACAGGTCCTCGGAATCCACCATCCCTTTGACAAAGCTGAAGTAGTCCGGCAGCAGATCCGCACATTTGTTCATGATCAGCACGCCGTTGGAGTAGAGCTCCAGGCCTTTTTCATACTCCTTAGTGTAGTAGTCAAAAGGTGTGTTCTCCGGAATGAACAGAATCGCATTGTATACCACCGCACCATCGGCGCTGATGTGGATGTGCTTAAGCGGCTTGTCGAAGCCGTAACGCTTCTCATTGTAGAAGTTGGTGTAGTCTTCTTCAGTCAGCTCGCTTTTGTTCTTGCGCCAGATTGGCACCATGCTGTTGACGGTTTGCTCTTCCTTTGTTTCCTCGAACTCGCCTTCGCTGCCCTCCTTCGGCTTGCTGCCGGTGATGTCCATCTTAATCGGGAAGCGGATGAAGTCGGAATACTTCTTGATGATCGCTTTCAGGCGGTATTCTTCCAGGAACTCGTCGTAGTTGTCTTCCTCGGTGTTGGCTTTGATTTTGAGGGTGATTTCAGTACCCACGCTGTCTTTCTCTGCAGGCTCGATCGTATAGCCGTCTGCCCCCTGCGATTCCCACTTGTACGCCTGGTCGCTGCCCAACGCCTTACTGATGACCGTAACATCCTCTGCCACCATAAAAGCGGAATAGAAGCCGACCCCGAACTGCCCGATAATGTTATGGCCGTCCTTCGCTTCGTTATCCTTCTTGAACGCAAAAGAGCCGCTGTTCGCGATAATCCCCAGATTGTTCTCCAGCTCTTCCTGTGTCATCCCGATCCCTGTATCGGAAATGGTCAGCGTGCGGCTGTCCTTATCGGCGGTTACTTTGATGTAATAATCCTCTTTATTGAATACCAGGCTGTCGTCGGCCAGTGCTTTGTAATAGATTTTGTCGATAGCATCGCTTGCGTTGGAGATCAGCTCCCGCAGGAAAATTTCCCGCTGTGTATAGATGGAGTTAATCATCATTTCCAGTAGTCGTTTGGATTCGGCTTTGAACTCTCTTTTAGACATGAATATAGAATCTCCTTTCAAAAATGGCCTGCTGATTGCTTCCGGATGATTAGCACTCCATAAGGATGAGTGCTAACACTTCCTTTTATATACCATATTGTCGTTTTTGATGTCAATATCTTGCTGCATATCGGTGGTTAAAAAGCCTCATTATATATGTAACGACCCGCCATGATAGCAGTAATAATGCTTCGCCTTAAGACTCTTCAGCAGCTCTAGGGATTTCTCCGCCTGCGGCAGGTCGAGGCAGTACTGAGGATTCGCTACCAGCAGCTCTGTGCCATTCGCCTCACTGTAGGCAGCATCCCCTGTAATTACACTGTCCAGCTCCGGAAGATACAGAGAGATATGGCCTGACGTGTGTCCGGGTGTTGCCATTACCTTACATGCCCCGCCAAACAGCCATTCCCCGTCCCGGACGGTCTGATCGACCGGAATATGCCGCAGACGGGTCAGCAGCTCAACGAACGATTGGCCGAAGGCCTTCTGCTCCTCAGGCATTTGGGCAAGCAAAGCCTCTGCCTGTTCCAGCCGTTCTGATTTCTCCTCGCCGCTGATATAGACGGCTTCCCGTTCGCTGGAGATCACCGTCACCCACGGGTATTTTTCCTTAAAATCATGTAAAGCCCCAATATGGTCATCATCGTAATGGGTGATCACGATATACTTCAGCTGACCGATGTCGTACCCCTTCTGTTCTATAGCACTCTCAATTAGAGGAAGAAAACCTGGATAGCCTGTGTCAACCAGAGCCAGCTCCTTATTCTCAAGCACAATTAAGCTCGGATAAATAAAATACGGCTGTTCTTCATATGCAAATTCAACCGATAGCTCAATAATGTCCATTGTGTCCTCCAAGCGCTATCGTTTTATAATTTCATTTTTAGCCCGGTGTGAGTCGCTTTGAATCCCAGCTGTTCATAAAAGCGCAAAGCATCATCGCGTGTATTGTCCGTTGTTAGCTGGATCATCCGGCAGCCCCGCTCTTTGGCACGCTCAACCGCCCACAGAATCATATTACTTCCGATCCCTTTCCCCCTTACTGAAGCTGCCGTCCGAACCCCTTCGATTGATGCTCTCCAGCTGCCCTGATGCGTTATATAAGGGGTAAAAGTAAGCTGGAGCACACCAACCGTTTCGTCACCAAGGCAGGCTACAATCAGTTCGTTGTTCGGGTCGGATTCAATCGCTGCGAAGGCTGTAAAATAGCTTTGCGGAAGGGAAGTCTCATAACGTTCCCTTGTACCGCCTAGTTCATCGTCCGCAAGCATTTTCACAATTTTATCTGAGATCATCTGTTGCGGCCATTCGGAAATAAACCATATTTATACCGCAGCCTTCTTGGCTTCAGCATCGGCAAGCAGCATTTGGATCAGTGACTGCAGCGGCAGTGATTTCCACTTCTTCGGATGAATAAGCAGTTGCAGGTCAAAGTGAATCTCCGGGTGGGCAAAATGCAGCTCTGCCAGATTCCCCCGCTCAATCTCTTCCTCGGCCACAATTCTCGGCAGCAGGGCGATGCCCAGGCCGTTGCGTACACAACGCTTGATCGCCTCCAGGTTAGACAGCTCAAAGCCGATCCGGAACACGATGCCGTGCTCGCGGAGCAGATTCTCGAACATACTGCGGTAAATACAGCTTTCCTCCGAGACAATCAGCTCGCAGTTATTCAGATCCTGCAGCGATACCTTGCTGAGCTTCGCCAGCGGATGGCCGGCAGGTGCGACCAGCACGAGCGGCTCATCCCGGATAATCGTCCGTTCCAGTGTGGAATCAGCCGTGCAGCGGTCCAGCATCAGTCCGATGTCCACCTCGCCGTCTCTGATTTTGGATACCAGATTCGCTTCCTGCTCGGTCTGCAGATGAATATTCAGTCCGGGAAACGTTGTCCGCAGCTGCTGCAAGAACGGCGGGAGATAGAATGCAGCCAGCGAATCGATCGTCCCGATGGTCAGCGTTCCGCCAATCTGCTGGGCGATGGTTTCTTTTGACCGGTCGTATAGATCAAGAATCTCCACAAACAGCTTCAGCAGCTCTTCTCCCGGCGGAGTCAGGCGCAAAATGCGGCCGTGGCGCTCCATCAGGGTAACTCCGTATTCTTTTTCAATCTTCTGAATCTGCATTGTGACACTAGACTGGGCATATCCCAGTTCTTCTGCCGCTCTGGTAAAGCTCTGGCGCTTCGCCACCTCACGGAAGGTTCTCATATAGGTTAAATCCATCTCATCACCCTAACATCAATATTATTGATGACCCATATCATTTATTATAGCTAACGCCGATGAATTATTCCATGCTACAGTATAATAAACGGATATACAAATTTGGAGGACGATATTCATGTTAACAGAAGAACAGATTTATGGAATCTATGTTCCCGTGGTAACACCGTTTGATGCAGCCGGCGAGATTGATCTGGATTCGTATCAGCGGTATGTGCAAGGCATTATCAAGAACAACATTCATGGTCTGGTCGTAAATGGAACCACTGGAGAATCGCCGACAGTCAGTATACAAGAATTGCAAGTGTTAATTGATGCCTCTAAACAGCTGCTGCAGGGCAGCGATATTCCACTTGTTATCGGAACGGGTACGAACGACACGATGTCTACCGTTAAGCGTACGGAGCTTGCTGCGAATGCCGGAGCTGATGCTGCACTCGTCGTTGTTCCCTATTACAGCCGCCCTTCGCAGCAGGGCATTATCGCACACTTCCGCAAAGCAGCCGAGGTCGGTATTCCGATCATGGCCTATGATATTCCCGGCCGCGCCGGAGTCGGCATGACATTAGATACGGCACGCACCATCCTGGAAATGGACAATGTTGTCGGCCTTAAGGATTGTTCCGGCTCGCCGCTGCTCGTCTCTGAGCTGTCGCGTCACGGATCGAAGCCGATCCTCTGCGGCGATGACCTTTCCTTCTTTGATATGCTGGGCTGCGGCGCCGCCGGCGGCATGCTCGCTTCCGCCAACGTGCAGACCGCCAGATTCCTTGGCATCTATGAGCAGTACAGAGCCGGCCAGGTTGACGCCGCCAGAGCGGAATACGACCAGCTGGTACCGCTGATGAAGCTGCTGTTCAAGGAATCCAATCCTGCACCGATCAAATGGCTGCTCAGTGCTACAGGAGAGATTTCCTCGGACACTCTGCGCCTGCCGATGACCTCTATCAGCGACGCGCTGCGCGAGGAGCTGGGCGCCCATCTGGCCGGCTAGCTCATTTCTGTATCACAGCGGGTAGACGCTGTAGACGCAAAACCCCGTATTGTACTCTCAGCTGAGAGTGTGCAATACGGGGTTTTGTGTTGTGCTGTGTTTACTGCGCCAATTGCTAACGATTGCTCACGTTATCTTGAATCGCTGCTTAGCGAGGTCAGCTCACTAACACGCGCGGCTATTTCCAGCGGCTGTTTCCACCAAGCTACGTGGTTAACTGCACTCTGTACAACTAAAATGCCTGTTTTTCGTCCAATCATCCGTTTAACTGTATTCCATACAGCTAAAACGCCTCAAAACATGTATTTAGCACATTTCGGACGTTTTTAGTTGCACAAACTACACTTATCTCTCGCCAGCAGTCAAATTCACTGCTTTTAAGTGTACAAAATGCAGTTATCTTTATCAGCCGCCCTATGGAAATTACTCCATAGGGCATCGCTGATGCAGATGTCGGGCAGCTCCCGGGAAGAGGTTCTTCGCGTAAAACACCGATTCACTCTCCCGTCCAAGATGCTGCTAATGGAACTATACTCGTTCCAGCTTTCTATTAACCTCGCGCAGCTCCCGAACTGTTTCTTCCGTTTCCGCCAGCACGGTTACCAGCTGATCTGCCAGCGCCGCCCGCCTTCGCTCTATCCGCTCCAGCAGCCCTTGCTCCGCCAGTGTGTGCCTTACCAGCTCCCGCATCGCGGGCTCCAGCTGCTTGTCCTCTGCCGGCACCTGCAGTCCGCACACTGTCTGCTTGGGCTCTGCCTGCTCCGCCAGCACTGCTCTTGGTACCGCCCGCAGGTCTGCTATCCTTACGGTCCGGCCAGTCCACCTTGCCGCCTTCAGAGCCGCTGCGCGGACGGCTGCCCTTGGTGAACCATTCTTCCTTCGGCTTACGGGCCGGGTTCGTTTTAGCTTTCGGCTTGGTGCCTGCTTGGGCCGGGGCAATAGTCTTCGACGCTTTAGCAACCTCTGCCGCCAGCGCCGGATTAACCTTAATCATCGGGTACGGATGATTCTTCACTTCCGGAATCGTCTTACCGATCAGCTTCTGGATATCCTTCAGATACGGAAGCTCGTCCGCTTCGCACAGGGAGATAGCGATGCCGCTCATGCCGGCACGGCCTGTCCGGCCAATCCGGTGCACATACGTTTCAGGAATGTTCGGCAGGTTAAAGTTGATTACATGCGACAGCTCGTCAATATCAATCCCGCGGGCTGCGATATCGGTAGCTACAAGCACGCGCGTTACGCCGCTTTTGAAATTGCGCAGCGCATTCTGCCGTTCGTTCTGGGATTTGTTGCCGTGAATCGCCTGTGCGGTGATATTCACCTTGGCCAAATCACGTGCGACCCGGTCCGCTCCGCGTTTGGTGCGGGTAAAGACAAGCGCAGATACAATAGATTTATCCTCCAGCAGCCGGTTCAGCAGCTTTTGCTTAAAGCCGTTTTCCAGCAGATAGACGGATTGCTGAATTCTGTCTACTGTAGAAGACACCGGAGTAATTTCGATTTTCACCGGATTCACCAGCAGCGTCTTGATCAGCTGTGAAATCTCCTGCGGCATCGTTGCGGAGAAGAACAAAGTCTGTTTTTTAGCCGGCATCTTGGCAATAATCCGCTTCACATCGTGAATGAAGCCCATATCGAGCATCCGGTCAGCCTCATCCAGTACGAGCAGCTGTACATGCTGGAGGTCAGCATGCTTTTGAGAGATCAGATCGATCAGACGGCCTGGAGTAGCAATCAGAATATCTGCGCCCAGTGCCAGAGCACGTTCCTGCGATCTTTGCGAGACACCGCCGACAACCGCCGTAGAGCGGATACCGGTAAACTTGCTGTAGACCTGAATATTCTCATAAATCTGCAGCGCCAGCTCGCGGGTTGGGGTAAGAATCAGCGAACGGATTGGGCGTTTGCCGCTCCGGTTAACGTTCTGCTTGCTTAACAGCTGAATAATAGGCAGTGAAAAAGCCGCCGTCTTCCCCGTACCGGTCTGCGCACAGCCCAGCACGTCTCTCCCGGTCAATGCCGCGGGGATTGCTTCTCTTTGAATCGGTGTTGGTGATGTATAGTTTGCAAGGTCCAGCGCCTTTAGAATCGACGGGCTCAGACCTAAGTCATTAAAAGTCATAGTTATCTCCTTATTGTCACACTCATATATATTGTCAGATTACCCGGACTTGCGGGATTACGCTCGTTCATACGTTTCCACAGACCGCAGAGCTAAGACATAACACATAATGATACCACAGATTTGCACATAAAATAAGCCCGGATTCTGAATACACACACCGAGCGCCGGCTAACCCTCATTCAGACCGGTATCAGCAGCGCGGCTGGTGCTCTAGTTTTACTAATTCACCATACAAAAAAGAGCGGAGGATCATCCCCCGCCCTTCCCTGCTATTAAGGTAAAACTAATCTAGGATTTCAGCTGTATCGCCGTTGTTGGCACCTGCAGCATTCGCTTCGTCGGTGTCGATGTGCATGTCAAGCTTAAAGCTGTCAGATACACGTGCCAGCACGTTTTCCAGTACCAGACCGCGTTCGCCGCCGAGGCGTACTTTGAGCATTTGCTTGTCAGCAATACCCCAAGCTTCCGCTTCGGAAGTGTGGAAGTGAATGTGACGGGCTGCAATGATTACGCCGGTCTCCAGTTCAACTTCACCAGCTGGTCCTTTAAGAGTAATGCCTGGTGTGCCATCAATATGTCCGGATTCGCGGACAGGGGCTTTCACACCGAGGCTGAAAGAGTCGGTGCGGGAAATTTCAAGCTGCGATGCCGGACGGGCAGGTCCGAGAATTCTTACTTTGTCGAACTTGCCTTTGCTGCCGATAACGGCTACTTGCTCGTTTGCTGCAAATTGTCCTGGTTGGGAAAGTGGTTTGAACTCAGTCAACTGGTAACCTGGGCCAAACAATGCTTCCACATGCTCCTGCGTAAGGTGAATATGCCGGGCCGACACACCTACGGGTACAGTCTTGCTCATTGTAAGTCACTCCTTGTATTTTCTCTAGTATCTGTACAAGCCACTGAACATTATACAACTTCTTACCCAAAAATAAAAAGGTCAGGCTCACATTAAGCGTTAATTTTTCGACATTTCTCCGACAATTCGCTTACTTTTCTCCGCCACGGTCACGTTTTCGTCATTTTTGTGGAGATATTTATTTATTTATCCGGGATGGTAAATGTGTACTTAAAAAACTCAACGCATTGCCGTGCAGCCAGCCCTTCACCTCTACCTCAGGATAATGCTTCAGCAGCAGGCCGGCAAAATCCTCATATTTTCCGGGATGCTCCAGCCCCTCAACCCAGGCATCAATCCCGTCAAAATCCGACCCGAACATCAGCTGCCGCGATCCGCCCAGACTGCAGATATGCTCGATATGCTTCAGTATATCCTCTGCCTTGGCCCCGCCCCCATCACGTACAAACCAGGGAACAAAGGTCAGCCCGATCCGCCCGTCCATAGCTGCCAGTGCTTTGATCTGTCCGTCACTTAAATTGCGGGGATGGCTGCACACTGCGGCCGCATTGGAATGCGATGCGATAAAAGGGCGTGTACTGCGCTCAGCCAGCTCCCAGAAGCCGGCCGGGGCCAGATGTGACACATCCAGCAGCATGCCGCTGGTATTGCACCAATCGATGAGCTGTCTGCCTTTTTCCGTAAACCCGCCGTTTCTTGACTCCAGCACCCCGTCCGCCGCCCAGTTTGCATAATTCCACGTAACCCCGAGAAAACGGAATCCCAGCTCAAACAGCAGCTCTGCATAAAATAAATTCCCCTCCAGACCGTCCACACCCTCAAGCGAGAGCATCGCCCAGGGCGGTTCCGGAGCAGACGTTAATACTGCTTCTTCCTTCCAGCGCAGCCACCGCAAGCCCTCTCCTTCGACGACCCGCTTACGAAACAGCTCAAGCTGCCCCAGTATCCTCGTAAAACCGGGTTTTCCCATAGCCTCTGATAAGTAGACGGCAAACACCTGCAGTCCCACATTACCCGCTACCAGCCGCTCTGCTGTCACGTCCAGCCGCCGGTCGCTTTTGAAATGAATATCCGGCTCAGCCTGCAGCTTGCTCAGTGCATCGCAGTGAAAATCTGCTATTTTAAATTCAGCCGCTTTTCCCATTACCATCCCCGCCTTCCGTGTTAAACAATAGCCTATATGTAATAGCTTATGCCTTCGATCCGCCGCATTTCCCCGCACAGCAAAAAACCTGTTTACATAAGTAAACAGGTCCATCAGAAACATTCATAGATTATCTGGGTTCAACAATAAGTTTAATCGCCGTCCGGTCCTCCCCGTCAATTACGATATCCGTAAAAGCTGGAATGCAGACCAGATCAACACCGCTTGGCGCGACAAATCCCCGGGCGATGGCAACTGCTTTGACTGCCTGGTTCAGTGCTCCTGCTCCAATTGCTTGTAGCTCGGCCGATCCACGTTCTCGAAGAACACCTGCTAATGCACCGGCAACGGAATTCGGATTGGATTTAGCTGATACTTTTAATACATCCATAGTAAGTACCTCCCCTGGGAAAATGATGGTGTTCTTCCACTACTGTAGATGTTATTCGCGGGAGAAGAAATAATTCCTTCTTTTTGCGGACTACGCTGGAGAAATCGGTACAAAAGATACTCTTTTCCGATATAAAAAAGATCACACTTTATCCAAAAACGATGATTTTTCCCGAATTCACTAGTTTCATGTATCCGGGTCTAGCTCATAACCCATTCATCTTCACGCAAACGAACCTTCTCCAGACGTGTCGCTTTACCTGTAGCCTCGTCAATCTCCGCGAATAACCCGTTCAACTGCCATTTGCCTTCGTCTACCACAAACCTCGACGGGAGCTGGGTAGTGAATTTATAAAGGACTGCATCCTTTTCCATACCCAGAATTCCTTCCCTTGAACCAACCATGCCCGCATCGGTCAGATAAGCAGTTCCGCCGGGCAGAATGACATCATCATTGCTTTGCACATGCGTGTGGGTGCCGACTACAATAGATGCCATGCCGTCCATAAAATAACCCATGGCAATCTTCTCCGAGGTCGCTTCAGCATGGAAATCAACAAGAATGCACTTGTGGGTGCGGCGCAGCTCCTCCACAATTTCTTCCCCGATCCGGAACGGATCGTCGATGGCCGGCAAAAAAGTCCGTCCCTGCAGATTAACAATCGCCAGCTGTTTGCCGTTACCTTTAACAACCGTATAGCCTCTGCCCGGAGTTCCCGGCGGAAAGTTGGCTGGACGGATCATCCGCGGCTCATCGTCGATAAAGTCAAAAATATCCTTATTGTCCCAAGTATGATTACCCAATGTAATGCCGTGTACACCCCAATTAAAAAATTCATTCGCAATGGCTGAGGTAATTCCTCTGCCTGCGGCTGCATTTTCACCGTTTACGATAATAATATGCGGCTGGTATTTGCTCTTAAGTGTCGGCAGCATTTCTCTGAGTGCCTTTCTGCCGGTATTACCTACGATATCACCTATGAATAAAACTTTAATGATGCTCTCCTCCTAATTGAAAAGAAAAAAGGCCCCGCAGGGGGCCGATTTCCTTGCTTATTTCGCGTATTCTACAGCCCGTGTCTCACGGATAACGGTAACCTTGATATGACCCGGATAATCCAGCTCACTCTCGATCATCTTCGTAATATCACGTGCCAGACGGAAGCTTTCTGCATCATCAATCTTCTCAGGCTGCACCATTACGCGAACCTCACGGCCCGCTTGAATGGCGTAAGACTTCTCAACGCCCTCAAAGCTCTCGGAGATTTCTTCCAGCTTCTCCAGACGTTTGATGTAGGTCTCCAGTGTCTCACGGCGTGCGCCTGGACGCGCTGCCGACAAAGCGTCAGCCGCTCCAACCAGCATGGCAATAACCGAGGTAGCTTCGCAGTCGCCATGGTGGGATGCGATACTGTTGATAACAACCGGATGTTCCTTGTACTTCTTAGCAAGCTCAACGCCAATTTCCACGTGCGAGCCTTCCACTTCATGATCCAGCGCTTTGCCGATATCATGGAGCAGCCCGGCACGTTTTGCAAGCACGATGTCTTCCCCAAGCTCACCGGCCATAAGTCCAGTCAAATAAGCAACCTCCATGGAGTGCTTGAGTACATTCTGACCATAGCTCGTACGGAATTTCAGACGGCCCAGAATCTTGATCAGATCCGGGTGCAGACCATGAACGCCAACCTCGAAGGTTGCCTGTTCACCGTACTCGCGAATCCGCTCATCCACTTCTTTGCGGGATTTATCAACCATTTCCTCAATTCGTGCCGGATGGATACGTCCATCAGCAACAAGCTTCTCAAGTGCCGTACGGGCCACTTCACGGCGGATTGGATCAAATCCCGACAAAATAACGGCTTCCGGCGTATCATCGATAATGAGATCAATACCTGTAAGAGTTTCCAGTGCCCGGATATTACGGCCTTCACGGCCGATAATCCGGCCTTTCATCTCTTCATTCGGCAGAGTTACAACAGACACCGTTGTTTCGGCAACGTGATCAGCTGCACAGCGCTGGATGGCCAGTGTAATGATTTCGCGGGCTTTCTTGTCCGCTTCCTCTTTGGCCTGCTGTTCAATTTCCTTGATCATCTGTGCGGTCTCATGGCGAACTTCCTGCTCTACATTGCTCAAGATGATACTTCTGGCATCATCGATGCTCAGGTTGGAGATACGCTCCAGCTCGGTAACCTGATTCTTGTAAATAACATCAATTTGCTGTTGTGTTTCGTCAATTCGTTTCTCTTTGTTAGCTACTTGTTCTTCTTTTCGTTCAAGCGATTCCATTTTTTTATCCAGTGATTCTTCCTTTTGCAGCAAACGTCTCTCTTGCCGTTGGATTTCATTCCGGCGTTCACGAGTTTCTTTCTCAGCTTCAGTACGGATTCTGTGTACTTCATCCTTAGCTTCGAGTACCGTTTCCTTCTTCAGCGCCTCAGCGTCTTTCCTCGCGTTCTCCACGATGACGAGTGCTTCTTTCTCTGCGCTTTGAATTTTAGCTTCTGCAAGGGATTTACGAATAAAATAACCGAATCCAAAGAATATTGCAGCTACAACGAGAACGATTATGACCCAGATTGCAGGATGCATCTGTTCACCTCCTCGTTGGTTCCTCCAAGGAACTTGCCCTTGGGAATTGTGCAGTTGTTAAACTATCCGTTCATCACCATACAAAAAACCGGTAATACACCGATTGCCATACTGCACATGCTGCACATGCACACTGCCCGCCTTATCCGGCGATTACATTTCATATGAGTTGTACGCGAACCGGTGGCTAAGAGTCAGCTTTTTGGGAAGGAAAAAGGATTCTTAGTTTATGCCGATTCATGTTATATTTTATTATTTATAAAAAGACATTGTCAAGAGAGTCGATAACGGCATTAAAGTCAAGAGAATGTCAAGATGATTACTCATAATCGTAAAACTCTTCATCATAGCCTTCGGAATTCTCTTCTTCGCGCAGTTTATTCAGTACCTGCCGGACCATTTCCCCGGAAAAACCGCGCCGCATCAGGAATGCTCCTGTCTTTCTGCGCTTGTCGTTAATATCCCCGCGGATCATATTCCACTTCTTGCGCCCTGTCTGCAGGGCACTTGCCAGTTCCTCTTCGGGCGAAATATTCTCCAGCGCTTCAGAGATCAGTGATTTGTCGATCCCTTTCTCCCGCAGCTCCTGACGGATCCACAGCTTGCCCTTACGCTGATTATTAATGCGCTGCTCTGCCCACTGCTTGGCATAGAGCGGGTCGTCGATAAAGCGCTCCTGCTGCAGACGCTGCAGCACTTCTGCAATAATAGTCTCTCCTATTTCTTTCTCCCTTAAACGGCGGGCCATCTCCTGAGCGGTGCGCGGCTTATGTCCCAGATACTTCAGCCCTTCGATATAGGCCCGCTGGCGTTCGTCGGCAACAACAATTTCCTCCAGGTCGGCTTTCATGAACGAATTGCCGGAAATCATCCGGTATTTAATCATGACATCCTCATGAACAGTCATGTTATACGTGCCGAAATATATGATATAGCGGTGATCAGATTTCTTCTGCCGCTCTACTTTTGTGATTTCAAGCCGTTCATTTTCCGGAAAACCGTCCAGCACCTGCACTTCCTGCTCTTCCTCTTCGGGATTAAGTTGAATGACCATTGTATTCACACCTCGCATTCGATCAGTATAAAAAAGCGCCCTGCTGCAGTCATACACAGGGCGCTCTATATTATTAGCTTAACGTATTATTCAATTTCGAGCAAAAGATTATCTTCTTCTTCCTTCTCCGCTGCAGCCTCAGCTTCCGTTGGAGAAGCAACAATCGTAGTCAGATTGCTTGCTTCGCGGATCTTATTCTCGATTACGAGAGCAATTTCCGGATGCTCTTTAAGGAATTGCTTAGCGTTCTCACGTCCCTGGCCAAGACGCTCACCTTCGTAGGAATACCAGGCTCCGCTCTTGTTGACAATATCCATTTCCGTTCCGATATCAACAAGACTTCCTTCCTTCGAAATACCTTCACCATACATAATATCAACATCCGCCTGTTTGAACGGAGGAGCAACCTTGTTCTTCACGACCTTGATCTTTGTACGGTTACCGACAACATCATTGCCCATCTTGATGCTCTCTACACGGCGGACATCAAGACGTACCGAGGAGTAGAACTTCAATGCACGGCCGCCTGGAGTTGTTTCCGGGTTCCCGAACATTACACCAATCTTCTCACGCAACTGGTTGATGAAGATTGCAATCGTGTTAGATTTGTTGATTGCACCTGACAGTTTCCGCAGAGCCTGGGACATCAGACGGGCTTGCAGACCAACGTGGGAATCCCCCATATCGCCTTCAATTTCCGCCTTAGGCACCAATGCTGCTACAGAGTCAACTACAATAATATCTACCGCGCCGCTGCGTACGAGTGCTTCAGCAATTTCCAGCGCCTGTTCACCCGTGTCCGGCTGGGACAGCAGGAGCTCATCAATATTGACACCAAGCGCATTGGCATATTTAGGGTCAAGCGCATGTTCAGCATCGATGAAGGCAGCTTGTCCGCCAACCCTCTGTACTTCTGCGATAGCATGCAGGGCAACCGTTGTTTTACCGGAAGATTCCGGCCCATATACTTCAATGATACGTCCTTTTGGAAGTCCGCCTATACCGAGGGCAATATCAAGTGCCAAGGCTCCGCTTGGTACAACTTCCACTTTCATGTGATTGGATTCACCCAATTTCATGATCGAACCTTTACCAAATTGTTTTTCTATTTGACGAAGCGCCATATCCAGCGCAGCACGACGATCTGACAATCAGACCACTTCCTTCACTTGTTTATAGTAATATAATACCGTGTTTTAGAGGTCTTGCCAAGCTTTTTTTCGAACATACATTCGTTTTTTTTGACTGCAGGCGAAATACTCCCTTATATTGTAAGCCCCCTCTCTCCTGATAAATGCACCAAACATAGTCATTAACCAGCCGGTGAAGCGGACTCACATAAAGAGGCTACTGCAGCCACAAAAACAAAAAACCGCAGCAAAAGGTTCACTATGCCACGGTTCTTCCGTATTAACAATTATATACCGGCCTTCCGGATTATTGCAAGGCTGACCCTTCGAGAGGAGTATCCACCTTGCGTTCCTCCAGCCTGCGCCACAGGCGGTACAGCAGCGCTTTGACTGAACGCAGCCGGATGTTCTCGCGGGTTCCTTTAAGATTAAGCTCATAGACCTCTGTCTTGTGCCCGCGTTCTGCCAGGCCCACAAATACCAGCCCGACCGGCTTACGCTCAGAGTATCCCGGTCCTGCCACTCCGGTAACCGACAATCCGAAGTCGCTGTCGCCCAGCATTCTGACCTGCTCAGCCAGCACCTCAGCTACCTCCCGGCTGACGGCTCCGACAGCATCAGGGCCTTCCAGGTAAGAGGCAGGCACATTCAGCACCTTTTTCTTGATTTCATTGGAATAACAGACAACGCCGCCCTTGAACATGGACGCGCTGCCCGGAATGTTCGTAATACTCTCCATTAACAAGCCGCCGGTACAGCTTTCGGCTGCGGTGAGCGTCAAGCCGGCATCCGCCATCCAGTCCACCAGCAGCTGCTCCAGCGGCACATCGATATTGGCATACATGTTCTCAGGGAGAATGGCCTTGATCTTCTCCTCCAGGACATCAAGCTTCTGCATCGCTTCCCGTTCAGAAGCCGCTTTGGTCGAGATCCGGACCGTCACTTCGCCTTCCTTGGCATACGGAGCGATCGTAGGATCAGTCTGGTTACGGATCAGATCAATCAGCTTGTCCTCCAGCAGTGATTCACCGATACCGGCAAACTTGAGCATCTTGGAGTAGATCGGCATCTCAGTGGTAAGAGCATGCTGCTGCAGCCAAGGCTTGGCTTTATCCGTAAACATTGGCTTCATTTCACGCGGAGGTCCGGGAAGAACAATGTAAAATTTGCTCTCATGAGCAAAAGCAAGACCGACAGCCAGACCGGTTTCATTGGGAAGCGGCGTTGTTCCATCAATAACAATAGCCTGCTTGCGGTTATTCTCGGTCATGACGATTTTGCGTTCATCGAAAAATCTCTGTACATGATCCATCGCGAGCTGGTCAATGTGAAGCGTACGTCCAAGCGCCTCTGCCAGCGCATCCTTGGTCAGATCATCTTCGGTCGGACCGATACCGCCGGTGAACAGAATAATATCAGCCCGGCTCTGGGCAATTTCAATGGCTTCCCTGATCCGGCTTTTGTTATCTCCGACTACAGTCTGAAAATAAACATCAATCCCCAACGCAGCCAGCTCTACCGATAAAAACTGACCGTTGCTGTTTACGATTTGTCCGAGCAAAAGCTCTGTGCCGACGGCAATAATTTCCGCTTTCATAGCTGGCTCTCTCCTCCTGCTGATAATATAGATGAGTAATTACCTGTTGTATTACGGTTAGGCGTTATGCAGCTCCAGCAAATCCTTGTTCTTCACGAAATAATCGATTCCTGAATAAATCGTAATCAGCGCTGCTGCCCAGATTGCAATGTCATCAAGCGGTATGCTTACGAACTGGAACGGGAAGTTATTCAGCAGCAGAAGTGAAATAGCGACAATCTGCGTTACTGTTTTTATTTTACCCCATTTGCTGGCGGCCACCACTTTCCCTTCAAGCAGGGCAACCTGGCGCAGTCCCGTTACTGCAAACTCGCGGCTGATAATAACGATAGCAATCCAGGAGTCGCATCTGCCCAGCTCTACAAGCGAGATCAGAACGGCAGATACCAGCAGCTTGTCCGCAAGAGGATCAAGCAGCTTCCCGAGGTTGGTAACCATGTTATATTTCCGGGCAATATACCCGTCGATCCCGTCTGTACTGGCGGCTAGCAGGAAGATCACTGCTGCGATCAGATGATTGACGGAAAGCTGGAATGAGCCCCAATGAATCGGCTCCGGGTAGAACTTAAAGTCCACCAGCAAGAAAAACATCATAATCGGGATAAGACAAATACGTGCAAGTGTAATACGGTTGGGCAAATTCACTGAAGTTCCTCCCCTGATCCATCCTGATTCCAAAATATGTAGATAAAACACCCCGCTGCGGCATTGCGCAAACTTTGCGGGGTGCATCAGCTTACTTTAAATTGTTAAACTGCAGATCCAGCGGCAAATCAGCTTTGCGCAGGATTTGGATAATCTGCTGCAGATCATCCCGGCTTTTGCCGGTTACGCGGATGGTATCACCCTGAATCTGGCTTTTCACCTTCAGCTTGGAATCACGGATTAGGATGTTGATCTTTTTTGCATTTTCCTGATCGATGCCCTGCTTGAGTCCCAGGCGCTGGCGGATTGTCCCCAGTGCTGCGGGCTCAATCTTGCCGAAGTCAAGATTCTTCAGTGTGATACCGCGTTTCACCATTTTGGACTGTAAAATATCAATGACGGCGTTCAGCTTATATTCATCCTCGGAGGCAATGATAAGCGCGTCCTTTTCCAGCTTGAGACTGCTCTTGCTGTTTTTGAAGTCAAAGCGGTTGTCAATTTCCTTCTCCGTCTGATGAACCGCATTGGTTAATTCCTGCATATCCATTTTGGATACAATGTCAAATGAACTTTCCGAACTCATTCTTCCACGTCCTTTGCTTACAATTATTCTTTTCTATTATATGAGAAAGGGCACTTGAAGTCTAATTATGGAAGGAAGCTTCCGGCATGCAAGAAGAAACGGCTGCGCCGCCCATGAGGACGGCACCCGTTTCTGCGTGAAATAAAAGATGATTCCCGTCCCCCGGCGGAATGATCCGGACCCGGGAGACTACTGCCCTGGCCTTATCTGCTGCGTGCGGGAGCCCGGAACATATCCAGAATCCCCAGCACAATATGCGCCAGTCCAAAACCCAGAATTCCATAGCCCCAGGCGCCCGGTGTCAAATAATACCCGAGGAGGCTGACAATAATGCCAAGCCCGGTCACAATCCAGCTGACAGTCATAAGATACACCTCACTTTGGCGTAAGAACTGTAAATCATTCTTAGGTTCTCCAATTTGCCAAAGTCTATGCAGCACTTACTTTATTCGCCTGTATTGCTCTCACTTCCGGCAGTACCATCCGTTCCCGGGGCTGCGCCGCCGGAAGTGTCCAGCTCCAGCAGCAGGCGGGAAGATGTTTTGCCGTCTGTAATCTCCTGGCCGTTCACAGTAATAGTGGTCGCCGGGGAGTATCCGGACTTGATGTACATATTATCAGCACCAAGCGTAAAGCTCATCGAATCACCAGCTGCTGTATTGCCGAAGCTGAGCTTCTCGCCCTGGGAGTTCTCGCCGTTGTAAACCTCAAGCCAGCTTACGCCGGTAGCTGCAATCTTAACCTGCACAGGCGTGCCGGCTGGTGCACTTACTTTGAAGATCGTTGTTTTACCCGATTTACGGTCCTCCGTTACTGTTACCGGTCCTGCTGTCGGCGAAGGTGCCGGGGTAGCAGTCGGAGCTACTGTAGGTGCCGGGGTCGCAGTTGCCGGGTTGTCTCCGCCAGCTGCCGGAGGATTGCTGACGATACCGCCGCCAACCGCCGTCGGCGAAGGCTCAATCTTGGCCGGATCCTGCTGTTCATTCGTCACATTGGATGAATCAACGGTTTCAGAGTCGGGTTTGTTCATATTCGAGGAGGCATACCAGTAAATCACTGCGATGATCAGCACCGGAAAGGTCCACATCAGGACTGTCGGCAGCCATTTGGCATTGCGTTCTGTCTCTGTCCTGCGGCTGCGCTTCTGGATCACCGTTTCCATTGTGGTATCAACAGGAGCAGCCGGAACATTGCCGTGCTCTTCCATCAGCTCGTCCGGATTTACCCCGACAGCTTCTGCATAGGTTTTGATAAAGGCCCGGACATAAAAACTTCCAGGGAGCACTTTGTAATCCCCCGCTTCGATGGCTTCTAAATATTTTTTGCGAATTTTGGTTACTTCCTGGACATCGTCAAGACTCATCCCTTTTTGCAGACGCGCCTCTTTCAAATGCCGGCCCAGTTCCGACATACCATCACCTCCTAAAAGTTTTGTGAGCAATACTTCCATGAATCAGCTTCGTACAAAACTCGCCTCGGAAGCATATACTTAGTTTTGTAAGCACTGCTTCCACGATTTATCTTCGTACAAAACTCGCCTCGGAAGCATGTGCTTATTTATAGATCATCACTGTAGCTCGTCGTAAACGACTCGTACAATATTTCTTCTGCAGGGTTATTGCGCAGCTCGATAATGATATCAAAATCATCGAAGGTGTACTCGGATTCCCGTACGAATATATCCGGGTGCTCAATCACCTTCGTGCTTGGCATGCTCATAACCTGCTGAAGCAGGTTATAATGCTTTTCATTGGAGCGGATGGTGCTGACAATGCCGTCAATAATGAAGACATTGTTCGCATTCATCTCATCTTCAGCCAGCTGGCTCCGTACCGTCTGTCTCAGCAGCGTGGACGAGACAAAGGTCCAGCGCTTCTGTGCGCAGACACTTCCGGCAATAATCGACTCTGTTTTTCCGACACGCGGCATGCCTCTAAGTCCTATAACCTGATTGCCTTCCCTCTTAAACAACTCACCAAGGAAGTCAACAAGCAGCCCAAGCTCATCCCGGGTAAAGCGGAAGGTCTTGCGGTCATCCGAATCCCGGTCAATATATCGTCCATGACGGACAGCCAGCTTATCCACCAGACGCGGGGAGCGCAGGGCCGTAACCGTAATATTATCCACTTTTTTGAGCATTTCACCCATAAGCATAATCTTCTCATCGTCGCTGGTCTCCAGCAGCATTCCGCGGGTTTTGCCTTCAACCCCGTTGATGGTCAGAATGTTGACTTCCAGCATACCAAGCATTGAAGCGATATCACCAAGCAGACCGGGTCTGTTCTTATGTATCTTGTACTCCATATACCACTGTTTATATTCCACTGATTCGCACCTCATAGATTCCTTTTCCCTGTTAGCTGCCATAACCTCAAAAAAACCGGCTTCGGCATAGCTTCTGAAACACGGGTCATGTTAATGATATATAAAATAAAAATGAAAGGCAAGGTCACCGTTGTAATAATTGCAGAAAAGCTCCCGCGAGGGGAGCTTTTCCGCGTACCTATGCGTTTTTCTTCGCCAGCTTGACCATGAGTCCAGCAATGGTATGCTTCTCATCGTCCGTACCGACATCCCACAGCTCTTTGATTGCCCGGTTGGAATAGTTGCCCGGATCGACTTTTTTGTCGAGGAATTCCCCGATTTCAAAAGCCAGCTTGGTGATGGTTTCTTCACTCATCCCCATTTTTTCAGCCTGGATGACCCGGTCTCCTAAAAAGCTCTTCCAAGTATCAAAGTTTTTTACTACGGAGTCTGTTGACATCTTAAATCCTCCTTCATGGTTACGGTCTGCCGTCATTTACGCCGCCAGCCGTCTTACGTGATGATTTAAAAGCAACAGTTATAATATGTCTCGTACGTGCCGGTTTTATGCTGGAGCATTTCTCCAAGAAGCTGCGAAATGCCCAAGCTACAGCTAAGTAATCCAGCCCCCGTTCGGACTGATTACCTGGCCGGTGATATAACCTGATTCAGGCAGCGCCAAAAAATACACCAGAGAAGCCACCTCGCCAGGCGAAGCCAGCCGGCCAGCCGGAATTTCCTCCTCCAGCATGCGCAGCTCCTCCTCATGGAGATTGTTAAGCATCGCTGTATTTACAGCTCCGGGCGCCACAGCATTCACGGTCACCCCAGAAGGCGCCAGCTCCTTGGCCAGCGCCTTCGTGAACGCATTGACACCGCCCTTGCTGGCGGAGTAAGCTACCTCGCATGAGGCACCGGAGATCCCCCAGACCGAAGACACGTTAATAATCCGGCCGTAGCGCTGGGAGACCATGTAAGGCATAAAAATCTGACTGCACAAAAAAGTCCCCTTAAGGTTAACAGCCATCACTTCGTCCCATTCTTCTTCGGTCACATCAGCAAGCATCCCGTAATGCGCCTTTCCGGCATTGTTAACCAGAATATCCGGCAGCATGCCGCTGCTTTCCAGCCGTTCGGCCATGCGCACAAGCTGGCTGCGGTCCTTCATGTCCGCAGCCACAGTCATTACCTTTGCCCCCATCGCCAGACAGCGGCGGGCTACATCGTTGGCCGCTTCATGCGAATTCATATAATGAATGACGATATTCATCCCGACAGAGGCAAAACGCTCGGCGATCGCGCCGCCGATTCCCCCGCTGCCTCCCGTGATAAGCACAGTCATCTCTTTGATTGGTTTGCTGCTCTCCCCCGTTAGCTCCATTAAGGACTCACCACAAGCGATACGCTAAGCTGTTCCCAGTCGATATGGGCCCGCAGACGTGCATTGACATCATCCAGAGTAATCGACTCATAGACCGGTAGCACTTCAAATAGATCCCCGCCGCGGAACTGATAGCGCGTGAATTCATGGGCGATACTCTCCGGAGAATTCAGCATGCGCAGATAGCCGCCAATTTTCTTTTTGCGGGCCCGCTCAAAGTCCTTCTCGGCAAAGCCGGAAGCAAGTACAGCATTAACCTCTTCCTTAATCCGTTTCAGCAGCAGATCCGGGTCCTTCGTATCCCCGCCAATCGCCGAAAACGCATATTGAGGAGAGCTGTTGAATTCATGACCGAAGCTGTCGGAGATCAGTTCTTCATCATACAGCTTCTGATAGAGCGCCGTACTGCTTCCGAACAGCAGGTCAAGCATCAGCTTGGTGGTCAGGTCACGGCGTACCCCGGCTTTCCCGGTCAGACCCTCAGATTTCTCCTTGAATCCGAACAGGCACTTCGGCATCGAGACGGCCAGCCGGCTCTCCTTATGCTTTTGTGCCACCGCTGCAGGCTCCTCTTCAAAAATACGCGTGATCTCACCCTGCTTGCCGTAGGATTTGGCTGCCTGGTTGCTGCGTACCAGCTCAAACACCTTCTCCGGCTCTACGCCACCGACAACGAACAGCAGCATATTGCTCGGATGATAAAAGGAATTGTAGCAGGTATAAAGTGTTTCTTTGGTTATCGTAGCAATGGAGTCGATCGTGCCGGCAATATCGATATGCACCGGATGCTTGGAGTACATGGCTTCAATTAATCCGAAATAGACGCGCCAGTCCGGATTATCGGCATACATATTAATCTCCTGCCCGATGATGCCCTTTTCTTTCTCCACATTTTCATCAGTGAAATAAGGGCGCTGCACGAAATCCACCAGGGTGCTGAGGTTAGTCTCGATATTTTCGGTCGCTGAAAAGAGATATACTGTCTGGTCAAAGCTGGTAAAAGCGTTGGCAGACGCGCCGTTGGAGGCGAAAGTAGCAAAAATATCGCCTTCCGGCTCCTCAAACATTTTGTGCTCCAGGAAGTGGGCAATTCCGTCAGGTACTGTGGTTTCTTCACCGCCGGCCACTTTGAAATGATTGTCTACTGAGCCGTATTTGGTTGCAAAGGTGGCGTAGGTTTTTTTGAAGGCCGGTTTGGGCAGTACATATACCTGCAGCCCGTTGTCCATAACCTCGTGATAAAGCGTTTCCTGCAGCTTGTCATAATGAATTTTGTTCATCTGCTATTCCCCCTTCCCTGTCAGGAAATAAATCGTATCCAGCTGGAAGGTGTCGGCAGCCGCCTTCACATCTTCAGCACCAATGCCGTCCACTTGTGCAAGCAATTCCTGCGCTGAACGGTCTTTTCCGGACAATTGGCGGTTAAAATCAAACGAGATCAGCTCAAAAGCGGAGTCCTGGATCTCGGACAGCAGGTTGCGGATCATCGCTTTGGTCTGATTCAGCTCCAGATCACTGATATTTCCAGCCTTCAGCTCATCGAGCTGTTTACGGATAATGTCCACGGCCTTGCCGTAATTCTGTGTTTCAATCCCCGACTGGATCGTGCCTATGCCTTTATGGCCGTCATAGCGGGAAGAGGCATAGTAAGCGAGACTTTCTTTTTCACGGACGTTAACGAACAGCTTGGAATGCGGATATCCGCCCAAAATGCCGTTATACATCAGCGCAGAAGCGTATCTGTCGTCGGAATAGGTAATGGAAGTACGCAGCCCCATGTTGAGCTTGCCCTGATTGACATCCAGCTTCTCTTCCACGGTCCGGACTTCTGAAACACTAACAGGCTTGAAGTTGGAGCTGTATCCACCCGTGTCCTTGTGGGCACGGCCAAAATGACGGATAACCAGCTTCTCCACTTCTTCAGGCGTAGTGTCACCAACGACATACAGATCAAGGATTGCGCCGTTCAGCCATGCCGTATAGGATTCATACAGGCTCTTGGGGGTGATGCTGTCAAGATCGGCTCTTTGTCCGAGCGGATGCAGACGGTACGGCTCCTGGCGGCACATTTCTTCAATGCAGCGTTCGGCGGCATAGCGGATTTTATCATTTACGATGGCTTCCAGCTTCTTGCGTACCGTTTCACGCTCTGTTGCCACATAAGAAGCCCGGAAGCTTCCATCCTCCAGCAGCGGCCGGGTCAGCACCTCACCGAGAAAGGCAAACGACTCACCAAGCAGACTCTCTTTGCTCTGGACAAACGAATCGTTGATTGTATCCATCCGGAACTGCACAATCTGATAGTCGCCCCGTTTGTAGATATCAAAACCAAAACCGGCCCCGTAGAGCTCTTCCAGCTGCTCGCGGAACTGCATAGTCTCCGGGTAGGTAGCTGTGCCTCTGCGGAGGACAAAAGGAGCCAGCGCCGTCGGTGTTACTGTGCTCTCATCGAGCGGTACTCCGGCATAGAGGGAAATGGCGAAGGTTTTAAACGCCTTGGTCGGCAGTACGTGAATACGAATGCCTGCAGCGTTACCATGTTGAAATCCATTGTTTGTCAAGTCCAAAACTCCTTTACGGCGTGGATAGATGCTGTACTATTTAAGTTTATGAAGTATTATCCATTCTAAACCATTCCAAAGTAAGGAAGCAACCGGCAGAAGATTTACCGGTTGCTCTGAGTCTGTGCATAGACCTACATACAGAAGATGTGCTCCCCGATCGTCATGACCTGCGGCCGGGTCCAGATCCATTTGGAGGTCGCCGTCTTCGGGTTAAAATAATACAGGCAGCCGCCGGAAGGATCCCAGCCGTTAAGCGCCTGCTGGACAGCCTTGCGGGCCTGCTCATTCGGTTCGAGATAAATCTGGCCGTCGGCTACAGCCGTGAAAGCTCCCGGCTGGAAAATAACGCCGGACGGCGTGTTCGGAAAGCTCGGGGATTTAACCCGGTTCAGGATGACCGCAGCCACAGCCACCTGGCCTTCAAACGGTTCTCCCCGTGCTTCGCCGTAAACGGCATTGGCCATGATCTTCAGATCATTCTCGGACAAGCCCATGGTGTTGCCGGAAGATAGCTCTGCAGTTGTATTATTCTTGCCAGTATCTCCGGTATTGCCTGTTTTGGCAGCAGTTTGATTACCGGTATTCTTTTTAGCCGTAGTGGTTGAAGGCTCTGTCGGCTTCCATGCTTTGGTCGCATTGTACAGCTTCAGCTTTGTTTTAGCCCCGACAACGCCATCAGACTTCATCCCGAATTTCCACTGGAACCAGGTTACCGCATTTTTAGTCTTTGCTCCAAACTGGCTGTCAATCTTCCCGTTATAGTAACCGAGATACTTTAGTCTGCCCTGCAGCTCATATACATCTTGACCCGACGAGCCTACCTTCAGCGGGGTCGTTCCGAAGGCCGGAAGCGCCTCTACCTCACTAACAGGACTTAGTTCTGACTGCTGCGGACTAGCATAAACATCGTGATCCTCGAAGAATCCCCCCGCAAACGGTGCGGCTGCCAGTACCAGAGTCATCAAAGCAAAAATCCACTGCTTATGTTTTTTCATTGGGGTCGCTCTACCTTTCTATTGTAAGTTCAACATGGATGGCTAAAGTTATTATGACGACTGGCAGGACATCCTATGCATGGACAATATGAACTGCACCGCATACCTGCTGCAGCCGTGCCGGACAGCGCAAAAAGCACCCTCTCCGTAAAGGAAAGAGTGCCTTATCATTTGGTAATGCCTTTAAAGTGCCTGTTTATGAGCTGATCCGGTTCTGCTGATACTGTTCCAGCGACATCAGCACCTCACGCGGCTTGCTGCCCTCGTAAGGTCCGATAACCGACCGGGCTTCCATGGCATCAATCAGCCGCGCTGCGCGGGTATAGCCCACACGCATTCGCCGCTGAAGCAGTGAAACAGACGCCTGCTTCGCTTCCAGAACAATCTGAACCGCCTGCTCATACAACTCATCCTGCGGCTCCTGATCCTCCGAGACCATATCATCCACCTCGGGAACAAGGGTTTCGTCGTATTCAGCTTCTCCCTGGCTGCTTACGAACTGCACGATCGTCTCAACCTCCTGGTCGCTCATGAAGGCGCCCTGGACGCGGACCGGCTTGGAGGCACCCATCGGAAGGAACAGCATGTCACCGCGCCCCAGCAGCTTCTCGGCACCCGGCATATCAAGAATGGTCCGTGAATCCACATTGGAGGATACGCCGAAAGCGATCCGTGAAGGAATATTCGCCTTGATCAGTCCGGTGATAACGTCAACCGACGGCCGCTGGGTAGCGATGATCAGGTGAATGCCCGCTGCCCGCGCCATTTGCGCCAGACGGCAGATTGCATCCTCAACATCATTCGCTGCAACCATCATCAGATCGGCAAGCTCATCCACAATAACAACAATATAAGGAAGAATTGCCGCCGGGTTATCCTTCATCAGATTGTTATAGCCTTCCACATTGCGCGTTCCCGATTTGGAGAACAGCTCATACCGTTTCTCCATCTCTACTACGATCTTCTTCAAGGCCAGACTGGCCCGTTTCGGATCTGTAACAACAGGCGCAAGCAGATGCGGAATACCGTTGTAAACATTGAGTTCAACCATCTTCGGATCGACCATCAGGAACTTAACCTCGTCCGGCTTGGCCTTATATAAAATACTGGTGATAATCCCGTTAATACAAACCGACTTCCCTGATCCGGTGGCCCCGGCAACAAGCAGATGGGGCATCTTGGCCAGATTGCCCACAATGGTCTGACCGGAAATGTCACGCCCAAAGGCAATGGACAGCCGGGAATCGGCATCCTGGAAAATCTGCGTCTCCATTACTTCACGCATCGTAACCACCGAGACTTCAGGATTAGGCACCTCAATCCCAATCGCCGACTTGCCCGGAATCGGCGCTTCCATCCGGATATCCTTGGCGGCAAGCGCCAGGGCAATATCATCGGTCAGATTAACAATCCGGCTGACCTTAACACCGATATCCGGCTGGATCTCATAGCGGGTTACAGCAGGTCCGCGTACCACTTCAAGCACCTTGGCCCGGACACCGAAGCTCTCCAGCGTGGCCTCCAGCTTGCGGGCGGTCTGCATGTAATCATTCTGGTCACCCGCTTTGCCGCCGCCGTTCGGCTTGGACAGCAGCTTGAACGGCGGAAGCTTGTACGGCTTGGGCGGCGGCGGAAGGGGCGGAGCCGCAGCAGGCTCTCCGCTGTCTGCCGTACCCAGCAGCCCCTCAAGATCTACATTGATATCCTCAACCGGCACATCATCTGTAACAGGCGGACGGGCAGCTGCAGGCGTGCCAGGAGCATCCGTACTGCGTGACCCCGCACTGCGAGCGGCAGGTGAAAACCCGCCCCATTCTTCGCGTTCCTCTTCACTTAAGCCTTCAGAGCGGATATGCTCAAAGAAATCGCGGATAATCGGCGTTACCGGCTCCAGATCCTCCTCGGGCATTCCTGTTTCAGGACTGTCCTGTACAGCGTACCTGCTGTCCGCTTCCAGCCCTGAAATGACCGGAGACACCGTTGTATTCCGCCCGGCATTTCTCAGATCAGTGCTAATATCCTCGTCGTTTGCTTCAGCAGAACCGGCAGCACCGCCGAGCCAACCGCCGATCCGGCGGAAGAACAGCGGCTGGCTTCTTCTCGGAAGAACCGGCTCGTCCTCTTCTTCCTCTTCATAATCATCGTCATCCGGAGGAGGCGGAGCAGAAGACCTGCCGCCTCTGGAAGAACGCGGTGATACCGGAACTGCAGCCGGGCGGTTCGCCGCCCTCTGCCTGAGGCTCTCCACCAGCTTAACAAAGCGCACCCGCAAGAGTGAGAACAGCTCTACAT
This sequence comes from Paenibacillus sp. FSL R7-0345, assembly GCF_038595055.1. NCBI lineage: Bacteria > Bacillati > Bacillota > Bacilli > Caryophanales > Paenibacillaceae > Paenibacillus > Paenibacillus sp. FSL R7-0345. The sequence goes on from NZ_CP152002.1 coordinate 4,110,370, forward strand.
AGGACAGATTAGTAACCAGCATGAAGCTGATTGACAGCATTACGATCAAAATCAGCTTTGCACCCAGTGTGCCGAACAGCCACAACAGTCCGGCGAATACCAGCGCGCCCACATAACCGCCGCTGATATCCTTGCCCAGCAGATAGACACTGCTATCATTGGTACCGGGCTTAAGTGCACCGGATAGATCATTATGTATTTGTGCCAGCACATTGCCGGGATGCAGCATATTTATCGGTCCCAGCTTCTGCTGCATAGCCGAAATCGAACTCATAAGGCATAGTGACAGAACCAGCAGTACCGCCCCTGTATAACGGCTGTTCCAGCCGGACGGCCATTTTCGATGTATCATTACCATCAGCCCGTAAAGGATACCGGTGAGCGGCAGGACAAAATAAAATCTGCCCAGCAGGTATCCCGCCATACTGGACAGAGACCGCCCTACAGCAGCTTCGCCGGACAGGGCAATTACAGAAATGGTAATAAGCATAATACCGTAAATTTCATATTTAAGAACGCTGCCGATTGTCGCTTTTTTCTTTGACTTTTTCTTCCTCCGATTAGCCACGCCAGCCACCCCCGGCAACATTATACCATATAATGGCGTGGCGTACCTATGTTCTGTTCTGTAAAAAAATGCAACTTCATGGCGCCTTATTATTACTCGTAATCGACAACTGCGCCGGGAGCGAACGACGGATCAAGATATTTGTCGAGCGGACACTGCAGCAGCCGGACTATCCGTGCCTGCCTGCCATCCAGCGGCTCTACCTGCATCAGCATTCCTCCAATCGTCACCTCCTGCAGCTGCTGCCCGTTACTGTAAGCCCCCTCAAACATTTGTTCAAGCGGCACAACGGTATAGAAGGTCATTGTGTCAATCCTCCCTGCACAAGCTCACCAGATACTGCCGGGATGGATGAACCGGCAATCATCCGGTTTAAATGAGCCAGGGCAGCACCAATCCCGCCCACCTCATCCATCAGTCCGAACTTGACAGCATCGTAGCCGCCGACAGCGGTACCGATATCACGGTTTAGTTCCCCTGTTTTGAACATCAGATCCTTGAACATCTGTTCACTGATCCTGGAATGGGAGGTAACAAAGCGCACCATCCGCTCCTGCATCCGTTCCATATATTCAAAGGTCTGCGGCACGCCGATTACAAGCCCGTTCATCCGGATCGGATGAATAGTCATCGTTGCGCTCTCCGCAATAATAGAATAGCTGGACGCTACTGCAATCGGCACGCCGATGCTGTGTCCGCCGCCTATAACCACTGTTACTGTCGGTTTAGAGAGGGAAGCTATCATTTCAGCAATGGCCAGTCCTGCCTCTACGTCACCGCCGACAGTGTTTAGAATGATCAGCAGGCCCTTGATATTCTTATTCTGCTCTGCCGCAACAAGCTGCGGAATAATGTGCTCGTATTTAGTTGTTTTATTATGCGGCGGAAGTACGAAATGCCCTTCGATCTGGCCGATAATGGTCATGCAAAAGATATCCGGCTCAGCACTCGGCACTGTCGTCTGGCCCAGCTCTTTAATCATATTTACAGCAGGCGGTCCTGCTTCAGTAACGGCCGGCTTGGTTTCTTCCGGCTGCATCTCACCACTATTACCTGTTTCTGATCCCTGCTTCATTAACATTTGCAGCTCACCCTTTCCGCTTGCAGCTTTTATGACGCTGCAGCCATACTCACTGTGCTTAGTATGACATTTACGGTTAGCCGCTTATTCAGAGACAGGCCTTCCATTTTAGTATTTGCTGACAACTGCCCCCAGCACCGCACCGCGGACATAGCTCTGGCCCTGCAGGCTGGTGAGACCGGAAGCCGTACCTGTAACAACTACGCCCAGAATACGGACATCACTTGCATCAGGTGCAGCTTTAGCTTTTTTCAAATTCGAATAAATCTGTTTATATTCTTCATAATATTTATCTTTGCGCGACAACCCGTATTGAACAGACTCAACGAAATCTTCAGGCGTTACTTTATCATAATCGGGACGGATACCGATGCCGTATACCCCATAGCCGGACATTGGCAGAGGATAGCTTGTTCCTCCATTTCCGTCATTGCGGGGTTCAAACTGAAATCCTTTACGTTCACCATACGTATCAACCCAATACCAAACCGGTCTTACACCAGCAGGCAGCATGCCCTGAACTTCCTCAAAAGAGTACGGCTTATCAAAAGAGAGCGACATTTCCGCAAGCTTCCCGGGCTCCATCTCATTAAGCAGAGAAAGGTCATTAAAAATTTTCCCGTTATAATCCACCTCCGGAATATAGTAGAGCATTTCCCGCTGGCCATTGTATGGGTTATATTGTCTGCCATATTCATAGCCGGCCTGTTCCAGCTCCGGATTACTGACTGTTAGAGGCGATGTACCTCCATATGCGCCTGTCGTGAAGGGAAACCACCATTCGTTGTAGTTAGTCCACTTTTGCTCCCAGGGAATAGGTACGCCTTCAACAATTTTATACGTATTCGTTTCGAGCACGCCGGATAGAAAACCCCTGGTATCCTTATATCCGGATTCATATTCATTAGGGCTGCTGATCATTCTGTACATCCACTCACTCTGAAGCGTCTCGCCTGACCTGTGGTTCACAATTTGGGCCGCACCAAAAAAGATAGCGGTTAACGTCACCAGCACTACGGCCAGTGAAATGATAATACTGCGTACCGTGCTTTTGCGTTTAGCCTTTTTAAGCACCTGTGACAGCTGTTTATCCTCTTCTTCATTCCATGGGGCAGTCACTATGCCTCACCTCCGTATAATTGTTGAAACTGTTGTCTGGCCCGGTACAGAGACGCTTTAACCGTCCCTTCGCCGATCCCGAGCAGCGCTGCGATCTCTTTGTACGTAAAGCCCATTTCGTATTTGAGCAAAATCAGCTGCCGGTTCGCCGGAACCAGCCGGTTCAGCGTCTCCTCTATCCGCTCCTTCTGCTCACGCTGCAATAACTGTGACTCCGGCTGCTCCTTATCAGGCGCGGCCTGCTCCTCTGCCTCCATCGTGTACTGAAACCGTTTATGCCTGCGGCACAAATCATAATAACGGTTAATCGCAACTTTATAGAGCCAGGCGCTGAAATTGCGCTCTTCAATTCCGCTGATATACTGCAGTGCCTTGCAGACAGTATCCTGCACAATATCCTCCGCATCCTCAGGCGCTGCGCCCAGACGGATCAGGTATCTGCGGATCTCGGCCATCTTGGACCCCAGCAGCTGTTCCTTCAGCTTAGCCCCCATTATGCACCTCCTTGGCAGTATAACGATTGAGCGAAGAAAATGTTGTTTATCTGCTGTAAAAAATAACAAAAGCCCCCTCTCCCCCAGGAAACCGTCCAATATTTCCGGGGGAGAAGGGGCTCTTGAGCCCTGCTTATTTAAATAGAAGAAGCTACCTTCTTAAACTTCCATAATGATCGGCAAAATCATCGGTCTGCGGCGCGTCTGTTCGTACAGGAAGCGGCCGAGCGAATCTTTGACGCTGGTCTTGAGGGAAGCCCACTCGTTGACCTTCTCACTCATCAGGCGCTGCAGCGTGCTGGATACGATGCGGTTGGCTTCGTCCAGCAGTCCTTCGGACTCACGGACATACACAAAGCCGCGGGAAATAATATCCGGACCGGAGACAATCGCCCCGTTCTGCTTGCTCAGCGTTACCACGACTACCAGGATACCATCCTGGGACAGCAGCTTGCGGTCGCGCAGTACGATGTTACCTACATCGCCGACACCCAGACCGTCAATCAGAACGTTACCTGCTGTTACCTTACCGGCTCTGCGGGCAGCACCGCCCTGAATTTCAATGACTTCACCAATTTCGGTGATGTAAATATTGTTTGGCTCTACGCCGACGGATTCAGCCAGAAGCGCATGTCTGCGCTGCATCCGGAATTCACCGTGAATTGGAATGAAGTACTTCGGCTTCATCAGGTTAAGCATCAGCTTGAGCTCTTCCTGGCTGCCGTGACCGGATACGTGAACGCCGGAGTTCGAGCCGCTGTAGATTACGTTGGCGCCGAGACGGAACAGTTCGTCAATGGTACGTCCGACATACTTCTCGTTGCCCGGAACCGGAGTTGCCGCAATAATAACGGTATCTCCCGGCAAGATGTCCACCTTGCGGTGACTGGAACGCGCCATACGGGTAAGCGCCGACATCGGTTCGCCCTGGCTGCCTGTGCAGAGCACAACAACGCGGTTGGCGGCCATGCGGTTCATTTCCTCAGGCTCAATAAGCATACCGTCCGGTACATGCAGATAACCAAGCTCGGAAGCAATGGCAACAACGTTAACCATACTGCGTCCGATAACGGTAATCTTGCGGCCGGTGGATTCAGCGGCATTAACAACCTGCTGAATGCGGTGCACGTTGGAAGCGAAAGTCGCGACAACTACGCGCTGGTCAGCCTTACGGAAAATATCCTCCAGCACGATGCCGACATTTTTCTCCGAAGGAGTAAAGCCCGGCTTCTCGGCATTGGTACTGTCAGACATCAGGGCAAGTACACCCTTCTGGCCGATTTCGGCCATACGGTGCAGGTTCGCATATTGGCCGTTTACTGGTGTATGGTCAAATTTGAAGTCACCTGTATGAACAACATTGCCTTCCGGTGTCTCAATGCATACGCCTACAGAATCCGGAATACTGTGGTTTGTTCTGAAAAAGGTTACCTGCAGGGAAGTTCCCAGATCGATAACAGAATCTTCGTTAATCAGAATACGCTTTGTTTCGCCAAGCAGGTTTGCTTCTTTAAGCTTGTTCTCGACCAGGCCGAGCGTTAGTCTTGTTCCGTAAACCGGAACATTCAGGTTCTTAAGCACATATGGCAGACCGCCGATGTGATCTTCGTGTCCGTGAGTGAGGACAATCCCTCTAACCTTATCACGGTTCTCTGTCAGGTATGAGATGTCAGGAATAACAATATCAATACCGAGCATATCCTCTTCCGGGAACTTGAGTCCTGCATCCACGACCACAATGTCGTTAGCATATTGGACTACATACATGTTTTTACCGATTTCTCCGACCCCGCCCAAAGCGAAAATCGTCAGTTTATCGTGGTTGTTATTTTTTTTGGACAAATGAATCTAACCCTCCTATGATGTTGGACGTCACCCTTTTATTTGCAAATCATTAAGCTTCATATTTCAGCGGCGCTGAACACTTTGTTCAAATTGCCGATAGCTTCCATAATGATGAACAGGGATATCGCTTTAAGTTCTGAATTATAGTCTGCTGTGTAATGCGAAAAATCCCGAAACCGAGCAGTGAGTAGCTTCTTCAAACCGGATAATATCCGTCAAACGCCACTGCCGCGCCCCTCGCGCAAAAAATTGACAGCAATAGCACAGACTTATACAAGGACTTACCCTGTCTCACAATGTAAAATAACATTGACGGAAGATTACCGCATATTTAATTAACCGCACCCAGTCACTTAAGAACATTATACATGATTTTTTTGGCAAAAGACAAGTCATCCACTATGTAAGCTTATTCTTTCCTCAGAATTCAGGCATTATTTGCGGAAAAGTTTATGCAGAAAGCTATCCAAACAGCCGGATTGCATCAAAAAAAACCGGCCCCTTAAAAAGGGATACCGGTTTCTGGCAGATTTGCGTGTAAAAAAAGATAAAGGGCTAATTCAGCAGCGCTTCGATAAAAGCGGCCTCCGCTTCATCCGGTCCGACCAGCGGGAGCCGGACTGAACCGACGTCAATTCCGCGCAGCGACAGCGCATATTTGACTGCTGCCGGATTCGGCAGCGGCCGGGGACACTCGAACAGTCCTTTGAATACAGGGAACAGCTGGCGGTGCAGCTCTCCTGCCCGCTTCACATTACCCGACAGGTAAGCTTGGATCATCTCAGACATCTGGGAGCCGATGATATGACCCGCCACACTGATAATTCCGTGCCCGCCAACCGCAAGGGTAGCCAGACCGGCAGAATCATCACCTGTATAAACATGAAAATCCTCCGGACATGCCGAAGCAATCAGCGTTATCTGATCTACAGAGGCGCACTCCTTCGTGGCCACGATATTCGGAATATCTGCCAGCCGCAGTGTCGTTGCCGCACTCATGCTCACACTTGTACGGCCGGGAACATTATAGAGAATGCAAGGCAGAGAGGTGCTGCCGGCAATGGCTGCAAAATGCTGATACAGCCCTTCCTGATTCGGTTTGTTGTAATAAGGGACGACCAGCAGGACACCGTCCACACCGATCTTTTCCGCTTCTTTTGTCAGATGTATGGAATGTCTGGTGCTGTTGGTGCCCGTTCCGGCAATGATTTTACAGCGTCCGTCTGCTTTGTCCAGCACAAAGGAAAATAACCGCAGCTTCTCCTCATCGGTTAAGGTAGGCGACTCCCCTGTCGTGCCGCAGACAACCAGCGCTTCGGATTTCTGTTCTTCGATCAGGTAATCTACTAAACGGGAGGTTCCCTCCCAGTTGATTTCTCCATCCCCGTCAAACGGGGTTACCATAGCAGTGATTAGTCTTCCGAAATCCACTTGAATTCCTCCTTGTCAGCGGTGCAATTCAAATTTGGTATGCAGTGCACGCAGCGACTGCACCATATCTTCTTTCTTTACAAGAACCCAGATGGTGGTATTGGAATCCGCTGACTGCAGGATCTGGATATTCTGCGAGCTGAGCGCCTCCACGATCCGGGCCATAATGCCCGGTACCCCGTTAATTCCGCCGCCGATGACCGAAACCTTGGCACAGCCGGATAAGCTCTTCGGCCGCAGTCCCAGCTCCTGCAGTGCAGCAATAGCCCGCTCGGATCTGTCGTCATTAACGGTATACAGCGCCTCTGTAGGCGTTACATTGATGAAGTCAACGCTAATGCCGTTGTCGGCCATGCTTTTGAAAATCTGCAGCTGAACGCCTGTGCCGTTGCCGTCAGGACATTCAACCGAAATCTGGGTAATGTTGCTCACATAGGCGATCCCGGTAACAAACCGGTCTACGATGCCATTGGATACATCATTGAATCCTTCAGGATGAGTGACCAGCGTACCCTCTGATTCCGAGAAGGTAGAGCGCACACGCACCGGAATGTTAGCCTGCATGGCAATCTCCACAGCGCGCGGATGAATAACCTTCGCCCCCTGGTAAGCCATGTTGCAGATTTCGGTATAGCTGACATAAGTCAGCGGCTTCGCATCCTCGACAATCCGCGGATCCGCCGTCAGGATTCCGTCCACATCGGTATAAATGTCGACCATATCGGCGCGGAGTGCAGCCCCGAGTGCAGTTGCCGACGTATCGCTTCCGCCTCTGCCAAGAGTCGTGAAATCCCCGGCTTCGGTCTGACCCTGAAACCCGGTTACTATTACTACTTTATGCTCGCGCAGTTCGCGTAGAATCCGTTCGGTACGCACATCGAGAATTCTTGCATTTCCGTAATTGCTGTCCGTCAAAAAGCCCGCCTGGGCTCCTGTCAGTACAGTGGCACGGATGCCCTGCTCCTCCAGCAGTCCGCACAACGTCGTCGCCGAGATGATCTCCCCGCAGCACATCAGCAGGTCCTTCTCGCGGTCAGGCAGCGCATTGCCGTTCTGTACAGCCCAGTCCAGCAGGGTGTCGGTAGCATAAGGCTCGCCTTTGCGGCCCATCGCAGACACGACTACTACAAGATTAAATCCGCCTGCCAGCTCCCGCTTGACGTGGCGGATGACATGCTCTCTGGCCGCTGGTGTGGAAAGCGAGGTTCCGCCGAATTTTTGCACTAGAATACCCATCGTATAATTCCTCCATAACTTCTATGAACAAGCTAAAAAGAGCTGAACCGCCCTCAGCATGAGGACGGCGCAAGTAAGGCTTATAAATCAGGTTAGGTCTGCCCAGGCAGACCTCCATGTTATGCTGAATGAAACCGTTCGATAATCATCGGCTGCAGCTGTTTGCCCTGCAGAGCGGCATAGCAGGCTTCGGGAATAAGCTCCATGCGCGCTACGAGCGAATTGGGCTTGCCCTCAGGGTTATCCTGGCCGAACGGCACAAAATAAATATGTTTGGCTACCAGAAGCTTCGCAATATTCGCCGCATTCAGCCCCAGGCCGTCATTGGTCGAAATGGCCAGCACAAGCGGGCGGCCGTTGCGCATCTGCGACTTCGCAGCCATCAGAACAGGACTGTCTGTCATGGCGTTAGCCAGCTTGCTCGTCGTATTGCCTGTGCAGGGAGCTATTGTCAGCACATCGAGCAGCTTGGATGGACCCAGCGGTTCCGCATCAACAATTGTAGAAATGATATCATTCCCCGTTATATCTTTCAACTGTTTTAGCCAATTTTCCGAAGTGCCGAACCGGGTGTCGGTATTCAGTACAGAGGCGGACACAATCGGCACCACGTTCGCTCCCCCGTCCATAAACCGCTGAATCTGCGGCATCACCTCAGCAAAAGTGCAGTGTGAGCCGGTAATAGCATAACCTACTGTTTTTCCGTGCCAATCCATTTATTGGTCCCCCTTAGTTAGAATCTCCTCCGAGATCGACTGCACCAGCGCGTTGCCCATAATCATCCCGGCACTTTTCGGGGCGACAATCCCGGGCAGCCCGGGTGCAAGAATCGCCTTAATGCCGCGTTTCTCCGCATACCGGAAGTCACATCCGCCCGGCGCCGAGGCCAGATCAATAATGACGCTACTCTTGGGAACACGGGAAAGAATCTGTGCGGTAATAATCATGTTTGGTATCGTATTAAAAATCAGATCGGTGTCGCCCACCTGCTGCAGCAGGTCCCCGGTCATAAACGGCTTCCAGCCCATCTCTGCCGCCCGGGCAAAATGGTCCTGCTTCCTTACGCCCACCTTCACTATAGAGCCCAGCCCCTGCAGCGCCCTTGCCATGGTAAAGCCGGTACGCCCCATCCCGAGCACCATGGAGGTAGAGCCGTGAATGGTAAAATCAGTATTCTGAATAGCCATAACCAGCGCACCTTCCGCTGTCGGAATCGAGTTATAGATCGCCACATCGTCCCGGTTCAGCAGCTCGATGAGCTTGAGCTTATGCTTTGCGCACAGGCTGCGCAGATAGCTTTTAGCTATGCCGGTATATACTGTACAACCTGCCGGCAGGGCCGCAGCATGCTCCTCCAGCAGCTGCAGACGGCCGGATGAAAACAGTGCGTTGATATTCCCTTCCTCATCACAGCCTACTGTAGGCAGCACCAGCACATCCGCATTGCCGAGCAGCTCCAGTGACAGCTCCTCCAGGTTCACCCCCGGGCTAGGAGTTTCCCATTTCTCGAATCCCGCTGCGCTGACCGCCGCATCCATTTCCACACATTTTCGAATCACTTCAAGCTGTCTCGCGTCCCCGCCCAGGAACACGATCCTGATGCCAGTAAGCATAGGGATGACGCTCCTTTCCACATACACTATCGACTATAAAGCATCTTATGCCGGGTCCGGCGGATGGGTGAAAAGCGGAGAAGAATTCCTGGGCGTTAACCGTACATCACATTAAATCACTCAAAGCCTTAAAACGAAAAAAAGCTTGCAGACAGCGCCCGTCACAGGCGTTATCTGCAAGCTTTTGTATCACATTAAATCTAAACAGGCCGTATTACTTTCCGGTGTGGCCAAAGCCGCCGGCGCCGCGCACTGTCTCAGACAGTTCTTCCACTTCCACCATGGTTACTGCGGGAACTGCCTGGAACACCATCTGCGCAATCCGCTCATTGCGGGCAATCGCAAACGGCTCCTGGCCGAGGTTAATCAGCAGCACTTTGATTTCGCCGCGGTAATCGGCATCGATCGTTCCCGGTGTATTCAGGCAGGTGATGCCATGCTTGAATGCCAGCCCGCTGCGCGGCCGGATCTGTGCCTCCAGCCCGTCCGGCATCGCCAGGGCAATACCTGTAGGGATCAGGGCGCGCTCCCCGGGAGCCAGCACTACAGGCTCTGCTACTGAGGCATGAAGGTCAAAGCCTGAAGCCTGCTCTGACATTTTGCGCGGCAGCTGCACATCCTCATTTCCCGGAAGCTTGTTAATTTGAACGTGATAAGACAAGATCATCTCTCCTAACATTGGCAATCGCTTTATCTGTTGAGCCGACCATCGCCAGTGCGAGAGGTTCAGCAAACATATGGTCCAGCAGCCGGTTCACATCGTCCATCGTTACCCGGCTGATTTTTTCAATCATATCGTCAAGTGTATCATGTCTTCCCAGCATCAGCTCGTTTTTACCGATCCGGTTCATCCGGCTGCTCGTGCTTTCCAGACTGAGGATCAGGCTGCCCTTGAGCTGCTCTTTCCCTTTTCTCAGCTCATCCTCACTGATGCCCTTTACAGCCAGCTCCTGCATCATTTCCTTGATCAGCTCTGTAACTTCCTTCGTCTGTTTGGGCGCAGTTCCCGCATACACGGTAAACAGGCCGCTGTCCACCTGGGAGCTGTGGTACGAATAAACAGAATAGGCAAGTCCGCGCTTCTCGCGGATCTCCTGGAACAGGCGTGAGCTCATTCCGCCGCCGACCGTATTGTTCAGCAGCACCATCGGATACTGCAGCGGACCGCCGCTCTGGACGCCCGGCAGGGATATACAGATATGGTTCTGCTCGGTTTTTTTGCGGTGGAACAGCAGCCCGCCCTGATAATCAGGCGCTGTCAGCTCCGGAGCCTGGCCATGATTGTCAAATGCGCCGAAATGGCGCTCCAGCAGTTCGATCAGTCCGTCGTTAATGTTCCCTGCTACGCTGATCACTGTATTTTCAATCGTATACTGCTCTTTCATATAAGCATGCAGATCGTCAGGCGTCATTTCCAGCAGGCGCTCCTTGAGGCCTAGGATCGAATAAGCAAGCGGATGCTCCCCGTAGGCGGCGGCACTCATCAGATCATGCACCAGGTCATCCGGAGTGTCCTCGCACATGGCGATTTCCTCAAGAATGACGTTCTTTTCTTTAGCCAGCTCTTCCGCGTCCATCTTTGAACGGAAAAACATATCCGACAGCACATCCACCGCAATCGGCAGATGCTCATCCAGCACTTTTGCATAATAGCAGGTATATTCCTTTGAGGTAAAGGCATTGACGTTGCCGCCAATCGCATCGAACTGTTCAGCTATATCCTTGGCGCTAAAGCGGCCGGTGCCTTTAAACAGCATATGTTCAATGAAATGCGAAATGCCGTTGTTTAAGGGATTCTCATTGCGCGAACCGGTTCTGACCCAGATTCCAAAGGAAACGGACCGGCCGGTAGGAATTTTCTCCGTCACTACTCGCAGGCCGTTCGATAACACTATTTTTTCCAATTGTACGTCCTCCTGGCATAGCCCTGTTTCTGTCCTGTCTTTTTATTAAGCGAATTTAATCCTACCAGAAAATAGCGGCTCACTCAACATCAGAGGGCAGCAGCCGCTCCGCTGACAATGTCTCGCTGACGGTTCCGAGCTTCAGGCCTTTTGCCTTGACCGCCCGGATCATGCCTTTCAGCGCCTTGGAAGATGAGGCAGTGGGATGCATCAGCACGAGTGTCCCGGGCTCTGCCTTTGCGCTGATTTTGGCGATAATGCTGTCAGGTGCAGGATTGCGCCAGTCTACCGTATCCAGGGTCCAGAGCACCGTCTTCAGCCCGAGCGCCGCAGCGATCTCTACCGTCTCCTGATCAAAATCGCCTGACGGCGGGGCAAACCACTGATTGGTGACGCCCAGGCTCTCTTTTAACAGCAGCTGCGTCTTCTGAATTTCGGCGGTTGCTCTGGCTCTGCTCAATGTACTCATATTCGGATGAGTGTAAGCATGGTTTTCCATCTCATGCCCGCGCTTCTGCATTTCGGCCGCAAGCTCCTTGTTTTTGCTCAGCCAGCTGCCGTCCAGAAAAAAGGTCACCTTCACCTGTTCCTCATCCAGGATATCAAGCATCGGCTTAATATACTCATTGCCCCAGGCCACATTGATCATGAAGGCTACCATAGGTTTGGCCGGATTGCCGCGGTAGATCGGATAGGCTCCCAAATCATTTAAGGAAACCTTGGGCTGCTTCTGGCGGTAGACCAGCTTTAACCCTTCTCCAGGCCCCTGCAGCAGGGTACTCCGGTAAGTAGCCTCTACATCTACCTCAAGACCGTTATAACCCGGAATAGCCTTCCATACGCGGTCCACAGTGGCATCCACCGGCGGTGCGTTAAGCTCGGCTGCTTTTTGCTCAACCTGTGCCCGCAGATCTTTGCTCCCCTTCTTCTCGGGTATGGCAGCATTTACTGCCAGAGCATCCTGCGGCTTCAGCTGTGCCAGCATCTCCTTTACCGGCCCGTCGGTGCTGCCTATTCCGATTACAATAGCGATACAGGCCAGCACAAGGGCCGCCTTATCCGTTTTCATGCGTCTGTCCTCCCCGGCTAGATACGGTCTACACCGTCCCGCACAGCACGTACAGGACGCTTTGTCCCAGCCTATGCCCTAGCGAAGGGGATTATGACAGCAAGAAGAAACGGCTTTGCCGTCCTTAAGGGATGGTATCCGTTTCTGCGCGAAATAGAAGGATTATTTATGGTGTGCAGCATATAAACTCTTATATTTCAAAATGACCCCACAGCGTGGGGTCTTTCCCTTTAGCATAAATATTAAAAAAGAGCCAGAATGCATAAGCTTCTGTCTCTTCTTCATACATATCCTTAGAACGGTATGTGAAGGCTTATGCCTTCGCTCCGCTCTCTGCAGTCAATACTGCCTTACGCGACAGGTTAACGCGGCCCTGCTGGTCGATTTCGGTTACTTTTACGGTAATGGTATCACCGATAGCAACAACGTCCTCTACCTTGGCTACGCGCTCTGTGGACAGCTGGGAAATGTGAACCAGGCCGTCTTTGCCGGGAATCAGTTCCACAAACGCACCGAACTTCTCAATACGGCGGACTGTACCCACATAGATTTCACCAACCTGAACTTCCTTCACAATACCTTCGATGATACCGCGGGCTTTCTGGATCATTGCTTCATCGGAAGATCCGATAAATACGCGTCCGTCCTGTTCGATATCGATCTTCACGCCGGTTTCTTCAATGATCTTGTTGATAATCTTGCCGCCTGCACCAATAACATCGCGGATTTTGTCCGGGTTGATGTTGATGATGATGATCTTAGGCGCATATTGGGACAGGCTAGGTCTTGGCTCAGAGATAGCTTCCATCATTTTGCCGAGGATGAACAAACGTCCTTCTCTGGCTTGCTCCAATGCTTCCTGCAGGATCTTACGGTCAATACCGGCAATTTTGATATCCATCTGGATTGCTGTTACGCCTTCAGCAGTACCTGCTACTTTAAAGTCCATATCTCCGAGGTGATCTTCCATGCCCTGGATGTCTGTCAGGATCGAGACATGCTCTCCGTCTTTGATCAGACCCATTGCTACACCGGCTACAGGAGCCTTGATCGGTACGCCTGCATCCATCATTGCGAGGATACTCGCACAGATACTTGCCTGGGAAGTCGAGCCGTTGGATTCGATGGCTTCCGATACCAGACGAATAGTGTACGGGAATTCTGTTTCACTAGGAATAACTTTGGACAAAGCGCGTTCTCCCAGTGCCCCGTGACCGATTTCCCGGCGGCCCGGTGCTCTCAGCGGACGGGCTTCCCCTACGCTGAACGGCGGGAAGTTATAGTGATGCATGAAACGTTTGGTTTCAGTCGGGTCGATTCCGTCGAGAATCTGTACATCACCAAGCGCACCAAGTGTACACACGCTGAGGATTTGGGTCTGTCCGCGGGTAAAGAGTCCGGAACCGTGTGTACGCGGCAGCAGTGCTGTATCGCATTCAATCGGACGGATCTCATCCAGCTTACGGCCATCTGGACGCACTTTATCATGCGTGATCAGGCGGCGCACTTCATCCTTGACGATATCATGCAGTACTTCCTTAACATCCTTCAGCAGCTCAGGTGTTTCTATGTATTTCTCCACGAAATACTCCACTGTTTCACTGTTGATCAGATCGATAGCGTCCTGGCGCGCATGCTTCTCGGCGATTTTAACGGCTTCCACCAGACGGTCTCCGGCAAAAGCACGAACCTCAGTGTTTACGTCAGCATTTACCGCATGCAGCTTCACGGCCATTTTTTCTTTACCGGCTACTGCAACCAGTTCTTCAATAACAGCAACGATCTTGCGGATTTCTTCATGTCCGAACATGATGGCTTCCAGCATCACGTCCTCAGGCACTTCATTCGCTTCCGCTTCCACCATCATAATGGCATCTTTAGTTCCGGCAACCACGACATAGATGTCGCTGGCTTCCTGCTGGGCAACGTCAGGATTAATGACAAACTCCCCATTGATCCGGCCGACAGCTACTCCGCCGATTGGTCCGTCGAACGGCACATCGGAAATGCTCAGGGCAGCAGAAGTACCGATCATCGCAGCGATGTCAGGTGCACAATTCTGGTCCACGCTCATTACCATGTTCAATACTTGAACATCGTTACGGAATCCTTCTGGGAACAGAGGACGGATTGGACGGTCAGTCAGACGGCTGGACAAAATTGCCTTCTCACTCGGTCTGCCTTCGCGCTTGATGAATCCGCCCGGAATTTTACCTACTGCATATAGTCTTTCTTCATAGTTCACAGTAAGCGGGAAAAAATCCAGATCCTTAGGCTCACTGGAAGCAGTGACTGTACACAAGACTGCAGTATCTCCGTAGCGGACCATTACAGCAGCATTTGCCTGTTTGGCAAGGCGCCCGGTTTCCAGCACAAGGCGTCTTCCGCCAAGCTGCATTTCTACACGTTGTTCCATAAAACCCCTCCTTGAATGGTAGTAAGCCTGCCATTATTGCCGCAGGCTTTATCGTTGTTTCATAAAGTGAAATGAACTGAAAACCGTCTAACACCGGTTCTATATGTTCAACAAGCAAAAACGGCTTGTCCTCCATAAAGGTAAAATAGCCGTTTGTGCGAATCATATCCTTTTTACAACTGGAAAAATCTCCGTAAATTTTCAAAAAGCAACCCGGCTGTCCCGTTGTCGATCGTAAGAAGGACATACGGTATACAACCAGGCTGCTTTAAAGTTACTCTTATGGAAATTAGCGACGCAATCCCAGTTTTTCGATCAGGGCGCTGTAACGTCTGATGTCTTTGTTCTTCAAATACGCCAGCAGTTTACGACGTTGTCCAACCATCTTCAGCAGTCCGCGACGGGAATGATGATCCTTCTTGTGCGTACGCAAGTGGTCAGTCAAATTAACGATGTTCTCCGTAAGGATAGCAACTTGCACCTCAGGGGATCCTGTATCGGATTCGTGAGTTTTGTGCTCGTCGATCAATTGGTGTTTACGTTCTTGAGTCAATGCCATCCTGTTCACCTCCTTCATTATAATCGCCAGTAGCCTCGTCACCGTCGGTGAGAACGTGCAACCAAGCTAAGGTTATGATGCTGTCATTCCAGCAACGTTAATCAGTATAGCATCTTCGAAGGCAAAAGTAAACGCATGTCCGATAATATTATGAAGAATAACCCAGCAGCTCTTTTGCTGTCCCGGCATCCTTCGCAATCTGCGAGATCAGCGCGTCAATCGACTCGAACTTCCGTTCAGGTCGGATGAAGGCTTCAAGCTCGACCTTCAGCTCCTGTCCGTAAATGTCTGAGGCGAAATCGAACAGATGCACCTCAAAGCTTGGCGCCGCCATCCCGTCATGGAAGGTAGGCTTAACACCGACATTCATGACTCCGTACAGGATTTCATCCTTATAGAAAACCCTAACGGCATAAACTCCCTTAGCCGGTATCACATAGCGGTCTTCAAGCTGAAGATTGGCTGTCGGGAATCCGATGGTCCGTCCGCGCTTCTCACCATGCCCGACAATTCCGCGCAGATGATACGGGCGACCGAACCAGCTGTTTGCAAGAGTCAGATCACCGCTGTGCAGGCTTCTCCGGATTCCCGAGCTGCTTACCTTCTCCCCGTTAAGCAGGAATGGCGGAACCGTCTCTACGCTCATTGATCCCTGCCCAAGTTCACGCAGCATGTCCGCATCCCCTTCGCCCAGATAACCGAAGCGGAAATCAAAACCGACTACGGCGGTTACAATCTGCAGCGGCAGCAGCATCACGGACACGAAATCCTGCGGACTGACCCGGGAGAGCTGCTCATTAAATTCTATTATATACAAAATATCGACACCCATACCGGCCAGAACTTCCTGCTTGTCTTTAGACGGGGTCAAATATCCATCATAATCGCCTTTGCCCATAACATCCTTGGGATGAGGATGAAAGGTCATCACTGCAGCCGGAATGCCTTGTCTGCGGGCCAGAGCAACAGCGGATGTAATGACGCTGGCATGTCCCCGGTGCAGCCCGTCGAACTGTCCCAGAGCGGCTACTTGTGGCTGAGCCCACTCCGCTGCAGTCTCCGGCAGTATTGGATAGCTTAAGGTTACGGTTCTCACGCTGTTTTTCACCTACAATTCACAAATAAGATTCATAATTAGCGCTGTGCAAATACTTTAACCGGAGCAATGGCTCTCATCTCATCCAGCTTGTAAATACCGAGAAACTCGCCTGCAGTGTCATACAGCCGGAAATCGCCGTTATCCTTCACCTCAGGCACTACAAACCGGAGGGATAGTCGCTGTCCCTGCAGGGCAGCCATTTTCTTCTCATCACTGACTGTATGCCGGGGCAGGTGGGAGATGGCTTCATCCGCAGCAATCAGATGCTGCTGCAGCGTACCGTTGTCCTTGTGCTCCGCAATCTGTTCAAGTGTCAGACAGTGGCTGGCAGAGATTCCGGCAGACATCGTACGTGTGAGTTCAACCATAACGCCGGGCAGTCCAAGCGCACGGCCGATATCGACACATAGCGTACGGATATAAGTCCCTTTAGAGCAAAGTACACGGAAGGTAATGTCAGGATAATTGCCGTTCCAGACCATATCCTTCATTTCAATCTCATAGATTTCCACTTCCCTGCTCTTGCGCTCGACTGTCTTGCCTTCTCTGGCCAGCTCATAAAGACGTTTACCGTCAACCTTGACCGCCGAGTACATAGGCGGCACCTGTGAGATAACCCCTTTGAACGATTCCAGTACAGCCAACACTTCAGCCTCGGTAACCTGTACTTCCTCTACTGATTCCGTAATTGTCCCTGTCATATCCTCGGTATCGCTCGACAGGCCCAGACGCAGTGTCGCTACATATTCCTTGGGAAGCTCTTGTATGTACTCCACTACCCGGGTGGCCCGTCCAAGACACAGCGGCAGCACACCGGTCACTTGCGGATCCAGTGTCCCGGTGTGGCCAATCCGCTTCATACCAAGAATGCGCCGCGCTTTGGCAACCACATCATGAGATGTAAAGCCTGCCGGCTTAAATACCGCCAGTACACCAGTAAGCTCGCTCATAGATGACGTCTGACCTCCTGAAGCACCAGCGCAACCGCTTCATCGAGTGTTCCGTCGATGCGTGCACCAGCTGCCCGGGTATGTCCGCCTCCGCCGAATACCTGTGCCAGTGCAGCCACGTCCACCTTGCCGGCAGAACGCAGGCTTGCTTTAACGGCATGCTCGTTGATTACCTTGAACAGGATGCCGACTTCCACACCGCGAATGTTACGCGGGTAATTCACGATGCCTTCCAGATCTTCATTCGCCGCACCGCAATCGATCATATCCTGCGGAGTGACATGCAGCCAGGCGATATCCCCTTCAGGAGACAGCTGCAGGGTGCCCAGCGCTCGGTTCAACACTTTTACCTGGGCCAGAGTCATTTCCTCCAGCAGATTCTCCGCCAGCTCAGGACCGTTCACACCCATTGCCAGCAGTTCGGAAACGGCTGCCATAACCTTGGGGGAAGTATTTGTATAGCGGAAGCCGCCGGTGTCTGTCAGCAGTCCGGTGTAAATGGCTGTAGCAATATCAAGGTCCCATTCTACCTGAAACGTCTTCAGCAGGTCGAACAAAATTTCTGCAGTCGCAGCCGCATCCGGCTTAATCAGCGTAACGAGGCCGTAACCATTATTGGTTGGATGATGATCAATATTAAGGATGGCCGCATCGCTGGCGAAATGACGCTGAGTCAGGCCCACACGCTGAAAATCCGCACAATCGACACAAATGATATTGCTGTATTGGCGGGGCAGCTCACCTTCCGCCAGGTTCACGATTTCACCGGCATGCCATAAATATTCCATCCGCTGCGGGATCGGACCTTCATTCAGCATAGTATATTTTTTGCCCAGACATGAGAGAAGCCAGCCCACCGCAAGGGTGGAGCTGACTGCATCTCCGTCCGGCTGAACATGCGACACTACAAGATAATCGTCGTGTTCCAGCAGAAACTCACGGGTCTGCTGGAGACTTTGTTCATAGCTCTGCATTCGCCGTCTCCTTTATGTTTCCTAGCTTTCCTCGTGCTTGATCTCACCGAGCAGCTTTTCAATATGACTTCCGTAAGCTACGGATTCGTCAATCTTGAAGATCAGCTCAGGCGTATGGCGCAGGCGGATCGCCTTGCCAAGCTCAGAGCGGAGAAAGCCACCCGCTTTCTCGATCGCTTTGAGTGAAGCATTCTGCTGCTCCGCGTCGCCGAATACGCTCAGATATACTTTGGCCTGCGACAGATCGTTTGTCACGTCTACGCCGGTTACGGTGACGAACCCGACACGCGGGTCCTTCAGACCGCTCTGGATAAGCTGGCTGAGCTCTTTTTTGATCTGCTCGCCAACCCGTCCTGCTCTGATTTTAGACATTTGTATTCACCTCTTCGCTTAGCGCTCTACCTTTTCCATGATGAACGCTTCGATAACGTCCCCCTCTTGGAGGTCATTATAGCGTTCCAAAGTTATGCCGCATTCATAACCTTGCGCCACTTCTTTTGCATCATCCTTGAAGCGCTTCAAGGTATCGATCTTGCCTTCGAAGACGACAATTCCGCCGCGGACCAGGCGCATTTCGGCATTGCGGGTGATTTTGCCGTCTGTAACCATACAGCCTGCAACACTGCCCACTTTGCTGATTTTGAAGACGTTGCGCACTTCAGCGTGACCGATAATATTTTCTTTGAAGACCGGATCAAGCATGCCCTTCATGGCACTTTCGATCTCTTCAATTACGTTGTAGATGATGTTGTGCAGACGCACATCAACCTTTTCCTGCTCTGCAGCAGCTTTGGTCTGAGCGTCTGGGCGGACGTTGAAGCCGATTACGATGGCATTGGATGCTGCGGCCAAAGTAATATCAGATTCTGTAATGGCGCCGGCACCGCTATGAATAATCTTCACGCGTACGCCTTCAACCTCAATTTTCGCCAAGGAGCCTTTCAGCGCCTCAATCGAACCTTGCACGTCACCCTTAATGATTACGTTCAGGTCTTTAATCTCGCCGTCTTTAATGTGCTTGAACAGGTCATCCAGCGTAACGCGGGTATTGGTGTTCAGCTCGGATTGACGCTGGGTAGTCGAACGTCTGTCAGCAATTGCACGGGCTTTACGCTCATCTTCAAAGGCCATAAACGGATCGCCCGCCTGCGGCACTTCGGTCAGACCGGTAATTTCCACTGGAGTGGAAGGTCCCGCTTCCTTGATTTTGCGTCCCTTGTCATTTACCATAGCGCGGACACGTCCGAAGCAGTTACCTGCAACAAAGGCGTCTCCGACTTTCAGCGTACCGTTCTGTACGAGAATCCGGGCAACCGGACCACGGTTTTTGTCAAGCTCAGCTTCTATAACAGTACCGCGTGCCCGTTTGTCAGGGTTCGCTTTGTACTCGTTGACTTCTGCTACAAGCAGGATCATTTCCAGCAGCTCTTCCAGGTTAATGCGCTGTTTGGCGGACAGGTTAACGAAGATGGTGTCTCCGCCCCACTCTTCCGGTACCAGCTCATAGTTGGTAAGCTCCTGCTTCACACGGTCTGGGTCTGCACCCGGCTTATCGATCTTGTTAACAGCAACAATGATTGGAAGCCCGGCAGCCTTCGCGTGGTTGATTGCTTCTACCGTCTGAGGCATAACACCGTCATCGGCAGCTACCACGATAATGGTCATATCTGTTACTTGAGCACCGCGGGCACGCATGGCGGTAAACGCTTCGTGACCCGGAGTATCCAGGAATGTAATTTTCTTGTGGTTGATTTCGACCTGATACGCACCGATGTGCTGAGTAATCCCGCCGGCTTCGCCACCGGTTACGTTGGTCGAACGGATCGCATCCAGCAATGTTGTTTTACCATGGTCAACGTGACCCATGATCGTAACAACCGGCGGACGGCTCTGCAGATCCTCATCGGAATCGTTCTCTTCCACCGTTTCAAAGCTGTCTTCATCAACAGGAATCTTCACTTCTACTTCTACGCCGAATTCTCCGGCCAGGAGCAGAATAGTGTCGATATCAAGCTCCTGGTTGATGGTCGCCATAACGCCCATCAGGATCAGCTTCTTGATGACTTCGGAAGCATCCTTATGCAGCAGTTTGGCTGTTTCGCCAACGGTCATGCTGCCGCGGACAATAATCTTCTTCGGTGTGTTGTCAATCTTCTCACGGTGTACGACCGGCTGGTTTCTGCCGCGGCCATTCTTGCCGCCACGGTTGTTGCGGAAATTGCCGCCTTTACCGTCTTCAAACCGTTTTTGACCGCTGTTGTTGTTCGGTCTGCCACCCGTAGTGTTCTTCTTCGGGCCTCTGTCGCCGCCGCGGGAGAAATCACCGCCGCCGCCCTGTCCTTGCGGACGGCTGTCTGTGCGGGGAGCACTGCTCTGAGGACGGTCGCCGGTACGCGGAGCACCGCCGCCTTGTCCTTGCGGACGGCTGCCTGTGCCGCTGCCCTGCGGACGGTTGCCGCCGCTGTTGCTGCCCTGTGGACGGTTACCGCCGCTGTTGCTGCCTTGCGGACGGTTGCCGCCAGTGGAGCCGCCCTGCGGACGGTTACCGCCGGTGGAGCTGCCCTGCGGGCGGTTGCCGCCGGTGGAGCTGCCTTGCGGACGGTTACCGCCAGTGGAGCTGCCCTGCGGACGGTTGCCGCCGGTGGAGCTGCCTTGCGGGCGGGAGTTCTGGGTGGAGCCTGATGTAGTTCTGCGGGAATCTTGTCCGCTTTGGGGCCTTGACGACGTTGTCGATTGGTTGTTGTTTTGGTTACTGTTCATACCTACCTGCTTTTCCGGTTGATTTTTGTTGGCATTCTGAGTACTTTGGGGTACGGCGGTTACCGCTCCGGCTGAAACCGGGCGGCTGCTGGTGCCCGTGTCCCGCTTGACTGCAGCATTTGATTTAATGTCCTTAAAAAACTGCTCCACTTTATTTACAGAGCCGTTCTCCATCACACTCATATGATTATTCACAGGAACATTCAAACGCTTCAGAATTGTAATAATTTCCTTACTGCTCATATTCAGTGACTTTGCGTACTCATATACGCGCAGTTTATCCTTATTATCTTCTTTAGTCAATAACTCCACCTCCGACAGTATCTCCAAGCGTTCTGGAGATCATTTCCGCGAATCCTTTATCCGTAACGGCCAGCACTACGCGCTGGTCTTTACCAATACTTGCACCGAGTTCATCCCGGTGAAATGCGATTACTAGTGGAATATCGTAGGTTCCGCACTTATCACGGAACTTTTTTTGGGTATTATCTGAAGCGTCACCTGCCAGGACGACCAGCTTCGCCTCTGAAGACCGCACTGCTTTGAGTACAGCCTCATCTCCGGTGACAATCTTGCCTGCTCTCATCGCAAGCCCTAAATAAGAAAGGGTTTTACTCATTGTCCTCACTGTCCTTTGCTGCTAGAAATTCTTCCTCGACGGATGCAAAATCCCTGGCCAGCTGGGCATAGATTTCAGGACTCACCTGACACTTTAATGCTCGGTCAAGCGCTTTGTTTTTTTGTGCCAGTTTAAAGCATTCCAGTTTGCCGCAGATATACGCCCCGCGTCCTGATTTTTTGCCCGTCAGATCAATCATCACTTCGCCGTCCGGTGTACGGACCACGCGGATCAGTTCTTTCTTGGGCATCATCTCCTGACTGGCAACACATTTGCGCAGCGGAACCTTCTTTTGCTTCAATTTAATCGCCTCCCGTCAGTCAACAGCCAGATTAATCGATGGAGACGGAATCCTGATGCATTTCATCGTTATACGTTTTCGGTCTGCCGTATTCCTGCTCCGCTTGCGTCTCGCTCTTGATATCAATTTTCCAGCCGGTCAGCTTGGCGGCCAGACGGGCATTCTGCCCCTTAATACCGATAGCC
The DNA here is from genome assembly GCF_038595055.1 of Paenibacillus sp. FSL R7-0345. Lineage (NCBI taxonomy): Bacteria > Bacillati > Bacillota > Bacilli > Caryophanales > Paenibacillaceae > Paenibacillus > Paenibacillus sp. FSL R7-0345. The sequence continues at coordinate 4,132,593 of NZ_CP152002.1, forward strand.
AGCGACAACTGATAGTCAGGCACGATAACGCGGGCCATCTTCTCAGCTTCAAAGACTTGAACTTCAAGCACCTTGGACGGGCTGAGGGCATTGGCCACGTATTCCTGCACCGCTTCGGAGTAACGCACGATGTCAATCTTCTCGCCGCGCAGCTCAGTCACGATTGTCTGGACACGTGTACCTCTAGGACCTACACAGGAGCCGACCGGATCAACCTCTTCATTGCGGGAAAATACAGCAATCTTCGAACGGAAGCCTGCTTCACGGGCAACAGAACGAATTTCAACGACTCCGTCAAAAATTTCAGGCACTTCCAGCTCGAACAGACGCTTGAGCAGGCCAGGATGGCTGCGGGACAGCATAATCTGCGGACCCTTCGTTGTGTTCTCCACCTTGGTGATGTATGCCTTGATCCGCTCGCTCTGCTTGAACTTCTCCCCCGGCATCAGTTCGCTGAGCGGCAGCACCGCTTCGATTTTGCCGAGATCGACGTAAATATTGCGCATATCCTGGCGCTGTACAAGGCCGGTAACAATATCATCTTCCTTATCAATAAAAGCGTTATAGATAAGTCCGCGTTCCGCTTCACGGATACGCTGGGTAACGACCTGCTTCGCGGTCTGTGCGGCAATACGTCCGAAATCGCGCGGTGTTACTTCAAGCTCGGCGACATCTTCCAGCTGGAAATGCGGGTTGATTTCTCTTGCCGCAGGCAAGGAAATCTCAGTTCTGGCGTCGAGAACCTCCTCGACAACCATCTTGCGTGCAAACACTTTAATTACGCCTGTGTTGCGGTTCATATCCACACGCACGTTCTGCGCCGCATTGAAGTTGCGTTTATAGCTGGAGATCAGCGCAGCTTCGATGGCTTCAAACAGCACATCCTTACTGATGCCTTTCTCCCTTTCCAGTTCATTCATAGCTTCAATAAAATCCATACTCATGAAATTCCGGTCCCCCTTTCAAAACGTTAAAAAATAATGGCCAATCTCGCGCTGGCGACTTTGGCATACGGCACAACATGTTCTTTTTTGCCCGCGGAGATGAGCAGTTCCTCATTCTCGAACGAGAGCAAACGGCCCTCGAATTCCTTAAGGCCCTGAATCGGCTCATAAACCGTTACATATACGTCCTTGCCTACCGCCTTGGCTACATCCGCTGCCTTTTTGAGCGGACGTTCAGCTCCGGGAGAGGAAACCTCCAGGAAATAAGCTTCAGGAATCGGATCATTCTCATCCAGCTTTGAGCTGAAATATTCGCTGATGGCACCACAGTCATCAATATCAATGCCGCCTTCTTTATCTACGAATATGCGCAAAAACCAGTTGGAACCTTCCTTCACGTATTCAACATCCACCAGTTCGAAACCATTGTCCTCAAGATAGGACCCGAGCATCTGCTCTACCGTTTGTTTGATTTTGGATTTGGGTGTGCTCAAAAGAAAATTACCTCCACGAACTTGTCTTTTGCTATATACCAAAGATAAAGAGTGGGTTTCCCCACTCTTTACACAACGGACTTATCTCATTATTACCAAGAAAAATTATACCATAGTGCACCTGCACTGACAAGTACCAGCCCTTGACTGCCAGTCCGGCCAGGCTTTGCCCGGCAGCAAAAACGGGATTTAAAGAGGTTCCCGCCTGATTAAAACAGAGACAGCTGGTTGCTCTCAGGCAGTCCGCGGAAGCAGCCCATGCCGGTCAGCAGCTCAATTACCGTCTTGCTCGCTTTAGACTTCTGCTGGAAGTCCTCAATCGACAGGAACTCGCCGGCATCCTTGGCGGCAGCAATATTGATGGCCGCATTCTCGCCGATTCCGGCAAGCGCGGAGAACGGCGGAATCAGGCTGGTGCCGTCAACGGTAAAGCGGTTCGCATCGGAACGGTACAGATCGATGTTCTTGAAGGTAAAGCCGCGGGCCGTCATCTCCAGTGCCATCTCGAGAACCGGAAGCATTGCTTTTTCCTTAGGCAGCGCCTGGAAGCCCTTGCCTTCGATTTCCCCAATCTGGCGGTTGATCGCCTCATACCCCTGGCAGCAGAGCTCGATGTCAAAGTCAGCCGCACGTACCGAGAAATAGGTCGCGTAATATTCAATCGGATGATACAGCTTGAAGTAGGCGGTCCGCACGGCAGAGATTACATATGCTGCGGCATGCGCCTTCGGGAACATGTACTGGATCTTGAGGCAGGAGTCAATGTACCATTGCGGCACCTTGCATTTCTTCATCTCTTCAATCCATTCGGGCGGCAGCCCTTTCCCTTTACGTACACTTTCCGTAATTTTAAAGGCCAGGCTGGCATCCATGCCCGCCTTATAGATAAGATACAGCATGATATCGTCACGGCAGCCGATTACCGTCTTGATATTGCAGGTGTTGTTCTTGATCAGCTCCTGCGCATTGCCCAGCCAGACACCGGTACCGTGTGACAGTCCTGAGATCTGCAGTAAGTCGGCAAAGCTGGACGGCTTGGACTCGATCAGCATCTGACGGACAAATTTGGTCCCCATTTCCGGTACCCCGTAGGTAGCCACAGGTGTCCGGATCTGTTCCGGACGCACACCAAGCGCCTCTGTCGAGTTGAACATGCTCATAACCTTCGGGTCATTCATCGGTATAGTGGTCGGATCCACCCCGGTCAGATCCTGCAGCATACGCATCATGGTCGGATCATCATGGCCCAGAATATCAAGCTTCAGCAGATTGGCATCAAAGGCGTGATAATCAAAGTGTGTCGTCTTCCATTCGGCAGTCACATCATCTGCCGGAAACTGGACGGGAGTAATATCCTCGATCTCCATATAATCCGGCAGAACCACGATCCCGCCGGGATGCTGGCCGGTGCTGCGCTTGACGCCTGTACAGCCTGCAGCCAGGCGGTTAACCTCGGCACCGCGCCAGCGCTTCTGATGATGCTCTTCATACTTCTTGGTGAAGCCGAAGGCCGTTTTCTCTGCCACCGTACCAATCGTTCCTGCACGGAATACGTTATCCGGACCGAACATTGTCTTGGTAAAGTTATGGGCATTCGGCTGGTATTCCCCGGAAAAGTTAAGGTCGATATCGGGCACCTTGTCCCCTTTGAAGCCCAGGAAGGTCTCAAACGGAATGTCCTGGCCTTCCCCCTTCAGCCTGCCGCCGCAGTCCGGGCAAGCCTTATCCGGCAGGTCAAAACCGCTCGGTATGCTGCCGTCCAGGAACCATTCATTGTGCTTGCATTCCGGATTCAGGCAAATATAATGGGCCGGCAGCGGGTTAACCTCAGAGATACCGAGGAAAGTCGCAACTACTGACGAGCCGACCGATCCACGGGAGCCGACCAGATAGCCGTCCTGGTTCGACTTTTTAACAAGCCGCTCCGAGATCAGATAGTTGGCCGAGAAGCCGTATTTGATTATCGGCGCAAGCTCTTTTTCCAGGCGGGCCACCACAACCTCCGGCAGATCCTCACCATAGATGGATTTAGCTGTGTTATAGCAGGTGCTGCGGATTTCATCGTCCGCCCCTTCAATATTAGGGGTGAACAGATCGCTGGGGAACAGATCGTATTCCTCGAACCGTTCAGCAAGCGCTACAGTGTTGGTAACAACGACCTCCATCGCTTTTTCAGCACCCAGGTATTCGAATTCCGTCAGCATTTCATCTGTTGTCCGGAAATGGGCGTCCGGTTTGACCTGATCCTTCAGCGGGCTAAATCCGGTAATCCCGTGAATGGTAATGTCCCGGAACAGCTTTTGGCGCGGCTCCAGATAATGAACATTACCCGTAGCAATGACTGGTTTGTTCATCTGCTCGCCGATTTCGCAAATTTTGCGCACGACATCCCTTAAATCTTCAGCCGTTGCAACAAACCCCTTATCCACAAGATGCATATACATCGTAAGCGGCTGGATTTCCAGCACATCATAGAACTGGGCAACCTCCATCGCTTCCTCAACCGTTTTGTTGAGCACTGTTTCAAAAAATTCCCCGCGCTCACAGCCGGAAATAACGATCAGCCCGTCGCGGTACTGCTCAAGCTTCGATTTCGGAATACACGGCACGCGCTTGAAGTACTCCGTATGGCTCATTGAGATCAGCTTATACAGGTTCTTTTTGCCGGCCGGATTAAGGGCATAGATTCCGCAGTGGAACGGCCGGACATTGGAAAGATCATTACCGACATAGTCATTCAAGCGCTCCAGCCGGGTCAGGTTCTTCAGCTTCTCTGCATCATTCAAAAGTCCGGTCAGGATGCCGCCGAGCGCAATCGTATCATCGACCGCACGGTGATGGCTCTCCAGCAGTACTTTATATTTATCCGCCAGTGTATTCAGCCGGTGGTTCTTCATGCTCGGATACAGCAGCCGTGCCAGCTCCAGCGTATCGAGGGACGGGTTCGGCAGCTCAGGCTGGCCAAGCTTGCGCAGGGAGGCCTGGATGAAGCCCATATCAAACCTCGCATTGTGGGCAACCAGTACAGCATCGCCTATAAACTCGACAAATTCCTTAAGCACCGGTTCCAGGTCTGGAGCATCCTTGACCATTTCGTCAGTGATGTTAGTCAGCTGCTGGATGTGATACGGGATTTTTTCGTGCGGATTAACGAACGTTGTATAACGGCCGATCTCCTTGCCCTCGCACATTTTAATGGCAGCAAGCTCGGTAATATTATTGCGGGTGATGGACAAACCGGTGGTCTCGATATCGAATACGACATAGGTAGCTGTTTTGAGATCCATCGGCTGGGCGTTTTCCACTATGTTGACCGCATCGTTGACAACGTTAGCCTCCACACCGTAGAGCATTTTGATTTTGTGCTTATGGACAGCATGGTTGGCTTCCGGAAAACTCTGCACGTTACCGTGATCGGACACCGCAATGGCCGGATGGCCCCATTTGGCCGCAGTTTTAATATACTCACCGATCGGAGTAACGGCATCCATTGTGCTCATCGTCGTATGCAGGTGAAATTCCACCCGTTTTTGCTTGGCATTATCTTTGCGGGCCGGCGGTGCGTTTACCTCGGACAGATCCGATGGAATCATTACAAGCTCAGGAATCTGCATGAACCGGTCGTATTCCACCTTGCCGCGCGCTCTGACCCACTTGCCGTTAGCCAGCTGGCTCATAATTTTGAGATCTTCCTTGGTCTTGGCGAACATTTTTATCTGCAAAGAGTCCGTAAAGTCCGTTATGAAGTAGGTGAACAGCGTATTGCCGTTGCGCAGCTCCTTGCTCTCCAGGCCAAAAATCGTTCCCTGAATCGTAATTTTCTTCTCTTCGTCCTGAATCTGCAGAATCGGCGTAGCCTGCTCCTTGATTTCATAGCCGATCTGGAGCTTGATCACTTCATTTGGTTCGGTTTCGTCCTCAGGCTCCTCCGGTTCGCTGTTCATCATCATTAATTCAACGATTTCACGCTGCTCCTGCTGCAGCTTCTGCTGGAATTCCTCATAGGCATCCGCTTTGCTGGTCTCATTCTCGGCAATCTGCAGCTTTATCTTTAGCGTAAGCCCGAAATATTTCTCATAAAATTTAATAATGGCGCCTTCGATTCCCTTTTTGCGGGCAAGCTCCAGTGACATCTTGTCGCTCAGGCTGAGTACAAGCGTACTGTCCTGCAGTTCCTGGGCGGATCTGGTCAGCCAGCCGTTAACCGAAGGAATTTCCCGCTGCACCCACTCTATGAACAGTCCCCAGTACTCTTGTACAAGCTCCTGTCTGCCAACCTTTTTTTCATCATATAAAAACAGGAAGCTGACCTTGGCGATATGCTGCAGCTTCTCACGCATTCTTAAGCAAAATGTCCGGTATGCCTGTGCCGGAACGAGATTCTCCTTAGAGATAACAATATGCCAGTCCTTATTACCCCGGCTGATCTCCACCCGTTCAATCTGTCCGTCCAAAAAATAGGAATCAATCAGTGCAGGCGGAATCTCCCCCTGCTTCATCAGAAGCTCGAACCTTCTTCTTCTCTCCGCGTTCTGTTCCATGCTTCCCCCACCCACTTACACAAGGATAAATTGTAAAAAGCTTCCGGGTCGACAAAGTGTTGGGTTCTTTCGGCCCGCCGACTCCTCTCGCCAGAAGCTGCATTCAGATACTGTCTATTATAATCGTTTCTTGCTTAATAGGCTTTGGCAAAAACCACCGTATGCTGGGCCGGCTTGCCGCAGCAGATGCAGGTGGTCTTCTGCTCTGCAGGATTAAACGGAATGTTGCGGCTGCCCGCTCCCGTTTCTTCTTTAACTTTATCTTCGCACTCCTCGGTTCCGCACCAGCCTGCAAGAGCAAAACCGCGCTTCTCCTCCATCGAGGCCTTCATCTCTTCAAGAGTATCTACGGAGTAGAAATGGTCTTCACGGAATTTCAGCGCACGCTCGAACATCTCGTTATGCACCTGCTCCAGCATGGCCTGCACTTCTTGCACCAGGTTTTCCTGCTGGATAACCTTCTTTTCACCGGTAATACGGGACACGAGCACGCAAACGCCGTTCTCCATATCACGCGGACCCAGTTCCAGACGGACAGGCACACCGCGCATTTCATATTCATTGAACTTCCAGCCAGGAGTCAGATCCGCCCGGTCATCTACACGCACACGCACTCCGGCATCCTTCAGCTGCTTGAACAGCTCGTCTGTCCGGCCGATTACCGCTTCGCGGGTCTTAGGCGGTCCGATTGGAATCATGATAACCTGAGTCGGAGCAACCTTAGGCGGCAGCGCCAATCCGCGGTCATCCCCGTGAACCATGATCAGCGAGCCGATCAGGCGGGTAGTAGATCCCCACGAAGTAGTGTGCACGTGCTCCAGTACATTTTCACGGCTCAGATACTGAATTTCAAAAGCTTCAGCAAACTTGGTTCCAAGATAATGGGAAGTAGCGGCCTGAACAGCCCGTCCATCCTTCATCATCGCTTCAATCGAATAAGTATCCACTGCACCGGCAAAACGCTCTGAAGGCGTCTTCTGGCCGGTAACAACCGGAATAGCCAGATAGCTCTCTACAAAATCACGGTAATTCTCCAGCATCCGCATGGTTTCTTCCCGGGCTTCAGCCTCGTTCTCATGCGCTGTATGTCCTTCCTGCCACAGGAACTCTGTAGTCCGGATAAACGGCAGCGTGCGTTTTTCCCAGCGTACTACATTCGCCCACTGGTTAATCAGCACCGGCAGATCGCGGTAAGATTGAATCCATTTGGAGTACATGTGTCCGAACATGGTTTCCGAGGTCGGGCGGACAGCCAGACGTTCCTCCAGCACATCTCCGCCGGCCTCTGTTACCCATGGCAGCTCGGGATTAAAGCCCTCGATATGATCCTTTTCCTTCTGAAAAAAGCTCTCCGGAATAAACACCGGGAAATAGGCGTTACGGTGACCTGTAGCCTTCAGGCGGCGGTTCATTTCCTCCTGGATGTGCTCCCAGATTTCGTAGCCCTCCGGTTTGAATACGATACAGCCGCGGACCGGCGAATAATCCATCAGGTCTGCTTTTTTGATTACATCAATATACCAGCGTGAGAAATCCTCACTCTGCGGCGTTATTTCCGTAACGAACTGCTTATCTTTAGCCATGTCTTGAAATCCTCCTAAATTGCCCTGCAAAATAGAGCCTGGCTGCACAGCCATCATCCCGTCATTTGCGGGTCCGCCATAAATCAGCTAGCTTAAAGTGAACATCAGCCTGTTATCAGGCGCAGTATATCATTATAGGTTACAGCAATCATTACCAGGAACAGCAGAGCGAATCCTACGAAATGGACCATGCCCTCCCGGTTCGGATCAACCGGCTTGCCGCGCAGCGCCTCAACCCCCAGAAACACCAGACGGCTTCCGTCAAGTGCAGGAATCGGCAGCAGATTAAATATCCCAAGGTACAGGCTGAGAATCGCCGCCCAGTAAGTGAGGTATTCGATGCCCTGCTTTGCAATCTGGCCGGTCATCTGGAACGTGCCTACAGGCCCGGAGACTTCATCCATGTTGAAGTTGTTGATCAGCCGCTTAAAGCCGGTGAAAATAAGCTCCGTGGTGCTTACCATCGCTGTGCCTGATTTGGTTATAGTCTCTCCAACCCCCGCTTTGCGTGTCTCTACATCCCGGGTAATCCCTACCTTGCCGCCTTCTTCCCCTTCCATAGTCCGGGGAATCATCGTCACTTCATAGGTCTCACCGCCGCGCTGCAGCACCCAGTCCATCTCTTTGCCTTTGGAGGCCGAGGTCAGCTCGATCATCTTCATATAATCTCCGCCGATTTGCTCCCCGTTAACAGAGACTACGATATCTCCTACCTGCAATCCGGCTTCTTGTGCAGGCATCCCCGCACTTATATCGCCGATTCTGACCACGGTAGGATTCTCGACTGGAATACCGGCAAGCTGCAGGTGAAGCGCAAACAGGACAAAAGCCAGAATAAAGTTCATCACAGGCCCGGCTACGATCGCCAAAGCGCGCTGTCCGACAGTTTTGCTGCCGAATTGACGGTCTTTAGGGGCGATCTGGGTCTGCTGGCCGCCTTTGATCATCATGGCCTGCGGATGCACGTCATAGGTAGTAACCTCACCGTCTACATCAAGGCGGATCTTCAGCTCATCCTCCAGGTCTGTAAACTGTGCTTCACCGCGGATTACATTTCTGCGGGTGTCCAGCGAGTCGAGATAGATGTTCTTAACCTTGTTGTCCTGCCCGAGCCTGACAGCAATCATCTGCCCCTGGCCGATCTCAACAATTTCGGGATCCTCCCCAGCCATCCGCGCGTAACCGCCGAAAGGCAGCAGACGAAGCGTGAACTGGGTTTCACCGCGTCTATAAGAAAACAGTTTCGGGCCGAAACCGATAGCAAATTCGCGTACAAGAATACCGGCGCGCTTGGCGAAAAAATAATGTCCCCATTCATGGACAGTCACCAGAACAAAAAACATAAGCACCGTCAAAAAAACGACCCTTACCATTTCCATCCGTAACATTCCCCCTTTAGGTGTAAGACCGAAGTATGTCCTCTTAATTTATCATTATTCCAAGGCCCGGCACAAGAGAATCAACAGTCTCAGCCTATTTTTACAGGGCAACGTAAAATCCCCCGCGCGCTAATGCCATTCAACCCTTCAGCAGCGGTTAAAGCTTAGCGGCAATTTCCCGGGTTACTGCATCACAATGCTCAATCTGCTGCAAATCCGGCTTGTCCACATTGACATGCCGCTGCAGTACTTCTTCAATAATTTCTTCTATGCGTAAAAAAGATATTTCCCGGCGGAGGAAACGGGCCACTGCCACTTCATTAGCCGCATTGTAAGCCGTGGTTGCCGTTCCTCCGGTTTTGCCGCAATCGATGGCCAGCTTCAGCAGCGGGTACCGGACATAATCCATCTCACGGAAGGTCAGACGTCCGATTTCAGCCAGTGACAGCCTGGAGGCCGGTGAAGGCCAGCGGTCCGGATAGGTTAAGGCATATTGAATCGGAACACGCATATCCGGGCTGCCGAGCTGGGCGATAATGCTGCTGTCACAAAACTCCACATAGGAGTGGATAATGCTCTCCGGATGGAGCAATACATTAATTCTCTCATAAGGCAGGCTAAACAGCCAGTGCGCTTCAATAACCTCAAGCCCCTTATTGACCATTGTTGCCGAATCGATGGTGATTTTGGCTCCCATGCTCCAGTTCGGATGACGCAGTGCATCCTCAACAGTAACATTAACGAGCTGATCGCGGGAATAATCACGGAACGAACCGCCGGAAGCAGTAACAGTAATACTGGCTACATCGGCACGGTTTTCCCCGTTCAGACACTGGAAAATAGCAGAATGCTCACTGTCGACCGGCAAGATCTTAACTGCCTTGCGGTTAGCAAGCTCTGTAACCAGATGGCCGGCGGTGACGAGCGTTTCTTTGTTGGCCAGGCCTATATGGCGGCCGGCTTCAATAGCAGCAAGTGTGGACTGAAGACCCACACTGCCGACAAGCGCCGTTACAACCGTCTCTGCTTCCCCTCCGGCAGCAATCTCCACCAGACCCTCATTACCGTAGTAAAGTTCCACACCGGACGGCAGGATGGACCGGATCTCATCTGCATGCTGCTTCGTAGAGACCGAAACACGGCGCGGATTAAAGCGGCGGACCTGTTCGAGCAGCAGGTCAGTGTTGCTGCCTGCAGCCAGGCCGTCTACTATAAACTGCTCGGGATGCATAGCAACCACATCCAGCGTCTGGGTACCGATTGAACCGGTAGAGCCGAGAATACTTATTCTTTTCACTGTCGGATCTTCTCCCTGTCGTTTGTTAGTAAGGCATAAGCATTACGATATGTACGAAAGGAAATACGATAATCCAGCTGTCGCAGCGGTCAAGAATTCCTCCATGACCAGGCAGCAGCGAGCCTGAATCCTTAATACCGTACACCCGTTTATAGGCAGACTGAACCAGATCTCCAAGCTGTCCGAGAACAGCAGCTGACAGTCCGATTAGCAGAGCCCGTCCGATAGTCAGCAGATCAGGAGCAAACATTGCGAATAACACCGAAATAATCACAGAAATAACCACACCGCCGAGCGCACCCTCAACTGTTTTGTTAGGGCTGATCGCCGGCCAGAGCTTATTCCGGCCCAAGCTTCTGCCGACAAAGTATGCTCCGGCATCACTGCCCCAAATGCAGCACAGCAAAAGCAGCGTCCAGAACAGGCCGTGTCCGTCGCCTGCAGCACGCGCGGTACCCATATAGGAAAAACCCATCCCTATGTATACAATTCCGGTAAACAAAAGTGCAGTGAGCTTAATATCGTGTTTATTTTTGCTGAATACCGTTACGAGCAGGAAAACAAGCAATAATAGCCATACTCCCTGTTCCCAAGTCAACCATGCGGAAACATCCAGCAATCCCCAGGGGATCATGAAGCAGACAATCGAAGCGTAGCCAAGCAAGGCAGTGCCGCTAAAGTGAGCGAGCCCTGTCATTTTGACAAATTCATATAACCCGACAAGCGCCATGGCAGTCAGCAGGAGCTGATAGGACCAGCCTCCAACAGCACAAAGGCCCAGAAAAAGCGCTCCGGCCACAATTCCGGTAATGAGTCGTTGCTTCAAAGGTTCCCATCTCCCATCAGGCTACTTCAATCCGCCATAACGGCGTGTACGGCGCTGATATTCTGCTACTGCCTGCGTCAAATGCGTCTTGTCAAATTCAGGCCAGTAGGCATCCGTAAACCAGAACTCACTGTACGCGACCTGCCAGAGCATAAAATTGCTCAGCCGCATTTCACCGCTTGTACGGATCAGCAGATCCGGATCAGGCAAGCCGCCAGACAGCAGTCTGCTGTCAATCAGCTCGGAAGTAATTTCCTCGGGAGACAGCCGGCCGGCTTTGATATCCTTGCCGAGATCCCGCATACAGTCCTCAAGCTCCTTGCGTCCGCCGTAATTCAGCGCGAAATTCAAGACAAGTCCGGTATTGTGCTTTGTCCGCTCAACAGCCTCATCCATCGCTTTGCGCGTATGGGAAGGCAAAGCTTCACTGTCGCCCATAACACGTACCTGTACATTTTTTTCAATCAGCTCATCCAGTTCAAGGGCAAGAAATTCCACAGGCAGCTTCATCAGGAAATCAACCTCATCCTTAGGCCGCTTCCAGTTCTCTGTAGAAAAAGCGTACATCGTCAGGAACTCCACTCCCAGATCATCAGCAGCGATGGTAGCGCGTTTTACGGCCTTCATCCCGTTTTGATGACCGACAATCCGCGGCAGGCCGCGCCGTTTCGCCCAGCGTCCATTGCCGTCCATAATAATCGCTATGTGCCGGGGAATATTGTCCGGTGAGATCTCAGCGGGCTGTTCTTCCTGCCTGTCATTACGGCTAAGCCATGCTTGAATCCGTTTGATCATTTCCGTTTCCTCCAAGCTCTTATCAGAAAGAGACAAACCCCACCATATGCGGAGGGGCCTTGAGGTCTCTTGATTATCATTATACTTCCATAATCTCTTTTTCTTTGGACAAGAGCACCTTATCGACTTCAGCTATGAACTTATCCGTTGATTTCTGAATATCTTCCTGGTGCCCGCGTGATTCATCTTCCGAAATGCCGTTCTTTTCCATCTTTTTGATGTCATCGTTAGCATCGCGGCGGATGTTGCGGATCGCTACCTTCGCTTCCTCACCGAACTTCTTGGTGAACTTCACCAGCTCGGTACGGCGCTCTTCGGTGAGCGGCGGAATGCTGAGGCGGATGATGGTACCGTCATTGGCTGGCGTAAGGCCGAGATCCGACTTCATGATCGCCCGTTCAATGTCAGCAACCGAGGATCTGTCCCAAGGCTGGATCAGCAAAGTGCGGGAATCCGGCGTACTGATGTTGGCCAGCTGGTTAACCGGCGTAGGTGCACCATAGTACTCAACCTGAATCCGGTCCAAAAGCGCTGTAGATGCGCGTCCGGCACGCAGGGTTGCCAGGTCACGCTTTAGGGAAGCAATCGCTTTTTCCATACGTTCTTCGGCATTTTTCTTAACCGTCTGTGGCATTAATCTACACTCCCTTTAACAATCGTTCCGATTTTCTCGCCGAGAACGACACGTTTGATATTGCCTTGCTCTGTAATAGCAAACACAATGAGCGGTATATTATTATCCATGCACAGTGAGGAAGCGGTGGAATCCATAACGCCTAGATTTTTGTTCAGCACATCCATATAGGTAAGCTGTTCAAACTTCTCAGCTGTAGGATCTTTGAACGGATCGGCAGAGTAGACACCGTCCACTTTATTTTTTGCCATCAAAATCACTTCTGCCTCGATCTCAGCTGCTCTAAGTGCCGCAGTTGTATCTGTCGAGAAGAACGGATTACCCGTTCCGGCGGCAAAAATAACCACACGGCCCTTCTCCAGATGGCGGATGGCCCGGCGGCGGATGTACGGTTCAGCAATCTGCTGCATGGAAATAGAAGTCTGCACCCGGGTAGGAACATCAATCTGCTCCAGGGCATCCTGCAGAGCGAGCGAATTCATAACGGTTGCAAGCATGCCCATGTAATCGGCTGTTGCACGGTCAATACCGCTTGCACTGCCGGCGATTCCGCGCCAGATGTTGCCGCCTCCGCAGACGATCGCCACTTGGACGCCAAGCTCAACTACTTCCTTAACCTGCTGGGCAATTGAATTAATGGTTTCCGCATCAATACCATATCCGTTTTGTCCTGACAGAGATTCACCACTAACCTTAAGAACGACTCTCTTAAATACCGGCTGTTCCAATTGTATACCCTCACTTTCTTACAAAAGACGGAACACTAGGTGTACGTGTTCCGCTCTTTTGATGCTTGCCTTTATTCAATTCAAGTATTCGTGCTTAGAACGGCAAAGCCGTCTATTTATTATTGTTTAACTTGTGCCATTACTTCGTCAACAAAGTTGTCGACTTTCTTCTCGAGGCCTTCACCCAGCTCGTAACGAACGAAACGACGGATGGAGATGTTTTCGCCGATAGTACTGATTTTTTCACTCAGCAGCTGAGCGATTGTTTTGTCCGGATCTTTAACGAACGGCTGCTCAAGCAGGCAATATTCTTCGTAGAACTTGCTGATGCGGCCTTCAACCATTTTTTCAACGATCTTTTCTGGTTTACCTTCGTTCAGAGCCTGAGCTTTCAGGATTTCTTTTTCCTTCTCAACAGCATCAGCCGGAACTTCTTCGCGGCGAACATACTGCGGGCTTGCTGCAGCGATTTGCATAGCGATGTCACGCGCGAATTCTTTGAAGGAATCTGTTTTACCAACGAAGTCGGTTTCACAGTTGATTTCTACCAGTACGCCGATACGTCCGCCAGCGTGGATGTAGGATTCTACAGTACCTTCAGTAGCGATACGTCCAGCTTTGTTAGCTGCTGCAGAAAGACCTTTTTCGCGGAGCAGTTCAGCGGCTTTGGTGATATCGCCGTTTGCTTCTTCAAGTGCTTTTTTGCAGTCAAGCATACCTGCGCCTGTTCTTTCACGAAGTTCTTTTACGGATTTTGCATCTACTGCCATTGTTATTCCCTCCAGATAATTGTCGTTTTATTCCATTCAAGGCCTTTATCCTAAAAAAAGGGCAGTGAGAGGTTATCCACCTGCCAACCACCCTTTTCATTTAAGTTCTTGTTTATGTCCCGGCTGACTATTAAGCAGTAGTTGTGTCTTCGCCCTGGTGAGCTTCTACAACTGCATCTGCCATTTTACCAGTCAACAATTTAACGGCGCGGATAGCGTCATCGTTACCTGGAATGACATAGTCGATTTCGTCCGGATCGCAGTTCGTATCAACGATAGCTACGATTGGGATACCCAATTTGCGAGCTTCCGCAACAGCGATACGCTCTTTACGCGGGTCGATGATGAACAGCGCGCTTGGCAGACCCTTCATGTTCTTGATACCGCCGAGGAATTTTTCAAGACGATCTTTCTCTTTGCGGAGAAGGATTACTTCTTTCTTAGGCAGAACTTGGAAGGTACCGTCTTCTTCCCAAGCTTCCAGTTTCTTCAGGCGGTCGATACGCTTCTGAATGGTCTGGAAGTTAGTCAGGGTACCACCCAGCCAACGCTGGTTGATGAAGAACATACCGGAACGCTCAGCTTCTTCCTTAACGGAATCTTGAGCTTGTTTCTTAGTTCCTACGAAGAGGATTGTGCCGTTGTCAGCAGCTACACTTTTAACAAAGTTGTAAGCTTCCTCTACCTTTTTAACCGTTTTTTGCAGGTCAATAATGTAAATTCCGTTTCTTTCAGTGAAGATATAACGATCCATCTTAGGGTTCCAGCGACGAGTCTGGTGACCGAAGTGTACCCCAGCTTCGAGAAGCTGTTTCATGGAGATTACTGCCATCTTCACACACCTCCTAGATTTGGTTTATTGTGTGTCTCCTCCGCCGTGCGTCATTTTCCTACAAGACTTTCTTCAGAAGAAAGCACCCCTTGTCGAAATCAACCGGCGTGTGTTTTAACACCGTCAATTACTATAACATATTAAAATACAGGATGCAACGCTTAACAGAAAGTTTTGTGATTTACTGGCACATCCTGCGCTATTTCAGGGTAATCAGCTTCTCAATGATAGAGTTAATACTCTCACCCTTGATGAAGTTGTAGCTGCCGGATTGTATCTTGGTATTGATTTTCCGCTCGATGGCGGTCTCCAGAAATCCGGCCTGGTCGCTAATAATTCCGGCTTTTGCAAGCAGCTGGGCTGTTTGTGTAAGTGTACTGCCTGCAGGGATGCGTACAGCAATAACACCGGCAGCGGCAGCCTGCGGGCTGGCGGGAGCATCCGGAGCTTCAGCCGCCCCGCTGCTCGGGGCCGGCTGGGACGGTGCGGCCGGCGTGCTGGGCTCGGCAGCCGCACTGGGCTGAACCGCAGCAGCCGGTGTAGCTGCGGGAGTCGCCGCGGGAGTCGATGTAGGCGCTGTTGTAGCAGCTCCTGACGTCGCTGTGCCGCCTGTCTGCTCCTCAGGTGCAGATTCCGGTTCCACAGTAGCCAGCGGTGCTGCAGCCGGGTCTGTAACTGTCAGATTAAGCTGCGCAGCCTGCCTGACAAGCTCCTCCCGGGTTAGCGGCGCAGTGCCCCCCGAAAGCATCAGCTGCAGGAGCAGCGCACCTGCGATCAGTCCTGTCCCCAGACCGAGCATGAATGAACGGTTCTTGATCATACCGATTCCTCCTGCTTGGCCAGTTGAAGAATAAGCTGGACCTCTCCCCGCTGCAGGCCGGCTGTTTTGGCGATGGAGTCGATGGATTTACCCTGCTCATGCAGCTCAAACAGCCGCGGATAGCGCAGCTTAATCGAGCTGACCGGCTTTGCCTTGGGCGCAGGTGCAACTTCCGGAATGGAAGCTGTATCTGCAGGCTGTCTGGCCGCATTGTCTTTAGCAAAGGCCGTCAGCTGAAGCAGCCCCTTTTCTTCAGCGGTCAGGCGCTCGTCAAGCAGCAGCATGCTATTCTGCAGCCCGCTAACCTGCTCGCGCAGTGCGCTGATTTCCTCCTGCAGTGCTGCCCTGTTGCTCTGGGACTGCTGCTTGATGCCGCTGACCAGCTGCAGCATTTCTTCATTTTCGCGCTCCAAGTCTGCCATATAGAGCTCAAGAGCCGCCTCGGTATCCTTCAGGCTTTGCTTCTCGGCCCCATCTTCTTTCCGGCGTGCCGGCAGGATCATTCCATAAACAATAACGACAGCCCCTACCAGCACAATGTATACCCATGGTTGCAAATGCTTGTTCTCCTTTGCGATTATCTTTAAACAGCTCAGAGGCTGAGATCAATTCTGCGGCCCTTGTACGGATGCTCTGCATCATGCGGAGCGTCCTGGCTTTTTTGCTCCTGCCCTGTTGAGGCACTACCCTGCCCGTTGCCCCGCTCCCCGTCACCCCGCAGCTTCGTCTCCGCAGATTCGTCAATCCCGCTTGTCCGCTGGGCTTGCTCTGCAGTATGCTTCACATTCTGTCCGGCCAGCATCTGCTGGTCGAGCACAGGACGGTGAAGCTGCTCATGCTGCACTCTTCCTGCATCCGTTGTACGGGGCAGGGCTATTTGCAATTCAACCGGCTTCAGGCTCATGGCGATCTCCTTTTCAAACTCAAAATGTTTATTTTCAGCATAAAGGAATGGCCGGCCGCTTCAGCTGCCCGCCTGTTTAATTATACGGCGTTAAGGTGATATCGCCATCCATATATTGAAAAACTACCCGTTCCGTCGGATCCTTAACAAATCTCGTATATCTGCCGATAACAATTTTAGAGCCTCCGTAGATGGTTTTTACAACCTCTACCCTTGCTCTGGTAGTATCCTCGAGCATCCGTTCTATTTCCAGCACACGTTCCTTAATCCGTTTCTCATCACGCATATGAGCCTGTTTCGTAGCGTTCAGCTTCACGCGCAGCGCTAATTTGTCCGATGAGAGCTGCCCGGTGCTGGCCAGCTGGCTGAGCAAATAAAGCGCTTTATTGGTTTTATCCTCATTCTCCAGCAGCTGCCGGAGCTCCTGGCGGAGATCATTAATCTCATTGCGCAGCTCGGGAACGACACCTACTTCAACCGCTGTAGCGGTTGACATTGTATTGCCGATTGTCCGGGCAAGCACTCTTTCCCCAGCCTGCACAATCCCGCCTACAATCAGTCCTTTGGTCCCGTTGCATAACACATCCCGCCCTGCTCGGATGTTAGAATGCATAATACTCTGGGATACAATCACATCTTCAGCCGCAACTACGTTGCCGTCCTGTATGAAGGCTACTTTAATATTTTTTCCGGCACTGACGAGGCCCTTATTGTACCCGATAATACCGCCTGTGATTTCCACTGATCCGCCGGCAGTCAGCTCTGCACCCTCTACTCCACCTACAACCCGGATATCTCCGGCCGATTTGACAGAAAATCCTGTCAACACATTGCCGCGGATGACCACTGTACCCACAAAGTCAATATTGCCGGTACTGTAATCCACATCACCGTTAACTTCATATACCGGAAATACATTGATCTTTCCATTGTCGGTGAGCGTGACTAAACCGTCGATAGCCGCATACATTGCGGTTTCGCTCTGGTCAATCAGCACATTTTTCCCAATCTTAAACCGTGCTTCTCGTCCTGGTCTGCAGGGAAGATCTTCTCCGGTGACCATTTTGCCCTTCTGACCTGGCACAGGCGGTATTGTTCTGCAAATCAGCTGGCCTTTTAACACATTGTTCAGACGCACCAGTTCCTTGTAGTCCACCTTGCCGTCTTCTCTTTCCAGCGGCTTGCGGTCTTCCTCAAGATCCATAGCCATAATAACCTGCCCGTCAATGCCATGGACCGGTTCTTCCCCAATAGCGATCGGTACCCGGCTGAAAAAATACTCCTGCGGATTGCTGCTGAACCGTCTTACAATGTCGTGCTGAATACCGTAACGAATCTCATGACTATGAAGGAAGCCTTCAAGATCTTCGGCGGAGCAGGAGAAATTCTCGTCTCTCTTGGAGAATTCTAAATAAGCAATCCCTTTATCCTCCGAAAACGAAATACTTACGTATTGATTCAAAGCATAATTACCGATCAATTATTGCTCCCCCTTGTCACCGTCGCCCGGTTAATCATTTTGCATAAGCAGATCCCGATTTTTCTCAAGAGTTCCGCGCAGACGCAAAATAGCCTTTGAATGAAGCTGCGAAATCCGCGAAGGCGATAATGACATAACCTCGGCAATTTCGCTCAACGAAAGATCTTCATAATATAAAAGGGACACTACGGTCCGTTCTTTCACCGTTAGTTTTTCGATGCCTTTGGTGAGGGTCTCGCGCAAATAGAACTCATTTACTTTACGGTCCGGATTTTTGGCTTTATCGTCCACCAGTATGGACATCCGTGTTTCCGACTCTTCTTCGCGGATCGGGTCTTCCAGTGAGCAGAGTGACATGACAGCAACATCCTGCAGCATATTTTGAAACTCCGTCTCCGAAATGTTCAGATGCTGGCTCATTTCCTCATCACTGACTGATCTTAAATACTTCTGCTCCAGCTGCTGGTAGGCATCCTCGATTTTTTTTGCTTTTTCTCGAACGGATCTGGGAACCCAGTCACTTTGGCGCAATGAGTCCAGAATGGCTCCGCGGACACGCCAGGATGCATAGGTCTGGAACTGCAAACCGCGTTTGTAATCGAATTTTTCAATAGCATCGATAAGCCCCATTACACCATTGCTGGCCAAATCATCTTTGGATACATTTTTGGGCAGTCCGACTGCCAGACGGCTGGACACGTAATCAACAATATGAAGGTAATTCTCAATCAGCCTTTTTTTGGCTTCAGGGTCACCGTGCTCTTTCCACTGCTCCCACAGCCCGTCTGTTACTGATTGAGAAGCTTTTTGCTCGTTCAATGGCTTTCACCCTTCCCAAAGTTTAGTCAGCGGATATCCTGCAGGCTAAGAAAGCCTATATACATGCAGGGATTCCGCTTATTCTTCTTTCAGGTGACGAACGGCCTTGGCCAATTCTTCAGGATCTTTCATGGAGACTAGCTTAGGCGGCTGCAGCGGGGTAAAGCCTTGACTGTCTCCGCTTTCCTCTGCCGGTTTCTGCTTCAGCAGATTTATTAATTCGTCATCTTCATCAGGTGTGCTCAGATCAAACTTCGTACCCAGTGCTTCATTACCGCCGGCTTGTCCGGCGCCATCTTCATCTGATGGGGATTGCTTAACAATAAAACCCAATACCCATCTCAGGAAGAAAGCAAGCACAAACCAAAGAATAAATCCGTAAATCCCCCGAATCAGACTCGTCCCAATTAAATTATGCCCGAAATTTATTAGAAAGGTAAACACAAAACCAACCAGTCCGGACAACAGGCTAATCAGAATTTTCCCCATCGCTATATTTCCTTGGTGCCTTTTTGGACACTGCGGATATGAAGCACTCCGGTGCTGCAGGCAATTTCGATCGTGCGGCCAAAGTTGCCGCCTGTATCCTCGGCAATGAGCGGAATACGGAGCATCTCCAGAGCAAGCTTACAGGATTCCACGTTACGAGGCCCGATCCTCATGGTGTCATTCCCCCCGGCAAAAGCGAACATTTGTGAGCCGCCGGCCATCTTGGCTACGATCCGGCTGCGGACCGCACCAAGTGCCAATAAGCGCGTCAGCAGCTCAGGAACAGCAGTATCAGCAAATTTGGCTATGTTAAGCTGACCCTCCCGGGCAATCTCTGACGAAGGCAGCATAACATGTGCCATTCCTGCCAGTTTTTTTCCGGGATCAAACAAGGTAAGCCCAACGCAAGAGCCAAGACCCGTCGTACGGATCAGACTGTCCTGGCTGCCTACATTAAGATCTGCCATTCCCACCTTAATGATGCTTTGCTCCTCAATCATTATCAAATGGTACTCCTAATGATTTAAAAATTTTCGGGAATGATTCGGGATCAGGAATAAGGAAAAATTGGCCTTCAATTTCATTTTGCCCTTCCAGGAAGGTTGTATCAATGAGCAGAGCATCATCACCCATTTGGCCGAACTGCAGCAGTCCGTAGCCGAGAATGGCCCCCGCCATATCCATTGCCAGGGCAGGCACAGTTGGATACATGGATAGTGAAGTGAAATCTGCAAGTGAAGACAGGTAAGAACCGGCCAGAATGTTGCCAATCTCGCTCAGTGCGGAGAATTCCATCTCCCCCAGCTCCTGATCCGGAAGAATCTCGATTCCAGCAACCCGGTTGAGCAGACTAATAGCTGCTTCCGGAGTTAGAATAAAGAAAAGATTTCCCGGCGCTTCTCCTTCAACACGCAGAAACACGGCATAAACAAGCTCTTCTGCACCGCCCACCTTGTCGGTAATTTCTTCAAAGTTCAGCAGCTGAACCTTAGGAACTGCCATATCAATCGGCTTGTTTAAGAGCTGTGACAATGCGGTGGCGGCATTGCCGGCTCCAATATTACCGACTTCCTTTAAAACATCCATCTTGAAGTCTTTGAAGTTTTTGAACAGCTCCATTGATTATCCCTCTAGGCTTTCCAGTTGCACGATTTCACTCTTATTCAATACCTCAGACAGGTTAAGCATAATCAGGAGACGGTCTTCTCCAATTTTGGCGACCCCGTCCAGATACTTAGCTTTGATCCCGCCCACAACTTCTGGAGGAGTGTCGATGGAATCACGGTTCAAATCGATGACATCATTAGCAGAATCAACAATGAATCCAACTTCCATCTCATTAACATTAACGATAATGACACGGGTCTGGTCTGTGTGCTCTGCTTCCTGAATTCCAAAACGGCCGCGCAGATCAATCACCGGAATAACTACGCCGCGCAGATTAATTACACCTTTAATGAAGGAGTACGTTTTGGGTACCCGGGTGATCGGCATCATACGTTCAATAGTCTGGACCTTATCCACTTCAATCCCGTATTCTTCAGATCCAAGCTTAAACACGATTACTTTGATATCTTCTGCCATGGAATGAACCTCCCTGTTCTATCCTGATTATTTTATAAATGCGTTCGGATCAATAATAAGGGCAACTTGTCCGTCACCAAGAATGGTTGCGCCAGAAATACCCTGAATCTCCGGCAGATACTTGCCGAGATTTTTGATGACAATTTCATTTTGCCCGATAAAGTCCTGAACGGCCAGAGCCGCCATGCGTTCACCTTTACGGACAACCAGAATCTCTGTTTCCTCTTCCGTAGTATCATCAAAATCAGGAATGGCATAGAATTTGCTGAGTGAAAGCAGCGGAATATGGCTGTTGCGGAACTCGATCATACGGGTTCCATGAATCGTGCGGATCTGGGTCTTCTTGATAATAGCCGTCTCTACAATCGATGAGAGCGGAATTGCATATTTCTCTGATCCGATCTTCACAAGCATGGCTGCAATGATGGACAGGGTCAGCGGAAGCTGTACCGAGAAATTCGTGCCTTTGCCAGGTGTCGAATAGACAACTACATTGCCGCCAAGTGAAGTGATTTTGGATTTGACAACGTCAAGCCCCACTCCGCGCCCCGAAACATCCGAGATAACCTCAGCGGTGCTGAAGCCTGGTGCAAACAGCAGCTGAATCGCTTCATCATCTGAATAGCCGGCAGCCTGCTCCTGCGTGATGATGCCTTTTTTGATCGCGGACTGCAAAATCTTCTGCGGCTTGATGCCTGCGCCGTCATCCTCAATTTCAATAAAGACATGATTTCCGCTATGGAACGCCCGCAGATTCACTGTCCCTGTCTCCGCTTTGCCGGAAGCAGTCCGGTCCTGGATCGACTCAACCCCATGGTCAACCGCATTGCGCAGCAGATGCACCAGCGGATCGCCGATTTCATCAATAACAGTCCGGTCAAGCTCTGTCTCGGCGCCGGTAACGATAAGATCGATTTTTTTGTCAAGGGATTTC
Organism: Paenibacillus sp. FSL R7-0345; assembly: GCF_038595055.1. Classification (NCBI taxonomy): domain Bacteria; kingdom Bacillati; phylum Bacillota; class Bacilli; order Caryophanales; family Paenibacillaceae; genus Paenibacillus; species Paenibacillus sp. FSL R7-0345. The sequence goes on from NZ_CP152002.1 coordinate 4,154,446, forward strand.
GCCAGATCGCGCACCATCCGCGGGAAACGGTTAAACACCGTGTCTACGGGGACCATCCGCAGCTTCATGACGATGTTCTGCAGATCACCGCTGACACGGCCCATATGCTCAACCGTTTCAGTCAGGTCGCTGTTCTGAACCTCTGAGGCAAGCTGCTCCAGACGCACCCGGTCGATCAGAAGCTCGCTAAACAGGTTCATCAGCACATCCAGACGCTCAATATCAACGCGGATTGTCCGGGAAGGTGCTGCTCCCGTACGGGATGGAGCCGCCTTGGCGGCATTCTCGTCCCTGGCAGGAAGAGCTGCCTGTGAGACAGGGGCTGGCGCAGCCGCAGTCTCTTGTACAGGGGCAGGAGCTTCAACCGTTGCTGCAGCTTCCAGAGCCATCTGGGCGAGCGACTCCTGATCGAGGGCTATCGCGGTGACCGAGTCGATTTCTGATACATTCATGATCATCGACTTCATTTCGTCGGCACCCTTTTGGGTTATGTAATAGAGGGAGAAGCCGTGATCGAATTTCTCCTGCTCTATATCCTGAACCGAAGGGAAGGATTTGACCACTTCGCCTGAACGCTCGAGGAGATCAAACACCATGTAAGCCCGTACTGCTTTGAGCTGACAATCCTTGCGGATGGCCACGTCAATGTACAATACCTGATGTCCTTCCTGCAGCGACTGCTCCAGAACCGAGTACTGGAACTCATCAAGTGTGATCTGGAGTTCTGCCGAGGCTTCAGCCGCTGCCGGCGCTGCAGCAGCACCGTCCGCCGCCGGAATTTCACCGCGGACGATTGCCTGCAGAGCCGCGACAATCGCCGTTACATCTGCCTTGCCCTCACCGCCTGCTGTAATATCCTGCACCATGGATTCAAGTGCATCCAGGCTTTTGAACAAGGTGTCAAAAATAAAATCCTGCATCCGCAGTTTATTGTTGCGCACCAGGTCAAGCACATTTTCCATCTGATGGGTAAGGGAAGCCAAATCCTCAAAACCCATTGTAGCCGCCATGCCCTTTAGGGTATGCGCAGAACGGAAAATCACCTGTACAATACTAATATCTTCAGGATTTGCTTCCAGCCCCATCATGCTTTCATTCAATGACTGCAGATGATCATTTGACTCATCAATAAACATGGATAGATATTGATTCATGTCCACTAACGAGCACCTCCCCTTCGAGTTCGCTTTTCCTTTATTTAACTGCCTGTACCAGCCGGGGTGCAATTTCCTGCAGCGGCAGCACATGTTTCACACAATGCAATTCTACCGCAGAACGCGGCATTCCATAGACAACACAGGTTTCTTCATTCTCGGCAAAGGTCGAGGTTACACCCGAGTCGTACAAGGCTTTCATCATTCTTGCGCCATCGCTGCCCATACCGGTCATGATGACGGCATGGCGCTCCAGCTCTGTCAGCGGAAGCAGGGATTCGTATAACGTATCCACGGAAGGCCGGTGCCCGTTGCGTGACTCTTCGCTGGTTAGCTCAATTGCATAATGCCCGCCTGGTGCAGGGACAACCCGCAAATGATAGCCTCCCGGAGCAATATAGGCGGCTCCCTGGCGCAAAATCATGCCGTGCTCGGCTTCCGCCACTTCCAGCGGACTAAAGGTATTCAGCCGCTGGGCCAGCGATTTAGTAAAATTGGGCGGCATATGCTGCACAATGACTATCGGTGCCGGGAAATCTGCGGGAATGTTCTCAAGAAATGTTTTAAGGGCCCGCGGGCCGCCGGTAGAGCAGCCAACCGCAACCAGCTTGTGTAAGCTTCTCGTTCCGGGCTTGCGCGCACCTGCACTAGCAGGCGGGAGCTCAGGACGCGAGACGGAGGACACCTCAGGAACTGCTTTGATCTCCGGTAGAGAAGGCGCCGCATCAGGCTGTTTCCGGTTCTTCAGCCGCTCAGCAGCAGGCTTAAGAGGAGATACCGGAGTCTTTGGCACATTACGCATGGTGTCCATCCCGGATTTGCCGGAATTGGTGAGCTTTGCACCCGGTTCCAACGCAGGAGGCCTCAGCTTATCCACACCCTGTTTTGCCGGGGCTTCTGCTGATTTCCTAGAAAGCTCGGGCTTACGTACCGAAAGCTCCGGTACAGCTGTTCTGCCGGTATTGACCGGACGGGCTGGCTCCGGCAAAGTAATCTCAGCCACTTTAAGGGAAGATATCCGTGCCTCACGCTGCTCACGGGCCAGCATTGCCCCTTTCATCTGCTCAATGAGTGATAGACCAACCGTCATGATATCCTGGGAATTAGTGATCGACGGCTTGCGGATGAAATCGAATGCACCCGATTCAAGCGCCATGATCGTTTCTCTCATCCCCTCTTCATTAATGCCTGACAGCATAATAACCGGCAGGGGATGTTTAGCCATGATGACCTTCAGGGCTTCAAGTCCGTTCATTTCCGGCATCTCTACATCCATGGTTACCAGATCAGGCTGAAGCTCGCTGACCTTCTCTATCGCTTCCCGGCCAGTCGCTGCTGTAGCGGTTACCCGGAAGTCAGGATCATTTTCAATTAAATCAGATATGATCTTGCGCATAAATGCGGAGTCATCCACAACCAAAACTTTATATGGCTTCATAGCACTTCCACCTCTGTCCATCTAATTCTGAACAATTACTGTTTACGCTTCAACCATTTGTTGATAAATCCCCTGATGCCCTGCACTTTAGCTGTCTCCACCGGTTCGGCGGACAGGTAATTGAGGGCAAGCCGTTGTACGTCTTTGGCTGCTGCACTGTTCGGAAAAGCCACTGAGAATGGAACTTGTTTCTTGACTGCCTGAACCACATGCGCATCACTGCTGATGAAGCCGAGAAAGGGAATATCCAGCTGCAGAAACCGGCTTGCCGCCATGCGGATTTTATCGCCTGTGCTTCTGGCTTCCTTTTCATCCCCCGCCTGGTTAACAATCAGCTTGAAGGATACGTCAGGATGAGAACTGTGTACAACTTTCATCAGTGCATATGCATCCGTAATTGCAGTTGGCTCCGGTGTTGTAACCACCAGACAATCATCAGCTGAGGTTATAAATTTCAGCGTTTCCTTCGAAAGCCCGGCACCTGTATCAAACAGTATGAAATCCATAGTGTCGGCAATCCGGGCAATCTGTGATGTGAAATAGTTAAGATCGGATTCTGAGAGGGAAAAAAGTTCATCCATGCCTGAGCCGCCTGCAATAAACGGCAGGTCACCGGGTCCTTTTTGGATAATCTCTCCGATATCCGCTTCTCTTTTCAGCAGGTGATACAGATTGTATTTAGCCGTTACGCCCATCAGCACGTCGATGTTCGCCATTCCGATATCCGCATCGAACAAAAGCACCCGCCTGCCCATCGCCTTCAGCGCCAAAGCAAAGTTCAGCGTGAAGTTGGATTTGCCGACACCGCCTTTTCCGCTGCACACGGTAATGATCCGGGCGGAAGGGCCATCTCCGGGCTCAGGCCTGGAATCCCGGCTGGATACCAGCTGCCGCAAGGATTGAGCCTGATCCATCAAACGCCTCCTGTTCCCAGCAGCATTTCACTGAGCAGTTCTTTGGTAGCCATCAGCAGATCATCCGGAACATTCTGACCGTTAGTGAGATAAGAAAGTTTGAGCGGAAAATCATTTAATACATTGAATAAAGGTCCATAGCTGCCCGTCTCATCCAGCTTGGTAAAAATAACCTTATCCAGCTGGTACCGGCCGAAATGATCGGCGATTAATTTCATATCCCTGCTTTTGGAGGTCATGCTCAGCACCAGGAAGGTTTCGCTCTTTAGTTCCTTGGCAAGCAGACTCTGGAGCTCGGCTACAAACATTTCATTACGGTAATTCCGCCCGGCCGTATCCATTAATACCAGATCGCAGCCCTCAAGGCGGAACATTGCCCGCTGCAGGTCACCCGGCGACTGTACAACCTCCAACGGAATATTCAGAATAGCGGCGTAAGTGCGCAGCTGCTCCACCGCGGAAATCCGGTAGGTATCTGAGGTAATAAGACCAACCTTACGGCCATGCTTGAACAGCTGTTCGGCAGCCAGCTTGGCAATCGAGGTAGTTTTGCCAACACCGGTCGGCCCGGCAATATAGACAATCCTGCTATCTGCAGCAATCCCGCCGGCAATTCTGCCGGCCAGAAACTCATTGATCTGCTCCTGCAGCATTACTGCAAAACGTTCAGCGGTCCAGGTCCGCCCTTCCTCATTCCAGCGGTCATAGATATTTCCGATCCACTCCTCGATGAGTACCGCATCTGTATCCTGGTCAATCAGCTGGCGTTTCAGCTCATCCAGCATCTGCGGCAATTCAATACCGCTTGATGAATAACGGGCGATCCGTTCCATCCATTGCTTCATATCCCTGATCTCACGGAGCACATCGCTTTCGAGTGCCGATGAAACTGCCGGTTCAAGTTCCGCGTCCAGACTTTCATAAAGCGCCGACAATGAACCTTTAGCTGGCTTCCGAGGTGCTGCAGGTGTAGACTCAGCAGGCTTGTTCCCGAGTACCTGCGGCGATTCCTCGTCAGCTGCCGGCAGCACAGCTACCGCGCCTCTGGTCTCCTGAACCTCGGACAGAGCAGCTGAAATTTCGGCGGCAAAAGTCTCGGCCGCAGGCCTTTCCTTCGCAGGCACCTGAGAGGCAGTGGCGGCTTTCTGATAAGCCTGCGGCACAGCGCTGCGAGGTATGCTGGCAGGTGCTGCCGGCGCACTGCTCGCGGCAGCAGGTTTGCGCGCTTCTTCAACTGCGGCTACGACCTCTATCTTCTTTTTCTGAAACATTCCCATAAATCCGCCGATTTTGATTTCTTTGGTACTGAGGATTACGGCATCGCTCCCCAGCTCGCTGCGGATGGAATGCATCGCGTCAGGCATTGTATCAACTACATAACGCTTCACTCTCATAAGTTCACCACCCCAACGCTTTGAATTTCAATATTAGGCTCCAGTTCGCTGTAGGATAACACTGGAATGTCCTGCATCGTCCGCTCAATTACCTGGCGTAAATACATCCGGATGGTTGGGGATGTAAGAACAATCGGCTGCTGGCCGGATTGGAGGAGACGGTTAATCTGTTCAGTAAGCCTTTGATAAACGGTTTGTGTGGACACCGGATCCAGCGCCAGATAGCTGCCCTGCTCGGTCTGCTGGACGCTTTCCGAAATTTTCTTTTCGAGATTAGGCCCGACTGTAATAACCCGTAAGGTTTCTCCGGTCTGGGAGAACTGCTGGGTAATCTGTCTGGAAAGCGACTGCCGCACGTATTCCGTGAGAATATCCGGATCTTTGGTATAAGTTCCGTAGTCAGCCAATGTTTCAAATATTGTAACCAGATCACGAATCGAAATTTTCTCGCGGAGAAGCTTGCCCAGCACCTTCTGAATGTCACCGATAGCCAGTACTGAAGGTATAAGTTCATCAACCAGCACAGGATAATTTTCGCGCAGATTGTCCACCAGCTGTTTGGTTTCCTGGCGTCCGAGCAGCTCATGCCCGTGGCGTTTGATCAGCTCTGTCAGGTGTGTCGCTACAACAGAAGGCGGATCTACGACGGTGTAGCCCGACAATTCTGCCCGCTCTTTAACCGTATCGTCAATCCATAATGCGGGAAGTCCGAACGACGGTTCGACAGTTTCTATACCATTAATCGACTCATCATCATACCCGGGACTCATGGCAAGATAGTGATTAAGTAATAATTCACCGCCGCCGACGGTATTTCCTTTAATTTTAATGACATATTCATTCGGTTTTAGTTGAATATTGTCACGGATCCGGATTACCGGAACGACAAGACCCATCTCCAGTGCGCATTGCCGCCTGATCATGATGATCCGGTCAAGCAAATCCCCGCCCTGTCCGGTATCAGCCAGCGGAATCAGCCCGTAGCCGAACTCAAATTCAATCGGATCGACCGTCAGCAGGTTGATTACACTTTCCGGACTGCGCACTTCTTCAATCTGTTTCTCTTCAACGAGCTGTTCTTCGGCAATCTGCTGCTTATTGGCCTTTTGCCCCATACTGTAAGCGGCATATGCCATAAGTCCTGCCAGCGGTAATGTAGACATTACGGTAATAGGTGTGAAAAAACCGAGGAAAGCAATTGTTACTGCAACGATATACAGGAGCTTGGGGTAGGAAAGGAGCTGGCCTGTCAAATCTTCCGCCAGGTTGCCTTCCGATGCTGCCCGTGTAACAATCAGACCGGATGCCGTCGAAATAAGCAGAGCAGGAATCTGGCTGACCAGACCATCCCCTATCGTCAGAACGGAATAGGTTGAAAGAGCGTCCTGAAATGAATCTCCGTGAACTGTCATCCCGATGACAAAGCCGCCGATCAGGTTGATAAAGAGGATGATGATACTGGCAATCGCGTCACCCTTGACGAACTTACTCGCACCATCCATAGCGCCGAAGAAGTCAGCTTCACGCTCAACATTGCGCCGCCGTTCCCGTGCCTGTTGCTCATTAATCATCCCGGCGTTCAAGTCGGCATCAATACTCATCTGTTTTCCGGGCATTGCATCGAGTGTAAACCGGGCGCCTACCTCAGCAACTCGTTCAGAACCTTTGGTAATGACGATAAACTGTACAACAACCAGAATCAGGAACACGATAAATCCGATTGCGATCTGTCCCCTGGCAATCCAGCTGCCGAATGTGGCTACAACCTCACCCGCATGGCCTTCAGAAAGAATCAGCTTGGTGGTTGAGATATTCAGAGCGAGCCGGAACAGGGTAGTAATTAGGAGCAAGGAAGGGAAGATGGAAAATTGCAGCGGGTCCCTTGTATTCATTGCTACCAGAATAATAGTTAGTGCAATCGATATATTGACAATCAGCAATACATCCAGAAGCCATTCCGGGATGGGCAGAATCATCATAAGCACTATGCCGATTACGCCCAGCAGAACTGTTAGATCTTTAGCTTTCAATGTCCTATTCCTCCCCCGGCTTATTTCCTCTTGCCTTTAAGCTTATATACATAGGCCAGCACTTCGGCAACTGCCTGGAACAGATCCTGGGGAACGACATCCCCGATTTCTGCTCTTTGGAATAACGCCCGTGCCAGCGGCTTATTCTCAATAGTCATAACGCCGTGCTCTTTAGCCAGCTCCCTGATGCGGAGCGCCACATAATCCTGGCCTTTGGCAACAATCTCCGGCGCTTCCATTTTGGAGCCGTCATATTTAAGGGCAACTGCAAAATGTGTAGGGTTCGTAATAATTACATCCGCTTTTGGAACTTCCTGCATCATCCGCTGCATTGCCATCCGGCGCTGGCGTTCCCGTATCTTACCTTTAATAAGGGGGTCGCCTTCCATTTTTTTGTATTCATCCTTGATATCCTGTTTGGACATCTTCAGACTTTTTTCATGTTCATACCTCTGGTACATATAATCGAATGCAGCCATAACGAAGAGTACGGCTCCAATCTTGATGCCCAGACTCATAGTTAGTTTTGCGGCAAAATGAAAAGCCCCTTCCGCATCGACATGTGACAGGGAGGCAAAGCTCTCTTTTTCACCCCAAAGTGTGCTATACACCAGATAGGCGATAACCACCAGCTTGAAAATCGATTTAAGGAACTCTACAAAGGAACGCATAGAGAAAATATTTTTGAAGCCTTTGATCGGGTTGATTTTACTAAACTTTGGAGTTAATCCTTCACCTGAAGCCATAAAGCCAACCTGGGCATAGTTTGCAATCAGTGCAAGCACAAATGTAATGCCGAGCAGCGGAGCAAGCAGAAGCAGAATCTGCAGCCCGTACTCGTTGAACATCTTAATTACATTTTCTGCTGTTACCTCCATCTCCATCCGGTTCTGAAGCACATCCAGGAATAGTGTCACAAAGCGTTCTTTCATATAACCGCCAAATACACTCAGGCTGAGCAGTGCCGATAAAAGCACAACCGCACCGGATACTTCAGGGCTTTTGGCAATCTGGCCTTTTTTACGGGCATCCTGCCGTTTTTTAGGGGTTGCTTTCTCTGTCTTGTCTCCCCCAAAAAGCTGAAGATCCAGTTTATAGCGCTTGGTGCTTGGCATATTCCTCTCACTCCCAACAATCAGCTAAGGACTCTTGCCCAGAAGATTTAGAAGATTTTGCATGGATTCAAACATAATTTCGAACAGATTCTGGAACAATACAGCCATACCCGGCATCAGCAGGGCAAGCAGGGTAAGACCGACAATAATTTTGAGCGGAACCCCGATGACGAATACATTATATTGAGGGGCCGTCCGCGCCAGAAAAGCCAGCCCTACATCCGTAAGGAACAAAGCGGTTACCAGCGGTGCCGACATTTGAAAAGCAATGACAAACGACTGGGCAAACGTGCGGATCAGAAAATCCGACAGGCTCCCATCCATCATTTTGACAAAAATCTCATTATCCAGCGGTACCCAGTTATAGCTGTATACGATTGCATTCAGCAGATAATGATGCCCGTTCATTATTAGCAGCAGCATCAGGGCGATCATGTATTTGAAATTACCGATAATAGGTGCAGATGCTCCGGTAAAAGGGTCAATTACATTCGCAATCGCGAATCCGATCTGGATATCAATAAAGGAGCCGGCTGTCTGGATAGTCATGAACATCAAGTAGGCGATAAAGCCCAGCATCAGGCCAATCAGCACTTCTCTGAGGACCATTAGTATGTAGCTGACATCCATGGCAACTGACATTCCCGTTCCCTCAGCACTGAAAACAACCATTGCCACAAAAAAGGATAACCCGATCTTGATTTGCATAGGTATGCTTTGCGAAGAAAAGATTGGGACAACAACAAAAAAGGAGGTAATTCGACAAAAAATCAGCAAAAAGACAGGAAAACTTTGCAGCAGCGTCTCCATTTCCATCAGCTCAACCGATATACATATAGAGATTGCCCAAAATTTGTGATGTAAAATCTACAAGCTTGGTGATGATCCAAGGTCCAAACAGCAGCAACGCAAGCAGTACGGCGACTATTTTTGGAACAAAAGCTAATGTCTGCTCCTGAATTTGTGTCGTTGCCTGAAAGATACTGACAATCAGTCCCACCACCAGACCAAGAACCAGCATGGGGGCACTGGTTTCCAGTACCAAATATACGGCCTGGCCGGCTAGACCGATGATAAACTCCGCATTCACCCCTTACGCCTCCTCTTATTGTCAGGTGTTAAAACTTAACAGCAGTGATTTAACAACCAGGTACCAGCCGTCCACCAGTACAAAAAGCATTATTTTGAAAGGTAATGAGATCATAACCGGAGGAAGCATCATCATCCCCATAGCCATAAGCGTACTTGAAACCACAATATCAATGATTAAAAAAGGGATAAAGATCATAAAACCCATCATAAAAGCCTTTTTCATCTCACCTATGGCAAAAGCAGGCACCATCACGGTTAATGGAATATCACTGTAAGTAGCAGGCTTAACCGTAGCATTACCGCCGGTGTAATTCATAAACAGCAGCAGGTCTTTAGTATTAGTCTGCTTGAACATAAACTCCTTCATCGGGTCAGTTGCCTTGGATAGCGCCTCGGACTGGGTAAGGGTCCCGTTCATGTACGGCTGCAATGCCTGTTCGTTCACCTGAGAAAGCGTTGGCGACATAATGAACAGCGTAAGAAATAAAGCAAGTCCCACCAGCACCTGGTTAGGAGGCATTTGCTGCGTACCGAGCGAGGTTCTGACAAAACCCAGTACGATAACGATCCGCGTAAAGCTGGTCATAAGGACTAAAAAAGCCGGAGCTACACTCAAAACGGTCACAAGGAGCAGAATCGAGATGGAGCTGGTTCCCCCGCCGGTTGTGCCGTCACTGTCTCCGACCTGAATATTGATATTCGGAATAGGATCTGCGTGAATCGGATGCATAAGCAGCATACTGAACATAGCGAGCAAAAGAAAAGAAAGAATCAGCTTTTTGTTCATAAATCCCTCGACTCATCCTTAAGACTATCATCCCGGAGAAGCTCTTCCAGTTTCTCTTTACGCTCAGGCGACTGCGCAAGCTTGGATTGCAAGGTCTCATAAAAAGAGGATGTTTCATTAAGTTCGATTTCCTGAGAAGGTACCTCTCCGCGCACCCTGGATTTGATTTTGGAGATAAGCGGCTCCAGAAAATTGTTCTGCCCTGCCGCCTGATCCTCAAATCTGGAGATGATTAGCGCTACTTCAGCGGGATCAGTGATTTTATCCAGGATGGATATATTCTCACCGACCCCGATCAAGTAGAGGCTGCCGCCAATTTCAATAATCTGCACCGACTTGTTAGGCCCCAGGCCGATCGCTCCAAGCGTCCGGAAGGATTGCCCGCTCATTAAAGTCTGGTTGCGGCGACCGAGAAACCGGATCAGCAGCACTATAAGAACAACAATTATAACAAGCACAAAAATAACCTTCAGTAAACTCAGCAGGGGATTGCTGTCTCCGAGCGTTCCGGAATTGGCTAACATGCCTTAAGCCTGCCTATACGCCCAGTGTTTTGTTGATAGCTTCGATAACACGGTCTGCCTGGAAAGGCTTTACAATAAAATCCTTGGCTCCAGCTTGAATAGCATCAATAACCATAGCCTGCTGACCCATGGCTGAGCACATGATGACCTTGGCGTTGGCGTCCACCTTTTTGATTTCTTTAAGGGCGGCAATACCGTCCATTTCAGGCATTGTAATATCCATTGTGATCAGGTCAGGGCGCAGCTCTTTAAATTTCTCAATTGCCTGCGAACCGTCCTGTGCTTCTCCTACTACCTCAAATCCGTTTTTCGACAAAATGTCACGGATCATCATTCTCATAAATGCTGCATCGTCCACAATTAGAATTCGGTTAGCCATTTTTAAAAAATCCTCCCTAAGTATGTTTATTGTAATTTTTGGATTCGGTCCCACTGGCTGACGATATCCGTAACGCGGACCCCGAAGTTTTCGTCGATAACTACGACTTCCCCTTTGGCAATCAGCTTGTTGTTAACCAGAATGTCAACAGGCTCGCCTGCCAGCTTGTCCAGCTCGATAATTGAGCCTTGAGACATTTCTAGAATATCTTTGATCTGCTTTTGGGTCCTTCCTAATTCTACGGTTACTTTCAGTGGTATGTCCATCAATAAATTTAAATTATTTTCATCGATATTGCCAAAGGCTCCCGCGCTCAGGTTAGCAAATTGTACAGGCTGTACATTTACGTTGCGGTTTGGCGGCGGAGTCTGCGGCGCTGGCTGTTCATACTGCATGCCCTGTGGCGGCATCCCATATTGCGGCATGCCGTAAGGCGGCATTCCTGCAGGAGGATAATAATAGCCCCCCTCCATTCCCGGATACGGAGGCATAGGCGGCATCCCCTGAGGCGGGTATTGCGGCGGAACCCCTCCCTGCTGAGGCGGAACCTGCTGTGTTGGCGGAGCTGGCTCTGCTGCAGGCGGAGCTGATGCTGCAGGCGCCGGAGGCGCCTCTGTCCGTGCAGCAGCCGTTTCCTGTTCGGGCTGGCCGACATCGCCCAGCAGCATAGTCACCATATCTTTGGCAAATTGCACAGGCAGGAGCTGCATAATCGTTGAATCAATCAAATCCCCGATCTTCAGGCGGAACGAGATCTGAATCAGCGTCTCATCATCAGGCAGGCTGCCGACGCCTTCACCGCTCGACATATTAAGAATATCAATGCCCGGAGGGGAAATATTGACAAACCGGTTGAAGATTGTAGACATGGAGGTGGCAGATGAACCCATCATCTGGTTCATTGCTTCCTGCACTGCACTGATGTGGATTTCATTCAGCTCTTCGTCCTTGGGCTCCCCTTCTCCGCCGAGCATAAGATCTGCGATTACCTGGGCATCCCTGATTTTGATGACCAGTGAGTTGATGCCTTGAAAGCCGTCTACATACTGCACATGTACAGCTACATGCGGTTTTGGAAATGCTTCTTCAAACTCACTGCGCGTGATTATGGATACCTTAGGGGTAGTAATATCAACCTTTTTACCCAGCAGGGTGGACAGCGCAGTCGCTGCGCTGCCGAATGTAATATTACCGATTTCTCCGAGGGCATCCTGCTCAAACGGGGTAAGGAAGTCGTCTACCGTTTTGACCTGGGGCGCCATAGAGCCTTCTGCAGATTGTCTGAGAAGAGCATCGATTTCTTCCTGGGATAAATAATCTTTACTCGTCAAACTCCTCAACTCCTTCACTGACAATCTCGTCTATTTGAACAGCCACACGATCCTTTACCATCCCGGGACTTCCGATGAATTTCAGCCTATCCCCTACCTTGATAGACAAGCCTGCATCCACTGTCCTATTGAGAGAGATAACGTCGCCGATACTAAGCCCGAGAAATTCAGCAATGGATAACCTCGATTCGCCTAGCTCTGCCACAATGGGCAACTGCGCCATGTTAACTCTTGATCTTATAGCCTCCAGCTCTACCTCATCACGGACCTTTTTCTCCGACACAAACCATTGATGAACGGATAATCTTGACATAATCGGCTCCAGTACAACGTGAGGGATACAAAGGTTGATCATCCCGGTAGTATCGCCGATTTTAGTGCTCAGAGAGATCAGGGCAATCGTTTCATTCGGCGACACAATCTGCATAAACTGCGGATTTGTCTCCAGCCCTTCCATCCGCGGATTAATGTCAAGCACCGTCTTCCAGGCCTCCTGCAGACTCTCGAAGCACCTGCTGAAGATCCTTTCCATAATGGTTGTTTCGATTTCGGTTAATGCGGTGATCTTGGCAGGGGCTGTCCCGAACCCGCCGAGCATTCTGTCCAGCATCGCAAAGGCAATATTCGGATGCACTTCCATGACCATACGGCCTTCGAGCGGTTCAGCCTCGAAAATATTCAGAATCGTCATTTTTGGAATGGAGCGGATAAACTCATCATAAGGGAGCTGCTCTACTTGAACGACATTGATCTGTACAAAGGTGCGTAATTGAGCCGAAAAGTACGTTGTAAGATAGCGGGCAAAGTTATCATGGATACGTGTAAGACTGCGGATATGATCCTTTGAAAAGCGTACAGCCCGTTTGAAATCATAAGAGCGGATTCTTTTTTGGGTTTCTTCTTTTTTCAGCTCGTCGGCATCCATTTCACCGGATGAGAGTGCGGCAAGCAGAGCATCAATTTCATTTTGTGATAGTACATCAACCAATTTATTCACCCCCCCATCAAGGAATTATCCTGTCAGCAGCTAAATGGATGTCATGATGAAGTTCGTTACTTCAACCTGGGTCAGCTTGCCTTCAGTTAAGGTCTTGTTTATCAGATTTACCAGCTTGCTGCTCAGCTGATCCTTGCCATTTGCTCCGTTAAGCTCCTCGGGCTTTGTATCGGCAAGCGTCTTGATCAGCAGCGGCTTAATCTTGAGATCCTTGATTTTTTCGAAGTCTTCCTTGGCCTTGACGGTATCCAGCTGGAATGCGAAATTTATTAAAACGATATAATCGGGGTCGGCAAGATTAGTTTTGATGTCCGTGATTTCTGAACTCAGCTCAACAATTTCATCTGCGCTCAGTTTTTTGGCTTCCACATTCTGGACTGCCGCATTCACATTATTGGCATCACTCGGGAAAATCCGATCCATCAGTAAAAATGCGGCAACCACAATAAGTGTAATTGCCAGTAAAATCGTAATGAGCCACGGCAGCATCTTTTTCATGAAAGCTCCTCCATCGATTGGACTTTAATGGTGGCAGCATATGTGCCTATGTCCCTGTTATAATCTCTGATTTTAGATATTACTTCTTCTGCTTTCTCAAGCACAATTAATCTTTTGCCTGTTACAAGCGTGATGTACGTATCCGGACTTTCTTCTACCATCTCTACGAGCAGGGCATTGAGCCACATAGGCGCCCCGTTCAATCTTGTTACCGAAATCATAACAGGCCTCCTAACAAAAAATAGGGGGAGGAGTTCCCCCCCAAGACGTTGCCATAACAGTTAAGCCCATAAGCGAAACGTTATTATTATACAGCAATTTTATGATGATGATCTAAATAAATTAGCGTTTTAGATTTACAACTTCCTGCAGAACTTCATCTGAAGTTGTAATAATCCGGGAATTTGCCTGGAAACCGCGCTGGGTAACGATCATTTCGGTAAATTCGCCTGTCAGATCGACATTGGACATTTCCAGCTGCCCCGCCACGATCGAACCAGTGCCTACTTCAGTATTGTTGGCTGTTGTTGGAGCAAGCTCACCTTCCGCATTGGCGTTCAGCGTCATCCGGAACAGGTTGCCGCCGACTTTTTCCAGACCCTGCGGATTGCTCACCTTGGCAACACCGATTTGTACACCGGCTTCAGTCGTTCCGTCAGCCATGGTCTGCACAATCGTACCGTCACTGGAGATCGAAAATGCTGTTACGTCCTCACCCAGCTGAATCGCTTCACCGTCTGAATCCAGGACATGCAGCCCGTCTGATGTGATCAGGTTACGGTTAGCATCTACATGGAAGTCACCGGCACGGGTCAGGAAAGGTGTTTCCTGATCATCTGACAGCCGGACCAGGAAGAATCCGTCTCCGTCAATCCGCAGATCCGTAGGATTGTTGGTAGTCATGGCACTGCCAGCCAGGTGAAGGGTATCTACCGAACCAATGCTTACGCCAAGACCGATTTGCTTGGCATTGACCCCGCCCTGTCCGCCGTCAACCGGTGCAGAAGCACCAGATGTCGTCTGGCTCATAATATCCTTGAACATAACGCGGCTGGATTTGAAGCCGATTGTATTCACATTGGCAATGTTGTTACCGATAACATCAAGCTTTGTCTGGAAACCGCGCATACCCGAAACGCCTGAATACATAGATCTTAACATAATTAATGTCCTCCTAGATTGAGAGTCAGCTGACTCTTCATATAGTAATGAAAAATTCCATTCTGCTATGGCCGCGTCAGTCGGTCGGCGGCCATTCCGGCTCTCCGGTTAGGACCGGCCGGTTAAGAAATTATCACTGCACTGTCAATTTGCGTAAATACATTATCTTTCATTGAACTGCCATCCATCGCTGTTACCACTGTACGGTTTGGTATACTGACAATCAGTGCCATGTCCTTCATCAGAATTAAAGATTCCTTGCTGCCTTTGGCGGCTGCCTTCTCTACAGCATTCGATATCTGATCCAGCTGGCGGCTGCCAAGCTCAATTCCCCGCTGCTCAAGCCGTTTGGCGGCATGATTGCTGAACTTAAGCATGTTTTTCTGCAGTACACTCTCAAAGCTTGCTTCACTGCCGGTACCGCTTTTAGCTGTTTGTGACCGCTGGAGCGCCTGCGGATGAACCGTACCGGGGTACAGCTGGCCTATAGTCAGCCGTTCACTCATATGCTCGCCCCGCTCTCCTCACTGCTTACTGATGGTTCGTTGCTGCTGACAGTATCCACTTTTGGAGCGGCGTTCTGAATCTGTGTAATACTCGTCAGCGCAATACGTTCACTGCCTACAACCGCATACTGTATTCCGCCGCTGACCACGATGGATTCCACATTGCCTGATTTCGGCAGCTCTGTCGAAGCATCATTCCAGGTGATATCCTTGCCGATCAGGCCGGATACAGAACCCAGAGACTGGTTCAATGCCGTAAGCTGGGTTGAAATATTCATTAGCTGCTCTACAGATGAGAACTGGGCCATCTGGGCGATGAACTCCTTATCCTCCATCGGCTGCATCGGGTCCTGATTCTGCAGCTGGGTAATCAGAATCTTCAGAAACTGGTCTTTACCCAGTGTGGAGCTGCCGGTTGTTTTGGGCGTTGCGGAAGTATCCGCCACATAATTCCATTGATTATTGTTTGAAACCGGATTGGTTGTTGTCATTATTGATTCACCTCACTTTTGATTAAATTAGGCTTTGGCTGAGAAGCCTCCATCCGGAGTCCGGAGATCCTGTCCGCCGTTAGCGGCCCATTCCTTAAACTCACCGTTCAGCTCAGCAGCAAGCACTGCATCTGCAATATCTTCACGGCGGTCTCTGGAGTGACCGTTCTGTTGTCCTCCTGAATTCGGCTGACGTCCCTGCTGTCCGTTAAACTGTGAGAACAGCGGCGTATTCTGTGTCACCTCGAGCTTTTCCACTTGAATTCCCTGAGACTGGAGAGCTGCACGCAGCTGGCTCATCTGCTGCTCCAGCATTTCCTTCGCTCCGGAGTGGGTTGTTGCAAACTGGGCAATCAGATTACCGTTTTGCATAGTGATCTTGACATCGACCTGTCCAAGATTTTCCGGGAACAAGGTTATAACGGCCTCAGCGACTCCGCCTTTGCGGACGATTTCGAGCTTGCCGCTGATGAAAGTATCCATCTGCTGGGCAAATTGGGTAACCGGCACCTTGGCTGGTTCAGCCTTCAGCGGGGCTGTGAGACCTTCTCTGATTGATAATTGTCCGGCAGTCATCACATCATTGTTGTCTGCAGCCGTCTTTGCCTCCGGCAAGGACTCTTCTGCTGATGAGGATTGCTGGTCACCTCCGGCTATAGCTGCTTTGGTCAGCGGTGTGTTAAGCGTTTCTTCACCGGCCTTGGCGGCAGCGGACGGATCAACCAGTACAGGAACAGCTTTGTCAGCTGAATGCTCCGTAACTCCGTTCTCCATATGCTTACCTTGTACAGTGTTCACTGCATTATTTAAAGCTTTGCCTTTGGCTTTATTATCAGGGCTAACAGCTTCATTCAGCATGGTTGAAAACTGCTTCAGAAGTTCGGTACCCCGGGCAGCTGATGCTTCATCTCCACTCACAGCCGCCTGCTGCAGAGTAGTGACCAGACTGTTAAGCTCATCCTGCACAGCAAACCGGATGGTATCAGCGCTCTGGGCCAGCGGTGATAATGCCGCAGCCGTTCCTGCGCCCTCACCGGCCTCACCTTGCCCTGATGTACCAGAACCGGAGAGAAACTGGGTGACCTGCAGCAACCATCCCTGAAGAGCTGCAAACAGGGCCGGATCAGCACTCAGGCTCTCATCCAGTTTGTCTAGGTCTTCTGCAAGATTTTGCAGCAGGTCTGCATTCTGAAGCCCGGTTTCACTGCCTGCTTCTTCACCGCCGGACTGTACTGCAGCCAACAGACCTTGCAGCAGTGATGCCAGACCTCCGGACTGAGGTGCTGCTTCAGCGTTACCGGTTGTGCCGTTCATCGACTGCACGAGTGTCTGGGCAAACGGCTGTGCTGTTGAAGCGCCTCCTGCAGCAGCTCCTGCCTGAGCGGATACGCTCCTGCCTGAGCCGGATGTTCCATTCATCTGGAGCATATTGCCGCCTGAAAATGATGGTAAAACTAAACTCATATTTGTATTTCACCTCCCCTCAGAAATATTATTTACCGCCCATCAGGCGGTTCAGAACTTTAGCTGTAAGTGCAGGGTCCTTCTTGGTCATTTCGCCCAGGATCGAGGATCTGACCGAGTCGCTTACCGTATTCAGCACCGTAATAACCTTGTCCGGACTGACACTGTACATTGAGCTTAGCAATGATCCTGCTTCAGCAGCCGGCATTGAGGTAAAGGTCTGGCCCAGTTTCTCCTGATCCAGATTATTACTTGCAGCAGCGGTTGTTGTAGCTGTGTTAGCCTGATCCTGTTTGAGTCTCGATTGAAGGGCTGCAATAGCCATATCGGTTGAATTCGTAGTTTCCTTTAGCTTTATTGACACTTCTGCAGCTTTTCCCGGATCCATTTTTTCCAGAATAGCCGTTTTACTGGCTGTATTCATGGCACTTAGAATCTGCACCTGCTCTTCCGTCGTCAGATTCTCCATAATCGGCGCTGCTTTGGAAGCTTTCATTCCTGAATACAGTTTAGCCAGTTCAGTTACTTTATCCTGGTAAGGGTCCACTTCCTCTGTGGCTGCCTCAGCGGCGGCGGCTTCTGCCTTCATGCTGTCAATCTGCTTCTGCATTGCTTCAACCTGGGTAGTCTGTGCAGTCTTTTCTTCATTAACCTGCTTCAGCTGTGCATCCTTTTCGGCAAGCTGGGCCTTCAGTTCTTTAATCGTTGATTCCGAGCTTGCCGCCTGCTCTTCACTCTGCGCTGCTTCTTTCTCTGCCGCTTCACTTCCGGGCTCTACAGCCGGATCAGGAATCCATTGATTCACTACAGGAATCTTGTTAGCTACTTCCAGAGCTTTGTTGCGGATGTCCATATTAAAAAGAGTCAGCAGCACGCCAAGCAGCACGAGTGTGAAAATAATCGGGATCATCAGAAATAAAAACCGCTCGAATTTGCTTGCCGACTCTTCATTTTCAAATTCCATATCATTATTAGCCACTAGCGGAAACCTCCCGGGTTAGAGGGATTTCATCGCGAAGCGGACGGTAGCCATCTCATCCAGTTCGTTTTGTTCCCGTAAAATCATATCCTGCTGAAAAATATTTTTCGCCTTGTCTCTGGCCTTCAGCCAGACCTTCTCATCCAGCACCTTCGTGCTAAGGTGATCCTGCTTGTGCTGAACCTCCTGATGCGCCCGGTTAATATCCTTGTATTTACGGGCAATGCAGGTATCCAAAAACTGTACATAGTTCTGCATTTCAATAATCTTGCTCATCGGCGTTCTCTGCTGGGCAGCATTCTGCAGCGACAGCATCAGCGAACTGCGCTGACCCAGTAATTCATCAAGGCTTTTTTCCTGAGCCTGCAGTTCTCCGAGTGCAGTTGAGAGCATCCACTCTGCCTGTGTTTTCTCGTTGCCCTTCAAGTCCACAACTTTTTGAAAAGTATAATGGAACTTCATTGCCTATCAACTCCTTGAGAACTGTGAAATTAAAGATTGCTGAACTTCTGATAAGGTTACCTTCTCGTTCACCTTTTGTTTGGTGAATTCCCAGATGCTGTCGATAAAATGCATGGACTCGTCAATCTGGGCGTTAGAGCCCCGCTGGTAGGCCCCGATATTGATTAAATCCTCGGAATCTTTATATACCGCCATCAGCCGCTTCACATTCTCGGCTGCCGCAATTTGCTGCTCAGGAGCGATATCCTTCATAACACGGCTAATGCTGGCAAGCACATCAATGGCCGGAAAATGACCCTTATTGGCAATACTCCGGTTAAGGACAATATGTCCGTCCAGAATGCCCCGCACAGCATCGGCAATCGGCTCATTCATATCATCACCGTCAACGAGTACAGTATAGAAGGCGGTTATAGAGCCTGTTGGGCCGGTTCCCGCCCGCTCCAGCAACTTTGGCAGACTGGCGAAAACGGAAGGCGTATAGCCTCTCATAGCAGGCGGCTCACCGACAGCAAGTCCAACCTCACGCTGGGCCATGGCGTAACGTGTCACGGAATCCATCATCAGCATGACGTTAAGTCCACGGTCACGGAAATACTCAGCGATCGTAGTGGCAATCAATGCCCCCTTGATCCGGATCAGTGCCGGCTGGTCTGATGTAGCGACAACCACCACCGAACGCTGCAAACCTTCAGGACCGAGATCGCGCTCGATAAAGTCAAGCACCTCTCTTCCGCGTTCACCAATCAGCGCGATTACGTTGACATCGGCCGAAGTATTTCGGGCAATCATCCCCATGAGCGTACTCTTGCCGACCCCTGATCCGGCAAAGATACCCACACGTTGTCCTTTACCAATTGTGAGCAGGCCGTCAATTGCCCTGACTCCGATGCTTATCGGCTCATGCACACGCGGACGCGTTAACGGATTGGAAGGTATGTTGAAGGTCGAGGCATGAGGCATCCGTGCCGGAATCAGCGAGCCGTCAAGCGGCTGGCCAAGCCCGTCGAGCACTTTGCCCAGCAGCTCTGAACCCACCTGCACACTTAGCGGTTTGCCGGTGCCTACGACGTCACAGCCGGGGCCAATCGCCTGCAGCTCCCCAAGCGGCATCAGCAGGACCTTATTGTCCCGGAACCCTACCACTTCAGCCTGTAAGGGCTTATTACCCTTGGCGGGATAGATATAGCATACATCCCCGATACTGGCATCCGGCCCTTCAGACTCCACCATTAGTCCAATAACCTGGGTAACCTTCCCGTTAATTCTTACCGGATCAAAATTGCGCAAATGTTCTTTGTAACGTCCACTGTCAAGCATCGGCTTCCCCATTTCTCTGCTCCTCAGCGTCCAGTGCGATTCTTACCAGTGATTTTTTGATTTCAGCAAGCTGTGTATCAATGCGGGCATCAATGCTTCCGAAGGAAGAACGGATGACGCAGCCCATATCCTTAACAGTAGAGTCCGGCAATATTTGAAGCTCGGCCTGCGAATCAACAGCAAGTGAGAGCTCCTCTCTGGCTGCGTTGACAAATGTAAACTGTGAAGGCGAGACACAAAGGGAAATCAGTCCCTGCTCGCGTTTGCGCGCCAGATTTTTGCGGATCAGATCCATGGCGAACTGC
Organism: Paenibacillus sp. FSL R7-0345; assembly: GCF_038595055.1. NCBI lineage: Bacteria > Bacillati > Bacillota > Bacilli > Caryophanales > Paenibacillaceae > Paenibacillus > Paenibacillus sp. FSL R7-0345. The sequence goes on from NZ_CP152002.1 coordinate 4,174,787, forward strand.
GGCTCTACCGTCAGCTGCTTGTCTACAATTTTCTCAGCAATGGAGCAGCTCAGCTCTACCAGAAAGGGCTCGGCTTCCTGGATAATGACATCACGAGCTTTGTACGCTTCCTGCAGCACTGTTCGTGCTTCTTCCATCATCTCGGCCATTCTTTTGGCCATATCATGCTCGGCCTGTGTCATGCCCTCCTGATAACCTTGCTGAAACGCCTCGGATTTCACAGCTTCAATGAGATGCTCATCCTGCTCGCGGCGCTGGCGCCACCACTCTTCCGCTTCCGTCCGTGCTGATTCCACAATATTTTCAGCTTCCAGCGATGCTCCGCGCACCTGTTCTTCAGCAAATTCCTGAGCGTCCTTCAGCATCTGCCTGCGGCTCTGCTCTGCCTCTTCACGGGCCGGGTCATGATAATGAACCTCTCCTGCCGGCTCCTCCGCAGCGGATTCCTCGGCAATTCCGGCATTCTGTCTGGCCTGTTCCAGCCGTTTAAGCACATCTACCGGAACATATTGGGAGTGTTTAATCAGCTTAGACAATGATGTCATCTCCTCCACCACGGGCGATGATAATTTCACCTGATTCTTCAAGTCTGCGGATCGTGCCTACAATACGGGTCTGAGCTTCCTCGACATCACGCAGCCGCACAGGTCCCATATATTCCATTTCCTCGCGGAAGGTTTCGGCCATCCGTTTTGACATATTGCGGAAAATAACATCCCGCACCTCTTCGCTGGCAACTTTAAGCGCAAGCTGCAGGTCGGCATTTTCGATATCCTTGATAATACGCTGGATCGAACGGTTGTCCACGTTGACGATATCCTCGAATACAAACATCCGCTTTTTGATCTCTTCAGCCAGCTCCGGATCCTGAATTTCCAGCGAATCGAGAATGGTGCGCTCTGTTCCGCGGTCTACCCCGTTCAGGATCTGTACGATAGATTCGATACCGCCGGCATTCGTATAATCCTGAGTCACTGTAGCAGACAGCTTTTGTTCCAGCACCCGTTCAATTTGAGTAACAACCTCCGGCGAGGTGCTGTCCATAATTGCAATTCTTCTTGCGACCTCCGCCTGCTTCTCCTGCGGCAGGGAAGACAGGATGCTGGCAGCCTGTTCAAACTGCAGGTAGGACAAGACCAGCGCAATCGTCTGGACATTCTCATTCTGAATGAAGTTCAGAATCTGGTTAGGATCAGCCTTACGGGCAAAATCAAAGGGTCTGACCTGCAGGGTCGCGGTCAGGCGGTTGATAACCTCAAGCGCTTTAGTTGAGCCGAGCGCCTTCTCGAGAATTTCCTTGGCGTAATTGATACCGCCCTGTGAGATATATTCCTGTGCGAGACAGATCTGATGAAATTCGGACATAATCGACTCTTTTTCAACACCGTCCACCTTGCGGACATTGGCTATCTCCAGAGTGAGCTGTTCAATTTCTTCGTCTCGTAGATGTTTGAATATTTGCGCCGATACCTCGGGCCCTAGTGTGATAAGCAGGATCGCCGCCTTTTGGCGGCCGCTGAGACCCTGCTGGCTAGCTTTTGCCATTAGTTCACCTCTGTTCGTCTGCAAGCCATGTACGCAGCAGGTTCACGAATTCATCCGGCTTCTTCTTGGCCAGGCTTTCCAGTTGCTTGCGAACCTGACTTTCATTCGTCACGCTCTCCAAGTTAATGGATGGGAATTCAGTAGGAACCTGAAGCGGAATGTCTTCTTCCACTTCTAACTCTTGCTTGTTCTTGCGGCTCCGGTAGATCAGGAATCCGCCGCCTGCACCGACCAGCAGTGCGGCTGCTGCAATCGCCCAGATCATCCATGTCGCCAGACCGCCACCAGCGGCTTCAGCTGTCGTACCTCCGAACTGCTGCGAATACACCGAAACTTTTTTAGTCAAATCCGCGTCTGTATAAGTGACTCCTGAATCTGCCAGTGATGCACGCACAATGTTAACCAGGATATTCTGGATTGCACCAGATGTCGCCTCGTCCAAAGTTGTTTGTCCGGCAGGTGGTTCAACTGCGACGTTAATGGTTAAATCTTTAACAGTATATGGGCTCGCTATGATATCCTTTGTAATCCGGTTAACTTCAAAGTTCCTGGTCTCCGAAGATTCCTCAGAAGTAGAAGTCCCCGTATCAGTCCCCGCTGGATAACCTGAGACATCTTCCGATCCTGTACCTGCAACACCTCCGGTGGTGTTACCCTGACCCGAATAGGTATTGCTGATAATCTGCGAACTGATTTCAATTCCGCGCATATTTTCCGTATCCACAGGTGTAACCAGATCTTCCGTCCGGCTTTCCTTATCAAAATTCAATTTGGAGAATACCAGAACGTCCACTTTGTCGGGACCAGTAAGCGTACTAAGAAATTGTTTAACATTTTTCTTAACTTCATCTTCAAATTTCTTCTGCAGGGCAAAGTTTTCTTCGACCTGGCTGGACACCCCGGCTTGGCCGCCTTTGGCTGTCGGCATTAATTCAGTCTCATTACTAGTAATTGTAATATTGTCAACCGGTAAATTCGGGACGGCAGTCTTCACAAGATTGAAATATCCGTCGATATTATCCTGTGACGGCCTGAAACCCGGATCAAACGTAAGCACGATTGATGCATAAGCCTGCTCTTGGGCCTCCTGGGAGGCAAAAACAGTCTCTTTGGGGAGCGTAACCAGCACTTTAACGTCCTTAATCCCCTGCATCCGCCTCATCAGCTGCTCAACTTCCCCATTCAGCGCATTATTATACTTCACATTGAATTCGCTGTCTGTAGTCCCGATCATAGATGAAGACTGATCAAAGATTTTGTATCCGATCGAGCCTTCCTGCACGATTCCTTGAGAACCGATATCCACCTTAATACGGTTAGCCTGGGTGCTTGGCACTGAAATGCTTCTGCCATCCGGACTCAGCTGGTAAGGAATTCCCGCAGAATCCAGGTAGGTCATAACTCCGGCGGAGTCAGTATTGTCCAGATCCCGGAAAGCCACTTCGTATTCCGTCTTCGATAGTTGCATCGTCAAAACTACGATTATAATGATGATGATAAAGAGCGTAGAGAAAAATAATATTTTTTGTTTACCGCTAAATCTGTTCCAATACTGGACTACCTTGTCCCTGTATTGGGCAAATCTTTCATTCACAGTGTCACCCCATCCGAAACTAAGCTAGATTATTTAGATCTGAGTTCTCATAATTTCCTGATAGGCTTCAATCACTTTGTTCCGGACTTGTGTAGTCAGCTGCAAACTCAGCAATGCCTGTTGTGAAGAAATCATCGCCTCATCGACATTAACCTCTCCCAAAACAAATTTGTTGCTCATTTCCTTGGACTGCTGTTCCTGGGCAGCCACTTGATTCAGGGCATCCTCCAGATAAGAGCCAAAGCTCTGGCCGGAACCGGACACTGTTCCCGCTTGTGCAGTTGCGGTCTTCATGGCCAGCGGCTGGACGGATTGTGTTCCAATCATAAAATTCTGTATCAATGATTACCCTCCTAATTGTTCAATTAAGCTTACTTTCCGATTTCGAGCGCTTTGCTCACCATCGCCTTGGATGCATTCAGCATCGTTACGTTGGCTTCATAAGAACGTGAGGCAGACAGCATATCCACCATCTCTTTGGTCAGATCGACGTTAGGCATATACACATACCCGTCGGCATCCGCATCCGGATGGGTCGGATTATAGACCGGCTTCAATGGAGAAGAATCCTCTATAATGGATTGTACCTTGACCCCTTCAGTCCCGTTACCGCTGTTCATTTTGGAATTCAGAATATTTGAAAAGCTGTTGTTCTGCTCTGTTCCCAGCACAACAAGTTTACGCTTGTACGGCACAGCCTGACCGTCTACTACGGAGGCTCTGGTCGTCTCGGCATTGGCAATATTGGAGGAAATAACATCCATTCTAAGCCGCTGGGCGGTCAAAGCTGAAGCACTGATTCCAAAGCTGCTACCAAAGTTCACTATTTATTACCCTCCCTGCACAACTGTACGCATCATAGTAATCTGACTGTTCAATTGTTCGATATAAGAATTGTATCTGAGCTGGTTCTCAGCACTGAGCGCCATCTCCCGGTCCATATCCACGTTATTGTCATTATTGTTCATTGAAGTTGATGTGTCTGTACTTACCATCGCAGACGGTACAGCAGCGGCAGCATAACCGAATTGGAAGTGGCGGGAATCCGTTACTTTCGCACCCAGCGTCGGTTTCACTCCATTTTCCTGTCCGGCAAGTATGCTTTCAAAAGAAACATCAGAGCGTTTGAATCCCGGCGTATCCGCATTGGCTATGTTATTGGCCAGTACACTTTGTCGTTTTGTGGCGGCTTCAAGGCCTCCCTGTAATCTCTGAAAACTGACACTGTTCAGCAAACCCATAGTAATCCCCCTTCCAAAGCTATCATAATGAAAAGAATTCCACAACTTCTTACGAATCCCTGCTTGTTTCGACAAAAAAAGCTAAATTTCATGCCATATATTTAACCAAGCAGTCGAAAGGTGTCGATGGATAATTTTATTAGTAATCTCACATACTCTGATTTTCGTAGAATTTGTATATTATTACAATAAGAAATAAGCCCTATCTTTTCTGAAAAGAGAGGGCTTACAGCACGGTTTTTCAATTAAATGCCATTTCTTTACCATTTTATTCTATTATCTGTAATATATTTACATGATATAGCCTATTTACATGATTTTTATGCAAGTCACTAATTCAATATACCTAATTTTAAAGAAAATGTATTGGTTGCCTCTTTACAAGATATATTGACTTAAATCGCGGTCCTGCGCGATTCCTGACAGTTTTTCGCGAACATACTCAGGTGTAATCACCATAGTCTCCAGTGTCAGCTCAGGCGCCTCAAATGAAAGGTCTTCCAGCAGCTTCTCAAGAATGGTATGCAGGCGGCGGGCTCCGATATTCTCCATGTTCTGGTTGACCGAAGCAGCGATTCTGGCGATCTCCTGAATCGCCTCATCCTTGAACTGGATCTCGATATTCTCTGTCTTGAGCAGATTTACGTATTGCTTGGTCAACGCATTCTGCGGTTCAGTCAGGATCGATACAAAATCCTCAAGTGTAAGACTGCTCAGCTCTACCCGGATCGGAAAACGGCCCTGAAGCTCCGGAATCAGATCTGAAGGCTTGGCAATGTGAAAAGCACCCGCTGCAATAAACAGCACATAATCAGTCTTTACAGGGCCGTATTTGGTCATCACAGTGGAGCCTTCAACGATAGGCAGAATATCACGCTGTACGCCTTCCCGGGATACGTCAGGCCCGGAGCCCTTGCCCTGGCTGGCAACTTTGTCGATCTCATCGATAAAAATAATACCGGACTGTTCTGCCCTGGCCACAGATTCCTGGATCACATCATCCATATCAATCAGCTTGGCAGCTTCATCCTGAATCAGCACCTTGCGTGCTTCCTTGATTGGCAGCTTACGTTTTTTGGTCCGTTTGGGCAACAGATTTCCGAACATCTCCTGCATATTCATACCCATCTGGTCGTTACCCTGGCCGGCAAACATATCGAGCATGGTTGGAGCCGTATCCTCCACATCAATCTCGATGATGTCTTCCTCCAGCTGTCCTGCGAGCAGCTTGAACTTAATGCCGCGGCGGCGCTCACTCAGGGTGCCGTCTTCCGGCTCTTCCTTACTGTCCTCAGTGCTGCCGCTGTTCCCGCCGAATATCATCTCAAACGGGTTACGCTGTGATTTGTTCTTTGAGGATGACGGGGCAAGAATCGCAACGATCCGTTCATTTGCCAGTTCTTCGGCACGGTCCTTCACCTTCTCTGTCCGCTCCAGCTTGACCATGCGGATGGAGGTTTCCACCAGGTCCCGGACCATAGACTCAACGTCACGGCCTACATAACCAACCTCGGTAAACTTGGTAGCTTCCACTTTGATGAAGGGGGCATTGACCAGCTTGGCAAGCCGGCGGGCAATCTCTGTCTTCCCGACGCCGGTCGGCCCGATCATCAAAATGTTCTTGGGTACAATCTCATCACGCAGATCATCAGTAAGCAGACTGCGGCGGTAACGGTTACGCAGAGCAACTGCGACCGATTTCTTGGCCTGCTTCTGGCCTACGATATATTTATCAAGTTCAGCGACGATCTGGCGGGGTGTGAGCGATTGATTCACCATTACGACTTCCTCCCTCTTTCTGTGGCACCGTGCCTACAATTGTTCAACGATTATATTGGAATTGGTATATACACAAATCTCGGATGCAATCTGCAGCGCTTCCCTGGCGATCTCAGCTGCACTCAGATTACCTGCATGGCGTTTGAGTGCCCGGCCCGAGGCTAAAGCAAAGTTACCGCCGGAGCCGATCGCAAGCACATCATCATCAGGCTCAATAATTTCCCCGTTACCGGAAATAAGCAGCATGCCTTCCTTGTCCATTACAATCATCAGCGCCTCCAGCTTGCGGAGGATCCGGTCCTGGCGCCAGTCCTTGGCCAATTCGACCGCTGACCGCTGCAGGTTACCATGATGCTCCTCCAGCTTGCCTTCAAACTTTTCAAACAGGGTAATCGCATCAGCTACGGAACCCGCAAAGCCGGCGATTACTTGTCCTCTGTACAGACGGCGCACTTTTTTGGCAGTAGTCTTCATAATGACACTATCGCCAAAAGTAACCTGTCCGTCACCGGCGATTGCGGCATGGCCGTTATGTCTTACGGCACAAATAGTAGTTGCATGAAAGCTGGGTAACATAGTTTGGCAACCTCCTAGAATAAACTTACTTCCAAGTAGAAACGACATAGCTGTTCTTCAGAGAAGGCAGCAACCGTTTCTGCGAGAAATATCAGATCTGTATAAGACCGCAGGTTTATATTTTCTGATATTTCAAAATAAATGAACTTAAGAATGAAGGTCATAACATTCTTAAGTTCATCCTCTATAAATCATAAGCTTATGCTGTGCAAACTTCAAATTATGACAGGCCAGGCTCCGCAGTTTCAGGCTCCTTGTAAGCAAGGCCTGTACGGTTAGCAAATGCAGCCAGGCTGTCCAGCGCACGGTGGGCAAGCAGCTCGTTCTTTTCTTTCTTGTTACGGATCTTTTTTTCCGGCTTCGGCAGCAGTCCGAAGTTGGCATTCATTGGCTGGAAATGCTCCGGATCAGCGGAAGTAATATAGGCCGGCATACTGCCCAGCACGCTGTCCTCAGGGAATACCAGCCCTTCCTCGCCACGAGCCGCTCTGGCTGCATTGATACCGGCAATCATACCGGAGGCTGCCGATTCCACATAACCTTCAACCCCTGTCATCTGGCCGGCAAAGAACAGTCTTTCATGCCCCTTCATCTGATAGGTCGGATGCAGCAGCTTCGGAGAATTAATGAATGTATTGCGGTGCATTACACCGTAACGGACATACTCGGCATTTTCCAGGCCTGGAATCATGGAGAACACACGCTTCTGCTCGCCCCATTTCAGGTGAGTCTGGAAGCCTACCAGATTGTAGAGCGTACCGGCAGCATTATCCTGGCGCAGTTGAACAACCGCGTAAGGCAGCTTCCCGGTATGGGGGTTCACAAGCCCTACCGGCTTCATCGGACCGAACAGAGCTGTCTGCTTACCGCGCTTCATCATAATTTCAATCGGCATGCAGCCTTCGAAATAAATTTCTTTCTCGAAATCTTTCAGCGCCGCTGTCTCGGCAGTAATCAGCGCATCATAGAAGCGGTCGAATTCTTCCTCATTCATCGGACAGTTCAAATAGGCCGCTTCACCCTTGTCATACCGGGACGCCAGATAAACCTTGCTCATATCTATGCTGTCCTTCTCGACAATCGGGGCTGCCGCATCATAGAAGTAAAAGTATTCTTCCCCGAGCAGTGCCTTAATATCAGCAGACAATGACGCAGATGTCAGCGGACCGGTAGCAATAACAACAATCCCGTCCTCAGGAATTTGGGTCAGCTCTTCATTAATGACCTCCACGAGCGGATGCTCGTGCAAGGTACGGGTGATCTCTCCGGAAAATCCGTCACGGTCTACCGCCAGCGCACCGCCGGCAGGCACCGCATGACGGTCGGCAGCGCTGAGCACCAGCGAGTTCAGGCGCCGCATTTCCTCCTTCAGAACCCCTACTGCATTTCCAAGTCCGTTGGCCCGCAGTGAATTGCTGCACACCAGCTCGGCAAACTGATCTGTATGGTGGGCCGGCGTTTTGACCACCGGTCTCATTTCATATAGTCTGACGGGAACCCCGCTTGAGGCAATCTGCCAGGCAGCTTCACTGCCGGCGAGGCCCGCGCCAATTACTGTTACTTTAGCTGTGTCTTTCAAATTCATTTCCTCCTGCACAATCTATTATTCTGACAAATCTTCGCTGTCAAGTACAGCCTCTGTATGATCACAGGAGGTACACTGCAGCTTGGTGCCTTGCTTATTGCGCTTCTCCACCATCCATGAGCCGCAGGCAGGGCATGGTTTGAGCGACGGCCGGTCCCACGAGACAAAGTCACAGCCCGGATACTGGTCACAGCCGTAGAATACACGGCCCTTCTTGCTGCGGCGTTCCACTACCTTGCCTTCATTGCATTTAGGACAGGTAACCCCGATATCCTTCACAATCGGCTTCGTATTGCGGCAGTCAGGGAACCCGGAGCAAGCCAGGAACTTACCGAACCGGCCGAGCTTATAGACCATCGGCTTGCCGCATTTCTCGCAGAGTTCATCTGAAACCTCGTCTTCAATCTCGATTTCTTTCATTTCCTCTTCGGCGAATTCCAGCCGTTTCTCAAAGGATTCGTAAAAGCCGGCCAGGACTTTGACCCAATCCTCTGCCCCTTCCTCCACATGGTCAAGATCACCTTCCATGTGGGCTGTAAATTCCACATCAAGAATTTCCGGGAAGAACTGTTCCATCTGCTCTATGATCAGCTCACCAAGCTCAGTCGGCATGAACTTTTTCTCTTCAATTGCCACATAGCCGCGCTTCTGAATGGTTTCCAGCGTAGGGGCATACGTACTCGGACGGCCTATCCCCAGCTCTTCCATTGTTTTGACCAGGCGTGCTTCCGTATAACGCGGGGGCGGCTGGGTAAAGTGCTGTTTAGGCTCAATCCCCTGCTTGTCAAGCTCGTCGCCCGACTTCATCGGCGGCAGGAATTTCTCTTCATCCGTTGTTCCGTCATCATTACCTTCCACATAGACCTTCATAAATCCGGGGAAGGATACTTTGGAGCCCACCGCCCGGAAAACCGCTGTTCCTGCAGAAATATCCACCGAAAGGGTATCCAGAAGAGCCGAGGACATCTGGCTGGATACGAACCGTTCCCAGACCAGCTTATACAGGCGAAATTGATCGCGGCTCATGAATTCCTTAACGAGTTCAGGCTCGCGCAGTGCCGAGGTCGGACGGATCGCTTCATGCGCATCCTGGGCTCCTGCCGCTTTTTTGGAATACTGGCGCGGGGTCTCAGGAATAAATTTTTCACCATATTTGGCCAGAATCAGTTCCTTAGCCTCATCCTGGGCCGTAGTGGAGATCCGCGTGGAGTCGGTACGCATATACGTAATCAGACCGACCGTACCCTCTTTGCCGAGTTCTACACCTTCGTACAGCTGCTGTGCCACGGACATCGTCTTGGCTGCACGGAAGCCAAGCTTACGGGCAGCTTCCTGCTGCAGTGAGCTTGTAGTAAACGGTGCGGACGGATGACGCTGTCTTTCTTTTTCCTTTACTTCAGCTACTCTGAAGTCAGCGTTCTTAATAACTTCCAGAACTTCCTGAACGTCGCTTTCCTTGCCCAGCTCTTTCTTCACGCCGTTCAGCTTATGAAACTTCGCTTCAAAGTCAGTGCCCTTAATGCCCAGCTTCGCAGTGATACTCCAGTATTCAGTCGGGACAAATGCCGAAATCTCATTTTCCCGGTCCATAATAATCTTTACTGCTACTGATTGTACCCGGCCAGCTGACAGGCCTTTTTTGACTTTCTTCCATAACAACGGGCTGATCTTGTAGCCTACAAGCCGGTCCAATATACGCCGGGCCTGCTGGGCATTTACCAGGTCCATATTGATTTTGCGCGGAGTCTTGAAGGCATCCTTGACCGCCTGCTTCGTAATTTCGTTAAAAACAACCCGGCATTCCTCGGTATTATCCAGATCCAGCGCATGCGCCAGATGCCAGGCAATCGCTTCCCCTTCGCGGTCCGGGTCAGCCGCCAGATAAACTTTTTTCACTTTTTTTCTGGCGTCTTTAAGTTCCTTCAGAATGGAACCCTTACCGCGGATCGTGATGTACTTGGGACTGAAGTCATTCTCCACTTCGACGCCAATCTGGCTCTTCGGCAAATCTCTGATATGTCCCATAGATGCCTTTACTATATATTTACTGCCTAAATATTTGCCGATTGTCTTCGCCTTGGCCGGCGATTCGACAATGACCAGTGTATCTGCCATAGGTTAATCCTCCTAAAATGATGTGAGCCAGGCCTTCATCCCGGCAAAAGAGATGGAAGGAACACGCTCAACTCTTTTCCTTCTATATTAAATGACCTTATAAATTGCACCCGGCAATTGTGTTACCGCTTTTTTTATGATTAAAGATAACAGAACTGAATGCAAATGTCCAAAATCCCAGTTTGTTCTGGATAGCAGCTCATCCAGTGAAAAAGGGCCTTGATGCAGTATATGGTATAGGTGAGACTCCTCACTTGTCAATTTCTTTTCAGTGAGCCCGTCACCGTACTGAGGATCTAAAAGGAGATTTCCGCCTTTTTTTACATCCTTTACAGGCAGTATTGCTATGTATTCTTCCACTATATCTTCGGCGCCGGTTACGAGTTTCGCCCCCTGTTTGATCAGGTCAAGCGCTCCCCGGCTTTTGGGCGAGGTTACCGGACCGGGAACGGCAAACACATCTCTTCCGGCCTCCAGGGCGGCATCGGCAGTAATGAGTGATCCGCTGCGGCTGTCCGCTTCAACAACTACCGTCCCAAGCGTAAGTCCGGCGATTATCCGGTTACGCTGCGGAAATAGTCCGGGATGGCTTTTGGTACCCAGCGGGTATTCACTGAGTACAAGGCCTTTACGCGATATTTCCCGTTCCAGCTCCCGGTTCTCGGGCGGATAGACAGTGTCGAGTCCTGTAGCGACTACAGCGATTGTACTCCCGCCGCAGGATAGTGCCGCTTCATGACAGACGCTGTCGATTCCCCGGGCCAGACCGCTTACTACGATAAGACCGGCCCGGCTGAGCTGCTCTGCCAGTATCTCTCCGATCTTCCGGCCATAAGCAGTTGGCACACGCGTACCCACCATGGCGATTCCAGGCTGCGATGCAAGCTTCAGAGACCCGCGGTAGTAAAGCACCCAGGGCGGTTCGGCTGTCTCTTTCAGCATGGGAGGATATTCTTCATCCCAAACAGTAATCATGGCTGCACCGCTTTCTTCCATTAAAAGACGGCGCCTTTCGACCCATCCGGCATGAAACTCTTCAGCCAGCCGCTGTGACATTTTTGCGGATAATCCGACCTGCTGCCACTCTTCGGCCCGGCAATTAAAGGCCTGATCCGACAAAAGTCCCGCCTTGCGGATTTTGTCGATGCTTTTCCAGCCAATCCCCTCCACTTCATTCAGCCCGAATAACAAATCACGCATGTCCATATGAACGCTCCCTTTGAATGGAAGGGTCAACCTTCCCTATTTTGTGATAATGCTGTAAAAAAAGCAAGCTGGCGCTGCAAAGAGCTGAAATCCCGGAATATAAACGCAAAAAAGCAACCTTTTACCCTGCGCACAGGAATAAAAGGTTGCTTACCTTTAATAAATCATACTACTTGACGAATGGCAGCACAATGTTTTTTTGGCTAAAGCCAAGCTGTCTCAGGATTAATGGGTGGTAAAAGCATTCAGAATGCCGCGCTCCTCCAGCACACTAACCAGGGTCGAGCCCATTTCAGCCGGTGTCGGGGCGACTTTAATTCCACAGGACTCCAGCACGGCGATTTTTTCGCTGGCAGTGCCTTTACCTCCGGAAATAATCGCACCGGCATGGCCCATCCGTTTGCCCGGAGGTGCCGTAACGCCGCCGATAAAGCCGACTACAGGCTTGGTCATGTTCTCTTTGATCCACAGCGCAGCCTCTTCCTCCGCCGTTCCGCCGATCTCACCGATCATAATAACCGCCTTCGTGCCGGGATCTTCATTAAACAGCTTAAGGATATCAATAAATTCCGAGCCCTTGACCGGGTCTCCGCCGATTCCGACAGCAGATGACTGTCCGATTCCGCGTTCTGTCAGCTGATGCACCGCTTCATAGGTCAGGGTTCCGCTGCGGGAGACTACGCCTACATACCCGGGAGTATGAATGTAGCCCGGCATGATGCCGATCTTACATTCTCCCGGTGTAATGACACCCGGACAGTTAGGTCCGATAAGTACGGTAGACTTCCCTTCCATATAACGCGATACCTTGACCATATCCAGCACGGGAATACCTTCTGTAATACAGATAACGAGCTCCAGCCCGGCATCCACTGCCTCCATGATGGAGTCCGCAGCAAACGCCGGCGGCACATAAATAACACTGGCCGTAGCACCGGTAGCTGCTTTAGCCTGAACAACCGTATCATATACCGGCAGGCTGACCTCGCTTCCATTTTCGAGTGTAATGTTGACAGAGGTCCCCCCTTTGCCCGGCGTTACGCCGCCCACCATCCGGGTCCCGTAATCCAGTGCGCCTTTGGTATGGAACAAGCCCGTCGAGCCCGTAATTCCCTGTGTGATGACTTTCGTATTTTTATCTACAAGAATGCTCATCGTTTGGTCACATCCCTACTTAGTTTGTCGAATACGAGACTTGGGTTACACAAGAGAAACAATTTTACGGGCACCGTCCGCCATGGAATCTGCTGCCACGATATTCAGGCCGGAACCGGCGAGAATCTGCTTGCCGAGCGCCACATTGGTCCCCTCAAGCCGTACAACGAGCGGTTTGGTCAGCCCAAGCTGCCGGGCAGCTTCCACTACACCTTCAGCAATAACGTCACAGCGCATAATACCGCCGAAAATATTGACAAAGATGCCGTTCACCTTGTCGTCAGACAAAATGATTTTGAACGCTTCAGTAACCTTCTCGGTCGTCGCACCGCCCCCTACATCCAGGAAGTTGGCCGGCTCGCCGCCGTAATATTTAATAATGTCCATCGTCGCCATTGCCAGTCCCGCACCATTAACCATACAGCCGATATTGCCATCCAGGGCAATGTAGCTCAGATCAAATTTGGAAGCTTCAATCTCCTTCTCGTCCTCTTCATCTAGGTCGCGGAGCTCTTGGATATCCTTGTGGCGGAACAAAGCGTTGGAATCAAAATTCAGCTTGGCATCAAGCGCCATCACATTTCCGTCAGCGGTAACAACCAGCGGGTTAATCTCCGCAATCGAGCAATCTTTATCCACAAAAGCCAAATAGAGCGCTTGCATGAACTTGACCGCTTTATTAACCAGTTCATTAGGAATAGCGATGCTGTACGCCAGCTTGCGTGCCTGGAAGGTCTGCAGTCCTACTGCCGGATCAATAATTTCCTTGAAAATCTTCTCCGGATGAGTAGCCGCTACCTCTTCAATTTCAGTTCCGCCTTCTTCGGAGGCCATCATGACCACCCGGCCGGAACTCCGGTCTACTACAATTCCAATATAATATTCTTTGGCAATCTGGCAGCCCTCTTCGATGAGCAGCCGTTTTACTTCCTTGCCCTCCGGTCCGGTCTGATGGGTAACCAGCGTCTTTCCAAGGATTTCTCCCGCATAGGTGCGGACCTCATCCAGCGACTTGGCAACCTTGACCCCTCCGGCTTTCCCTCTTCCGCCTGCATGAATCTGAGCCTTCACTACCACCACCGGTGTACCGAGTGATGCTGCAGCTTCTACTGCTTCCTCCACTGTATAAGCTACTTTTCCGTTCGGTACGGCTACGCCGTACTTCTTAAGTACTTCTTTTCCCTGATACTCGTGGATATTCATACCGGAAGCCTCCTAAAGTGTTGCGGCGGCTTGTGCAGGCAGCCTGCAGCCATACCGCATTCCGTTTTGATCAGCGGGGTACAGATTCGCACCTACTTATATTATATAAAGTGAAACCCAGATTATTGTAACATGATTCATTCATGCTTTCCTCAAAAACTTTCACTATTTATACATATATTTTCGCTTGATTTCATGCCGGAATGCGAACGGTTGCATTGACACAGGCTTGTACTACTATTTAGATGCATTGTTATTTGCTTCATGAATCCGGCCAAGCAGATCCTTGAACTGGCCCAGCAGATGGACAAATTCCTCTGCCGAGAGCATCGCACCTTCCGCCATCTTCGCCGGAATACAGACAGCTTCGCCTTTCAGCTCCCAGCCTTTTTCAGTCAGCGAGATAAGTACCTTCCGTTCATCCTGCAGGGAGCGTTCACGGAGAATAAGTCCCGCGGCCTGCAGCCGCTTCAGCAGCGGAGTCAGCGTTCCTGAATCCAGAAACAGGGCTTCGCCCAGCTCCTTGACGGTACATTGCTGCTTCTCCCACAGCACAATCATGACCAGGTACTGCGAATATGTTAGTCCGATTTTGTCCAGATGAGGCTGGTACAGCTTCGTAAATTCACGCGAGCATGCGTAGATCGTAAAGCACAGCTGATTATCAAGCATCAGCTCAGGGGTAGTTGTGGGTTCTTGCATTTTTTCTTCACCTGCCTTTATGACGTTATTTTAACACAATTCATCTGCAATATCATGTTAATAGCAAAAAATATATTGACTATTATTTTTATTGTGTTAAATTAAATTGTGTACAATACATTTATGAACACGAACGGGAGCGATTTATAATGATGACTATCCAGCAAAAAATGTATGAAACTACTGTAAAAGCAGTCGGCGGAAGAAACGGATATATTGAGTCCGAAAGCCCTAAGCTGAACCTGACCATCAGCACTCCACGCGAAATGGGCGGAGCCGGCGGTGAGGGTACTAATCCGGAGCAGCTGTTTGCAGCCGGATATTCCGCCTGCTTTGACAGTGCACTAAACATGGTGGCCCGGCTTGGTAAAGTGAAAATTGAAGGCAGCGAAGTCACTGCTACCGTAAGCTTCGGTAAAGTGGAAGACGGCGGCTTCGGAATTGCTGTTAAGCTGGATGTACTGGTGAAGGGTGTCGACCGTGAAACAGCGGAGAAGCTGGTAGAAGCTGCACATGGCGCATGCCCTTATTCCCGCGCTACCCGCGGCAACATTGCAGTTGAGATCAATGTGCTTTAATCCTCTCCCTTGCCGGTGAACCTCCCGCAGAAAGCAAGCCGTCCGGATCATATCCGGGCGGCTTGTTTGTATGTGCATATTCGTTATTCATAGCTGCAAGCAGGGATATATATAATGAAGGAAAAGATTCAAAATGGCCCGCGTCTTACTCCTCAGTCACGATCTGCCGGTCCAGGTTCCGGTACTGCACCGCTTCTGCCAGATGGGCAGAGCTGATCGCAGCCGTTCCTTCCAGATCAGCAATAGTCCTGGCAAGCTTAATAATCCGGTCATGGGCCCGCATGCTCAAACCCAGACTCTCCAGTATCCCATTAAGCAGCAGGCTGCTCTCTTTATTCAATTCCGCATAGCGGCGGAGCGCAGCTCCGGACAGCTCGCTGTTCCAGGAAATCGGCAGCTTGCTGTAACGCTCCGCCTGGATCTGCTGCGCTCCTAACACTGTCTTACGCATCTCGGCTGACGATAAAGCCGGGCTTTGCCCGTTCCAGTCAGCCGGACGTGGAACATCTACCTGCATATCAATCCGGTCCAGCAGCGGACCGGAGATCCGGGACCGGTACTGGGCAATCTTTGCCGGGCTGCAGGTACACCGCTGCTGGGTCCCGGTATTACCCAGATACCCGCAGCTGCACGGATTCATGGAGCAGGCAAGCAAAAAACGGGCCGGAAAGGTGAACGCAGCCCGGGCGCGGCTTATCGTGACCTCGCTATCCTCCAGCGGCTGCCGCAGCACCTCAAGCACATTACGCGAGAACTCAGGCAGCTCATCCAGAAAAAGAACTCCCCGGTGAGCCAGACTGACCTCACCGGGCTTCGGTATGCTTCCCCCGCCAATCAGCCCGGCCGCAGAAATGGTATGATGCGGTGCCCGGAAAGGTCTGCTCCGCAAAAGCCCGCTGCGGGTATCCGTCAGCTTGCCGGCCGCACTGAATATTTTGGTGACCTCCAGCGACTCGCTGTCATTCAGATCCGGCAGGATGCCCGGCAGCCGCTTGATCATCATGGTTTTTCCTGTCCCGGGCGGGCCTACCAGGATTATATTGTGCATACCGGCAGCCGCTATCGTCAATGCCCGCTTTACATGACTCTGACCGAGCACATCACCATAGTCCTCCTTCATTAATCCATCTGTCTGGATAGAGACCCTGCGGACATTATATTCCGCGATATACCGCAAATGCTCAAGATCAAGCGCCTTGATTGGCTGGCGGCTATGGCCGGAATCAGCCTGACTCTCCATTACGGTTACCGGAAACGGGAGCGGCGGCTCAGTGGCCGGATGTTCTCCATTAGCTGCAGCAACTTCCGGATTATGCTGCTGCGCTTCACACTGTTCAGCCGGGCCGGTAGCCAATACCTTCACCCTGTCCGCAGGCTGCGGAAGCTCCCGCAGATGGTCGGCTGCGTAGACAGCCATGCCGCTGATCAGCGCAGCTTCAGCCGCATTACCGCGAGGTACCAGCACTCCGCGGAAGCCAGACCGTCTGGCAGCTTCAACCATCGGCAGCACACCGGTCACCGGCCTGAGACTCCCGTCCAGGGCGAGCTCACCGATCAGCAGCAGCTCTTCAGCCGCCGGCATGATCAGCTGGCCGCTGGTCGTCAGAATGCCCAGCGCAATGGCCAGATCAAATGCCGAACCCTCCTTACGCAGATCGGCCGGAGCCAGATTAACTGTAACCCGCTGCTGGGGATAACGGTAACCGCAGTTTTTGACAGCTGCGCGCACCCGTTCCACCGCTTCACGGATGGCCGAGTCAGGCAAACCGATGATGCTGGTTTGAGGCAAACCGTTGGATAGATCAACCTCAACTCCGATAATCACACCTTCAATGCCGTACAGACAGGCACTATGCATTTTTCCGTACATGACAAAAAACACCTCTTCCCCTGAAATACGCCCGCGTGGAGCGTCATCACTTCAAGAAAAAAGGTGCTTCCTCATTTTCCGCAGTATCGCTATTCATAGTATACAAAGACATTGGCGCTTTTATCAAGCCCTGCGCAAGCGTGAACTATCTGCCCAGATCATTAAAGCTTTCTAATGAGTAGATTTTGCTCAAGGCTTCCATTTCTGTGCTTGTCAGCTGCTCACCATTTTCAATTTTACCTTTAACTGCAGACAGATCTATAATAACCGGATAAAGCTTATTGTTTTGAGGGATTCTGTTCTTTCTTACTTCACCTGATTCATTAAAGAAATAATCCATATCAAGTAATATAAGCTCTTGCTGCGTAGCTGTAAGCATATCATTCTCAATCGGGAATTTTGTCTGAATGGCTATTTTTCTGCTTGAGTCGGCCAAACTTCTGAATACAATTTTTAGACCCAGGTATCCTGCAGCACAAACGATAACCGCTGATATTGAAATGATTGCTGTTTTGGCAGTCAAGCCATTTAAGATAACACTGGCAATGATCGTTATGGCACATAAAAAAATAGTCTGAATCCTCAATTTAAGGCTTAAATCGCGGCGTTTATTAAAGATATAATGAAGTGAAGCTTCTTTCAACTTACATTCTCCTTTACCTGATATTTCAGTAACAAGCTAATTTTATTACATAATTTATTTCTGTCAATTTAAAAGTTCAGTATGCATTTTCCGTACATCACAAAAAACACCTCTTTCCTTGAAATACGTCCGCGCAAAGCGTCATTCATTCAAGAAAAAAGGTGCTTCCTCAATAGCCGCAGTTAACGATCTCCCTGATCAAGTGCATTACCCTTCCTCACTGACCGTAACGACATCCCTGATTGCTGCAAAAGACAGCGGCTTATAGCCGGTATGCTCTACACAAATATTGAAGTGATTGTTTCCTTCATATTTCTGGCCGTGAATATGACCGTGCACATTTACGTAAGGCATATGTCTATTCATATACATGGGCTCATGGGACAGAAAGAAGAAGTCTTTATACACCAGCGGGTATTCGCTAACCTCGTCAAAACCTGCCTCAAGCCACCAGTGCCGCCCGCGCCCGCGGTCATGATTGCCGAGAATGAGTATTTTGTACCCGTTCAGGCGGCTGATGATTTCACGGGTTGCCTCGAGGCTAAGGAAGGAGAAGTCACCCAGATGAAAAATGGTATCCCCGGCACTCACCACCGAATTCCAGTTTTCAATCATCCCCTCATCCATCTCCTGCACATTCGCGAAGGGCCGGGACTCAAAATCAATAATCAGCTTATGTCCAAAGTGATGATCCGATGTAAAAAAGACGTCCGGCATACCGGTTCCTCCCGTTATGTAATTATAAACAATAGAACTTAAGAATATGGCTGGCTATGCAGTGATCATTCTGCAAAGACGTCACCAGTGCCAAGTAATTCTTAAGTTCATCTGCAACAGCATTATTTCGGCCAGTCCCGTTTACCTGAACGCTGAGTGGTATCCAGATGGATCAGCTCCGCTAGAGAAGGTATTTCTTCATGCTCCACCAGCCATTTACGCATTTCCTTAATCGCTTCAACCTGTCCGTTGCCTCTGTCGCGCCAGGTCAGCAGCTCGATTACCCGGATGACCAGATTCATCAGGCTGCTGTGGCTGCTCAGGCTTTTTTCAGCCCTGATTTTCTGGATCAGCGCTTCATTCTCCCAGTCTATCAGTATTTCCTCTGCGATGGCCGGGCGCATGATCGTAAAACTCTTACTGCAGTTACTGCAGCAGATAACAGCAGAAGGCCGTGCTCCCATATCCACTTCTATCTTGTGATCACAATATTGGCAAGCAAAGCTTACCTGTATATTAACCGGTTGGTTATTCACGGGAACCGCCTCCTCATGGTAGCATTAAAAGTCACAATAATGTTTACCCATTTCCCTGGACAAATGACCCATTATGTGCAGCCTTGCCCGGGATGGCGGTTATATAGCCCTAAGCAAGAAGAGGCTGGCCGGGTCAATGTTTAAAAAGCCTCACGGATATGCCTGAGCGCGGCGACACTCAAATCCGGGTTCAGCTGTACACTGATGACATCAAAGGAAACCGCGCGATCCTGCTGTTCCTTCATGTGCAGATACACCCCTGCTGTGCTGCGGACCTGACGGATTTTGCGGGCATCCACCGACTCCTCGGGAGTTCCCGGCAACGGGCTGCCGCTGCGGCTGCGCACCTCGATGAATACCAGTCTGCCCTGATATTCCGTAATCAGATCGAGCTCACCGCTGCGGCAGCGCCAGTTGGTCTCCACCACCGTATATCCCCGGGAGGCCAGATACAGCGCTGCTGCCGCTTCCGCCGCCGCCCCCTTGGCCTTCCTGTTGTAGGTCCCGCCGGAATGGGCTTCCCTCATTGCCTGTTACGCCTTCCGGCCTGCTTGTCGCTTTGATAGACATAGCTCAAAATTTCTGCCACCAGGTTGTACAGCTCCGGCGGAATCTGCTGATCCAGATCTAGTTTAGAGAGAACTTCAACCAGCGCAGCATCCTCCTGCACCATTACACCGTGCTCTTTGGCCTTTTGCAAAATGACATCAGCAACCATACCTTGACCTTTAGCTACGACCACCGGTGCATCACTTTGACCAGGGGTGTATTTCAGGGCTACCGCTTTTTTCATCCCCTGTGACACTTCCTGCTTCTCCTGCCCGCTCATATCCGGTAATCAACCCCTTTGTAGGAATCCGGAGTAAATTTAGCCCGTCTTGCTGACACAGCGCCCGCCGGTCCGGAGACTGCCTTTACCTCCGGCAGCGGCTCGGTCCGCAGGCTTGACAGCTGGTACCCGATGGATTCCACAGCAGCCGCCACGTCGTCCCGTCTGCCTTCAAGCAGCTCAAGCACCCACGGATCGTTATTGTGCAGCTTCAGGCTGACGATCCGGTCGACAACCTGAACATCCACCAGGGTCTGGCCCAGCTGCTTCATATCCAGATCGAACCAGAGGCGGCAGTTCGCCGCATCCAGTTCACCTTTGCGGCCGCGCCGTGACTGGATATGTACCGAAGCCGTCTCCTCGCCGTCCGGTCCGCGCAGCGGCAGGAACATTGTAACCTGCGCGAACGGCGCCGTGCGGTCCGTATTCATCAGCAGCTGCTGGCCGGTCAGCTGCGCCACAAGCTGGCCCGCGGCATCCTTGACCGCGGGCGGGGCGTCGCTGCTGCCCATCACCTGCAGCAGCACGCCCTTCAGCGTATCGGCGGCATCCGCCCCGCCGGACGCTGCCTGCGCGGCTACTGCGCCGCCGCGCACAGCCTGCTGCTCGTGCTCCGCACCGAGCAGCTTCAGCACCCGCCCCACCCAAGACGCCGTGTCTTGGGCAGGGGCGGGTGCCTGGCCCGGCTGCTGCGCCGCAGCCGGGCTGTCCCCGCGCGGCGTGCCGGCCGCGCGGGCCGGCTCTTGCCCCGCCGCTGCAGGCGGGGCATCCCCTTCAGGCTGGGCGGCAGCGCCAGCCTGGTCTGTGAGCTGCGGCAGCGTGCCGCGCAGCTCGGTGAGCACGCCCTGCAGCTTCGCGAGCAGGGCGCCCCCGGAAGGTGCCGGCTGCCCATCGGCACCTTTTGTAACAGCGCCGCCCTTCGCAGCAGCGTCCGCCGGCTCGTCACTGCCGTCAGCTGCCGGCTCCGCCGCGCCACTCTTCCCGGCAGTGCCTGCGGCATCTGTGCTCACAGCTCTGGCCGCAGCGCTTGCCTGCCCTGCTGATTCAGCCGACCCCAGCTTGACAGCAGCGCCTGCCGCCCCGTCCGCTTCTCCAGCATCCGCAGACTGCGGGTTAACAGCTGTGCCGACAGTATCTGCTGCGGCCCGGGCCGCCGGATTTCCGGCAGCTGAAGTCCCGGAGGCCGGCGTTTCCTTACCGGCTGCTCCTTTAGCGGCTGCGGCTTCTCCAGCATCATTCTCAGCTGCCAATCCCCCCTCGGCTGACGGCACAGCATCATCTGCAGCTCCCGCACCTGTAACCTGCATGCCCGTTGATGCCGCCGTGCGGGCTCCGCTTAAAGCAGCGGCAGACGCAGCAGATGTCTTGGCAGCACCTGCTGCCTCTTCAGTCTCAGCCGCTCCGCTGCCTGCACTAGCAGCCTGGCTTCCGGCAGCATGATCCGCCACAGAAGCACTGGCACCCTTATTCAAAACCGGGGCACCCGTCTTCCCGCTGACAGCATCGCTTTCCTGCTGAGCCCATGCGTTAAGCTCTGTCTCAAGCTGGGCCAGCAGTTCATGCAGCTTCGGTCCAAAAACCGCCTGCTGAAGCCCCCTCACGCTCTCAGCTGTTACCGGCAGCCCGCGTTTCATTGACAGCACAGCCGATTCCAGCCATTCCTGAGTGGCTACGCCCTGAGGCTTCGCGCTCATGATAGCATCCAGCTTGGCCGCAGTCTCTTTGGTCAGCGGCAGTCCGCCGGACTGTATGGCCTGAATAATCTCCTTACCTGCCTTTGCATCTTTGAGCCCCAGCTGTTCCAGCGCTTCGCCCATGCTCTGCGGAGAAGCAAGCGCAGCTTCGCCCATTGACATCGGCTTCAGTACCGGCAGTCCGCCTTCTCCCGGAGGTGCGACCTGCAGCGTCATCGACTGCCCCGGCGTAAGCGGCGTTTCCAGCTCGGCACGGACAGGGGTTCCCTGAATCTGCACCACCGCTTCCTTACCGGATTCCGACACACTCAGTACCACGCCCCGGACAACCTGGCCTTCCTTCAGCTCCAGTGACTTGGCCTCACCCGGCTTGCTGTCACCCAGCAGGCCGCGGAATAATGACCCGATATTCATGCCGCACTCCTCCCTTCTAAAGTTCTAATCTTCTATTATATCGACATTTGCTGTTCATTTTATAAAAGGTTTCAGCCTCAAAATAAAGTCTGCTGCTCAGCCAGAATCTTTCCGATAAAGCTGCGCCGGTGCATCGGGGTAGGTCCCAGTGCCAGAATTTGCTCCCGGTGCAGCTTAGTCGCGTATCCCTTATGTATTTTGATGCCATAGTCCGGATATAATTCCTCCCACAGGCCTTCACATAATCTGTCGCGGGTCACTTTGGCTATAATGGAAGCCGCGGCAATCGACTGGCTGTTGGCATCTCCCTTAATGATTGCCTGCTGCGGCAGCGGCAGATCTACCTTTTCCGCGTCGACCAGCAGATAATCGGCAATCTCTCCCAGCCCCTCAACCGCTTTTTTCATCGCCAGGCGGGAGGCCTGCTTGATGTTAATCTCATCAATCACTGCCGACTCCACATGTCCGACACAGACAGCCACTGCCTGCTCCATAATGATTTCATACAGTGTGTCCCGCTTCTTCACCGTCAGCTTTTTCGAGTCGTCAACTCCATCTATAATCAGGCCTTCCGGCAAAATCACCGCCGCTGCCACCACATCACCAAACAGGCAACCCCTGCCCACTTCATCCACACCGGCTATCCGGCGGTACGACTGCTCCCAGCCCGCTTTTTCATAACTCAGCATATCTATCTCTACATTACTCATCATTTCCCACCGCCATATCCAATTATAAGTCCTCTATTAGCCAGCTTATCACATCATCACTTCCGGGGTCATCCTTCTTTAAACACAAAAAGCCACCCAAATAATTGGATGGCTCTCATCACCTTAATCCCTGGTTGTTACGGTGTCTCCAGCGTGAATGTCCCCAGCTTGCCGGCACGCAGCTCGTGCAGCAGAGTACGGGAAGCCTTCTCCAGATCGACCCGGCCGCCGCTGATCAGACAGCCGCGTTTACGTCCGACCGCTTCCATAACGGCCACAATTTCATCCGGGTTGTCCAGATCGTCTGGCAGCTTTGTAATGCCGAAACGCTCCTGGAACCGTGAACCGTAGTCCTTGATCAGATATTTTACCGCATAATAAGCGATGTCCTCAACGTTAAGAACCTCTTCCTTGATCGCACCGGTGATAGCCAGACGGTAACCAACCTCCTGGTCCTCGAACTTGGGCCATAGAATCCCCGGAGTATCAAGCAGTTCGAGCGTTCCGTCTGTCTTGATCCACTGCTGGCCTTTGGTTACACCAGGACGGTCGCCGGTCAGGGCGATATTGCGTCCGGCCATCTTGTTGATCAGCGTCGATTTGCCGACATTCGGAATGCCGACGATCAGCGCACGGTTTGCCCGCGGATTCATGCCTTTGGCAATCTGACGGTCAATCTTTTCCTTGAGAAGCAGCTTGACCTGTTCAGGAATTTCCTTGATTCCAGTCCCTGTTGAAGCATCTACCGGATGAGCAATATGACCCTCTGCCCGGAAATGCGCCAGCCATTTGCGTGTCGCCTCAGGGTCGGCCAGATCGCTTTTGTTAAGAATAATCAGTCTTGGCTTATCCCGCAAAATATCGTCAATCATCGGATTGCGGCTGGAAAGCGGCAGGCGGGAATCGAGCAGCTCGATTGCAACATCAATCAGCTTCAGCTTATCCTCGATTTGCCGTCTTGCCTTCGTCATATGACCGGGAAACCATTGAATGGCCATAGCCGTCACCTCCTCTGACTTTTGTCAGCATCATTTAGTGGTTAATAATCGAAATATCCTGAACCGGCCAGAAAATCAAATCTGCACGGCCGACAATATCGCCCAGCGGCACGTAACCGATCATCCGGCTGTCCGTACTGTCAGAGCGGTTATCCCCCATAACGAACACATGGCCTTCAGGTACAGTACCATCAGGAACATCTTCATTCGGGAAGTCCTTGTTATTATATAGAGCATTATTGGCATGTCTGGCGTCGATGGCCCCCTGAATATACGTTTCATCCACAGGCTCGCCGTTAACCGTTACGACATCCCCTTCGACCTTAACTGTATCTCCGGCTACCGCAATAACCCGCTTAATAAAATCCCTGCCTTCGGAAGGCACATGGAACACAATGACTTCACCGCGGTGCGGGGAACGGATGTCATACAGGATCTCATTTACAATAACCCGTTCGCCTGTATGGAAATTCGGCTGCATTGAAGGCCCGTCCACAATGAACGGCTTGAACAACAGCCATCTGATCAGAACGACCAGAACTAAAGCAATCGCAATCGCCTTTACCCATTCCAGTACTTCATTTTTCTGTTTCTGAGGGGGCTGGCCGCTCTGGTCCACCGTATCCCCTTGTCCCTGCTGCAAATCCTGCTGCATAGTTCACCGTCCTCTCGTTATGCTACTCTCACTATACATCCACTATACAACAAAAAAACTTCTGCCAAAAACTCCCCCACGAATACTCCTTCAGGAGGCCTTTTCGGAAGAAGCTGATCCTAAGGCATATATGTTCAAGTCTGGTTTTGTATAAAGGACCGGAGGTATCCGTAGGAATAAAGAAAAGGGCTTGAAATCAAGCCCCTTTCTTTGCCGCTAATTCTAGCGACGGATTTCTTTAATTCTTGCAGCTTTACCGCGAAGTTCACGCAGATAGTACAGTTTCGCACGGCGAACTTTACCACGACGGGACACTTCAATTTTCTCGATCTTAGGCGAGTTGATTGGGAAAGTTCTTTCCACACCAACACCGTAAGAGATTTTACGAACCGTAAAAGTCTCACTGATTCCACCGCCGCGACGTTTGATTACAACGCCTTCGAACAACTGGATCCGTTCACGAGTTCCTTCGATAACTTTTACGTGCACCTTCAAAGTATCACCTGGACGAAAACTAGGGATATCTTTACGAAGTTGCTCTTGAGTAATAGCTTGTAGGATATTCATTTAGGACTTCCTCCTTCCGTACAGGTGTTCATGCCTCTTCCGGAGAGACCTATGCTCTCCCTCATTATCCGCAGCGGACCACCGTATTCCACACAACAGAAATAATATTATCATAAAAGATAGGCTTGTGCAATAGTAATTTTCATTTATAGCGGCATCATGTCACGTTTCTTGGCTTTAATCTTGCAGTCCCTGCATAATCCGACTACGCTTCCATCATCCTGGGCATAAAAGATCAGCTTTCCGTTCTTCTTCCTGCATGAGGAACAAGGCTGTATGGCAGCACTCTGTTTGGCTTTGCGGTGTCTGTCCATGGAAATAACATTGCTGGGTGTGCCCTGCTTCGGGCTCTCCGGCTCGTTGCTGCGGCTGCGGGATTTGAAAGAAACAGCAACAATAACAAGCAATACCACAAAAACGGCTGCATATCCCATTTGCTCATCCGCTCCCTTAACCTTTACTGATTGTGCACCTGACCCTCTTCCTGCCGGCGAGCTCCGCTGCACTTGACAGATAATCTTTAAGATATTTTATCATAAAAAAACTTCAAATCACAGCAGGTTTCCCTGCCCCCGACTTTAGTCCAGTAAGTAACCCGCCTGCGGCCCATTCTTCAATTATTTACCATAATATATACTATTGACTATACATAAGCAAATTAGAGATCTATCGGGAGGGTTAACCATTGAGAAAAAAACATAACACTGCTATCGTTGCGGCAGTTACCGTATTTTCGCTCGTTTTGCTTGCCGGCTGCCGGGAGCTTCCGGGCAAAGAAGCGGCTAATCAGCAGCTGGAGGAGAGCTTGTCCGGTAACAGCAGCACGGATTTTCTAGAGTCGCTCAGTATCGATGTAAGCGCAGCTGCCGGGGATATCAGCAGGGATATTGCAGAGGCGGCAGACGATGTGCAGCAAGCCGTTCAGGAAACCGCAGCCCAGGCAGCAGAACAGATCAGCGAAGCCAGCCTGAAGCAGGAGCTTACAACATCGCTTACCGCAGGCAGTTCTACCGAGCTCATTGTGGATAATGCAGTCGGCCAGATTGAACTGATCTCCACTCAGGGCGATACTGTTAATGTATCGGCAACCCTCACCGCCCATAATCCGCTTACCCGTGATACAGACCGCAAAATTCTGGACAATGCCGAGGTTTCCATTGAAAATAAAAGCGGCACGCTGACCGTCTCCGCCCACCCTAAGGATAAACCAGGGAAAGACCTCTGGTCATGGGCACAGAAGAAATACGGGCATTCCGATTTCAGTATTCATTATGTAATTGAGGTTCCGGCAGCAATCACAGCCTATGACATTTCCAACAGCGTTGGTTCTATAGAATTAAGCGGGCTTGACGGCAGCTTTGATCTTGCCAGTGAGGTTGGCACCATCACCCTTAAGGACGCAGTGATCAGCGGCAAGTCCACAGTACAATCCGAAACAGGGAACATCGTGCTCGGCCTTGAAGGTATGAACAACGGCAGCAGTCTTAAGGCCAGCAGTGAAATTGGTGCCATTAAGGCCAGTCTAGCCGGCAATTTACACTGTACGGTTAAGGCCGACAGCGAGCTTGGCGCGATCAGCGGAGTTACGGCCGGTAAGCAGGATTACAATGGAGGCGGTCCCCTGCTGTCCCTATCTACTGAGATCGGAGCGATTTCAGTCCAGCAGTAGAAGGCTGCATATTTCTTTGTTAACTTTCATTCATTATATATAAGAAGCGGACTTCCCGGTATTTCCGGGACAGTCCGCTTTTTGCTGTCAGATCAGTGCGATAGCCAGCAGTGTGAACAGGCTCAGGGTTAAAATTTCACTGCCGTAACCATAATATCCGCCGTAAAAATTGCCGGGATAGGCCGATGTTTTCATCCGCCCGTTACCTTTTGTTTTCAGATACACATTATTCTGGTCAACATCCACAATAATACCTTCATGTCTCTTTCCGTCAGTAGTCATGATGCGCACTCTTTTGTTTTTGCAGTGCAGACAATTGTAATAAGCTTCCACCAGGGTACCCCTCCTCCTTCGTTTGCTGTATTTTATGAGGGACGTGATATTACGGCAACGGCAGGGGTACAGGTATACGCCAACCGACAACTTTTTTTTGAAACATTCTGCATAAAGTGAATTTATTGTGAAATAAAGTACTTGTGAACAAAGTGTGTCTTTTTCTTCAGAAAAGGTTTATAATGATTACAAATAGTAAAACGTTTTCGGACCTGTATATCTACTATTACAACCACTATGAGGAGGCAGAAATCATGAGCGCAGTAAGCAGGAAATTTATGAATGAAGGGGTTCTCCGGATCGCCATCTTCATCATGTTCGCGTCCCTCACCTATAGTGTGCGCAATTACACCTGGGCCATTGTAGCCCTGCTGGCAGTGGGAACCTATTCACTGGTTACCGGTATTGTTCAGCTGAAGCGCAGCCGGAGTACTTTAGAGTAGCCGCATATTGTACACATCAAAAACCGACTCCTCAGGATCATTATTCTGCAGAAGGCGGTTTTTTTCATTAGACCAACAAGACTTCTATTCTCCTATAATTTTACCAAATTTTAATTTAAAACTATTATTTAAATTTAATGGTTTTTTAGATTTAGCTGTGCTATACTTTTGGCATAAGGAAAGGAGGTGCGTTCACATCTATAATGATATGCTGAACGTATCCCTTACCCGGACCAACGGCTGATATTGTTAGCCTTGGTGGCGCGGGATACGGATCACAGTTTTATAAAGCGCCTCGGGTAGAGAGACCGTCTTCGGACGGTCTTTTTTATTTCTCATCAGACCACTCTGCAGGCACAAAAAAACTTTAAAGCTGCACCCGTACGGGTACGTCTTTAAAGTTTTTTTGGTTAAGTCTCTTTATCGAACCTGTTACCAGGTCATTCATATGGAGAATTTCGATTTACGGTTCGTATAAAACTCGATAATATCATTAACGGTGCGGAGCGGCTCCGCTTCTTTGTGGACAGTGTCCACGTCAGGCTTGAGTGGTTCATGCGTATTCGTAGTCACTTCTTGTCATCCCTTTCAATAGTTAAGCTGCTTCTGAGAGAGTGGTGTTAATGCGGCACCTCTATTCATTACCCCAAATTAAGGATCCTAACGCACATTTGCTCGTATTCTTTTGTGAAGCTTCTGTGTCACTCTCGCAGCTGTTGTATTTTGTACCGCTGAGATTTATATACCCATCTGGACATAACAAAAAACGCCTCCTCAACGTAATATACGTTAAACAGACGTCAGATATGACTACTTTTACAAAAAATACGCTCAAGCCTGTCCGTGCCGCTGCCGCTTCAATTCCTCCAGCATTTTCTTATCCTTGGCTGTAAGCTCAGCCGTCTCCAGCAGATCAGGCCTGCGTTCCAGCGTACGCTGCAGTGCCTGCTCACGCCGCCACAGCTCAATATTCGCATGATGACCGCTCAGCAGCATATCCGGCACCTTCCAGCCGCGGAATTCGGCAGGGCGTGTATAATGGGGATATTCCAGCAGTCCGGTGCTGAATGAATCCGTGATGGCTGAAGTCTCATTACCCAAGGCACCCGGCTGCAGCCGCACTACGGAATCAATAACCGTCAGGGCAGGCAGTTCCCCCCCTGTCAGTACATAATCCCCGATTGACAGCTCGTCTGTCACCAGATGCTCCCTGATCCGCTCATCATAACCCTCGTAATGGCCGCAGATAAAGATCAGATGCTGCTCCTTGGCCAGTTCCTCGGCCATTTGCTGGTTGTATGTCTTCCCTTGCGGGCACATGAGGATAATCCGCGGCTTAACCGACGCAGTTGTATCCGCAGCTATCCCATCCAGCTCTTCACCTTCCTGAACAGCCTCTGTTAGGCTGGCAGACTCTGCCGAAACCGGAGGAATGCCCAGTACATGTTCAACCGCCGCAAAAATCGGATCCGGCTTCAGCACCATGCCTCCGCCTCCGCCGTATGGCGTATCATCTACCGTATTATGCTTATTGCCGGAGAAGTCACGGAAATTGACCGCATTCAGGGAGACAATGCCTTTGTCGCGCGCTTTACCCAGAATGCTTGTGCTGAATACCCCCTCACACAT
Source organism: Paenibacillus sp. FSL R7-0345 (assembly GCF_038595055.1). Lineage (NCBI taxonomy): Bacteria > Bacillati > Bacillota > Bacilli > Caryophanales > Paenibacillaceae > Paenibacillus > Paenibacillus sp. FSL R7-0345. Next base: position 4,203,773 of record NZ_CP152002.1, read on the forward strand.
CTCCGGGAAAAGCGTCAGCACATCGATCCGCATCATGGCAGCAGCCCTTCCATCAGATGCACGGTGATCTTTTTGGCTGCGGTATCTACATCCAGCACTACATCGTCGATGACAGGGATCAGAATGTCCTGCCCTTTGGCGGGTTTTACCACCCAGACATCATTTGCACCCGGCTGGAGAATATCGGTAATGGTTCCCAGCGGCTTGTCCGCATCCTGATCTGTATAGACCTCACAGCCTACGATGTGATGGAAATAGTATTCGTTCTCCGGGAGCTCGACCAGATCATCTCCGGGAACCTTCAGCATGCTGCCTTTATACTTTTCAATCTGGTTAATGTTGGTGTAGCCCTTAAGCTTGGCGATATACATCCCCTTATGCTCTCTTGCCGACTCCACAATAACCTCGAATCGGGGACTGCCGTCTGCCGGGATAACTATCATTTTTTTACCAGGTGCAAACCGCACTTCCGGAAAGTCGGTATGCGATAAAATTTTGATTTCTCCCCGGATGCCGTGCGTGTTGACCAGTCTGCCTACCGTTAATTCTTCTGCCATTATATCCACTCCTTTATTGTCATTTATCTATATTTGAACAAAAAGGAGCCGGGATATACTATCCCAAGCCCCTCATTGTGCGTATCAGTTAAGATAAAATATCTACGGTTACGCGTTTATCGCTCTTGACTGCTGCCGATGTAACGACTGTGCGGAGCGCTTTGGCGATCTTGCCCTGCTTGCCGATAACCTTGCCGACATCATCAGGATGTACGGAAAGCTCATATACAATCAGGTGGTCCTTCTCCACAGTCCGCACCGTTACATCCTCTGGATGATCCACTAAAGCCTTAGCAATAACTCCAACTAATTCTTCCATAGAGGACCCTCGCAATCAGTCATTATTTCTGTTGCTTCAGCTCATGGAACTTCTTCATCACGCCAGCTTTGGAAAGCAGGTTGCGGACGGTATCAGATGCTTGTGCACCTGTTTGAAGCCATTTAAGAGCTTTTTCCTCATCGATCTTAACTACTGCCGGTTGTTCAACCGGATTATAGTAACCGATTTCCTCGATAAAACGACCGTCACGAGGGGACCGGGAATCGGAAACCACTACACGGTAGAAAGGCGCTTTATGTGCACCCATTCTTTTCAAACGAATACGTACTGCCACGAAATTCACCTCCTTAAAAGAATATCAAAAATATGGGAAGAGTTTAGTGATAAACCCCTTTTCGATCCCTCCCAAACCCTCCCTTCCAAGGGAGGGCCCCAAGGGCTCTGCCCTCTGGACACCCGCTTAAGTGCAACTGGCGTGGGCATTCAGACTGGCGGGATCTTGGGATGAGAGTGCAGGAATCGCTTTTCGTCCCTGACGGGACCCGCTTGACTACGGCGGTACCGGGCGACGGGTTTAAAACAAACTACTGCTTAAAAGATTAAGGTTAAAAGATTAAGGTCAAAAGATTAAAGGCAAAAGATTAAAGGCAAAAGATTAAGAGCGAAAACCGCTCGATCATCTGATGTTGTACTATATCTGATCTATGGGTAAACCTTTAAAAGAGAAACCCTAAAGACTAAGAACAAAACAAAACCTTTAGATCAACGGAAAGGGAACTTCATCCCGGCTTTACCGCCAAGACTCTTGAGCTGCTTCATGGCGTTTTTCTTGCCGCCCTTGCCGCTCATTCCGCCCATCATACCGGAGAACTGCTTCATCATCTTGCGCATTTCATCAAATTGCTTGATGAGGCGGTTGACTTCAGCAACGTTGGTTCCGCTGCCGGCGGCAATCCGCTTGCGGCGGTTATGGTTAATGATCTCAGGCTGGGCTTTCTCGGCTTTGGTCATGGAATGAACAATCGCTTCGACGCGGCCCATCTGCTTGTCGTCCACCTTCAGGTCCTTCATGCCCTTGGCTTTGTTCATGCCAGGCAGCATATCGAGAATCTGGTCGATCGGGCCAAGCTTCTTGACCTGGTCCATCTGTTCAAGGAAGTCATCGAACGTAAATTCAGCATTACGCATCTTACGTTCCATTTCCTTCGCTTTCTCAGTGTCGATGTTGGCCTGGGCCTTCTCGATCAGAGACAGCATGTCGCCCATACCAAGGATACGGGAAGCCATACGTTCCGGATGGAACGGCTCCAGCGCGTCGATCTTCTCGCCGAGAGCGGCGAACTTGATCGGGCAGCCGGTTACAGCCTTGACGGACAGCGCGGCACCACCGCGGGTGTCACCGTCGAGCTTGGTCAGCACAACGCCGGTAAGCTCAAGCTGCTTGTTGAAGCTCTCTGCTACGTTTACGGCATCCTGACCGGTCATAGCATCGACTACAAGCAGTACTTCATCAGGATTCACTGTACTGTGGATCTGCTTCAGCTCATCCATCAGCGCTTCATCAATATGCAGACGTCCTGCGGTATCGATGATAACATAATCCAGATTATTATCCTTCGCATGCTGGATAGCCTGTCTGGCAATCTCTACCGGACTGACCTGGTCGCCGAGTGCGAATACCGGAACTTTAATCTGTTCACCCAGGATTTGCAGCTGTTTGATCGCTGCCGGACGGTAAATGTCGCCTGCTACAAGCAGCGGGCGGTGATTGCCCTTCTGCAGCAGCTTGGCCAGCTTGCCTGAGGTGGTCGTCTTACCGGCCCCCTGCAGACCCGCCATCATAATTACAGTCGGCGGCTTGTTAGCCTTGGCCAGCTTGGACTGGCTTCCGCCCATCAGCTCGGTCAATTCCTTGTTAACGATGTCGATGATGACCATGCCGGGAGTAAAGCTGTCCATTACTTCTTTGCCAATGGACTTCTCTTTCACCTTGGACACGAAATCCTTGACGACTTTGAAGTTAACATCGGCTTCCAGAAGCGCCAGACGCACCTCGCGCATGGCTTCGTTTACGTCGTCTTCGGATACCTTGCCTTTGCCGCGCAGCTTGCTGAACACATTCTGCAATCTTCCGGTTAAACCTTCAAATGCCATATGCGGCTTGCTCCCTTCATGCTACTCTAACCTCTGCAAACGATCCACGAGCTCCGTGAAACGCTGTTTATATTGTTCAGGCAGCGTCCCATTATCAGGCAGTCTGCGCAATTCTTCTAAAAACCGGTTGCGGTCGTCATGCTTGGCCAGCAGGCCAAGTTTCTCTTCGTAATTTTCCAAAACCTGCTCAGCACGCTTGATATGCTCATACACGGCCTGGCGGCTGATTTCAAATTCCGCGGCGATCTCTCCCAGGGAGAAATCATCATGGAAATAATATTTCAGAAACGTTTGCTGTTTATCAGTAAGCAGCCGTTCATAGAATGCGAATAACAGGTTAATCCGGTTCGTCTTCTCGAGCCTATTCTCCTGACTCATCAAGGGCACTCCCTTCGTCAAGGAAAAACACTTTACAGCTTCACAACGTCCCTTATGATACCGAAAACAAAGAAAGATGTCAAGCTTTTTTGCTTGTCATCTTTTTTTGTATGCAAAATGCAGCATTATCCTGTTATTCTACGGCTTTTAGCGGATGGGCAGCAGATAAATCAATACAGCGAAGAAATGTGTTACACTTCCGGCAAGCACGAATATATGCCAGACAGCATGGTGAAACGGAAACCCTCTCCATACATAAAAGATCGTTCCCAGCGTGTACAGAATGCCCCCGGTCATCAGCAGCGCCATCCCGCCGCCTGCAACAGCCGCTGACAGCGGACTCCAGGCGATTACAATCAGCCAGCCCATGGCGATGTAAAAAATCGTCGACATGAACAGGAATTTTTTGACGAAAAAAGCCTTGAAGGCTACACCGAATAGCGCTACTCCCCAGACGATACCGAACAGGCTCCAGCCCAGCGGTCCGCGGATCGCAACAAGCAGAAACGGCGTATAGGTACCGGCAATGAACAGATAAATGGAGGAATGATCGAAGAATTCAAACAGATCCTTCGCCTTGCCCTCCCGCAGACTATGCACCAGCGTAGAGTTAAGATACAGCAGCAGCATCGTTGTCCCGTAGATTGAGAAGCTGACAACATGCCAGGCCGTCCCCTTCAAGCTGGCAAAAACAACAAGCAGAACAAGTGCAGCTACACTCAGTACCGTACCGATACCATGTGTAATCGCATTAGCGACCTCTTCCCTGCGGCTGTAAGTATAAGTATTTGCCATAACAAAATCCTTCCGTGTGCGTTTCCTTCTATTATACCGTTAACCCGGAGCCCATTCCAGCCTATCTGCGCACAGACAGGCCGGAGCACGGTTACAAATTATAAAGCTCCGTATATTTAGCTTCCAGATAATCGGCAAGATAATCAGGGTTCAGCGGCTCACCGGTCACCTGCTCGATAATCTGCGCCGGAGTCAGGCTTTTGCCGAAGCGGTAGATCTTGTCCGTCAGCCATTCTTTAATCGGGATCAGGTTTCCTTCGGCAATCAGACTGTCGAATTCAGGCAGCTCCTTGCGCAGTGTATTAAGAATTTGGGCAGCATACATATTCCCCAATGAGTAGGAGGCAAAATAACCGAAGTCACCGCCGGACCAGTGAACATCCTGCAGGACGCCCAGCGCATCTGAAGGCGGAGTAATGCCGAGATATTCCTGATATTTAGCATTCCAGGTCTTAGGCAGATCCTTGACCTCCAGCCCTTCATTAAAGATCAGCTTCTCGATCTCATACCGGATAATGATATGCAGGTTATAAGTCAGCTCATCCGCTTCAATCCGGATAAAGGAATTGGCTACGCTGTTGATCGCCCGGTAGAACTGCTCCACTTCAACCTCTGCGAGCTGTTCCGGGAAATGCTGCTGCAGATCACCATAATAACGTTGCCAAAAGGCGCGGCTGCGGCCGATCATATTTTCCCATAGTCTGGACTGTGACTCATGGATACCCATTGAGGTGCCTCCGGAAAGCGGCGTTCCAATCAGATCCTTGCTGATATTCTGCTCATACAGGGCGTGTCCGCCTTCATGCAGTGAGCTGAAAATCGCACTTGTTACATTATCCAGCAGGTAATTGGTTGTAATGCGCACATCGCCCGGGTTAAGCCCGGTAGCAAACGGATGAACACTCTCGTCCAGGCGTCCTGCATCAAAGTCATAGCCCATCTGCTCCAGCACGAACAGGCCGAACTTTTCCTGCTGCTCTTTGGCGTAGATCTGGCTCAGGAATTCGGTATCCGGCTTGTTTGCAGAAGCGCTGATCGCTTCTACCAGCGGAACCAGGCGGCTGCGCAGACGGCCGAACAGCTCGTCCACTTTGGCGACAGTCAGATCCGGCTCATACATATCCAGCAGCGTATCATACCGGGTATCCTTAACACCCCAATAGTCGATGAATTCCTGCTTGAAGGCGACAATTTTACTCAGGAACGGCTCAAAGGAGGCAAAATCATCATTCGCCTTGGCTTCCTCCCACATACTCTCCGAATGAGCGGCCAGAACGGAGTACTCTTCGAATTTTTTAGAAGGAATACTCTTGCTGCGTTCATACTCCTTGCGGCAGTCCTTTACCATTTTGTTCTGGATATCACTGAGCTGGCCTGCTACCTCAGGAGCACTGAAAAACTCGGTGAATGAACCCATTTCCTCTGACGTCTCCAGCCGGAAAAGCTCACCCGAGAGTACACCGATCGTTCCCGAGCGGACCTCTACACCTTTACGGGGCGCTCCTGTACGCAAATCCCAGTGAAGAAGACCGATGGCTTCGGCATAGCCGCTGATTTTAGATAATAACTCCTGAAACTGTTCCCATTTTTCCTGAATTGCCTGTTCCATTTCCATCCACCTGCTTTCTCTGTTTTCCTTATTCTTCTTGATGATACTTTTTTGGATGGGGATAAGCAACTTTGCCCGTCACATGCGGGAAATGGAGCTATTGCTGCAGCTGCAATCACACCTGGTTATTGACGTCCGTGTTTTATTATCCTTATAATCATTTCAGAGCTTTCAGCTTCAAATTTGAAATAGTTCATTCATTACCAAACTGGTGAATAGACCTTACGTACATACGTAAAGCCTACATTACACAATACTATTTTTAGGAGGAAGCATGGTCATGACACACGTATCGGAAATTTTGGATTTTAACAAGAAGTTTGTTGAGGAAAAAGAATACGAGTCCTATCTGACCAGCCGTTTCCCGGATAAAAAAATGCTGGTTATCACCTGTATGGATACGCGCCTGGTAGAGCTTTTGCCGAAAGCGATGAATTTCAAAAACGGTGATGTCAAAATCATTAAAAACGCCGGTGCCGTCATCTCCCAGCCGTTCGGTTCGGTTATGCGCAGTGTTATGGTTGCGCTATATGAGCTCGATGCGGAAGAAGTCATTGTCGTCGGCCACTATGAATGCGGTATGGCTTCCCTGAACGCTGACAAGATGATCAACTCGATTAAAGAGCGCGGCATATCTGAAGAAGTGCTGTCGACACTTGAGAATTCGGGAATCAAGCTGACCAAATGGCTGCGCGGGTTTGACAATGTGAAGGACGGGGTAATTCAGACTGTGGAGCTTATTAAGCGCCATCCCTTACTCCCCCCAAACGTACCTGTTCACGGCATGGTCATCGATCCGGCTACCGGAGCGCTTGAGCTTGTCTCGGAAGGTTACGTGGAGAACAAGGCAACTCTCTGACAAATGTTTTTTGGCGTGGACTTGATGTCCACGCCCTTTTTTATTTCCGGATAATCACCGGAAAAATGAATCCAAAAATTTTTATTTAAAATTGAAACCTCCTGGGGCATGCTACGTATTACCGGGCAGAACTACAAATTTTAAGACAATCTTAGGAGGGTATTCGTACTAAATGAAATCTATGAAACGCGTAATGATGATTGTGATGGCCTTTACCCTGTTCTTTGCTGTAACCGCTCCCGATTTTGCGGATGCGAAACGCGGGGGGTTTAAATCCGGCAGCCGCGGCTTTACCACGACTCCGAAGAAATCTACTACGGATAATGTAAGAAAAAGTGATAGCACTACTGGTACTACAGCCGGAACTGCCAGCACTGCAAAACGCGGATTTTTCAGCGGCGGCGGGCTGATGAAGGGTATGATGATCGGCGGTCTGGCCGGTTTCCTGTTCGGCAGCATGTTTGCCGGTATGGGCGCGTTCGGTAACATTCTCGGCTTCCTCGTTAATATGCTTGCGATCTATCTTGTTGTGGTGCTTGTAATGTCCTTCTTCCGCCGCAGAAGAGAAAGACGCAGACTTGAAGAAAGAGACGGCCGCTACTAATGTCAATGACCGTTCTCAGTATGGACGAAATTATTAACGCCATCTGCATGCATATGGCTGAACGTAAAGGCGTGCGTGTCCAGGATGTCCAGGTCGAGCTAAGCTGGGATGAAGATACCGGCTACACCGCAGAGGTCTGGATTCAGGGACGCAGCCAATACCTGGTGGAATCCAACATGATTGAAGCCATTCTACGCTATCTGCACAGCGAGTACGGCATCCGTGCTTACCGCGAGAACGTACGGCTGGATCTGGATGAAGAAATTACCGCAATTGTGAGTATGTAATAAGGCGTTAAGAGGCAGCCCGGCGGGCTGCCTCTTTTTTATTAGTATAAATCTATAAGTTACCGAATCCCCGTCAAGTGCCTGGATCAGTCTCTATGTTTGGACCCTGTTTCGTGGAGATATTTTAGCGTATATGCTACTTATCTGTTATTCGTGAAAATATTGCTTCACTGTTCCCCGGCCGTTCACTACCTCCACCTCGGCATAAGCGCCGTTAACCAGTGTCATCTGCGGCGGAACATGCCCGAAATCAAGATCGTAAACCACCGGCAGCTGCAGTTCGTCCGCCAAATCCCGGTACACCTCTTCTGCCGTATAGCCGAGCAGCGGCTGATTGCCTCCGCTCCGTCCAAACAAAATCCCCGAGCAATTGTCAAACCAGCCGGCATATTTCATGTGGACAAGCGATCTGCGGAGATCCGCTGTGTTCAGCTCGCAATTTTCCAGGTACCAGAGGATGGGCTCCCCGTGTATGAACTGCCGGTTGAAGTGCTGTACGTCGCCGTACGGTGTCCCGATAATATGCCGGATGACATCAATGCAGCCGCCGAGCAGACGGCCTTTGAGCAAAACATCCTGATCCGGTACCGACTTCCATCGTGTGGGGGTGTTCAGATTGAACAGGTAAGGCGACGGGCTGTCCTCCCCCATCTCTGTCCCCTGATGTTTTAGAGAGGATTGCTGGACAATGCTGCCGCCAGCCTGTGTGGAGAGCACCTGTTGCCACATGCCGGTCGTCTCATCTGTCTGCTTTCCGCGCAAATCTCCGAAGCCAGGCCCCTGTGCGGTAGCAATACCCGTGCGCAAGGTGATTACAAACAGCAGCAGGCTGATGTCGGAGAATCCCAGCACCCATTTCGGCTTCATCTGGTCAAAATTAATGAACTCCAGCATTTCAATCAGCAGCTCGCCGCCCCATGGCGGTATGATCAGGCCGATGGATTCGTCCTCTATCATCCGGTTAAACTCCAGCCCCCGCTCTTTACCCGGAGCAGACCTCGCTTTATCCTGCTTGTAGACCGTCTCTCCAACAATTACCTGATAGCCTCTTGCCTCCATCCGCTCCACAGCCTCGTCAAAAATATCCCGGTGCTGCTCATCCACTCCAAGCGAAGAAGCAGTTACACCAATGACGGCCCCATGTTTCAGTATTGGATATGTAATCATTATAAATCCTCCTTTGGTTAGCAGTATCTCCCCGTAAACGGCCAAGACCGTGCCCTGAAAGTTGTTCCGTTAAAGACTCCTCCCAGTTTATCACCTTACCGGCTCGCTCTGAAAGTAGAATGCGCACGCTTAAAAATAATGTGAAAACGAGCCCGGCTTTCAAGTTTCTTTCAGAATGGGCTGGTATATTATCTCAGAACGTTGGCATCTCCTGGGCGGAGCCGCCCCGGCAGGCGGCGCTGAAGGATTACCGCCGTCCAGCCGGCCTGCCGGCGAAACCGGAGACGGCGGCGGGGAGCAGCGGGGAGCGGGCCCGCAGGGCGGCGGCCAGATGAGCTTTACGGAAGAAACGGCTGTCATTACCGTAACCTCCAGCACCAAGCTGCTATCTGTCTCCTTCACAGACGGCAAACGTACTGAAGCTGCACTCAGCCTCTCCTCGCTCAAGGCAGGCGATGTTATTCAATACACGTTAAAGTCAGGAACCGCTCAGGCGGATAGCATCAGCCTCCGCAGCGGAACTCCCGGCGCAGGACAGCAATAAGGTTGCTGCTGCAGATTTTATAATAGCTATGTGAGGGAGAAGCCCTCCAAAACATTAAAAGACATGACCGCTTATGCTGCACCGTTGCAGCAAAGCGGATCATGTCTTTTTTTCACTCACCCGTCCCGGTTGTTAGATCAATGAGATAGCCAGCAGCTCGAACAGAACCAGCGGCAGAATCACATTGTTATTTACAGGTCCCGGATAAGGATATCCCGGCCCCGGATACGGCTTGTAATACGGGTTATAGAATCCGCGCGGCGTGTCCATAGTGACTGTGACCATCAGGTACATATTTTTGCTGTCCATTCCGGCAATGGTGCCTTCGTGCGTCATTCCGTCAAGCGTCTGTACCTTCACTTTATGATTTAAGTATGGTTTACAGGATTGATGCAGCGAATCGCGGACACCGTGCAAATGCTGCACCACCGCCGGATCTGCCTGATAGATTACAACTGCACTCTGGCCGGTATTATATGTCGACATAGCGTCTGACCTCCGTTAATGGGATTTGCTCCATTCTATGCTGATGCCTATACGATGGTGTCTATGAGAGAAAGCTAACCCGTTGTCCTGCGGACAGTCCCTTTGCGTTCATTCATCCCCTCACCTTCAAGCAACGCCAAAAACCGCACACCGGCAGTCAGCCAGGTACGGTTCTTCGGTACATCAAATTATGTAGACAAGACCAGGTCAGCTTAAAAAGCCACTCCAATCCCGCCTTCACCGGCATAAGTCCCCATAACCGGACCCATGCTGGAGAATACTACTTCTTTAAAGGGATGCTTTTCAAGAATACGCGATTTGATCTCCAGCGCCAGTTTTTCACAGTTACTATGAACGATGGCAATCGCCGCTTTTTCATAATCATACTGCTTCTCGTCAAGCTTGCTCAGCAGCAGGTTCAGCGCTTTAGGCAGGCCGCGGGTTTTCTCCACTACCTCAACTTTGCCCTCATCCTCGCTGATCTTCAGCAGCAGCTTGATGTTAAGTACAGACGCCACCGCGCCTGACAGACGGTTTAGACGACCGCCCTTAATAACGTTTTCTAATGTATCCAGCGTAAAGTAGGCTGTGGTTTCCTCAACTTGCTTAAGTACCTTTTCCTTTAGTTCTGCCAGGCTGCAAGTGAGTGATAATCTCGCCGCCGTTGCCACAATAAGCGACAGGCCTCCGGAAAATCTTTTCGTATCTATAACTTCAATCGCGTTCGGATGTCCTTCTTCCTCATACATCTCCTTGGCAATTGTGGCTGTCTGATAAGTACTGCTGATATTGGATGACATGCAGAGGACCATAATATCTGTACCCGGTTCCACCTCCTTGAATGCTTCGAGGAAACTTTGCGGACTTGGACTGGCCGTTGTCGGCAGCTCTTTGGATTCACGCATCATTTGATAAAAGACTTTGGTCTCCGTGTCCTCAGGCATCAGATCATGCCCGAAATGAACCGGCAGATGAACAATCGTCACATTATACTTCTCAACATACTCCAGGGGTAGATCGGAACCGCTGTCCGTAATTATCTTGATGGCCATCAGGGTGCTCTCCTTTCAAATTCTATATCATTATAGACAGTAGTAAAGAATATCAATAGTACATTTTATAACTTGTCAAAATAACGTTTTTGTGCTTAGGCCCTACGATAGGGAATCATCCCCTTTATTACCCTGAATGCCGGAGAAACTACACAGCCTTTTCTATACATCAGGTGCTTTCTAACCTTTACATGATGTGATATGGTGTATAAACCAGCTTATCTTAGAAGGAGTGTATCAAGTGAGAAAGAACAATGCATGGAACCGGGGCAAGCATAACGGCGGAGGTCTTCCTAAACGGCAGCACCCGGAAGCAATCGCGGCAAGATCACAGACACCTGAAGGAACGGTCCAGGAACCGGTTAATCCGCGGATTGACGCCGTTAAGCCGATGAACCGCAGCAACTGGGTCAGCCGTCCGGCAAGAGTAGTTCCGAAGGATAACGGGCCGAAAGAGCAATAAAGCGGTACATGAGCGGGGGAATCTGCTTGAGCATAGCTAATTTGCCAATTGACAAACATGATTTCAAGCGTGTTGATATAATATCCTGGCTTATTTAATGAATGAGTGGGACAGCAGATTAGTATCAGCCTTATCGTCATCTATACTTAAACTGGCGCAGGCATCTGACATTCATGAAGATACTGATCTGCTGGCTGTTGAAATGCTCTGTAAACATCGTTTGATTACAAAAAATGCTGCCGCCATCCTGCTTGAGACAAAGCTGAGTGATGATGAAATCTTTGCGCGTAAGTGGGAGCTTGACAATCTGCTTCGCCGCCAGGAAGAAACAGCAGCCACGCTAAACAGAATTTTGGCATTGCCTTAGACTATCTGGTTGGATATTTGCTACTTGGTTTCAATGATTCTGTTCATCTACAACGATTAGGTGGAAAAACGTCATCTATTTCGGGTCATCTACCGGTTTGAGGACAATTTCGGCGGAATTAAGTAGCGTTTTTCCAACTAGATTTTTGATAGCGAGGTTTAGCGGGGGAGTTAGATGGCATATGTACACTTAAATAAGTTCTATGGTGACCTTCTATTCGGGAAAGCCGTGACTGTTCGCCATTTGCTCGCATTAACCATACATGCACAAGCCTCCTCGGCAAAAAAAAGATGATTCCGCAATACCGGAATCATCTTTTTTAAGTTATTCAAGTTCGCTGTAGGATCAATCCTGCTCCCCCTGCTGCTTTACAGGCTAACACTTCTCATCCCCTGCTCGGGATAACGTGTTCCAGCTGCGCTGCCTTTGGGTGCCGCCTCATTAATACGCTCCAGTTCTTTTTCGCTTAGCCGGATTGCTAGAGCACCTGCATTCTCTTCCAGGTACTTCGTCCGTTTGGTGCCGGGGATTGGCACAATGTCTTCGCCCTGGGCGAGCAGCCAGGCCAGAGCCAGCTGTGACGGCTGAACCTCCTGTTCGGCAGCAATCTCTTTGATGCGCTCTACAAGCTCCAGGTTCTTATTAAAGTTCTCGCCCTGAAAACGCGGGGAATTGCGGCGGTAGTCATCCTCAGCCAAATCCTCAAACGTGCGGATCTGCCCGGTCAGAAAGCCCCTGCCAAGCGGGCTGTACGGCACAAAGCCAATGCCGAGCTCACGGCAGACCGGCAAAATCTCATCCTCAACATCCCGGCTCCAGAGTGAATATTCCGTCTGCAGCGCCGAAATCGGATGCACCTGGTGTGCACGCTGAATGGTAGCTGCTCCGGCTTCCGACAAGCCGAGGAAACGGACTTTACCCGCCTGCACCAGATCAGCCATTGCGCCTACCGTCTCTTCAATCGGTGTATTCGGGTCTACGCGGTGCTGGTAATACAGGTCGATATGATCGACGCCCAGCCGGCGCAGGCTGGCATCACAGGCCTCCTTTACATATTCCGGCCGGCCGTTAATGCCAAGCATTTTTCCGTCGCTGCTGCGCACATTCCCGAACTTGGTAGCGACGATTACATCGTTACGGCGGCCTTTTACCGCCCGGCCTACCAGCTCCTCATTCCGGCCCACTCCATACATATCCGCGGTATCCAGAAAATTAATGCCCAAATCAAACGCACGGTAAATCGTCCGCACCGACTCCTGATCATCCCGTCCGCTGTAGAAATCAGACATCCCCATGCAGCCTAGTCCAAGCGCCGATACCTTCAGACCTTCACGTCCCAGTGTTCTAGTATTCATTTCCACTCCGCCTCTCCTGAGCCTCATTTGTACAAACAGCTTCTCAGATAATCACATTACTCCGCTCTATGATAAAAAGCAAAAAGGATGCACGGCTGCATGGCCGTCCATCCTTTGCTGTTCATCTTTCCCTCTGTTCCACTGTTCATCTGTTCTCCCGCATCTTTACCTTACAAATCCTTACCCTCATACCGGAAATGCGAGAAATCTGCATAGCTGCCGGCGAACTGGTTCATATCGTGGGCGGCTATGCAGACGAAATTGCCGGTGAAGCCTCCCGAGAGGAAGCCGAGCTCCTGCCGCCCGTACAGGGCTGTCCACTCATCCGTATCACTGCTGCGATAGAAGAATTGTCCTGCAGCCCCATCAACGGATACAGCCAGCTGTACCGGCGACTGCCCGTCTAAAGCAATCGTCTCCGGCTCATAGCTGAAGCTGTCCGCTTCGCATTTCATCAGCCGCAGTACTCTGCCTTGACCCTGCTCATGCGAGATATACGCGTAAAGGTAATTGTCTTCGTTAAGGTACAGCAGCAGGCCTGCCATCTGCAGATAGCTCTCCGGCTGATATTCAAGCGCTGTTTCAGCACGGAAGCTTAAATCCCGCTGGCGGACTGCCAGAATATGATGGCTGAACAGGCTCTGTACCGATTCACCGGCGGTCAGCCGGAGATAGCCGGGACGCGCTGTCAGCGAACACCAGCTGTCGTCGGCCAGAATCCGCAGTGTATTCCATGTCTTCTTCAGCTGCGGGCCGTCGAAGCTGTCCTCAAACAGCTTGCCGGAGTCCGCACCGCTCACAGCCACACCCTCCGGCGCCGGAACCGTAAGCTTCGGCTCATTGCCGCCTGCGCTGAGGCGCAGCCAGCCTGCTTCATCCCAGTACACCTGCTGCAGCGCTGTTTCGCGTCCCAGAATGGCATACTTGCCGTCTACGGGACGGGTACACAGATGGGCCATGTACCACTCCCCGGCTGTTGTCTGTACCAGACTGCCATGCCCGGCACACTGCAGCGGCAGGTCCGGGTTGTTCCGCGAGGTAAGCATCGGGTTCTGCGGGTCCACCTCATAAGGACCGGCAAGCTCCCGGGAGCGGGCCACTGTAACGGCATGGCCGGAGCCTGTCCCGCCTTCGGCGGTAATCAGGTAGTAATAGCCGTTCTGCTTATAAATATGCGGCGCTTCGGTCTTCTTCAGCGGCGTACAGTCAAACAGCTTGGCCGGCTCGCCGATCAGCCGCTGCGCGGCAGTGTCATACTCCTGAATTACAATGCCGCTGGACTTGTTGCCTTCAAGAATGCGATAGTCCCACAGGGCATTCAGCAGCCATTTCCGGCCGTCGCTGTCATGGAACAGGGAGGGGTCGAACCCGCTGCTGTTCAGATATACAGGCTCTGACCAAGGTCCTTCGATGGACGGCGCTGTCATCAGGTAATTGTGGCAGTCCTTGAAAGGGCGTTTGGTGCTTTTAACATCTGTATACAGCAGATAAAACAGATTATCATGATAGCTCAGCTGCGGCGCCCAGATGCTGCAGTTCTTGGGATTACCTCGCAGATCGACCTGCGAGGTAAGAATGTCCGTACAGTGCTCCCAGTCCGCGAGATTCCCGGATGTATAGATCCGCACCCCTGGCAGCCACTCAAACGATGAAACAGCAATATAATAGGTATCCCCGACACGCAGAATGCACGGGTCGGGGTTAAATCCCGGCAGTACCGGATTTCGGATAATTGCAGTCATAGCTAATCCCGCCTTCCAAAATGAATATGCAACCCATCTCTTCCCTACAAATGCTCCGCCAAAAAAGCCTGCCAGGCCACGCGCATCTCCAGCGTCTCCATATGCCCGCCCGTCGCTGCAACGTTCCGCCAGTGCTCCGGCTTGCCGGCAGCCTCATAAGCTGCAGTCAAGCCTTTGTCCAGCAGTCTTACACCTTCTGCCGGACACATCCGGTCGCTGCGGCCGTTCAGGCTCATCCGTGCCCGCGGAACGATCCGTTGCTGGATCTCAAGCGTAGTGTAATGCTTGAGCAGCCCCGGAACATAGGAGTAGAAGCCGTGATGATCCAGGCCTCTTTTATCGATTAAGGTCTGAGCCTCCACCTGTCCGCAAATATCGACCGTTACCTTGACCCGTTCATCCAGCGCTGCCAGCCACCAGGCCATCAGCCCGCCCATGGACATGCCTATCGTGCCAATCCGCCCAGCGTCTATATCTTCACGAGAGCACAGGTAATCTAGCGCGCGGCGGCTGTCGTAGAGCATCATGCCCCACAGGACTTTGCCCGTCCAGAGCATTTCCTTCACCAGCTCGCTCTCGGCCTTACCGCTGCGCTCGTTGAAGCCCCACATATCAACGCAGCAGACGGCATAGCCCATGTCTGTCAGCGTCTTAGCAAAAGAAGGCGACTGCAGATAAGAACTGCTGTTCAGCAGCTCCTTGCGGCCATTCGTGTAGTTCCCGCCGTGCGAATGGTTGAACAGCACCAAAGGGAACGGCCCGTCACCTTCCAGCGGCTTAACGAGCGTTGCCGGCACCTTCTCCAGCCCGTTCAAATCCAGCAGCAGTGATTCCATGCGGAAGCCGTCATGAATTTCCTGCTTCAGCAGCACCGCTTCAACAGGTTCCGGACCGTGCTCCGGCAGATCACCCAGCAGTGACTCCAAAGGAACTTTATGATTACTCATTTCAGCTACCGTCCTATCCTTTCAGATTCAGATCAGTCCCGGCAAGCGTTACCCGCTCCTCCAGCTGCTCCGGCTTGCGTGTATTGCGCGACTGGCAGCTAACCAGCTCGACTTCTTCCCCGTTCTCAATATAGAAGGCCGGTCCTTCATGATTCTCGACCGTCACCTGATGGAACTTTACGTCCCGGACATTGCCGAGGTAGAATCCGCGGTTATGCATATCCTCCATGCCGGTCATCATATCCGGATGGCCTGGCACCGCATTCTCCGCCATGGAAATATCAACATTGCTAAACGTCACTTCAGATACATACTGCTCAGCCAGCCCGTACAGGAACCCGGCAGCGGCATGCACATTGCGTGCGGTTATGTTGGCAAAATGCACCCGGCGGAAGCAAGGCGTCTCTTCCGTAACCGGATACGGATTTTTGTCCCAGACATATTTCTCCTTGCCGCGCGGGCCGCAGAAGTAATAGAGGTTCATCGTAAACGGACACAGCACATGATCCATTACAATGTTGGAGATGCGGATATCTTCAACCGTTCCGCCCCGGCCGCGCCGCGATTTCATGCGGATGCCACGATCAGTTTCCTTGAAGATACAGTTGCTGATGACGACATTACGGATGTCCCCGCTCATCTCACTGCCGAGCACGACAGCGCCGTGGCCGTGGGCCATGGTGCAGTTCGTGATCGTAATATTTTCACACGCAATCCGCTCTGCCGTATCCTCGGTTCCCGCCTTGATCGCAATGCAGTCGTCCCCGACGTCAATGCTGCAGTTGCTGATCCGCACACCGTTGCAAGATTCCGGATCGATGCCGTCCGTATTGGGGGAATCAGCCGGGTTCACAATA
Source organism: Paenibacillus sp. FSL R7-0345 (assembly GCF_038595055.1). Classification (NCBI taxonomy): domain Bacteria; kingdom Bacillati; phylum Bacillota; class Bacilli; order Caryophanales; family Paenibacillaceae; genus Paenibacillus; species Paenibacillus sp. FSL R7-0345. The sequence continues at coordinate 4,220,276 of NZ_CP152002.1, forward strand.
GAGACATTGTCCACAGTGATATTGCTGCATTCAATCGGATTAACTGTCCAGCTTGGCGAGCTCTGCAGCGTAACATCCTTGATCGTCACCCGGCTGCAGCGGTCAAAGCTGATCAGCTTCGGACGCGGAAACGCCAGCTCCTCACGGCGGTTACGGAATACATCCCACCACGGTCCGCCGTTGCCGTCAAGCGTTCCGCTGCCCGTGATGGAGATGTTGACGAGGTCACTGCCGTAAATACAGGAAGCGTAGACCTGCTGCCGGACGCCTTCCCATCTGGATTCCACCACCGGGTAATCAGCCTGATCTGTACTGAAGGACAGCACGGCCCCCGGGCTTAAATGGAGCTCAATATTGCTTTTCAGAATAATAGCCCCGCTCAGGAAGCGGCCCGCCGGAACATACACAGTCCCGCCGCCCGCTTCACTTGCCGCCGCAATCGCCTCATTAATCGCCGAGGTAACCAATACACCGCTGTCGCGCTGTGCACCAAAATCTGCTATGTTATACACCAGCTGCATAAATACCTCCCGGCGAAGCATCATCCCGGCCCGCTCTTAACTGTTCATACTCAGCACAAGCCTGCAGGAATGCCCCCAGCCCCTTCTGGTCGTTCGTAATAATCGGCTCGCTGATGTAATACGCATAGGTTCCGTCCCGTTTGTCTGCACCGCCGAGTCCCGCTACCTGGCAGTTTTTGTTCAGGTTGACCCGGCCTTCCTTCGTTATAAGCACAAATTCGGCAATCAGTCCGGCGTAAGCGCGGTCCAGCACCTCAGTCCAGCTCTCATCCAGAGCGCCTAAGCGGATTCCTTTGCCGATGGCATACACGATCATGCTGGAAGCCGATGCTTCCAGATAGTTGCCTTTACGTTCTCCCAGATTAACCACCTGGTACCACACGCCTGCTTCGGCATCCTGATACTCCTTTAACGCGCCAAGTGTATCCCGCAAAATCCGCACCAGCTCAGCATAGTCAGCATGATCTTCCGGCAGCATTTCCAGCACATCCACCAGGGCCATCAGATACCAGCCCATCGAACGTCCCCAGAAATTTTCGGACAGACCGGTCTCAGGATTGCACCATGGCTGAACCTTTTTTTCGTCCCAGGCATGGAACAGCAGTCCCGTTACCGGGTCCTTGGTATGCTTTTCGCACAAAATAAACTGCTTCGTCACATCCCCCAGATCCGCTCCCTCTTCAAAAGCCAGCAGATACTGCAGATAGAACGGCGATCCCATATAGAGTCCGTCGAGCCAGATCTGGTACGGATAAATGTTTTTGTGCCAGAAAGCACCCTCAGAAGTCCGGGGATGAGTCTGCAGCTGATCCCGCAGGCTGGCGGCCGCCAGCTTATATTTTTCAAGTCCGGTCTCTGCATACAGCGTAAACAGCAGCTTGCCGTTGTTGATATGATCGATGTTGTATTCATCCTTACGGTAGCCGCGGATATGGCCATCCTCCTGAATGAAATAGTCCATATTGTCAGCGATATAATTAAAATATTTGCGTTCACCCGTCTGCTTCCACAGCAGCTCATAACCCTTTAGCACTACACCGTAATCGTATGACCATTTGCCGCTGTAACCCTTATCCTCATACAGTCTCGGCAGACGCTCCATCAGCGTATCCGCCGTCTTTACAGCCCATTTCTCTCCCACTTTACAGCCTCCTCTTATTGTTAAAATAGCCCATCAACACTTAACCTCAAGAAATCCAGTCCGTTTCCCCGCCAAAAACAGCCTCAAGCGTAAAGCGTTCCAGCTCGCTCCCGCGCAATTGCTTAGACCAGCCTACTCGCTTGTCCGCGTGCGCCCCAGGCCCCTCAGAACCGGCTTCGCCGTAATGCACGGTATGCCATACACTGGCTTTATCCCAGTCATTCCAGCCCTCACGGGAAATATGTGCGCCCAGCCAGCAATCGAGGAACACAGTCCGCGCATAGTCCCGCCACGGTCTTCCCAGGTATACACTGCCTTCGGCCGCATCGCTGACCAGCCGGCATTTATGGAACACAAAGCCTGTCTGCTTATCTTCAGGAGTAGCGGCAGCCGTAATATAGCCGTTAATCTCCTTGCCAAGATTCAGGCTGGTAATTTCGCATTCATGAAAATAAGCCGTAGCCGAGCCGAAAATAAAATCGATATCTCCCGTGATCCGGCAATGTTCAAAATAATTGCGCCCGCTCCGGTTCACCTTTTCTTCCTTTGGCCTGGCCAGATACAGCGTATCCTGGGCCGCCAGAAAGGTACAGTTCTGAAATGCCACCTTGTCGGCATCGACATACAGGGCAACTGCCTGAGCCACCTCGTCACTGCCGCCGGCTGTATTTTCAAAAATAATATTCTCCGCCTTAATATTGTCACCGGTAATGTAAGTGCTGCATGAGCCAAAGGTACCGGCCGGCGCCCCTTCGTTCCCAGGCTTGCGCGCATAATCGTCATAGGTCAGCCTGACTTCGCCTTCGCCAATCAGCCGTAAATTCGGCTTATTGATACGCAGCTTCTCATAATAAACACCCGCTTCAATGTGCAGGACAGTTAACCCCCCCGTGCCTTCCGGTATGCTGTCCACCGCAGCCTGAACAGAGCTGAAGTCTCCTCCGCCCGTCCTGCTGATCACCATATGCTTCATCTTTTATCACCTCAAATCCCGTATATCCTGCACAACGAACCCACCCGGTGCGGGTGGGCTCGCCAAACTTGACACAGGTCTTAAAATCCTACTTCTGAGTCAGCTTATAAGCTGCTTCATACTCTTCAGTAATCTTGGTACCGCCCGAATCCTTCCAGGTCTGTACCGCTTTTTTGAAATCAGCTTCAGTCGCCTGTCCCATGATGTACTTAAATGTAGCATCGGTGATGATCTTTGCAAGCTCCGTACCCTGCTCGTTATTGGTTGCGGAATCGAGCGGCACAGTCGGATCAAACACGGCATACTGGTCATTTTCACGGATCAGTTCATTGGCCAGCTGCTTCTCCGGATTCGCATCCTTTAGCGTATAAGAGATTTCGCTTGGTCTGCTGGAGGAGAACGGCTGTACATCGGCCTGCCAAAGCTCAGTATTAAGGACTTTATAAGCACCGTTTTCATCATATTCATAGTGCGTGCCTTCAATACCGCCGGTCATCAGCATGAATGCTTCTTCATCAATCAGGTCGTTGACGAACTGCAGCAGTCTTTTCAGCTCAGCTTCGGTTTTAACCTCGGATTTCGGGAATGCCATCAGACCGCCGACGCCGCTGCCTTCGGACCAGATGTGGTATTCACCGTCACCGTTAGAGATTTTGTTGATCGGCACAAGTTCAAGACCTTCCTGCAGATCCTGGGCAAGTGTTCTCAAACTGGAGATGTCGACCATACCGGTGTAAATCCCCGTCTTACCCTGGGCGAACTGCTGCTGCTGGTCGGTTTTGGCTGTAACGGCAAAGTCCTGCGCCAAGTATCCGTTTTCATAAAGCTTCTTGGAATAGTTCAAGGTATCCATATATTCCTGCGTATCGAATTCCGGAGTGAACTTGCCGCTTTCATCCACTTTCCAGCCGTTTGGTGTGCCAAAGTAGGAGCTCAGTGTTTTGAAGCTGCTGTAGCGCAGATCGTTACGGTCACCGAAGCCGGTTGTATCGTCAACACCGTTGCCGTCCGGATCATCCTCGGTAAAAGCTCTTGCTACCTCATACACTTCATCAAGTGTAGTCGGAACCGGCAGGCCCAGCTTATCCAGCCAGTCCTTGCGCATGATCAGGCCGGAGCGCGCCAGGTTCTTCTGGAACGGTACGCCGTACAGGACACCTTCGATGGAAGCCGCTGCACGGACTTCCGGTGCGATTTTGGCCAGATTATCGTAATCATCAAGGTAAGGGCCCACATCCCAGAACAGCCCGGATTTCAGCGAGCTCCGCACCGAGGAGTTGGTCATCATGGTCAAGGTAACGATATCAGCCAGTTCGCCGGAGGCCAGCGCGGTCGTGATCCGTTCCTCCTTGGAGGCATCAGGCACCCAGTTGAAGGTGAGCTTGGTATTGGTGTATTCCTCCAGCAGCTTCTTGATTGTATCGGTCGGCGGCGATGCGGTATGCAGGATATTCAGCCAGGTAATCTCCAGCGGTGTGTTTTCATCAGCTACGGCAGCGTTTTTCTCTGCTTCTTTATCTCCCCCGCACGCTGACAGTAATGTGGAAAGCACGGTAACGCAGGCAAGCATACTGACCCATCTTTTTTTCATAACTCTTCTCCTTTAAAAGTAGATTAATTGGCACTGCCTTAGTAAACGCCGTCTTCGCCCATCTTTTTGGCCAGCTTGTTGGAGGCCATTACGAGAATCAGACCGACTACGCCTTTGAACAAGCCTACTGTGGTACTGAAGCTGAGCTGGCCGTTCTTCAAGCCCGCCGTATAAATGTAGGTGTCAAAAATTTCGGCCACTTCGCGGTTGAGCGAGTTGAGCAGCAGATACATATGTTCAAAGCCAAGATCCAGCGTGCTGCCGATTTTGAGGATCAGCAGGGTGATGATGACTGGACGGATGGCCGGCAGTGTCACATGCCAGGTTTTGCGCAGACGGGCAGCGCCGTCCATTTCGGCAGCTTCGTACAGCTGAGGGTCCACTACAGTAATGGCGGCCAGATAAATGATCGTGGACCAGCCGAGCTCTTTCCAGATGATCTGGCCGATATAGATCGTGCGCAGCCATTCCGGTGAGGTCAGGAAGCTGATTTTTTTGAAGCCCATACTTGCGATCAATTCATTGATTACCCCGCCGTCCACAGTCAGAAATACATAAGTAATGGATACAATGATAACCCAAGACATGAAGTGGGGGATGTACACAATCGTCTGAATCCAGTTTTTGAGATGGCGGTTCTTAAGTTCATTTAACATTAAAGCGACAATGATCGGCAACGGAAAGAAAATCACGATATTCAGCGCGAACAGGATTAGCGTGTTGCGCAGCAGCATCATAAAGGTAGGCTCTGTGAACAGCCGGATGAAATGCTTGAACCCTACCCATTCGCTGCCTGTGATTCCGAGGAACGGCTGATAGTTCTGAAACGCTATTACAAGTCCGCCCATCGGCAGGTACTTAAACATAATGAAGTACACCAGTCCGGGCAATATCATCAGATATAAGAGCTTGTATTTCTTTACTGCGGTCAGGAACGCGCTGCCTTTCCTCTTTTCCAGATTCAGATTTGATGGTGCGGTGATGCTTGAAACTTTCACTTGTCAGCCTCCTTTGGTCATTCGGGGATTACGCTCCCTAGACTAAAGAATTTCCGGCGTTACGTATATAATCATTATGTGATTGCGTGCTTAAAAGCCTTGTGGCTGCAGCGTTTATGCCCTTTTGACCTCCTGTGATGATTACAGAATAAGATAATGATTATAGCCCGGCCAGGGCACCTGTTCCGGCGCTAAACCCAACACCTCATGCCCGGATTATATACGTAATTTGTCCCTCTTGTTACAGTTGAAAGGTAACCGAATACGAGGAGGATATGAAATGAACCACAGCTCACGAAGAAAAGAATCACTCGGCGGACAGATCTTCACGGTCGTAAATGCCGGTATCCTGATTCTGATCGCACTAGCCTGTCTGTTACCTTTTGTAAACATTATCGCCAGCTCATTCGCGACCACCCAGGAAGTGATTGCCAAGAAATTCATCCTGTTCCCGACCACTTTTTCACTGGATGCATACCGCTACATTCTGTCCACACCGACGATCTTCAAAGGCCTCGGCGTATCCGTAGGTGTCACTATTGTAGGTACCATTGTAAGTATGATTCTGACGGCGCTGATGGCCTATGGCCTGTCCCGCAAATATCTGCCGCTCAGAAACACCATTAACTTCATCGTCGTATTCTCCATGCTGTTCAGCGGGGGCATGATCCCAACCTTTCTGGTTGTAAAATCGGTCGGCCTCATCAACTCCTACTGGTCCCTAGTGTTTCCGGTAGCGATTAATGCCTTCAATATGATCATCATGCGCAACTTCTTCCAGGCGCTGCCGGACAGCCTTGAGGAGTCGGCCAAGATTGACGGAAGCAACGACTTCGGGATTTTCCTGAAAATCATGCTGCCGCTGGCCCTGCCGTCCATCGCGACCATCTCCCTGTTCTACGCTGTTGCTTACTGGAACACTTACATGAACGCCATTCTCTACATTAACGATTCGGTAAAATGGCCGATTCAGGTCCTGCTGCGCCAGATTGTTATCGTCTCCAGCGGGATGCAGGCTGAGGGCACCTCGGTCGATATTATCCCGCCGGCCCAGACGATCAAGATGGCGGTTATCGTAGTCGCTACCGTTCCGATGCTGGTCGCTTATCCGTTCGTCCAGAAGCACTTTACCAAGGGTGCCTTGATGGGGGCTGTGAAGGGTTAATTGTATAGCAGGAAAAGAAACACTGTAAAAAGAAACGGTACCGCCTTTACTAAAGGCCGATACCGTTTTTTTGTACCCGATCATACTAAAAAGGTTGTGATGATTATTGCTGTGACCTTAAGATTATGGCTTTATGTTAGGCACCTTGCTGCAGCTTGCGGTAAGTGCCCGGTGTAACCTGCTCCTTCTTACGGAAGGAACGGATAAAGTTCTGCGGATTATGGTATTGCAGACGCTCGGCAATCTCCCGGATCGTCATATCCGTCTCCGACAGCCATTTCTTGGCCATTTCCAGCCGGTAATTCATCAGATACTCACTGAATGAGGTACCGTATTCCTTCTTAAAAATGCTGCTGAGATAATTCGGATTATAGTGCAGCCGCTCGCCGATGCCTTCCAGCGTCAGCTCCTGATCAAACTCGGAATGGACAATGGCGGTAATCTTGTCGGACAGGCAGCGGAACTGCTTGCTCGTCTTCTCCTTCATGGCTGTGGTCATCGGATAGATGACCTCCTGCACCAGCAGGTGTTCGATCTCCTCAGGATTGCGGATGTCCAGTACACGATGATACAGCTTGTTGTTATCCTGGGTCAGCAGAACCTGAATGCCGAGATGCTGCTCCAGCTGAATCAGATTGTTCACGAGTCTGACCAGCATGACCTCAAAATTAAGTGTGCTCTTGTTCTTGCCGATCAGCTGGGCCAGAAACGGATAGAGCGCTTCTGTTACCTGCTCTTTATCCCCAAGCCGAATGCCGTTGAACAGCTGTGACTCCAGCTCAGCCGGATAATGCAGCAGCACCGGACCGGATACGACCTTATAAATATCCTCATAAAAAATAATAGATTCCTTGCCGAGGTTCAGCCGCTGGTGCAGCGCCTGCTTACCCATCTCACAGGCTTCCTTGCTCTCCAGCAGATCACTGTAGGCCATGCTGAATCCGATGCTGATCGGGACCTTCAGATAATTCCGCACTGCCCTCAGCAGGGCCGTTGCATATTCCAGTAGCTCTTTGTTCAGCTCCTGCTCACTCTGCCCTGGCAAAGACAGGATGGTCGCCTGGGTATCGTCGTTCAGGATAATCGGCAGCATCCGCTGCGTCCCGGGAATAAGCTCCTCCACCATTTTGTTGATCGCCAGCAGCAGCACATCTTTGTTCGAGGCTCCCTGATCACCCAGGCTGTCAAGCTGAATCAGCATCGTGACGTATCTCCGGGTACCATTCGGCGCATAGCCGAAGCGCTGCAGATTCTTCTCCAGCTCCTCGGCCGTAACACGGCTGCGGAACAGGTTGAGAATCAGCTGTGTCTCCAGCTGCGGCATCTCCGCTTCAATCAGGCTGGCCAGCGATTCCTTCTCCAGAAGGATCGTATCAATCGACTGGATAATGTATTCGAATTCGTTTTTGGTATTCACCGGCGGGACTACAGCTAAACTGCGCTTGATCCGCTGTATCGGTTTTGTAAAATAAGTAGCGACGATATAAGCGACAACCAGAATCAGCAAAATACTCAGCAGCCCCAGGGCGTACAGGCCGAATTTGGTCATTTTGAGCGTACCGGCAATTTCCTCCTGGTCCAGCTCCGTCAAGTAAATCCAATTATTGTAGGAGGACTTGGAATACAGCAGCTGGAGCGGCTGGTGTCCGCCCGCGGCCATTTCAGTCCTGCCGTTCTCCTCACCCGCGGTGACGATGCCGCTAAGCTCCGCAAGCTGTCCGGGTGTCAGGTCTGTCTCCTTCTGTCCGGAATCGTACAGCAGTTCACCAGATTTGTTCAGGATGTAGACCTGTGCCTTCTCGTCCGTCTTGATGATGGAGTCCAGCGTGTACTGCGAGATGTCGGATAGGGCGATGGCCTGCTTTTTGCTGGAGAACACAGGCAGTGTATTAACGAACCTTATGCCCTTATCCGTCTTGACCCAAAATAAACTCTGGTTCTGGTTGTCGATATACTGCTCACGCAGCTGCTCCACATCTGCTTCGCTCAGGCTGGTCAGCCGCTCATTCATAATCTGCCAGTTCTGCTCCAGACTGATCAGCGAATATTCCGTCCCCTCTGCCGTCATGGAGGCAATATAATTCAGCTGCGAATTTACACTGCGGTAAGCCTCGAAGTCCTTGATCGTAATCGGATTCGTGACCAGGTCCTGAAATGAGCTCGTCGTACTGAACGTATTAAACGCATACTCGATACTCTGGATCTTATGTTCCAGGTTGTTCTTGATCTGCTCGACATAGCTCTGCTTGCTGCTGGAGAACTGCCCGACCACCGACCGGATCGTACTGATATAAATGTAGCTGCCGAAGCTGGCAACCAGCCCCACCCCGAGGATGAGAATAGGAATAAAAATCCCGTAGAACATTCTTCCTTTTTTCATTGCGCTGCCCCTTTTATTTCTGCTCATTACTTTTAATTATAGCGCTTTCAAAAAGGGGTTGCCATGATTTTTTTAACGTGTGCAGCAACTTTTCCCGCTTTTTTGTAAGGTACATCAGAATATTGAGCACGTTAACAATAGAGACACTACGCTGGCGGCCGGGACTGTGGAACTATATATAATCTGATCTAACTAATCTGGCCTGATGCAGCAACTTGAAGCTTTATAACTGATAAATCCATCCTTTCTGAGGACGTACATTGTGAAAACAGCCCTATCGCCAGTAGAACCAAAAATTTATTGTTAACGTGTTCATTCAGGATCAAAGATCATAAATTATATCCATAGTATCCAATTTATCCAGTATATGAATGAAGAGGAGGAAGTTATAAAAGATCATCCACACTTTCCTCCCAACCAACAGATAACTGCATTTCGTACAATTAAAACGCCACTTTTTCCCCGATTTATCCGAATAACTGCACTCCGTACAACTAAAACGCCGCCTAATCTGGTTTTTGGACAAATCAGGCTCTTTTAGTTGTAGAGGATGCAGTTATACGGTAAAAACGTGAGATTTCGCCGGTTTTAGTTGCACAAAGTGCAGTTAAAGTGCTGGTGTCAGATTATTATTAGCAGAGACGATGCCCCAAAACGCGGCTCTGTCACACATATGAAGCAGCAGCCCCTTCCATCAGCAAACGTTAAGCCGTATACTCCGCCGCCGCCTCATCCCGCGACGGGGCCTCTCCGGCCATCTGCTTGAGCAGCTTTTTCATCATAACTGAGCCTTTGACCTTCGTGTTCAGGCAAGGTGATACTTCAATAGTATAGCTGCCCTGCTGAATAGCTGCCTTAAGCTCCGCAACAGTGGAGCAGTCCTGCTCCAGCCGGTTCACGACACTGCCGTACTGCAGGCATTGATGGCTGTCACTTCCGGCAATGACCGGAATGCCCAGGCGCGCCGCAAACGGTTCGATCAAATCCCGGTAAGGCTGCTCGCCCTGCATGTAAATATCCTTGGCATTGAAGTCAAAAGCGTCCAGCCGGGCCAGCAGCTGCGGGTCCAGATGATGCAGCGGTGTTGAGGTGCGGAACGGGTGGGCACCGATTTTCCACAAGCCGCGTTCGTCGGCCAGATCCAGCAGCTCACGGAACGGAATAAATCCGCCTTCACAGGTATTCCCCTCCAGCGCGTAGCGCGCTTCCAGAATATCCTCCTTCAGCCCGATCAGCAGAATATGTCCGGTTTCGGCAATATCTACCTCCATCCCCGGGAAAATCATCAGGCCGTCAGCCTCGTAATAATGTCCGTTGTACGGATACATCCGGTCTAGCGTCTCATACATCCCGAAGAAATTCGAGGTGTTAAAATGCTCCGTCAGTGCCAAAGCCTGCAGGCCGTTTGCCAGCGCCTCTGTGACCATTTCGCGGAAATAGTCCTCTGAGAAGGCGGACTTTTTGGACAGCTTGCCGTGGGTATGCAGATCTATTTTCATATGTGGATGACACTCCTTGGTTTCCGGGTTTAGTATAGCAGATTAGGAAAAGCAGCTCCCAGCGGGAACAGCAGGCAGATATAAACAACGGTGAAAGCCACAAACAGCCAGTCTCTGCGCTGCATGGCGAGGTAAGAAAGACGCAGCTTTTTAACTTTGGGGTTATTGACTGCATAGGTATAGCCTCTGGTCTCAAGGGCTTCAACCGTGGTGCGTGAGCGCTTGGCTGTGTTCAGCATCAATGGATAAAAGACGAGTACGAGAATCCGCAGGTAATAAGCGGCGGTACGCAGATAAAGGAAACCATGCTTCGCCGGCCGCTGCCCCCTGAGTCTGAACGAGAGCAGAATCTGGTGAAACTCCTCCAGCAGCGTAGGCAGAATGCGGTAGCCGTAAGACAGGCTGAAGGCAAACGTATCCGGAACGCCGAGTGCAGACAACCCGTCGCTCAGCCGCTCCGGATCAAGGCTGGAGAAGACCGTGATGCTTGCCAGCGAAATGACAGACAGCTTGAGCGTCAGGGTCAGCATCGGCAAGAGCGACTCTGCGCCTCCGCCGAAGAACAGCGACAAAAGAAACATCCAGCCGATCTGGCTGACCAGACCGAGGCAAAGAATGAACACAATGTACGGGCTTACCTTGGACAATACGGTCGTTACCACCATAAAGACGAACATCCCGAGCAGGATCGTCCGGTTATAAATAAACCATGGCGTGACGGCAAAAAACAAATACCAGACCAGCAGCATCCGCGGATCAAGCCTGCCCAGAAATGTACTGCTGCTGTTGTAGGCGGTGCCGAGCAGCTCCAGCTTGATGTGCTCAACGGAGATTTTGCCCAGCGCCCGTTTAACGGCTTCCACCATGTACAAGCTCCCCCTTTCTCCATTCCGCCATAGCGGTGAATTCCTCCAGACTGCTGCAGATCTGCGGCAGCTTCAGCAGCCGGCTCATTTCCATCAGCTGGGTCTCGGCCAGCCCGGCGCGCCGCAGCAGCTGCCCGTCCGAGAAGATAGCCTCCTTATCACCGTCGGCTATAATCCGCCCTTCGCTCATCACGATGATTCGGCTGGCCCACTCGGCCACCAGAGCCATGTCATGCGTAGCAATGACAACCGTCTCGACCTGGCCGCGTAGCGCCTCAAGCACCCGGGTCATCTCCTGCTTCGTCGAAATATCGAGATTGGCGGTCGGTTCGTCAAGCAGCATGACTGCCGGACGGACGGCAGCGCCAATCGCCAGCGACACCCGGCGCTGCTGACCGCCGCTAAGCAGCCGGGCATCGCGCTCGGCCAGCTCCTGCAGGCGGAAGGCCTGCAGCATCTCTTCCACTCTATCGTCCATATCCACGAGCTTTCTCGCTTTCAGGTAATAAGCGATCTCTCCGCGCACCGAATCGTCGATGAACATATCCTCGGGATTCTGGAATACATAGGACACGATCCCGGACAGCCGCTCCGGCGGCAGTCCGTTCACCGTAATATCCTTAACCTGCACAGTCCCGCCCGTCGGTGCAGTGATTCCGGCAATCAGCTTCATCAGCGAGGATTTACCTGCCCCGTTATTGCCGATCAGCGCGACACGCTCCCCGGCATACAGCTCCAGATTGATGCCCCCGAGTACCGGCTGCAGCGTCTTATGGATCGTCCGGTAAGAGAGCTTAATCTGCTCCATCCGGACGATTGGCTCTGCCGCATAGGAGCCGATTCCAGCTGCAGCAGTACCCGTATGCGGTGTGGCGCCCTGCGGAACTGCGGGATCAGCTGCGGCTGAAGCTGCAGCCAGCGTCCGGGCATTAGAAGCACCGGCAGAATCGGCGGCACTCACAGGGTCAGCCCGCCGCCCAAACCATGCCCGCCCCTCCTCGCAGCTGAGCGGGTAGTCCCCCGCTGCCTGCCGGTCCGGCCGGAGCAGCCAGGCCGCCCGGGTGACATCGGGCGGATAGATCCCTAAGGGCTGCAGCTCCTCCACCGAGGTGAGGGCTTCACGGACCGGCTTTTGCCAGCGCAGCCGCCCGCCGTCCATCAGCACTACCGAGCGGCAGTACTCCGCGATGAACTCTGCGTGATGCTCAATCACCACAATCGTCTTGCCGTGCTGCTCGTTCAGCCGGCGCAAAATATCATAGATCTGCCGGGCATGCTGCGGATCAAGCTGCGCTACCGGCTCATCGATAACCAGGATGTCCGGGTCCATGGCGAGCGCTCCGGCCAGGGCGAGCAGATGCTTTTGCCCGCCGCTGAGCTGCCAGATGAATTCACGGCTCAGGCCGCTGAGGCCGGTAAGCTCCAACGCACGCCAGCCCCGCTCCCGGTAATCGGCCAGCCCGTAATTCAGCGGCGTAAAGCACACATCATCCAGTACCGTCGGCCGGACCAGCTGATTCTCAAAATCCTGATACACATAGCCGATATGCCGGGACAGCTCGCTGACCCGCTTGCCCTCCGCAGACTCTCCCAGCAGCTTAAGCTCACCTTCGAAGTCTCCGGTGTAATAATGCGGGATCAGACCATTAAAGCATTTGCATAGCGTCGATTTACCCGACCCGTTGCTGCCGATGACAGCAACAAAATCCCCCTGCTGCAGGGTAAACGAAACCTCATGCAGCACCGGCTGCTCCGCACCGGGGTAGGTAAAGGAGACATTACTCAGTTCCAGCAGCGGCTTATCCATCCAGCTGCCCCGCTTCCTGCCGCCTGCGCGAAGCCTTCCGCAGGATCACCGCAATTACAGCTGCCGCAACCACAGCGGCTGCAAGCATGCTGATCCAGATCAGCAGCCCTTCATGCGATTCTGCACCCGGCAGCTCGAACTCGCCGATGCTCCAGCCGGACTCCGACAGCAGCTCTGCGCCCATCGCAATCAAAGCCAGCAGGATGGCGCCGCCCAGCAGCTTCGGGGACAGCCACGATTTCCCGCCTGAAGCATATTGCATGTTCCGTTCGCGCGGCTTCATGCCGAGGAGCGGTTCGATTTTACCGTACAAGCGGGGTACCAGATACATCGTCGGCAGCAGGGCGAACAGAATACCCGAAAACAGCACATCATTCAGAAATCCGACACCTTCGATGATGACGATACTTTCAGCCAGCCCCTGCACCGCTTCAAGCTCCTCCACGCCGACCCACACCTTGGCAATGTCGATAACCGAGCTGCAGAACTGGTGAATCGCCACCCCGCTGATCGCCGCGATGCCGACCTGTCTGCGGTTTTGGGATCGGACACCATCCGGCCGGCAATATACATGGCGAGCGAGAACGTAATGAATTTTTCCAGCTCACCCAGCCCGCCGAACTGCCCCAGCATCAGCTCACCAAAAATCACTTCACCTACAGCCGCCCCCACCGCCGCATACAGCGGATGAAACAGCATGCACAGCGTCAGCGGAATAAAGGCAAAATACTCCACCGACAGCTCGACCGGCCCCAGCTGCAGACTCGGAATCAGCTCCGTGAACATGTTGGACAAACCGTAGAGCGACATGGACAGCACGAAGATCATCATTTTTTGCGACTGGGTCAGGGTGTAGCGCTTTTTTAACGTACTCATTTCATAATGGCCCCCTTCAAGAATTTATCTTAAGTATAGAAAGAGCGTGTCAGCACAGCTTTTATCGTTTGTTAAGAGGGTGTAATCTTTTTTCCATGATTTTTAACGTTGTAAAAATATTTACAACACACTGGCAGGCTATAGTGGAGAAGCATCATGATTCCAGGAGGTCAACTGCCTATGTATAAGGACTGGAACCGCCGTCCCTTTTCCCCGAACCAGCGGGTGATTGCCGATTTTATTCAAAAAAATGAGCTCCGCGTCCTCTACATGACCGAGCAGGAAATGGCCGATGAGCTGGGCATCAGCATTGCCTCGGTCTCCCGTTTCTGGAAAGCAGCCGGCTACCGCCATGCCAAGGATTTTAAGAACAGCCTGCGCTTCCGCTTCGAATCTACCCCGTCCGAAAAAATGCGTGATGCTATGCAGCGTACCGGCGGCAGCTCCCTCCCGCAAATGCTGCTGGATGTAGCCTCGCATCATCTGCAGGAGACAAACCGCTACCTGAATGAAGCTCATCTGGAGCGCGCGGTAGCCGCCCTGTCTGCTGCCCGGCATATTTACATTTACAGTCCCGGTCCCTGTGCCGGTCTCGCCGAGCTGATGACTTACCGGATGTCCCGCTACGGGCTTAACCTGAAACAGATGGCGCCGAGCGGCCACGAGCTGATGGATTCCCTGATGCATGCCGGTAAAAAAGATGTCGTGCTGCTCTTCGGCTTCGTCCAGCTGCTGCCTGAGACGGATGTCATTCTCGACTATGCTCGGGAGGCGGGCTATTTTGTCATCCTGATTACCGACAGGCTCGTCTATCCCCGTTCCCAGGATGCTGACATCGTGCTGTATGCCGGGCGCGGCGAGGTGTGGGAATTCCATTCGATGGTCGGCCCCACCTACATTATCGAGAATCTGATTCTCGGCGTCGGCCTGCGCAACAAGGACAGCAGCCTGAAGAAGCTCGACAAGCTCCAGCAGCTGAGAGCCAGATATGGCAGCAGACTGCCGCGGAGCTGACGGTAATAGCAAAAAGACGCCTGACGCAGGACTTGTCTGTCCTGGTGCAGGCGTCTTTTTAAGGATCTCATTAATCTAGTTGGATTTTCGTCACTTAAATTCAGTACTTTTCGATATTTACATCATTTAGTTGGAAAAACGACATCTATATGGGGCTATTTACCGCTCTAAAGGCCATTCCGGCGAAATTAAGTGGCGTTTTTCCAATTAGTTTCTTTAAAGCAGAACATATCAGAGAATTAGATGGCGAATTTCCACTTAGTATGAGTTCAGATAATCAAAGTGCTTCAACTGTAATCACAGTACGCTTCATTTATACCGCATCACTCCGCCGTAACAATACTAGGCAGTGTCTCTATCCCCACATTTCCCGCCACAGCCCGCGAGATCATACACGACTCTTCAGCCTTATGCGCCAGCCGCTCCGCCTTCGTCAGCTCAGCAGCTGTTGCATCCGCTTTGAGCACAATCCGCGGCTTATGCACAATCCGTTCGTATGTAAACACATTATTCGTAACATCCACGGTCGCCTCTGACTCCAATGTCAGGCTCTCCGGGGTAATGCCGGAACGCTCCAGCATCGCTGCCAGCGTAATCAGATAACAGGTAGCCGCTGCCCCCAGCAGCATTTCATCAGGATTCGTACCTGTTCCCGGACCGCCCATCTCCTGTGGAATCGATATAACTGTTTTCAGCCCGCCGGCATCAATATGCCCCTCACTGTTACGCCCGCCGTTCCATACCGCTTTTAGATGAAAAGGATGTTTCATACCCTAGCCTCATTCCTCTCTTTATCATTACTGAATCCCCGCTGTACCGAACGTAGATTCAATAGCATTCTTATAGTTTGTCCATTCAAAATAAAAAGGGCCGATCTTTATTGGTAAAATTTTAATGGCAGAATAATGAAGCAAATGCTACGCCGTATTATACCATAGCCAAACAGCATCTCAATATTTTAGACTTTCTTCGCTTTTTCATTCTCCATATATTTACATCTTTTGTTACATATGCTATATTCTCTATGAAAGCGCCATCATGAATCAGTAGACTATAAGTTATTCATCCTATTTCATTATGGAAAGGAAGATGACGATGAAAGATTTAGTCAAAAAAGCAGGCGCAATGATGCTCGTAGTTACTCTGCTGCTTGGAATGGTGAGGATTGCCCCCGCTCACGCAGAAGCCCCGCTGTACACGATTGAAAGCGAGAATGCCCAGCTCAGCTCCGACCTCCAGGTGGTTACGCAGATTTACGGAACACCCAAGCCCGGTTACTCTGGAAGCGGCTTTGTGTGGATGCAGAGCTCCGGCACACTAACCTTCTCAGTGACTGTCCCGGAAACCGGAATGTATTCAATTAGCACACGGTATATGCAGGAGCTTAGCGCTGACGGCAGACAGCAGTCTTTGACGGTTAACGGCATTGCCAAAGGTACGTACATGCTGCCCTACACAACTACCTGGAAGGATTTCGACTTCGGCTTCCAAAAGCTGAACCAGGGCGTCAACACCATCCAGATCAAGGCCGGCTGGGGATTCGCGTATTTTGATACCTTTACGGTCGATTATGCTGATCTCGATCCTCTGAATGTGCAGCCGGTCCTCTCCGATCCCCAGGCTACCCCGGAAACACAGCTGCTGATGAACTATTTAACAGAGGTTTACGGTAATCATATTATCTCCGGCCAGCAGGAGATTTACGGCGGCGGGAATGACGGCAATGCCGAGCTTGAGTTTGACTGGATTCACAATCTGACCGGCAAATATCCGGCGATCCGCGGCTTTGATTTTATGAACTATAATCCGCTGTATGGCTGGGAGGATGGAACAACGAGCCGGATGATTGACTGGGTCAATAACCGCGGAGGGATCGCAACAGCCTCCTGGCATATCAACGTGCCCCGTGACTTTACAACCTATCAGGCCGGCGAATTCGTAGACTGGAAAAAAGCCACCTACAAGCCGACAGAGACCAATTTTAATACTGCCAATGCAGTCGTTCCCGGCACCAAAGAATATCAGTATGTGATGGCGGCTATCGATGATCTGGCGGAGCAGCTGCTGATTTTGCAGGATAACAATGTTCCAGTTCTATTCCGTCCTTACCATGAAGCAGAGGGCAACGGCGGGCTGAACGGGGAAGGCGCCTGGTTCTGGTGGGCATCGGCCGGGGCTGAGGTGTACAAGCAGCTATGGGATCAGATCTATACCAAGCTCACAGAAACGTACGGTCTGCACAACCTGATCTGGACCTACAACAGCTATGTATACAGCACTTCTCCGGCATGGTACCCGGGCAATGACCAGGTCGATCTGGTCGGCTACGATAAATACAATACGATTTACAACCGCTATGACGGATTGTCCGGTGTGCCTAATGAGGATGCGATTACTTCGATTTTTTATCAGCTGGTGGACTTAACCGGCGGTACCAAGATGGTAGCGATGACAGAAAACGACACCATCCCGAGCGTAAAGAACCTGACCGAGGAAAAATCCGGCTGGCTCTACTTCCTGCCTTGGTACGGTGAGCATCTCATGAGCAACGCTTTTAATTATCCCGCAACCCTGACGACGCTCTACCAGAGCAATTATGTCATTACCCTGGATGAGCTGCCTGACCTGAGTGTGAATAACCCCATTCCAAATGCATCTATCACACCGGCAAACGTCGAGTTTGACAAGTACGCGTCTAATCAGAGCGACAAAGCTATAACCGTAAATCCTAACGGCAATACGCTAACCGCTCTCCGGGCAGGCACTGCCGTTTTGACTGCAAATCAGGATTACACCCTGAACGGAAATACGCTGACTCTGAAAAAAGCGTACCTGGCCCAGCTGCCGGTCGGCGAGCATTCCATTGTGCTGGACTTCAATCAGGGACAAGACCCTGTCCTGAAGGTGAAAATCATTGATACAACACCGGGCCCGGGCCCGGACGCTACAATTTCGCCTGTAACTGCAGCCTTTGACAAAGCGGCAGCCCTGCAGCAGGACATCTCCGTAGCCCTTACCTTGAACGGGCATCAGCTGACAAGTGTGAATAAAGGAACCGCTGCGCTTGTCTCCGGCCAGGATTACACAGCAACAAGCACTTCTGTTGTTCTGAAAAAATCGTATCTTGCTGCTCTGCCGGTCGGCCAGCATGTGATCACCTTTCATTTTAACGCGGGGAATAATGCCGTTCTTACCGTGAATGTGACGGACAGCAGTGTTACCGTACCGTCAGGAAACCTGACGGTCCAGGCCTTCAATGGCAACACCAGTGCCTCCAGCAACGGCATTTCGCCAAAATTCAAAGTGATCAACAACGGGACTTCCGCGATCCAGCTTAGTGACGTCAAGCTCCGGTATTACTATACCATTGACGGAGACAAAGCTCAGAGCTTCTGGAGCGACTGGGCCAGTGTCGGAAGCGCGAATGTTACCGCTAATTTTGTAAAGCTGGCTACCCCGGTTGCCGGAGCGGATTATGCGCTGGAGATCGGCTTTACGAGTGCAGCGGGAACCCTTAATCCCGGCCAGAGCGCAGAAATCCAGACCCGCTTCTCCAAAAATGACTGGTCCAACTACAATCAGGCTGACGATTACTCCTTCAAGGCCTCCGCTACCCAGTTCGCCAACCATGATAAAGTCACCGGTTATGTGAGCGGCCAGCTGGTGTGGGGAATTGAGCCTTAAGCAGGCAAGAAAAAAGAGTGGGTCAGGGGTAGTCCTGGTCCACTCTTTTTTTCACCGCTGACATTATTTGTTCAACATAAATAAAGGGTTAAACTGGCAGACGCTTCTTTAAGCTTACAGGCAGGACCGTTACAAATATTAGGTCATAACGAAATTTAATAATTGAGCAGATAAAAATCTCCAGTTATTATTAAATCAAGGAATTATCTACATACAAGCAAGTCGATGGTCCGCTCTCACTAAGTACTTTAAGGAGGAATAGGAACATATGAAGTTCGACCTTCGAGAATTAGCGCTGTTTGCAGAACAGGCTGTAACAAAAGCGGGTAACCGTATTTCCGAATTGCGCAGCCGGGAAAAACTTGAAGTGAATTACAAGGATGCCGGTGAACTGGTCACATCAGCTGACTTGCTGTCGGAAAGAATCATTCAAGAAGCCATAATGGAGACATTTCAAGGTCATCGGATTCTTTCGGAGGAAGATGGAGTACATAACTGGGATAAATTTAAGTTCGACGGGCCAGTTTGGGTGATCGATCCCTTAGATGGAACCGTTAATTTTTCCCGGAATCTACCCCATTATGGAGTTTCTCTGGCTTTTGCCCTTGATGGCGTAGTGCTGGCAGGAGCCGTATATGCGCCGGTTTTGAACTGTACCTATATTGGGATTAAAGGGGAAGGAGCCTTTTGCAATGGCGAGCGTTTACGAATTCGTAATTGTACTTCACTATCAGATGCTGTCATTGGCACAGGTTTTCCGCATGATTCAGCAAAAGTGCAGCCAGCAATTGAAAGAGTGAATCGGCTCCGGAGAAACTGTCGTGACATTAGGCGTTTTGCTGCACCAACAGTAGACATTTGTTATGTGGCGTCCGGAAAATTAGATGCGCATACGGAAAGTCTTTCACCATGGGATGTAGCCGCTGCAGGCTTAATTGCACGTGAGGCGGGTGCAATGAGCTGCCATGTACAAGCAGTGCCTGATGGCATTCCTACTGATCTCTATGGGGAAGAGGTCGTATTCACGACACCCGGAATCTCTGAGGATCTCTTGACATTATTGCGGATGGACTCTGAATAAAACTGCCAAGATTTTGACTAACGGGAAACGATAACCCAATGAAATCATGGAAGCAACCGATCACGTCGATCGCTTGCTTTTGTTCAACTAACGGGTAGGATACTGAAAAAATATACCGAAATTACTATTATTGAAAACTATTTTGGAGGGATAGCATTGACTGAGGATTTTTATTGCGATGAGGTATTGAGTGGTCGTACTGATGTACAGAAAGTCTTTGAGACTGATAACGTTCTTGCATATTATCATACACGCCCTTTTTACCCTGTTCACATTGTTACGATTCCGAAGAAGCACATCTCATCGCTTTTAACGCTGGAACAAGGTGACAACGAACTTCTAATTGAGTTGATGGACGTTATTAAAAAAGTGGCGTCGCAAGTGCAGTCTGAGTATGGGGCTTGTAGGGTATTGACTAATTTGGGTCAGTACCAAGACTCTAAACATCTTCATTTTCATATAATCTTCGGTGAACCATTGCGCTAATCGTATTCGTCCTGCTCTCTAAACTTCCGGGAAACATTAGCTAAACAATCCCAAAGCTATCCGGAATTTACGTGTTAATTACTCTTGAGCTCAGAGGCTGGTTAGCGACCGGCGGTGTTTAATGTGATCGTTGAAATTGATGGGTATTTCGAGAATGCACTTGTTGTTGGCAAGACATGTTCAATAGCTGAATTAAGGAAAAAGGTTGCGGTTACTAAAACTCTTTGTAATAACAAAGCGGATTTTACAGATGTCTTTTGTAGGCTTTTTTACTTTAATCGAATCCCCTCACAGTATGAGGAAGGGGTACGGCTAGATTACGTGATTGATATTGATACTGGACATATTTATATGCCAAGATATTAAGCAAACGGAAAACGATTGATCAATTCTAAAACAACGACAACCGCACTAACGGTGAACGTCAGTTAAACGACAACAGCGGCAGTCAAAGACTTTATTTTCAAGTCATTGACTGCCGCTGTTTCTTTAGGTAATCAGTCCAAAGTTACTTTTTTGAAAGCTGAGTAATTTTTAATTCAAGAGCCCTGTTAATTTAACAGCCTCTGTCAACCAAAAAAAGCCCCCGCCAAAAATCAGCAGAAGCTTTTCCCTCTTATATTCATCTTGTACTCCCCACACAGCCTACCTGTTCAAAATCACATTCACTTCCTCAGCCAGCTTATCCAGGCTCTCCTGAATGTTCAGGTTCTCCAGCCAGATTTCGTTGATCCGGCCGCCCATCAGGTCCTCGATCTCGTGGTATGCGCCGGTCATTGGACGCATTTTGCTGAATTCGAGCTGGTCGGAAGCTACCTGGTAACCAGGGAACGCCGCAATGGTCTCTTTCATCAGGTCCGTGTCCAGTGAAGATAGGCGGGTCGGCAGGTAGCCCGTGTTGGCAGAAGCGTAAGCAGCCTGCTCGGTATCGGACAGCCATTTCATGAATTCGAAGGCGGCCGCTTTTTCCTGATCCGATCCGGTATTAGCCAAGTACGTATTGGAGCCGCCCACCGGCACACCCCGTGTTCCGTCTTCGCCTGTCGGGATCATCGATACGCCCAGCTCAAGCCCGTTCTTTTGCGCCATGCCCGCAAATGTCTTGTAGCCACCGATACTTGAGAAAATCAGGGCCGTGCTCGGCTTGGCAATCGCGGCATAAAAGGCATCTGAATCAGTAACGCCCAGCACTTTAACCAGTCCTTTGGACTCCAGCTCCTCAATGAAGGTAATCAGCTTAACCGCACCTTCGCTGTTGATATTCGATTCCGTTTCTTCCTTATTAACGACCGTAGTTCCGGAGTAGGAATGCAGCAGCGCCTCCATCACCCAAAAATCATAGTTGAACAGATACATCGGCGGTTCGCCGGTAGCATCATGTGCTGCCTGCAGATACGCTTCAAGCTCGGCAAAGGTAGCCGGGCCGTTCGCATTAAGTCCCGTTTTTGCCGCCAGCGTCTTGTTCACATACATCACCGGTACACTTCTCATATGAGGGAAAGCGTACAGGTCCTCATTGACGTACAGGTTGCCCAGATCTCCGATCTGAAAATCGGACCGGTCAAAATCCGTTGCCTTAATATAAGGCTCCAGATTCACAATAATATCGTTATCTGCAAAACCCTTGGTCATCGCCACTTCGTCCACAAACACATTCGGCAGCGTTCCGGCAATGGCCGCGGCATTTACTTTTTGCTGCATTTCCCAATAGTCGCCCTGATACTCAGCATTAACATGGATGTTCAGCTCGGCACCCTTGGTTTCATTGAACTGGTCCACCAGCGCCTGGTTCACCTCTTCGACAGCGGAGGTCCAGAATTGCAGCTCGATAGTCTGATCCCCTTTCTCATACGGTGCAGCCGATACTTCAGCATCTGTCTGTGCACAACCAGCCAACCCCATTGTTACAGGAACTGTCATCATCAGCGGCAGAACTTTCTTTTTCCACATACTCATTATCCACTTCTCCTCCTGGAACCTTCTCTAATGTGTACTGCTGAAGCTATGGATCAGCACGGGAGCCCGCGGACGCTGCCGCTACTTCACTCCCATGTAAGTAAACGCCTTGATAATCTGCTTGCGCGCCACCACAAATACAATCAGAATCGGCACAATCAGCATCATATTACCGGCCATGACAATCTGCGGGCTTAAGCCCTCAATATCCTGGAGCCTCTGAATCCCGAGTGGCAACGTCCGGACAGCATCCGTCGTCGTCCACACCAGCGGAAAAAAGTAACTGTTCCACGTCCCGATAAACGTCAGCAGAGCAAGCGTAGACAGAGTTGGGATCGCGGCGGGCATCATAATCGTGTAGATGATTTTGAATTCTCTGGCATTATCGAGCCGTGCGGCTTCGAGCTGGGAGTCTGGAACCTGCATGAACGTCTGCCGCAGCATGAAGATAGCCGTACCGCTGGCGATAAAAGGGACAATCAGCGACACGTAAGTGTTCAGCAGCCCGGATTTCGCAAACATAACGAAGATCGGCAGAAAGATCAGCTGTCCGGGGATCATCATTGTTGCTAGCACGGTGCCGAACAGCCAGTTTTTCCCCTTAAAATCAAATCTCGCAAACGCATAAGCCGCCGGTACAACCACCAGCACCTGACCAATCAGCGTTCCCAGCGTAATAATTAGGGAGTTCCGCGTATAATGCAGGAAATCTATCCGGGTAAAAGCATCCTTAAAATTCTGCCACTGCAGCGACTCGACCCAAAATTTCGGCGGCATCGCCAGGACTTCGCCCAGTGTTTTGAAGGCGGTCAGGATCATCCAGTAGAACGGCGTCAGGAAGATGACGATCAGCAGCACCGAGATGAGAATTCGCAGCACCAGCCCGGGCGCTCTTATCAATGTTTTCACAAGTCTGCTCCTTTACCGGTAATGGACCCGTCTGTTAAGGGCCTTAAAGTAGAAAATCGTAATCAGCCCCACTATAGCCATCAGCACCACCGCCATCGCCGCCGCATAACCGACCCGGTAGTACTCAAAGCTCTGCTTGTAGATACTGAAGATCAGCGTGTTCGTGGCATTCGCCGGTCCGCCCTGGGTCATGATGTTGATCGTCTCGAATACCTGGAAGGAGCCGATGATGTTCATCAGGATCAGAAAGAACAGGGTAGGGGAGATCATTTTGAGCGTAATTTGGAAAAAGACCGACTGCTTCGATGCATTATCCAGCGCCGCAGCCTCATACAGATGAGCGGGGATCGAGCCAAGGGCCGAGGTGATAATCAGCGCATTGAAGCCGACCGACTTCCACACCGACACCAGCACCAGTGAAAATAACGCCACCTGCTTATCCGTCAGCCAGCCCACCGGCCCCGCCCCGATCAGGGAGAGCAGATAGTTGAACAGCCCGGTATCCGTATTCATCAGCCACATCCAGATCAGCGAGACTGAGATTAGGGAGATGATGTTCGGCGTGAAGCTCAGTGTCTGGATGAAGCGGTTGATGAAGGTATTTTTCTGCAAAAAGAGGGCCAACAGCATAGCCAGCACCATCACCAGCGTCACATCCATCACCATGTAGAGCAGCGTATTACTCAGGGTACCGAGAAAATCACGGCCCTTGAACAGCTCGATATAATTATCCAGTCCCGCGAACTTCATCGGCCCGCGCATGTTCCAGGTGAAGAAGCTCAGATATACGTTATAGAGAATCGGATAGATGTAAAAAATCGTCAGGATCATCACCGCCGGCGCAACCAGCAGATAAGGCAGCAGCTTCATGCTCTTACTACGGTTCTTCATGCTGTGTCCCCGATGGAAGGAACAGTCACGCCTGCTCTGCTGCCGTCTGCCGGAATCCGCTGCTCCTGTGCGTCGAAAAAGAATAAATGCTCCTTGTTCACATACAGCTTAACCGGCTCCAGGCTGCGCTCGGGACTGTCGAAGCATTTGACGGCTACGCTCTGCCCGCTTGCAAGCACCGCTTTATAAATCACCTCTGAGCCAAGCAGCTCGCGGCTGCCTAGAACAGCATCCAGCTCAAGCATCTGCTCACGCGCAAGCCCCTGCTCGGGCACAAATTTTGCTTTTTCCGGCCGGAACCCGAAGAATTCCGCCCCGTGCGGTGCTTCGCTAAGAATGCCGCCTGACCGGGCAAGATCCAGAATGTTCATCGGCGGCGTGCCGATAAAATGGCTGGTGAACATATTACGCGGCTCATTGTAGATCCCGTGCGGCGTATCCTCCTGCATAATCCGCCCGCCGTCCATCAGCACAATCTGTGTGCCCATACTCATCGCTTCCACCTGATCATGCGTAACGTAGATGAAGGTCGCGCCCAGCTTCTTATGCAGCTCAATCAGCTCGATACGCATCTGCTGGCGGAGCTTGGCATCGAGGTTCGACAACGGCTCATCCATGAGGAAAACCGCCGGCTTCTTGACCATCGCCCGGGCCAGCGCGACCCGCTGCCGCTCCCCGCCGGAGAGAAACTCCGGCTTTTTGTGCAGATGCTTGGTTAAGCCCACTGTCTCCGCAATTTCAGTGATCAGGCGCTTCCGCTCGGCTTTGGGCACCTTATTATTTTCCAATCCGTATTCGATGTTCTTCTCCACCGTCATTGTGGGGTACAGCGCATAGTTCTGAAAGACCATCGCCAGATTCCGTTTGCCCGGCTCCACCTGGTTCATGCTTTTGCCGCCGATGGAGATCAGGCCGCCTGTCTGCTCCTCCAGCCCGGCAATCATCCGTAACGTCGTCGATTTACCGCAGCCGGACGGCCCGACCAGCACGGTGAAGCTTCCGCTCTCAATCGTCAGATTCAGTCCTTCTATGATGCTTTTATCGCCGTAGGCTTTGCTTACGTTTTCCAGTACAATGCTGCTCATGGTTTCCTCCTATGAAAACTATGGGGCTTCGCCACTTCCCTATAGTGTTAATAAATCAGTCGTCCAAATTATACCGTCACCTTGCTCAGCGCCGCCACGCCGACATCCGGCCGGTTGGTCATAATCCGTGTTACGCCGAGCTGCTGCAGCCGCAGGATCTCCGCTTCGTCATCCACGGTCCACGGATTCACCTCATACCCGTTGCTCTTGGCTATTTCCATGAACGCCGCGTCCACGCCAAGATAATACGGATGCAGCACATCTGCCTGGCAGCTGGCCGCATATTCATCCAGCCGGTAGTAGCTTTCCATAAAAGCAATCGCCGTCCGCAGCTCCGGATACTCGCGCTTCAGCCGGGCCATTGCGTTATGGTTAATGGAAGAGATTAGCGTCTGCTCCTGATAGCCGCTGGCTTTTACCAGCTCTGCCGTGCGGACATTTATTTCCCCGTATGGGTTCGCATAATCCTTAGTCTCAATGTTGATGTACAGCTGATGCTCCTTGGCGAACTGCATGACTTCCTTAAGCTCAGGAATCCGGCTGCCTTCGGTGCTGTACTCACCGCAGAAGGTGTACGAGAAGTCATATTCCCGGAGCTCCGCCAGCGTCAGTTCGCTAACCCGGCCTTTGCCGTTTGAAGTACGGTCGATCGTGTGGTCATGTATAACGGCCAGCTTGCCGTCCCGGGTCAGCTGCACATCCAGCTCAATTCCTTGCGCCCCCATACGGCGGGCCAGCTCAAAAGAAGCCATCGTGTTCTCCGGCGCATAGGCGCTTGCCCCTCTGTGGGCCAGGATCGTGGTCTTATTCATTGCGCTACCCTCTCAGCCCGATGCAGACATCCGGCCGGTCCGTAATAATCGCATCCACTCCGGCCGCAAGCATCCAGCCAATATGCTCGGGTTCATTCACCGTCCAGGCATTAACCTGCACTCCGGCTGCGCGGGCTTCCTCCACAGCCTCACGGTTCACTCCGAAGAACACAGGATGCAGTGCGTCAGCCTTGGTCAGCTTGGCGTATTCAGCCCCCTGGTACAGTCCGGCAATGTACAGCAGGCCTGTTTTCATCTCCGGATACTCATTCTTCAGCCTCACCATCGAGTAATGATTGAACGAGGAGAAAATCACCTGCTCCGTCAGCCCGTACTCCCGCACCAGCTCAGCTGCTGCGCCGGGAAGCCCGGCGTACAGCACCATTTTGGACAGAATATCCTTGACCTCAATGTTCAGGTACAGCCCGTGCTCCTTCACCAGCTCCAGCACCTCTCGAAGCGTAGGGATGCGTGCAGTTGTATATTTTTCTGCGAAACCCTTATTAAAGTTGAAGGCTTTCAGCTCCTCTAGGGTGTAGGCAGTAATGTCACCCTGTCCGTCTGAGGTCCGGTCAATGCTGTCATCATGAATGACGACGATTTCCCCGTCCTTGCTGAGGTTAATGTCAATTTCAAAACCGTCTGCCCCCTGCTCAACCGCCAGCCGGAAGGCTTCCATCGTATTTTCAGGGGCATAAGCGCTTGCTCCGCGGTGGGCCAAAACCTTGCAGTTGTTCATAATCTGTACAACCTCCTCATAATGGGTTTATATAGAACATCATTAACAGACTAGCAAAACAGCTCCTTCTCCCGCTTTAGGTACAGCGGCAGGCAGCGAATGGATCTCCCTTGCTAAAGCGCCAACCTCAGTCTGTCGGTTCAGAGTCAAATCGGTTTAAGTGTACTTTATACAATTAAAACAAGGGGAATTAATCATTTTAAGAAAATAACTGTATTTCGTGCATCTATTCCCCTTAAAAATGCCGGTTCCCGGCGTTTTCGGCAAATATAAATGTATAGAGTGCAGTTAAAACCTGCAGCGGAGCTATTTAGCCAGGTTTAGTTGCAGAAAGTACAGTTATTTCAGCCGGCGCATTCATTATGCCGTGCCATTACCTACGAACAGGTCAAGTGCATCACCGAGAAGAAGAAAGGGCAGGCACTGCCGCCTTTATTTGATTTCACAGGTTCTTCTCGCTGTGGAAGCGATAGATCGTCTTCTCATGAGGTTATAAATTTAGTTGCGTGCTATATTAGCTTGTTCTTTCATGTATGATCCCCGGCAGAACAATATCGGCCAGCGTGTCCAGCACATAATGCGGTTCAATCTGCATCTGCTCAATATCCATGCGGGAGCTTACTCCCGTTAGCACCAGTGCGGTGTGCATGCCGCTGCTATGGCCCATCAGAATATCCGTCTCCAGCCGGTCGCCGACCATCAGGCATTGCTCCGGGGCAAGTCCCAGCTTATGCAGTGCTTCCCGGGCGTAGTACAGTGACGGCTTGCCCATCACCAGCTCAGACGGCTTCCCCGCTGCGATCTCCAACGCCTTGACAATGGCCCAGGTATCGGGGATATATCCGCCCGGCACCGGGCAGACCGGATCGGGATTGACGGCTACCAGCCTGGCGCCCGATCTTGCCGCCGTCATTCCTAGCCGCAGCTTCTCGTAAGTGAAGCTGCGGTCCATGCCGATCAGCACATGCGTCGCCGCTGCCGGTTCATCCGTGACAGCCACGCCGCACAGCTCCATCTGCCTGTGCATCACCTCTTCACCGACCAGGTACAGTCTCGCCCCCGGCTCCTGCCTGGCAAAATACATCCCGCTGACATAAAGCGCGGTCAAGATCTCCTCTTCCCGGCAACTCAGGCCCATTGCGGCCAGCCGGTTCAGGCAGTCCAGCGGGGTGTGCACCGCACTGTTGGTGAGAAAAAGAATTTTTTTGCCGCGCCTGCGCAGCTCTGTTACTGCCTGCTCCACTCCCGGAAGCAGCCGGTCGCCTATGAACACAGTTCCATCCAGATCAAAGCAATATGCCTCATACGAAGCGATGTCCATCTGCGGCCACCTCATTTCTCTCATGTTGCCGGTACAACCGGAATTTTGCGCACAAAAAAACCAGCTTCAGAAAGGAAGCCCTCCTCTACGCGTATAAGCATACGTTAGATCGGAACACCGATTTCTGACCGCTGGGTTTTCTCATCGTCTCCACCCCGGGGTGCTGTATGTAGTTTCAGTTCTTTCCATAATGACGCGTCGCCGATGGATACATAGTCTGCGCCGCTTTCCAGTGCACTGCTGATCTCTTCCCCGTGCCGGATCAACCCGCCGACAATTAAAGGCTGCTTGATACGCTGCTTCATCTCCCTGATAATCCTCGGCATCAGACCGGGCATCAGCTCAACTTCATCAGGATTGCTCGACTTAATCATGCGCAGCGCGGTTTCTATGGCCGCCGAGTCGATTGCGAATACCCGCTGGATACTGGCCAGCCCATGCTGTCTGGCTGTGGTGATTGCATTGCTTTTGGTAGTAATAATCCCGTCTACCTTAAAAGCCTCGGCAAGATACTGGATCGCCGCCGCATCCCGCCCGATTCCGCCAACCATCTCGACGTGTACAAAAACTTGCTTGCCCGCCTCCTGCAAAGGCCGTACAAGCTGTCCCAGATTGTTAATGTTGCCGGTCATCAGGTTTACCCTTTTCACCGTGCAGCTTATAGCCTGCCTGATCTGCGATTCTTCTGTAATGGAAGCAATGATGGGGTTATGCTTCATCCCGAGGCACACTCCCTTTCGCTTATCGCCTGGTCACCGGCTTGTATAGCTTCCGGCCCTGAAACCCATGTTACAGCTCTTTTGTTGGCTCCGTATTCGGGCTATGTAAAAGTTAGTGTTAACGGGGAAGCAGCCATTTTGCCTTCTTTTAACCAAATGATCGAGAACCTGCCTGCATCATCGCACAAAAAAAGACACCACCGGAGTGATGCCCTTCTGCGAATCATATGCTTTTACAGCTCCAGACTCTCTCCGTATTCAAGCGCCGTACCGGCAATCCCTTCCTTGTTAAGAGATTCAACAAAGCTGGCCACATCCTGGCGGATCGGCGGGAAGGTGTTATAATGCACCGGCAGCACCTGCTTGGCGTTCAGCCATTTAGCAGCAATCAGCGCATGCTCCGGCCCCATCGTGAAATGTCCGCCCATCGGAAGAATCGCCAGGTCGATGTTATACAGCTCGCCGAACATTTTCATATCGCTGAACAGCCCGGTGTCGCCGGCATGCAGTACGGTTTTACCTTCTGCTTCAATAATGAAGCCCGCAGGCATCCCGCCGTAAACAATCCGCTGCTCATCGTCCAGCGTAATGCCGCTGGTGTGGAAAGCGTGAATCATCGTAGCCTTGGCAAACCCAAGGTCCACCGTTCCCCCGATGTTCATCCCGATGGTCTGCTTAACCCCCTTCCACCCGATATACGTAGCCAGCTCCACAGTCGCAACCACCGGCGCATTATTAGCAATCGCAATCGGCGCAGCATCCAGAATATGATCCGCATGTGCATGGGTCAGCAGCACCGCATCTGTCTTAATATCCTCAGGCTTCGTCACCGCAGCCGGGTTACCGCTAATAAAAGGATCGATAATCAGCGACTTGCCGCCTACCTCAAGCTGTACACAGGAATGGCCGTGAAAAATAATCTTCATCTCTTATCTCTCCTCATCATCTATTAGGATTATGGACTTACCGTGCAAAAGCATACCGTTTACGTTACAATGACAAATGAGCATGGACAGGCGCTGCAACAGTTGCGGTTTCCTCTGCTTCCACCGCTCAATATATCTAATTTTATAACGAACGTCTATATTTATAATATATTCGTTATCACTACCTGTCAAGAGAGGCGTGAGAACGTGCTGTCTGTCGAAAAAACCATGCTCTTCCTGCTGTCCCGCGTGGACCAGATGAGCTCCCAGCAATTTGTCGAAATCTATGAACAAAGAGGCTACACCTCTACCTATATCCGCAACAGCCTGTCCCGCCTGAAAAAAGAGGGCTACATCGCCTCACCCGCCCGTTCCCTGTACTGCATAACCTCTGCCGGACGCGCCTACATCAAGTCCATTAACAGCAAGCCCGCCCGTTATGAACAGCAATGGGATCATACCTGGGATGTGGTCATGCTTGAAGTGCCGGAGCAGGAGCGCAAGAAACGGGATGCTTTTCGTACGGCTATTCTGCAGCTTGGCTATGGGCTTCTATATAACAGTGTCTACATCTCCCCCTGGAATTACCGCCAGGAAGTGACCGAGTATGTTGAGAGCCTGCAGCTCACCGGCAATGTCTCCATTCTGCGCGGCGAGTTTGTGGAAGGAACCATTACCCCGGCCAAGGCCTGGGACATCTGGCAGCTGGACAAGCTCGAAGCCCTTTACTTAGACAAAAGCGCCTGGATCACCCGGGAGTTTATCCCGCTTGCAGATAAGGCCATAAGCAGCGGTGAGGCACTGCCGCTGTTCCTGCTGTTCCTGCAGATCGGCGAAGAAATGAGCGGCCTGATTATGGCCGATCCTTCCCTGCCGGATGAGCTGCTGCCTGATGGCTGGCCCGGCAAAGCCGTTATCGCCGAGCTCCAGGCCCAGTGGCGCAGGCTGTCTGCAGCGATGCCGCGGGATTCCTTTTATGCACAGTTTACCTGAGATAGCAGACTCGGTAGGAAATCAAGGGAAAAAGGGGCAGCCCCCTTGCGGGCTGTCCCTTCTGTGTTTCTATTATACCTGCCGGCCGGTGGCCAGCAGCTCTTTGACTGCATCAAGGCTGGTAAGCGGGGCCCGGCAGGCAAAATTGCGGCATTCGTAGGCCGTAGCCTGTCCATCCACTGCCGGCTTATCCTGCAGATGAGGCAGGAGCGTGTGCAGGTCTTCCCCGTCATCGCCTGCATAGTTGACAATCAGCGAGGCATCCGGCAGGTAAGTCTGCTGGACCTGAGCCAGCATGCTATGCAGCACCGGGTCCTCCAGCTTGCCGGACAGCACCCATTCGCGTCCGCCGGACAGTAGCGCCAGATGTGCCTGCAGGTACATAGAATAACCGGGCGGATATTCTCCCGCCGCAGAGGCCAATACTGCCGCAGTCCGCTCGGCTATGGCCTTCAGCTCTACATCCTGCGTAATCACCGACAGCTTGTACAGCTGCTTGGCTGCAACCGAGTTACCGGACGGCAGCGCCCCGTCATACAGCTCCTTGGAGCGGATCGGCAGCTCTTCCCCGTCTATGCCGGTGAAGAAAAATCCCCCGCCTTCCTCGTCGCTGAACAGCGCAAGCAATCCATCCTTCAGCTGCAGCGCCCGGTCCAGATGGATCACTTGGCCTGTAGCTTCGTACAGCTCAGTCAGGCCCCAGATCAGGAAGGCATAGTCATCCACGTAGGCAAGAATCGCCGCTTCCCCGTCACGGTAACGGGCCAAGAGGCGGCCATCCTCACGCCGGCGCAGCTGCTCCCAGATGAAATCTGCCGCTGCTGCCGCAGCCTTGGCATACTCCGGCTTTTGCAGCGCTTTTGCACCTTTCGCCAGTGCCGCGATCATCAGGCCGTTCCAAGCGGTAAGCACCTTGTCATCCTTCAGTGGATGAATCCGCTCCTCGCGGTAAGCGAACAGCTTCTCGCGCCACTCTCCAGTCCGCGTCTTCATACCGAGCGGATTCATGCCCATTCGCTCAGCCATGTCCTCCGGCAGACCCTGCAATAGATTTGGAATATTGGCACCTTCAAAGTTACCTTCTGGCGTAATACCATACACATGGCAGTACGAGTGCATATCCTCCAAATCCAGCGCTTCCGCCAGCTCATCGCGGGTGAAAACGTAGAACTTGCCTTCTACACCTTCGGAATCAGCATCCTCAGCAGAGTAAAATGCCCCTTCAGGCGAAGTCATATCACGCCGCACATACGTAAAGATCTGCTCGGCAATCTCCGCATACAGCGGCTTCCCGGTAATCTGGAAAGCTTCCAGATAAGCGATGGCCAGCAGCGCGTTATCGTAGAGCATTTTCTCAAAGTGCGGCACCAGCCACTCCCGGTCCGTAGAGTAGCGGGAAAATCCAAAACCGATGTGGTCGTAAATCCCGCCGCGGTACATACTGTCCAGCGTCTTCTCCACCATCCGCAGCGCTTCCGGCTGCTGGTAAGTTTGGCTGTACGCCAGCAGGAACGACAGATTATGCGGCGTCGGGAACTTCGGCGCATTGCCGAACCCGCCGTACTCCTCATCGAACTGGCGCTGGTATAGCTGGAACGCCTCATGCAGCAACTCTTCGCCAGGCAGCGCTCCGCTACCTTCGCCTGCCTGCTGGGCATTCTTGCAGTCCAGCTCCTGCAGATCTGCGAGCAGCTCATCGCCGAGCTTGTCCAGCGCATCGCCGTCCTGCTCCCATTTCGTATGGATCTGCTCCAGAATATCCATAAGTCCAATCCGCCCCAGCATCCGCCGTTTCGGGAAATACGTCCCCGCATAAAACGGCTTCTTGTCCGGCGTCAGCAGCACCGTCAGCGGCCACCCCCCGCTCCCGGTCAGCGCCTGACACACCGACATATACAGCCCGTCAATATCCGGCCGTTCCTCGCGGTCGACTTTGATGGCTACGAAGTTGTCGTTGAGGAGCTTGGCTACGTCCTGGTCTTCGAAGGATTCGCGCTCCATTACGTGACACCAATGGCAGGTGCTATAGCCTACAGATAAAAAGATCGGCTTGTTCTCCGCCTGCGCCTTGACAAAAGCCTCCTCCCCCCATGGATACCAATCCACGGGGTTGTGGGCGTGCTGCAATAAGTATGGGGATTTTTCATTTATTAGTCGGTTTGCCTGTTGACCTTCTTTGAGTGCCATAAATGTAGCCTCCTTGTGCTAAATATGCCATTGTTAGTATTACCCGTTGGGAGACTATAAGACACTAATGGTAAAATGATCCGCGAAGATAAAACATATTCTCAGCAGCGCCAGGGCTTTTAAGCATCAAAACTTCCTTTATCATAATCTTTATCAGGTTTTGGAAGATCGCGGAACGGATTCAGCTTCTCAAGCAATTTCTCCCGTTTCTTGCGAACCTTTTCACTTATTGGTGGAAGATTGGTGGAGGACAAATTCCTGCTGAGTTGTATACTCGCTGTACGGGCAAGTGCGTCAGGCCAGCCAGCACACCAAACATCTGATGAAGCTTCCGCCTCATATGCGTCACGAATGGCATTGATATCCTTAATAGGGGTTCTGCATAGCTCATTGATTAACGCGCTCACATGGCGTGGAATCGCAGTCTTTACGCCAAGATCAATCGGATCACACTTAAAAATATCCCCATTTTCTTCATAAATCTCAGTGACGAGAATACCATAAGTGTCGATGTTTACATAATCACTGACAAACTTCCCCTTATATGTGGTACGAGCAAAGTAATCCCGCTTAACGTTATACATTGAAAGTTCAAACAATATTTTTACATTCTCACCTTTAATCGTCTTAAAAGCAGTAAAAGGACATACTTTAACAAATATAATCTTTTTGTCCAAGGTTCTTTTCTCCTTTTATATTATATAGACCAGGGGAAAGCGTACCTTAATTTTAATGCACAGTCTTATACACAAGTCCTGTCCGTATGCTGTAACCCCCTATAAAATAAATATAATTGCAATCATCATATATGAATACCGAATATTCTTTTTTAACAATATGTATACAAGGCCATAAAGAATCGACATAAGGAAAGCATAGACACCTGTTTGACCTCCCTGGAGTAAAATATGTATGAGCCCCCATGTGAGCGCTAGAAAAATCCCTCCATAAGGCAGACTGCCTCTTTTTATGAGCGTTTCACCAAACTTTTGTCCAAAAGCAATTGTTAGCAGGATCAAGGCAGCTTCAAACATATAATAGACATTTTGAAAAACGAATTCAACGATACCATTATATTCTTGAACTGGCTTACGCATTGATAGTACAACAAAAAAGATACAAGGTAAGATTATTGGGTCTTTTTCCGTCCTTATGCTGAATAAACAAAAAGTTGGCTGCATAACACAGCCAACTTTTTGTTTATTATTTTTTTTAGTCCTATTTAACATAATCCTCAAAAGCAATCTTATACTCAGAGTAGTTCTCAGGATTGTTTTTCTCAAATATTTTCAGAATAGCCGGTTCCCGAAAATCTATAGCATCTACTGAAAAGTAGATACTCTTGATATCTCCATCCTCATTATTGTCAGTCTTATAGGATTCTATTATTTCACCCTCCTGAGTCAGTTCCGTGGCTAACAAATTTGCTGATCCATTGGGCAGATAAGCAGAAAATGTAAGGTAATCATAGTTAATAAAACTCGAAACTTCTTCAATAGTTGATGTTCTATCATACTTCGCGTATTGGTTACTTGAATATATTGCCACGTATCTGTAAGGTGTGTCGATAAAAATATCCATGTATTCGAACATACTATCGTTGCTGGTTGAAGTTACTAAGGGTAGCATAAAATCTTCACCAAAATAACCCACATCTTTTTTTCCGTCATTGATCGCCTCAAGGATTTTATCATCTGTCAAACTATAGATATATCCGAAACCGGATTGTTCTGCTTGCACATTTTTTCCAGCCGTTTCGTTTGTTATATTTGAGCCGTATGTATTCTCTTCTTCTATAATATCTTCACTTTCAGGGATCTCTGCTAACTGATTGTCGCTTATTCGGGTACTCCCTTTTTCCACTAACTCATATTTAGTTAATCCATAAAATAACACAATATTTATAACTAAAGAAACTGATAATAAAACAAATAGGATTTTAACCTTCATTACTACTGCCCCACCCTTTGTCTACTTATGAAATCGTATAGTGCTAAAAATGCCTCTCCTTTCCGCCACAATGCAATAACCGTACCATATTATTGTTTCTCTGTCACACCAAAAGAGAGCTCCTCTTGCGCTCCCCGCCATTACTTGTCCAAAAGGAATTTTTGAAATTGAATCCGTTAAAAACATATAACGACCAATATACCCTATTTAGGTAACAGGTCGTTATATGGGGAGCAAAATGACAATAGTCAAATTAGATTGGACGATTCAACCAATCAACTTCAGGGTTGTTAAAGAGTTCAAAATATTTCAATGTATTCTCTCTTCCGGATTTAATCAAACCTTCTTTTTGATCGGAAGTTATACTGAAGTTGGTTGAAGAGATCTCATTAGAATCAATGAAGACAGTGCGAGCTTTATCGTCACTATTTAGGCTTATATTTTGCTGAAAATCTAAAATCGTCCCAACTAAGTTTTTTGTAAACTCATACATATTACTAATATCATGCTCTTTAGGCGGTATTGCTCCAGATAGTACATCTTTTAAAATTTTTGAATCCACTCTAAATCCAAGAGTTTCCATGTTAAAAGAACCTTTCCCTTTTATATCGCTACGTTCCAGATAATATTCCTTATTAAGTCCATTCTCTGGCTTACTCAGATATTTTTCAAGATCAAAGAGTCTTATCGGGTAATTCATTAATATCCCGCCATCTGCATAAATATTCCCTCCGTACTTTACTGCCTCGAAAAATAAAGGTATTGACATTGAAATTCGTACAGCATCTGCTACTCGCATATCAGGTGTTTCCTCGTGAGAAAAAGTTTTGGAAAAGTGAGTTGACAAGTTAGTCCCTACGAAGTAAAGGTCTTTGAATTTCCTAGTAACCTTCAATTTTTGTATGTCTGCAAATGTGGAATCTCGACTTCCGGTTTTTTCAAATATTTTTTCTTCAATCCAATGCAATATTGTATCTCCCTTAAACCAACCGTAAGTATGCAAAAATCTCGCAGTATTAAGCGTAAACAATAAATCGTCATCCATGAACTTTTTCAAATCCATTCTTTTCAATTCATCTCTTATATTATCAAATGAGTAATTTAATCCGACAAGTAACGCCACAATGGCTCCTGCTGAGGTTCCTCCTACTCGTTCAATCTTAGGCAAGATATTATAGTTATTATTGGTTAGCACTTCTATAACACCTATATACGCAACCCCTAAAACTCCGCCACCCTCAAAGACTAAATTTTTAAAATTGTACACCATTTGCAATAAGCCTCCTGTTATTTAATTTGCAGAGTTGCATTCCAATGTTGATTTTTGTTATTTCTAATTTAACCGTTGATAAAATTTATATGCTTTTAGTTATAATTTCCTAAATTTGTTAACAAATGAATAAAACAAAAACCGAAGCGAAAGATTCGCCCCAGTTCTCAGAATCATGTATCACGGCTACACTCTTTTCTTATTCCCTCCCGCTCCTCCCTCCGCAAATCATTCAATGCATTCTCAAAAGAATACGGGAACTTAGCCCGGAGTCTCGACAGCTTCTCCATCTCCCCATGATATGCTTGCTCTGGAGGTGCTTCAGATGTATCAACGTATCCCCGGCTTATCCTAAGAATTAAACAAACTGGGTGATCTCTATGTACAATAGAATCCGCAATCTGCGCGAAGACAAGGACCTGACGCAACAGCAAATGGCCGAGCTTTTACATATTACACAAGCCACTTATTTCCGCTACGAAAATGGGAATCTGGATGTGCCAAGTGCTGTTCTCATTACTCTCGCCAATTTCCATAAGGAAAGCATCGAATTCTTCTTTCTTAGATCCAACATTCATACATTATAGTGGCAGCCCTACATCAATAGCTCCAGACACTTTTTTAACTATTCTACTCAGATCAGTTCATTACAAGAATATCTCTATTTCCATTTTATTGTATTATATTGTTTAATTTTAGGAGATTTAGTTTAATTTTAACTTGTCGCGACAAACACTAATTCATGGAGGCTGCTCAATGAAACTAATTAAAGTAATTTTATGTTTTGCATTACTGCTAATTTTTCTCCCTTTAAGTTCTGCTCCGGCAAACGCTGCCACCGAAGAAAACACCCTAACCTTTGATCTTGGAACAGATGAAGGAACTGCTTCTTTGGATAGCTTATCAATTGATGAATTCCAGTCATTTATTGATCAACCAGGAAATACGATATTAATTACAGGGAATGACATTGATAAAGTTTCGTTGTATGAAAAGTTTTTAAAAGCATTAAAATTACCTCTTTTCTTAGATGATGATGAATTTGTCGAAGCTAATCCAGATATTGATTTTAATAATAATAATGAAACACCGACTTCGATAGATGGTTTTGAAAATGTACTTGTGTCTACAAAAACCACTTCAATAGCCATCTACAACGCCAACGGTAAAATTGTTGTATTGCAAAATGATGAGCCAATAAATGAGTCATTTAATAAATCAGATACAGAAATAAATAGTTTAAGTGCAAATATGGGAAATACTTTGCCTGAATTATTGAATGACTTTAAATCAGACATGGATGCAAAATATTCTGGAGTTGCTGCCAGAAGCGTTACACAGGGAAACATTCTTACAAGTATTAGAAAAACACTTACCACCAATGGAAGTTACACTGCAATTGGTGGTGCCACGGTTAATTATGTAGCAGGTACAGCAGTTACGGATTATATTTTATACGCTAATACTGCGGGAACTCACTTTTATGTGCTTGCAGATTCTCAAATATCCCCCGCAGGGGTAGCTAGTGCTAATGATGCAGTTTGGACCACTGGCTATAAATCCAATATCAGAACAAATTCCAGTACGAATTCTCTGATTAGTTGGTCTCCAAACACCAACTCATTGCAACTGGATACCAATAGCACATATACCGTTGGAGCATCAGCTTCAGCCACAGGAATAGCTCTTAGCTTTAGCTACTCTTGGAAGGGTGCTCCTTCAACAACAATGCAGTCTGTAGGGGATAAAGTAACTGGTCTGACCACTGAGTATGTTTATAAGACCAATGGCAAGGCTCTTGCCACTGATAAATTCACAATCGGTCATGGCGCTTTGATTCAAGCTACAAATCGCGTGCTCTCATTCTCGGCAAGCCATCAATTTAGAAATGAGGTTGTTTACACTTCTGGAACAACATGGTACTCTACAAATGCAACAAACTTATCTTATAGTTTCTAATTAGACTAACTTTTCACCAAAGAGATGGAGTTTTCTCTTTGGTGAAAAGTAATTCCAGGAGGATGATTATGCTCAAATTACTGCTCGGATGTACTTCCATTTTGTCTTCTGTAATTATCCTGTGTACTGGCTTCATCATTTCTGCTCTAAAGTCTGTTCAAGAAAGCTCAAATGAAAATAGCGGAGCTTTTAATTATGGAATCTTTGATATTAACTTCCTCTGGTTTATCATTCCTTTAATCCTTTTGATAATAGGCTTCACATTTCTCTATTCATACAGCAAAAATAATAAGGTCCCCCAGCATTAACAACCAACCAAATAACCCACAACAAAAAAAGCTCCAGTGACAGCCACAGGAGCTTTCCCTTTACATCTTCACTTCGCCAACAGATCCGCCAGCTCTTCCGAATTCTTCGCTCTTAGGTCTAGCATCCTCTCACTATTGCTGTCCTTAATCAGAAAGCCGTTTTTGGTTTCAAAATCCATGTATACACTGTATTGCACGGCTTCAGAATCATCATAGGTAACGGTCATCCGGCAGGATGGCGGGCCTACATCAACAGCTCCGGGCATTTTTTTAACAGTCCTTATAGCATCTCCGATGATTTCAAGGCTTTCAGCATCAGTGTAGGTGATTGTGGCTGTGTCGGAAACGAGGCTAACACTAACAATTTCTCGCTTAGGCAGGATCATTACAATGATTAACGTCACCAATACAATTAATGAAGTGATGTAGATGATTTTCCTCTTCATAAGCTCCTCCTTCATACCTTAATCCAAGAGCGCCCATAAACATCCCAACAGAATGGCAGCAACTAAATGAACCAAAGGCAACAGGGGCAGCTTCGATACCAGAACAGCACCATTCTTATTTTTGTTTTTGATCTTTTTTATCAAATACAGCACCAAACAAATAATATAGGTTATAGGATATGAGCTCGTTAATATTATAAATAAGAGCACGATTGCTTTTAAAATAGATTCTTCTTGCCCTGACCAGCTTCCGGCTAAAGACATTATGTTAGCTAACAAAACGAACGGATAGATAAACAAAGGTAATGCACCCAACACAAAAAACGTTATATATCGTATATTCCTTGACATTAATACACCTCTTATATTCTGATTATAGGTCCTGCCCCTCCCCGGCATAAACCTCCAAATACTCCATCATCTCCGCGATTCCCTTAAACTGTAGCTTAAGCCGCTCATTCAGATTCTCCAGCGCCACCTGAAAAGAACGCTCGAGGCGTTCTCGGTACAGCAGGAATCCGCTCCTGCTCTTCATACCTTCTCAGTGTTGTGGTGCTGACCTGCAGGATGCCGGCAATTCGGTTCGGGGTGTATGTCAACTGCTACGATAACATAACTGGCTTTTGCCGGGGAAAAGGATACGATTGTGTACGGTGAGAACTTCGGCAGTGTTACCCTCGATATTGTCGGCAAGTACAAAGCTCACTAAATTTCATGCTCTACCAGTTTTTTGCGCTTAACAAAGAGGTCAGCTTCGACATCTTTTTTTATCAATCCAAATTTATTATTAAACATACAGATTGCTTCCGAAAAATTGATGACTGTCATTGTTTTTCCCGATGGCGTTAATTCTTCTGCTACGAAAAACTCTACGCCCGCAAGATTAAGACTAGATGGCTCCGTCTCTTCATCGTTACTTAAGCACAGCTCACCTTTAATGTTCAATCTTGCATTTTCAATGGTCCAATGAAAGGTCTCAATAGAAATGGAGCCCCAATTCATGATTTCAATCCAGCCAAAGCCATTTTCCTGGAAAATAACTCTTTCGTCTCCCTGCGCTCCAGGCTCGTACATGCAATCCACTGACCAGATTCCTTTTATATCTTGGCTTGTCATCACTGCTCCCCCAATGTATAACTAAACACCGTCTTCACTTTCTTTCCGTTCGTGAATTCGAACTGCAGCTCTGACCCGTTCCCGCCGCTTCCGGTAAACCGGAGGCCATCGTTTTTGAAGCCCGGCATATCGGTTGGGTTAATACCAAACTCCGTATAGAGCAGTATTGCTTTATTAGCCTTAAGATCAATTAGCGTCAGCAGTCCTTCCGAAGATGAACGGGCTACCAGGTAGTTCTCGCCAATAGCTTCAATAGCGTAGCTGTCATCCGGTGTGCCTGCTAACTTGGAGACATTCCAGGTTTGCTTAACCGAAGCATCCGGGGCAATTAAACGGACCGTATAGCCATCGTTCATAACAGCGTTACCGTCATATGTCTTGATATTCTCGGGATAGAACTGCCAATAATGAGCTTCAGACTGGCGAAGAATGGCACCCTTTTTCACAAAAAGATTAATGACGGTCAGGTTTATCGAAGGCTCGCCGCTGGAATTTTCAATGGTTACTAAGTCTGCATCCTCGGCAATTTTGACGAATGAAATCCGGGTATCTGCAACATAACCTGGAGCTAGCTTTGCTATGGATGTTCCCAGAGAACGGACCACTCCTGCCCCATCCCGCTTATATAAAGTTCCGTTCACACCATTGATAAAATACGCATCATTGTTAGTCCTGCCGTCGCCAACAAATTCCGGATAACTGATCACGGCCTCGCGGCTTGCTGCATTCCAATTCAGTGTGCCTCCGATGGCATCACTGACAAAACGCAGGGGCACATAAAGATGCTTATTGATCTGCTGAGGTGCTGCTGAATATGTAACCTTTTTCCCGTTAACGGTTGCGTTCCGCTCCCCGGCCTTCATGGTGCCTTTTGTGAACATATTCTCGATCGAGATTACCTTCGTACGTTCGTCATACTTAACTGTTAAGCCGCTAATATAATAGAAGCTGTCCAGCGGAAGCATAACCGTCCCTTTTACCAATGAAGGAGCCCCTAAGGAAGAGGTTATTTGCTGGTTGTTAAGATAGACCCGGATCACAGGTAATACGGAGGACTGCGCTTTACCTGCTGCTGCCGCTGCAACGGATGGAGCGGACTGAATGAAACCGATGATTAGAATGCCAAGCGCGAGCATCCGGATGAACAATTTTAAGATTTTCACTGATGACCCCTCTTTCTAGTTTCAGGAATTATTTTCATTAATATAACATATTAACATCCCGGCAATATTCTTTATATGAAAAAACGGCGCAATCCCAAACGCAGGACTACGCCGTTCTTATTATAATCCCGTTCTAATGTTTACTGCATCCCCTGCATAATCGCATTAATAATTCCCTGCTGCGTTACCGTATTATTCGTACGGTTGAACAGACCAAAGCCATGCTGGCCGTTATAGCCGTTATCCCAGTAGACCGGTACTGCGCCGTATTTCTTCGCTGCTGCTGTTACCGCTCGGGCAAAAGCTGCACGGTACACGTTATTGCTGGAATCATAAGCCGTTTTATCAATGGAGCCGAACTCGCCGATTACGACCGGATAGCCTTGGGTCACAAATTTGTTGTACATGGCTTGGAGCTGGGAATTCAGGTAATCCTCCTGACCCCAGGTTGATTTCTTGGACGGGTTGGTGGCCGACGCCCCCCACTGCGTAATATTTCCTGATTCCTCTCCTGCAAAATCCCACGGGGAATAGTAGTGCGCGGAAATCATGATTCTTTTCTCCGAGCTCGGAATGGTAGAGGACCGGAACGTATCGGTTGGCAGAACAAAGCCGTAATTGCCGGCCGTGTAGTCGATATTCGTATTCCAGCCCGGAATCAGCAGCCATCTTGCGCTATTGTTGCCGCTGGTTTGTCTGACCGTATCCACAAAGATTTGATTGTAGGCATTCAGGTTGGCATAGTAAGCAGCATTCGGATTGCCATAATTGCCGTCAAACACCTCGTTCATGGATTCAAAAATAAGCCGCTCGTCATAGCCCACAAACTTATTGGCAATCTGCTGCCATACAAGCTTGTACTTCTCTTTGATCGCCGTCTGGTTCCCGCTATTCACCAGCAGCCAGCTGCCCTGAACGGAATTATAGCCATCCCCGTGAATATTGATGACCACATACAGGCCTTCATTATATGCATAATCTACAACCGTCTTCACCCGGTTTAGCCAGGTTGAATTAATCGTATAGTTCGGAGCGCTTCCAATGTAATTCAGGTAAGACACGGGAATGCGGATCGTTTTAAAACCCGCAGCCTTCACCTTCTTGATCAGTTCCTGGGTGACAACGGGATTCCCCCACGCCGTTTCGCTTGGAGTACCGTTGCTGGATGCCTCAAGCTGATTGCCCAGGTTCCATCCGGCACCCATTTCACTGACAACTTGTGAAGACGACAGGGATCTGAAATCCGAGGTAATAGGGGTAGCAGCGGCTGCCTTTGCACTCCATCCGGTCACAGCAGCAGAAGCCAGCAAGAGTAGAGCCAAACCGTAAAACCCACATTTTTTCATTTTGGCCAGCATGTCAAAACCTCCGTTTAAATTGTGGTTATGCATCATGCAAACGCTATCAATAAACAAATCGATTGGACCACAAAAAAATCCGAGTGCCCTCCTTCCCAAGGAACTGGATTCTACCAAGCCAAGAACCGGATGCCACTATCAGAATAACATATATTTGGAAATTATAGTATGTTTTTAGAAAATAAATAGAATAGGCTTATGGGATAATCCGCAGCAAAAAACTCCTGTGATAACCACAAGAGCTTTTGCCATTCGTCTATGAAAATCGTTATTCCCTCTCCGCTTATTGTCATGCTCAAGCCAGCAAAGCACCAGCCACCTGATCCAAAATACAATTGATCCCTGTCGGCCCATAGCAGCCGATCCAGGTAGCGGCATCCACCGGGTAGATCTGCGGCTGCTCGTTCGTATGCAGCATGACCCGGGCACTTTGCTCGGTTGCAGATATTCCGTCCTGCATTAGCTCGCCACTGAGCAGAAAGTAGTGATTGGCGTGCACCGCCGGCAGTCTGTCGACCGGGATATGATAAGCCGTATCGCTGGTATCTGCCACAAAAAGCGGAGCAGGCAATCCCAGATCCCGGTACAGCACAGCACCTGTGCGGTGTGAGGCGGTATGAACCCGGACCAGCGATTCTCGCGGGCGGATCAGGGCGACGCTCTGACCGGCAAGCACGGCTGCCAGGTCTCCTGACAGCAGGGCTGTACGCCGGTGATAGTCCGCAATAATAGCTTCCGCTCTCGCCTGCTTATCCATTATGATACCGAAAAGGCGTAATATCGTCTGCCAGCTCTCATTCCGTTTAAACATTAGGGTTGGGGCGATCCGGCTTAGACGCTCATAATACGGGGCGTGCACCTCGGTACAGACAATAAGATTAGGATGCAGCCGTTCGACCGCTTCCAGGTCCGGGTACTCATAGCTACCGGTCATTTCCGTTGCTTTAAGCCTCTCCCTGATATATTGGGGAAAATGTAACGAAGAACTGCTGCCCGTACCAACACTACCTGCCGGAGCTACGTCCAGAGCCAGCAAATGGTCGGCATACTGAACGTCGAGCACCGCGATGCGCTTTGGAACAGCGGTGACCGTATATTCGCCCCGCATATGGCAGATCACCGGGCCTTGCTGTGATTCATGCGAGGAGGCATAACGGTCCGGGAGCCCTGAATTAGCCTGTACTGCCCCAATCGCTAATGCGTCCGTGCGCCGGTACATCTGCGGAGGGAGTCCAAAATATTTTTTGAATGCCCTGCTGAAGTAATACATATCGCGGTAGCCTGTTCTTTCAGCGATTTCACTGATCGGGGCATCGGTATGGCGCAGCATCCGCTGTGCGCTCTCCATCCGCATCCGGATCACATATTCCATCGGTCCGACCAGCTTCTCCTGCTTGAACCGCCGCTGCAGCTGCCTTGAACTGCAGCCGGCAAGCGCGGCAAGCTCTTTAAGCTCCAGCTCCTGCCGGTAGCGACCCGCAATATAAGCAGTGACGATATCAACCATATCCGGTCCGGTACCGCCCCGGCCGCGTTCAACCTCCATCATCAGCTCGTACAGCATACCTTGCAGCAAGGCATTAACATGAAAACGCTCCAGCCCTTCGCCCCTGCTCCATTTGATTCTGATCTCATCTGCCGCCTGATGCAGTTCAGCCGGCTGCTCAAGCTGATGAACAAACGACGTGTATAGCGGGTGATTCCGCTGCGGATACAGCAGATGTGAAGCGCCTTCCATTAGGACGCCCTTATAGGTAATAACAGTATAATGAATGCTTTCTGCTCCGGCAGTTAAAGCAAATGCTGACCCTTTAACAGCATGGCAGGCAAAAAAAGCCTGGACACGGCAATCCTCACCGTTCATCTCAAGCCTTCCTTGCCCGCCGC
Source organism: Paenibacillus sp. FSL R7-0345 (assembly GCF_038595055.1). NCBI lineage: Bacteria > Bacillati > Bacillota > Bacilli > Caryophanales > Paenibacillaceae > Paenibacillus > Paenibacillus sp. FSL R7-0345. Next base: position 4,264,353 of record NZ_CP152002.1, read on the forward strand.
CTGCCAGCAGCAGCTGGTTGGCAGTCAATTCTGCTTCGCTTAGAACGCCGCCGGGCGGAACAGTTCCGCTGCTTACGTCAAGCGTTTTGATTGCCAGATCACTCCATAAACTTGCCTGCTCCTGCAGCGGCATCCTCTCATCTCCTGACAATAGCATTCTGTTGCTGTTGTCATTTTAATTGAGATTCATTCTCATTGTCAATTTTCGGACACTTCCGGCAATATTCTCCCGACATCCGGTAGTAGAAGCAACAAGTAATCCGCTTGCTTTTGGCAGCCTGAACCCCGTCATGGGATTCGGTGAAACGTGTTAACGGATTACGCCTCATGCCAAACACAGAACCAGGTGCAACATGGGTCAGATAAGTAAAATCTTCGATCATCCGCTGCCTGTCTTGCCCGGTTTCAGCTGTCTCAGATGAATACAGCGGCGCTATGCGCACCATAATATTTTCCCAGAGTACCGCCATGGAGACGGGGCCAACTGCGGCAAGTGTCTGCATAAGCGGCGCAAGGCCTGCAGTGAAAATCTCCCTGACGGCCTCTTCCCGCCATCCTGCCCTGTTCTCCAGTGGTGCAGCCACCGTCCGCAGACCGTCTATAGCAAGGAATGGAAATCGCGTATCCCCTTGTCCGGCGGACCAATCGGGATGATAGAGAAAGCTTTTATTTAAATCGATTGAGACTTTCCGGTTATGAAAGGTCATTGCATTCAGCAGCGGTACAATCCACAGGTAACCGATCCGCTTGGCCAGCATGGAAGCGGCAACCTGCGTATCCGGCGCTCCGATATAATTCTTGAGCCAGCTCACATATTCACGGCAGGCAGCCTCATCACTCAGCTGGCTCAGGGCAATGGTACAGACACTGCTTGCCGTCGGTTCGCCCAGCCATAGCTGATAATCCTCCGTCAATTGTTGCCAGGAGACAGACGACAGATAGCCGTCCATTTTACTGCGCTCCCAGCAGTGCTTCCGCAGCCTGGTCTACAATAATGTTAATGGCAATTGGACCATAATAAGCGATCCAAAGCGTGGCGTTCACGTCGTAGGCACGGTTATTTTTAACGGCATCCATGGATTTCCAGACCGGGCTATTCGCCAGTTCTTCTGCATCTTTGGCAAACAGATCATCCGACAGCAGGAAATAGCGGTCCGCTCCGATATCCGCAACAGTCTCCATGGAAATCTCAACAGAGGTATCCTCTGTGATGGCTGTAACAAATTCAGGTGCGTTTAATCCCAAATCATCATAAAGAATGCTGCCTGTCCGGTGCTCCGGCCCGTGGACACGAATCCCTTCCGGTCTCGGACGGATCAATGCCACCGTTTCGTTGCCCAGCTTCGCCTTCAGCTGCTCGCGCAGACCGGTGAGTTTGTCCTCGTACGCCTGCTGTACGGTTTTCGCCTCCGCTTGTTTTCCTGTTATCTCACCCATGGTAGCCAGCGTAGCCCGCCAATCCTCGTAGAAATCGAGTACGATTGTCGGCGCTATTTTGCTGACGCTCTCATACGCTTCTTCCTGGAAGTCGGTCATCAGGATCAGATCCGGCTTCAGCGCTACGATAGCCTCCAGGTTAGGCTCATCCCTCGTACCCAGAACCTGCACATCCCCAAGCTCGCCCAGATATTCCGGGAACGTCGCGCCTTTTGCTCCAGCTACCACACTTCCCGCCGGCTGCTCGCCAAGCGCAATCAACTGATCGATGAATTTCACGTCGAGTGCGGCAATAACCTTCGGCTTCTCAGTCAGCGTGTATTCGCCTTTGATATGTTTAATCGTAACCGGGTAGGCTGCTGCAGCCTGTGCCTCCGGTGTTGCCGAAGCCTGCGTTTCGGATGCCGGAGACGGCTCGGCCGACGCCGCAGTTGCCTGTGCTGCATTCCCCGTATTTACGTTCCCTCCATTAGAACCGCAAGCTGTAAGTACAAGGACCAGTGCCAGCATCCATACCATTAATAGTGATGATGACTGCCTTTTTGTTGCTCTATTCATGCTGACTCCCCCTTATATGTGATAATGATTTTCATTATCAGATTTATAAGATTGAGTATACTCTACCGTTACACACCGGTTCCATGTACTTTTGCGACATCGCGGCCGGATTATTGCGACATTTTACACTTAAGGAACGGATGAAGTACCTCCTTTTTACTCATAAAAAATCATATGCTCCTTCTCCGCGCGGTAATAATCAAGCCGGTCCTGCAAGCTCCCCGTGTGAAACTCAAACATATGTCCATCCGGATCAAGAAAATAAATGGAATGCTTGTCCCTGACATCCCGTTCCCGCCCGGGCAGAATCTCAACTTGTAAACTTTTCAACTTATTGAGCAATCCCTCATAATCCGCTATATCCATTGTAAAAGCAATATGCGTATACGTCCTATTCTCCCGGTCCCGAACCACATCCTCCTGATTCAAGGCGATCCACAGCCCGTTCAGATCAAAATAAGCCAGCCTCCGGCCTTTAACCAGAATCTTCGCTCCGAATACGTCTGAGTAGAACTTGATGGACCTGTCCAGATCCGATACAGAGAAGCAAAGGTGGTTTATGTTTTGGATGTTCAATTTATACACCTCTCCTCCACCACAATATCCTCACACCGCACAATCAGCTCAGGCATCTCTCTCCCGGAAAAAAGTACATGAAGCTCATACCCATCATTCACACGGTACAGCTCATCATACAGCCAGCTGCTGCCCACGATATGCTCATCCAGCTGTATAATTTCCGGGACAACCAGCGTAATTTGGTTCATATCGGTCATTTCCCCCTCGTTGTCCAGCCGGATGATTACATCCTGCTCGGAGTGAATCTCCATCACCCGGCAATCGTGAAAATGCAACCGTTCCCGGATATAATCCGGAATCTGCTCTGCCTGCTGCGCCTCCCGGTACTGTTTTCCTATAGCGTTCATTTGTATTTTATTTTCTTCACTCAGCCGCTTAAGCTCTTGCATAGTATCCTTTGTGCAATAGCCCAGGGCCAGAACCCTTATGTCAGCAATCTGCTTGATCAGCTCTTCCGGCAGCCGATCAGCCTCATCACTGCAGTACCATTCATGAAGCTCCTTAAACTTTTGCCTGCAGCTCGATAGGTCAAACGGAGGGCGGGCATCGTAGTCCGCAATCCTCTGCTCTATCTCTAATTTTTGTTCGGGCGGCATGTGATAAATGAGAATGTCCTCTTCCGCGATCTCTTCGTTACCAAACAGCTTCCGTGCTGGTACAAGCTTGGCACCCTCCTGTTCCAGCAGGGAACGGGGGTCGTAGTCGTAAGATTCACGCTGCTCTTTTATGTATTGTTTCTCTTTTCTCGCATAGAGCCTTGAATACAGGGACTCATCCCGTGTATACGCTCCGCTATGTACTCTTTTGCCAAAATATAAACCGGTCCGCTGGCACAGCTCATACCATTCTTTCGTTAAATATCTCATTGCTGTTTCTTGTTCACTCCTTCTGCCTTTCTAATTCTCCTATTTAAAAAGAATACACAAAAAAGCCCCCGTCAGCCACCGACAGAAGCTCTATCCACCACTCTATTCAACAGTTCACAGTAAAAATATATACAGACTAAACCTTGAAAAGCACAATAATCTCCGTAAGCAGCACAAGACCGGCAGCAGATACACCAAACGAGTTAATCAGCGTCAGCGCCTCCGGATAGCTCTCTTTACGGAATTGAGAACACAGCGAAACCGTCCACAGCACCGTGAAAAAAAGCCCCACCGACCCGCAGCCCTGCTCCGCCAGAGCACGTCTTCTGCGCTTAAAGAATGAACCCAGCCCCGCAAAAGTGAACAGCATATAAATGACAAGCTCAGCGGTTGAAATAGCAATGATCTCCCCGGCCGAAAAAAGATGCATCAAAACGTACTGAATGCATAGCCCCATAAATACAAACAGGTTAAAGGAAACTTTGTTTAAACTCAAGTCCTATTCCTCCATTTGCGTATTGATGTACAGCATTATTTTAGATAACGCTTACATTATAATTGCAAACGGTTTCCTTTTCTGTGATTTATGATTCTCTATGCCTAATATTAATCAGCAGCTACCAAGCAGTCATCTTTGTTCTGAAGTCATTTTCGTCGGTCGTGTATTGTACATTGGTATAGCCATGTGATTGTGCATTCAAATACAGCTCCGTCAGTTTCTCCTGATCCTTGCAGTAAATCGCAACATGCACGCAATCAACTATGATCAGTACGAATTGACAGTCACTTTTTACGTATTCTTCATACGTCTGAACATCAACCACTTTGCTCCCCTTCGGAAAGGCCTTCAGATCTGCAAAAATAACATAATACTCATTGTTCTCCACAATATCTATGAGCTGGACACCATCCATACCAAATACCTGTTCAGGGAAAAGCGTTTCTGCAAGCGTCCCTGTATTCGTGAAATAGGCTTCCTCACCCCCGTTATACCACTGATAGTCGGCGGTATCGAACGGTTGCAGAAGCTCTCCCAGGAAACGGCCAAACTCATTAGGAATCTTGCAGGTTATCCCTCTTTTCGTATTTCCAGTATTGCTTGTCACATTCATTTCTTCATCCTCCTGTCATCCAATTGCAACTATAAGACTGCTCAGCAGCATGACTATGGACACTGGCGCCCAGATTCTTTTTTCGCGGACGCTTTTTGTAATCAGATTTAGAATGGACGCAATTACGGAAAAAGCAACCACAAACCAAATTGTCGACTCAGCAAACTTCTGCCAGCCGGGCAAAATAACCTCCGCTTTACTTAATACAATCAGCGCGAGTAATGCCAGAACTGCAATCTGAATCAGGCATGCCACACGCATTGAAGCCGGAAGTCTGCCGGGAAACTTTCCTCCCATTGCATACTCTCCCCAGGGCATACCTGCAGCAAGAGCTGCCTGGAACAGGATGACAACGGTGATAAGGATTGAAAAGACGTTTGCTGCGAGCGATAACGTCATCGGATGGTTACCCCCAAGGTCCTATTTTATTTTTTATCCCTTATCTCAAGCAGAATGGCCTCGATCTCCTCCATTCTTCTTATCATCTTTGTTTGGTTGCCTAGCAGGCCCGATAAACCAATTACCAAAATCATGATAATAAGCAGTTCCACTCTAACACTCCTTTATCCGGTTTGTCATGCTGTTTTAACATTCATCGTTAATTAGTCTTCACCCTCAAAAGTTACACCAGGTACCGGAGAATACTCTTTCAGCTTTTCTTCTTTGACTCTCCAAACGCCCTTAATAAAGTAACCGTAATCCGAAGCTGTTTTAGCCGGTTCTAATACAAAATCCAGCGTTTGTTTGACCAGACCATCCTCTTGCTTAATAAGAGCAACTCGTACGGTAGTAATAAAATCTTTATCCTGCTTAACATCTATAAATTGGGTGTCAATAAGGGCCGGATAGATTCCGCCTACAGGGGTAACATTTTCCGGGCCAATCACATCGCTGTCGAAATGCTCTGAACGAAGCGGTTCTACCATATTATCATTCCGGGTATCAAACCCTATGATGTACTGCATGATCATGTCATGGATGGATTGCCAGTGGAGTCCTTGAGCCAAGTCATCATCCCATACATTGTCCTTAGTATTAATCTTAACGGTTTTGGATTTGCTGTCCCAAAGAACTGAGGCATCGAGTGCTTTAGCTATGGTACTAATCGGTACGAGCACCCGCCCTTTCTCTATTTTAGGCGTAACGTCCGTAGATACCGGATTTCCATTCACTACAATACGAATCGGGGTAGCTGCACTTACCCCAGTCGCTACCGAGAGTAGAAGCACACACATAAGTGTGACTTTAAAACCCTTTTTAAAATATCTCATAGCTGCCATCTCCTCTTATCAAAATGAGTTCAAAACTTTCTCCTTTAGATTTATCGCAATTTTAACATTACATGGAAAAATAAACCACAATCATACGGGTCTGATTGTTAGTAAACCTGAATAGCTGTAATTATCTCATTGCATTTTTTTCCAAAATAGGTTAACTTAAAAAAGCTTAGCGATAAGCAAGTTCCTACTCGAAAGGGGATGTGATTTTAATGGCAACTACAACTTATATGGTGGTTTCGTCTTAAAACTGCATAGCAGGCATACGTGAATAAAGCGGGATAATGCCCGTACTATTTGGTGTGCCATCCTAAGTAACCTTTCGTGAATATTGCTGTTTGCACGATACGATAAAGGTCGTATCTTTTTGGTGTCCTGATGCCGCGCAACAGCAGCTTCTCTATTAGAGGCTGCTTGTCCGCGGCATTTTGCGTCCAAAAAACAACATTAAAAGGAGCTAACCCTAAAATATGATTGATCTAAAAAACTATGGCTACACCGAAATAGAAGCAATTCAAGACGGATTAACACCCGGCAGAGTGACGGAGCTGCGGCGCGAGCGTTACACAGTCATGACCGGACGCGGTGAAGTAACGGCTGTGCTCAAAGGGGCATTCTATCATAGCGCGGAAATGCGCGCGGATTTTCCATGTGTCGGTGATTTTGTTTTGCTGCAGTACAACGAGAGCGGAGACTCCCTAATTGTTACGGTACTGCCCCGCCGCTCCAAGTTTTCACGCGCAGATTACTCCGGGCACGCTTCAGGCTACGCCAAAACCATACGGGAACAGGTTGTTGCAACCAACTTTGACTATGTGTTCATTCTTTCTTCTCTGAACTTAGATTTCAACGTTACCCGTATCATGCGGTACCTGACCCAGGTCAGACAGAGCGGCGGTCAGCCGGTCATTCTTTTGACCAAAGCTGATCTCGTAGACGATTATAATCTGCACCTATCTGAAGTTACACACAGTATTCCTGATGTGCCGGTTCATGCGATTTGCAGTCACACCGCTCTGGGGCTGAACGAACTTGCTCCTTACCTGATGCCCGGCAAAACAGTCGTCTTTCTCGGCATGTCCGGCGTCGGCAAATCGTCCCTTGTAAATGCGCTGCTGGATGATAACGTCACAAAGGTTCAGGAGATCCGGGAGGCCGACAGCCGGGGGCGGCATACGACAACACACCGTCAGCTGTTCATGCTTCCCTCCGGTACGATGGTCATTGATACGCCGGGCATGCGTGAGCTTGGACTTTTTGATGCGGGTGAAGGCATACACGCAAGCTTTTCGGATGTGGAGGAATGGTTCCCGAAGTGCCGGTTTACAGATTGCCGCCATCAGGCCGAGCCGGGTTGCGCCGTTCTCGCTGCGCTGGAAGATGGTTCGTTACCGCGTGAACGGTGGGAGCAATATGTTGTCCAGCAGCATGAGCACAAATATGTCCAGAATCGAACGGGCTACCTCATCGACAAGAATGCACGTAACAAAACAATAGCTATGCGAAGCAAACAAACGAAGAAAAACGGGGGTTACAAGAAATGAATATTAAAACCGAAACTTTAATTTATGCCTTAAGCCAACAATTCAAGCAGGACATTCTCTCGGCTGACTACCAGACTAGGTCTTTACAGGGCGGAACGGTAGGAAATGTGCAGCTTGTAACAGGAACCGCTGAAACCGCAAATGAAGAAAAATTGCCGTATCATATCGTACTGAAAATCCAGCATAAATGGGAGCGTTACGGTGATCCGGGCTCATGGCGACGGGAATATGATCTCTATACGTCTGACTTGGGGACAACGTTCTCGGACGCTTTTCGCTGGCCCGTATGTTATCACGCTGAGCTCAACGCCGAAGAAAATGAATTTCAGCTGTGGCTGGAGTTCATCGATGGCGTATCCGGTTTAGAGCTGACTGGCGATATGTATGAACTGGCCTCGCTGGAGCTGGGGCGTTATCAGGGCAAGCTGTATACAGGGCAGCCTGCTGCGCTGCAGAGCCTGACCAACCTGAGCCATGCGGATTTGATGAAAAAAACATATCTGCACTACCGGTCATGGCCGCTTGTCTACAACTACATTCGTTCGGCGGAATGTGAATTCCCGCAGCACATCCGGCAAATGCTGATCGATATCGATGAGCAGTCAGACGAGATATTCGCCCGCATCGAAAAGCTCCCCCTCGTGTTATGCCACCGGGACTTCTGGGTGACGAACCTGATTTATGCTGACGGCGCAATCGCACTTATCGACTGGGATACCTCCGGCTGGGGCTACCTCGGCGAGGATCTTGCCAGCCTGATTGCCGATGAAGCGGATATCGGACACATGGTTGAATACTACCAGCGGTGTGTTCCGGCGTATTACAAAGGCTTTGCGGAGTATGCGGCGGATGCCCCTCCTGTCGCTGCTCACTGCGTCTACGAAATGATTCTGATCGTGTTCGGGTACAGGCTAGTAGAGTCCTATATCCACTCAGAGGATGGCGGCAAGGCCCAGAGTCTCCAGACGCTGCAAAAAGTTTATGAAATGAAAAATACTCCTCTACTGCGCTGATTGTAGCAACAGGTTAAAGGGCCATCCTTGAACAGGATGGCCCTTTCTTTGTTCTCGCCACGTTCTATAAAAGTTTCAGTTGCCGTAATGTTAGTTTGACAGCAGAACTAACACTACCCGTTAATTCAATCAACTATTCTAACATTTTTGAAAAGTATTTAGGAGCCTCCTTAAAACCTTGTCTTTCATAAAATCTATGAGCATCTATTCTTCTGGAATGACAGTGAACCTGGATACTGCTGCATCCTCTTTTTGTGGCAGAAGCAGAGGCAAATTCCTCTAATTCCTTTCCAATTCCCTTACTTCTAATTGAGGAGTCCACAACAAGATAACTAATTGATGCAATATCTCCTTCCATACCCAGTTGCGGGATATAATGCAGGGAGATACAGGCGATAACACGCCCTTCAGCTTCATATACCATTAATTCCTCATTGGGATCTGCAAGAAGTCTTTCCATATTTCTTTTAATAAAAAATTCTGTATCCTGGTAGCCTAATTGCATCAATAGTCTGGATATATCTTTCTTATCCTCCAAATTTGCTGGTCTAATCATACCTTTCATCTCCACTCATTTCTCATTTTATAAGTGCCGCCCGACATAAGCATGGCATTCAATTAACGGAATTACCAGAACCACGATGTGACTGTTTTAATGCAGGTATGGTCTATTAATGATAAATGCATAACTTTTAATGTTGTTGGACGGAATGCGTTTATTTACCTCATATTAACTCTGCAGCTCACTTAAGTTCATAACAAAACCTCCCCATAGAAGCTGTTAAACCTAGTTTGCTTCTAAGGAGAGGTTTTATTGTGTCTGCTGTATTTAACTACTGTTTCCTGTACGCTCAGCATAGAGGAAGATCAGGCCGAAAAATATCTCCAATTCCCTTCGGAAATAACCTCGGCTGCTCCATCGATTACTTTAATAGCGGTCTGATCATCAATGGCGTAGGATGGCCCTTGCTTCCCGGCAGCCCACTTCTCTGCAGCTGCCATCGTATTCCCAGGCAGCAGTTCATGGTCCAGATGCGGGAATATTGCAAAATCAACCAGACCAAGTGCTTCATCACTACCAGCGGGCGGTGTCCAACCAACGAAGAACTCCCCAATGTTAGGTGCCATCACCATACTCCCGGCGCTCATCCCCACATAAACAGCCTGCAGCGACGGCAAGAGGTCGGCCAGTCCGGATTCCTGCATCCAATGGTACAGATAGAGAGCATCGCCGCCCGACACCAGCAGGACATCTGTTTCGCGGACCAGCGGTACCCAGCGGTCTTGGCCAATGCTTGGCAGCGCTGTAAGCTCCAGCACACCGACGGACTTCCAGCCCAGTTCGACCATGGGATTCTCAGATTTGCCGCTGATGAACTGCCAGGCATTGACGCCGGGCCCAACCCATGGGTGTCCGTACATCGCGGTCGGGATACACAGAGCGCTACAGTCGGCAATTGGTTTGTCCAGCATGTCAACCAGAGCATCGTATATACTTTTGTTATTAACGCCCGCAGAGGTAAGCAGTAATTTCATAACTTCACTCCTTGTTGTTGTGTATACGCCTGATGTAACTTTTGTTTCTATTAAAGCTAACTTATGAACAGTCCTCTGCCAACAAAACCGGCACTAACCGGCTCTTTGCCGATTTCCCGGGCCCAAATGGACAGCTGACCGATGTGGTGGATTTCATGGGCAATCAGGTGACGCATGACCTCGCCGCATGGATGGGGCACTTCTCTGCCGTCGTCCAGGATGTCGGTCATGATCCGGTTCTCCAGAATGTCGTTCCAGACCATTCTTTGGGTACCTGCTAGTTGTATTCGAACAGCTTTTGCATGATTATAGCCTCCTGTGAGCCTATTGTTGAGCTTCCATTAATAATTCACAGATAACATTTCACCTGAACGGTCAATCAATTGGCGCAGCCCCGCTTCATCTGCTCCATATTGGCGGACATCTCCTCCGAGCAGCTTGTCAATCTGTCCCCGCTCGAAAGTATAGCTGTAGGACGCGCTGCCGTATGGACTGGATTTGTCTGTGAGCGAGTAAGTAACTTGCCCAACCGGGTCAGTAAGCACGTAAGTAATACTGTCGACGTTGTCAATCAGACTGAATAGCACAATAGCATTCCGGTAAAAGACATCTCCGCTGATTGCCTCATCTTTTTTCACTCCGGCAGAGTCATTCATGTCATATTTAATAGTTAAGCCATAGGGCGGAGCAACCGTCTGAAGCTCCATCCCGGCAGCCTTCAGCCCTTCGGGCACCGGCGTTCCGCCGATCAGACCGCCGACCTTGCTGGCAGCACCTATGTAGGGTGTGCGGTTTGTTAACAACTGCTCCACATGGTATCCATTATAAAGCAGCGGTGACTCTGGTAACGCTACAGGCTTGGGATTAACTATACAGACAGCAAGAATAACGGTGATAAGCACAAACGAAATTACCGTGACCCAGGGTGAAGGCGGGCGGTAGGCGAGAATATTTTTAATTCTGGATTTCACATTCCCCTCTCCAAAAGCAAGCGGACTCCCCGCCGGTACACCTCTCCTGCCCGTAGCAAGTGTTAGTAAAGAAGTAGAATAACCACCCTTTATGCCGCTGCCCAGCTTCCGGACGACAGCTTCGTCGCAGGACATTTCCATATCTTTTCCCATAAGCGCATAGGACAGCCACATCAGCGGATTGAACCAGTGCAGAATCACCAGTAGAAAAGCAAGCGGTTTGATCAGATAATCTAATCTGCGGATATGCGTCTGTTCGTGCAATACAATGTAAGTCAGCTCCTGGTCGCTCATTCCAGTCGGAATGTAGATTCTCGGCTTAATAAACCCGCACACAAAAGGCGCGTTAATCTGATCCGACTCAAAAATATTCTCCCTGACCAGCGTCGCCGTCCGCACTCTGGCCGTAATGCGTATATACGATATGACGCTGTAAAGCAAAAGAACCGCCACACCTGTCAGCCAGATTATACTTGAGGCCCATAAAATAATCTGTAGCGGATTTATACTTGCCATCTGGGCTGCCGCCGGAAGCGAACTATTAATCAGGCGGCTGATTCCGCCAATCCCGGCATCAACAGCTGGTCTTAGCTGTAACGCAATATCGGAAGGGACAAATTCCATAACACCTATTCCCGCCGGGTTGTTTGAATGGGGCTGAACCAGCCGCAGCAGGCTGAAGCCGGAAGTGAAGCTGACAGGCAGAATCAGTCTGATTAATACTGCTGACCATAGCAGGTAGGAGAATATTTTGGGGACACGCCGCAGAAATAATCTCGCCAGTATCACTGCTGCTGCCACATAGCCCGCTGTGATACTCATATTGAGGACAGTGACGAACAGCTCCGTAATCATCGGGTGGCCTCCTCAATGATCCGCTTCAGCTCCTCAGCCTCCTGTCCGGACAGCTTCTTTTTGCCGAGAAAAGCAGTTAAAAATTGCGGCAGCGATCCGCCGAAGGCTTTTTCCACTACGGTCTCGCTCTCGTATTGCTGTACTTCTTCCTTTTTGATGATCGCAGTCACGGTTGCATCCTCATTCTGCAAAATCCCCCGCTCGCACAGCTTTCGGAGCACTGTATAGGTCGTGGACTTTTTCCAGCCCAGCTTGGCCTGGCTCAGCTTCACCAGCTCTGTTGAATTAATCGGCTCATTATCCCAGATCAGGCAGGCGAATTTATACTCGGCATCAAACAATTTATAAGTTTCCATACACTTCCTCCTCATAAGTTTACTCCAGTAAACCTCTTAAAGAGAGTTTATTGCAGTAGACCTTGGAAGTCAAGCCGCTGTCAGCCCTTTAGCAGACTCTCTGGCAAAGTCGTTCCGGAAATTTTAATCAGTCTGGCCCCAAGCGTAACAAACCACACTGCAAAAACGAGCTGTCATACAAAGATTAACGCAGTCCCGATCAGCCAAGGGAAGGATCCGATCAGATCAAGAATTCCGGCAGCAAAACCAAGATAGGCACAGGGTTTACCTAATGGGGCTTAATAATTACAAAGCTCAGTACAATCGTCCAGCTTAATGGAACAGCTCTACAAGATCGCTCAAACGGTTAATCGTATAATCCGGCTCTTCCCTAACCTCACCAAATCCGTAGCTTGCAAAAACGAATGGAATTCCGGCAAACGCGGCCGCCTTCCGGTCTCCCTCCGTATCTCCTACATAAACTGGGTTAACTAGATTGTTACGCTGCATGATCAGCTTGATATTTTCACCCTTGGACAGGCCGGTCCGGCCCGGGTTCTCATAATCTATGAAAAACCGGCCCAGCTGGTGATATTCATAAAAAGCCTCGATATACCCCTTCTGACAGTTGCTTACGATGAACAGCTTGTATTTTGCCGACAGTGCAGTAAGGACTTCCTCTAACTCTTCGTATAATACTCCGCCCTGTTTGACAAGGTGCTGACACTCGGCTTCACAACACTCATCCAGAAGTCTTTGCTGCACTGCCTCCTCCATCCCGGGAAGCAGGATTTTGCCAACCTCGGCAGGCAGCAGACCCATAATCCCCTGTAAATTTTCCTTGGTGATCACATGCGGAACATCCGCATACCTGCGCAGCACATCATTCCACGCTACTGTCACAACCTCCGAAGAATCCCACATCGTCCCGTCCAGATCAAAAATAATGCTGTCCATATTAGCCTCCTGTATTGAGTTGTTAGTTATTGATACCTGTAAATTCCTGCATCATTCCAGCGCCTTATCAAACTCCGCACCATTCCCATTGTACAAATAAGTGTATTCTCCAAATTCATTCGTGTTAGGATTCGAATAGTACTTATCTATTAAGTACAGTACCTGATTGCGGTATAAGTTGGCTTCCTCCCTCATAAAACCACCAAATGCCCCTGTCCCGGATATACGCTCACTAGGTGCTTCAGACGTATCGGACCAGTTCATCCATTCCAGTTCCGATCCTTGTTCAACAAAAGCCTCATACCTTTTCTTGTATTCTCTCAGTATGTTTTTGTCTTCTTCAAACGGGTAGTGCTTGATTAAGCCCTCAAATAGATGGTTCCACTCGGCCTCCCAGGCATCCATATATGCATGAGATACATACCTGTCCTCGGGTGTTGAAGACGCGTTTTCGAAGTCTTTACTGAAAACCCTGTCGATCGGGTTATCTGAGGCTGCATCTGTGTCAACCTTTGCGGTACAGCCGGCGGTAAGAAGAGCTAGAGTGATAATCGCGATCAGACTTACCATTCTTCTTTTGCTCTTTTTACTCATCAGATTCACTCTTCCTTGCTTGATGCTCAGCCAAAAATGAGGCAAGAAATGCCTCCAGCTTATCATCCTCCAGATGAAACAACTCAACAATATTATAAGGAAACAAATTCCCCCTGCTTTCCTCTTTTTCAAACAGCTCACGTTTTCCGAATGCATTATTCGCCTTCGAGTATCTGCTCTCGAGCACAGCCATTAACTGAAAAAATCGCATATCAGGCTCCTGCTTCCATAACTCCTGCACCATACCCATTATCCGCTCTATTCTCTCCGGATCCCGCATTCTCTCTCCCCCTGCATTTGTGTTATACAAACATAATATCAGCTGCCGCACCATTTACATATAAAGGATTGTATAGTATGGCAGCCCCTGCGCACAAAAAAACAGGCCGCCTCACCGAGGCAGCCCGTCGCATCGTCATATATTAGAATACTTTTGTCGTCCACGATTCGCAGTTCCACGTATCGGTTACGATATCACGGTAAAATTCCGGTTCGTGGGAGATCAGCAGGATGCTGCCCTTGTAGGCTTTGAGCGCACGCTGCAGCTCTTCCTTGGCATCTACGTCAAGGTGGTTCGTCGGCTCATCGAGTACGAGCAGGTTGGATTCGCGGTTGATCAGCTTGCAGAGCCGGACTTTGGCTTTTTCGCCGCCGCTCAGAACCGCAATCTTGCTCTCAATGTGCTTGGTGGTCAGGCCGCACTTGGCAAGTGCCGCGCGGATTTCGAACTGGGTGAAGGACGGGAACTCGTTCCAGATCTCTTCGATACAGGTGTTGTAGTTGGCATCCTTCATCTCCTGCTCGAAGTAGCCGATTTCCAGTAGGTCACCAAGTCTGGCGGAACCGGAAATGGTCGGGATCTGGCCGAGAATGCTGCGCAGCAGTGTCGTTTTACCGATACCGTTGGCGCCGACAAGGGCGATCTTTTGTCCGCGTTCCATGCTCAGATCAAGCGGTCTGGACAGCGGGGAATCATACCCGATTACCAGGTCCTTGGTTTCAAAAATCACTTTGCCGGAAGTACGGCCCTGCTTGAAGTTGAACTGCGGCTTTGGTTTCTCCTTGGCCAGCTCGATCACTTCCATCTTGTCCAGCTTCTTCTGGCGTGACATCGCCATATTACGGGTAGCCACACTCGCTTTATTCCGGGCAACGAAATCCTTCAGGTCGGAGATTTCCTGCTGCTGACGCTTGAAGGCAGATTCAAGCTGCGACTTCTTCGCCTCATACACCTGCTGGAAATACTCGTAATCGCCGACATAACGCGAAAGCGACTGATTTTCCATATGGTAAATCAGGTTGATTACGCTGTTCAGGAACGGAATATCATGGGAGATCAGAATGAAGGCATTCTCGTATTCCTGCAGATAACGCTTCAGCCAGATGATATGCTGCTCATCCAGATAGTTGGTAGGCTCATCCAGGAGCAGGATATCCGGCTTCTCCAGCAGCAGCTTAGCAAGCAGTACCTTGGTGCGCTGTCCGCCGCTCAGATCGTGTACATCCTTGTCCAGACCAATATCGGTCAGGCCGAGACCGCGGGCCGTTTCGTCGATTTTGGCGTCGATCATATAGAAGTCCTGGTTAGTCAGCGTATCCTGAATCGTACCGACATCCTCCAGCAGCTGCTCCAGCTCCTCAGGAGTGACATCGCCCATCTTGCCGTACATATCATTCATTTCCTGCTCCATATCGAACAGGTACTGGAAGGCACTGCGCAGCACGTCACGGATCGACTGTCCTTTAGTCAGTGCAGCATGCTGATCCAGATAGCCTGCGCGCATCCGCTTGGCCCATTCCACCTTGCCTTCGTCAGGCTGGAGTTTGCCGGTGATGATGTTCATAAAGGTAGACTTACCTTCACCGTTGGCCCCGATCAGACCAATATGCTCACCCTTCAGCAGGCGGAAGGATACATCCGTGAAAATAGCACGGTCACCAAACCCGTGACTAAGCTTTTCTACATTTAATATGCTCATGAAGTTAACACCTTTTCCTTTACAAAGTATACTCGTCATATTATAAAGGTTTTGGGGCCGCAACTCCAGACGGGATTGAAAAAATAAACAGCCTGACTCCTGCTTTTATTTTATGTAAAGCCCAGGTAAAATATATTTGATTTTTACATAGGAATTTTCAGTATTTTCAGGTAATCTAATAGAGTTGAATTTGGAAGCTGCGATGTAATAGAATGAACTAATTAAAGTGAAAAGGATGCGCATAAGAAATGCGGTTGAAGGAACCACGTACACTCAGTAAAAGATCCATACTCTTCTTCTCTATCATCATGCTGGCGAAAAGCTACTTTGCCTGGTACTACCTGTTCGAGGACGGGCCGACCTGGAGTACCTGGATTAAAGAAATCCCCTTTGTCCTGATTATCTTCTGTCTGATTGAGTGGTTCGCCACCAAGCGGAAAATTGCCATTTACATGCTCGTCAATCTATTAATCACGATATTATTCTTCTCGCTGATTGTCTACCATAATCATTTCGGGATCATTGCCACCTCACAGGTAATCGGCCAGGCGAAACAGGTAGGCGCTGTCAAAAAGAGTATTTTTGCCGTCATCCATCCGCAGTACATGCTGATCTTCCTGGATATTATTATCATCAGCCTGATCATGCTGAGCCGCAAGAAGGCACTGGCCTGGAAAAAAGCGATGTCGCGCCGCAGCAACCGCAAGGTTGTAGCCGCCCTCTTCTGCATCTCGCTGGTCATCTGTATGATGAATATTTTTCCGAACAAAGCCAGTATGAACGAGACGGTTCAGGCGGAGCAGATGGGCATTCTGAATTATGAGGCCTACGCCCTGCTGGCAGGTCAGGAGGAGGAGCTGATCGACAGCTCGGCGATTACGCAGGCTGTGATTGATCAGACTAAAGGCATTACGGCCACGTCGACCCCGATCCTGAATGGCGCTGCCAAGGGTAAAAACCTGATTATTATCCAAATGGAATCTTTTCAAAACTTTTTAGTCCATCTGTCGGTTGACGGGAAGGAAATCACTCCCAACATCAACAAGCTGGCAGACAGCAGCATCTACTTCCCTCGCTTCTTCCAGCAGGTCGGCCAGGGCAATACTTCGGATGCGGAGTTTATCGTCAACACTTCGTTCTATGTCCCGCCGGATGGTCCGGCAACCGAAATTTATGCGCCAAAAGAGCTCCCAAGCCTGCCTAAGCTGCTGCAGGAGCAAGGCTACGACACCGCCACCTTCCATACGAATGAAGTGGATTTCTGGAACCGCGGTGAGCTGTACCGGGCGCTTGGTTTTAACCGTTATTATGACAAAGCCTTTTTCGGCGAGGATGATACGATTTTCTACGGTTCGTCCGATGAAATCCTTTACTCCAAGACTTCTGCTGAGCTGGCCCGGATGAATGAGAGCAGTCAGCCGTTCTACTCCCATGTCATCTCGATGTCCTCGCATAATCCGTTCACCATTCCGGAGAACAAGTACCAGATGAAGCTGCCGGAGCGGTATGAAGGAACGTTTGTCGGTGACTACATCCGCGCCCAGAACTATGCGGACTACGCACTGGGACAGTTCATCGCTGAGCTCAAAGAGAATGGCGTATGGGACGACAGTCTGGTTGTATTGTACGGGGATCACCGCGGGCTGCCGATTTTTTCGCTGAAGGATCAAGACAATGTACTGCTCGAGGAGATTCTGGGAAAAGAATACACCGAACGCGATCTGATCAACATTCCGCTGATCATTTCCTCTGCCGGTGTACCTGCACCAAGTGTGCAGAACCAGCTGGGCGGTCAGGTGGACATTCTGCCGACAGTAGCGAATCTGCTCGGCGTTTCAGTGGATGACCACATTCACTTCGGCCAGGATATTTTGAATCACAGAGATTACAACCTGCTGCCGCAGCGTTATTATCTGCCGACCGGATCATTTGTCAACAATGAGGAATTGTTCCTGTCCGGCAGCGGATTCGAGGACGGCCAGCATTACACGCTGTCCGGCGACGGCGACAAGCCGCTGCAGTCCACTGAGGACGAGTTCAACTCCGCGCTGAAGCTGCTTCAGCTGTCTGACAGCTATGTATCGCAGCTGCCGGACCGCGAAATAGAAGAGGAATAATAGATTTTTTTGGCAAAAGAACAGCCACTCCTGTTAAACGGGGGTGGCTGTTTCTTTATGATGTTACGGTCCTAGAAGCAGGTGAACGAGCTGATCCGGTTCAAATCAATGCCGAAGTAGGCCCAGGAGAAGCCGAACCATCTGAAGCCGG
Source organism: Paenibacillus sp. FSL R7-0345 (assembly GCF_038595055.1). NCBI lineage: Bacteria > Bacillati > Bacillota > Bacilli > Caryophanales > Paenibacillaceae > Paenibacillus > Paenibacillus sp. FSL R7-0345. The sequence continues at coordinate 4,282,234 of NZ_CP152002.1, forward strand.
CAACCGAATTACGGCCGACGAATACCGGGAAGAACCAGAATTGCTCGCCGTTGTTCAGCCAGACGTAGGTGTTGCGGAACAGGCAGCGTCTAATCCCGCCGGGATCGACGGCATAAGCGGTAGCCGTCATTTGCGGTACGAATTGCGGTGGAGGAGCCGTTGGCGCTTGAGCACCGCCCGGTCCGCCTCCGGGTCCTCCCGTTCCTCCCCCCGGTGTCCCCGGAAATCCGCCTGGAAATCCCGGTCCTCCCGGTCCCCCTGGTCCACCTGGTCCTCCCGGGAACCCCGGAAATCCTTGGCCGCCACCCGGCCCTGGAAAAAATCCCATATATGATCGCTCCTTTTGATTGAGTAGGCATTATCATCATATGCATTCGCGGAGAGGGCGACTGGGCGGATGCCAAGAAAAATCCGCGTCCAGCCAAACTGAGCTTCAGGGAAATAGGCTGGCGATCCGCGGGCCGGCTCATACAATGGACGGCTCTTCATCTAAGGGGATTGCTTCGCACTAACCAGTCTTACTCACATTTATAATTGATTGATCAATTACTCTCATCCGAGAAAATCATTTCTTTTTCTGTAATTCCCGAATGGTCGCCGCTATACCAACCTCAGGTCTGGTTGCCGGAATAGTCCCGATATGGCTTTGATACTTCTCCCCGCTTAAGCGTAGCGGTTCTTCCGTTAAGTACAGCATCTCTACAACTTCCTTCATGACGGGAACGAATAATCCGAGCAGCGACAATCCAACCTTTTTAAGGGCAATAACGGGCTTATTCGTGCCGCTTGCCTGCTTAGCAATGCGGACAATCTCACGGCCGGAAATAATGTCCGAACCAGGGATATTCCAGTTCTGCCCATAAGCCTGCTCGCTAGCCGCAAGCTCCACAATCATCATAGCCGCATCAGGCAGATATACATATTCACGCGGCGTATTCATATTCCCTACGAAAAAGGCCATTTTCCCGGCTGCGATTGCTTCGAGCGTTCCGCCCAAATATGAAGCTTGATTGGCGGTCGGACCGTAATAATCGGGGAGGCGTACAATCATGGGGCGCGCATGACTCCATTTGCTGCTAAAAATCATTTGCTCAAAGGCAAGCCGCACTTTTCCCTTTTTCGTGTGTGGCTGTTTGGAATGCTCCTCCGTTACGCGATCCATTTGTCTTCGTCCATAGGGATAAATGCCATCAATGACGACAACCTTCAGGCTCAGCCGGTCGGCCGCCTCCATTACAGATTCACCGAGAGGAATCAGCTTGCTCTCCATCTCATTGTAAGGGACGTTAGCGCAATGGAATAATACATCCGCATCTTTGGCCGCAGCCGCAATATCATCCGTCCGGGAGGCATCCCCGGTTGCTAACAACAGGTGAGCAGGATTGCCTAACCCGCCTGCAAGCTCCTCCAGCTTATGGCGAGACCGTCCGAAGGCAACCGTCGGTATCCCCCGTTTTACAAGTTCAGATACAATAACCGCTCCTGTACCGCCTGTAGCACCAACAACAATCGCTTTTTTCATCATTCTTCAACTCCCATTCAGTTTTGTAATTGATTGATCACTAACTTTTAATGAAACTATACCATTTAGTTAGTGATTGATCAATAACTAAATTTAAAATTATGGCTTTCGCCATATTAAACTTCCCGTTCGATGAGTTCCGGCATATCAAGTGCCCAGGAAATATTACACAACATCCCCCTGGCAAGGAAATTAAACGTCCGGTCCTCTGGATTCTGCAGCCCTTTCTCGCGGAAAGCACTCAACACGATTTGGCGTACTTCCCGAAAACCGTTGCGCATTGCTTCACGAATCGCCTCCTCACGCATCGTCTGGGCTTGCATCTGCAAGTAGGTCTCGTTCATATAGGAGGCCAGAATTTCCTTGTATGCCTCAATCAGATCGTTCTCCAGCTGCTCAGGGGCTGCTGCGCTTTCCACGACCAGTCGAAAGGATTGCTGAATCCGTTCCCAGGAAAGCTCCAGTGCGCTGAGCAGCAGTGCTTCCTTCGTTGCAAAAAAACGAAACACATAGGGTTGGGAAATTTTCGCCCGTTCTGCAACCTGTGCCGTTGTAGCGCGATAATAACCCGTTTCCGCAAACACCTCAATCGCTGCAGAGATGATTTCGGCTTTCCGGTTTACGCTGCTTTTATCATCCTTTGCCATAAATCCAACACTCCTTCTCTTTAGTTAGTGACTAATCAATAATATAAAATCAATCAAGTATAGCCTATTTACGGCATCAATGCAAACGCTGGGGTTGGACACTGCTCAGACCTTCTCCAGCTCACTTTTATACAGCGCAAAATTCTCTTCATCAAAACACACGAAGACTACCTTCTTAATTATCGACTCGTTATTTAATACATACTTGACTACTTCATCTAAAGCTATGCGGCAAGCTAAGTCTTTCGGATAACGGTATATACCAGTACTTATATTTGGAAAAGCAACACTGGTAACCTCGTTTAAATCAGCTTGTCTTAGTGCGTTCTTATAACAGTTCCTCAGCTTCTCTTCTTCATCGTTCACTCCACCATTCCAGACCGGCCCAACCGTATGTATAACCAAACGGCATTTCATATTTCCTCCCGTGGTTACTACCGCTTCGCCCACCGCGCAACTACCTTGCCTGCTGCGAATCTTCATGCATTCTTCTAATATTGCTTTGCCTCCAGCTCTATGGATAGCGCCGTCTACGCCCCCGCCACCCATTAAACTCGTATTAGCAGCATTAACGATTGCATCAACATCTGTTTTAGTAATATCGCCTTGAATTAACTGGAGTATTGAGTTGTGAATGGTAACTTCCATGAGTGTCCTCCGCTATGTGGATAGAGTAAGTGAACATTTTATTTTGTTAAAAAACAACCTATTGAGCTCTCTAACAATCAAACGTTATGATCAATCTGATATCCGCCGGATTTTTCGGTCCAATAAGACGGTTAAGAGCTTCTAAAAATGACTGCCCGCATTCTTTATAATTGACGGTTTCAAATATTATTTCACCTGCCATAGTCTCATCTTCATATTCAAACACTTGGTCCCAGTTATATTCCAACAGTTCCTGTGCAGTAAACCATGTCGTACTATGGCCTTCTAAAATTCTAATTTGAGGCGGGATCTCCGGACTAACGTCTTCAGGTAAACCACGCGGATCACTAATATAGGGCATATCTTCGGCATTCCGCTGGTTGGCTAAAATTGCAAACAGGCTATAATTTCTCTCTGTAAAAAACATCTCTTTTCGTTCGACTTCCCAAATAGGCCCCTCATCCCGTTCAGGATAAAGGATGGCCAAGCTGTTTTTAGTCCATTTATCAATCGATATCCACTTTCCAGTCCGGTCAGTCTCGTATATGTCGAACCGATACATTCTTTCCTCTACAAAACAGTGAATATCCGTCCCCATGGAGTTCCTCCAATTTTTTAATATTTACCAAATATATTTTAGGTTTTCATTAGTTATCCTGCATTGCCCAAGGCCCCGCCCCCCAAACCTCTCTACGCGCCAGAAACAGCCGATCATCATCATATGTATAGTAAAATAACGGCTCGTCCGGCCGGCCATACCGCTCAAAAAGTTCCTGAGGTATTACCGCAGCATCAAAAGTCCACAGCTTTCTGCTATCACCAGTGATGATGGCCTCCCAGGGCTCACCGTCCGTAGCCTCACTGGTAAAATACACCCCGCTCTGCTGGTACTGGTCTGAAAACTGCCGCATTAAATCCCAGATGTACGGTTTCGCTTCCTTTACCAACTCACCTGTCCTATAATCCGCTGTTATCTCTTCAGTCCAAAATAACAAGTTTATCTCAAGCCAAGTCTCTGCCAGTTCGGGAAACACTTCTGGAGTAAGACCCACCACATAAGGCCTTACATGCAGGGAAAGCCCCTCTACAGGGACCTCCTCTGCATCTGTATTGCCTCCCTGATACATAAAGCCGTTATCCGCCAGCTTCCATTCAAGCCCGCTGCAGAAATAGCTGTTATCCAAGCCAATTCCGGCGAGGAACGTGGCAAATTGCTGAATAGTCTCCTTAAAATTGCCGGCGCCACACCTTACATAGGTCTGAATATGTGAGTACTCCGGCACTATTTTTCCTCCTCCGGCACCCAATCCCTAACCGCTTTCCACTCCCCGTCCCTGCTCTCCCGCTCAAAAGCACTGCCAATCTCTCCCTTGAACGGCTCCAGCAGACTGGGGTCCTTATCCATTATCGAATAAACATGCATGAGCCTCACATGATCGGAATTGTTCAGATAGGCTTCATCCTCATCTCCCGCGAACAGCCGCCAGCCGCTGTCCTGCTCCCGCTCAGGCGTCTGCCGGTACATCCAGTGCACCGCGCTGCCCGGCTCCAGGCATTTCTTGGAGACCAGCGCCAGCTTCTCCCCGACTGCCAGCCACAAAGGGTCGCCTTCGCGGAGCAGGGTCCGGGCAATATGCCTGGCTTCAAAGTGCACAGTATCTCCCGGCTTCAGTGTCTTCAGGTACTCCGGAGCATTCGTTAGAATTCCGGTGTACTGGCGGCTAACCTCATCCTGGCCGGTAACCTCCACCCACATCCGTTCAGCACGCGGCCCGCCCTCGCCGGGATTCGTTAATAAAAAGTGCAGTCTGACTAACTTTCCTGGCTGCTGTGTACTTCTTTCCTGCTCGGAGGGGATGATGAAGGTTTCCGGGTGCAGTAAGCTCGTCTCTTCTACGTTTTCTAAGATCCATTCCATTAGGCATTCCTCCTCAAGCGGTTATTACCCAAATTTTCATTCCTCTTCATCGCTTAACCTCGACTGCAAAATAGTACGCCGCCGAATGCCGTTCATCCCAAACCGCTGACAGCTTAAAAATATATTCCCCAGGCTCCCCCGGGATGGTGTAGCTGTACTGATTCTGCTTGGCGGTCCATTCCGGACTTTCTTCCGGCTCAATTAAGCTCAGATACAGCGTCTCCGGCTTCGGCGAAAATCTGAACTTTAGCTTTGCTCCGCCGGCGGCGGTTACCATAGCTTCTTTGACCGTTTCATAGAAAAGATCGGGGTGCGGCGGATCTCCGCAGATTCCCTCAGTCTCTGTTACCGCCCAGCAGTATTCTCCGCTTGTGACGGGAATCTGCTCTTTGTGCAGCGTTACTTCCGGTTTAACCGGTTCATCCGGCATCACTAGCGGTCCCGTGCATCCGGAGAGCAGCAGACAAGCCAAGGCGAACGCTAATAGAAACAGCATGATTTTTCTCATTTTATGCCTCCCGCACTTTACAATATGCAGAATCCGCTTTATTCTCCCTCCGGGTCAACAGCCTGCTCTCCCTGCCAGTATTCATGCTCCAGTATTGAATACAGATACGAGTCATGCCAGGCGCCCTTATGCCACATATGCTCCCGCAGGTGGCCTTCGTATCGCATACCGATCTTCTGCATAACCTTCGCGGAACCGATATTTTCCGGACGGCAGGTGGCATAGATCCGGTGCAGGCCGAATTCCCCGAACCCGAGCCGAAGCAGTGCTGCTGCAGCCTCACTCGTATATCCCCGCTTCCAGAACAAAGGGTTAAAGCAGTACCCGATTTCGCCCTGCCGCGGCCCGGTGAGATGAATGCCGCAGCCGCCCAGCAGCCGGCCGGTATCCCGCAGCACAACTGCCAATTCATAGCTCTGGCGCGGTGACTGATTCTGCATATCTATCATCGAACGAATATATTCTCTTGTCTCCTCTTCCGTGTTCGGGCCCCAGATCATATACCTGGTCACCAGCGGATCTGAAGCATAGGCATGGACCGCCTCCAGATCCCCAGGCACGAGCTCCCTTATGATTAAACGTTCCGTTTCCAGCTGCACAGCCAGACCACATCCTTTTATATATCAGTTTTAATGACTTTGTTATATTCTCTCAGAAATACAAAAAGGCCACAATGACCAGCATTGCGGCTTAAAGCATTTTTATAATTAATCTTCGTACTTATTTCCGCCAGAAGGTGGCGCAGTCTGCTTTATCCAAAACGTTGAATTCGATCATTTCTGCAAGCAAGGTGTAGTCTACCGGGCTCTCCCATTTAATCCTCAGCAGCTGCTTCGTATGATCATAGCCTGCTTCTACGATTTTGTCCGAGAAACGATTGATTCCCGCAACCTCCGGAGCCACTGCCAAATGCTGTTTGGATACGCTAAAGCCGATAATAAAGGTACCATGATCGGTGTACATCGGCTGATTCCAGGCCATCTTAGGCACCAGATCAGGATACTTCTCCGCTACCCACTTCAATACTTCCTCTGTCCGGGCACGGTGAGTGGGATTGTTGATTCCCTCCAGATACTCTGCAAAAACCTCCATATTCGCCTCCCGTCTCTTTACACCTGATTATTTGGTTTCAACTATATCGGATACAGAATGGTTAGTCAAAAATACAGGTTTACGTCAAATCCTTACTCTTGACCGTAAAGCTGCGCACCTTCATCCACTTTCCGCCGACTGCTTCATCAACTGATCCGTTTTTGGTCCGGACACAGAATTTATGAGACGTTCCCCGGTCAAAACCGGTTGCCTCATACAGCAGATCATCACCCGCCTGTCCCTTGAAATACACCTGCTTCAGGCCAAGCCGGCTTAACAGCTCCTGTTTTACACTTTCGATATAGGCTCTTGAATATTCTTTGGACATGCTTCTTCCTCCCGGGATGTTCATTCATGTAATTTTTTTTATAAGGAATCCGCTCTAAGCTCACTCCTCCCCGTCACTGAACAGCTCCCGTAACACAGCTTTGCGGTTCTCCAGGAATTGTCTTGTAAGAATGTAATGCAGCGTATCTTCGTACCGGATCTCTGCGGCAGGCTGACTGTCAAAATTCAGAATCTGCGCATCCGGATAACCGAGCAGGATCGGCGAGTGAGTGGCAATGATAAACTGCGCTTCCTTGTCCAGATCCTTGATGATACGCATCAGCGACAGCTGCCGGGCGGGTGAAAGAGCAGCTTCGGGCTCGTCCAGCAGGTAGAGGGCTTTTTTGCCGAAACGGTTGTTGAACAGAGATAAAAACGCCTCCCCATGCGACTGCTTATGCAGCGACTGCCCCCCGTAATACCGCAGGCTCTCAGGCATCGTATCCAGATGGGAGGCAAAGTGGTAAAAGGTCTCGGCCCGCAGAAAAAATCCGTTCGTGATCTTCGGCAGCCAGGACAGCCGGATATGATCACCAAGCGCAGAATGGGCAGCATCTACCTCATAGGTATTGTTCCGTCCGCCGCCTGCCGTATTATAGCCGCACTGATAAGCAATCGCCTCAAGCAGGGTGGATTTGCCCGACCCGTTTTCTCCAACCAGAAAAGTAACATTAGTCTTGAACTCAATGGTATGCAGCTGCTTCAGCGCCGGGATGGAGAAGGGATAGCGGCCGGGGTCCGGAACATTTTGCAGCAGGAGCTCCAGTCTTCGCAGGAACATGTTATCAACTCCAACCTCTTTTGATAGTAAAATAATCTGTCCGTTCAGTCCCCGCCCGTTGCTTCATAATACAGCTCATCCTGCGCCTTAACGAGCACGCCATCCTTAATAAGGCTCATGGACTTAATGTCCTTACTGGCCGGATAGCTCATCAGTGCCTTAGTCACTGCTTCCCGGTTCTGCTTGGTGCTGATCTGATACACCAGGATCGAATCGTCTTCATTCTGCAAAATAAGATCGTACATCCGGAACTCTTCCCCATCAGCTTTGCTGGTAACCGGATGCTCGGTCAGCGTCTGCAAATCCATCCAGGACATGACTGAACGGTGCACGCCTGACCCGTAAGAGTAAGCATACACAAGATCCCTCGCTCCGTCACCATTCACATCATAAGGTACAACGCTCGTTACCCCGCTGCCGCCAAAACCGGTCCCCAGCACCGCAGCTTTTCCATCCGCCACCACATAGGTCTCCAGACTGCCGCTATCCTTAAACAGCTGATGTCCCGTCTCCTCCCATACATCCTCCGGAGTCATTTCAGACAGCTTGCCTGTTATTGCAGAGGAGTTCCCCTTCTGTTCCACTGACTCTTGAATAATCGTCTCCGCTTCCTGTACAGACAGCTTAGTGGGCTTTGCATCTGTTGTACAAGCAGTGAGCAAGAGGCCGGCTGCCGCCACACACGTACTCAATCCTGTGAAATATTTTATCCGCATCATACCCTCACCTTCCTGATATCTTTATTGAACCAGTGGACGTACCCGCAGCGGTCGCAGGTCAGAATATTAGCCGAACGGTTGGCAAAATCCAGATTTAAAAAGCTTAATAAAGCCGTATTCAGCTGGGCAAAGCCATGATCAAACCGGTCATGCCGGCAATGAACACAGTTGACACGCAGGCCGTTCACCTCATAGGGTGCCGGACCCCGCATCTCCTTGATATTTTTAGAAAATATTTTTAAAAACCTTCCAGCGCTGTTTGCCACTATGCAGTCCTCCAGTCAGTACGCTTTTGTGTTTATACGCCTCCTAATTTTGGAAGTTTCAGCAAAAGACCGATTTGACGGGGAAGCTGTGACAGATACCATCTTGCAATACAACCGGTAAGCCTTTATTCTAAGGTTTATTGTTTGTCAATACGGGGAGGCTTTGAGTTTGAACACGATTCCATATTATATTGTAGACGTTTTTGGCGAAAAGAGATATGCCGGCAATCAGCTGGCCGTGTTCCGCCACGCCTCGAATCTGCCGCAGGAGCTGCTGCAGACGATCGCGAAGGAGATCAATTTTGCCGAAACTACGTTCATCGGGTCGGACGAGCAGGTTGATGGCGGCTATAATGTGCGGATATTTACACCGGATACTGAGGTACCTTTTGCAGGTCATCCGACGCTCGGGACAGCGTACATTATTCGGCAGGAGATTGAACAGAAGCGTAAACAGGGGCTTGGGCTTGCAGCGGATTCCGGCGGCACCATTACCCTGAATCTTGGCGTCGGGCAGATTCCCGTTACTGTGGCAGATCAGCAGGAGCTGTGGATGAAGCAGAAGCCGCCGCAATTCGGGCGGACGGTTGACCCGGCTGTAATTGCAGGAATTCTGGGTATTAACGCCGCAGAGCTTGACCCGGATTTTCCTGTACAGGAGGTATCCACCGGCCTTGCTTCGATTATTGTGCCGCTCCGCTCTCTGGAGGCGGTGAATGCTTGCCGGCTTAACCATGCGGCCTTTGAGGCCTTTCTGGCGACAGCTTTCCGCGCGAACATCCTTGTCTTCTGCAAAGAGACGGTTCAGGCAGACAATAATCTTCATGTGCGCGTGTTCTGTGAGGACTCCGGATTTCCGGAGGATGCTGCTACTGGGAGTGCGAACGGTAACCTGGCAGGCTATTTGCTGAAATATGATTATCTGGGCGCGAGTGAGCTCCGGTACCGTGTTGAACAGGGATACAAGATCGGCAGGCCCTCGCTGATTCATGTCAAGGCTTCTTTAAAAGACAGCTCGTATGACATTAACGTCGGAGGACAGGTGCATCCGGTTGCCCGGGGAGAATGGATTATCGATTAAAAACAGGCGCTAGGATTCCTGTGCAGGAGTTCTTGCGCCTGTTTTTCTTTTATCTCAGCAAAGGTTTGTTATAGCCCTTGTCCTCATACGACTGCAGCTTGTCGAGCCAGTGCTTGAGCATCTGCTTGCATTCCCATTTAATATCGGTGATATCATCCGTCTCTTTCTGCTCCAGCACCTCATAGGTGAAGCTGTCCGCACCAAGCTCCTTCCAGTCCTTCTGCAGGCCCGCATTGGCGAACCGTCCCATATCCAGCTGCATCTGCAGGGTAAACCACTTGTTCTTCAGGTTGGAAAAGGTGTCCACATAGATTTTTCCGCTAACCTTATTGGTGATCTGAACAGCCCCCATATAGGTTTTGATCTGTTTATATTCTTCCTGCAGCTCCTTGCGCTTGCTTTTGTCCATTTCAATTTCCCCTTTCATTGCTCAGCCCTTCGTTTTGCCCAAGCTTAATAGCCCATTTCCTTCAGCACCCGTGCCAGAACGCTAAGCCGCTCCCCGATCATTTCGCCGTCCTCGCCCAGTGCCTGGGCAAACAGCTTGATATCATTACCGATCATCGGGTTGTCGGTGCAGACCGATACATTCATGGCATCGCCCTGCAGTCCGATGCGGTCAATCTGCGGGTTCTCGGCATCATACAGATCTGGCATCCGGTAGGCCTCCTGAAAATACAGGCTGCTTCTGCAGATTAGAATCGCCAGATCCAGCACCCGGTGCATCGGCAGCTCCTCCGACTGTCTTGACCACTTCTCTCCCGTATGTCTCCACACCTTGGCTGAAATATCGACCTTGCCCCGGTCATTCCACTGGGCCAGACCCAGGGACAAGCCTTGGGCATCCGTATTTCCGGCATACCGGCCGTCCACCTGCTCATAATTTTCGGACACGATTACAGGCTTATGTTTGAGGGTTGTTGGTATTTTCATTTTGCACGCTCCAGTTTTAGAATAATTCATTTGTCATTCGCTGAAATTCAATTTTAGTAATTTAGTAATTTAGTAATTTACTAATTCACTAAATCCAAAATCATAATACCCCTTCGATCCAGCATCTGTCAATCACCAGACAAAAAAAAGGAATGCCCCAGACTATCCGTCTGTGGAGCATTCCTTAGTTAGAAGATGCCACTTAATCCGGCTATTTGGCTTACCGGCTGAATTCAAGGGCATTTATGCCCTTCTTTTCGCGCAGATAGCCCCAGAGGCTGAATTCAAAGGCCTTTATGCCTCTCATTCCGCCTATTTGGCCTCAGCGGCTGAATTCAAAGGCATTTATGCCCTTCATTCTGGTTAAGCAGCCGCGGATTCTCCTAGGCAATCCCCCACTCAAGGAGGATTGCCTGCCGCTAGTCAAATATTTACGTGCGGCGCATATAAGCGCGGACCGTAATTGGTGCAAAGACCGCTACAATTACCGCTGCTCCAATCAGCGAATACACCAGATCAGAGCCTACCGTGCCTGAATTAGTCAGATTACGGACAGCGGTAACGAGATGGGAGATCGGGTTGATTTTGACGAACCATTGCAGCCAGCCGGGCATCGTATCAGCGGGAACAAAGGCGTTGGACATGAAGGTCAGCGGGAACAGCACGATCATCGAAATCCCCTGTACGCTGGAAGCCGTGCGCGCAATGACGCCGAAGAAGGCAAAAATCCAGCTGATTGCCCACGAACAGCCGATGACCAGCAATGCCGCGAGAGCTACATAACCAAGGCCGCCTTCCGGGCGGTAGCCCATCAGATAACCCATTGTGAAGGTTAGCACAGTAGCAATCGTATAGCGGACGGTATCAGCCAGCAGCGCACCCGCCAGCGGGGCAATGCGGGAGATCGGCAGTGACTTGAAGCGGTCGAATACACCTTTTTCCATATCCTCACGCAGCTGCACGCCCGTTACAATCGAGGTGGTGATTACCGTCTGCACCAGAATCCCGGGGATAATGACCGGCAGATAGCTGACCACGTCGCCTGAGATTGCACCGCCAAAGATATAAGTGAACATCAGGGTGAAAATGATCGGCTGCAGTGTGACGTCGAACAGCTGCTCAGGTGTACGCTTGATTTTGAGCAGCCCCCGGTAAGCCATGGTAAGTGAATTGCGCACAGACTGGCGTAGACTGGAATGATTTTTTAATTGGCGCTCTGCGCCCGGTTTAATGAGTGTACTCATAGTGCTGACCCTCCACATTTTTTACTTTTCCCGTTGCCTGTAAGGCATCATCTTCTGCTCTGCTTCCCGTCAGCGACAGGAATACTTCATCCAGTGTCGGCTTTTGCACGCTCATTTCCGACAGCAGAACCCCTGCCTCACGGAGAGCAATAAGCAGGTCGGTTACGGCATCGGCGTTGCCCATCGGAGCTGTAATCGTTGAGGCTTCTGCTGAAATAGCGCTCTGGACGCGGAGTACACGCTCCACCGTCTGCCGGGCCAGCTGGATCTGCTGCGGATGCTCTACCCTGAGATGCAGTGAAGAGCTGCCGACCGAGGATTTCAGATGATCCACAGTCCCCTCGGCGACGACCCGGCCATGATCGATTACGGCGATCCGGTCAGCCAGCTGGTCCGCTTCCTCCAGATACTGCGTGGTCAGCAGCACAGTGGACCCCGAACCTACCAGCCGGCGGATCGTATCCCACATCTGGTTACGGGTCCGCGGGTCAAGCCCGGTTGTCGGCTCATCCAGAAAAATCAGCGGCGGCTGGGCGATCAGACTCGCCGCCAGATCCAGACGGCGGCGCATCCCGCCGGAGAAGTTCTTCAGCGGCCGTCTGGCCGCTTCGCTCAGCCCGAATTCCTCCAGCAGCTCAGCTGCCTTGCGTTTGGCCTCGCTGCGTCCCAATCCAAGCAGCCGCGAGAAAATCACCAGATTCTCGGTTGCGCTAAGCGATTCATCCACTGAGGCATACTGCCCGGTCACACCGATTAACTGCCGCACAATCTGCGGCTCCTTTACTACATCGTGCCCGAAGATTCTGGCTGAACCGCCGTCGGGTCTGAGCAGTGTGGCCAGCATGCGGATCGCGGTTGTTTTTCCCGCCCCGTTCGGCCCGAGTACCCCATAAATCGAACCTGTGGGCACCTGCAGATCAACGCCATCCACCGCGCGGTTGTCCCCGAAAATTTTGACCAGACCCTGCGCTTCAATCGCCAATCCGCCTTGCTTCGCAGCCTTGCTCGTTAGTTGACTCATTATCTTCTCCTCCTGCACTGCTAATATATAAGGATCTTAAATCCCTTATTTAAACTGAATGTAAACGTGTATGTATCCTTTCAGCAGTTCCAGTGCTTTCAACCGTTCACTGCTGCCTCATTATACTCCCGGCCTCCCGCCTTGCTTAACCGTCTGCAAGACCATTTATGTCTCCGCCCCGGGACGTAGTGACAATAGGTCATTTATTGCATATACTAATTACGTAACTGGTTACCTTTATTTTGATTGAAGGAGATGAGTCTTTTGGAGGAGAAGGATCAGCAGGCGTATATTCTGGGTGCTTTACTTATGCTTGCCAACCGTGTTCAGGTACTGGGGGATAAGCTCGACGAAAAAATTACGATGAAGCAGTGGCTGCTGATTGCTGTTATTTTAAAAAGCGGATCAGCTGCACCTGCCCTGAGCGATCTGGCTGCCATGATCGGCAGCTCCAGGCAAAATGTGAAGAAGATGGCTTTGCTGCTGGAGAAACAGGGCCTGGTTACGCTCGCCAAAGATCCGCAGGATGCGCGGGTTGTCCGTGTGCGGCTTACGGATAGCTGCATGGTCTATTTTGCGGGCAGGAGCAGGGATGAAGAACAATTCATGGCAAGGTTATTCAATGATTTTGACGAGGAATTAACGGGCAGCCTGTTCCGCGGATTAGCCGGGCTGAGCCGGAATATCACCCGGATGGAAGATGGTTCGAGAGCTGATGACAAAGGGGTAGAGTAATCATGATTGCATTGATCATTACTGTAGTATGTCTTGCCGCCATCGCTTTCTTTTGGAACATTGCCTATTCCTCAACCAGGGCTCAATTTCAGAAGCTCACCCTCGGCCTGATGACCGGCGAACCGGCTATAGATACCGTATTTACCGCAGAAGATTGGACGGCACTTCCACCGCCGGTGCGGAGATATTTTGAAACGTCGGGATTTACAGGTTATCCGAAGATGTCCGCGATGAAAGCTAAATTCCGTAATGTAAAGTTTAGCCTGGGTCCCGGCAAACCCGCTATTACGATCGGATATACTCAATGTAATTCCGCTCTGCAGACGTCCAGAATTGCCTTTATCGATACGAAGATGTACGGCATTCCTTTTCAGGGGCTTGATACCTATGTAAATGGTGCAGGGGGAATGAAGGGTGTTTTGGGCAAGGCGTTCACTCTGTTTGATCAGCGGGGTGCAGAAATGGACCAGGCCTGTATGGTTACCTTTCTGTCAGAAGTAATGCTGCTGCCAAGCGCTGCAATTCAGAACTGCATCACCTGGAAACCAATTGATGATCTGCATGCTGAAGCCGTTATTTCACGGTATGGCAGCACAGCCAGCGGAGTTTTCAGCTTTCACGAGAATGGCGAATGCCAATCCTTCACTACAAATGACCGGACTGCTGTTGGCATGGACGGCTCCAGGCAAAAGGTGCGCTGGAGCGCTTATATGGATGATTACAGCGTTATGGACGGCATCCGCCTACCTACCCGTCTTAGAGCCGTATGGCACTATGATGAGGGAGACCTCGTATACTTTGACAGCAACAATTTCCGTTTAGAATACCGTTGAGTCTGAGCCCGGCGATCTAAACGTAATCCTTCACCTTGCACAGCCAGACCATATGCGGATTGCCGGGGCCCCAATAATCCGGAACAGTCACGTAAGGCTCGCCGAACTTCCGCAGCCATTTCTGCTGGGCGCGGGTGTAGCCGCTGTCAAGACAGAACTGTCCAATTTCCTGTTCGTTCAGCCACCCGGCCATACTGCGGATCAGCGCCGATCCGATCCCGCGGTTCTGATACTGCGGCAGCACATATAAACTGCCCAGCTCGCCCACCCTGTTCAGCCGTCCGCCTGTGCATACCCGGATTTCCTCACCGCAGGGGCCGAAGGATATGGTTCCGGCCGCTTCACCCTCAACGGATGCCAGCAAGAAAAAAGTACCCGGATTAGTCCCGCAGATGGCAGACTTAAGCAGCTCCTTTTTCCCCTCAATTTCCTGGTCAATATCCTCACGCAAATCGCCAAGCCCTTCCTGCTCGAAGGCATCCGTAATCGAGATTTCAAAAATCCTGTTAGCTGCGCTCCTGTCCCCGGATGTTAGTTTGCTTATGGTCAGCTCATTATGCATTCTCTTAGACACCTCAAACCCAGATTAAGCATGTGCTCATGCGTATAGTTTACACAAAATCAGCGGGAAAGTCGCCAATTATTGCATATTACACCCCTTATATTCCGCTATTTTGGGCAACCAGATCATCCCAATCCGGAGCTGCTGCCCCTGACTGCCGCTTCAGCCTGTCAAAAGCCCCGTTTAATGCGGCAAGCTCATGCACCGATCCGTCAATCATCCGGGCAACGGGCAGATTATGATACAGCTTGAGGAACAGATACATGAGCTTGCGGTAGGAGCGGACTGCCTTAACCTGGCCTGCCGGAACAACTGTATAGCCTAATGTCTCAAGCACTTTAAAGCCTTCATCCATCGCACTGATGATCTGCAGCAGGAGCTTCTTGTTTCGCGCCAGCTTTTTGACATTCCCACCTACGGCAAATGTGGCAAGATTCATCGGCAAAATCGTGATAATGTGGCTTTTCAGCCAAGTATCTATATCGGTGAGAAAGCTCAGCTTATACCGGGTATGCTTAAAGACCTCTGTCAGCATGTCATGAAAAGGAACCGGTCCGTCCAGCGTCCCAAGCACCATCTGCCCCCCTGCGCGGACACAGATCATCCGGTCCTGTTCCCGCCGCCCGCCGCTGAGCTGGAAGCCAAACGCAATATTTTTCTTATGCAGACTAAGCTCCTGCAGATTTCTCTGTGTATCATGCGCCTCCGGATTATTGCCTACGAGAATAATATTACTGCTGGCATTCTTCGCAAGCACGGGCAGGACAGCCGGAAAGTCATTAAATTTCATCACGACAAATATAAGATCATACTGCTCCTCCGGCAAAAGAGTGCTGATTACCTTCACCTTATCGGTGGTCGTCTTACGCTGAAAATAATGGCGGATAACCAGCCCGTCCCGCTTCAGCTCCTCCGCCCGGCTTCCTCTCGCCAGGATGGTCACCTCATTACCGCCCCGGATCAGCACATGCGCCAGATAGCTGCCGAGTACCCCTGCACCATAAACTAATGTCTTCATCGATTACTCCTTTTTTTGAACAAATGTTGTTTTTCATTCATTTGTCCAATATAATTCAGCTTATTCTTATGTACAATTGTTAAAATCGGCGTTTTTGTCGGTTACCCGACAGAATGTATGCAGATGTTCGATAACGTTGTATAAGCCGGATCAAAAGAGGAGTTTGCGCATGGACAGACGAGTCCGGAAGAGCCAGGAATCCATTATGGATGCCCTGATTAGCCTGATGGCCGAAAAGGAATTTGAGAAGATTACCATTAATGAAATTGCCGGGCGTGCTGATGTTAACCGCGGAACGGTCTATGCCCACTACACGGATAAATACCAGCTGCTGGAGCTATGTATTGAGAGTCATTTGGATCAGCTGATCGCAAGCTGTATGCCGCAGGAAGAGCTGAATGAACCGCCTTATCCTACAAAAGACGCCTTATTGCGTGTATTCAGCATGCTGGAGCAGCATACCGCCTTTTACACTACCCTCTTGACTACAAAAGGGGTTCCCGCTCTGCGCAGCCGTCTGCTGGAGATGATCTGCCTTAGCATCAGGGAGCAATTTGCAGAGCAGCTATTCCCCGCCGGTGTGGATCAGGAGGTCCGGATTCAATTTATAGCATCGGCGACGGTGGGTGTTATCGAATGGTGGTTCACGAACCCTGTGCCCTACTCTGCCGAAGAGATTACCGGGCAGCTGTGGAGCCTGCTGGAAATGAATCATATGCTGCCTGATAAACAGCCTGTCTGAGTAAAATCGGCTGCTGCAATAATATACTATAAGCCTCACAGCCTTTCAGTGTACGATTCTTGTTGACTACAGATCAGGAGGTCATCATGAATCTTACCGCTTTTCTTTTATACTGCGTTGTTGTTACCTTTACCCCGGGACCGACCAATATCGTGATTCTGTCCGCTGTGCAGATCAGCAGCATCAGGCAGGTGATGAAATATGTCTGGGGCGCAACGCTTGCCTTTGGCTTATTGCTCGCCGTGTCTGCCCTGCTGAACCGGATGCTTGTTGTCCTCCTGCCGGGTGTACTTACAGTCATGCAGCTGGTTGGCAGCCTGTATATGCTGTATCTTGCCTTGCAGATTTACCGGATGAACGCAGCAGCACAGAATTCCTCCACATCCAGCTTCACCGCCGGTCTCCTGATGCAATTTGTGAACCCCAAGGTGATCCTGTTCACCTTAACCGTAATACCGAGCTACGTGCTGCCTTATTACAGCTCTCCGTTCATTCTGACAGTGTTCGTTATTGTAATAACGGTAATCGGCTTTTTTGCTTTTATGGCCTGGCTGTTGTTCGGCACTTTATTCAGAGCTTTTCTGCAGAATCACCGGCGGCTGGCGAACACTGTTATGGCGCTGTTTATGGTATACTCGGCGGTAATGGTTTCAGGCATTTTATAGAGATGGAGGCGGAAGCTGTGGAGCAGTTTATTTACAAAAAATCAGACGACATCCTGGCCCTGACCGCGAGCATAAGCGACTTCACTTATAAAAAGCACTGCCACGAGGAGTTTGCAGTCGGTGTCACACTGCGCGGCATCCAGCAGTATCAGCTCAGCGGCAGCTTGCAGTCCTCGCACCAGGGCGGTGTCATGCTCTTTAACAGGGAACAGTATCATGACGGCAGCTCTTATGACCGTGACGGAATTGACTATGTGATGCTCTATCTGCGGCCGGAGCTGGTGACTGAGGTGCTGGGCAGCCGTGAGCTGCGCTTCGATACTCCAATTATGTATGACCGCGGGCTGGCACAGCATATTTGCGCCATTTCCGATGCGGTCCAATCCGGCAAAGACGAGGCACTGGGCAGTGAACTGCTGCTGTCCCTGATTGAACGGCTCGCCCGTACAGCTGACGATACAACCGTAAGAACCGCTAAAACCGACACCCTGTTCATGGAACGGGCCAAAGAAATGATGCTGAACCGCCTCGGGGACGTACTGGGGCTGGACGAGCTGTGCCTGGAATTCGGCATGTCCAAGTTCCAGTTTATACGCGGATTCAAGCAGCATGCCGGCATTTCGCCTTATCAGTTCTTTCTGAACTGCAAGGTTGAGCACGCGAGACGCTCCATCGAACAGACCAGGGATATCTATGCGGCGGTGGCAGAATGCGGCTTCTTCGACCTGACCCATCTGAACCGGCATTTTAAAAGCATGTTCGGCATCACGGCCTATGAATATCTGTCCCAGCTTAACTAAACAAAAAGAAGCTCCACGGTAGCACTGGCTACCTGCGGAGCTTCTTTTTGGCGTTTGGCTATAGCTGCTGTTTCTTCCTTACAGGAATCCAGATTTCGCTTCTGTACGCCGGTGACGACGTATCTTTACTTTCATTCCAGAGGATTTCGGGACCCTCCACCAGCTCGTAATGCGAGGACGGGAACCATTCCGAATAGATTCTGCCCCATACATTCTGCAGCGTCTCCGGAAAAGGGCCAACCGCTTCAAAAACCGCCCAGGTTCCCGCAGATACCTCCAGCCGGGCGAAGTGATCCGGAATCTCTAGTGTCGTAGCTACCCCGATATAGTGGTCCAGCTCCCCTTTTTCCTCCATCCGTCCTTCCGAAAAATTCACCGAGGCACTAATCATTCCCTGCGGAGCTATGTTGGAGAGCGCCTTGAGCTGACTGATCAGCTCCATGTTCAGGCTTTGCCACATTGCGGCAATTTCCGGGTTCACCCCTTCAAAAACAATCGGCACTCTTTTGTGCAGTCCGGTAATGCGGAACGCTTCCTTGTCTTCAATCCGGTAATTCATTTCATTTCCTCCTCTGACCGTTAACTGGAATGTCATCCGGGGAAAGGCCTTCAGCGGCTGTCCATTCAATCTGGCCTCCGAAGGAGTCACACCGTGGAACAGCTGAAACGCCTTGGTAAAAGCATCGGGCGAGCTGTAGCCATAGGTCACGGCAATATCGATAATCCGCAGCGGGCTGTGCTGCAGGTCAAATGCGGCCAAAGTAAGCCGTCTGCGGCGTACATATTCAGAAAGCGGAATCCCCGCCAAAAAGGAAAACATCCGTTTAAAATGATACTCCGAGCACAATGCCAGCCTGGCCGCTTTTTTGTAATCAATATCTCCGGCCAGCTGCTGCTCGATATAGCCGAGGGCCTTATTCATCTCCTCCAGCAGATTCATGCGCCTGCCTCCTTTCCTTAACTCCAGAGTAACAAAATGATTACCAGACGTTCCGACAGTTGGTGCACAGGATTGACGGATTCACCGTTCTGCTCAAACAGCCGGCTCCTCAAGCGAAATCGTGCTCAGTATATCAATAAACTGCTGCTTGCTCTGCGGATCTTTGTCCAGGTTCGTAAATTCCAGAATGTAGATCACTTTATCCCGGATGGATACAATCCCGTAATAGGTATTATGCGTTCCGGTAATGCCCGACGCCGCTGTTCCGTTATCCGCATCGAGTGTGATTAATCTGCAGTCTCCAGCCGGGAGCTGCAGTGTTTCGTCATAGATCACCGAGCTGTGATTAGGCAGCGCGTGATTAAATTCAAAATCGGCTTCATAAGAACTGGAAGAAATCCGGCCTACTGCCATTCCCCGTTCGTTGTTCATCAAATAATTCATCTGGTCCCCTTTATCCAGCTCCCACCCGTCCGGCAGCTTAATAACGAGTGATGTCAGATCGTAGACCGGAACCTCTGCAGCCGCAACTACGCCGTCCTGACTATTGACCTGCGCATCCTCTTTGCTTCCGCTGACAAAACATCCGGTAAGGGTCAATATCAGGCATACGGTCAAAATGATGGTCTTACTCACACTTGGCATAACACTTTTCATCCCCCATGGTTTGTCAGGCTGATACAGCTGCTTCTCCAAACAGTATATCTGATTATTTAGAAATATTATCCTACAGGTAGTAATGCAGTAATCTTTCAGTTGCAATATAATTAGATATACATATAATTAGATATACATATAATTAGATTATATTCTAATCATAAACTGAAGGAGTCTGACAATGAAAAGTAAACTGGATAACTTTCTGGACACTAACCGTAAACTGCGCAGCTGGCCGGCCAAGCGTTCCAATCAAAGAATCGTCATGGAGTATCTGAGCACGAATTTTGCAGCGGATGTGGAATATTCCGAAGCGGAGGTTAATGAGATCATTAAAGATAACCACACCTTCAACGATCACTGTTTTCTGAGGAGAGAGCTGGTAGATTTCCGGCTGCTCGGAAGAACCGGTGACGGCAGCAGGTACTGGAAGCTTCCGCAGCCCGCAGGCCCTGAGCAGAGCTGAGCAACAACGCAATAAGCCTGCCGCCCCGGCTTACGGAGGCTTGCAGGCTTATTCGTTAACACCAATCCGCCCATTCCATCATACATAGTAGTAATAGGAAGGGCGGGATAGGGATGGGTACCAATAGCGGGTTTGAGCAGCGGGCGATTTTTCTGGCAGCCGTATGCAGTCAGACGTATGTGCAATTTAGTAATCCGGACGGCTTATTTGTGGTACCGCAGAATTATGCGCTGAGACATACCATCTATGCCAAATCCTTTAACAACAGGCGCGAACGGTTCGGCTTTATCCTGGAATCTCCGGATGAAATTATCGTTGCCTTCCGCGGCACCAGCCAGCAAGCCGACTGGATATCCGATCTGATCGCCTCGCAGCGCAGCTTTAAATATATCAAGCAGGACTGCCTGACCCACCGCGGGTTCACCGACATCTACGCCACCGCCAGAAATGAGCTGATCTCGGCACTCTCCGCACTGCCAGCCGGCAAGACACTGACCATTACAGGCCACAGCCTTGGTGCTGCCCTTGCCACCTTATGTGCTGTGGATGCAGCCGCCAACACCGCCTTTACCTCACCGGTTCTGTACACGTATGGTTCTCCGCGCGTCGGTGATCCTGCTTTTAAAAAAGTATTCAACTCGTATATCCGTACCAGCTACCGCATCGCCAATACCTTTGACGCCGTCACCTTTGTTCCGCCCACTGTCTACAAACTGCCTAAACGGGACAAAAGATATTATTACAACCACGTTCCCGAGCTAATTACACTCACCTTCCAGCTTGGAGCAGTCGGGCTGAATCATATCATCAGCAGCTACTTTGCCGAGCTTGCCAAGCTTGATCCGGTATATGCCGGGCAGCTGTGCCAGTCTAACCCCGGTTTCTGTCCGGCCACCATTCCGGTAGCAGTACCCGTCCCTTTAATTTGAGACAGGATGCCTGCTGATGAACTGCAGTGCCGTTTGTCCCGCCTCCGCCGGCTGCAGCAGCCAGACATAAGCGTGCATTGAACCGGAAATCCGTTCCTTTTCGGCCTGCTTCACCAGACCGGCAAAGTGATTCAGGCTGCTGCGGACGCGTTCGTCCGCCCACTCTGATTCACTCGGCATAAACAGCACCGGGCATTGGAGATGCCGGTAGTACTCTTCAAACTTAGAATCCCAGAATTTCTGAATATACTCTGTGCGTACACGATTCAGAAAACAGTAGGTGTATCTCCCGTCTTCCAGCTGCTGCAGACTGTTCTCATAGAACGGCTGGAAATACGCATTCCACAGGCCTTCTTTTTCCAGCTCAGCACGCTCTTCAGCGACATACTCCTCTCTTGATGTAAATATGCGCTCCTCCCTCTCCAACAGTTCAGCCCGCATAATCTCTTTCTTTTGTTCCATCTCCTCCGGCGCCCCGTTAAACAAACCGTGCTCGCCGAACTCATTGCAGAGCGCCCCTTCGCAGACCAGCGACTGCACCAGCTCCGGATGTGTGGCAGCCAGGCTTAGGCCGATTTCCGCCCCCATTGAGCTGCCGACAACATGGCAACGCTCAACCTGAAGCTCACGGAGCAGCAGATAAAGATCCTGTGCCATATCGTCGATATGATAGCCGGTCTGCGGCTTATCCGATTTGCCGTGTCCGCGGAAGTCCGGTGCGATGATACTGTACCGCTCTGCAAACTGCGGAAGGATACCGTTCCACATATGCAGATTGCCGCCGCTGAAATGGAGAAATAGTATGGTCTCCCTGCCCTCTTTTAACGAATGCATTACGTTCAGCCTGATCGGACCCAGTTCAATGATTTCCTCAAACATAATATGATGTACCTCCTATGTACTGCTTGCTTATGCACCGCCTGATCGTTTTGTACCCGCAGCGTACCTCGTAAAGATAGGTAATATCCGGAAAACTGTCAACGATATTTCTGCTATCCGCAGTATAAAAAGACAGCCCCGTACCGCCGGAAGCGGACTGAACTGCCTATTTTTCATCAACCTATGTTACAGAGACTCTCTGATCACACGCTTGTAATACAGCACAGACAGGAAACCGAAGATCGAATACAACACTGTATACAGCACCATCACCAGAATCATCGGTGTCAGCATTTCTGTACCGAAGAAGAACCAGCCGGATTTGACTGCAAAATAGCTGTGGCACAGTCCGATTACGAGCGGGATACCGAAATTAAATAGCTGCTTAAACTGTATGCCGCGCAGCAGATCACCCTGGGTAAAACCAAGCTTGCGCAGAATAGTATAGCCGTTCTTTTCCTCTTCACCTTCATCCATCTGCTTGAAGTACAGAATACAGCCCGAGGTAATCAGGAAGGTTAGGCCAAGAAAGCCGACAATAAACATAATCAGGCCCATATTGCTCCGCTGGTTCAGTTCATATTCATACTGGGAAAAGCTCGGGTACTCCGGTTTCTGTTCCATGAAAATCTTATTAGCCTCAATCCGCAGTGAACGGTCGGCCAGTTCGATCCCGTAATACTCTCTTTTCCCTTCTCCTCTTTGCACCTTTGGATTCTGGACTTTAACAAATTCCTCATATATGCTCTCATCCACCACAAAGATGGCACCGCCTCCGCCATAATAATAGGGTAGAACAGCATCAGGAGAGCTGCCGTTAACCTGCAGGCTGACTGGTCCGTTTATCGTATCAAATTTGACTTCACCTGAATCGCTGAGTGACATGAACTTCTGCAGCGCGCCGCCGTAACCGACAATCGTTGTCTCTCCCGGCTGCAAATCCATACCTTTAATATCCTTTTCGCTGAGTACAGCGGTTAGAAGAAGACGGTCCTCCGGTGATTTAAAAGCTGATTTGTCCATGATCCCGCTGGCATCCACTTCCATCATGATGGGCTTCATGTAAATCTCTTTGTACTTAATCTTTTGCGCATCCAGCGCCTGGACAAACTTCTCCTTCGCTTCCACACGGGCAAACCCGAAATCATCCGGTGAGCTCTCTTTGGCCGTAGCCTCTGCCGAATAATAGGAAATGTAACTGAGCGAGAGCAGGCCAATTGCAAGCGCTGATACAGTCGTGATGATTGTCAGCAGCAGCGCGTTCGACTTCATCCGGAACATGATAGAAGACAGCGAGAGTACCTCATTGATCGACAGGTAGCCCTGTTTGCTCTTGCGGATGGCATTGAACAGGAAGCTGACTGAACCTTTATAGAACAGATAGGTTCCAATAATGACCAGGGCCAGAATCGTAATCATCGCCCGCATCAGCTCGGACATTTCTGTATATTTGCCGCTGAACAGCTGGGTTGAAATGTAATAGCCGCCCCCGACAAAAGCGATGCCAAGGAGTCCGAGAACAATCTCCCACAACGGCATTTTGCGGATCTGTGTCTGCGTGGTGGCATTTACTTTAAACAGGGACAGAATGCTCTGGCCTTTGATAAACGTATAGTTCATCAGCATAATCAGCACATAGATCGCCGCAAAAACGATGATCGTCCGCACCAGCGCCTCTGACGAGAAGCGCAGCTCGGCCATCGCGTCGATCTCCAGGATTTTGAACAGGATCATCAGAATCAGGCGCGACACTGCGAATCCGGCGGCAATCCCGGCAACCATGGATCCGAAATAGAGCATCAGGTTCTCGGCGCTGAGCAGCCTGAAAATTTTGCCTTTGGTGAGTCCGATCAGCTGGAATAATCCGATCTCCCGGCTGCGCCGCTTGATGAAGATCGTGTTCGCATACAGAAGGAAAATCGCGACGATTGCGACCAGCAGGATCGAGGAAGTTCCGATCGCTGCGCCTCCTTTTACCGAACCGGCAACCTCGTCCATCGAAGGATCAAACTGCAGGGTAACGAAGGAGAAATACAATGCCACACTGAAAATAAGGGCAAAGACGTACAGGTAATAGTTCTTGATGTTCTTTTTGAGATTGCGGTAAACAATATAATTCAGGTTCATGACTGGACACCGCCCAATACGCCCTGGGTTTTGATAATATCATTAAAGAAGGACTGCCGCGGTTCATCCCCCTTGTTCAGCTGGGTGTAAATTTGCCCGTCGCGGATAAACACTACCCTGCTGCAATAGCTCGCCGCCACCGGATCATGCGTAACCATCACAATAGTCGCCTGACGCCCCTGGTTCATGTCCGACAGCTTGTTCAGCAGGTCAGAAGCGGATTTGGAATCCAGCGCCCCGGTCGGTTCATCGGCAAAAATAATACTCGGCTCATGCACGAACGCCCGCGCTGCCGAGGTCCGCTGCTTCTGCCCGCCGGAAATTTCCGCCGGATATTTATTTTGCAGCTCGGCAATGCCCAGCTCGCCAGCCACCTGCGCGAACCGCTGATGTGCTTCCTTCTTGGAGATTCCGGTGATTGAGAGCGGCAGCAGCACATTTTCTTTGACGGTCAATGTATCCAGCAGGTTATACTCCTGGAAAATAAACCCCAGATGATGCTTGCGGAACTCCGCCAGCTGCTTCTCCTTCATTCCGGTAAATTCCTTGCCTTCAATTTCAATTGTCCCCTGGCTGACCCGGTCGATGGAGGACAGCACATTCAGCAGGGTTGTTTTGCCTGAACCGGACGCGCCCATTATGCCAACGAACTCGCCTTTGTCCACCTGCAGGTCGATCCCCTTCAGTACTTCCTGCTTGTTAAATTTATTTCCGTAGGTTTTGTAAATTTTATTGGCTTGTAAAATGACCACTTCGCAACCACTCCTTTTCTGTACCTCAATCATACCGGGGCCGGGGCTTACGTTCCTGCGTTTCACCTAACAATATGAACAGGCATGTGACATTATTGTCACATGCCCGTCTTCACAAAATCGTTCTCCCGCGGAAAAGTCAGCATAAAAACAGTACCTTTTCCAGGTTCCGACTCCACACTGAGGCTGATCAGCAGCGGTTCCGCCACCTGCTTCGTCAGGTACAGGCCCATCCCGGTAGCCGCGCCCTCCTGACGGCCGAGCACTGAGGTAAACCCTTTATCAAAGATACGCAGCAGGTCCTTTGGAGCAATCCCCTTGCCTTCATCTTTAATAATCAGCACCACATGCCCGTCCTGCTCCAGGCTCTGTATAACAATATCTGAGGCTTTACTGTACTTAACAGCATTGGTCAGCAGCTGCCGGAGCATAAAACCAAGCCACTTGCCATCCGTCAGCACCGTTTCCGCCTCCAGCTCTACGTCAAATCCGATGCCCTTCGGGATACACCAGGTTCTCAGCCCCCGGATTTCCTGGTTCAGAACCGGCTCAAGCGCTGTACGCTCAATGAAAAGATCGTTGCGCATAAAAGGTATTCGCTTCTGGTGCAGCTGCTGGTCGAGCAGATGGTGAATCCGCAGCCATTCGTACATCATCTGATTCTGCAGTGTCTCATCCGGAAGACGCTCGATCATTAGCTGCATTGCTGTAAGCGGCGTTTTCACCTCATGAATCCAGGCCAGCAGATCGTCCTTTTCCTCCTCCAGCAGCCGGAAGTTCGCCGCAGATTCCCGCCGGTAGCGTTCCGTCTGGAGGGTTACCGCATCCTGCACAATTTGCTCAAACGGACTGTCCGCTTCCCGGAAGGCCTCCAGATCATACACCTGATCCCAGGCCTCTATCGTCCTGTAGAACCGTGTCTCCTTCTGATACCGGAAGAAAACAAACAGCGTGCAGACCAGCACATTCAGCAGCACGATATACAGCACGGGCAGGAACGGGATCGACGCATCGACAAAAGCGACGAACAGAATCAGCAGTTGCATTCCGGCCAACAGGCAGAGCCAGCTTCTTTTTTCAGCTATGTATTTAGTAATCATAATGCCGCCTCTTCGGTAGCCATGTACCCCTGTCCTACCTTGGTTTCAATGTAAGCATCCAGCCCGAGCGGCTCCAGCTTTTTGCGCAGCCGGTTCACGTTCACGGTTAAGGTATTGTCACTCACAAAATGTTCATTGTCCCACAGGTTTTTGATCAGCTCCTCACGGTCTACAATCCGGTCCTTCTGCTCGACCAGAATTTTGAGGATGAACATTTCGTTTTTGGTCAGCAGGGCTGCACCCTGGCTGTTGGTTACGGTGTTTTTTACATATTCGATCGTAGCGCCGCGCCATGTTTTCAGCTCTGTCCGTTCTGTGCTGTAGTTATACACCCGCCGGAGTGTAGCCTGGATTTTGGCGATCAGCACATCGAAGTGGAACGGCTTTTGCATAAAATCATCGGCCCCCAGCTGCATTGACATCACCATATCGCTCGGATGGTCACGCGAGGACAGAAAAATAATCGGCACATTGGAATGCGCCCGGATCATCCGGCACCAGTGAAAACCGTCAAACAGCGGCAGCTGAATATCAATAATGACCAGCTCCGGCTGAACCGCCGTGAATTCCTGCAAGACTTTGGCAAAATCGGTGACACCGTACACATCATACGACCATTGGGATAAACGTTCCTTAATTTCGGTGAATAGCGTAACATCGTCTTCAATCAGCATGATTTTGAACATATATGGCACTCCGTTTCTTACAGCCAGCGGCTGAAATTCTTATGGGCCACCTTAATTTGCCTCTGCTCCGCCCACTCCGTCAGCTTCTTTATGTCATTGATATTTTCAAAACGGAAGCAATTTTCATACGGAACCAGCACGTTTCCCTTAGGTCTGATGCCGATAACAGGCTTAAAGTAACCTCTTACAAATACAGTCTTGATGTGGTCTGCCGGGATAATTTGGTTCTTTACAGCAAGACTCTCTGCATTTAGTGTGATGTCAAAAGACCTTTTGTCCGTAACGATCCGGTAGATCATAATCCCTTCGGCAATAAAAAGGATACTCAGGTAGACAACAGCAAAATAAATGTTTGTGCCGACCGAAAGAATGAAGTAACTCCACACCACCAAATTTAAACTTATTGCTACCAGCAGAGATTTTTCTGAGGGGCCTCTGGCTTTATAAACTTTTGTAAGCTCCATACGCTTCTCCTCCTGACAGTCAACCGTATATTCAGCTTTCCATATCCCATCCTTATGTACCAAGACCCAGCTGCTTCAAACATTATACTATAATCTGGGAAAGTGCGGTCGCGAACCTTCCTCCAGTCCCCGCAATATCATCCAAGAACGTAGCTGGCTCCTGTATTATAATTGCCTTACACTATAAAAAAAGAGGGTAAAGCTGTTGTCCCGTGAGGTCCGGACCGTCGTTTTTGATCAGGAATTGAAGCTGGAAGCTTACCGGTTTGAGGGGATTATGCAGAAGTTCCCTAATCCGAAACCACTGTGCAAAAATAATATTGAAGTGATTTTTATCCTATGCGCTTTTTCAGGTATGGTTTATTTTAACATTAAGTGATAACTTAATGTTGTGAGAATAATCTAATATTTAGTTCCTACTTAATTAGATAGCGGAGGTACTGATGAAATCCACTCTTAACGAACAGCTGCTGAAAAACATCCGGTTCACCTACAACGAGGCGCTGGAGTTTATCGTCGCAATGGGCATGGCCGCCTGCGGAGAGCAGATGTATGCCATGGCTCAGGATTACAAGATTGAAATTGATTCATTAGCTGATTCCTTTTACGAGGATACCATGGCCCGTCTGTCACCGCATACTTTACGCGAGCTGCAATTTTTCTTCGGCCATAATTTTCTCCATAAGACGCTGGACTTTGGCTTCTATGTATCCATCTGCAGCAATCCTGAGCCGCAGACAGCGGAAGACTGGATTAGATCACTGGAGACCGTACCGGCGGAATGGATGCTGACTGAAATGGTATACGGGGTATATCACGATAAGCTGGATGAGCTGCTGCAAGGAAGGGATTGGGAAGCAATAAAAGGCAATCTCATTCTGCTGGCCGCATTAGTCAGGGATACCCCTCCCCATCAGGAGATCATTCAAACACAGGAGCCGCTGCTGGAATGCCTGGCCCACCCGGAAGAGTGCAAGCAGCGGTATATGCAGCTTCTCCGACAGTTTTACAAGGATGTATTTATCCACTGGAAAAAGCAGCTGCAGGAGCGTTCTGAACAGGCTTCCGCCCATTACGAGGCAGTATTCGCTGCCAAGCCTGAGCAATTTATCCGGGAAATCCATAAAAATGAGCCTGACATTTTCACGGCCGTCCCCACTGCCTTTCACGTGAGCCAGGCGTCACAGGTCGGGAACCATTTCTTGAACTTCACTACAGAGTCCGGCAATGTAGGCTGGGTTATCTTCGGTATCCATAATGAGCGGGTATTCGGCCCGGCTGCGGACCGTGAACAGACAGAGCTGTTCCTGAAGGCCTTCTCAGATAAAAGGCGGCTCGATTTTGTACTGCTGCTGAAGGAGCGTCCGCATTACGGCCAGGAGATCGCCTCCGCACTCGGCATTACACCGGCAGCCGTGAACTATCATTCCAACTTCCTGTTCTTTCTCGATCTGATCAGTGTGAAACGGGAGGATCACCGCTTATATTATCATCTGAATACAGAGCGGTTACGGGAGCTGCTGGCCTTGACAGCAAAAGTTATGTTGGATTAGAGCTAAATTAATCAGCATTCTGCAATAAGCGTATATCTGATAACAGGGAGGTTCCCACATGAAGAAACCAGCAGCTTCCGGCACGTTCATCCGTTTACTAAAGCTTGGCAGGCCTTATATCGGCTGGTACATTGCACTCTGTCTGGCTGCGGCCGTAATATCACTGACCTCAGTCGGGATGGCTGAAGCCTTGCGGCGGATCATTAATGCAGCCACGGAGCACAATCTATCGGGCCTGACTTCCAGCGCTATTTTTGCTTTAGCTATTGTACTTGTCGATGTTGTCTTTAATTTTCTGAAAAGCTATTTATCCGCGGTGCTCGAGTATAAATCTACGTCCCGGCTGCAGTTATCCCTGCTGGATAAGCTGCTGAAGGTGAAGATGAAAGAGCTGGACCGCTATCATTCCGCCGATCTCATCAGCCGGATTCATGACTCCGCACCTGCCGCTCAGCAAGGCATTAACCTGAAGACGGTTGAGCTGTTCAGCAGTCTGCTGCAGATCCTCTTCCTGCTCACCTATCTGATGTCACTGCATTTCACGCTCACCATGGGCATCTTGCTGATCTGTGCCCTGCTGCCGCTGGTTATGCTTCCTTTTACCTCACGTATTCGTGCCCTGTACCGCAAAAGACAGGAAGCGGAGTCCGCCCAGCAAGTGTTGATTCAAGACTCCGTACAAGGTGCCGAAGTAGTCCGCGCCTTCTCCCTGGCTTCCCGGCTGCAGCGGCAATTCATGGAGCGGGTGCAGCACTACTTCAAATTCCATATTCCGCTCTCCCGGGCAGAAGCTGTCGGTTATAATATGAACTTTACCGTTATCCTCGGCGGCCTGCTGTATCTGCTAACTTACGGGGGCTACCTTGTAATCGGCGGACGGCTTGATGTAGGGGCAGTGGCCGCTTTTCTGATCAGCTTCGAGCAGATTACGAATCCGGTCTCCAGACTGTCCAATCTCTGGGCACAGCTGCAAACCTCCCTGGCTCAGGGCGGCCGGATCTTTGAGCTGGTAGAGCTGCAGAATGAACGTCCGGAACAGGAGCGAAAAACTAAAACAGCAGGAACCCGGGAGCTGCCTATTTCTTTTAACAACGTGAGTTTCGGCTATAGCGGTACTCAAGTTCTGCAGCAGGTGCAGCTGGTTATTGAACCGGGCAAAGTAACTGCTCTCGCCGGACCAAGCGGAAGCGGAAAAAGTACTCTGCTCCACCTGCTGCTCGGAGAATACGAACCGGAAGACGGTACTATCTGCTGCGGATCGCAGCCCTTAAGCAGCCTGCCGCTGCAAGTCTGGCGCAGCAGTCTGGCTTATGTATCACAGGAGCCTTACCTTTTCTCAGGCACCCTTTATGACAACATTGCCTGGGGCAGACCCGGAGCTGCAAAGGAAGATATCCTTCAGGCTGCGCAGGATGCCGGCATTCATGACTTTATAATGAGTACCCCGCTGCAGTATGAGACTGCCATCGGTGAACGGGGAATTACTTTGTCGGGCGGTGAGCGGCAGCGTTTATCCATTGCCCGGGCCTTTGTCCGCGGACCTGAGCTGCTGCTGCTCGATGAGCCGACAGCCGCCCTGGACAGCCACAGTGAAGATATTGTCCAGCAGGCGCTGCAGAAGCTAATGCAGGGGCGGACCACCGTAGTGATTGCACACAGGCTGTCGACGATCCGCAATGCGGACCGGATTTATTTTATGGAGGCAGGCTCAGTCTTGGAAGAAGGCAGCCATCAGGAGCTGATGGCTTTGGAAGGCAAATATTACACCATGGTGCAGTCTGTCCAGCGGACAGATTATCAGGCTGTAGCAGACGGGAGGATCTGAATGAAAACAAAGGAAGCCGGAAAATTACCGCTGCGCGCCGTTCTGCGCCGGCTGCTGCCTTATGCCGCACCATACCGGATCGGACTGCTGCTGGCTACGCTGCTGCTTACCGCCAGGTTAGTAATGGACATCGGTCTTGCAGCAATCCAGCAGCTGTTCATTGATACCATTAACAATGCAGATATGGATTCACTGATGCGTCTGAGCGTCATCGTCGCCGCTGTCTGTGTCGTGATCATCCTTTGTCTGATGCTCCAGCATTTTTACCGGTTTGTCGTCCAGAGCCGGATGTCTTGGGATCTGCGGGCAGCATTGTTTGACAAGACACACCGCCTGCCGTTCCGGCAGATTCAGTCCATGCATTCCGGGGATCTTACCTCACGCAACACCAAGGATGCAGAAGCCGCGATGGGCACTGTCAGCAGCATTATCTACGATCTGGGCTATAATCTGCTGCTCTGCTTCGTTTCTTTCCTCTACCTGGCTTCAATGGATGTATGGCTCGCTTTGCTCGCTCTTGGTTCTGGACCGGTCGTCTTTCTCTCCAGCCGCTTCTTTGACCGTAAACTGCGGCAGCTGTCAACCCGGATCTACGCCGCTGAAGCACAGCTGCGCAGTATTCTGCAGGAGACACTTCAGGGCGTGAAGATCGTCCGGGCTTTTTCGCTGGAAACGATGCTAAAGGACAAATATGCGGCTGAACGTACCAAGCTCAACCGGCTGCTGCTGCAGCGGGCGCTTTTAACGACATTATTATGGAACAGCGCCGCTTTTATCAATAATCTGGTCATGGTCATCTGTGCCGGATTCATTGCTTACTCGGCTATAAAAGGAGGGACCTCTGCCGGGGAAGTACTTGCTTTCATCATTCTGATGGGCCGGGTCCAGTGGCCGTTCGTCCATATGTCGCAGACCTGGGGCGGAGTCCAGCAGTCGCTTGGCGCGGCAGACCGAGTGTTCTCAGTTCTTGATGCTCCGTCTGAGGATGACCAGGGACATAAATACAGGAACGCCCCGTCAGAAACTTATCCGGAAGAACCTGCTGCATTAATTATTCAAGATGTACACTACAGCCACTCCGCAACCCCGGATGATCAGGCGCCTCTGTTCTGCGATTTGAATCTGCGTATACGGCATGGGGAGACAGTTGCGCTTGTCGGACCAAGCGGTGCAGGAAAAACAACCCTGATGCGGATGTGCTGTGGCTTGCTCATGCCCAATGCCGGTCACATCTCTGTTTACGGACGGTCTGCATCCGGCGGACTTAATGAAATGCGCAGTATGATTACTTATGTCCCGCAGTCCCCTTATCTGTTCTCCGGAACGATCAGGGACAATATTGCTTTCAGCAATGAGGCTGCCAGTGATGACGAGATCCGGGAAGCAGCCAGACTTGCAGGTGCAGATGAATTTATTCTGAAGCTGCAAGCCGGCTACGACACCCAGATCGGTGAGCACGGGTCCGGGTTATCGGGAGGACAGCGCCAGCGTATCGCCATCGCCCGCGCTTTTCTGCGGGATGCCCCGCTCCTGCTGCTGGATGAAGCGACCTCTGCCCTGGACAATGAATCGGAGCTGCTCGTCCAGCAGTCACTTGACCGGCTAATGCAGAACCGGACCACACTCGTGATTGCCCACCGGCTGTCCACTGTGCGGGATGCCTCCAGAATTATCGTACTGGATAAAGGCGCTGTCGCCGAGGAAGGCACGCATGACAGCCTGCTCTCCAGCAACGGATTATATGCGGAGCTGTACAGGCTGCAATTTAAGGAGCCGGAAGCGGCGGTGGCTTTATAAATAAAATATCAGACTGATTCATTAATAAAGCAGCGGCAGCCCAAGACTCAATGAAGAGTCCTTGACTGCCGCTGTTGTTGTTCGGCTGATTCAGCCTCTTTATTTAATCAGTAATTTTTTCAAGCTCAAAAATAGTCGCCTCTGATAACAGGATGAGCCTATCGTTATTAACAACCAGAAAGCTTAAACCTGCATGTATGCTTATTTTTGTAACAGGGTCACTTACATTTATTGCTTTTACTTCATCATTTATATTTAAGCCTGGGATATCTATCTTATACAATCTGTAAAATGAGTCAGAGTTATAGCATGCCGATGTAATCTGATATAACGGATTCTTTAATTCATATTGATAATTACTATAGTTTTTAAGTCCTTTTGATGAAAAAAGGTCTTTTTCGATGACCATTTTATCTCCAATAAATCTTTGCCCTGTTGGATATTCAGAAGCATCATTATATGAATTTGCAAATCCTAAAAGCTTCTCAACTTTCCAGGTTCCATAGAAATAGGTTTCAGTTTCACTATCCAAACTTATAAGTTCTGCATTAACACATTCGGATTTGTTTTTGGGAATGATAGACTCATCCGTTTCAGGCTTAAGCACACCAAACGGAATTGGATTTATTGTCGTTTCAACATTTCCGCGGGCAGATACTAGCATCAGCATTATCATAATACAAGCCAATAAAGTTTTCATATCTCACCTCCTGCTATAATTATTCCCCCGTATGTAGTTGGATTTTTGCTGCTTAATTTCATCCAATCACAACTTTTCCGATGATTAGGTGCGAAATCGCTACTTAATTTAGGCTGCAAACCTCATTTTCGGCGGAAACCGGATCATTAAGTGTCATTTATCCAACTAGATTTCTCAAACCGTCAGTTTACGCGGAATTAGTTGACTTATTTACACTTAGCTCGCTCAATCATCTTCTGTAGGATCTGTTCATTAAGAAGCTAGTCACATAGCTATACTTTGTACAAACTAAAATGGACTTTTTTAGTCGTAGAGCCAGTTTAGATATATTCTGTGTAGTTAAAATGATTGAATAGGATCTTTTTGGGCAATTCCCCGTGTTTTTTAATACTATGTCCATACGACTTCCAGATTAACCTGCCCGTTTAGCGTAATGCCGAAATCCGTAGGGCAGACTGGGTCAATAACTCCAATGCTTGAAGATGTAGCTATCTGATGGACTCAACTCTTCTGTATTTTCTTCGAGGCCAGTATCAACTGCGCATAATAAGAATGTCTAACAAAGCTCCTTAATCATCACCGCCTCGTTCTCCCTGGTATAACCGTTATTTCCATAAGTCCGCAGAGCCGAATCATTAGTATTGCCAGTCAGAATTTTTATGCTAACCACACTGCGGCGGCTTAACTCTTTTTCCAGCAGATCAAGCAGTGCCGTTGCAGCCCCTTGTCTCCGGTAAGCCTGTTCAATGTACATTTCTGTAATCTCACCATAAGTTTCGCTGTAACAAAAAGATCTATAGCTCTGAGCGCAGCCGAATCCAATTACCCGGCCCTCCTGCACAGCCACAGCCACGGCCACCAGCTCCCCGCCTCTGGTTAAGCTCTCTGCTATTGCTGCCGCCTGCCGATGCTCTCCTCCATTAAATTCATAGCTCAGTCTGGCCAATGCTGCGGCATCGTCTACTGTAGCCAATCTCACCTTAAAGGACACTTGTGTCACCCTTCCTCTTCCTGCAATTTTTCATCTGTTTAAGCTACTCCCCCCTACTCCCCATAAATCAGCTTACGCAGCTCCTCATGATTTCCGGAAGGAATCGAATAGCCTTTGCCGCTATCTTTAGAGTCCACGAGCAGCCCCCTTACCCCCTCCTTTTTTGAATCAGAGATGTTGAGGCTGTAGACCTTTTCCCCGCCGTTTTTATACGCTGCATACATCCTGAACATCACACCATAATCCAGCTCTCCCTTTATCCTGCTTGCCTTATTGACCGCATTTACGAAAGCCCTGATCTCCTCCGGGTCCGAAAAGGTCTTCTCAGTAATAGCCGCTGCCTGCGGATCTTCCCTGTTGCAAATATCCACACACTCGATCCGGATACTGGACAACTCACTAACTCTAAGATTGCTGCAGCCCGCGATTATTAAAAATAATAAACAAATTGTCAGCGGTAACCAACGTCTCAGCATAGCAAATCCCCCTTTACAGACTCTCTTCCCACATATTTCTATATAAACAGAAAAAAGCCTGTAAACCAACCCTTTTTTCAGGTCAGCCTACAGGCCTCATTTATAGTATTTTCCGTTAATCAGATTATTATTTTACTTCAGTAGCTCCAGTTACTTTGCCTTCCATAACAGCGGAGGCTTGCACGTCTGCATTTGCGAAGTACAGGTTGCCGTCGATTGTAGCATCCTTGTACAGGTTAAAGCCGTTAGCTTCTACATATACGTCACCTTTAATGGTACCGCCTTGCACTCTGAAGTTTTCGCTTTGCACAGTTACTTTAGGTGCAGTCAGTGTATAAGTAGCTGTTACATTGTGGTCAGCATCCTGTGCATATAGGGCAAGCTTACGGTAGATTGCATTTTCGGCAACGCCTTTATCATGGAATTCACCGGCTACAACAACATCCTGATCCAGAGTAAGATCATTCAGGATCGCAACGATCCAGTTGCCTTCTGCGCTTACTGCCTTCACGAACGGATCTTGTTCTTTGACGATGGAAGCTGTCGATACTGCATCCGGTTGCGCAGTGGCAGCCGCTTCATTTCCCGCATTATCCTTATTCGAACCGCAACCCGACAACAAAGCAGCAGCAATACCGGCAACCATCAAACTTTTTACAAATTTCATCTCAATTCCCCCAATTAATTAATTTAATTTCTTTTTAATAACCTTATTATATATTAAAATTTGATAATTATTAAGTGAACTTTTTCACAATATTGTGTCTATTCCTATTTATTTTGCGCAAAAGAAAGACATTGGCGTTTATAGATACCTGGAATGCTCTTCTCATTTCGTTTTTCACAATAAGGCTGGTACACTGTTAACAGATATGTACACTTATTATAAGCAATCACGCAAATCAGCAGCAGAAGAAAGGAACTCAAAAAAAATGGATACATCCAAACTGTCCGCAGCGGTTGCCCCCTATCAGTTACGCAGCTGTCTGATCAGCCGTAAAGGCCAGCTCATCTACGAGCATTATAGAGAAACGAATACAGCCAATGAACTCGCCAAAATCAACTCCTGCACCAAAAGCGTGCTTTCCGCACTTGTCTGCATTGCCATGGAAAAAGGTCTGCTGCCGCAGCCTGATACGCTGTTAGCGGATTTTTATCCGCGGATTCGCCAAGATCGTGATCCGCGTAAAGCGGCAATTACCCTGGAGCATCTGCTGACCATGACACCAGGCTTTAACTGGACCGAGTTTGGCGGGCACAACTCCTTCCCGCGCATGACGCGCTCAGAGAACTGGATCGATTTTGTGCTGGAGCAGAAGCTGTCCCACAATCCCGGTGAGCACATGGAATACAATTCCGGTGTTTCACAGCTTATAGCAGCTATTCTGGTAAAAGGCACCGGAATGCCGGTTGCCCGGTATGCGGAGCTCGAACTGTTCGGTCCGCTGGGCATTGAACAATATGAGTGGGAGCAGGATGCCCAAGGTATTCATACCGGGGGTTTCGGACTGCGTCTGCGCCCGGCCCATCTGCTGAGGTTCGGCCAGCTCTATCTGCAGCGCGGACAATGGGAGCACCGGCAGCTGATCGCACCAGAGTTAGTTGACCGTTCTACGCAAACTGCCATTCTGGTGGAAGCTCCCCGCCGCGGCGGTTACGCCTGGCATTGGTGGACGGACAGCTATATTCATCCGGACAAAGATTCCGCAGTAAGTGATCTCTACTATTATTATGCCAGAGGATATGGCGGGCAGTTTGTTTATGTTCTCCCTGAGCTGGAGACTGTGGTAGTCTTAACACAGGATCATCGCGGCAAGCAAAAGCCTGTTATAGAGGTATTCCGTGAATCTGTTGCCCCCCTGCTGGTTCAGCTATAACTGCATATAACAAAACGCATAAATCCCCGACTACCTTATCAACCTAGGTAACGGGGATTTATGTGTTTGATCCATTATTCAATTCAATCATTTCCTCCAGCCACAATCCATATCCCTGACATGGTCATTGTTCATTCAAATTCGGTGTTTCCCGTTCGCTCCTGAAAAGGAGTATTGCCCCATGTCCTGCATATGGGATGAGTTCCCCACGTACACGATTACACGAAAAACGTTTTCACTGACGTTTTCCCTACTGTGTTAACCGTAATTGTACGCTTCGCTAACCTGCTTCAACGGAATCACGCTCCTTCGATTGCAAGATGAGTCTTGCCTGAATAGCTTGTCCCTGGTTCATGGTTTCTTTGGGAATCTCTCCTTCCTTGAGTACTCACCATAAGTAAGCTTAGACGATAGCTGCTTAGCAGTTATCTATGCAGTTACTTGTTGGTGATGTCCCTATAGTAGCGCATATCCGATTAATTTTAAACTTCCATAATTTTTGGTATTTTGTCGTATTCCCCGGAAATTCCCATTCTTCGAAATTGGGCGCTCTGGGTCTGACGATTTCTCCTTTTTTTGCGGTTTTACGTGTATTTTACAATTTTACAATCGTAAATCCCTTGTAATCACAAGGTTTATCCGGTCAAGTTAAATAAAATTCGCCATCTATTCCAGGTATACCGTCAAGGAACAGATGGCGAAAATCCATCTAAAATTATCTTTAAGAATGAATCGTCAGCAGGCTAAGCACTCAACCGGTTATCCGGCGCAGCACCCAGCTTTTTGCGGCGGCGCAGGTTGTAGACCAGATAAATACCGTACAGCACGTACAATACATTCAGAATCGCAATAGCCGTCAGCTCTTTATCCGGATTCTCCTGGGTCATGAATGCAAGTACGTCAAATGCAAAATGAAACAGGATCAGCGGAATAATATTTTCCGTCGTTTCAATCAGCAGAGCCAAAATTAAGCCGATCAGAAAGGCATTGATTACCTGAAGCGCAACACTTAAAGGATCTTTTCCGTTTAACGCATTTGCCATATGTAAGATTCCAAAGAAGACCGAGGAAAAAACGATATAAAATACAGGGCCCTTAAATTTCAGCTTATCACGTATAATGCCTCTGAAGATACTCTCCTCCGTAAAACCGACTATCGCAGTAAGCACGATGAATAACAATACCTCGGCAGCAGTGAGCTGTACATTAAACCCGCCGCCCACAATCGGTTGAACCAGGGCAATAATCAGCAGCGGAATATAGTACAGCGCCGCCTTTGACCCTGCTGCACGAATGGGCTTGAATCCGAACTGCGCTAACGTGCGGCCGCCTCTGGTCATGTAAACAGCAACAAATACAGCCATTACCAGAAAAGCTGCAGCCTGGGCCATATACATCCCATTATCGCTTAATTCCATAATGCTCGCGGCGGCTGAGGCGGCTGAGATCAGAAAAGTCAGCAGAATACCCAGCATTAACGAAAAAATAATCGGGTGACCTTTTTTACCGGTCTTTGTCATGTTATATCTCCTTTGATCCTGTTTAGCCATGCCCCTCAGGGCAATAACGAATTAATTGTAATATATAGCCGTTTAATATTCCACATTTTTCTAGTCATCTCCATAGTCAGCACTTGTTCTCTTTTATCAGATTTCTCAGCGGCTGATCATCCCACACCTGCACTTCAATATACCTCTCCGGGCCATAGGTACCGTCTCTATTCCAGATTTGCGGCAGACCATACTTTTGGATAAGCGGCAATATTTCATTGTATGTATACACCTGACCGCGGTATTCCCTGCCGTCCTGCAACCTGGAGCTAAAAGTCGGAAACAAATCGCCATAAGTAAATGATAAAGTACCAGAATCAAAACTTGAAAGATGTAAATGAACCGCCTCACCGTCAGCGTACCAGGATTTCAGCCACTCGCATTCACCGGCGACCATATAATGCGGAGCTGTCCGGATGGGCTTTCCGCCTTTTGCAATAAACATCTCCCTGGCCAGCTGCTCCAGCTCTCTTCTGCGCTCCAGGTATCCATCCTGTCTGCGTGAAGCCATCACCTCTTTTTCCCGCCGGATCGATTCCAGCACTTCCATCGCCTCTGCTGCCGGTAAATCCGAGAGATTCCTGAAGGGACCCAGTGCCCTTTCGTAATAATGATACAGCATCTCCATGTCAGCTCCATTGCCTCCTTGCAGCATTAAATATCAAAAACCCAGCCTAAGGCTGAGTCTTTGACAGATCATATTCATAAATCCGGCCGTCCTGTACCGCCTGATTCTTAAACTTCAGCAGATTGCCGGTGCGCCCGGTAAATTCCAGCCGGTCACCGTAAAACGGAATGTCATTGGTTTCCGCATACAGCTGCTGGTCAGCATCGAGCAGTTCCTTGTAAAGTAGTGTTTTATTCCCGCTGTTGCGGTCGATCAGCATAAGCAGCCCCTTCTGGTTGGGACGGATCAGCAGAAAATCGTCATCCATGGCTTCGACCAGATATTTATCGTCGATCCCGCCGAGCTTGACCAGATCCAGCGTCTCCTTTACCTTTCCGGTCCCGTCTTCAATCACGCGCAGCAGCTTGCCGTCCGTCAAAATAAGGTTGTCCCCGTACATTTTCACATTATCCCCGTACCGTTGCCAATACCCCACACTGGCCTGCCGGATCACCATGCCGTCCTTCAGAATCAGGGTATACCACTTATTATTAATATGCGGCTCCCCATAGATATCTTTGATTGTCAGGTAGAGCAAACCTCCATCCGTCTTCCGGAAATTAAAATCAATCATGTCATACAGCTCGGAGCCCAGATTGGCAATCAGCCGCGGCTGTCCCGCCGGAGCTTGGGCATACAGTTTTCCCGTCTGTTTATCCACAGTGTAGGTTACTCCTCCATAAACAGCACTGGCACTTGAAAAGAAATGCAGATTCCTGGCAGTATATACACTGCTCTTGGCGTTCCAGCTTACCGTCTCCCCTCCCAGTGCCCCAACTACGAACCGGGCCGGAAGATACAGTTCGTCTTTATACACAAAAGACTTGCCGCCAAGGCTGACCGTCTGGCCATCAAGCTTTGCGGTTTTACTTGCCGTTGTAACAGTCACTGATTTCTTCCAGCTGCTGTAAGTGTATACCGTCCGGCTGCCGGAGCCGCTCCGGGAAGCCAGTAGTCCCGCAGATTCCAGGATGTTGGCATTCGTATAGACTACCCCCTCTTTCAGCAGCGCCGGACTTGTGGATTGACCCCCATTTTCCCAAATCGCAGTAAAATAAGCAGTTGAGGCAGCCGAGGTTACCGGTGGAAAGCCTAATAAAAACAGCAGAACAGGCAGAAGCAGCCAGCTCTTTTTCATAAACAATCATCCTTTTTTTCATATTTTTGATTTATCTATTCTATGGACTCCATAAACAGGAAAAAGTTGCAGACATGCCCTAATTTTCATACGATGCATTAGAATTAGTTCATTTGAACCACTTTACCATAACTTCCAGTGTAAAAAGCCTGTGCTGCATGATATAATCGCTTATGGTTTTGCCGCGAAGGAGGATTTGTTACTATGAACAGTCATATTAAAATTGTGAAAGTCTCGGCGGCGATCGAAAAGGATGAATTTGCCGTCAAGGTCAGTCATTGGAGACTGCTGCTGGAGACGAACCGTTATTATGAGATTAGAGCCGAGGATGGTCCGGTAAAGCGGATCTATAAAGAAAAGCTTAATACCGTAGTGGATGATACGAAGGCTTATAGCGCCGGCCAATTGTCCTGCTCAGCCTTTTGCGCGGAAGACCGGGTCAATGAGATGCAGATCGAAATGCTCCGCAAGCTGCAGCTCAAAATCAACCAATACATGAATGAGCTTGAGATGAACATGAAGGCGATCCAGCGGCAGAACATCTGCCTTGAAAATATAAACAAGCCGGATTAGCATTACGTGAATTGAAGCACAAAGAGCCGCAGATTGCAGACAGTAATTCTAGTTCTGCAGTCCCGGCTCTTTCATGTTTAAAAAGGTGTTTACAGCAGTCCCGCGTTCTTCACAGCATGTTCCCAGCTTGGAAAATAGTACAGGGCACTCCGCATTAATTCCGGGTCATGCTGCTTAACCTGCTTCTTGTTGATGCTTCCTCCGCCCGACTGGAGCTGCTTGATCCGGCTGATGACCTCATCTGATCCCAATGTAATATCCAGCTTTGCCACTCCCTTCTGTTAAGTTATTCCCTATTCTCAACCAACAATTGGATTTATATACACCGCCAAAAATGAAAAGGGAGTGCTTCGGCAGCCCGTATATCCGGCTGATTGAAGCACTCCCTTTAAAGTTAATGACTTACAAGATATGCGGCATCCAAAATAACGGCAACGCGTCCGTTTCCGAGAATCGTCGCTCCTGAGAGGTGGTTCATCGGACCCAGGTAAGAGCCGAGTGTCTTGATGACAACCTCCTGGTTGCCAATGATCTCGTCCACGGCAAAAGCAGCAATTTTGTCAACCGACCGGACAATGACGACCGGAATGGTCCGGGAAGACCGCTCTGCACGGGCATAATGCAGCTTGTCGCGCAGCCAGGAGAACGGAACAATTCGTTCGTGATTAATAATCGCCCGTTCCCCCTGAACCGTCTGAATCTCTTCCGGGAGAATCCGGACAATTTCCGCTACATTATACATCGGCAGAATGAGCACCCGGCCGCTTACTTTGACCAGCAGCCCCTTGATAATGGCCAGCGTAAGCGGCAGCCGGATTGTGAAGCGGGTTCCCTGGCCGGGATTTGTATCAATATCTATGATACCGTTCAAACGGCCGATCTGGCTGCGGACAATATCCATCCCGACACCGCGCCCCGAGACCTCACTCACTTCAGCGGCAGTTGAGAATCCGGGTTCAAAAATAAGATGTACCGCTTCCAGCGGCGATAACAG
Organism: Paenibacillus sp. FSL R7-0345; assembly: GCF_038595055.1. Taxonomy (NCBI): domain Bacteria; kingdom Bacillati; phylum Bacillota; class Bacilli; order Caryophanales; family Paenibacillaceae; genus Paenibacillus; species Paenibacillus sp. FSL R7-0345. Next base: position 4,323,437 of record NZ_CP152002.1, read on the forward strand.
CGCTGCCTTCTCAGGGCTGATTATGCCTTTGTTAACCGCAGAGGATCTAATCCGCTCAGCATCAATTCCCTGGCCATCATCCTCCAGACGTATGACCACATGGTTCTCTTCATGGTAGGAGGTCAGGGTAATCCGTCCCTTCAGCGGCTTGCCGCGCGTTGCCCGGACTTCCGGAGGCTCCACCCCGTGATCAGCGCTATTGCGGATCAGATGAATCAGCGGATCGCTCAGCTCCTCAATAATCATCCGGTCCAGCTCTGTTTCGCCGCCCTGCACCTGCAGCTCAATCTCCTTGCCCAGCTTATGCGCAAGGTCTCTAACCATCCGCGGAAAACGGCTGAACAGCTGGTCGATCGGCAGCATCCGCGTTTTCATGACACCTTCCTGCAGCTCCTTGATGACAGTTCCCATATGATCCGACACATTGCTTATATTCTGCAGCACCCTGGCGGGATCATTCCGCAAGCTGGTGGCATTCAATCCAGCCAGTGATGTCTGGTCGATCAGCAATTCACCGACGAGATTCATCAGGTGATCCAAGCGCTCCACGCTGACCCGCACGGTTGGCTGACTGCCTTTGGCCCGTTCCTCTGAGGGCTGTCGGGCCGGCGCTGCTTCCTGTAGTGTTACGCTGCTGAGGACCGAAGCCTTCAATAAATAGGGTATGATCTCCATGGTCTGCACATCCGAATCACCTTCGAGCTGCGACTGCACCTGCAGGAGCGCCTTCTCTGTAGCCGCCACCACGGCAAAACTGCCGTAACGGTCATCCTCTTCACCCGAGGCAGACTCCCCTGACAGCCGGGAGGAAATCACTGCTCCGCAGACATCTTCAATCCGCTGCTGCAGCATGAAATATCTCGCTGCCTTCATCAGGCAATCATCCTTCAGCGTTACGCTCAGCATGATCAGCTGCTGCCCGGCAGCGGCAGATTCCTCTGCCTTCAGCGTTTCCGCAGCGTCCAGAATAAGGGCAGAGACCAGCGGTGCTGCCGCAGGCTTTTTGATCAGTGCCTTGATCTCCGAGACGACAGCACTGCAATCAGCATAAGACTCACCACGGATATACTGGGTCCGCAGCGTTTTCATCGCATCCACAGCCCGGAACAACGTATCAACCAGTCCTGCGCTGATTTCCGGCTTTTTCTCCCGGACCCATTCAAGCGCATACTCGACCTCATGGGTCAGATCGCTCATCTCCCTGAAGGCCATCGTTGAGGATGATCCCTTTATCGTATGCGCTGCGCGGAACAGGGTCTGGATCAGCTCCGGGGACGCGGAATGCTCCAGGGCAAGCAGGGATTGGTCCATCCGCTCAAGCTGGTCATTAAGCTCTTCTATAAAAATATCACGGTAGGCCGACAGCTCCATCATATGTTTCTCCCCCTTCCTATCCGCCCAAAATTTCTTCAAGCTTCAGGATGCCGACTAGCCGTTCGCCCTGCTGGCCAATGCCCTCAAAGACGGCTTCCCTGCTGCGGCCGTTACTTCCGGAGGAAGGATGAATCTCCTCGTAAGTCGTTACTTTATGAACCTTATCAACGATTAGACCCACGAATTCCTCACGATAACGGACCACGATAATCCGTGTCTCCCTGGTATACGGCTCATCCGGCATCCCCAGCAGATTACGCAGGCTCATAACACAGACTACCTTGCCCCGCAGGTTGACAACGCCTTTAACTTCACTGCGGCTGAAGGGGATATCCGTAATACTGAGCATCTTGATAATCTCATGGATCTCTTCGATACGGATTGCACAGTTCTCGGCACCCACGGCCAATTCAATATATTGTTCCTTCTGCAGCGAGGACATGGCTTCACCTTCTGTCTGTAGGATTAGTGTGTTTTAAATGCGGCTGCAGAATTGGCCAGTTCTTCGGACAGCTGAGCGAGTGACTGGCAGGTTGCCGCCGTTTCCTCAGAGGCAGCGGCAGACTCTTCACTGGAAGCAGAAATCGCTTCAACCGAATTCATGACCTCAGCGGCCTGGGCCGATTCTTCCTCGCAGGCAGCAGCAATTTCATTGACCTTCAGCGATGAGTTGTTAACCATTGTAATAATCTGTTCAAAGGCCTGGCTTGTCATTGCTGACTGCTGCACGCTCTCGGCAACAGCGCGGACGCTCTCTTTCGTATTTTCTTGCATCGCTTTGATAATTTTCGTAATTTCCTTGGTAGCGTCACTGCTGCGTTCAGCCAGCTTGCGGACCTCATCGGCCACGACCGCAAAACCCCGGCCCTGCTCGCCGGCACGCGCTGCTTCTATCGCTGCGTTTAGTGCCAGCAGATTCGTCTGCTCGGCAATATCGTCAATCACCTCGATAATGTCGCCGATTTTACTTGAATCCTCTTCCAGCCGGGTCATCTTGTGATTGACAGCTTGCATACCTTGGAGCGAGCTTTCGACCACATAGCCCCCCTCACGGGCGGTTCTGACTGTATCATTGGACAATTCCGCAGCCTCTTCTGCACTGGCAGCCACCGAATTAATGGCCATTGACAATTCTCTGAATAACTCGGTAATATTCGCAGCCGCTGCGGATTGACTCGTACTGGTGCTTGAAATCTCCTGTGTACTGGCTGAAATTTCTTCCGAGGAGGCAGCTACACTTTGTGAATTCATGACAATTCCGTTTATCAGCTCCCGCAGATTACTGACCATCCGGTTCAGCGCGGCCGCTAGCTGCCCGACCTCATCCTTCGTATTAATATCCGCACTACGGGTAAGGTTACCATTCGCTACTTCTGTTGCCAGACCCAGCATCTGGAGCAGCGGTCTGGAAATTGAACGGGCAATCAGATTCCCGATCAATACGCTGATGATAATGGCACCTGCAACTACTGAAATAGTAATAATAAGCGAGGAAGAATACGTTTGCTCCGATTGCTGATTCGTTTCTTCAGCCAGGTTTACATTGAAGCTGATCAGCTCTGTCAGAATATCAGTAACCTTATCCCCTTGAATTCTCAATTCTGTTTTGTTGAAATTATTGAACGCCGTCAGATCATCCTTCTCTGCAAGCGTAAGCGCTTGATCAAACAACATCAGGAAAGCAGCATATTCAGTATCAAAATCCTTCAGCAGACTCTGCTCCTCAGCAGTAACCGCCACTGGACGGTAGCTATCCAGCTTCTTGTCAATGTCCTCACGGGCTGCAGCAATGTCCGAGTGGAAATTCGCCAGTTCATCAGCACCGTTCTCAGTGCTCATATCACGTAGATATACGCCCATTTGCTGATAGCTGATCTGAGCTGCAGATAGATCCCTTACCGAAATCAGATTGTTGCCATACATTTGATTGGTGTTCTCATTCATGCTCTGCAGGCTGGAAATGGAATAGACTCCAAGTCCCGCCAAAATAATCGTTACGAGTAAAAATGCGGAGATAATCTTCTTAGCTGTCTTCATGTTTGCATACCACTTCATGTGTACTCCCCCTGATACGATCTTTGTGATCTGAAATCTTGCTTACGCTAATGAAGAAAAGCCACTTCTCCCCATGTCTTTCAGTCAATCTTCTAGATATTCTTCGACATTTTTCGTGCAATTTTTTATAGCAAAAATAAAAAATATACATTTTTAGAGATCACTAACTACTCTCACAAAATGGGGCCTCTGCTCTAGTGATTGGACAGACCTTTGCTGGGACGCCAAAGCAAATATATACAATGCAAAAAAGGCACTGACTGAGCGTCAGTGCCCTGCTTCTTATACAAATTTCCGTGTCATTTTCCTCTTCTCCGCCAGCCGTAAACCTGTACATGCACAATTCCCTTGGTCACCAGGTTGGCTATGATATAAAGCAGAAGCAGCAATAGCACCAGCGGTCTGAATACGATCCAGGCCACAATCCAGACTGTGAGAATCTGCCAGCGCTTCAGCCTGCGGATATATTTGGTCGGCCACAGGAACAGGCCCAGCAGCTTATTCGTCTGCTGCAGGGACTCCAGAAATTCATCGCGCAGCTGCTTGTCATCCGGATCAAGCCGGACCGCATTTCTCATATACGTTTCCTTCAGCTTATAATCCCCTCGGTGTCCAGCCGCCCAGCCCAGATACAGCAGCACATATTCATTTTCTACTCCGGTTTGAACCGCCTGCCTGTCCAGGCTGACCGATTCGGCCATATTGCCGAGCAGTGCTTCCGTATAGCTTAATGTTGCCAGATATACTGCATTCTCCGGACTCAGCTCCAGCGCCTGCAGCAGCTCTTCCCTTGCTTCCTTATATTTGGCCCGTTTGTTCAGCACATTAGCTTTGATAAAGTAATAATGCGGCTCGTACGGATCGATGCGCATGGCTTCGGGCAGCGTCTCGTTAAGCACCTTATAGTTCTGTAAATCATAATAGGCACAGACCCTGATAAACCAGGCCAGCTGCTGCTCGGGATCACGCCGCAGCGCTTCTTCCGCCCAGTGCAGCGCCTTGCCGTAATCCTCCAGAGAAAGCTGAATATGAGCGATTACCGCAAACACATCCGGGTCCTCGGGATCCTCGCGGAGCACCTGCTCCGCTTCAACCAGCGCTTCTTTGTACCGTTTCATTCCCATCAGCTCATGCACAGCAGCCAAACCGTATCCGCTTGATTCATACTCCATCGTCAGGACCTCCTGCCCCGCCTGTACTATTTAATGCCATGCTTCTTGGCATAGTCGAGCACAACCTGATAATCCCGGTTCACATCACTGAACGTGGCATAGTTCTTCGCCGTTGCGAACCACTCCAGCGTTGTCGCCTTGCGGTCCTTCGCTGCCTGCCGCAGATCATTCGCCGTAATCGGCTGGATCTCCCCGGTTTCGAAGGTACGTTCCATCGCGGTCTCTACGGCATCGCTCACTACCTGCTCCAGATCAGCCCCTGAGAAAAACTTTGTCTCACCGGCAAGCTTGGCCAGATTGAGCGCTTCAACCGGTTTGCCGGCAAGCTTCAGGCCGAGAATCGTTTCCCGCTCGGCTTCCGCCGGCGGCGGGACAAATACCAGGTGGTTAAAACGTCCGGGACGGCGCAATGCCGAATCCAGATACCACGGTGTATTGGTCGCTCCGATCACAAACACCTGATCATTCTCCGCCTGCAGCCCGTCCAGCTCCAGCAGCAGCTGGTTCACCAGCATCCGGTCATGGTGCTGGCGCATCTGATGGCGGCTGCCGCCCATGGCGTCCAGCTCGTCGATGAAGATGACGCAGGGCTTGTTTTCCCGCGCTTTAGCAAAGATATTGTGCAGATTATTTTCACTCTGCCCTACATACATTGCCAGGATTGCCTGCAGCTCGATATGCATGAAGTTGGCTTCGATCTCTCCGGCAACAGCCCGGGCCAGGAAGGTCTTCCCGCAGCCCGGAGGGCCATAGAGCAGCAGACTCCCGCCTGCCTCCTTACCGTACGCGGCAAACAGCTCCGGCTGCTGCAGCGGCAGGATGAAGTTCATCCGGATCTTCTTCTTGACATCTTCCAGCCCGCCAACGTCGGCAAAGGTCTCTTTAGGCTTGTCTGATTCAATCAGCGCATCGTCTTCTTTACTGAATTGAATGAGTTTCAGGTTTTTGCGTCTTTTCTCCGCCAGCTCATCATATTCATCCGCCATATGCCTCTCACCCCTAACATTATTAAAATAAGTGTACCATATTTCATTGCAGGATTAGCCCATAGTTTGGAGAATATTAACAGGGACTAAAGTAACAGCATTTCCACTTCGGTGGACTCAGGAGGGAATATAATGGCTAACTTGTTTGGCGGTTTACTGGGCAACTATTCAGAGGTGACCATTCCGGAGCTGAAGAACCAGTACGGGGCTTATCTGATGCCGGAGGAACAGATCCGCACAGGCTTCAAGCTGGTCCGGGACGCTTTTATCATTACAGATGAACGGCTGATTCTGGTTGATCATCAGGGGGTCACCGGCAAGAAGACGCGGGTCGCATCCATCCATCTCAGCTCCATTTATGAAGTGACGATGGAGACCGGCGGCACAGGTTTTGATGATTGTGAAATCGTCCTGCATTATATTACCTCTCCTTATCATAAATCTAACAATCTGCAGACCGCAGCCTATACATTTGAATTCGCCAAAAAATTCAACGTACAGCCGCTCTACACCGCACTCATCAGCATCGCTCATGAGAACCACAAACGGTTGAATGGTTAGTCCGGCTTAAAAAGAAAACACAAAAACCTCTCTTATTTCATAAAAAAGAGAGGTTTTTTGTGCTTTCAGTTAGCGTGCTGATCGCTATTATTTCTCCAGCGCAAATCTGAGCAGCCGGCTGAGCGCCGCCGGCAGGACGCTGACATGATTCTCCCCGGAGAATTTGGCCAGACTGACTTCGAGGCCTTGCCCGGTTAACGGCTCCAGCAGCAACGGCAGCTTTTCGGCATCATTAACCATATGGCCGAGCTCGTCGGCACCGATTGTAATCAGCAGCTTCCGCTGCAGGCCAAGCGCCGGATAATTAGCCGTAAATGCCTCAAGCTCCCGCATTACTTCATAATCCCCCCACCAGGCGGATGGACTGCCAGCTGCATAATGTGTGAACAATCCCGGCCTGACGGACAGGGCATGCAGGACGAGCAGGCCGCCGAGCGAATGGCCAAACACCGCCTGCCGCTGCGGATCTACCGGAAACAGGCCGGCAATCAGCGGCATGATCTCCTCCTGCAGAATATCCAGAAAGCTGCTTGCGCCGCCGTGCTCCGGCCAGGCGCTGCCGTCCGGGCGCTCCAGTAAGGTCTCGTCCTCAACGGGCATGGTGAAATCGTAGCAGCGCCGGGTCATATCAAACGGCTCGCCGGACGGGTATCCGATGGCAACGATCAGCACCGGATCAAAGCCGTGCGGCTTGCGGGTCTGCAGCCGCGCGGCTTCCGCCAGCGTGTGAAATACTGCGTGCCCGTCAAGCGCGTAGATCACCGGGTATCCGTCCGGCGGGGCTTCGCCGGACGGATGCGAGAGCAGCAGCCGGTATTCAGCATTACGCAGACCGGCGGTAATCACAATCTCCTCGCAGCCCTGATGCGGATAGGTGAGTTCCTTGATGCTGCTCATGGTACGATAATTTCCAGTACATCATCTATAACGTTACTGTAGGCGACTATGCCGCCGCCGAGCCAGTACCGGTCATCCACATTATAGACATGTCCAGCCTGTACGGCAGGAATGCTTTTCCAGATGGAACTTTCGGTCAGCTCCTTGTAGAAGATCTCCCCGCTGTTTGAAGTATCATTAGCCAGGAAGATATAGTCGGCATCGATCTGCGGAAGCAGTTCCAGCGACAGCTCCAGGCTGTTCTCGGCTGCAACCAGGTCGCTTTTGGCAATGCCCAGCTGATCTGCCAGCACGAACCCGCCGTATACGCCGCCCATCAGGAACATTCCCCGGGCGTTGAAGCGGATGATCAGTGCTTTTTTGCCATCTGTAAATGGGGCTAATTCAGCTTTGGCATCTTCAACCTTCTGATGATAAGCGGCCAGCCCTTCAGCGGCAGCCTCCTGCTTCCCAACGAGTTCTCCCAGCAGTGTTACAGAGCTGTCCAGATCACCTGCCGCCTGTTTGAATACATAGGTCGGGGCAATCTTGGAGTACTGCTCATATACCCCGTTCTCAGCATAATTGGCGTTATGCAGCACAATCAGATCGGGCTGCAGCTCCATAATGACCTCCGGTGAAGGCAGCCCGCTGTTAAAATCAAGCAGCGGCACCCCGGCAAGCTTGTCCTGCAGATAAGCCTGGCCCTCCCCGTTGTTCGCCCACTGGGCTACAGGCTTGATGCCCAGCACGACCAGGGAATCCTCCAGATAGGGAGCAAAAACCCGCTGCGGCGCAGCATCCAGCGTCAGCTCATGGCCCAGCTCATCTGTGACGGTGAGCGGATACGCTGTTTGCGCTGTTTGCGCTGTTTGTGCTGCCTGTGCGGTAGCCGCAGCCGTTGGTTCAGCCGAAGACTGTGTGCTTGCGGCGGCAGCTGCAGAGGCGGAATTGTCCGCTCCGCCATCCGCTGACTCCGAACTGCAGCCGCTGAGCAGTGCTGCGGCCAGCAGCAGGCAGAATGAAGCGGGCAGCAGTACTTTTCTTATTTTACCTGCTGAAATGATTATGTCTTGCATAATGGACCTCCCCCTAATGATAATCGTTCTCATTAAAGGAGATTATAAAGGATAGACCTGCGGGTAACCATGGACTCTGTCCCCCTGCAGGTTTGGACATTTTCCGGTAATCATCAGCTGCGTCTCCTCCAGCATCCGGTCTACCGCCACCGCCGAGTATTCAAACCAGGGATCGGAGGGCAGCAGATGCACATAGCCGTTACGCACCGCCTGAAGACTGCGCCAGCGCTCATTATGCTGCAGCGACAGCCAGCTCATCCGGGTCGGGGAATCCGGGCAGATCAGCAGCAGCAGCTGCTGGGGGTCGAGAGCCTGCAGTTCACTAAATGTAACAGGCTCATTGTAGAGCCGGCTTGAATGGGTATAAGCCGGGCTGAAGCCAAGCTGCTCATACAGCACATCCCGTATCCCCCGGTTGCAGTAAGCATACAGCTGATCGCCGCTTAGGCGCATCACTATCACTTTGTCCTCATCTACCGCTGCAGATACTTGTTCTTTTATAAGCCCTGCTTTCTGTTCATACCGCTCAAGCCACAGCCTGCACTGCGGCTCCCTGTCCAGAAAAACTGCCAGCTCCTGCAGCTGCTCATCCCAGCGGCCATCCTCCCGGGGAATAAACAGGTTCTGGGCATTGCGCAGCAGGGACTCCCGCCAATCTACATCCATACCGGCATGTCCGATAATGGCATCCGGCCGCGATCTGATCAGCTTGTCAACCTCCGTCTCCTGGTCGAGCAGATCGACCCTGAGATGTGTCTCAATAAGAGAGTAGTATTTATTGTAATAATAGTGGGTCCATTTCGCATCAAGCGGTGCGGCGGCCGGGATAATATCCAGCGCCAGCAGCTGTCCGGTAGCCGCGGCGGAGCAGGCGGCAATCCGCCGTTTCTGCCGGCGGACGAAGGCGGACGGCGGCACCCCGATCTCTTTTTTAAACTTCCGGCTGAAATAGAATTCGTCACTATACCCGACCTTATGGGCAATTTCCCGCAGCAGATAGCCGGATTCCTGCAAATATTGCTTCGCCCTGCTGATCCGCAGATCGGTCAGGTAGTTCATCGGGCTTTGCCCGTACGTCTTTTTGAACAGCTCACTGAAATACTTCGGTCTGAACCCGGCCACGCCGGCAAGCTGCTCGATCGACAGAGGCTCATGAAAGTGACTGGCCATAAAAGCCCGGATGCCGGCCATGCCGATTCGTTCACCAGTATCTGTATCGCTTATATCAAGCGGTTGTACCCGCTCCATCGGAATCCCTCCATTCAAGAAACGCAGTTTCACGTTCATATTATTGATAATGATAATCATTATCTATTTATTTTTCAATAAAAAAGAGCGCTCCAGGCGCCCTTCTCTCGTACATATTATTATTTTTTCCCGATAGTCACAGGCTTAGACCGATGGTTCCAGCATCTGTCCGGAGCACAAAAAAGATTTCCCGCTGCTCTCCCGCTTTCACACCCGTCAGCACAAAACCGCGGAGAATGGCTCCCGGCTCGTAATCTGCTGTGTTTGAGCTTAGGAAGGCTGCCGGATTGATACCAAGCTTAAACGATCCTGCGCCTCCGTTTATCTCAACAATTCCGGAATCGTTATCAGGCATAATATATTTATAGCTGCCATCCGGCATCAGCAGAACATCTGTCAGTTCATAGCCGGCATCGATCTTTTCTTCAAGTGAGAATTCAATGATTTCCCCCAGCTGTACATAGGGTATATCACCTGCTCCCTGCTGCTCTATAATTGCCTTGTACTGGGCCTGCCGGACTTTCTGATCAGACTTCTTCTCTTCTGTCGCCCGGACAGCCAGAGGGATTTCAGCACCGGCCGCCATTATCATGACCGGGGAAGCTGCTGTATCTGTTGCTGTACCTTCCTCGTAGTTCCATGGTCTGCAGGCTGAAATGAGGAATAGCAGTAGAACACTTAGCACTCGCACCCTCTTAAAATACATTCTGCACCCTTCTTCCTGTAATTATTGATTATTGCTTGCTTCATAAGCCAAACAATAATACGGAAGGGTCAGAACAGGGCGGAAGCCCAGCTTTTGCGCAAGACGGTATGATCCGGTATTCTCCAGGCGGCAGGCCCAGACCGGCTCCAGGCCGTGGTCCAGACAATACTCAATCAGCGCTGCGCTGACCAGGGACGCATACCCTTTTGCCCGGTGATCCTGCATCGTTTCGATCCCGATCTCCAGCTGGTCTCTGCTAACACAGGAGGAGAAGGCAGCAGCGGCTATTTCCCCATCCTCCACAAGCACAAAGCCGGCTCCTTCAGAGAGGAAATGTGCAGCATCCCGCCAAAAAAATCGGGGGACCACGCCCTGCTCCAGTGCTGCAAAATGTTCTCCGGTCATACGGGCTATCCGCGTGTCCTGCCGGCCGGCATTTGCTTTCGCGGCCGCAAAGAGCGGACGGTCCAGGACAAAATTAACTCTGGTGTTGCGCTGAATGACTCTGGTGCTATGTGCATCCTGTAAATAAGCTGCTATAACGCCTGGTGAATGGTTATAATCGTCCAGAATGTCATCAACAATGCCGCTCCACTCTCCCGCCGGATCTGCCTGCAGCCACTCTGCTGCCCGCCTGGTTTTTGCCTTATTGATTATGTAGTCACTGAGCGCCCGGTTAAAAGCATCATTTCCAGACTCCCCAAACAACAACGACATTCCGTAAGGATGAGCTATGTAAAAAGCACGCGGATCGTCCGCGTCATCCGCATAAACTTTGCCCGCAATCTTTTGCTCCAAAACGGCTCTTGCAAACAAGGTGTTAATCTTTACCGAATCCAGCGGCAGGAGGACCAGTGCATACTTTCCGGCATTCAGTTCAATCATTGCTCCACCTCAAATTCTTGCTTGAATTGCTGGTACAGCCAGCGAAAGTTCCAGTCGAACATATGTGACATTTCCCATTCTGTAAATGGTGCAGGGACACCCCGGGCAAGCCAGTACTCTTCCGGTTCACCGCTGGCTGCCGCCTGACGTACATATTCAGGGATACCGGTAAGATAGCTTAGCATCTCGTCAAGGCTGCTGCGGTCAGTGACCTCCCCATGTCCAGGAATCAGCTTGCTGAACGCAAGCTCGCGTCCGATCCGCTCTATAATGCGGGCCCAGTTATCCAGATTACCGCTCAGCATGGCCGGATGAGTACGGCTGAGAACCAGATCACCCGCAATTAATACACCGGCATCCTCTATGTAGACCATGGCATCACTTTCTGTATGCCCGCCTCCAAAAGTTAACAGGGTAATGGACCGAGCGCTGCCATGAACCACCATTTTGTCGGAAAAGGTTAGGGATGCCGTTACTCTGCGGATCCCCGGGACAGCTTCCAGCAGCGCAGCTTTGTCCGCAATTTCATTAGTTAAGGCCGTTTGAAGTCTGCTGTCCTTTGCAGCCTTACGGCCTTTTTCAAGGAAAGTGACTACTTGTTGTAAGCCGGACTGCCAGACCTCCGCCTCCGGAGTACCCTCTTTGATCAGAAAATCCCGGGTCATATCCGTAGAGATAATCTGACTGTCCGTAAACACCTGATTTCCATAATGATGGTCTCCATGGTAATGGGTGTTTATAACGTATTTTACCGGATTTCCGGTCAGTTCCTCAGCAGCCCCTCTTAAAAACTCTGCCGCCTGCGGAAGACTGAATGTATCCACAACGACTGTACTGTCTCCTAGATCAATAATCGCTGCATTCCCCAATGCACCGCTGCCCGGAACGACAATTGCCGCCCAGACACCTTCCGCTACTGTGAATAAATTAAAGTATCTGTTCAAATTCAGCTCCCCTTTTTAACTATTGATTTCCAGTATTCGATTGTGTCTTCACTTTGGATTTTGTCTTTTCTATATATTCGATTTCCAGGTAAAAACTTCCTTTACCAAAATGTTGTTGACTTCTTCCTTATTATAAGTTAGCTTTCTGACATAGTAGTTAAGACCGAAAGGAACCTATATATGATCATTCCAACACCGGAAGTAAATTTTACAGCCTCCCCCTTCTATAATCCCAATCTCAAAAATGTGGTTATCCTCGCAACTGGCGGTACAATCGCCGGCAGCGGTGAAGCCCATAAAACCTTAAATTACGAGCCTGGGGCCCTGCCGATTCAGGATCTGCTGGACAGTGTGCCCCATCTGGAACGCGTTGCCAACAGTGTCGGTATTCAGGTGAGTAACCTGGGCAGCGCCGATATTACCAGCCAGCACTGGCTCACGCTTGCCTCCATTATCAACACGTTAGCCCAGCGCGAGGATATTCACGGTTTTGTTATTACCCATGGTACGGATACGCTCGATGAAACCTCCTATTTCCTGAATCTGGTCATCAAAACAGATAAGCCGGTCATCATCACCGGTTCCATGCGCCCTGCTACAGCCATCAGTCCGGACGGTCCGCTTAACCTGTTCCAGTCCGTTGCTCTCGCTGCCAATCCGGAGGCATCCGGCCAGGGAGTTATGGTCGTGTTCGCAGAAGGCATCTATAGCGGCCGGGATGTGCAGAAGGTCAATACGTTCAAGGCCAACGCTTTTGATGAGCGGGACTTTGGCTGTCTGGGGTATATGCGCGACAGTGAGGCTTTTTTCTACACCCGGTCTCTGAAAAAACACACCACCGCCGCCCAGTTCGACGTCTCCTCGCTAAGCGGGCTGCCTGAGGTATCCGTTGCTTATTTCCATGTAGACGCCGATCCCGGCATTTTGGATTACCTGTCTACCATTTCCAAAGGAATTGTCATTGCCGGAGCAGGCGGGGGCATCTACAGCAAGCCATGGATCGATAAGGTCGGGGAGCTGAAGAATAACAATATCCCGGTAGTCCGCTGCTCACGGATCGCAAGCGGCATCACTCTCAAGGACACCTACATTGACCTGTCCGCCAACTCGATTCCCTGCAACAGCCTGGTCCCGCAAAAAGCGCGCATCCTCCTCTCGCTGGCCCTGACCCAGACGACGCAGTATGATGAAATCGCAGCAATGTTTGATGTTTATTAAAAAGCTTAAGCCGCCCGTGGTAGTAAACGGGCGGCTTTTTTTGTTATGAGTAGCTGGCCTATGTCGGCCATTTGGCTACTTGGGCCTAAATCAGAGGCATTTTTGCCTTACATTTCGGCTGTTTGGCTGCTTCGGCCCAAATCAAAGGCATTTTTGCCTTTCATTCAGGCCATTTGGCTGCTTCGGCCGGAATCAAAGGCATTTTTGTCTTTCATTATGGCCATTTGGCTGCTTCGGCCCAAATCAAAGGCATTTGTGCCTTTCATTATGGCCATTTGGCTGCTTCGGCCCAAATCAAAGGCATTTGTGCCTTTCATTTCGGCCATTTGGCTACTTGGGCCTAAATCAGAGGCATTTTTGCCTTACATTTCGGACATTTCGGCTGCTTACCCTCCCGCCTGATAAATTCCCCGCTCACCCGCGGTCCTCGCGGTCCCCGCCGCTTCCTCCGGGCTCTTCAGCGGCCTCCATCTGCGCCCGGGCTGCGGAAACACGCAGCTGCGGCGTTTGCATCCCGCTGCGGCCTCCAGCTCTGCGGGGCAGTCTGCCTGCCGCGTAGACCGCAGCAAAGAATACGACCAGCGCGATGCCGGCAGCCAGCCCGCCACCCTGGCCGGGAATCAGCGGCATACTGGCCAGGATAACGACCAGACTTGCGATCGCAATCCACGAAGTGTACGGATATCCGCGCAAGCCGTGCCGCTCGGTAAGCGGCCCTCCATGCCGTTTACGCAGCCGGTAATGGCTGGCCAGAATGATCAGATAAGAGAACAGCAGCGAAAAGCCCCCGGAGCTGACCAGAAACAGGTAGACTCCTTGCGGGAGCAGCATGCCCAGACCGAGGCCGGCGAGCATTGATCCGCCGGAGACCAGAATGCCCCGGTACGGGATGTCTGTCCGGTCACGCATCCAGGCTGGCGTATGCCCTTCCTCCGCCAGCGAGCGCAGCATCCGGCCCAGGCCGAAGACGGATGCCAGCATGGTCGACAGTATAGCGGATACAAGAACAACGTTCATTACAGTGCCTGCCCAGCCAAGGCCATAGCGGGTCAGCGCTGTCACGAAGGGGCTGACCTGTTCAGAGACAGCCGTTGCCGGTAACAGCAGGAACAGGGCTGCTATGGCTGCGATATATAGTCCGACCAGCAGTACTATGGTATAACGGATTGCTTTGGGAATCGTCACAGCCGGGTTCCCGGCTTCTGAGGCGGCCAGCCCAATCACTTCGAATCCGGCATAGGTGAACATAACCATCAGCATGCTTCCTGCAATGCCGGCAAGACCTCCCGGCATCCAGCTTTGATTCTGCAGAATTTGGACGCCGGCGTTCTGCTGTCCCCCGGACCAAATTCCGGCTGCGATACCGGCCGCAATGAGGATAAATCCGGCGATGGCCAGCAGCTTAAAGGCAGCAAGTCCGCTCTCCAGCCTGCTGAGACGCGCAGCCCCCAATAGATTCAGCAAGGTTACAGCAATGATGATTCCGGCTCCAAGCAGCCCCAGCGGCAGCAGCGGGAACCAGCCGCGCAGCAGAATGGAAGCCGCTGTTGCTTCACTGGACATAGCCAACACAAGTCCTGTCCAGTATACCCAGCCCACGGTGAACCCTGCACCTTTGCCGAATGCATGTTCAGTGTAGGTACGGAAGGAGCCGGCCGCCGGATTGGCTACGGTCATTTCCGATAAGGCCGAGAGAATGAAGTAGACCAGAATCCCTCCGATTACATAGGCCAGTATGACAGACGGACCAGCAGCACGAATAGCCACTGAGGTACCCAGAAAAAAGGAGCCCCCAACTACTGTTCCGAGTGCGAGCATCGTAAGCTGCCATACCGATAACCCCTTTTCCCTTTGTTTCATAATGCAAGCCTCCTGGTCTTTTAGGAAAAGTATTTGCAGAGACCAGGAAATTTACCCATAAGATCAACAGCACAACAAACCCTCCGGCATAATGGCACCGGAGGGTTTTACTAGATTATTGGAACAAGGTAACCCGGTTTCGCCCTTCAGCCTTGGACTGGTAAAGGGCATCGTCGCTAAGCTTGTAGATGTCCTCTTCCCCGGCATCGCTGACCCGGACACAGGCTGTACCGATCGACACGGTCACAATGCCGAACTGGGGGCTCCTTGTATGCGGTATCTTCAAATCAGCAATGCTCCGGCGGATGGTCTCGGCATATTCACGGGACTGAGCGGGAGTAAAGCCGGTGACGACGATGCCGAACTCTTCGCCGCCCAGCCGGATGGCGAAGCCGTCAGCCCGTTCCGCCAGCTCCTGCAGCAATTTGCCTACTCTGCGCAGCACCTTATCGCCTTCATAGTGGCCGTAGGTATCGTTGTATTTTTTGAAATAATCGATGTCGAGCATCAGATAAGTCAGGTATTTTTGCGTGGCAGCGGCTTTCTCAACTTCCTCGGCAAACACTCTATTAAAATATCTGCGGTTATACAGGCCTGTCAGCTCGTCCGTATTCGAAATCCGCTCAATCATCCCGATATACCGGTTAAGCTCCTCGTTGTTCAGCTCCAGCTCCTTTGTCCGCTCGGCCACGAGCTCCTCCAGATGCTCCTTGTGCCGCAGAAGCTCCTCCTCCGCCTGCTTGCGCAGGGTGATATCTTTTACCGTCCCCTGGATAGCCATGTTGTCCAAATAATTAATCAGGGTAACCTTGTGGATAACGATAACCTCTCGGATACGGTCCTTGTGCAGCAGTCTGGTCTCATACTCGAAGGGCGCAGATTTGCCTTCCACCCTCCGGCTGTAATAATACATGACTTTATCCCGCTCCGCCGGGCTGAGGAAGCTCTCAAACGGCTGATCCAGCATTTCCTCCACCTCATAACCGAGCATCCCGGCCAGCGCTTCATTGGCATATTTGCATATGAAGTCCTGCGTAATAAAAATTCCGTCCTGCAGGTTGTTAACCAGCTCACGGTATTTTTCCTCTGAACGCTCCAGCTCTGAGTACAGGCTGGCATTTTCCAGGGAAAACACCATTTCCCGTGACAGCAGATTAATGATCTTCATCCGCTCTTTGGTGAATACGCCGGTTACCAGATTATTCTCCAGATAGATGACAGCAACCGTCTTGTTCTGGTTGATCAGCGGCATACAGACCATGGATTTGGTGCGGTGCTTCACGATATAAGGATCATTTACGAACTGTGTCTCCGAATAAGCGTCATTATAGATCAGCGTTTTGCCGCTCTCCTCAACTGAACGCAGGATGGAATCCGGAAGATTGTCAAAGCCGCTCCGGCTCTGGACCCCGACCGAGATCCGATCCTCGTCAGCCAGATATTCGCCCTCCACCAGCAGCCCTGAGCTGCCGGTCATCCGGATACAGCCGCGCTGTGCCCCGGCATTTTTGATGACAATCTGCATCAGCGCCTCCAGCAGATTGTTTAGCTCAATTTCTTTGGAAATCGCCTGAGAAGCCATGATCATGGAATCCAGATCAATGCTTTCACTATAATCGGATACAGTCCGTCCATGCAGAAATTCCTTGATGTTGATTTTGCGGACGATGTCCGGGTACCGGGCTTTGAGGAACTGGATTTTGGCTTTGGCACCCCACACCGAATAATAATATACGGACTGTCTGAGCAGGTAGGCGGCAAACTCATTAAACTGCTTAGCGTAATAAAATTTAGCTGCGAGCTCGTTGGTAAGCGCCTTATACCTGACGAATGTGCCTTGCTCACTGGCCTCAATTGCCAGGTCATAATACTGTCCCGCTTCATCATCCCGTCCTGCAATCCGTGCCCATTCCGCCTTCATCAGCATTTCGTGCTGCCGGAAGGTTCCGGGAGCATGCCGGGCCCATTTACGGACCCTGCCCATCTCCTTCTTCATTCGTCTTCTTGCTTTATACCGCTCTCTTCCGCGCAGATCAGGATAGCTGTAGGCAAGGTTCAAAAAGGTATAAAGCGAGAACTCTTCCATAAAAGCAGAGCCGGAGAGCGCGCCGATAATATCATAAGCCTTGTCGATGTACACTAGGGCTTCCTGGTAGCTTTCATAGGTGAACAAGAGCTTCATTTTATAGATATAATATATGGCAATCCCGGAATTGTACTTGGCCAGCTCCAAATCCCGCAGCATGCTTTCTTCGTCAAAAGAACCGTCACTGAATGAGCGGTTGCCGCCCATTTCGCCCATTAGATTGCGGTAATACTGCCGTACCAGCTGCGCGGTCGCCAGTGATTCCTTGTATTTGGTGCTCTCGATCATCGATATCATCCGGTTGCTTTCCAGCAGATTGGTCGCCAGATCCATCTCGGGATTCCAGATGTTAACGTAAAAGCAGGAATGAGCCAGGTAGAGCAAATCACCTGTGCGCAGACTTGCTTCAATCGAGGTTGTGAACCAGTCCTGCAGGGTGTCCCAGGGCTCTGTCCAGGCGTGGCTGAACAAGGTGTATAACACATGTGCCGCACCCCGCCACTGCACGTCATTGAATTTGTCATTAATCCGGATGCCCAGCCGGCCGAATTCAAACGCACCCTTTACATCGCCAAATCCGGACAGCAGCATCGCATAACCGATAAAGGCAATTGCCGATTCAGGCGAGTTGCCGTATTTCAGCGTCAAGCCCACCTTTTTGAGCACCGCCAGGCCGAACAGCGAAGTCTCACCGGAGATAAAAGCCGGAGGGATAAAGTTAATCAGCAGCCTCATGATCAGCTGCATTTCCGGGTCCTTCATTTCGCCGGAGGCAAAGATATCCTCAGCCGTCCTCCCCCGGAGAGCGGCCTTGATCTTCACCAGCTCCGTAAGCACGGAGGCCATCCCAACACGCTGCGGAATCTGGATGCCCATCTCCTGCAGCCCCTGTCTTCCGGCAGCGATCGCCTCCTTCATCATTCCGAGATACATGTAATGGTCAGCCTGCAGCTCATAGATCTGCGCACGGTCCACTTTTCCCGGTGTATGTCCCAGCAGAATAGCACAGGCAGCATCCGCTTCTTCAATATGATGGGTAAGATAGCCGCACTGGGCCAGCAGCCGGTAAATCTCCGCTGCCGGAAGCTCATCATCCTCCCAGGCATTGTCCGGCAGCCGCGGCAGCACCGCTTCAAGCAGTGCATAAGCGGAGTCATAACCAAAAGCCGCCTTAGCCTTGCCGGCAGCGCGCAGGTTAAGCCTGATGACCCCGTTAATCTCTGCCTGGCTGCGGATGAACTCCAGCCCTTTGTTCATATGGGCGGCAATATCGACGATCAGCTCATCCGCTTCCTCCGGAGGCAGATTCGCAAGCAGTACTCTGCCGATCCTAAGATGCAGCTCCTTGCTCTCCCCCTCATCGATCATCTGGTAAAAGGCCTGCTGGATCCGGTCATGCGCAAAGCCGAATGAGATCTTTAGCTCCTGTGGCGGCTCCGGTTCTATATCGGTTTCGTCCAGATAACCGGAGAACATCGCATAGCTGGCATCCGACGGCACAATCAGCTCTTCGTCGACCGCTGAGGCAATTGCCCGGACAATACTCCCCCGCGGCTCTCCGCTGATCAGCTTCAGCAGGCTGAAGTCGAACACATTACCGGCCGCTGCACACAGCATAAGTATTTTACGGGTCTCCTGCGGCAGATTGTTCAGCTTCATCATGAGAAATTCAACGATATTCTCGTTCACCGGCAGGCTCATAATCTGTTCCAGCTGCCAGCTCCAGCTGCCCTGCGGATCATCGAAATACAGATAACCGCTGCGGTACAAATCCTTAAGCAGTTCACTCACAAAGAAGGAATTGCCCTTTGTCCGCTTATAGATCACTTCCGCCAGCATATCCACCCGTTCCCGCGGGCTGTACAGGGTATCTGAAATAAGCAGATTCACATCCCGGACGGTAAGCGGCTCCAGTGTGATAACGCCGACCTGGCGGTTTTTCTCAATCTTGGCGACAGAAGTAAACAGCGGATGGCCGTCATGGATCTCATTGCCCCGGTAAGAGCAGACAATGAACAGCCGGCGCAGCTGGTGATCCAGCAGCAGCCGTTCAACAAGCTGCAGGCTGGAGAAATCCGCCCATTGCAGATCGTCCAGGAACAGCACCAGCGGACGTTCATTGAAGGTGATCCCTTCAATGAACTTGGCAAAGGTTAGAAAGAACCGGTTCGTTTCCTCAGCGGGATTAAGCGGCTCTGCCTCCGGCTGAATCCCGATCCAGCCGTCAAGCTCCGGAATCAGGCCGGCGATCAGGCTTCCATTGCCGTCCAGACCCTCAGCCAGTGCTTGGGCCATCCGCTGCTTGTATTCTGCGTCAGGACTATCCTGCAGCTGGCTGATCAGCCGGCGGAAGGCCTGGATAATCGCGCTGTATGGAATGTTCCGGTTGTACTGGTCAAACTTTCCTTCAGCGAACAGCCCTTTTTCCTGGCTGATGGATTTGTGCAGCTCATGTACAAGCGCCGTCTTACCCACGCCGGCTTCACCGCTAACCAGCATCAGCTGCGGCTGGCCGCTGATGCTTTGCCGGAAAGCCTCTGTCAGCCGGGCCAGCTCTGCATCGCGGCCGTATATTTTTTGCGGAATCCGGAACACATTATGCCGGTCCTCTGCCCCGATTATAAAACCGGCTTCACCGGCCAGCACCTTTTTCAAATCGGCCTTAATCCCGTAAGCGCTGCGGTATCTCTCCTCGGAGGATTTCTCCATCAGCTTCATGATGATTTCCGACAGCTCGGCAGATACCCTCCCTCCGGTCAGCTGGTAGGGCGGAACGGCCTCCTTGGCAATTATGGAATAGATCTGTTCCAGCATTTCCTGAGTGGTATAAGGCTTGCTCCCGGTCATCAGCTCATACAGCACTACACCCAGAGAATAAAAGTCACTCCGGTAATCTATATTGCGGTTCATCCGTCCGGTCTGCTCAGGTGAAATATACTGGATGCTGCCTTCGAGCACCCCGCTGTTCTGAAACTCCTTTTTCTCCTTGGGCAGCTTTACGGCCAGATCGAAATCGATCAGCTGCACCACGTCATCTTCCCTGTTCCAGATCATATTGGAAGGCTTAATATCCTTATGAATGACGTTATGCTCATGAACTGCACCAAGAATATCTACAATTTTGATTACCAGCTTAAGAAGCGTTGCCGTATCCGGAGGATCGGACTCCATGATCTCTTTCAGGGAACGCCCATGGATATCCTCCAGCACCATAGTATAAAAGCCGTTTTTTTCTTCAAGTTTAAGGGGTTTGATCACACCTTCAATCTGTGTGCTTAGCTCTTTGAGCAGCCTGTATTCCTGCTTAAACCGCATCACAGCCTCAGGGCCGGTAAATTCAGCTTTTAAAACCTTTAAAATGACCGTATCACCGGATAAAGCATCCCTGCATCTGTAGACCGCTTTCGAATACTGATCCGAAATGGTTTCCACAACCTGATAGTTGTCCATCGCAATCATGCCCACTCCACCTTTAGCGATTCTTTCCGGTTAATTCGAAATCTGCATCAAATTTAAACACGTAGGCAGCGATCAGCCACACAATCCAACAGTTTACACCGAAGAAAAGATATCCGTAATAACCCAGAATCGGCATCTCGGAGAAGATATGGATTTTGTCGAGATAAGGAACAGAGTACTTCCAGTAATTCGGATTAGTAGGCACGGAATCATGAAACCATTCACTGCCAAAATTCCAGAGCTCCCAAAAGAACCCGTTACACAAGGTGGCGAGCGCAATTAGAATAAGCTTTGACCAGTCACCGTTCTTAGCCGGGCTAAACGGAGTCCAGTAGCCGCATAAGGCCATGGCAGCCGAAAGCATAGGCACAAGGGCGACCCACAGTACCCAGAACAGCAGATAAGGATAATAACCCATACCGAATGCCAGAAATAACCCGATTACAAAATAAAGGATCAAAAGCGTTCTCGATACGTTGAATTTCGGCCCGTTGCTGTAACGTTCCTTGAACCCCTTAAAGGTACCCAGCAGCAGATACCATTCTACAATTGCCGGAAGCACGGTCGTATAGGACAGGGAAAACCAGAAGACATTGCCGAAGTTGGAGAAGACGTCTTCATTGGGATAATACCAGTTCTCTACTACAAAAAAGTTCAAATATTCAAAGGCAAACCAGCTGAAGCAGGAAACCACCGCCAGCAGCTGCATCAGACGAGGCTTGTGGGAGATGATCGAATTGCCGCCTGTCCGCTTATAGACGAGCCCGTCCAATATCAGAATGAAGGACCACCACAGCGGGACAAAAGCATAATTCTCCAGCGGCTCCAGCAGATCCAGGCGGGCCCACATGAGGAACCAGCTGAGCGCAAGCACAGGCAGGCTCCACCAGAACCACACGGGAAAAGCAGTTCTGCCATTCTGGGGCTGCGGAACCAGGGTTACCTTTTTGAATCCGAACATACGGGGAAATACAAGCACCAGTGTTATAATGACGGCTACGATACAGGCGAGAGAGAAATAGAGCAGGCTGAATCCGGGGTCTGCCTCAACCTTCTGCGAGGGAAATTCCCCATACCCCGGAGGCAAGCCTTTCCACTTGGCCAGACTGCCAAGCAGCGGCAGCAAAAAAATCATAATAAACGTTGCGATCAGGAAAAGCGTTTTCTGCCCTTTTTTCACAATAATACCCCTCTGTCATATGTAGTCTAAAGGTCGAATTTTGTTGACCCGCTATCTATTCGCTGCCAGCCCAAATTATTCCTGCTTGTATTCCCCGGGACCCAGAACGAAAGTTGCATTTAACATTCATTTAATAGTGCCCGTTATAATTTTACCCAATAGAAAAGACACTAGTTTTTTCTAGTGTCTTTTCCTAGCAGGAACGCAAGTAGATTTTGTCGAATTCCTTTTTATCCCATTTATTTGGCAGGAGGTTATTTTCTGAGACAATTTATGATTGGACAGTACGGCGGTTTTGATGAACAGAAGTTCAGAAAAGATTTCCGGAGCGGATTCTATGGAATTGAAGCTTGTATGTTTGCCTCTGAAGAGGATACTGCATTGCTGGTTGAAGCGGCCAGGTACGGCGGATTCGCCATAGGTGTACATTTTCCGTTTCGTAAAAATAACACCAGGCTGCGGGACCCGCTTGTCCTGTCCGCTGATCATGAGGTGCGTGCTGACGCTTTCCGGCAGATCGCCGCAGAACTGGATGCTCTGGCCGCAATCAAGCCGGATTACGTGCTGTTCCATTATCCTAAACCGGTCATACTCGATGAACGCGTAGACTGGACCGGATGGCGGTTCGGAGACCGCCGGGAATTCATCTATGAGCATGAAATTACACCCGACGAGTTGATTATCCGCACTGAGCAGCTTTTCCAATGGCTTGATGAACAGGGCCGGACCTACCAGTTCACGCCGGTGCTGGAGTTCGATGCCATCAGCCGGCTTATTTATGAGCAGAATTTTCTTGAACCGTTATTGATCAAATACCCAAGCATCAGATTATGCCTGGACACGGCCAGACTATTTCTGCAGGACAAGCTGGACCACCACTTTGACGCCAGGAAAATACTAACGACCTATTCGAAGTATGCCTTTCTTATCCACCTGTCGAATGTCCAGGTTCAAGGCAGTGTGCAAAACAGTCATTATCCTGTACTCCCGGAATTACATGAGGCCGACGGATGGGCACCGGTTGAAGCTTACCTGCAGATCATCCGGGCAGAAAATCCGCAGGTCAGAATCATGTTCGAGCACCGCTCGGACCTTATTACTGAAGAACAGCTGGATCAGTGTTATGCCTGGGTGGATCATATAATTAACGGTACTTAAATCCGTGCTTATTACGGAAGCATCCGTACAACCAGCCCTTCAAGCATGCGCAGCTGCCATTCAGCTTCAGAGGCGAATTCCGGCTTGAATGGTTCCCCGCTCTCCAGCTTGTATGTACGGAGGCAATAGGCCATCTGGATACAGGCCATCACGGCGTCTCTGGCATGCTGATTGGCCTGTCCGCGGGCATCTGTTGCCCCCGCTGCCGCTTTTGCGCTGATTGTAACCTCAAAGCCGCTGTCGATCTGTGTTTTGAAGCTGGCGGGAATGTCCTGCAGGGCATCTGGCGCGCTGCTTTTCAGCTTCAGCGCCTTCCAGCCGTGGCCCGGATAGATTTCATACAAGCGGGAAACATCTTCACGGTACGGCTGGAACGGATAAACCGCTGCTTCCCCGTGCAGATTGTGCAGCAGCCGGCGTGCCCCGTAGAGCATGGCATGCATCGCAATCGGCGTGGAAGATACCGGACTTTTGCCGTCAACCGCAATGTCTGTCAACCGGAGATCACGGCTGCTTTTGCCGCTGTGAATCTGGCCGAACCGCTGCTTGAACTGGTCCCTGCTATCGTCATAAGCTCCCTGGATGAACTTGTCCCAGGATGAAGAATACTGCTGCTCCAGATAATACTCCGGAATGGAGAACGGGAAATCCATACCCCAGGGTGCTTTGGTAGCCCTGATTTCATAAAATAAATCCAGCCTGTCCTCACAGCTGGACACCTGTTCCACGATGAAGCTGTTCCCGTCCAGCCGGCCGGAAGCAATGAAGATTTTGCCTTCCGGGTTTTTGGCTCCGCTGAAATCACAGCCGTAAATGTTCATGTTGTCCTCCTCCTGTGTTTCCAGTCCTGCTATGCTCCTCCACTAATCGTTGCAGGCGCTCATAGTCCAGCTGTACCGCCGGGATACCATGCTCAATCCGCATCCGGTAGAGATTAAGAATCCGGATTTGCTCCTCGCTCAGCTCTTTTTTATTGAAGTACAGATGCATCAGGTTATACACGAACAATTCCTTCAGCTGGAGCAGCAGCGGTAAATGACCCAGCATCTCTGAGGTCAGCGTATGCTCCTCCAGATAGCCGGTAAGCAGACTCTCGGCGAGCCGCTGGCCGTAATCCCTGATATTTCCCTGCCCGGCAAAAGAAAACTCCAGCGCTGAGTAAAGCGGCACCGCCAGATCATACAGATAATAATGGCGCTCACAATCCTGAAAATCAATGAGCGTCAGCGTCTCTCCCCAAGCCAGCACATTTTCCAGCCAAATATCCCCGTGTATAATACCGTAATTCTCCCCGTCCCGGGATATGGCCTGCAGCTTCTGAAGTACCTCCTGCGCAGCCGCCCGGATCAGTGTTTCCTCCGGCGGAATGGACTGCAGGAACTGGTACTCCCTATTCTCGGTCCAGTCCTTAATCTGCTCTGCTCGGCCATGCTGCTGCTCATACCTTTCTCCGGCCTTATGCAGTCTGCCTATCACCCGGCCCAGCATTTTAAACACCTCACCGTCCCATTCCTTCAGCGGCAGATGAGCTCCCGGTGCAGCCGCAAACATAACAATTTGAACGGGGTCTGCAAGATTATGGCTTTCTATCAGCTTTCCGCTAACAGAAGGGATGATCTCCGCAACATGGACCCCGGCGCCGCGCAGATAGACGAGCAGCTTCACCTCCTCTGCCTGAGCTTCATAAGGCTTGTAATCACTGACTCTTGCAAAATAAACCTTATTATCCGCCAGACAACGGTACATTTCCCCGGTTACAGCCTCGGCAGCCTGCAGCTCCAGCGGGTAAAGGGCATTAAGCGCCTGCAGCACTGACTGTTCCTGTTCATTCACTAATAACTCCACCCTTCACTTTCAGCCAACTCTCAGCCTGACTTCAGGGAGACTTAACCTTTCTGTTCTAAGCTTAACGTACGGATACAGATGAAGGGAACAGGAGAGATTTATTTATATGAAAAAAATACATGCTAGCCTTGCCGTATCGCTTATACTTGCCGTGATCGCGTCGGGCTGCGGCTCCGCGAGTACGGCAAAGGTAAATACAGCTGCAGCCGCCACTTACGCAGACGTTATTCCTGATGCTTCAGTTACTACTGCCGCACCGGCTTCAACCTCAGTTCCTGACATTCCGCAGGAAGCTGAGAATATGGACACAGATATCATTCTGGGCGACAGCGTAAGGATTGAAGGCGGGGGTGCTGAAGCACACGGCCAGCAGGTTACGATCAGCTCACCTGGCATTTACCGGCTTAGCGGAATCCTGGCAAACGGCAGTATGGACATTAATGCTCCCGGAGGCAGCGTTGAGCTTGTACTTGAAGGAGTCAGCATCCGTAACCCGGCGGGTCCGGCCATACAGATTACCGCAGCGGCTAAGGCAGTTGTCACCTTGGAGCCGCTGACCGTAAATACGCTGAGCGGAGCACAGCAGGCCGGCGGGGATGCCGCCCTGCTCAGCCAGGCACCGTTAACGATTACAGGTGAAGGCTATCTAAATGTAGAGGGGTTATATCAGACAGGGATTGCCGCCGCGCAGATTCTGGCCGTTGAAGACGGCATCCTGCATGTAAACTCTGCCGGAGCCGGCTTGCAGGCTGCTTCAGCCCTGACTCCATCCGGCGGCACCAGTGCCGGCAGCATCAATATAAGCGGCGGCTACCTGTATGTAGAATCCGCCGGCGCTAGTATGGAGGCAGATGGTGACATCAACATTTCAGGAGGCACCGTCATTGCTTTAGGCAGTCTTGATGAAGCCGCCGGTGATAAGAACCATGCGCTGAACATTAGCGGCGGGACCGTGATAGCCGCGGGAGCCACCGTTCCGGAGGCCGCTTCCGGCTCAGCCCAGTCTTCTGCTATGATCAGCTTTGATGCTCTGCAGAAAGCCGGAACACTGGCTGTAATTCAGTCCGGTGCAGGGAACCTGCTGATTTTCGCTCCGGCAGCCGCTTATGGACAGCTGCTTTATAGCGCTCCTGCCCTGCAGGAAGATACGGAGCTAACTGTGCGCACAGGCGGCATCGCAACGGGAGAAGCCGATGACGGCCTATACAGCAGCAATGCATACACCAGCGGCACTTATGCTGCTTCCTCAGCTTCCGTCACCATTAACGCGGGCAGCTGACCAGCCTCTGCAGCTTAAGACAGTATGGCAAAAGCAAGCCCCAAAAGTATATTTCTCTTTGGACAAGGCCATGCTACTATGTGGAAATAAAGCACTTTCCTTAATTTAACATCCTAGGAGTGAAGCCAGTGTCAGTTGATGTGTATATGAATTTCAATGGAAACTGCCGGGAAGCTGTCGAATTTTACGCCAAGGTGTTCGGTAACAGTGATCCGCAGATTATGACCTTTGGTGAAGCACCGCCGAATCCCGACTACCCGCTGCCGGAAGAAGCCCAAGCGCTGATTATGCATGCGCGGCTGAATGTTGACGGCAGCAACGTCATGTTCTCCGATGTGTTTCCGGGAATGCCCTTTACAGCAGGCAACAACATCAGTCTTGCGCTGGTCACCCGGAACGAAGAGGATGTGAAATCCTGGTTCCATCAGCTGAAGGAAGGCGGAAGCGTAACGATGGAACTGCAGGAGACCTTTTGGAGTAAACTCTATGGGAGCCTGAAGGATAAATTCGGCATAGAATGGCAGGTTAGCCTTGAAAGCACGGAAGCAGCAGGCCAATAAAGCTATATCTTTGTAGCTTCATTCGCTCACAATATGAGGGATACGACACACATGGCGGGGCACTGCTCCTGCCTTGGAGTGACGTATCCTTTTTTAATGCCTGCGGCGTCCGCCGTCTATTTTCCAGCCCTGGTACAGAATTAGTAATACGCTTACAATAGAATTTGTGGTTTAATGGATATACCGTTAGCACTCATCCTAATGTAAAGGAGACTAGCCATGGAAATATCTGCCTTTTTGCTGCCCAAGGATCAGGTCGCTTACATTACCTCCTCCATCTCCATGCTTGAGGCAATGGAGCAGCTGGAGCAGCACTATTATTCCGCCATACCGATTATCGACCACGAGGGGAAATATGTTGGAACGCTGGCTGAAGGGGATCTGCTGTGGAAGCTGAAGAATACGGCAGGACTCAGCTTCGATAACATGCGTGAGGTTAAGGTCAGCGACATCCAGCGGCATGTGCATAATGAGAGTGTCTACATCAAAGCCCAGATGGAGGATATGCTGACGCTGGCTGCAGACCAGAATTTTGTGCCGGTTGTTGACAGCGAGGGTGTCTTTCTCGGCATTATCCGCCGCAAGGATATTATTGAGTACTATACAAGGAATATAACGGATTAGCCGCACTAAATAGAAAAAGGGGCTGCCCTGCAAGCAGATTCATCATCTGCCCCGGGCGCCCCTTTTTACCGGAAACACCTGCTATATAATTTCAAAAACGTTGGTTAGCCGGGTCAGCTCAAAAATTTTGCGCACGTTCGGGTGAAGTGTGCGCAAGCGGATCGTGCCACCGTTCTCCGCACATTTTTTGTACAGGCTGACAATGACGCCAAGACCGGTGCTGTCTATAAAAAGGCAATCCTTGAAATCCAGTAAAAAGCTTGTCTGGCCGCTGTTAATGTAATCCTTAACGGTATCGCGGAAAGTGCCTGCCTCATCTACCGCAAACATTGCCGGCATATTCATTGTAATCTCATTCAAGCTACTCACCCCTTATTTTAAATTTCTCAACCAGGAATTCCAGCTCGCCTGCCATCGCACTGATTTCTTCTGCTGTAGATACAAAATTATTAACCGTAGCCGCCTGCTCTTCAGTAGCGCTGGACACACTCTCCGTATTCTGTACAGACATTTCCGAAATGGTCCCCATGGAATCAATCAGCTTGATAATCTGGTCTGAAGTAGCTACTTCATCCCTCGTGATTTCCAGTATTTCCTGAACACTTGCTGTTATCAGCTCAACCGATTCAATAATATGAATAAAGGCATGGTCGGTCTCCTTGACGATCTGTACTCCGCTGTCTACGGCAATGGAAGCTCCCCGCATTGATTCTACAGCCTGTCCGATTCTCCCTACCATATCGGAAACCAGACTGCTGATTTCTTCGGCCTGCAGATGTGTTTCATCTGAGAGCTTGCGGACTTCCCCGGCCACCACACTGAAGCCGCGTCCGTGCTCTCCTGCCCGCGCCGCCTCAATCGCCGCATTCAGCGCCAGCAGATTTGTCTGCCTGGCGATCGTATTGATCGTGCCGATAATAGCGGACACCTTGTCCGACAGAACGCTTACTGTAAGCAGCTGCTCCTCTGTTTCCCGGGTGCTGCTGCTGATGGAATCCATCGCGGTTACTGTGTTCATTACTCCGGTTCTCCCGGCCTGTGCCGCCTCGTTCGTATTATCCGCATTCTGTGAGGTAGCTGAGGCTTTGCTCTGGGCAAGCTGCACCAGGCTGGAGAGCTGAACCAGCACCTGTGAGGCGTTAACAACAGAGTGGTTAGCATTCTCTGCCCCCGCGGCAATTTCCTGGGTGCTGGAGCTGATCTCTTCAATCGAGGCGCTGATCTCCTCCGAGGAGGCTGCCATTTCCTCTGACATGGAGGTCAGGACGGCTGAGCCGTGTCTTACCTTTTCGATAATGGCTTCCTGCTTGTCGATCATGGCATTAAAGGATTCACTCAAGGATTGCAGCTCGTCCCGTGTATGTATAGCGGTATGTACAGTCAGGTCACCATTCCCGGCCAGCGACATGGCGGCCTGCAGCTGCTTGACCGGATTTATAATATTGCGGGTGGTGAAGAGATATCCCAGCAGCAGGGCAACCAGAATGAACGAGATGACCACAATCAGCGTTGTCGTGCGGATCTCGGCGGCCGGCTTCATGTATTCACTGTAATTCGCTGTCGTCGCTACAACCCAGCTCCCGGCCGGCTCGAAGGAGACATACTTATAAGTGCCTTCATATGTATAAAATCCGTGTGCAGTCTCGCCATTTTTCATCTGCTGCACAAGGGCATTCAGCTCAGCGTTACTGTTGCCATCCAGGTTCTCCTTCAGCACCTTGCTGCCGTCAGGGTGATAGACGATCAGGCCGGTCCGGTCCAGCATATATCCGTATCCGCTCTCCCCGATTTCGCTCTCAGCTACAGGAGCGGCAATCGAATCAAACAGGATCGTCCCGATCAGCACTCCGGTAATGTTGCCGTCCTGGCGCAGCGGCCGGGCCACCGCCACAATATTTTTATTGCTGTCCCTGGATACAAGAACTCCGCTTAACGCCTTTTCACCCGCCAGCGCCTGCCGGAAATACTCCCGGTCCGCCACATTCAGCTCCGGCGCCTCTGAGCTGCTGGTCAGCAGCACCTTGCCGTTCACATCAACAAGGATGAGCGATTCCAGCAGCATGGCATTGTCCTGCTGGATACCCGATAGATATGTATACACCGTCTGCTTGGCATTCTGTCCTGACGGATCAGCAGCCAATGCAGCCAATGCACCGTTGCGGCTGGCGACATCCAGGAAGTTACCCGCTGCCGTCAGCTCCGTTTCAACCGCCTTGGCGGCTGAGCTTGTTGTTCCTTTTAATTCCTCTTCAATGGTTTTCTGCAACGCGGTTGAAGCCAGATTATAAGAGACCGCGCCGGAGATGCCCAGCGGGATGCTGATAATCAGGAATAAAAGGATACTCATTTTAACCTTAATACTTAACTTCACTACACTCTCCCCTTTTCAGTGAACACATACGCTCTTGCTGATAAACATCGTATTGCGGATCATCTCCACACTGTCCGAGAAGCAGCGGATCAGATACAGCCCTCTTCCCCCGTCCTCCAGCAGCTCCTCGTCGGCGATTGCCTGCGGAATCAGCAGCTCACCCGCCCCGTCCCCGGAATCCTCAACCTGGAGATTGAGCAGCCCGCCGCACAGCAGGTAACGGATAATGATGGGCTTTGTACAATCGCTAAGATTTCCATGATAGTAAGCATTGGTTACAGCTTCCATGAGGATGAGCCGGATATCAAACGCATATGGTTCCAACTCCAGCTCCTGTATAATATTATCAATGATCGTTAGGTGACTCCCCAGACCGCAGAACATGACTTCCTTGTGTAAAGCCTCCATAGTTCACTTCCTTGGCTTATGTAATAAGCAGACTCAGCCATGTGCAGTCATCCTGCAGCACTGAACCTGCGATCTTTCCCTGCAGATATTCATATTCCCGGCACAGCTCATCGCTGCTAAACAGCAGCTCCATACCGTCGCTATAGAAGCAGAAGCGGTCACCTGCCTGAAAAGGAATTGCCGTTTGTTCGAAGGTACTGCCCGCGAACATCCCCAGCGGAGTGCCTTTTACAGTTATCCTCATTCCTTCTCCGCCGCCGGGCTTGTACATGAACTCGTTGATGCCTGCTGCAGCCGCCTTCATCATTCCCCTGTTAAAATCAAAATGAAAGCAGCAGCCCGCTATATAATCCTCACCCATATGCTCGATTGCCCTGCGGTTTAAATCCTGCAGAATCTCTACCGGTGCAAGGCCGCTGTGCAGGCTGTCCATAAACATCACACGCAGGGCGGAAATGCTGAGCGCAGCTGAAATCCCTTTGCCTGCTACATCGCCGATAATGCCAAGCACCTCGTAATCACTGATTCTGTGAAAAATAAAGAAGTCTCCGCTTAGCGTATTCGCCGGTATGTACAGCTTGTCCAGAACAGCTTTGTCTTCAAGGGGAAAGCCGACCGCATGCCGCTGCTCCTGAAGCCGGACCGCCCGCTCCGTCTCCTTTTTCTTCTGCGTAATATCACGGCATACCAGCTGCAGCGTTGCGGTCTCGTTATATGTAATCGGGACCCCGGAGATATCAAGGTCAAAGACCCGCCGGTCATGCCGCCGGATAAAGCGCTGCTCGATCCGGAAGCTGTCCTTGATGCCGCTCATCGCTTTCAGCTTATTATATTCCGAGCTGCTGAGCGGCTTTTCGATAAAAAAATCATCAATGCTTCTGCCGAGCAGCTCCTCCTTCACTATGCCGAACAATTTCTCTGTCCGCTGGTTGGCGAACAGGATCGTACCGCCGCTGTACACCAGAATCGCCTCCGGGCAGAGCTCAACCAGATCCCGGTAGCGCTCCTCACTCTCGCGCAGCCGCTTCTCCGAGCGCATACGCTCACTGATATCGTGGATCACCGTGTACACACAATCCCGGCCGAGTATTCTCATGGCTCCGGTGTGAATCTCTACATCAATGTGCTGGCCGGAGGCAAGCCGGTGATGTTCATGAAAAACCTGGTTCCCGCGGTACTTCCCCCCGGGCAGAGCCCTGTCCAAAAAGCTGCCTGTATCGTCTTCCTGTCCCCCATTCAGATCCGTTATCAGCAGCTTCCTGAATTCACGCAGCCTGTAGCCGTAAAAGCTACAAGCCGCCCTGTTCGCATCCACGATGCTGCCGTCAGCCGGGTCTACCATCAGGGTAATCAGATGGTTGTTCTCATAAATACATCCGTAATGATCCATACACTGGTCCGCACTTGGTGCCGCCAGCTCATTTTTGCAATGCTTGTCTGTTGCCATGTATTAATCCTCTATTCGATTCGCCATAAATTCACCCTATTATATTCATTTTCCTGACAGGCTGCCGTGAATTTCGACACATTTAGCAATGGAAAACAAGCAGAAACGGCTGCGCCGTCGTTCAGGAAGGGCGGCAACCGTCTCTGCGGAAAGATAAGGATTATTGATAGGCTAGAACATATACATTCTTATATTACAAAATAAACCCGGCCAGAGTCATACGTTCATGACAGACTGGCCGGGCTAAAACCGTTACAGATTACAGCTGTGTGAGGATAATGGTTCCCTGCGGCGTAATGGCCAGCGTGTGCTCATATTGAGCCGAGAGCCCGCCGTCAATCGTCCGGGCTGTCCACCCGTCCGCATCCACCTTGGTGCGGTAGCTTCCTGTATTCAGCATCGGTTCAATGGTGAATACCATACCTTCCTTCAGGCGCGGGCCTTTGCCGGCAGGGCCGTAGGAAGGCACATCCGGCTTCTCATGCATTTCGGAGCCGATGCCGTGGCCGATGAAATCACGAACTACCGAGAAGCCGTTTGACTCGGCATAGGTCTGGATGGCGTGGGCTACATCGCCGATCCGGTTGCCGGCAACCGCCTGCTCAATTCCCTTGAACAGCGATTCCTTGGTGGTGTCGAGCAGCTTCTGCGCCTGCTCACTGATGCTGCCTACACCGTAGGACCAGGCGGAATCCGCCAGCCAGCCGTTCAGATTCACGACCATATCAACCGTTACAATATCTCCGTCCTTCAGCGGCTCCTTCTTGGGAAAGCCGTGGCAGATCACATCGTTCACTGAAGCGCAGGTTGCGTACGGATACCCGTGATACCCTTTTTGCTCCGGAGTCGCTCCTTGGGAGAGGATGAACTTTTCAGCAAATTCATCAATTTCCCAGGTGGTAATACCCGGTTGTATCATTGCGGCAATCTGCCGGTGGCATTCGGCCAGAATGATGCCGGCTGCCCGCATTTTTTCGATTTCTTCCATCGTTTTCATGATAATCATCTGATTCGCCTCTTCTGTGCAGAACGCATTACTCACTATAATGGCTCTTGAATATGTTTTTGTTCCTTCTTTATATTATGTAAGAAAACCGCCGAAAATCCAAATTTAATCTGTGATTAGTGACGATCTTCCTGTTTTTTCATAACATAAGACAGTACAGCATCTGCAGAAAGGATTGTAAGAACCTCATGATAAAAAAAACAGACGCCGGATAAAACACTCCGCCAAAACCGTCCGCCTGGATCTTACAACCAGAAAATTTATTACTAAAACTGTTGTCCGGGCGCTTAAAATGATGCCCCAGCAGAACTACCGCTTACCCGAATCTAACAGCGATCATCCTCAGATCTCAAGCTTCGTTGAACATAAGCAAATCCGCATTCTGATGGTTTCGTTCATGGCAGGAGACACCATGTGGCAAATTGAACAGATGATTGCCGAGCAGCTAAGGCTGTTAGCCAAGGAACTGGTTGCCATCAAGGCTTTCCAGAGCTTCTCCTCAGCCCTGCACCAGCTGAACCCCGACCTGCTTCTCGTTGTGGGCAATGAAGAGCCGCTCTCAAGCAATGACTTGGATGCCATCCGGGCTGCTTCTGTCAAAAAAGCGATCTGGCTATCCGATGGCCCGGCCACCAGCAATTCTACCGCAGAGCTCGCTCTGCTGTTTGATTATGTATTTACACAGAACAGCCTTCATATTCCCTTTTATCAGCATTCCGGCTGCAGATCGGTGTTTTATTTACCTTTTGCCGCTAACCGGAGCCACTTCAATCCCCGGCCTGCGGATGAAGCGTACAGGTCAGACCTTTTACTGCTTGGCGATGTCAGCGCATCCGGTAAAGATTATGCTGAGACAATCAAGCATCTATTCCCCTTGAAAAAAGTGATTGCTTACGGGAGCGGCTGGGAGGTTTATCCGGAGCTGACTGTGCTGCCGACGGACATCGAGCCCCTGCCTTACTATAACGGGTCAGAGATCATTATCCATTGGGGCAGTCCGCCAAACCGTTTATTTGATATTGCGGCTTGCGGAGCATTTCAGCTTGCCGAGGCGCATCCCAACATATACGAATATATGAAGCCAGGCGAGGACATTGTTACTTTTCACACAGCAAAAGAACTGTTGGAAAAGCTGCATTATTACAGTAATCATCCGGATGCCAAGAGAGCCGTTGCATCCCGCTCCTTATGGAATAGCACCTACGATTACTCTTTTCTCCAAATGACTACAAAGCTGCTTCACATCGTATTTAACCGCTGATCCAGCATGATGGACCGCAGCAGGAGGTATGCTACTTGAAGCTGATCGCTTATTTACTGCCACAATTTCACTGTATTCCCGAAAATGACCGGTGGTGGGGCAAGGGATTTACAGAGTGGACCAACACTAAAAAAGCGGTTCCGCTCTATGGAGGTCACCATCAGCCCAAAGAACCGCTTGATCATTACTACTATGATTTGACAGATGCGGCCGCGAGAAACTGGCAGGCGAAGGTAGCGAGAGCCTACGGAATTTACGGGTTCTGTTACTATCATTACTGGTTCAAGGGGAAGACGCTGCTCGAACGCCCGTTCAAGGAAGTCTTAGCCTCAGGCCAGCCGCAGTTTCCATTCTGCTTATCCTGGGCAAACGAATCCTGGACACGTAAATGGGACGGGGGAGACCATGATGTTTTGATCCAGCAGGATTACGGGGATGAGGCGGACTGGGAACTACATTTCTTTGAGCTATTGGACGCATTCCGCGACGCAAGGTATATCCGTATTGACAATAAACCTGTATTTATCATTTACAGACCGGGGAAGATTCCCCGGTGTGAAGACATGATGAAGCTGTGGAACAAGCTGGCGGTGAGAAATGGGCTGGACGGCATTTATTTTGTCAGGACACTGGGCGGCTTTGAAATTCCCAGCCAAGGCGGATTCCAGGCAAGCGTCGAGTTCGAACCTCATTACACCTTTGCCCACGGGGACACGCAGCGCCTCTGGCATTACATGAATATAAGCGGCCGGGAGCATCTCGTATTTGATTATGACCAGGCCTGGCTAACGATCCTGAACCGGTCCCATCACCGTAACGGTGAAACTATTTTCCCCGGCGCATACGTCAACTGGGATAATACACCGCGGCTGGGCATACGGGGACAGAGCGCCATCGGAGCCTCCCCGAGTAAATTCGGCTGGTACCTGACGAGGCAGATTGAACGCGCTATGAAGCTGTACAGAAGCGAATTTCTGTTTATCAATGCCTGGAACGAGTGGGCTGAAGGCGCTTTTCTAGAGCCTGACCTGCAGCATAAGTTCCGCTATCTGGAGGAAGTTAAGAAGGCGCTGGAGCACACGGGTGCTTTTCCAATGGCAGATTCCACGTTGTAAAGGGTTCCGATACGGTATTCTGTGCTTAAGCAGGTTGAATAGCCAGGCTTGGTGTGCCGCTGCTGACATCTATGAATAGCACGTAATCCAGCCCGTCTGTTCCCTTCAGCATCAGTCCCGGCTGGGATGCTGCACCCGTAGCATAGAATCTGAGCTGCTGCAGACTTGCTCCGCCAGCGGGAAGCACAGGCTGATTGCTCACCCCTGCCCGGTAATTGGACCAGAGGCTGCCGCCGGCGTCTACATCCGCTCCGGTTGCCAGACTATTAACTATCGATTGATTGCCGTTAATCTGCAAATCTCCCTGAATCGTTTGACTGCCATTGACATTCAGATTAATCTGCACGGTTTCGTTTCCGTTCACATGGAGGTCCTGCTGTATAAGCTGGTTACCGGTAACAAGCACGTTGTCAAAAGTAGGCACGGCTATCATTCCTTTCATTTGTATTACTATATTGTATGTAACTTATAGAAAACGGATATAGTACAACCATACAAATTTTAGATTGTTTCCAGTGTGAAGACAGCATCGAAAAAAAAACCTGCCCTCCCGCCAACTTTCAGCTTGGGAAGACAGGTTCTTTATATTTGCCGCTTAATCCCATAATTCCGGGTCAGTCGTGGAAATTAAGTCCGGAGGTTACAGCCGCGACGTATCCGCTGCGGATGACGAAGTCACCGAAATGCTCGCCGCTGATCCGTTCGCTGGCGTAGCGGTGAATCATCGGCTCCAGTGTCTCCAGAATTTCCTGCTCGCCGATATTTTCCTTGTACAGCTTGTTCAGACGGTCACCGCTGAAGCCGGCTCCCAGGTACATGTTGTATTTGCCCGGCGATTTGCCGATAAAGGATATCTCCCCTAGCGCAGGACGAGCGCAGCCGTTAGGGCAGCCGGTCATCCGGATGACAATCTCCTCATCCCGCAGGCCGGCCTTATCAATAATCGGCTCCAGCTTGTCGAGCAGATGCGGAAGATAACGCTCCGCCTCCGCCATGGCCAGACCGCAGGTCGGCAGAGCCACGCAGGACATGGCACTGCGCCGCAGTGCGGAATGATGGGCGCCGTCAGTCAGGCCGTATTGCTTGGCCAGCTCGGCGATCCGGCGTTTCTTCGCGCTGCTGACTCCGCCGATAATCAGATTCTGGTTCGGGGTAAGCCGGAAATCACCGGTATGAATCTTGGCGATCTCACGCAATCCCGTCATCAGCTGATACCCTTCCTGGTCCTGAATCCGTCCGCTCTGGATATAGAGGGTCAGATTCCATTTGCCGTCATAGCCCTTTACCCAGCCGTAACGGTCGCCGTTATGATCGAAATGGTAGGTGCGTGCCGCTTCGAGCTCCCAGCCCAGCCGGTGGTGCAGCTCACCTCTGAACCATTCCAGCCCGTGACGGTCAATCGTGTATTTGAACCTGGCGTTCTTGCGGACAGAACGGTTGCCGTAGTCGCGCTGAATCGTGACGGTCTTCTCCGCAACGTCAATGATCTGTTCCGGACGTACAAAGCCGATAACCCGGCCAAGCTGCGGATAGGTGTTGGTATCGCCGTGCGTCATCCCCATCCCGCCGCCGACAGATACATTGAAGCCGGCCAGCTTGCCGTCTTCAAGAATGGCGATAAAGCCCAGATCCTGCGAGAATACATCAACATCATTGGAAGGCGGAACCGCCAGACCAATCTTGAATTTACGCGGCAGATAAACAGGCCCGTAGATCGGCTCAACCTCCACATCCGCCTTGCTGTCCACTACCTTCTCGCCGTCGAGCCAGATTTCGTGGTAAGCCGGAGTCTTCGGAGCAAGGTGATCGGTGAGCTTGCGGGCCCATTCATAGACCTCGGCATGCAGCTCAGACTGGTACGGGTTCGGGCTGCTCATCACGTTGCGGTTAACATCGCCACAGGCCGCCAGGGTGGTCATAAGGGTATCATTTATGGTTTTGATTGTTTTTTTGAGGTTCCACTTAAGCACGCCGTGCATCTGAAAAGCCTGCCGGGTCGTCAGACGCAGTGTGCCGTTGCCGTACTTATGAGCGAGCTCATCCATCACCAGCCATTGCGCCGCCGAGGCTACGCCCCCCGGTGCTACTACGCGAAGCATAAACTGATAGGCCGGCTCCAGCTTGGAGCGCTCGCGTTCTGCACGCAGATCACGGTCATCCTGCATGTAGCTGCCGTGGAATTTAAGCAGCCGGTTGTCATCCTCCGGCAGTCCGCCGGTAATAGGGTTCTGCAGCGTCGATTCCAGGGCGCCGCGCAGGTAATTGCTCTCCAGCTTGATATGTTCAACATCGCTAGGCGGTCCGCCGATCGGCTTCACCGCTGATTCATTATTTGCCACTATTGATCTTCTCCTTCCGGGGCCATCCGCTGTCCTTAATATACATCGCGCTGATAGCGCTGTTCCTGCTGCAGGTTATCCAGATATGCCGCCGCGCCTTCAGGGCTGAGGCCAGCTTCCTCCTGGATTACGGTCAGGAGTGCCGCATGAACATCATGCGCCATATGCTTCTCGTCGCCGCAGACATACACATGTGCGCCCTCTTGCAGCCAGGCATACAGTTCTTTGCTGTGCTCAAGAATGCGGTGCTGCACATATACCTTCTCCTCTGTATCCCGCGAGAAGGCTACATCCAGCTTGTTCAGTACGCCTTCCTTCAGCATCCGCTGCCAGTCTGTCTGGTAGAGGAAGTCGGTTACGAAGTGGCGGTCACCGTAGAACAACCAGGTCTTGCCGCCTGCCCCCTGCTCGCCGCGTTCCTCCAGGAAGGAACGGAACGGGGCAACGCCTGTGCCCGGACCGACCATAATAACCGGTACATCCGGATTCGCCGGAAGCTTGAAGTTCGGGTTGCTCTGGATATACACCGGCAGCGCATCTCCCGGCTGGACCCGTTCGGCGCAATGCACCGAGCAGACACCGTAGCGCTCGCGCCCGTGCGATTCATAGCGCACTGCCCGGACGGTAAAATGAACCTCTTCCGGATTGGCATTATAGCTGCTGGAGATCGAATATAATCTCGCTGGCAGCTTACGCAGTATAGATACAAAGCTGCCCGCTGCAACATTCCATGGTCCGAAATCTGTGATCAGATCAAGCAAATCACGGCCCTGGATGTAGGATTTCAGCTCCTGCTGGGCTTCCGGTGCCAGCAGTGCCTGCAGGCCGGGTGCGGCGGACAGTTTAGCCGCCTGCTCCAGCAGCGGTTTGGTCAGGACAGTGATTTCGTAATGGCGCAGCAGCGCTTCGCGCAGCGTGCCTTCTTCGCCTTTCTTATTAAAAGGAACGGTTTCGTCGGGATTCCAGCCCATGGCCGCTATAATCTCTGCTACAAGCTGCGGATGATTCTCCGGATAGACACCGAGGGAATCTCCCGGTTCAAAGGTCAGATCCGAGCCGGCAAGCGACAGCTCCAGATGCCGGGTCTCCCGGTCCGATCCGCGTCCGTTCAAGTTCAGATTCTCCAGTACTTCAGCATAAAAAGGATTATTGCGTGAATACGCAGATTGCGGCTCGTCAGCTTTCTCGGCTGCCGCCACTGCCTGATCCGCGATCTGCGGGGCATTCTGCGGGCCGTTCAGCGAGCCAAGCACCTGTTCAAACCAGTCAGCAACCGGCTCATCATAATCCAGATCGCAATCCACCCGCGGGCTCAGGCGCTGGCCGCCGAGCTGCTCAAGCCGCTGGTCAAAGTCTTTGCCGGTCTGGCAAAAGAATTCATAGGAGGTATCGCCCAAGGCCAGAACCGAGTAGCGCAGTGCTTCAAGCTGGGGTGCTCTTTTGCTGTGCAGGAATTCGTGGAAAGCCCGGGCGTTGTCAGGCGGCTCTCCTTCCCCGTGTGTACTGACCAGGATCAGCAGGTTCTCGACCTTCTTGAGCGTATTCGGCTTAAAGGCATTCATCGCTGATACGGTCACTGTGAAGCCCTGCTCCTCCAGCTTGCGGGACAGGCTTGTCGCCAGCCGCTGGCAGTTGCCGGTCTGTGAGCCGAACAGTACAGTCACCTCTCGGGATAATGGAGGTGCCGCTGCTGCAGCGGCAGGCAATATTCCCTGGGCTGCTGCTGCAGGCGCCGAAGGTTCAACGGCTGCAAGTAGCGCCCCGGCTCCCCGCAGGGACATTGCGGACAAATATCCGCCAAGCCAGATTTGCTGCGACTCTGTCAATGTCGGCAGCAGCTGGTTCAGAAGCTGGGCCTGGCTCTCGTTAAACGGGCTGTTCGTAACTTGTAGTTGCACCAATATGGACCTCTCCTTAGCGTAAACTCTTCTTCTCTTCTAACATCTTGAACTCAGGCTATCATAATTATCAGAAACGATCAACGAGTCTGATCATGACTTAAATTTTACATTATTGTCATTTTATCCAATAAAATGACGAAAAGCGGCTTAAATCAGAGTAAAACACTCCGATTTGGGCCGCTTCATTATTATTAATGATAAGTTGCATTAGATAATCTGATATTACAATTTTGCTCCTGACTCCTTTTTGAGCATTCCGTTTCCTTCAAGCAGCCCTTCAGCAGGGATATTCCCCCGTTTTCGGCGAATGAGCAGCATCAGCGGGAATCCGGTCAGCACCAGCAGCGCTGCAACCACAAACACGTCATTCACACCCATTGTAAAGGACATCAGTCCGATATTTCCGCTGCCAGATGTCCCGGCGGTTCCGGCCAGCTCCTTCGCATGTACTGCCTCCCTGCTCGACAGCAGCGAGGTAAATACAGCAATCGCGAGTGAGCTGAGCACATTGCGCACCCAGTTATTAATCGAGGTCGCATGCCCGGACCATTCCGCCGGGATTTCCTCCATGGATGCGGTACTGCTCGGAACATTCGCCAGCCCGATCCCCAGGTTCCGTACAACCATCGCCCACAATATAAAGTTATGGTCGATGCCCACATGCAGCCTGCTCATCAGAAACAGGCCGGCAAAGATGAAGGCGATACCGGCGGCGATCAGCTTCACCGGACCGAAACGCGGGTAAAGCTTGCCGACCACCGGACTGAGCAGTGCCAGCAGCACGGATGAAGGAAGCAGAATCAGGCCGGTCTTGAGCGTAGTAGCCCCTTCTACCGTCTGCAGGAACAGCGGTGTCAGATAGGTTCCGGCATACATGGCTACCGTAACAATGCTATAGATGCTCAGCATCGCCGTAAACCGCCGGTTTTTTAATACACGCAGGTTAAGCAGCGGTACCTCAGCCTTCAGCTCCCGCAGCACAAACAAAATAAGTAAGACAATGCCGAGCGCGATCAAGGACATTGTCTTCCAGGAGGTCCAGCCCCAGCTGCCGCCCTGGCTGAATGCACCCAGCAGAGACAGGCTGCCTAATACAACCGTTAACAGCCCCGGCACATCAAAGGACTTCGGAACATTCATCCGGTAATAGGGAATCAGCAGCTGCGTCAGGATGATTGCTGCCACCCCGACAGGCAGGTTGATCAGGAACAGCCAGTGCCAGCTGGCGAACTGGAGCAGCCAGCCGCTGAAGGTAGGGCCGATCGCCGGAGCCACCATGGCCGACAGCGACCACAGGCTGACGGCAAAGGGCCGGCGCTCCTGCGGAATGACCTGAAAGATGATGGTCATCGTACAGGCCATAATCAGTCCGCTGCAGGAGCCCTGCAGCATGCGGAATACGATCAGCATCGCAGGATTCCAGGAGACGGCACACAGCAGTGAAAATAGAGTAAAGCCCGTTAACGCGAACGTATACAGGCGCTTGTAACTGAACCGGCCGCCCAGATATCCGGCCAGCGGCGCTGTAACTCCTGTAGCGAGCATAAACCCGGTAACCATCCATTGCATCGTGTGCAGCCCGGTCTGGAAATGATCCATCAGGATCGGAACGGCTATATTTATCGTTGTCGTGCTGAGCACGGAGAGAAAATTCCCGAAAAAAATGGCGGTCATAACCGGCCAGAAATGAATTTTGCCTTTAATTGCAGCTTCCAAGAATGATTCCCTCCTCATCTATATGTCTACTTTTACATATGTAACTTGACTTTATTAATGTTATAATCACACAATATATATGTCAATGCTGACATATAGGAGCTATCTGCAGTAAAATCGGATTAACAGAGACTGGAGGACACTACAGCCATGAATACACTGTCTTACGGGCTGCTTGCATTGCTTACAGCAAATCCCCTGACGGGCTATGAACTGACTCAGGGCATCAAGCCTTTATGGCGGGCAGGCCACAGCCAGATCTATCCCCTGCTGCAAAGGATGGAGGAAAACGGCTATATCCGACACGAGCGGATTGAGCAGTCCGACAAGCCGGATAAAAAAATATACACTATTACAGAAGAAGGTATCGCCGTTCTGCAGGAATGGGTCAGGCAGCCGGCAGAACCAGCCGTCCTGCGCGATGAGCTGCATTTCAAGCTGTACAGCCTCTGGCTGACCGAGCCGGAGGAAGCCAAGGCGCTGCTGCTGCAGCGGGCGGAGTTTAACCGCAGTGAGCTTGAGCGCTACAAGCTGCTGCTCAAAGCCAACGAAGCTCTGCGCGATGAGCGCGGGGAGACCCGGGAGCTGAAGGCAACCACCTTCGGGCGCTACCTGCTGCTTCAGAAGCGGGTAATGGCGATGAAGGCCTCCATAGAATTCTGCGAGTGGGCGATAGGCGAAATGGAGCAGGGCAACCCGCCGCCGGCCGAATAGGTCTGGTGAGCCTGCTGTACCGCATGCCAAAAGGCTGTCCGCAAGTCATCTTTTCATGACTTGCGGACAGCCTTTTCATTTTGAACATTTTCAGCTGTGGTTGATTTGCTTGCGCTTCTGCAGGCTGCTCTTTACTTGTTCCACAATCAGATGAAGGATGAACAGCAGCGTTCCTGCATTAATCGCAAGATCAGCCAGATTCAGGATTCCCCCGCCATCGCCGAACACCAGAAAATCAGTCACCTGATGATACAGCACACGGTCAAGCCCGTTGCCGGCAGCCCCGCCGACCAGAAAACCGCTGGCAGCCTCGAGAAGCGGTCCCTTCAGCTCTCCCTTACGCCGATAGTAGAACACTACTGCCACAAATACCACTGATACTATGGCAAAATATTTTCCGTACCCCTGAAACGAGCTGAAGGCTGCACCGCTGTTCTCATAATAAGAAAACGTCAGATGACCTTCCCAGAACGGTATAATTTCCCCGAGCTGCATATTTGCCCGTACAATCCACTTGGCAGCCTGGTCTGCCGCAAATACCAGTATTGCAATTACATAAAAAAGCAAAACCAGCGCCTCCTTTACTTTGTCTGATTTTCTTCAACCGGTTATTCTTCCTTCAGCTTATCACATGCGGGCAGCTGTTTTCATCTTTGCCACATTTGACATAGGTTTCATCTGCCAGCCGGTAAAGACAGGCATCTGTTACGAGCAAATCGCTAATGGTTAAACATTCTTAGATAGATTGACCGACTGGAGGCGGGCACCGCATGGAAGAATACGGACTGATACTCATCAAACTGGTTGCAGGCTTTATCGGACTATGGGCAATGACCCGGCTGCTCGGCAAAAAGGAAATTTCCGCCCTCACTCCGTTCGACTTCATTTCGGCGGTTATCCTGGGCGATCTTGTCGGCGAAACGATTTATGAAAAAGAGCATACCGTGCTGATGCTGCTGTTTACGCTGGCGGTATGGACTATATTATCAATTACTTTTGAAAAAATAACCCTCCGCCTGCCCAAGCTCCGCAAACCGCTGGAGGGCGAGCCGGAAATTCTGATCCGGGACGGAAAAATGGATATGGGCAAGCTCCGCAAAAATAAACTGGATTTCGAGCAGCTGCGGATGATGCTGCGGGCGAAGGACACCTTTTCCGTCAGCGAGGTCGCTTATGCCATCTATGAAACAAACGGCTCTCTGAGCATCCTCAAAAAAGCGCAATACGAGCCGGCCACCCGGGAGGATCTGCTGGTCCCTGTATCGGAATCCGTCCTGCCGAAAAGCGTCATTGAAGACGGGATTGTCCAGCGGGGAACCCTCGACAGGCTCGGGCATGACGAAGAATGGCTGGCCAAGGAGCTCCGCAAGCTGGGCTATAACGGACCACAGTCCGTAGCTTACGCAGAAATTACAGAAGAGGGCGAGCTGGCTGTCATCTCCTCGGTTTCGCACTAAGGTCACTGGCGAGAGGGCAGACTTTTGGCGATTTCAGAGGCATTTTTGCTCTTCATTTCCGCCTCTCGCCCACCTTTGGCGATTTCAAAGGCATTTTTGCTCTTCATTTCGCCCTCCCGCCCACCTTTGGCGATTTCAGAGGCTTTTTTGCTCTTCATTTCGCCCTCCCGCCCACCTTTGGCGATTTCAGAGGCATTTTTGCTCTTCATTTTCGCCTCCCGCCCACTTTTGGCGATTTCAGAGGCATTTTTGCTCTTCATTTCCGCCTCCCGCCCACCTTTGGCGATGGCGTAAAATAAGTTGTGTACCAAGATTTGGAGCCTAGCAGGCAACAAAAAAGTAGGGTATTCTCGGGATTACCACACCACCGAGAAGGAGCCCTACTCAATGACTATTGTACCCGAAAATATGCTGAATAATCTATTTGAAAAACTTGTCACTGACTTCGTAAAAGAAAATTTGGAATCGATCCTGCGTGCGGAAATTGGGGCCTTCATGTCCAGTGAAGCTGCCGGTACACGCAACAGCCGCAACGGATACTACACCCGAAATCTACACACGAAGTATGGCAATGTGGAGGATCTAGAGGTCCCCCGCGACCGTCAGGGCCTATTCCAGACTCAGATGTTTGAACCGTACCAAAGACGAGACGGTTGGCTAGAAGAGGCTGTCATCCAAATGTACAAAGCAGGCATGGGCACACGGGATGTAGCCCGTTTCATTGAAAGTATGTTTGGCAGCCACTACTCTGCGACCACCGTCAGCAACATTACAGCAACTGTACTCGAAGACATCCAGCAATGGCAGAAACGGCCGCTAAACAAACGTTACTCGGTCATCTATCTGGATGGTTTATACGTCAAACTGAAGCGCGGAACCGTGAGTGGTGAAGTCGTCTATTTCGCGATGGGAATCGACGAAGATGGACAGCGCCAGATCCTTGGCTTCTATGTCGGCGGCCAGGAGAGCGCAAACGGCTGGCGTGAGGTGCTTAAAGATCTGTACAGCCGCGGCGTCCATGAAGTCTTGCTGGGTGTATTTGACGGGCTGCCAGGACTAGATACCGCCTTCCGTGAAACCTATCCCAAGGCGGATGTGCAGCACTGCGTCGTCCACAAAATCCGTGGAACCTTTCCTAATATTCGGGTTCAGCACAAGACCGATTTTTTTGAAGATTTGAAGACAGTGTATACAGCTGTAGACCATGAATTAGCACTGGCTGCGTTCGATACGGTGAAGGCGAAATGGGGCAAGTTGTATTCAAAAGAGTTACAGTCTTGGGAGAACCAATTCTCTACCTTGCTGACATTCTACAAGTACCCTCCGCTCATAAAGGAGGCCATTTACACCTCGAATCCAATTGAACGAATGAACAAGGAAATCCGCAAGCGTCTTAAGCCGATGAACAGTCTGACGAACATGGACGCAGCAGAGAAAATTATTTACCTTGAAATAATGGAGTACAACAGCCGTTTTGCCGAGCGAGTCACTCGTGGCTTTGGCGATCCGGGAGTCCGGAAGAAACTGACTGCTATGTTTGAAGCCAGGTACCCGGTGCTAGAAGACCTGTAGCAAGCAACCTAATTCCCGTGTTCTAGGGCCGGGGTTCCCCCGCCCCTAGAACACCCATATTGAAATAATAAAGACCTGAGAACCCACTTTTCACTTT
This sequence comes from Paenibacillus sp. FSL R7-0345, assembly GCF_038595055.1. Lineage (NCBI taxonomy): Bacteria > Bacillati > Bacillota > Bacilli > Caryophanales > Paenibacillaceae > Paenibacillus > Paenibacillus sp. FSL R7-0345. The sequence goes on from NZ_CP152002.1 coordinate 4,367,996, forward strand.
CTTACACAAACTTCTTGACGCTACCCCTTTGGCGATTTCAGAGGCATTTTTGCTCTTCATTTCACCCTCCCGCCCACATTTGGCGATTTCAGAGGCTTTTTTGCTCTTCATTTCGCCCTCCCGCCCACATTTGGCGATTTCAGAGGCATTTTTGCTCTTCATTTCGCCCTCCCGCCCACTTTTGGCGATTTCAGAGGCATTTTTGCTCTTCATTTCCGCCTCCCGCCCACCTTTGGCGATTTCAGAGGCTTTTTTGCTCTTCATTTCGCCCTCCCGCCCACCTTTGGCGATTTCAGAGGCTTTTTTGCTCTTCATCTCGCCCTCCCGCCCACCTTTGGCGATTTCAGAGGCATTTTTGCTCTTCATTTCCGCCTCCCGCCCACATTTGGCGATTTCAGAGGCATTTTTGCTCTTCATTTCCGCCTCCCGCCCACATTTGGCGATTTCAGAGGCATTCCTTCCCTGCACGACCTCAACACAAAGGAGCGGCCTCCCTGTTAACGGGAAGCCGCTCCTTTGCTGTTAACAGCTATTTACCAGGCGTAAGCCTCCGGTGCCGGACGGCCCGGACCCGGGAAGATTTCATCCAGCTTTTTCAGGGTTTCCCCATCCAGCTCGATTTCGGTTACGCGCAGTGAATCTTCAAACTGTTCAATCGTTCTTGGCCCGATAATCGGGGCTGTAACCGCCGGATTAGCCAGCACCCAGGCCAGAGCAACCTGATCCTCATGCTCGCCCAGCTCTCTGCAGAGCGCGGAGAACTGCTCCAGCTTGCTGCGGTTCTGCTCCAGCTTGGCTGAGCGGGCGCTGCGTACGCCGCTCTTGGCCAGCGCGTTGCGGCCCAGCAGCCCGCCGGCCAGCGGGCTCCACGGAATAACGCCGAGGCCAAGCTCCTGCGAAGCAGGCAGAACCTCCAGCTCCGGTGTCCGCTCCAGCAGGTTGTACAGATGCTGCTCCGAGACGAGGCCGAGGAAATTGCGCGCTTTAGCCTGGGCCTGGGCAGCAGCAATATGCCAGCCCGCAAAGTTGCTGGAGCCGATATAATCGATTTTCCCCTGGGCGATGGCATTCTCGAATGCGCCCCACAGCTCATCCCACGATACATTCCGGTCAACGTGGTGCATCTGGTACAGCTCAATATGATCAGTCTGCAGACGCTTCAGTGAACCGTCGAGATGACGTCTGATCTTATAGGCAGACAAGCCGGAGCCGGAGTTAGGCCCGTCAAGCTCATCAAACATATCACCGTATACTTTGGTCGCCAGCACCACCTTCTCGCGCCGTCCGCCGCCCTGCTTAAACCAGCGTCCGATAATTTCCTCTGTCCAGCCGCGGCGTTCCTGGCCCCCGTAGACGTTGGCCGTATCAAAAAAGTTAATTCCCGCATCCAGCGCGGCATCCATAATCCGGAAAGCATCCTTCTCTTCGGTTTCCGGGCCAAAATTCATCGTTCCGAGACAGAGCTGGCTAACCTTAAGGCCTGATTTACCCAAATAACTGTACTTCACTCGTATTTCCTCCCTTTAATCCCTTAGTGGTTGTCCGCCATTCATTTTCCACTATACCCCTTAGAGTCCACTATAAGGCAAGCTTTTTCTTTCCCCCACAAAGTGAAGCCTTTCATGGATGCTGACCCAGGTACTTTCCGGGGACCCCGCAATTATAAAAAAAAAACAGGCGTTATCCTGTATAAGATACGCCCGTCCTACTAATTACTGCTGTTCATCTGATTGTCCGCTGTCCGGAAACAGCACTTCCCCGGTCCCCTGGCTGATATTGTTTACAATCTCCTGCAGGGTGCCGGTCAGCTCATTCGGCGGATACGGCTTGGTCAGATATTTTTGCACATTATCCATCATATTCTTGTCCGTCTTATCCAGCGCGGAAGAAATGACAATCGGCACATGTTCGGTGCGTCTGTCGTTCTTCAGCATCCGGATCAGATCCCAGCCGTCCAGCTCATCGCCGAGCATCAGATCCACAACGATGGCCACGAACGGGGTCTTGAGCGCCTGTTCAAAAGCCTGCTGCGGATGATAATGGTGGGTTACGCGGAAGCCCTTGCCCTTCAGCTCCTCGGAGAGCAGCAGAGACAGGCTGTAATCATCCTCCACAATCATTACGTTCGGCTTCTGATCCTTTTCGGCACTCAGCTTGACCGGCTCGTCTTCATGACGGCTACCCGAGGTTTGCACAACGGGAAGGCTGAACCATACTGTCGAGCCTACACCTTCCTCCGACTCAATGCCGATAGAGCCCTTCTGCTTCTCGATAATTTCTTTACAGATAGCAAGACCCAGTCCGGTTCCGCCGATCCGTTTCGAGGCACTGTTGTCCACCCTTCTGAACTTCTGGAACAGCTGGCCGATCTGGTTCTGGGGAATGCCCAGTCCATGATCCTGAATCTGTACGATAATGCTGTCAGCCTCGTTATGCAGTGAAACCCTGATCTCGGAGGCACCGGGAGAAAATTTGATTGCATTGCTGAGCAGATTCGTCATCACCTGTACGATTTTATCCCGGTCTACCTCAACCTCGGCGTTATGTGCCTCATCCTCGAACAGGAAAGTATGCGTGCCGCTGAGCTTGTATTGATCAATAACGCCAAGGACAAGCTCGCTGAGGCTAAGCGGCTGCGGATTGTACTGCTGGGTGCCGGATTCCATCCGCTGCAGATCCAGAAAATCATTGATCAGATCGGTCAGCCGCTGGGCCTCCCGGTGAATGGTCTCCAGATATTTCAGCTGCTTCTCCGGTTTCATCGTTCTGGACAGCAGCAGCTCGGTGAAGCCCAGCACGCTCGACAGCGGGGTCCGCAGCTCGTGGCTGACTGTACTGACCAGCTCTGATTTCATCAGATCAAGCTCATATTCGCGGGTGATGTCGCGGTGGACGAACAGCGTCCCGAAGCGCATCTCCCGGCGGAAGACCGGTATGGCGTACATATCCACATGCTTCAGCGGATCTGAGCCGATGGAATATTTCATGGAGCTGGACTCTATGAAATACTCGGACATGGCCTTCTGGTAGAATAGTTCAAGCTCTTCCGATTCATTGGCTGTCCGGATGAAATGTCTCATCCAGCGCTCTTGCGGAATCAGATCACCTTCTGACCAGTCATGATAGTTGAACAGCTGCGCCAGGGACTGATTCATCTGCAGCATGCTGCCGTCCATCTGTACAAACTGGATACCCTCATTGACATTGTTCACGATGTCCCGGTTCAGCCTGCGGCCGTGCTCTATCTCCTCATACATGAACAGACGCTCGATGGCCAGGGCCACCCGGTTCATCATGCCCTGAATTTCGTTGATCTCGTCGTCGCTGAAGGAATGCCCGATCCGGGTTCCGCAGAAGACAGCGAGCACCTCGTTCTCGGCATTTACAACGGTCGAATAGTAATCATAAGAGAGAACCGGCTCAGGTGCGATTCCCTGTTCCCGTAGCGTGGCCGGACGTTTGGTAATATAGGATTTCTCCGTCTGCATCCGGTGGAGCATGTTGCCGCTCTCGCTGCCCAGGTAACGCTCAACATTCTCCTGGGGAACTCCCCGGACCACCGTAATCTGATCCTTTACCAGGAAAAAAACGCTGGAATCAAAGGCATACTGCCGGTTCATAAATTCGATGAACTTCTCGGCGAACTCCTGTTTGTCGAGCGTGTAGGTAATATCGTGATTCAGCTGATTGCTGCGCTCCAGCATGATTTTGGTCTGTTCCGTACGCTTGAGCGTCTCCGCCAGCTCTTGCTGGACATTTTTCATGGAGGTAATATCATTCGCAATCAGGATGTACTGGTAAATCTGCCCTTCATCATTCAGATAAGGCATAATAGCCATTTGCAGCCAGAGCGGGGTGCCGTTCTTCTTATCCATCAGCACCTCGTCACTCCATACACCGCCGGTGCTCAGCTTGCCGACAATCTGCTGCATCTGACCGGCAGCAAGATTCTTCAAATCAAGCAGCCGGTAAGTAAAGCCGATCAGCTCATGATTTTTGTAGCCCGTATATTCGCTCATATTCTCATTGGCATACGTAAAGATGCCCTTAGGCGATAGGATGGCTACAGCGGATGACTGGTCCAGCGCCTTCATCATGCTCTCGATCTCGCCAAGCGAGCGTTCCAGCTTGAACTGCTGATCCTGAAGCTCATCCTGCTGGGCATGGAGCTCCTCATTCTGCATCATCAGCTCTTCCTCTTTATCCTGGATGCTGTGCGCCATATTGAGGAACGCCTCGTAAAGACGCCCGATTTCATCCTGCTTATGCAGCTTGCCGAGCATTACGCCCTCTCCGGCAGCCAGCGAATTGGTAGCCTCCTCGAGCTTAACGATCGGATCGATGAGGATTTTGAGCATCCGCCAGATCATCAGGGTGAACAGCAGCAGCAGCAGTGTGCTTAAGCCGAAGGCCAGCAGCGTAAACTCATTCGCACGGCTCAGGGAATGATCCACCATATCGTTCAGCTGCTTGTCGGAACGCATTTTGTACGCTTTGGTATATGTTATGAACTCATTCACTGCCTGCGTATTGCCGTCACTTGCCAGAGCTCGCAGGCTTGTATAATCATCCTGCTCGACAAAGCCGATGGCCTTGGGCAGGGTCACATTCCGGTACTGGTCCACAAATGCCGCCAAGTCTTCCTTGAAGCTGGCTTCCTCTGCAGAAAGCTTGAGCCCGGAATAGTCAGCGAGCACATCCCTGAGCTTGTCCAGCGCATCATAAGCCAGCTGAAGCTCATTGCCGCTCTTGAGCAGACTGTATCCTCTGACCCGGAAAAACACATCATTCAGCGTAACTGCCATCTCGTTGATCGTAGCCGCCTTGTTCTGCAGCACTTCCTGATCATGGTTCAAGCGGGCCTGCTCTGCATGTATGTAAACAAAGAGACCAATACCTGACAATAAAACAGCTGTAATCAATCCGGCAATTATGCGGAAATATTTGTTTTTGATGCTCATTTTACTGAGGTTTCTTCTGATCACCAAGAATTCCCTCCACAATCTGCAGCAGCTCCATCGGGCTGAACGGCTTAGGCATAAAATAGCGGGCTCCCGCTTCTCTGGCTCTGATCCGGTCACCTTCCTGCGCCTTGGCAGTCAGCATCAGAATGGGAGTAGCCGACTTGATCTCATCGCTCAGCAGGCCCAGCACTTCAATTCCGGTCAGCTCCGGCATCATATAATCCAGAATGACCAGATCGAACTCGTTGTTAGACAGCTTGGTCATCGCCTCGCGCCCGTTCTCCGCAGTATGAAGCTCAACCTCCTCCAGATCCTCGAGGGTGTCTTCAATCAGCATACGCAATACATCTTCATCATCAACAATTAATACCTTTTGCATCTTTCTCTCACCTTTCAATTTGCAGTGACGCTGCTTGCCTTAAAATAAAAACCTGTGTGCCAGCCGTTCGACCCTGATCAGCAGCTCCGGTAGGTGGAACGGCTTAATGATATAATCGTCCGCCCCCATCTGCAGCGCGTGGATAATATCCTGCTGTTCATTACGGCCGGTAAGCATAATGACAAGAAGATTGATCTCCGGATAGCGGCCGCGGAGCTGCTCCAGCACCTCCAGCCCGTCCAGCCCCGGCATAACGCCGTCCAGCAGGACGATATATTTATCATCGGGAGAATACCAGTCAGATTGAAGGAACCGGACCCCGCTTTCGAAGCTGGTCACCTCGACCCTGGAGATATTCTCCGGCTTCCACTCCATGAACTGCTGGACAACGATTCTGCGCATCAGCGCATCGTCATCAACCATAATGACCTTCAGCAGCTTCTCCGCCTTGCCAACCGGGAGGTAATCATCGTACAGGGTTGTCTGATTTCTACCGGCATGCTTGCTGGCATACAGTGCCTGGTCCGCATCCCCGATCAGCGCCTTCGGATCATCCCGTGTAACCCGGATTTCGGTAATTCCGCATGAAAAGGTTACACGGAACTGCTCATGCTTGGCCTGGAAATCCATCCCCGCGAACTGCCGCTGAATCCGTTCAACCACAAGCAGCGCAGAGTCTGCCGGCGTATTGGGCATAAACAGCGCAAACTCCTCTCCCCCATAACGGCAGAAGGTATCTTCCACCCGGATTGAGCCCCTTACCAGCTCGGAAAAGGTCTGCAGCACCTCGTCCCCGACAAGATGTCCATACGTATCATTGATCTGCTTGAAATGGTCCAGATCCATCAGCGCCAGCGAAAAGGTCCGTTCAGTCCGTCTGAAATCAGATATCAGCTGTTTCATCGTCTGATTAAAATATTTGCGGTTAAACGCACCGGTCAGCTCATCGATAATAATGGACTTCTGCCACTCCTTCTTCAGCTCAAAGCGGTTTTTAATCAGCATCAGGAACAGATCGATATCCACCGGCTTAGGCAGGTAATCCATCACACCTAAAGAATACGCGTACAACTGGATGTCCTTGGAATACTCGCCGCTGATGATAATGATCGGAATCCGCTCTTTTTTAGCTTTGCCGATAATCTGGTGCAGCACATCTATTCCGCTCTGATCCGGCAGCAGGATGTCCAGCAGAATCATATCCGGCCGGCTTTCATAAAACAGCTTGAGCCCGCGCTCAGCCGACATGGCTATATTCACATAATAGGACTGGCGCTCCAGCGATTCTCTTAAAAAGGCCACCAGCTCCACATCATCGTCAACGAGCAAAATTTCATATTTCTGCTGGATTGTGCCGTCTGACAGGCTGACCTCATGAGCGGTATCGGGCACCGCCCCTGTAGATTCCTCACGGCCGAACAGACCGAGCAAAGGAAATAAAACCTCGCGCCACTCTGCCTCCAGCCAGACTTTGTCACTATGATCCGAGAAATACAGCTGCGCACTGCCGGCAAACTGCTCTACAACGTCCAAGCCGACTGTTCCCGCAGTTCCCTTCAGATTATGCAGAAAACGGTATATCTCCCGCTCCCCGACCGACTGCTGCCCCGCCCACTTTTCCAGAGTCTGCCTAGTCCGCTGCTCCACCAGCTCTTTATATTTTCTCGTAGTCGTCATGTATACTCCTTTGAAACGTACTATCAAACTGTCAAGCTATCAGTTCATCATTTTTTTCATATACTGTCAACACTATTGTAAAGAATAAAAACGTCAAGATCAAAATTGTAATCAAACCGACAAAAAACCTTTGGTTGATGACTGTGCCGCCATTTGCAATAATGATAAAAACGGTTCATCCCGTTAAAGCGGCGATGAAGATTAAATTAATAGGAGGCTTTTTCATTGAAAGGAATTATTACTGTACTGGGAAAAGACAAAGTAGGGATTATCGCCAGAGTCTGTACATACCTTGCCGAGCACAATCTGAACATCCTGGACATTTCGCAGACGATTGTGCAGGACTATTTTAACATGATGATGATTGTCGACATTTCCGCACCAAGCAAGACTTTTGAAGACATCGTCCTGGATCTGCAGCAGATCGGCGGGGATATCGGAGTGGAGATCAAGCTCCAGCATGAGGATATCTTCAATATTATGCACCGCATCTAGCAGCCAAAGGAGACGATGACAATGATATCACGGGTTGAAGTACAGGAAACGAATCAGATGATCCGGGAAATGAATCTGGATGTCCGCACCATTACAATGGGAATCAGCCTGATGGACTGCGCCCATACCGACATGCGCGTATTTAACCAGAATGTTTATGATAAAATTACGCGCTCGGCCGAGAAGCTGGTCAAGACCGGCGAGGAGCTGGAGCGGCAGTTCGGCGTACCGATCGTCAACAAGCGCATCTCCGTTACTCCGATTTCGATTGCTGCAGGTGCTGTACATACAGATACCTATGTGCCGGTTGCAGAAATTCTGGACAAGGCCGCCAAAGAAGTCGGTGTTAACTTTATCGGCGGATTCTCCGCACTTGTGCAGAAGGGCTGCACCAAAGGGGACCGCATCCTGATTGACAGCATCCCGGAAGCGCTGGCTGTAACCGAACGTGTCTGCTCCTCCGTCAACGTGGGCTCGTCCCGGAGCGGGATTAATATGGATGCCGTCAAGCTGATGGGCGACATTATTCTGCAGACTGCAGCGCGTACCAAAGACCGTGACTCGATCGGCTGCGCCAAGCTGGTTGTGTTCTGCAACGCGGTAGAGGACAACCCGTTCATGGCCGGCGCTTTCCACGGGGTCGGAGAGCGCGAATGTGTCATCAACGTGGGTGTCAGCGGACCCGGTGTAATTAAGCGGGCGCTGGAGGAAGTAAAGGGCCAGGACTTCGAAACGCTCTGCGAGACCATCAAGCGGACGGCCTTCAAGGTAACCCGGGTCGGCCAGCTTGTCGCCCAGGAAGCCTCTAAGCGGCTCGGCGTGCCGTTCGGCATTATCGACCTGTCACTGGCGCCTACTCCGCTGATCGGGGATTCCATCGCCGAAATCTTCCAGGTTATGGGACTGGAGGAAGCCGGGGCTCCGGGAACTACCGCCGCACTGGCAATCCTTAATGACAATGTCAAAAAAGGCGGCGTTATGGCCTCCTCCTACGTCGGCGGTTTAAGCGGCGCCTTCATCCCGGTCAGCGAGGACCACGGGATGATCCAGGCCGTGCAGCGCGGTGCGCTGACGCTGGAGAAGCTGGAAGCTATGACCTGCGTCTGCTCGGTCGGCCTCGATATGATCGCCATTCCGGGCAGCACCAGCAAAGAGACCATCTCCGGCATTATCGCCGACGAAGCGGCCATCGGTATGGTCAACAACAAGACGACCGCAGTCCGCGTGATCCCGGTAATCGGCAAGGAAGTCGGCGAGATGGTCGAATTCGGCGGTCTGCTCGGCTATGCTCCGGTTATGGCCGTGAATCCGTTTAACTGCGCCGGATTTGTTAACCGCGGCGGCCGGATTCCCGCCCCGATCCACAGCTTCAAGAACTAGAATGTACGCCAAAAGGCGCCGCCCCCTATGTATTTAGGCGGGCGGCGCTTTTGTATTGCGATTAACAGATCAGTTAGGCGTTGCTTGCATCCATTCAGAGATAATAGCGGTTTAATTAATCGGCCGGTGCAGGCAGGATATGGCCAAGCTTCTCCGGGCCCATAATCAGATAGAAGCTCTGGATCTGCTCCCCGCTGCGGTTCAGGGCCAGACACAGCACCCCTTTGACTTCCCCCTGATATCTATAGACAAGATTGGGCTCCCCGTTAACCTGTTCAATAGCAGCCTCCCAGCTTCTCATCCGGCTGAGCACTCTGTGCGAGGTTAACAGGGCCAGCACGCCTTTGCGGCCAATCATCGGCCGCAGGATGGTATGTACATCCTGCCCGCCGCCGTCGGCCACAAGTACAGGCTGCTCGGTCAGCAGCGCCAGCATCCCGCTCACATCATGAGATGTAAAAGCGGCTGTAAACCGCTGAAGCAGCCCCCTGCGGGCCTGCTCCGGCGCTGTTGTGAGCGCCTCCGCAGCAGGCGCTGCCTGCAGCGTCCGCTTCACGCGGCTGAATATCTGCCGGCAATTGCTTTCCGTTTTGCCGATCATTCCGGCAATCGTCTCATACTCGTATTGATACGCTTCGCGGAGGACAAACACCGCTCTTTCGACCGGCGACAGCTTCTCCAGCAGCACCAGGAAGGCAAAGGTGAGCGTATCCTTTCGCTCAGCCACCGCCTCCGGCCCGTCGTACAGCTCACTCACCGGCTCAGGCAGCCATTCGCCGACGTAAGTCTCCCTGCGGACAGAAGCAGATTGCAGGAGGTTCAGACAGCGGTTGGTAATGCTTTTGGCGATATAGGCCCTGATGTTCTCAATACCGCTCCGCTCACGATGCTGGAGGTCGGCGAAGCAGTCCTGGACCACATCCTCGGCATCTGCCACTGTGCCCAGCATACGGTACGCGATCGAGAAGGCATATTTTTTATAGGTAACGTACAGCTCCCCGAAATCAGCCTCCCGCCCTGCTTCCTTCTGTTGTTCAGCATCCGCCGGCTTCCCATGCTCTGTTCCTGCCGCTCTGCTGTCGCGTGTATTTAACACAAGCTGTCCCCCCGCTCCTTCTATTTAGAACAAGCCCGGATACATCCCTGTAGAAATGGCAATCCGGTTCCAGCTGTTAATCATATTGATGCTCATGATCCAGTCGACGTACTCCTCTTCGCTGACGAATTCGCGCACCTTGTCATAGACTGCCTGCGGAACACCGTCATGGCTGATATGGGTAACGGCCTCGGCAAGCTCCAGCACTGCTCTTTCCTTCTCCGTAAAAACCGGCGCCTCGCGCCACACACTGACCAGAACCAGCTTATCCTGGTAATCCCCCAGCTTCAGCAGATCCTTGGCATGCATATCCAGGCAGAACGCACAGCCGTTAATCTGTGACACTCTTATTTTAACCAGCTCGGTAAGCACCTTGTCCAGTCCGCGTCCGCTCGTATGCTGCTCCATTGTCATCAAGGCCCGGAATGCGGGCGCGTTAACCTGTCTGTAATTGAATCTCAAGCTCATTTCAATCGCCTCCATAAGTGTTGTTCACTAATAGAGACAAATCAGACTGCAGATGTGTGACAAATCCGGCAAAAAAAAAATTTAAGCCCGGGCCCGCTTGCTCTTACGGATCGTGATCATCCGCCAGCCAGTCAGCACCGCCGATACAAGGCAAATGGCTGAAGAGGTCATGAACACCACATGCATTCCCGCGAGGAAAATATCCGGCCGGCCGGCAACCAGCCCGGTTACCCGGTACCCGGCCCTGCTGCTCATTACGTTGAACAGGATTGAGGTGGCAATGGTAATCCCGACCACCATACCGACGTTGCGGACCAGGGAATTGACACTGCCGGCTGAACCGAGCTGGGTGCGCGGCACCTTGCTCATAATCAGCGAGTTATTCGGTGACTGGAACAGCCCGCTGCCGACCCCGAGCATCGCAATCCACAGGCCAACGAGAATGACGGAGCTTCCCTCATGGAGCCGGGCCAGTCCAAACTGGGCGATCACCATTACAATCAGGCCGGCAAAGGTCAGAAACTCGGAGCCGATTTTGTCGGAGAGTGCCCCGCTGAGCGGTGCAATGATCACCATCGAAATCGGGAAGAGCATCAGCAGGAACCCGGCGTAAAACGGCGACAGGCCCAGCATATTCTGTGCATAGAACGGCGAGATGATGTTAAAGCAAAAATTGGCGGCAAAGACCAGGAAAGCACACAGAATACTTAAGGAAAACAATGAATTTTTGAAGAGCGACAGCTGTAGCAATGGGGCTTGGCTGCGCAGCTCGACAATCAGAAAAGCGGCAAACGAGACAGCAGCGGCAGCAAGTGCCGCAAGGATCCGGCCGTCGCTATATCCAAGCTGCTGCCCCAGCAGCAGGCCTGCGAACAAGGTAATGATAAAGAAAGAGAACAGCAGGCTGCCCGGCAGATCGATTTTGGATTTTACCCGGACCAGATCTTTAGGCAGTACCTTTGTCCCCAGCACAATCGCAATCAGGCCAATCGGCACATTCACCCAGAAAATGTACTCCCAGCCCAGCGTAGACACAATGATTCCGCCCAGGCTAGGACCGGCGATGCTGCCCAGCGACACAAAGGTCCCGATCAGGCCCAGCGCCTTGCCGCGTTCATTAGCCGGGAAAATATCCGTCACAATCCCCTGGCTGTTCGCCATCGTCATCGACGCACCAATCGCCTGGATGACCCGGGAGACAATGAGAAACGGAAGATTGGTGCTGAGACCGCAGAGCAGAGACCCGATAATGAACACAATTGTACCAATTTTAAAAATTTTGATCTTGCCGACCATATCGCCGAGCTTGCCGAAGAACAGAATAACGGAGCAAATAGCCATTAAATAACCGGTAGTGACCCATTCGACCTGGGCTACCGGCAGATTGAGCTGCTTTACCAGCACTGGTAGGGCAATATTGACAATACTCCCGTCCAACGTGGACATAAATGTAAACAGGTTAAGAACGATTAGAATAATCCAGCGTTTTTTCTGAATCGCTGCATCATCCTGATAGGTTGCACCAATAGAACTCAATACGAACACCCTCTTGCTTTATTTTTCAGATTTAGTTGCGTATGCAACAATCTACATTACACAGTGTACAGCAATTTAGTTGCACGCGCAACAAGTTTCCGGTAAACTTTTGGCAAAGGCGAAAATGTTCGGTCAGAATGTTCAGCCGCATTAATCCAAAGAGGTGTCCGTAGTGAAAAAAGAACCCGTCGGCAAGCTGATCACCTATCTGCAGCGCCAGAATACCAAAATACTAAGCAGGGAGCTTCAGCCTTACGGGCTGGGCAGCGGCGGACAGCACAGCTTCCTCAAGCTGATTCTCGGCAATCCCGGGATTACCCAGGACCAGATGACCAATGAAATGAAATTTGATAAAGCGACCACCGCCCGCTCGGTCAAGCACCTGGAGCAGCTGGGATACATTGAACGGCAGCCCGATCCCAAAGACCGGCGCTCGTCCCATTTGTACCCTACGCCCAAGGCACTGGCTTTTGCCCCTGAATTCCAGTCGATACTGGATGAGCATAATGCCAGAATGACTGCCGATCTGACCGGTGAGGAGGCCGACATGCTCGTAGCCCTGCTCCAGAAGGTCATCTCGACTACCGAAAAACTGCTGTAACACAATATGCCTCTCATTTGGCCCGTTTAGCCGTACCGGGCGGAATGAGAGGCCTTTTTGTCTTTCCTTTAGGTATTCGGCCTGCCTGGGCGGAATCAAGAGCATTTTCCCCTCTAAATTCTGCTACCGCTGCTTACATCAGACTGATGCCGTCGAGAATATAGTCCCAGGTAACGTTATCCCCTGCCCGGTTCGGAATGCTGAGCGAGCAAATGCCCGGGTAGCCCCAGCCGTTGTTGACCACGCTTTCCAGCCCGTCGACCCCGTTGACAATCAGAATCAGAAACGCTCCGCCGGTCAGAGGCATTAGCGACTGTTGAAGCGCGGCGGCTTCCTCGTACGTGCTGCCCCAGCGGATGAATAATGTCCTGCGGCTGACGGCCAGCTGATCCAGAAGACGCTGGCTGCGCATCTCGATTTTGCTTTTGAAGCCGGGATAGACCGCGCTCCACTCCTGCCCGTCCAGCACAGGGAAATCATGAACTGAGATTACATTGTAATGAAAATCTTTTATAAAATATGATTTGACCGGCATAACCACTTCATTCTCCACAAATACATCATTACCATCAATCGGCGACATATTCTCCAGCTCCATATAACCTGCAAAACGGCTGCTGAGAAGCCTGTTCACATCCGTAAGTGATAACGAAACAACCCAATCAAGCGGAGAAGAAAAGGTTCTTAGCCCCTTTCTGCGCAAATGAGCCGCCGGTTCACAGGAGCTGCCCAGGCTGACGATGCAGTCGTACGTTCCCTTGATTTCATTTATATCCATCTGCCTCACCCCATTAGATGTTATATCTCCATATTAAATGCATCTGCTGGCTAAACGGCTTGGATGGTGGTGACCCGTCAGTTTTCTTTTGCCCAAACCGCTAAAAACAGTTAAAATGTAAGACAACATGAAAACGCATGAAAGAACATTGTAATTCATGAATATTCAATATAGGAGTGTCAGCTGTGTCTATTGCCAGAGTAAAAGATCAATTCCGTGCCTGCGGCAGCACGAATTCCGCCACTGAGCTGACCTGTGCAGAGCTTGCACTGGACTCCGGCTCCAAGGAACGGGTAGATTTTTTTGAAAAATGGTCCGAAACCTCCCCCGGGAGCAGAGACGGGCGGGCCTCATGAAAAAGAACACGTCCAAACAGGCCGGCAGCCGTTTTCCGCTGTCTCTGCTGTGCCTCACTCTCGGTGCTTTTGCCATCGGCATGACCGAGTTCATCATCATGGGCCTGCTTCCCAATGTCGCAAATGATCTTGGCGTAAGCATCCCGCAAGCCGGCCAGCTGATCACCAGCTATGCGCTTGGTGTGGCCATCGGTGCGCCGATCCTCACCGTGTTCACCCATAAGCTGCCGCAGAAAAAGCTGCTGGTCATCCTAATGTGCATCTTCATCGCCGGCAATGCCATATCCGTTATCGCGCCTACCTATCTGCTGCTGATTACTGCGCGGGTACTCACCGCATTCGCTCACGGTACATTCCTTGGCGTTGGAACGATTATCGCCGCCAGACTGGTACATCCGGACAAACGTGCCGGTGCAGTATCCGTGGTCCTGGCCGGTCTGACCGTTGCCAATATCATCGGCGTGCCGTTTGGAACCTTTATAGGCCAGCAGCTCGGCTGGCGGGCTTCCTTCGGTGCCATTACGGTACTCGGAATCATCTCATTATTCGGCATCATCCGGTTTATTCCGGTTATTGTGCAGCAGGAAACTGCGAACCTGCGCGAACAGGTGCGGGGCCTTCTTAATCCGCAGGTGCTGCTGATTCTGCTTACCGGAGCACTCGGATGCGGAAGCCTATTCTCTCTGTTCACTTACATCACGCCTATGCTGACGGACATCACAGGCTTTGCCGAGCAGAGCGTGACCTGGATTCTGGTCCTGTTCGGAGTCGGCGTAACTGCCGGCAATATTGCCGGCGGCAAGCTGGCTGACTGGAAGCTGATGCCCTCGCTGATGGTCAACTTTGCCGTGCTGGCAGTGGTCATCTCCCTGCTGACTGTAACGATGCAGCATCCTGTACTTGCGGTCATTAACATTTTCTTCTGGGGGATTGCTGCATTCGGCATTATGCCGGGCATCCAGCTGCGGATTATGAATCTGGCGCATAAAGCTCCGCTGTTAGCTACCACCTCCAGCCACTCTGCACTCAATCTGGGCAATGCGGCCGGAGCTTATCTTGGCGGAGCTGCAATTAATTCGTTCGGACTGACCTCAATTCCCTGGCTGTCTGCAGTCCTGGCCATTCTGGCTTTGGCCGGTGCCTGGTTCAGCTATGTATCAACTAGAGGTAAAGCCTCTGGTTCAGCTAAGAGTGATACTTCTGCTGCATAGCAATTATATTTGCTTAGCAGTGCATGCTGGTGGAACGAATATCAGAAAAAGGCCGGAATCTCCTGAGCGGAGGATTCCGGCCTTTTTGATTGGGAGCAGCAGCATCGGAGGAGTGCAGCACTGGGGACTGGTAGCTCGGCGCAGAAGGAGGAGAGGCTGTAACCTGCCCAAATCCCCTCGCTTCGGGCTATCCCGCTGCCTGATGCTCACTTTTGATTCAGTACTGTATGGTCTAACGGACTCAGATGACGTTAAAGAAAGAAAAACGGGCATTTCCGCAGTCTAACGGACTCCAGCACCGTTATTATGGAAGAAAAGCCCGTTTTGGGGCGCAGCGAACGCAAATAAAGTCACTTCGGTCCGTTAACGGCAGAAATAGCAGTTTTACTGCAAGATAAGGGCGCTGGTGTCCGTTAGCTTAGTGTGTTGTAGTGGTGCCGGGTAGTGCTGAGTTGCTGCTGAGTTACTCTCGGGCAGCTCCGAGTCGGTGTTAGGTCAACTCGGGGTAACGGCGGCCAGTGGCGGGTCAGCAACGGGGCAGTATTGGACGGCTAGCCTCCCCATCCTCATCATCTACCAGCATCCCTGTTAACCGCCGCTGTCACCTCCTGCGTAATCCGTTCCCCGCCCAGGCGCTTCCATTCCTGAACAAACTCATCGAATGCGCTCAGCGGCGTCTCGCCGACGATGATGTTCAGAAAGGTCTCGCTCTCGAGCGTCTGCAGCTTCGGCCACACGGCCGGCATGCTGGGGGTGCTGCCGTAGAATACGCTTTCCACTTCTTCAATTGCGGTTGAGGTCAGGACAGCTGCCCCGTATTTATACGCGTTAGTAGCTTTCCAGCCTTCAAGATTCTTCTTGGGCTGCTCTTCTTCCGCAATCCAGCGGTCATAGAGGAGCCTGGTGTCCGGGTCGAGCAGCTCCGGATCGATCTTGCCGTGCAGCGCCTGCTGGACATCCGTATAGTGCTGCTCAATTGCATCGCTGTAGTCGATCAGCAGGTCGAACGGATAATAGGCGCGCGGCTGGATGCCCGTCTCCGCCGAGAAGTCGTCGAGCGCTTTGACCTCTGCGGTGTTCGGGTCACGTCTTCTCTCCAGCCGGGTGAACACGTTCAGCAGCTTCACTACAGCCTCGGGGTGCTCGTAGTCCTTGCGGACCACGAGATAGCGGTCCGTCGGCGCTGCCATATGGGCAACGAACTTGCCGCTCTCATCAAGCGGAGCCGCAAAAGCCCTCCACTCCGCCCGGGTATCGGCGGCTACCGCTTCGGACAGCGGATAATACGGCATCCACCACGGGCCGAAGAACATCCCGGACTGCCCGGCGATGATCGGCTCCTGGGTCTCTTTGTACAGGGCAAAGCCGGGATCAATCAGCCCCTGCTTATACCAGTCAGCGAGCTTGCCGAGTGCGGCCTTCGTCTCAGGGGTAATAGATCCGTAAACAATCGAGCCGCAGCTGTCCTTGATCCAATTGGTCGGAAAAGAGTGGAACGCGCTGAATACAGCATCCAGCCCGTTGATATGCGGCTTCGCCCCGTAGATGATATTTTTGTAGGCGCTGAGACCGGTGGTATCACGCTTGCCGTTTCCGTCAGGGTCCTGCTGGGTGAACGCCTTGGCAATCCGTTCAATATCCCCGAAGGTAGACGGACCCGGAAGCTCCAACCGGTCCAGCCAGTCTTGGCGGACCCACAGCAGCATCGGGGAATCGGCCCGGATCGCCACATTCGGCAGGCCGTACAGCCTGCCGCCGCGTGAGGCATCTTCCAGTGCGCGGCCCCCGGTTGAGTCGTACATATCTTTGATCAGCTCGGAGCCGTACTGCCCGAGGACGTCTGTAAGATCGGCAATCATCCCGCTGTCCATCAGCTTTTTCAGCTGATCCCGGTCAACGACCATCGCATCCGGCAGGTCGTTGCTGTCGATGGCCAGCTGGGCTTTTTGCGTATACGGCTCCTCGCCCTTTGCCTCCCAGGAATGGATGACCCTGATATTCGTCCGGCTCTCCAGATAACGGGAGATCGGATTATTGTCGTTACTGTCCCCGTTATTCAGCCTGGCATCAGGCACCTTGAAGCCGATCCGCATCGTAACCGGCTGCTCATATCTGCCGTAAGCAGCAGCTTCGGCAGCATCTGTCACCGGAGTCTCTGCATCCGGACCGGGCCGGTCGCCGCTGCAGCCCTGCAGCATGAGCGCCGCCAGTAAAACAAGCACGAACCTTAAGCCATGTTTCATAGCCCCATCCTTTCTGCACGGCAACGGCATGGCAGCCGGCCAGTAGCGGGCCAGCATGAACAAGCAGGCGTACAACCCTTCTTCACAGCTTCTCTCCTTGCGCGCGGTATTCGCTAGGCAGCCGGCCAACCCGTTCCCGGAACAGCCTGCTGAAGTACCGGTCGTCCTCAAAGCCTGAGCGGCAGGCGATCTCATGCACCGGATGAGCGGTCTCCAGCAGCAGCGCCTTGGCCAGCTCCAGCCGCATCCCGCGCAGCACCTCGCCGAAGCTCTCCCCCGCCAAGCGGGCAAAGCACTGGCTGAAGTACCCCCGGCTCATATTGATATGGGCCGCTACATCGCCCTGGTTGATTTTGAGGCCGGCGTTCTGCTTCATGTACAGGACAGCACGGATCAGGCAGAACATGACCTCTTTGCTCAGTCCGAGCTCGATCATCCGCCGCTGGACATGCCCGGCGAACTCCCGGAGCCACTGCTTCCAGCTGCACCAGTCCACGTTGCCGCTAATAGCAGCCTCAAGCTCAGCAGCCTCTGCCGGACTCAGCAATAGCGGGCTCCAGCTCTCCAGCAGCGAATGCCCGAAGTCCGCTATCACTTCAGGAGCAGGCCGGCGCAGCAGCACTTCCGCAGTGAAGCTGTCCCAGTCTCCCCGCTCAAGCGCCCATCTGAGCTGATGCCCCGACGCCGGAAACAGCTCCTCCCCGGCCGCTCCCTCCGCTGCCAGCGCAAGCTCCGCGAACTCTAGCTTCGGCGGCAACTCCGCGCCGCCGTAATAGAACAGCGCCAGGCGCGCCGCCTTGCCCAGCACCTGCTCCAGCTCCCGGCACGGCCTGCCCTGCAGCCCGCTGACCAGCGCGGCCTGCCAGCGCCCTGCCGGCAGGGCAGCCAGCTCACGCTGGAGCCCCTCACCACTCAGCCGGCTCTGCAGCGGTACAATCCACTGCCCCTGCAGGGCAATCATCGGCTGATTCTTCGCCAGGGGGAGCTGGAACAGCTCCTCTTCGCTCTCCTGCCCCTTCAGCGGCACCAGGAGCAGCGCCCTGTCCGCAGCCAGGCCGGCCGCACCATCCCTCCGGCTGAGAGATTCCCGCGCGGTGTCCTCCCACCTTACCCGCTCGACCAGCCGGCTGATTGTCTCATCGGCGTTCTCCACCTCGAGCAGCGTTTTAACAATATAATCGACAGCTCCCAGCCGCAGCGCTTCCTGCACATAGTCGAACTCATGATGGCAGGTCAGCACAACACAGCGGATAGCCGGAAACTGCTGCCTCACCTGCCTGATCAGCTCAAAGCCGGACATGCCCGGCATCGTAATATCCACGAACAGCAGATCGGCCTCCTGCTCACGGAGCAGCGCCAGCGCCGCATTGCCGTCCCCGGCTTCACCGACAATCACCACTCCGAAGGACGGCCAGTCAATCAGCGAAATAAAGCCCTTGCGCACCAGCCGCTCATCATCGACCACAATTGCTTTAATCATCGAAGTCCTCCTTGCTTTTGCGGGGAATGGTAATGGAGATGTCCGTCCCTTCTCCCTCGCCGCTTTTGATCTGCAGCTGCATTTGTCCGCCATAATAGGTATGCAGCATCCGCATGACGTAAGCGAAGCCGATTCCGAGCCCGCGCTTTTTGGCACTGTCGTCCGACAGCAGCTCGTCGATCTGGGCCTCATTCATCCCGGAACCGTTATCCCGCACGCACAGCCGGATTTCAGCTTCCCCCTGTCCCGCGATAATGACCTCCACCCGCCCGTGGTCGCTGAGCCCGTGGTAGATTGAATTTTCCACCAGCGGCTGAAGCAGGAACCTTGGTACCGCCGCATCCAGCACCCCGTCCTCCGCCTGCACCTTGAATTCAAATTCATAATCATAGCGGATTCGCTGCAGCTCCATATAGTTGCGGATCGCCTCAATCTCCTCCCCGATCGTGACAATAAGGCTCTGCTTGCCCAGATTATAATGCAGCACCTTCACCAGCAGCGTAACCAGCCGGTCTATCTCCTTCTGCCCGTTCAGCCGGGCCAGCCACTGCACCGTATTAAGCGTATTATGCAAAAAATGCGGGTTAATCTGGCTGAGCAGCTTTTCTATCTCAAACTGGCTTTTCTGCTTCTCATTGCGCGCTACCGCCTGAATTAGCTCGTTGACCTGGTCCTTCATCTGCTGGAAGTTGCTCAGTACAAAATCAAACTCCTCCACATTCGTAAAAGCAACCGGCGCGGTAACATTCTCGGCCATACGGATAATCTCCAGGTTAACCTTGCGCAGCGGACCATAGATCCGCCTCCAGATCAGCCAGGCCAGCAGACCGGCGAACAGCAGGGTCGAAAGGGCGAGCAGAATCATTTTGTAGAACCAGGCGTAGATTTCGCTGTTGAACACCGATTTTTTGACGGCAGCCACCAGCTTCCAGCCCTGCGGGCTCTCGTAGCGGAACAGATGATAGCCCTCCAGCTCCTCATGGGCCGGACGGCCCCTCAGCCCCGCAGCAGCGAGTATCTTGTCAGGCACCTCACCATCAATCGCATAGGTCGACGTCCCCGCCTGATTGACCAGCAGATGGTTCACCGCCATCCCGTAGGCCTGTTCATTAAAAATTTTGCGCAGCAGGCTATAGTTCGTCTCGAGATAAATATACAGCTCATGCTGGCCGCTCACCCGGACAATCCGCTGCTCCGAGAAAACCACATTATCGCCGACAGCGTACATCGTCCCGTGCGGTCCAAAATAATCCGCCCCGTTGTAGCGCATAAAAGCAGGCAGCTTCCCCGTATCGAATCCCCGCCGCATGCTCATGTTGGTGAACAGCACCGGGTCCTTGACGCCGGGCATAACATAGGCAGTCAAGCCGATATAGGGATTGGTGAAATTGACGAGATTGATCTTCTGATTGATGGAATTCATAATCTGTGATTTGCGGTAAATCTGTTTTTCCTGCAGAAAAGAGGACATTTCCTCCACAATCTGCCCGTCAAGCGCAAACTGCTTGGAGGCGAAGTCCAGATTGTCGATGGCATTCTCCAGGCTGAGCGCTTCCTGGCGCAGACTTGCACTGATGCCGCTGCCTATTTTACCGGACAAAATGGAATAGATAGAGGTGTAGGATACGATTCCGACAATCAGCAGCGGCAGCAGCGTACCAACCAGCAGATAGATAACCAGTGTTCTCCTCAGGGATTTCACAGCCGGCGTGGGGCTCCCGTTCTTCATTCTGCGCATTCTGCTAGCCCACTTCGCTTTCTGTAAGCGTTTTATCTGATAGGATCAGAATACCAGATTTACCCTGGATTGAATAGAATAAGGCAGAACAGCTGCTGCGCCGCCCTGCCTCCTTTTTACCTACTTCACACTTTTGCGGGCCTCGAACAGCTCCTCCGCTTTTTTAATGGAAAAATCCATCACTTCAGCATAACCCAGCCCGTTCACCTTATCGTGCATTTCCTTGTTCAGCTTATCGAATTCAGCCTGATCTTTGGCAAAAACCATCTTCCAGGACATCTGCTGGATCACGGTGCCGATCTGTTTGTTTTTCTGCTCCAGCGTTTTGTCCATCGTCAGCGGCTCTTTACCGGTGAAGCCCTGAGGGGCAACGGCAAGCAGATTATTTTTCTCAAAATATTCCTTCGGCGTCAGCACGCCCATCTTCGCTCTCCAGTCACTATCCAGCTTGGACGGGTTGCGCTCCAGCGTTGTCTGCCACAGATTGTGGTCAAACGGCTCATTCGTTTCGGGATTGACCATTGCCGGTACCACAAACGAGAAGTTCATCTGGTTCGAGCCGTAGTAGTAATCCCCGCCGCCGTATTCCGCCGGAACCTGGGTGTTCTGCTGATCCGTGTAGGCCTGCCAGCCAAAATCCGTTACGACCGGCTTGCCGTTTGCGTCTATATCCCAGGTCAGTCCTTTCGGCCCGTTAGGTACAGCTGTCCCGCTGCCTGCCGAGAGCATCGCGCCTTCCGGGGTGTACATCCAGTTCAGGAATTCCATAATCCGCGCCGGTTCCTTTGCTTTGGCTCCGATTGCAATGATGCCGTTGCCGCCGTATACGTTGAAGCCGGTGGAATACATCAGCTCATCCTTGAACGGCACCATGGCGAAGCCTTTTCCTTCAGCCGTTCTTTCCGCGGTGTTATAGTTGGCGGCGCCAAGCCACGGGAACCAGGAGAACAACAGGCGGCCGTCTTTATATTTTGCCACTACATCATCAAACTTCTGGGTCAGGGAGTCCGGATCAAGCAGCCCCATCTGGTTGGCCTCGTAGTACAGCTTCAGCGACTTCATATACCAGCTGTCCTCGGACAGGAAGTCGTAATATTTCTCTTCATCGGCTTTGACGAAAATCGCGGTCTCCGGAATTTCATCATAGCCCATCATGTTGGCGAACTGCTTCGCCAGCGTCATTTTGTAATTGCCGTCCCAGTCCGCCCAGAGCGAGAAGGCATAGGTTTTTTTACCCTGCTCATTCTTCGGCTCCAGCTCCTGCATCTTTTTCAGTACTGGCAGGTACTCCTCGATCGAGTTAATCTCAGGTGCGCCGATTTGCTGATACAGATCCCAGCGCAGATCCGGTCCCCAGGTCATATCCTTGCCCTCGGAAGGTCCTGACGGGTTCGAGGCCACATTGTTCCCGATGCCGTAAACCGAATTCCCTCCGCCAAAAGCAACCTTAGCTTTTTCTATAGCCTTCGGAAACTGCTTGGCAATGTCAGCGCCGTATTTGTCCAGCAGCCCGTCCTGGGTCCAGTCCAGCAGCAGCTTGCCTTTGATCGCATTCGGATAATGATTTTTGTCATCACCGAAAACAATGATGTCGCCCAGGTTGCCGGAAGCCATCATCGCCGAGATTTTCGTATCCCCGCCGGTCAGATTGGACGCGACGATATCCAGCTCGATATTGAATTTATCTTTGATCACTTTAGCGAACCAGCCCGTCTGCGGCCCGGCATAGTTGGCGGTTGTCGAGAACACGGTCAGCTTCAGCGGCTTGGAATGATCCAGCGCACCGTCATCCGGCGCAGCCGTAGCCTCCGTACCGGCAGTGGCCTCTGCCGCAGGCTTTTCTGTACTTTCCGCCGGGCCTGCGTTACCCCCGTTATTGTTGCCCCCGCCGCAGGCTGCCAGCACGAACACCATAATCGCGCTCAGCAGGAGCAGCGGCAATTTTTTCAACTTCATACTTTTACCCCCTAATAAAGTTTATAGACCTGTACATGCATGAAGCCGGCTGCGGCCTCCTCAGCCTTTGACCGCGCCGATCATAATGCCTTTGACAAAAAAGCGCTGAAAAAACGGATACACAATCAGAATCGGCAGCACAACAATCATCGTCACCGTCATCCGCACAGAGGTCGGCGTCTGCATATTCTGCACACTGGCCGCCATATCCGGGGAATTGCGGATCAGCGCCGCCAGCGAGCTGGACTCGTTGAGGTAGCGCCAGAGCAGAAACTGCAGCGTGAAGTATTTGGTGTCGGTCATGAGAAACGCCGTATCGATGAACGAATTCCACTGGCTGACCGCTGAAAAAATCGTAATCGTCGCCAGAATCGGCGTCGTCAGCGGAACGATAATACTCCAGAATACCCGCAGATAACCTGCCCCGTCGATGCTGGCTGACTCCTCGAGTGAGGGTGGAATCGCCTCAACAAAGGTTTTGACCAGAATGATATTGAATGGGGTAATAATGGTCGGCAAAATATACGCCAGATAGTTGTTGGTCAGATGCAGATTGTGCATGGTGATGTACCACGGAATCAGTCCAGCGCTGAAATACATGGTGACGACAATGCTGCGGTACCAGATCTGACGGCCCCACATCTCCTTTTTGGTGAACAGGTAGCCGAGAAAAGCCGAAGCGCCGACGGTCAGCAGCGTACCCACCACTGTCCGGTAGACGGATACCAGCGCCGCGTGGCTCAGCCCGCTGATCCGCAGCACTTTCGAGTAGTTGTCAAAATGGATATCCCGCGGGTAAAACTTGATGTAACCCGCCGCACTGAGATCATTGGAGCTGATGGTGTTAATGAACAGGTAGTAGAACGGATACATGCAGCTGAGCGTGAACACGCCGAACAGCATGTAGATGATTCCCTGGAACAGGGCATCGCCTGGCTTGAGCTTTTTGCGCAAATGGAATCACCCCTTAAATAATCGATTCATCCCGCACAACCTTGGATAAGGTGTTGGCTGCGAACAGCAGCGCCACGCTGACGACCGATTTCAGCATGCTGACGGCTGTCGCGAACGGAAAATTGTTGGCAAACGCGATATTGTACACATATAAATCCAGCACCTCAATCGTGTCCTTGTTCATCGCATTCTGGAAAGCGAAGTACTGCTCCATCCCGTTGTTCACAAAGTTCCCGATCGAGAGCAGCAGCAGCACGAAGAAGGTGGGGATGAGTCCCGGTACGGTGATATGCCAGATTTTGCGGAACCGGCTGGCCCCGTCCACCTCTGCCGCCTCATACAATTCCTGGTCAATGCCGGCAATCGCCGCCAGATAGAGGATCGCTCCCCAGCCGAGCGACTTCCACCAGTACCAGGCAATCATCGTCAGCCAGATATGGGAGCTGGAGGCCAGAAAATTGAAGCCCTCATCCACCAGTCCAAGCTGAACCAGCACATGGGTCACGACGCCGTTGTCTACTGAGAACAGCGAGAACGCCAGCGCATAGACGAGAATCCAGCTGATAAAATTCGGGATCGTGGTCAGTGTCTGCACCATTTTGCGGTACCAGCCTGCCTTGATCTCCGTCAGCAGAATGGCGAAAATGACCGGAAACACTGAGGTGACCAGCCCGAGTGAGCTCATCGCCACCGTATTTTTCAGCACACGCAGCACCTCTGCGGTCTGGGTCGGATTCTCGACCATGGTCCGGAACCATTTCAGCCCGACATACGGCGTATCCGACAGCGGAATACCCGGTATGAAGTCATAGAAGGCGTAAATCCACCCGCTGACCGGCAGATAATAGAAAATAAAAGTAATCACCAGAAACGGCAGCGCCATCAGGAACAGCTTATACTTGCTCTGCAATGTCCCGCGGGTCCGGCGGGCCGGCTCGGCGCTGTGCTGCAGCTTGCCAGAAGGTACTCCCATGCCTCTATCTCCTACGCTCCAGATTTTTGTTTACGCTTTCATCGTAGCAGATGAATCGGCTTTTCCGGGATAGAGGCCAGCCACCGGTTAAGCGAGAGCCGTCCGGAAATTGCGGACCATTTTCGCAGGGGAGTGAACCGTTTTCGCAGGAGAGTAACATTTCACAGGGGAGTGAACCGTTTCCGCAGGAGAGTAACTTTTCGCAGGAGAGGCAACCATCATCACAGCGTGGAGCTTTCGCATACCCTTTAGCACGCAAAAAGGCTCCACGTTTGTACGGGAAGCCTGACTGAAGATTTTATTAATGAAATAGGGGCTGCTTTCAATATTAAATTTAGGCAGAGAGAATGTATCCGGTTCCATATCTCCATACCTACCGATTCGTTGCCGCTGAGCAACACCCTGCGCGCCCGTTAAACTTGGATGGCTCCGCCAGACTGTAGCGCTCCGGCAGCTAATTGGATTTTTGCTACTTCATTCTACCGATTATCAACTTTTCTAAACATTAGTTGGAGAATCATCACTTAGATTAGCCTATAAAGCCCATATGGCACGAAAACTGCTGGATTAAGTGTTGTTTTTCCAACTACCTTCTCTCATGCGGCAAGTTTCCCAAAATTAGTTAGCCATTTTCCACTTAGCCCGCTCAGCAGACAGCTGAAGACTCGCTCCCGCCACTCAATGAACAACATAGCTGCATTTTGTACACTTAAAACACCTGATTTTCAAGCTAACGGCCGTTTAAGTGTACTCCGTACAACTATATCACCGTAAAAAGCCCATTTTGCCCGATTTAGCCGGATTTAGTTGTACAAACTGCAGTTATCTCGCGCACTTACACCAACTTACTATTTTTAGTTGCACCAAATACACTTATTCGGCCGGCTCAATGTAAATAGTAGGCTGGGCGGTAACGCATCCAAGCAACATTACCTTCATGTGCTGCACAAGCAGGCAATCAGCCATAAAAACAGTTTTCCTGCAAGGCGTTTGTTTGCCGGGAGCTCATATCATCCTGCTCGTCCACTTATTCCCCCGGCTAATAACTGTATCTGTCACTGCTTACATGCCGCATCAGTTGCAGCATCACGCTGCAACCGCTGCGACTCATACACATCAGCATCATTCACTCCGGAAAATATTAGCCGCGTTCCCCTGCACGCCCGGCTTGAACCGGAACAGCCCGCCTGTCAGCGGCCAGCGCTCCAGCTGTTCTTCGCTCATCCCGTTGCGCGCTGTCGTGATGTACAGCTCGTCCAGGTCTTCACCGCCAAAGGTACATGAGGTTACATTCAGCGCCGGGACTTCCACCCTGCCGATCTGCTCCCCGGTATGGGGATTCCAGCGCGACACGCAGCTGCCGCCCCACTGGGCGACCCAGAGCATGCCTTCACGGTCGATCGTCATCCCGTCAGGGACATCACTGCCTTCGGGCAGATGAATAATCGCCCGGCGGTTGCTCACCTTTCCGGACTCCAGATCATAATCCAGCGCATCTACCGCTCTGGTTACGGAGTCAATGTAGTACATGCGGCTGAGGCTGTCATCCCAGGCCAGACCGTTGGAAATGCCGACGCCGTTCAGTACCTGCTGCACCTTGCCGTCCCGTTCCATCACATACAGGCTGCCAGCCGACCGGTCCGAGCCCATGCTCATCGATCCGAACCACAGCCTGCCGGCGCTGTCACATTTGGCATCATTCAGCCGGTTACCCGGCAGCTCCGGCTCCACCTCGGCCAGCTGCTCAAGCTGGTCCGGATCGCTGCCGTCATACCTGTAGATACCATCCTGAAGCGCAAGAATCCAGCCGCCATTAGCGCCAGGGACTGCGGCACTAATTCTCTGCGCGAACGTAACCGCCTGCTCATCACCTGTCGCCGGATCATAGCTGCGCAGCTGCCTGCCCTCTATATCAACCCAATACAATTTGCTGTCTGCGTCATTCCAGTGCGGACCTTCACCCAGCACCGCCCTTGCGTCTAATACCAGCTCTGCCTGATTGGTCATTATCCCCATCCTCCTAAGCTTCCTTGATGTTAGTATTCTCCCGTCTATTCTACCTTTCATTACCGGGAGAATCCAATGTGCGGCGAGGCGGCATTTATTTATTTTAGAGTCATGTATAATGCCGGAGTCAGTTCTTCACTTTCAATTCCATTTATTTCACAATCTTCACCGGCTGCTTAACTACCGCACTTTTATGAATCTCCAAGTAGCTGCTATATTCCACCTTCTGAATAACGCAGCCCGCACCAATAATCACCTTTTCGCCCCGCACGATGTCCGCATGCGTATTCTCCAGCTCTATATAGTCGCCTTCAATCAGCCCGGAGGTGAACCGCATCTCCGCATGCTGTCCCGGCTGGAGCAGCGCTTTGCTCTTGCTCCGCTTGACCGTAATCGTGCCGCCGCCAACCTCAGCTGCGCTGCCCGGACCATACAGCTTCAGCTGCAGCTTATCCGCACTCAGCAGCCCCTTCACTTGCAGGGCTCCGCTCAGCTCCAGCTCCTCGGCCTCACAATTTCCGCTCGTCTCCAGGCTTCCGCTGAGCTTCAGCCGCTCGGCGGCGAGGCTGCCTGCCTTGATGTCCCCTTGCCCGCGCAATGCTCCGCCTTTCAGCCAGCCGTTCACCGTAAGCTCACCTGCCAGTTTCAGCTTCTCCACCTTCAGGCTGCCGGACACTTCATTTTCCCCGGTTATGCTGAGGCTGAAACAGTCAACATCCCCGTTAAATCTGCACTCTCCGGTTATCTTTACGTCCTGAAAAAAACCGCCTAATGAACTTGAGGTACCAAGTACCTTCAGATTGCTCCGATCTGCAGCTTCATTCACCATTTTTCTCCACCCTTCCTACTGCGGCATCCGGATGAACCGTCAGCTCAGTCAAATATTCCACACGGCCGATGCTGCACCCCGGTCCGATCCTTACCACGCCGCCGCGCACCACTTCCGCGCTCGTGCATTCCAGATCCAGCACATCACCCTCAATTATTGTCGTGATCAGCTGCGCTTTAAGCTTTGATATGATGCTGGACGCCAGCTTATTCCAGATTCCTCCGTCCAGGCTGCGGATAACCAGACTCTCTACGCCGATTCCTCCTGCTTTCGCCTGCCCATGCAGTGTAAAATTCACATGCCCTGCGCTAAGCAGACCTTTGATTTCGAATACACCCTCACCGTTCAGTTCTTCCAGGTCACAGTTTCCTTTGACGTTCAGCTTACCGTTCAGTCTGCAGCTTTCTCCGCGCAGATCCCGGTTTACAGTCACCAGGCCGTCTCCCCCGATCCGCTCCGCCTGCAGGCTGCCGTTAATCTTTATTTTCCCGTTAGCCTGCAGCTCTTCCGTCACAGCATCCCCCAGAACGGTGATGACCCCGTTTCCCTGAAACATCCTGGCACTGACATTTCCGTTAACCTTGCACACCCCGTCCAAAGACACCTTGTTATAACGGCCCCCTGCTCCTCCGGTAACTCCTGTCAGCAATAAATCCGGCAACTGCTGTTCATCCATCTTTAAGCCCCTCCCGTAACATTCATGGTCTGTTTAATTTTCCGTTGAGCTGCTCCATTATGTCAGTCAGACTTATCCGCACTACCAGCCGGGCTCCCTTATCGAATAGGATTTCTGCCGGTGCTGCACTGAGCAGGAAGAAGCTAACCCCCATTTTCCGGATAAAAAACAGCTCCCAGCCCTTCGCTCCAAACCTCGGTGTCTGCTCGGCAAGCGTGTGAAAAAGCTGATCCGCCTCATCCAGGTTCAGCTCTCCACCGCTGAGCAGCCGGTCTAACGTGAACAATTGTACAACTTGCCCGAAATCATACGTCTTCGTTTTGTCCATAATATCCCCGAACCGCTCCAGGCACACTCTCGAAACAATGTTACGTTCTATAATCTGGTCCGCTGTAAAAGCTAGTCCGTTAACCAACGCCGTATCAGTCAGTTTATCCGCCAGTTCATCCAGAGAAAACCCGTCTTTCAGGTTAATGATGTTATGGATACGCCCCAGAATCCGTTCCTTTGGAAAAAAGGTTTCCTGACCAGTAAACACCGATTTGCGGATGAACCATTCCTCCGGAATCAGTTGCTTGCGTTTCCAGCGGTAGAGCTGGCCGTAAGAGATTCCTGTCAGTTCAAGCAGTTCCTTCTTGGATATCAATTCTTCTTCCATACGATCACTCCTTGGCGCTATCGTAACATAACACTGTTACGTTGTAAATCCCGATAAAGGACCGCTCCCTTCTCTCCTTCACACTACTTTGATCTATCCCGGCTGTTTAACCCACTACACAAAAAGGAGCAGGCCGCTCCCGCTAAGGAAAGGCCTGCTCCTTGTATATACCCTGCTGTTACGCCGG
Source organism: Paenibacillus sp. FSL R7-0345 (assembly GCF_038595055.1). Classification (NCBI taxonomy): domain Bacteria; kingdom Bacillati; phylum Bacillota; class Bacilli; order Caryophanales; family Paenibacillaceae; genus Paenibacillus; species Paenibacillus sp. FSL R7-0345. The sequence goes on from NZ_CP152002.1 coordinate 4,396,638, forward strand.
GATATTATTCTTCTGTCTTGCCTTCGTCCGCATTCTCCGCAGCTGCCGGTTCTTCTGCAGCTTCGCCTTCTGCCGGATCTTCTTGGACAATCGGCGGTGAGATCCGCACAATCAGTGTATCCTCCGGTGTCAGTACCTCCCAGCCTTCATGCTTCGGCAGGTCAGATACCAGCAGCTGGTCACCGATCTCCAGATTGGTGATATCCACTTCAAAGGTCGGGGTCAGCTTATCCGGCAACGTTCTGATATCCAGCTCATAAAGCTCGACCTGCTGGATGCCGCCTGCTTTTACACCGGCTGGTTCGCCTGTGAACTGGAAAGCAACCTTCGTATCCAGCTCTGCCTTCATATCAATCTGATGCAGATCGACATGCAGCAGCTTGCGGGAAAGCGGCTGGCGCTGAATTTCTGCGATTACAGCGTTTTTGGTGCCGGAATCCGGGAGCTCAACCTTGAGGATCGCCCGGGGGTTTTTGCCGACAATTTCTGTAATGGCCTTGGCATCTGCCGAAAAGGATTGTGTATCTGAACCTGCACCGTAGACGACAACCGGTACAAAGCCTTTGTTCCGCGTTGCAGAAGCCGAGCCGGATCTTTCAGTCAAACGAATTGTAGTATTCATGATAGTTCCTCCTAGTAGTTTAGTTAGCTTCTGCTTCCGTGAGTCTCTTTGAACGAAACTCGCTCCGAAAGCATTTGCCATGATTTGTGGGTCGCCGACAAGCATGGTGCACATGCTGTCAGCTTAGCTGCGTCGCATAGTGCTTCTGTAGATGCTGCCTGAGAAGACTGAACCTTGCGAATAGAAACAAGGCCTACTTGAGCTACAGGCCCGATTAGTCTTTTATTAACCCCATTTTGCCGCCGGGTAAACATCAGACCTCGCTTTTTGTCATTTAGAATAGTAAAATAAAGCCATATTACAGAGGCAGGAGTGAAGAATATGGAACAAATTGAACAAGGTGAAGGCCGTTTGTATATTGCAGGTGACGGAAAGAATCTTGCCGAGATTACATACAGGCTGGAAGAGGCTACAGGGAACTGGATTGTTGATCATACCTATGTCTCGGAAGAGCTGCGCGGACAAGGGACTGCCGAGAAGCTGGTGCGGGAAGTAGTGGAAAAGGCCCGTGAAGCGGGTGTCAAAATTATTCCGGTCTGCCCTTATGCCGTCAAGCAGTTTGAACGGCACAAGGAATATTCGGACGTGCTCAGCGGAGACGGAAGCGCATCATAACGCTGGCCGTTTCCTTGGGGAGCATGAAGAGCGGCAAGAGTATTAGCTCAACTTGAGGAGGAAACGGATTGAATTCTGCGGATACGTTAAAAGATATTGAAGAGCTCCAGCTGCGCTGCGAGCAATATGAGGGAATTTCCCTGAAGCTGAACTGGGACATGCTGCGCAATACCCCTGAGGCCGGAGGAACAGAATGGCTTGTCACTTATGAGGAGGAGCAACTGGTCGGCTTCATCGGCCTGTACGGGTTCGGCGGCGAGATGGAGGTATGCGGCATGGTCCGGCCGGGTTTCCGGCGCAGAGGCATCTTTACATCGCTCTGGGAGCTTGCGCAGAACAAGATTCATAAGCGCAATATCTCTACCCTGCTTCTGAATGCCCCGGCGGTCTCATCATCTGCTGCCGGCTTCCTGAAGACGCTGCCTCTGAAATTCAATCATGCCGAATACCAGATGAAATGGGATCAGGCAGCCGTCCTGCAGGGGCCGGGAGAAGTGAGCTCCGCTGCCGGAACGGTAACGCTGCGCCCTGCCCGTGAGGACGAATCCTCTGTCCTTATTCAGCTGGACAGCGCGGGATTTGATCTGTCTGAGGAAGAAGCAGCAGAAATGTTTGAGGAGCAGCGGCATGAAGCGCTGCAGGAGCATATTATCATCGAGCTGAACGGCCGGCCGGCCGGCAAAATGCGGCTCTGGACCGATAACAACGAAACCTGGATTTACGGCTTTACCGTTGACCAGAAGCTGCGTGGACTCGGTATCGGCCGCAGTGCGCTGCAGCAGACGATCGAACGGGAGAGCCGTAATTACAACGGGGTGAATCTGGAAGTATCCCTGGACAATCCCAACGCCCTGAAGCTATATGAAAGCTGCGGCTTTGTTATTGTGAACCGGCAGGACTATTACCGGTACACCGGCTCCCTTTAGGACATACCAAAGCCCCCGCCTTCCGGCAGATTTGCCGGAGGACGGGGGCTTTCTTTTCATATCTGCCTCGTCTCAATAAAACTACATCAGTCCGAACCCGCCAAAGGCAGCCTCGCTCTTCTCATTCCTGCGGCTGTCCACACTGACGTTCCGGTCTGCCGTCTTATCCTGTTCCAGGAATACGGACAGTAGCCGCACATAATCCAGCGATTCCGTGAGCGGCACGCCCGCCCCGTCAAAAATATGCCTCCGGCCGTCCATCAGCGAGTAGATTTCGATCGTATCCGCCGGCTCCCCGTAAGCCTTGTGACAGAACACATTGGCCATGTGCAGGAAACCGGTGATTACATCCTCATGCCCGGACACCATAAATTTCTGTATGTTCAGGCAGCGCCCGCTGCGCTGCGAATTCCAGGCCAGCTGAAAGATCATCGCCAGCTCGACTGACAGCTCGGGTACCGGGGTGTGCCACTGCTCATAGAGCATAACTGGAATCTCCCCTGTATGATTGACTGGTGCCAGCCGCATCAGCTCATCGGCCACCGCCGTCTTTACATCCCAATAATGCATCAACGACGGAAAAGCGGTGCTTCTCAGCGGCCAGCGCCGCTCCAGCAGAAACTGAACCGGTGTCTCCCGGCGCACCGCAGGCTGCAGGCTGTAGAAATCATTCAGCGTATGGCCGATTGCATATTGTACCTGCTGTCTCCAGCGGGGAAGCCCGGTCGAAGCGGCTCCGACGGCAAGCGACTCCGCGCCGCCCAGCATGATGTGCTCCATGCGGAAATCGTTCAGCCTGGCGTACCGGACCGCCTGCGCATCCGCTTTTCCCGTGTCCATCATTCCTGCCGCGCCGCCCATCGTCAGGAAACCGCCGCGCAGGTCTCAAGAAACTGGCGTCCGAAATTCCGGCAGCTGTCCTTTTCCGCCGCATTCGGGCCGTATTCAATCTTCAGGCTTTCCTGCACAACTTCCGCCCCGCGCTCCTTCAGCTTCTCTTCAATCAGATCTACAGCACCGCAGTATATGGAATATCCGGTATCTCCGCTCCCAAAGGCAGCCGCCTTATAGCCGGCCAGATTCAGCTCATCCATCTCCTCATAGAAATCAAGAAATTCATCCGGCAGCTCGCCGTCGCCCCAGGTATAAGCTCCCAGCAGTACAGCATCATAGTTATTTATCTCATCTGCGTTACAGTCGGTTACCGATTTCAACACGGCCTCCCCGCCTGCCTGGCGTATTCCTTCTGCGATCAGTTCTGCAATCTCTTCCGTGTTACCCGTTAAGCTGGCATATGCCACAAGCACCTTAGCCATGATTCTGTCCTCCCTATTTATGCTTGAAGTATATAACGGCCCCTGAACGTACCCAGAAGCCAGAATGAATTATTCCTATTCTATTTGATAATGATTCTCATTGTCAACATATAAAAAAACGGACAATCGCCCTGCAGTCAGGCTATTGTCCGTCTCCCTCTTTTACACGCTGTGTTCGGAAAATATTCTTAGGCTTAATATGCGCCTTCAAGCAAAGTAATGCTGTTGCCGTCAGGGTCTTTGAAGTTCATCTCTCTGCCCCCGTATTCCATCGTAACCGGCGGTTCGCAATCAAGCCCGCGGGCTTTAAGCTCCGCATAAGTCTCATCCAGGCTGCTGCAGGAGAATACCAGGTTGACAACCCCTGTCGTAAGCTTGTCCCATTTGTGCTCGTCCCAGATAATAATACCCGGCAGCCCGCCCGCAAAGCCGATCTTTGCCCCGTCACTGTTGCCGAACCCCTCGAACGGGACGGGAATTCCAAGAACCGCTGAATAAAAAGCCGCCAGAGCAGCGGTGTCCTTCGTATACAAGTTAATTCCTTCAAATGCTGAGATCATGCAGAGCTCCCTCTTTTCCTATGTGATGTCAGCCATTCCCGGCTACTGTATCCATTCTAACCGCCAGTCCCGCCCCTGTATTGTAAAAATGCGACCTTCATTTCCGCGCATATGCCAGCGCCTCACGCGGAGTCTGTCCGGCAAACCTCCTGAAGCTGTTGTTAAAATGCGACTGGTCGCTGTAACCGAAGCCATGGACGAGATCCTGAATATCACGAAACTGCGGTGCAGGGGAATACAGATTCCGCCACACATTCTGAAACCGGACCAGATCGGCTGTCTGCTTCGGGGAAATGCCTATATATTCGCGGAACAGCCGCTCAAGCTGCCGGCTGCTGAGCACCGATTCGGCAGATAGTCCCGACACCGACATCACTCCTTTGGCCTGCAAAATGGCATGTACCGCGTTCATCAGCCCGCTGTTGACATTACCCGCACTATTCAGGCGGCGCAGCAGATACTCCTCAGCCCAGGCAATCCGCTCTGTCAGTGTCCGCGCTGCAGCCAGTCTTTCCCCCAGCTCCTTGCGGAAGGAATTGAAGTAACGGTCTACTTCCCCGTAGAAATTCTTTACATCCCGGAGATGTTCATCCGCAAACAGCTGCACGGCCCAGAAGTGAAACCGGATGGCAAAACGTTGCCTGCCTGCTGTCCCGCCATCTCCGGCCACTTCAAACGGAGTATCATTGATTCCGCAAAATACGCCATCTGCAGCACCGGAGGCTGTATCCCACTCCCAGATGATGTCCATGCACGTATCAGGGATAATGATTTCCCGCTCCGCCGGCCGGCCGGGCAGCTTGTCCGTCAGCAAGGAGTACTCCGGCTGCTCCATTGCAGTGCCCCAGAAGCAGCGGATATAGGGCCGTAGCGCCTTGCACGGCATAAATTCCCCTGCTCCGCCCGGTCTGGCGGTAACCGGATAATACAACTGTGCCAGATTGTACACACTTGTTCCTCCTCTCTCTCTTGGAATAACGCCCGCTGTCCACGCTTCCTGTAACTCTGATCATACACAATCAGTAACGGCATATAAAGTCTGGACGTAATTACTTTGAGCCATTATGGCGGGCAGGCCGGATGGGCAAGCTGAGAATAGTCGCAGCTTCGCAACCTTTTTGTTTGTAGCTGTCCTGTTAAATGTTGTACAATAAAGTCTAAATGAATTTTTGAAGGATGGATTAATGATGTATATTGCAGGCGATTGGAAAGACTATGAAGTTATTGATACCGGAGGCGGAGAAAAGCTGGAACGCTGGGGTGACATCATCCTGCGCCGTCCGGACCCGCAGATTATCTGGCCGTTGACCCAGGAGACAGCAAAATGGCGTGATGTGCATGGACATTACCACCGCAGCTCCTCCGGCGGCGGACAATGGGAAATGAAAAAAACGATTCCGGACGACTGGAAGATCAGCTACGGCAAGCTGAAGTTCCACCTGCGTCCGACTAATTTCAAGCATACAGGCCTCTTCCCTGAGCAGGCAGCCAACTGGAGCTGGATGATGGACAAGATTTCTGGCGCGAACCGCCCGATTTCTGTACTTAACCTGTTCGCTTATACCGGTGGAGCTACTGTAGCAGCAGCCAGTGCCGGCGCTTCGGTTGTGCATGTTGATGCAGCCAAAGGCATGGTTCAATGGGCAAAAGAAAACATTCAGCTGTCCGGTCTCGGCGAACGTCCAGTCCGTTTTATCACGGACGATGTATTCAAATTTGTGCAGCGCGAACAGCGCCGCGGCAGCAAATACGATGCGATTATAATGGACCCGCCGTCCTACGGCCGCGGACCGGGAGGCGAAATGTGGAAGCTGGAGTCCAGCCTCTATCCGTTCCTCGAAAGCTGTATGGAGATCATGAGTGACAGACCGCTGTTCATGCTGATCAATTCCTACACCACCGGCATCTCGCCGACCGTTCTGCGCAATATGCTCTCTATGACCATGGGCAAGCGTTACGGCGGCAAGCTGACCTCAGGTGAAATCGGACTGCCGATCACCACTTCCGGCATGAACCTGCCTTGCGGAATTCTGGGCCGCTGGGAGGCGTAAGCCATGAATACGCAGCATAACGGCGCCGCAGAAGGACAATCCGGCGGACAGTCGCGTTTTGAGATCCTGTTCGAGGACAACCATCTGCTCGGCATTGTGAAGCCGGTAAATATTCCTGTGCAGGAGGATGCCACCGGCGACCCAGATCTTCTGAGCCTGCTCAAGGAGGATATCAAGGAACGGTATAACAAGCCCGGCAATGTCTTCATGGGGCTTGTGCACCGGCTGGACCGTCCGGTTGGCGGCGCCATGATCTTCGCCAAGACCTCCAAGGCAGCCTCACGGCTGTCGGACAGTGTCCGCACCCATGTCTTCCGCAAGGTGTATCTGACCGTTGTCCACGGCAAGCCCCCGGCTTCCCAAGGCCGGCTGGTCAACACCTTGCTGAAGGATGCCAAGAGCAACACCGTCTCCATTGTCCGCAAAGGGACTCCCGGCGGCAAGGAGGCCATTCTTGACTACACCGTGCTCGGCAATGCCGAAGGCTATAGCCTGCTGAAGATCGATCTGCTGACCGGCCGCTCGCATCAGATTCGTGTACAGCTGAACGGAATCGGCTGCCCGCTGTTCGGAGACCAGAAATACGGCGCTGCCGTGAACCGTCCCGGCCAGCAGATTGCCCTCTGGTCGGCTGTGGTCGGTTTTCCGCACCCGGTTACCAAAGAAGATACCGAGCTCATCTCGCTGCCCCCGCAGGCCCATCCCTGGGATCTGTGGCCGCAGCAGGTACAGAAACAGGCCATCCGCTGAGGATGGCCTGTTTTTTGGGTGTGATATGATAGACAACTGGTTCCAGATTCAATCTAAGTGGAAAATCGCTATCTAATTTACCCTTGAACGGGTGAATTAGAAATCTAGTTGGAAAAACGCCACTTAATCTGCTCCAAATGGATCCTAGAGCTATAAACAGCCAATTTAGTTGACGTTTTTCCACTTAATAGCCTTTTTTCAAGAAAAATTATATTTAGTTAGCATTTTTCCACTTAGCTGTTTCAGCTACATCCTGTGGAATCGTTTCCTAAAGCAGATAACCTTCATCCACTCCGGAGTTTACGGTGTCGAGCCTTCAGGTGCCGGGGCTGGAGCTACCGCCATCTTGCCCATAAGATACAACAGCAGCTGCTGATTATGCGATGAGATCGGGTCGAGCGCCTCGGCAAAAAAATCACTGCGCACCTTAAGTCCGCGCGCGGTCTCGTTCCGGCCTACCTCGGTAATGCTCACCCAGACAATCCGCCGGTCTGCCGCATCGCGTTCGCGCTTGATCAGTCCGTTCTTCTCCATCCGGTCAAGCAGCATCGTTACCGCCGCCGGGCTGGTTGCCAGATGGGGCGCCAGATCGGAAGGCTTCATAGCATCTCTTTCCTGCAGCAGTTCCAGTACGGTGAGCTGGGCATCAGTCAGTGTAGGGGCAAGATTGCTGTCCATATGTAATTTGTAATCCTTTAATATTTTGTGCCATATTTTACTGAATTCAGAGGAGTGCACACTTATTCCTTCCTTCCCTGCGGATCTCTATCCGGTATATCTACATTTTCGAGAAATAAATTCCATTTCCTGCTAAACAAAAAAATATTTATATGACCAGCCCGCAGGATTAATTTTTCCTTTCGGCAAAATAAAACGGCGCATGCTCAGCTTCCGGAAAGCTGCGCACGCGCCGTTGTCACTTATATTATTTAAACTGGCTTTATCCGCTATTTAATGGCCGGGAAAAGCGAGAGAATCTCATCCTTCTTCTCCACCGGAACCAGGACCTTGCCGATGGAACGGCGTTCGCCAAGCGGTGCCGATTCAGTTGAGAAGGTATGCACCTGCCCGTCACGGGTAATAGCGACCAGCTCCAGCGGCTCCTTGCAGTGGAACGCACCGGCGATCCGGCTGCCGTTCGGTTTAACACGTTTGCCTTCCTTGAATTCAAAGGTCGGCATCCCCTTGCCGCCGCGGCTCTGCGAAGGATAATCTACCAGCAGGCTGCGCTTGCCGTAACCGATATCGGTCACTGTAAGAATCTCTCCCTCATCTTCACTAACCCAGAAGCAAGAGACCACTTCGTCGCCTTCGCGCAGCTGAATACCTCTAACCCCGCTGGCTACACGGCCCATCGGGTTCACTTCGCTTTCCTTGAACCGGATGCTCATTCCCTCACGGCTTATCAGCACGATATCCTTTTCCCCGCTGCTTAGCGCGACTGTGAGAATCTCATCGCCCTCAGCAACCTTGCAGGCCGCTACAGCTCCTGAACGGCTGGTAGAATACTCCTTGAGCTCCGTACGCTTCACCTGACCTTTGCGGGTAACAAAGACAAGACTGGACTGCGGATCGTCCAGATTGCTGACCGGCAGCATGGTGACGACACTGTCACCCTTGGCCAGGCTGATGACGTTAACGATTGCTGTCCCCGGCTCCTTCCATTTGAAATCCGGTATCTGATGAACCGGAAGCAGGAAGTACTGTCCTTTCCGGGTAAAGACAAGCAGGCTGTCCCGGGTATTCAGATCGAGCAGCTTGACGATATGATCGCCTTCCTTGACCCCGGAAGCATTGCGTTCGCCGCCGGAGCGTGTAAAGGACGGCATGCCCGTCCGCTTGATATAACCGTCGGCTGACAGCGCCACTAACACATCTTCTGCATTAACCAGCACTTCCAGGCTGACCTTCAGCTCCTCTACTTCGCCTTGAATGAGCGAGCGGCGATCGATGCCGTATTTATCGCGGATTTCCAGCAGTTCCTTGCGGATAACCGAAATCAGCTTCTTGTCGCTGTTCAGAATGCCGTTCAGCGTGTTGATCCGGGCCAGCATTTCATCGAGCTCTTTCTGCAGTGAATGAATCTCCAGATTCGTCAGCCGGTACAGCTGCAGGGTAAGGATCGAATCAGCCTGCCGCTCACTGAAGCCGAACATCCAGACCAGGTTATTCTGGGCATCCTGGCGGTTTTTGGAAGCTTTGATCGCAGCAATAACCTCATCCAGAATGTTAAGCGCCTTAACCAGTCCTTCCAGGACATGCGCACGGTCTTCTGCGCGCTCCAGGTCAAACTGGGTGCGGCGGGTCACAACCTCACGCTGGTGGGCGATATAGGCCTCCAGAATCGCTTTGAGTCCAAGCTGCTGCGGAGCTTTGTTGACGATGGCTACCATATTGAAGTTATACGTAACCTGCAGGTCAGTTTTCTTCAGCAGATAAGCCAGCACACCCTGTGCATCGGCTTCCTTCTTGAGCTCAACTACAATCCGCAGCCCTTCCCGGCCGCTCTCATCGCGGACTTCAGCAATACCGTCGATCTTTTTCTCCAGCCGGATATTCTCCATCGCGGTAACCAGGCGCGATTTTACGATCTGGAAAGGAATTTCGGTAATAATAATCTGCTGCTTGCCTCCGCGCAAATTCTCAATTTCAGTCTTCGAGCGCAGGTAGATCCGCCCTTTACCGGTACGGTAAGCGTCCATAATGCCGTCGCCGCCCATAATCGTACCGCCGGTCGGGAAATCCGGACCTTTGATAAAGGTCATGATATCTTCCAGCGGAATATCCGGCTTCTGCATCACGGCGATGCAGGCGTCGATAACCTCACGCAGGTTATGCGGCGGAATTTCAGTCGCAAAACCTGCGGAAATCCCGCTTGTTCCGTTAACCAGCAGGTTCGGAAAACGCGATGGTACAACTACCGGTTCCTTCGCGGTATTGTCAAAGTTGTCCTTGAACAGGACGGTGCGCTTCTCGATATCGCGCATCATCTCCATCGCAATCGGAGACAGGCGGGCTTCGGTATAACGCATCGCAGCTGCCGGGTCATCGTCCATCGAGCCCCAGTTACCGTGACCGTCTACAAGCACATGTCCCATTTTCCACGGCTGGGCCATGCGGACCATACCGTCATAGATGGACGAGTCACCGTGGGGATGATAGTTACCCATAACGTCCCCGACGGTTTTAGCCGATTTGCGGTACGGCTTGTCCGGGGTATTGCCCGAGTCGTACATCGCATACAGAATCCGGCGCTGCACGGGCTTCAGCCCGTCGCGTACGTCGGGAATCGCCCGGTCCTGAATAATATATTTGGAATACCGGCCAAAGCGGTCACCGACGACCTCTTCCAGAAAAGCCGGCGAAAATTGTTCTGATAAACTGCTCACTTGGCTCACCTTCTGTTCCTCAATCTATCCGAGCATTTGATTCAGTGATTCACGCGGGGCTTCGCAGGCTGGCTTGTTCTTCCGCTCTCCGCTACTTACAATCTTCAAATATAGCAACAATATAGATTAAATCTGAGTTTTTTATTTAAGGCTTCGCTGTGACTCCAGAGAATATTTGGACTTCCGGCCGCTGTTGTCTGCAGATTTCCTGATTATAACCGCCTTTCGCGGTAGAAATCCGCAGACTGCATATGCTTCCGTAGCTAGCTTTTCTGCGAAAAGCTTTCAGGCGGTCGCTACCGCTCCTACAGTTCCAAAATTCCCCTCCGCCACTTTTTCCTAAATATATTTTTTCAGAATCAATCTATATAGTACCTTTGAAATTTGAATTTAAGCCTACGCTACGCTCCTACAGAACAAATCCGCCTGCTCCGCACGCGTATCACGAAAATCAACAATCACGGAAGCAATCGTCACTTCCGCTTATAACTTGACCGCTTCTACTCGATTATCTCTGTGAAATCAACATTCTCAACGATCCAGCGCTTGCGCGGGTCAACCTTGTCACCCATAAGCGTGGAGACACGGCGCTCCGCTTTGGCAGCATCCTCAATCTGCACCTGCAGCAGGGTCCGGGTGTCCTGGTTCATCGTGGTTTCCCACAGCTGATCCGGGTTCATCTCGCCGAGTCCCTTATAACGCTGCAGCTCAAAGTTTTTGCCGAACTCTTTCAGGTAGTTCTGCAGCTCTTCATCACTCCAGGCATAACGCACGGTCTGCAGCTTGCCCGATTTGCGGGTCAGCTTGTACAGCGGCGGCTGGGCGATGAACACCTTGCCGGCATCAATCAGCGGCTTCATATAACGGTAGAAGAAGGTCAGCAGCAGCACCTGAATATGTGCGCCGTCCGTATCGGCATCAGTCATAATAATAATTTTGGAATAATTGCTGTCCTCTACGGCAAAATCCGGGCCGATCCCGGCGCCAATCGCCGAAATGATCGCCTTGTATTCATCATTCTTCAGAATATCCAGCAGCTTGGCCTTCTCCGGATTCATCGGCTTGCCCTTCAGCGGCAGAATCGCCTGGATCTTGGAATCACGGCCCTGCTTGGCCGATCCGCCGGCGGAATCCCCTTCGACGATAAACAGCTCGGTACGGGTCACGTCCTTGGATTGTGCCGGTGACAGCTTGCCGCCGAGATTGGAACTCTCGCTGCGCTTCTTGCCGCTGCGGATCTCGTCCCGGGCTTTACGCGCCGCTTCGCGTGCCTTCGAAGCCTGGATCGACTTCTTCAGCAGGCTCTGGGCCACCTGCGGGTTCTCTTCAAGGAACCGGGCCATGTTCTCGGCCACGATATAATCGACGGCGCTGCGGGCAGAGGCGCTGCCGAGCTGATCCTTGGTCTGGCCGACGAATTCGACCTCAGCCATCTTGATGCTGATGACGGCCATCATACCTTCGCGCAGATCGTTGCCCTCGAGATTCTTGTCCTTTTCCTTCAGCAGCTGCGTCCGGCGGGCGTATTCATTCATCACGCGCGTATAGGCTGTCTTGAACCCGGTCTCATGGGTTCCGCCGCTGCGGGTAGGAATGGAGTTTACGAACGAAGCCAGCGTTTCGGTGTAACCGGCGTTATACTGCAGCGCTACTTCAACTTCGATGTCATCCTTCTCCGAACTGAAGTGAATGACATCGTGCAGCGTGTCCTTACCTTCATTCAGGAACTGTACAAACTGGCTGGCGCCGCCTTCATAGAAATATTCGTCCTGGCGTCCGCTGCGTTCGTCACTCAGCGCGATCCGCAGGCCCGAGTTCAGGAAGGCAATCTCCTGTACCCGTTCTGCAAGCGTATCATAGTTCAGGGCAATCCCGTTTGCGAAGACGCGAATATCCGGCTTGAAGGTGATCTTCGTACCGGTTTTGTTCGTATTGCCGAGAACCTCAAGGCCGGTGACAGGCTCCCCTACATGCTCCTTGCCGTTCTTGTCCACCCAGTATTCAAACCGCTGGCGGTGGGTTTTGCCGTCACGGTATATTTCAACCTCCAGCCACTCGGACAGGGCATTGGTGACCGAAGCGCCAACGCCGTGCAGTCCGCCTGATTTTTTGTAGCCGGAGCCGCCGAATTTACCGCCTGCATGCAGAATCGTAAAAACAACCTGCGGAGTCGGCACCCCGGTCTTGTGCATTCCGGTCGGGATTCCCCGGCCGTTATCGATGACGGTAACCGAACCGTCCTTACGTAATGTAATGTCAATTTTGGAACAAAATTTGGCTAAATGCTCATCAACGGCGTTATCCACGATTTCCCATACAAGATGGTGCAGTCCCGAAGAACTCGTACTGCCGATATACATGCCGGGCCGTTTGCGGACCGCAACCAGACCTTCGAGCACCTGAATGTCGTCAGCATCGTATCCGGTCCGGCCTGCTTCGCCGTCCTTGGAGACTTTTGCAAACATATCGATCTGTTCGAGCATTCATGCTCCTCCTTCTCTATCTCACTTACTCTGAAATGCAAACAAACGTTTTCGTTCACTTTGTACATTCTAATTCAAAATATCCCGTTTCGTAAAGACGGCGAATGAAATGATTATCGCGGCGAGTCCCCAAACAGACAGTACTGCCAGCGAAAAGGGCAGTGTCATTCCCTCAATCGGAGCAGGTGTGCCCGCCAAATACCCGGTAAGACCCAGGTTGACCATAAATAAATACTTTGCGGTCGACCAGGCTGCAGCCATATTCGTGAGTATGGTTCCGGCAATCAGCGCCGCCATCATTACCACAATGCTCGCTGCCGTACTTCGTACCAGAACTGAAACCATGAAGGCCAGCAGGGCTACAACTACGCTTACAAACCAGATTAGCCCGCCCTGCATCAGCAGGTACTTCCACTGGGGCACGGAATGAACGCCGCTCATATCGACGGTATCCCCGCTCAGCTGAAAGCCGGTGAATACCGGAATGCTAAACCCTTTATAACCAAAAGCGAGCCCGGAAACCAGGTAGCTGACCACAAACACCGATAGCACAATTAGAGAAACGAACATGAGCAGGGCAGCCATTTTGCTGAACAATACCTTCCAGCGTCTAACCGGCCGGGTCAGCAGCATCTTAATGGTGCCTGTCGTCCGTTCACCGGACACAAGGTCCGAAGCAACCGCCATAATCAGCAGCGGAATAAACAGGGAGACCGAGTTATCAAGAAATTCACGGGTAAAGGTTACCCCGCTCGGCTCATTGGGATTAACATCATGGTCCAGATAATACTGCAGCTGCTGGATAAAAATCCGCCGGTACGACTTCCACTCCTCAGGAATGCGGTCGCTGCTCAGCGAGTTCTGGTTATCCGTGATCCGCTGCTGGATTTCTAAACGCCAGTCCGAATTGAACTTGTCCCGGCTCCGTTCAGCTACCCGCATCTGCGCATAGGTAAACATTGGTACAAGCACTAGCAGAATCAGCAGTATAACATAGAAGCGCTTCTTTTTGATAATTTTTGTGCACTCATTGCGGATGAGCGGAAGCAGATTAGTCAATAGATTCACCTTCCGTTAGCTTCAAGAATAGCTGTTCCAGTGTAGGATTGATTTTATGCACGGCATTTACCTCCACTCCTGCCGCAACCATGGCTGCAACAGTTTCCGGAATGATGGCTTCGTCCATAGCTGTAATGACTGATCCGCCGCCCATTCCGGCGATTACCGAGTCATCAAGCGTAACTTCATCCAGCCTGAGCAGCCGGATACCGTGATGCTTTTCCAGAATGCTTCTGGCTGCCGGAACGGGCGCAAGGTCCCATAGCACATAAGGAGAATTGCGGGCAACAAGCTCATCGACTCCGCCGACAGCCAGCACCCGGCCCTTGCTGATAATGGCCACCCGGTCGCACAACAGCTGGATTTCACTCAGCAGGTGGCTGGAGACGAAGACAGCCAGGCCGCCCTCAGCCAGCTTGCGGATAAATTCACGCAGCTCCTTGATTCCCTTGGGATCAAGCCCGTTGGTCGGCTCATCCAGAATGAGCAGCCGCGGGCGGCCAAGCAGCGCCTGGGCAATACCGAGCCGCTGCCGCATCCCCAGGGAATAGGTGCTGACCTTGTCATGGATACGCTGGTCCAGCCGGACAATCTCCACTACCTCGGCAATCCGCTGCGCGTCCACTCCCGGCTGCATCCGGGCGAAATGCTGCAGGTTTTCCCAGCCGGTCAGATAGGTGTAGACTTCCGGATTCTCGACGATCGACCCGACGTATTGGAGCGCTTTTTCGGGATTACGGTTAACGTTGTAGCCACAGACTGTTATCGTCCCCTCAGTGGGACGGATCAGATCGACGAGCATCCGGATTGTGGTGGTTTTGCCGGCGCCGTTGGGCCCGAGAAATCCGAAGATTTCCCCTTTCTTCACATCAAAAGTGACATCGTCGATGATCCATTTCCGGCTGATTTTTTTGCGGACGCCCCTTACCGACAGCACCACATCTCCCGGCTCTGTCTCTCTCACCTTTTCCATATTTAAACAACTCCTTGCTGTCGCTCATGTCTCATATTGTTGGATTGCATTCTGCTATTAGCGTATAGCCTGTACAATCCGTTCGCTGATCCGCTGGTAACCGTCGCCGTTCGGGTGAAAATGATCATTCGAGAGATACTTGTCCAGATGGCGGTTAAACAAATCAAAGGTCGGAACAAGCGTCATATTGCTGTGCGTGTTGATGATGTCCATTGCGGCATTGTTCCAGGCGGTTACCGCCTGATTCCCAGGCACAAGCAAATCCTCAATATCGCCAAAAGGGTTGTACAAGCCCACATAGTAAACCTGCGCCTGCGGATTGATCTCTGCAATCGTCTCCAGAATCTCCCCCAGCCGCTTTGCCGCATCCGGCAGGGCAGCCAGCAGCGCTTCCGGTGTCAATTCATCTTCATTTGGCTTCGGGGTAGAGGTAACAAGCGCGCTCGGCTTTCCGTCAAGAATACCGCCGGGCTGCGCTGCGCTGGTGTCGCCCTCAGCATCGCCGGCCGGAGCCTGCTCCGCCTGTACTCCCTCTTCTGTCTGCATCCCTGTTCCGGTTCCCAGTAGATCCGAGCCCCGGAACAGGTCGTTGCCGCCGATGGATACCAGCACCACACTCGCCTGCCGCAGCGCATACTGGACGCCCTCCTCCTGCAGCTTGGTCTGCAGTCCGGCCGTTGTCAGCCCGTTAATCCCCATATTCCCGAGCAGCTCCGCCTGGCCTCCGCCTTCGGTTAAGCCGTCCAGCGTCCGTCTGACAAAACCGCTGCCGCTGTTGTCGCCTGTGCCTTTGGCCAGGGAGTCGCCCAGCGCCAGTATCTTCAGCTTATCTGCTGCAGCCGGCGCAGGTGTGGCGCTCTCCTGCGGCAATGAGCTGGTCAGCGTTTCGCCCTGCGGATTAATAATATCGTTTGCTGCATACACAAACCCCACAATTAAAAGAAGTGTAGCCGCTATGGAAATCAGGCTTACTATCCGCCAGGTCCATTTCGAATCCTTCACAGCAATCCCTCCGTATGCCTCTATTCTCCATTGTTCCACATTTTACAAACTTCTTAACGTATGTAAATAAACATAATTCTTCTATACACAATTTGCAAATAAGCAGCTAGCATTACAAAGCCGTTAACCCTTTTTCACTTTCTTTTAATATTAAGGCTGTATGCTGGAGACAACTAAGCGTTTAAGGGGTGGACACGAATGCCTAACATTTGGATGCATCTGGAGTACGGACAGCAGCTTGCGGAGGAGCTTCAGGGGGAAATTGCTTGTCTGGCAGACATTAAAACCTCACCCGAGCTGTACCAGCTGGGCTGCCAAGGGCCGGATATTCTGCTGTATCACAGCTTTCTTCCCTGGAAAAAAGAAAACCGGGCCCTCCGGCTCGGTGATATCATGCATACAGAGAAATGCGGCCCGGTGCTGATCGAGTTCTGGGAGCGGACAATGGCCCTGCCTGACGGGGAGCGGCGGGAAGCCCAGCAATATTTTCTCGGATTCGTCACCCACCATCTGCTTGACCGCAATCTTCATCCCTATATCAACTGGAAAGCAGGCTACAAGCACCGTAATCACCAGCGTTTTGAGATTGTGCTGGACACTTTGTTCATGAAGTCACTGAAGCAGATGAATACCTGGCAGCATGCCTCCTGGAAAAGAATCAATGTCGGCTCCCACCTGCCTGTAAATGTCCACAGTATTCTGCATGAAACGGCTTTGCGTTGGTATCCGGAAACCGGCAGACTGCCTGCAGAGATGTGGGATGAAGCCTATCTCGATATGCTGCTGGCCCATAAGTTCCTCTACGATCCGAAGGGCTGGAAGAAATCCCTGCTGCGCGGCAAAGCCCTCCGGCTCTTCTCACAGCCGCTGACCCCTGCTGAGGAGCAGCTGGATTATTTGAACGAACAGCGTGGCGAGTGGCGGCATTCCGCCCTCTACTCCGAGGTGCGCACAGAGAGTGTCTGGGATTTGTGGGAGCAGGCGCTGGCAGAAGGGCGGACTGTCCTGCGGGCGCTTGCTGCTTGGCTGAACAGCCCGTCAACAGCGGAAGGAAGCCGGGCACTGGAGCATTTTAGGCTGGTGCTGGGTGACCGTTCCTACGATACAGGCAAAGAATGCAGCAGCCGGCTGAAGAATCAGTATGCCGAACCGATCTGGGAGGCAGGCATTTCCTGAACATCCGTTACGGGATTCCGCCAAAAAAAGGACTGCGCTGGAGTGAGCTATTTTCGCGGCTCATCTAGGCAGTCCTTTATATTTTAACTATGCAGCTTATTTCCCGATAAACTCCTGTACCCAGTAGTTGTTGTCATACCCTACTCCGATATAATTAAAGTTAGCACTGAGAATGTTGGCACGGTGACCCGCACTGTTCATCCAGGCCGTCATAACCTCCTGAGGTGTTTTCTGGCCCATAGCAATGTTCTCACCGGCTGCCCGGTACGTTACGCCAAAGGACTTCATCATATCAAAAGGTGATCCATACGTCGGCGAAGTGTGGGAGAAATAGTTGTTAACACGCATATCTGTCGCCTTGGCCGCCGCCACCTTGTTAAGACTGTCCAGGGCAGACACAGGAGACAGTCCGGCTGCAGCGCGCTCTTTATTCACCAGGTCTACTACCTGTTTTACAAAAGAAGCCTGTGCAGTAGTTGCAGTTGCGGCCGGTGCTGCAGTTGCGGCTGGCTTGGCAGTGGCTGCAGGTGTTGCTGCTGGCTTAGCTGTAGCTACTGGTTTAGCAGTCGCTACAGGTGCAGCTGTTGCAGCAGGCTTGGCAGTTGCGGCCGGTGCTGCGGTATTCTGAGGTACAACCGGTGTTTTAAACTTCGTTACTGTTACTGTATTTCCGTTAAAAGAAAATTCCTTGTTGCTATATTTAGTGAAGTATTGCATGAATTGGGCAAAGCTTGTAGTGTTCGCTGCTGTAGTTGTTCCGCTGGCTGCATCCGCCTGTAACGGAAGAGAAATGCTCAGCGCCATCACCGCTGCTACGCTTCCACCAATCATTGCTTTTACAGTTTTGCTCTTCATTATGCCATCTCCTTGTTTGTTCTTGTTGTGTGTACAGTGCTGAAACTGTGCTGAATCATTTATTACAAAGTTGTCATTTCTTCCTCAGTCATTGTAGCATAAAACTATCAGCTGTGCGTTGCTAATTTTTTACACTGCGAGATTCAGAGAAAGGCTTGTCCGGCCTATATACCTAAAAAACTGCCACCTGATCTACAGGAAGCAGTCTGCGTTGCATGCTAATGCTTGCTATTCTATTTATCGGTACAGCTGTCTGTTTTGTTAATGAAAAGACTGCCAGAAGTCACCTTCTGTCGAGATCAGGCCCATAATCTCTGCATACGGAATCCGGAAGGTCGGAAAGCCGGCGGCGTATGGAGCAATCTCATAAGGTGCAAAATACAGGTACAGCGCATCCTCATCCACATAAAACGGCTGGTCTGCTGTAATGCCCTTATACGTATCCGGAAAAACATAAGAGTACTGCGGATCATTAGCGATCTGCTTGCCGACGATCTCACTGAGCTTTTCGACGTATCTGCTGCCCGGCTTGAACAAATCACTGAGCTTATAAAATCTGCCGCTGCGCAGATTGACATGCTCATACAGCTTGGTAGGCATGCCATGAGCTGCGCCGAACGGGTAATTATAACCGTTAAGCTCCAGCACAAGCAGATTTTTACGGAAAAATGCTACGGCAAAATCCCCGGTGTAGCTGAAATCCTGCGACGTCCCGCCGCTGCCCACCCCTTCGGCCTTGGAAAGGCTGCGCAGCCTGCTGTTAACGGCCTTGGACACTTCAATGTCTGCGATGCCTTCAATGACCGGGTAGTAAACGAGATAATCCCTGTTCGGTTTATATTTTTTCTCCAGTACAGAGTATGGAGGCCGGAGCGGAATGACGCCGTTCTGCCGCCATACCTGCTTGCCCCTGCGGTCATAATACGCTGTGCGCTGATCAACATCCGCCCGGATCAGGCTGCCGCTGAAGGATAAGGTACCGGACCCGGCGATAACCGGCGGCTGGGATGCTCTTTTCCCGCTTTTATCGATAAAATAAGTATCCTTGGCATCGTAGACGGAAGCCAGCCCGTGCTGATAATTGTTCACCCCGAGCAGCGGATGATTGCTGAGCACTCTGCCGGTTACAGCATCTGCAATCACATATCGTGAGCCCCGGTAAGGCTGGTCGGCATAGACAGGCGTTCCCAGCGCAACCCGGTTCTCACCCAGCTGCTGTACCTCGTAATAGGTGGCCGGAATGATCTGTTTGCCCTGTTTGTCGATCAACCCGTAGGCATTCCCGTAATTCTCCGCTGTGTTGATCACGGCCCGCCCTTCCGAAAAAGGCAGCGCAGCCGTAAATTGCGGCTTAATTGCGACACTCCCATCCAGGTTAAGGTAGCCGTATTTGCCGTTCTCCGTCTCCTGATAGGCCAGCAGCCCGTCACCCGGGTTCCCCACAAAAGCGTGTTTGTACGCATGCAGCACCTTGCCGGCCGGATCAATCAGCGCGTATTCGCCTTCAGCGGTTTTTACCAGGGCAGTTCCATTCATGAAGTCGCCCGCATCCAAATAGACGGCAGGCAACACTTCCTTGCCCTGTGCATCAATATATCCGTAACGCGAGCCGCCTGCAGTAGTACTTTGCCTGGAAAAAAGCGCCCGCCCCTCATGCAGCGAATTCAGATAATCGTACCGCGCCGCAGTGACTTCCCTGCCTTTTTCATCAATCAGCGTATAGCCTTTGGCATCAGAAACGACAGCCCGCCCTTCCGCGAACGGTGCGATAAAGGAGTAATAGGGTTTGACTTTTTCACGTCCGCTGCTGTCAATCAGGCCGCTGCTGTTTTTGCGCTGCACGATCGCCAGACCGTTATCCTGAAAATCCTCGGCATACTCATACCGGGGTTCTATTGCAGTCCGTCCTTCATTGTTGATGTATCCCCACAGTGTACCTTCTTTGGTTTTAAAAGGGGCCGGATGCAGCACTTCTGCCCGCAGACCGTCTGCAGCATCTATGCCCAATGTGATGAGAGGCTCCAGCGGCTTGACGAAGTAATCCACCCGGTACAGCCCCGCCTCGGCGGGAAGCGTTACGAACAGCTCATCATCCGCGCGGATGAAATCCTCCTCCTGCTGGGCCACGTATTCATTCCAGCCGATCCCGTCCCACTTCCACACTTCCGTCTGCAAAAGACCGTTGTCATTTCCTTTTGCCAGCTCATTCAGCTTAATTCTCAGCATGCCCGTCGCTCCTTTATAAAGGCTTTTGCCTATAGCGTATGAAGTTGAGGGGGAAAGGGTGTTTTTGTGCCAGGTTGGTAAAAAAGAATGCGGGAGTGCGGAATGTAGAGCTATGGTTGCGGGAATGTGAGGAATTGCCGGGTGTGACTGCGGACTGCGAGGATTATGCGGGACTTCCGCGGTTTTTGGACTTCCGGCCGCTGTTGTCTTCGGATTTCCTTTATTTATACCGCTGTCAGCGGGTGAAATCCGAAGACAGTATTGCTTCCGTAGCGAGCTTTCCTGCGGAAAGCTTTCAGGCGGACGCTACGCTCCTGCAGTTCCAAAATCCGCTCCGTCCCTCCCATCCTCTTCGTTGGGAAGATCAAAAACAGCACAAAAACACCCTTTGGCGGGTGTTGGCCGAAAGCTAAGGGCAGCTGCGCTCTGCCCTTGGTCTTTGACTGGAATTATGATGCCCTATGGGCTGTCAGCAATTGTCTAATCACACTTCCTGACGGTCCACGTCTACAGATGCTAATGAGATACCGGAGGTGTTTAGGCGTAGTTACAGTTTAAAAGACTTCAGAGATGGATTGGGCACGTTTATTACACTAATTTTTGAGCTACCTGCTACCTTCGATAAAACAATATTACTGTCAGATAAAATAATATGACTGCGGATCAGAAATCTATCCTGTACTCATTCCCGAAACTTCTCTAACGGACTCAGATGACCTTACTCGTGGGATTTCGGGCATGTTCATATTCTAACGGACACCAGCGGCGTTATTTGGCGCACTTTTGCCCAAAGTGGGGCTTAAGAGCATGAATAACGGCATCTGTGAGTTAGACTAATAAGTAGACACGGTAAATCCAACCCAAGATAATAGAATAAACTCTAAAAGAGGTGGTAACCGTGGCGGAACGGAAGCGATATAACAAACAGTTCAAAGAAGAAACGGTGAAGTATATCCAGGAACAAAGAAAATCCATGGACGAGATTGCCCTGGAACTTAATATTCCCAAGGGGACTCTCAAGAGCTGGATGATGACCTACCGGCAGTTCCCCGATGAACCGTTTGTAGGAAGTGGTAAGCTGCGTACTCAAGAACAACAGATTGTAACGCTAGAACAAAAGAACAAAGATCTCGAAGAGGAAGTCGCTATCCTAAAAAAAGCGTTGCACATCTTCAGCAAAGACCGGAGCTGAAATTTCAGTTTATTGAGGAGCACCGCTCAACATTCCGGATCGAGAAGATGTGCAGCGTACTCGGTGTATCCCGAAGTGGATATTACAAATGGCGGACAGCCCCTCCTAGTAAACGGAAGCAGAGCCGGGACTATCTGGTCGAGCGTATTAAGTATCACTTTCATGACAATGATGCGATTTATGGCAGTCCAAAAATCACCAGAAAACTGCATGAAGAAGGACTCTCGGTTGGTGAAAAAACCGTAGGTAGACTCATGCGGGCACATGAGCTCCGCTCCCAGGCGATGGGAAGATTTAAAGTCCAAACCACAGATTCAAACCATGACTCCCCCATTGCTCCGAATTGGCTAAACCAACATTTTGATGTGTGCACAAAACCTAACCAAGTTTGGGTTACAGATATTACCTATATCCGTACGCGCCAAGGCACGGTCTATTTAGCGAGTGTTCTTGACTTGTACACGCGTAAAATTGTGGGTTGGCAGCTCGGAAACCGAATGAAAGTAGAGTTGGTTTCTGCGGCGCTAGACAAGGCCTACGCAGCCCAGAAACCGGACAAGGGAGTCATTCACCATTCGGACCGGGGAAGCCAGTACGCCTCCGTAGAATACCGCAAGAAGTTAAAAGAGTACCATATGATTCGCAGTATGAGTCGCAGGGGAAACTGCTACGACAATGCGTGCATTGAATCGTTCCACAGCATTCTTAAGCGAGAAATGATTTACCGTAGGGCGACCTTCCAAACTCAGAAAGAAGCTGCAAACCATCTGTTCCGTTATATTGAGTTCTTTTACAACCGGAAACGAATACACAGTAAGCTAGGTTATCTCTCCCCGGATCGCTTTGAGTCACAGTATTACAGCACACTTAAACGTGCCAACTGACCCTTTTTACCGTGTCCACTCTGTTGACTTAAGCACACTGAGTCCGTTAGGCGGGCAGAAAAGCGAAAAATCAGCAAATAGCGGCTCCTCTGTCCGTTAGAAATTTCCACCAGTAAAAACGACTCGCTAGTTCCGTCATATTGGAGCATCACGAGGTATTAGAACCAAGTATTGCTCATACGTGTGAAACACAATTCGAGCATCCGAGTAGAATCTCGGAGCGCAAAATTGTAATGTTTGGGGGTAAGCTCGTTATTATAATGTACGACAGCACTAGGCCAGTTTAGCGACTGGTCGCTATTCAAGCGCATCACTTAATGTCCGCTAATCAAGAATCGGTACCTTAATCAAACCAGCTGCTGCGCAAGCTCCCAGATATGGCCTGCCGGATCTGCAAAAGCAAGGGTGCGCACTCCCCATGGCCGGTTCAAAGGGCCGTTCAGCAGTTCAACTCCCTGCTGTGCCAGTTGCTGGGCTGCTGCATCCGCATCCTCCACCTGGATCGTAAACTGGAACCGTGATCCGGATTCCGGGCCGGCAGGCTTTGCCGGTTGAATCAGGCCGGAGGCCTCGGAAATGTTCAGCAGATTAATACTCATGTTTCCGAAATTATATACTGCTGATACCTCGTCTTCGTACACAGCTGACAGCTGGAATACCTCCTGATAGAACAGCTTGCTCTTATGCAGATCCTCAACAAACAGCGTAATTACATCAACGTTTAATGCACCCAAATTTATCATCACTAACTGCCTCCCTCAAATTGGATTACTTCATCCGCAGGTTACCACCACGAGCTCACCATTAGTACAACTATAACTATGTTAACGACTGGACAGGCAATCAGGCACAGTGTTAGCGATGTCATTTTTTTTGCTCACTGCCGAGTCTCCCGCTAATCCCCCTGCGTACTGTAAAGCTAGCATCATTCTATGATTTCAACCTCCGGCTCCAGCAGCACCTCCTCAATCTGTTCTACATCGTTCTCATTAAACCGGAATAACTCTAAGATTAGATCCCCTTCTTTACGGACTCCTATAGTGAAGAACGGACTGGATATCTTTAGCAGGAACATCTGACCGGAAGCAGCGTCTTTATAGAATTTTAAACCGTAATTAATTTCATTATCTTTACCCCCTGCCTTTCTCGAATTGATCTGATCCATACCTTTGAATTGCCGTGTATCCTCATCAGCTGCAATGATCTCCCAGTAATTTGGTGCATACCCTACAGTAGTTAACCAGAGTTGAACAGTAAATTTAAATGTATTATTGTTCTTTTCATCCGTTACTTGTACGTCATAAGCGGGTTGTTCGGTCAGTTTGGTAACTGTAGCATCAGGTGATTTAAGTATTTCATATTCATTCAAGGTATCTAGCTCGGCGCTGCTGATGACGTTTGACCAAGGCTCCGGAAGCGCAGATACCTCATAAGTATAGTTAACTTCCAGTGTCTTTACCGGTTTGAAGGTTAACCCCTCTGCTTCATATTCAATAACCGCATTGGTAAATTTCGTTTCAAAGTCAGCTATAATATCCAAAAAATGAATCTCATTATTATATTCATAAGGCATAATACCCCCTTCAAAAGTATCAATCCAGCTGTAAACCTCTCCGTCCCGTTTATAAATATGCCCATAATATTGACGGATCGAGCCTTCACAGGTAATTACATAAAGCTCGTCTACCCCATCCTTGTCAAAATCGATAAAATAAGCGGATCTATATGAGCCCGTTGAAAAAAAATACTTTGATTCATCGCCCACTAAAGTAATATCACCCTGCTCTACCTGCTCCTGCAGATTAATCTCGAATTTCTGCTCAGCAAAAAACAGATATTCTTCCCGCCGCTCGACGACCGAGTGAAGATAATCCTCCCACGGTTCCTGGCGCTGGCCAGGCGTTGGTGCTACTGTTGGTTCTATTGTTGGTGCTACTGTTGGTGCTACTGTGGGTTCTGCCATTCGCTCTACCATCGGTCCTGCCACTGGTTCTATCGCTGGCTCAACCATGTTCCCGTCAGAAGCCGCGTTATTTACCTGTGCATCTCCCGGAAGTGTTTCCTGATTGCTACAAGATATAGCTATAATGCCCACAATGAAAAATACAGCCACCCCTTGTACAGCTTTCAAAATCCCCATAAGCTCCTCTATCTCCCCGGTTCAATCTCAACCATCCATCCACCATGAGACCGTTAAAAAGCTGCCTGTTCCGGACATATTTAGTCACGGAAAAACCTGTCAGGGTATATAACCATCAGCAGTATGGCTGTTCTAACAAAATTTGACGGCGCACAGGAATATTCCTGCTTCCGACTTCTCCCGAACGCAGCTAAGCCGTACGGAATATCCCGTACGGCTTGCACAAACTTATAATAATCCCTTTATAGCGGGATAGTAATCTTATCTCCAGATCTCGTCAGCAATTTCCTTAATATAAGCCAGCTTGTTCCACTGCTGCTCTTCAGTCAGGTGATTGCCCTCTTCGGTGGAAGCGAAGCCGCATTGCGGGCTCAGGCAGATCCGGTTCAGGTCGACGTACTGCTTGGCTTCCTCGATCCGCTTGAGAATATCTTCCTTGTTCTCAAGCTCGCCGAACTTGGAAGAGAACAGGCCAAGCACAACCTGCTGGTTCTCCTTCAGGAAACGCAGCGGTTTGAAATCCCCGGCACGGTCGGTATCGAACTCCAGGTAGTAGCCGGAGTAATTGTCGATGCCAAGCAGGGTCTGCACGATCGGCTCATAACCGCCGCCTACACCGGCATAGGTCGATACATAGTTACCGCGGCATACATGGGTCGTTACAACCAGATCTTCCGGCAGGCCGGCTACGACGGCAGCGTTCACCTGGGCCAGCTCGTTGGCATAGTCAGCCACATTCACGCCGATCTGCTCCATGATTGCTACGAACTGCTCGTCGCACAGCGCGCCCCAGGTGCAGTCATCGAATTGAATGCTGCGGCAGCCTGCATTATACAGATCAAGCACCGCACCTTTATAAGCCTTGATTGTGTCAGCCAGCAGCTCTTCACGGTTCGGGTAAACTGCGCTGGTGCTTTCTTTATTTTCCGCACGGTCCAGCTCGAACAGGAACTGGGCAGCTGCCGGAACGGATTGGCGGGCAACCACGTCATCGCCGGCAATGCCTTTAAGGAAGGAATAGTGGGCGACAAACGGATGGCTGCTGTAGCTGATTTTGCCGCTGAGACGGGCGGTTTCCGGTCTGGACTGGGCTCCGTTGAACTGATAGCCCTGGTCAATAAAGGTCTGCTCAACACCGTCAAAGCCCCAGAAGAAATCCAGATGCCACCAGGAACGGCGGAATTCACCGTCAGTTACAGCCTGGAGGCCGACTTCTTTTTGCTTTGCTACGAGCTTGACGATTTCAGCGTCTTCAACTTCTTTCAGCTGGGCGGCGGTAATTTCACCGTTTTTATATTTTAACCGGGCATCCTTCAAAACGGCGGGGCGCAGGAAGCTGCCTACAATATCATAGCGGAATGGAGTAACGGTACGTTTCAATGGTTCGGTCTGAGTGCTCATCGGTTAATCTCCTCATCAGTTCAATTAGTACAGCTACTATAGCATATCCGTTCAGTTATATAGTTCTACTAATCAACTATCATCCGTTATAATTAATAGCTATAACAGCATTTTATTAATGAATTTGCATTCAGGATGAAAAAAATGACTCTCCGCCTGCAGCCATCGAAGTAGCAGAGGGTAAAGTGACGTTTCTGTCACTTAGCGGGAATGGATTACCGGAAACCGGCCTCAGACCGGAATTGTAATCAGGAAGGTTGTTCCCTTGCCCTTTTCACTCTCCACCTCAATGATTCCTTTGAGCTTATTCACCGTGCTGTAAACCATGAGCATTCCCAGTCCGGTCCCTTCCTCTTTAGTGGAATAGTATGGCTTACCGAGGCGGGAAATTTCCTCTTTGGTCATGCCAACCCCGGTATCCCGGACGCTGATCATGATATTTTGCTTATTTTCTGAAATATGGATCGTCAGTGTGCCGCCTTCCTTCTCTTTCATCGCTTCTATCCCGTTTTTGTAGAGGTTGATCAGGCACTGCTGGATCTGATTTTTGTCATAGCTGGTATTCAGCGTATTGCTGAATTGAAACTGAACGCCAACCTTATGAATGGAGGCAAAGGGCATGATGATATTTTTGGTATACTCTGCTTCAGCCAGCATGTTAGAGTGCACCATATTACCCGATTGCGGCTTGGCAAAAGAAAGATAGTCGCTGACAATCTTCTCAGCCCGGTTCAGCTCCTGCAGGGACAGCTCCACGTACCCTTTTTCCTCAGGCGAAATGTTGGTGGATTTGTTGAGCAGCTGCAGGAAACCGCTCGTCACCGTAAGGGGGTTTCTGATCTCATGGGACACACTGGCGGCCAGCTCGCTGACCACATTCAAGCGCTCCGACTGGAGAATCCGGTCACGGTTTCGGATATTGGTGATGATCTGCTCGATCAGAATCATAATGATGCTCATTACACCGACATGCGTCGTCAGGGCATAGAACGTCAGGGTCCAGAACTGCTTGTCCAGCGTCCCTTTCATCATTCCAAGGGTAATCAGATAGATACCCATTGTCAGCGCCGCAATAAAGGTTGCCGATACAATCCGCCGGTTGGCGCTCTGCCTGATAAACCATTTGCTTAAAAATGGAACTATCAGCAGCACCGCTGTGGAGAACAGGAAGGACGGAAGAATCCCGGCTCCGCCTACATATAACCGGTATACATTTAATATCAGGTATAACGGAAGCACATTTCTGTACCCGCCGAATAACGCCACAAGAATGAATGGAACATACCGCAGATCATAAATAAAGCCCATCTCCAGCTTAATCGGCTTGGCAATGCACAGGATCATCGTGACTGCGGACATAATCACCAGTATTTTGTTGTTGTAACGGTTGGCTCTGTTTTCGAAAAAAATAACAACAATCAGTACCGGAAACAAAATAAACAGAAAGTTTAATAGTAGGGTTTCAAACAAAAATTTAACGTCCTCTCAGTTGTGCTAAAGCTATCTCTATTCTTCCATTATAAGAAAAGTATTAACTTTTCCTAGAGCAATTGTTGGAAATTTTATACCTTAAGATTAAAGATTATGTTGATTATGATATAAAAAAGCCCTATTCTCACTGGATGTGAAAATAGAGCTTGGTTTAAAGCGGCCTCTTAGCGGGAATTTGTGGCGGTCCGTTCTTCCATCATATCGGCAATATCCTCAATCTGACCCTCTACCGAGATCGGATCGGAGAAGTAGAAACGGTAGGCGTCAATTTCATACAGCTCGTTCTGTTTGACTGCTTCAACCGTTCCCTATACCGGATCATTCCCGTAGTCATAGCTTCCTTTTGATGCATCAACAGCCATGAAAATATGATCACCAGTGTAGTCGTTAGCCACTGTATTAGTTACAGGCTGAACTTCACCACAAGTTCTCTCATATAAGGAATTAATTCGAATCCATCCTCAAAATCTTCATCTGCCAAAGCCCAGTAACGGATGGTTTCCCGGAACATATCGAGATCACTGATTAAGTGTTCTTTGATTCTAAACCAAAGTTCCTTATTGTCCTCCCCGCCACTGAGTGCATCATCGAAGGATGAAAGGATTAATTTCATTAAAGCAAACTTTTCACCGCCATTAAGCGGGGTATTCAGGCTTTCATAATAATTAATAAATTCAGTAACCCTGGATGATTCTGCCGCCTCGATTTCCCAGTCTTGAGAATACTCAGACAGCTTCATCAAATTTAGTTGTTTTGTCAGACTTTCGATGGCTTCTTTGGTAACAAAATAACGGGGACGGTTAAACGGTCTATCTATAATAAAATATCCAGCAGGATAGTTTTCATCTTCTTCCCCATTTACATCAGGGTAACGATTAAACACCGATTGAAAGTGATCATTTTCAATTAAATGGTTAATAAGTTGTTCTATTCTTTCTCTGCTGATAACATCAATTAAAACCATATCGCTGGACCAAAAATATGATCCGTACATACATTCTCCGGTTAGTAAATTTTTTTGCCTTAACGATTCAATGTTTTGGTAAGTAAAAAAGCTTGCAATCCATTTAGAGCGATTTGGGAATACAACAATGACATCTGTATTACAATCGTTACAGTCCCACGAAGTTTCTTCCCATAATTCAGCTTCAATCCATACATGACGGTTCGAATAGTCGATGGCTATCTCCTCCGAAAACTTAAATATCCCTTTACTTCTTCTTTATTTACTAATTGATTTCCGAAGTTTCGAAAGTAAGCAACATACGTTAACTCCTTTATTTCTTGTTATAAGCAACACACTTTGGACACGTCCGGCTTACCCCTGATAATCCCTTTTGGATTCCAGCTCGGCCAGAATATCCTTATCCTCAGCGTTGTCCCGGGTCACTTTCTGCACGCCGATGGCACTATACGAAATCAGCAGAATAACGGCGATGTAGTACCCTTTTACATTTAACTGAAATGGAGCGTTATAAAGGCCAATAAAGAACATACCGTAACCGATCACTAGCCCTGCAATGGCCATACCGGTAAAAGCGGCCGTATTTCTCATCCGGTGCTTCGGATTTTCCAGGCGGAGTTCTCTATCTTCCGTATTGTCCCGGACGACCTTCTGCATGACAATACAGCTGATCGTAATCAGCACCATGCACAGAATATAATACCCCTTCACATTCAGCTCCCAAGTGTCGTTGTAGACACCCAGACAGAATAAGAAAAGTCCGGCCGCCAAGGCAAAATAAGAGGCCAACGTGAAGGCAGTCGTGTTACGCTTGCGGTACGTTTGATTCATCTGCTGATCTCTCCCCCCACTGCAATATGGAATGCACTATTCCACCTCCACTATACCCTGAAAGTTCGGTAAAATTCTACCATAATTTACTTTTCTCCCGCTCAATCTAGGATGCACCCGTGTTAACGATAAATATTGCTGAATTGAGAAGTATAATCGGATTCTGTGAAGGTTAATTCCGGAATTTTATCCAACCAGTCCACCGTTGTTCCAATATGATCATAGCCAGATAACATATCTGTCCTACTGCTCCTATCGATACCAAGCTTCTTCCAGGCCACTCTGCTTCCCGTCCGGACTACATGTGCAACCACCACCGTACAGCTCAAATCACAATCGTCCGGGCACATCAATATTGGTATGATAAACTCACCACTGGTGCAATTGTACCTTGATAAAATAAACCCTTTCTCCCCTGGAACATCAAGCCAGTCCGGCATCACCCGAATTAATCCTTCAAGATTGTATGAGGGATAATGTTTATGCAGCAATGCATCAAGAGAAACGCCGTCTATAACGATAATGTGATGTTCAACTTTACAAAAAAGACTCTGCCCCAGTACTACTTCTATGTTATTAAAAATATCGGCCATTATCGCCACGCCCCTATTGCATTATTCTCTATTAACTTTGAAAATCCACAAATCACTCTATATACCGCATGGCCAGCTCTGTATGATATTTTGCCAGCCCCCTGGAAAATTCCTGATCCGGATAGCCGCGGTGCAGCAGCTTCAGCCCGCCCGAAATTAAAGATATATGATGGTGGAACCGGTAAAACCGCAGCCGGTCAGGATCAAGGTAATCGTTCTTCAAGTAACGGTAGTGCTCATTGAATCTGAATTCCAGAAAGCTGTGCTCATGCTCGATATCAAAAAAGCGCATTCCCTCAATATCGATCAAATAAGACTCCAGCCTGTCGTTCACCAGTATATGGTCGGGACCAAGCTCATCATGGATCAGCCCGTAGTCTGAACGGGGTTTGATTGCTTCCTCAAGCTCATGCAGCTTATCCAGCAGTTTCTCCTGGTTAGCGTTAATAACATCGATATGCTGCACTGCGTAAGCCAACTGAAGCTTCGCATTTTCCAGAAGCAGCAAATGACATTGCCCGGTGTTACTCTCATTGTAATGCTGCTCTGGTGCGCCAAAAGTGTTTCTTTTAATACTGTGCATTGCGTTAACCAGACTCCCGATCTGCTGCAAAACATGCTCCTTAACTGCTGGATTCGGATGGCTGAAATAGGCTTCTGCTTTTTGCCCGGCTACATACTCAACCAGAGCGTAATCAAATGTATAGTCTGTTCTTTCATTATTCAGATCGTAAAGCGCCGGCGTGCGGATGGAATGCTCCTTCAAGAATCTGTTACTGGATGCAAATAAATCACTGCCGTAGGACCGTGCATTGATATTATTTTGCTCTATTTCTTGTTGAAAAAAATTCATAGCCAGATCCCACACATACAGTACACAGCTGAATCCATTCGCGCAGTCTACCTTATAAACTACCTTTTGGGCACCGCCTTGCATTCTGGACACACTCGAAACTAAATATGAGCTTCCAAACACCTTACTCATATACTTCTGCAATGCATCGGGGTCAAGGTGGCTGCTAAGGTTAACATTCATTGAACAACACTCCTAATCGTCTGTATTGCCGGCTACCCCACTGTATAATATTCCCTGAAAAAAATATAGACTGTTTCTTTCCGTTCTGATATGATGTTGAATAAGGTCTTTATAAAAATAAACATACAAAACAGCCCTTCGATTATTCAAAAGGGCTGTTTTTTATTGCATTACAGAAATCCGGTTAGTCATCCTAACTTTTTAAGCTTCATATCCTCAATATCCAGAATGCTTTGATAAAAATCGGATTGGGATTCTTTGTGTGAAATTCCGATGACCATTGTATCAGGTAATTCCTTGCGCAGCAGTCTATATAAATCCGCTTCTCTGGATCCATAAAGGTCTGTTGTCGCTTCATCAATTAATAATAATTCCGGCTTGAGCAGCAAACATCTTCCCATATTAAGCAACTGCTTTTCTCCTTGGCTAAACATGTCTTGTTCAGTAGTCATATCTTGTTCAAGAGAGCTTATTCTGCCTTTAAGATTTAACTTATCAAGCATGGACCATATTTCCTGATCCATACATTGCTGCTCAGGATCTAAGTTTTCTCTAAGGGTTCCGGGGTAGAGCATCGGCCGTTGGGGCAATGTTATGATTTTTTTTGCTAATATGCTTTCTGGAATATGCTTAACATTAATGCTCCCAAGCAGAATCTCCCCATCATAATCCATGCATTGCATGAGGCAGTAAAATAAAGTAGACTTTCCACTCCCCGTTCTGCCTTTAATCAATAAGTGTTCTTTTTGTTCAAGTTTCAATGTCAATCCCGAAATGAGAGGCTTCGAATCATTATATCGAACGCTCAAATTCCGGATAGTCAGCCCCCCGTATGTATCCGAGCCCGATGACAGGTATGAACCTTCATTCGGTCTATCCGTTCCAAGCCCCAAAATTCTTTCAAGAGAATTCGTACCAATTTCCATATGCCGAAGATCTCGGAGCAGAACCTCAAAATTAGAGAAAGCAGTTAATGTATAGGTTAAGGTAACATAAATTACAGCTGAGTTTCCCAAAAAACCCTTTACACTCATAAGAATTAGGAAAGCAGAAAATGTGATATACCCTGCAACCTCCATCCAGAACAAATAATACCTGTTAACAGATTGTCTTGTATATTCAGCATTTTGGGCATAAGAGATTTTTTCGGTCCAACTTGCCGTTAAAAAAGCCTGCAGCCTTTTCCTCCTCACATAACTGGAATCTGCCGCCGCTGTTTTCAGAAGAGCAAGACATGGCTCGTGGGCTTCATTTGCTATTTTAGATGTAATCTTACCTGTAACCCGGACCTCCTTCTGAATTCTGTTAAAAAAGAATAAAAAGACACCCAGAACAAGAATCATATAAGCATCCGAATAGGCTATAAGCAGGGCTGCAGTAATAATTTTAAAAAATGATTCTAACAGATTACTGACATAACCGCTCATATCCATATCTATTACTTTCATGTCATTGGAAAAACGGGCCGATAGAGCTCCATTTTCCTGTTTACTGAATTGTAAAAAACTAAGATTGGCTACCCTCTGTAATAAATTCTGATGCAGTGTTTCACCAGCCCTGATACTGCCCAGATAAATGATGCTAATACGAATAATGTTTGTTATGACCAGCAAAAAAGCAATACCAAAATATATAGCCGAGAAAAAAATGGGGTTCGCTATATCCCCTCCAAAGCGCGGTACGATATATATGGATGCGGCATCGATTATCTGTGCTAAAACAAATAAGAATACAAAAAGGATCAGTAACGGCTTACTTCCTAACGCTAAAAAGTAATATATTAAAATTCGCAGATTGGATTGCTTCTTCTCAAACTGTACATCTTCCCTTTCTTTCTGCTGCACAGCCTGCTCTTTGAGCCGTTCTTCTGCCCTCTCTTCATTTCTCAGCGGACTACTGTACTCGACCGGAATAAATTCTGTAATTTTATTATAATCTAAATGATTCTTCTGGAAGGTATTCTGAATGCGCCCGCGGTTCATCACGATAACCTGATCAGCCTGCTCAAATAATTCATAATCTAAAGTCGCAGCCACCATAATTCTCGTTGAATCTTTCCAATATTCCAGAATAAGCTGTTTAAGCACATTTTTTCTGACTCTTAGATCCAGAGAATTTAAGACTTGATCAAGCAATACGACTGGCGCGTTCTGGTATGCGGCCCGGGCCAGCAAAATTCTTTTTTTCTGTCCTCCTGATAAATTGACCATATCCGTATTAATAACAGTAGAATCACCATCATCCCATTGTTCCAAATCCTTGCCCAGTTGACATAAATCTATAACTTTCTGATAATGCGCCTCTTCGTAAGGCTTACTCAATATAATATTATTCCTAACGCTCACCGGAAACAACGGGGTATCATCCAGTACCTCTTCACAATGCTGAACATGGCGCATCTCCCCTTTTATACATTCTAAATCACCTGAGATTGAACGCAGTAGAGCAGTTTTCCCGGAACCCGTTTCTCCGACTATAATAACCAATTGTCCTGGCGTAACATTTAAACTTATGTCATTAAGTAAAATCCGGCTACCCTCTGTGAAAGTACGGAATGACGCTTTCTCCATTAAGACCCTTTCAGGTTCTACGGTAACATAACCGCTTTCTTCCACCCCCAGTTCATCCAGACTTGTATACTCCTGTACTAGCGAAGCTGCTTTAAGACCTTGTCTGGCTGTATTAAGGCTAACCAGAAAATCATTTATACAACGGTCCAGCAGGCCAAATACAATAAAGGATGCCATCGTTTTCTCGATACTGAGGGGATATCCAATTAACGAGGAAAAACTGATGCAGATCATGGCAATCAGTGGTATCAAAGAATAATTCATTAGTGTTAATATAATTTGCAGCTTACTTTTTTTATGTAGAATTTCCGATTGGCGCAACCGCTCTTTCTTAATTCTGGAAATCAGGTAAGTTGTAAAATTCATTTGTTTGGCTTCTCTATACTTAATGAGAAAATCATTGATATTATAAAGCCTTTTACTATTTATTTGGCTTAACTCCGTATCCACCTGATTCAGCTTGCCGAGCAGCCGGGTAAACATCGGAGCAGCGCATAGCAGTATACATCCCATGAATCCGCCCGCTCCCAAATACCAAACCAATAGAGTGACCCCGCATAACACCCCGATTGCATTACTCAGGCCGTCTATAACCCAGACTATACCTCTAAACCAGCTAATCTGATTTCCGTACAAATCAATCAGCTGTCCTGAATGCCTGCCTGAATCCTTTTTCCGCAAGATATTATTAAAAAGAATATTCCGGTAGCCAAACTCGATTGAAGTTATTAACTTCCAGCGAAAATGCAAAAATTGAGAATTGGAGATTACCTTCAACATCTGAAGCACCACAAACAGGATAATTCCTCCCCATGCTTTTCCGTGCGCCTCCGAACTATTGTCAATAATCGAGCGAAGGATGCCGGGAAAAAAATAGGGAACAGAGAACTGTAGAGCCAGCGTAAGTAGCGCAAGCAGCCCGTAAGCCAGAAAGGAGAACTTCAGCTGTCGTATGATATGAATTATCAAGGGCTTTACACTTTTTTGTTTCCGGACAAATCCGGATTCTTCTTTAAACTTACTTGTCCCGTAGGTCGAGGGAATAACCAAGCACGCTTCACGTATAGCACTCATCGGCTGCTTTTCACTTATTGCCTTTTTTATAAAAGGACGTGTCCAATTGAAAAATATTTTTTGAATAGGATTTGATTTCTCCTCCAGGGAGCAGCTATGATCCAAATTAGTCAATCTATTCATCCCTTCAATATATAACGGAATTGGTTAGCATAATCAAGCAAAGCCCCATCCGGTAAAGATGGAGCCTGGATGTATGTTTTTAGGTTGTTATGTAATCTGTCCTGTTTTCAGCCTCAGGCAATTGCACGCTGATCTCCTCAAAATAACGTTCGAGCAGACCTCTGACAATGTGCTTTATTGTTTTACAGTATGCTTCATCGTAGTTATAGATGTCGTCAAATTCATTTTCAACAGCTCCTGTACAATTGCCTGAACAGAATCCTTCCAGCTCACAATTGATACAGCCAGTGGAATTAGAGTACGCTCTCATACCATAGTAACGATAAGCCTCACTGGAAAAAATATCCTGAAACGAATCTGTATTCCCTAACTTTTTGGAAGTCGTTTTACAGGCATATGCATTACCATCAGGCTCGATACTGATTAGCCGGCCAATGGTCGGACAGGTTTTCCAGGCTCTTCTTTCCATCCATTCATCCGGATGAACAATCCCCCAGAAAGACTGATACCAATAACCCGATAACAAGACTCCTTGAGCCTTGGCATAATCATACGCAGCCAAAATCCGTTCAGCAATCTCTATAGAACCGAATTTTCTATAAAATTCAAAATCAAAGGACATGATAATTTCAATGCTTTTAATTCCCATCTTTTTGGCGTAATCTATGAGTTCGTAATTAAAATGAGCCCAGGTTTCCTCGGACATTACCGACTGCAGCTCAATATTAATATTAAAATCCCTAAGCTTGCCGATATTTTTATCCAGAGTACTCCATTTTATTAAATTGTTGCCCTCTCCGCGAAACTCACCAGTGAGATAATCAATATAATCAATGCTGACTGCTACACGCACCTTATGCTCAGCTAACAGTCCCAAAATGCTGGAAGGCAGATATGAACCATTTGTCGTTACTCCATATTCCAAAATGACTCCTCTATTTATACCGTCACCAAAATATGTTAATACTTCTTCTATAAGTTTACTGTTCAAAAAAGGCTCCCCGCCGAAAAATTCAACAGACAGTTTGTTTTTCCCATTCTGGCGAATGGTTTCAATTGATTTTTCAATGGCCTCTTTTGCAACTTCGAAAGACATTGCCTGCTGCGGAAATCTTACCATGTCTGTGTCTGTCTGCTGACCGGAATCATTATAATCGAAAGTGCTGCAAAAACAATAGCTGCAACTCATATTACATTTGTTGGTTGTCGAAAGATGTACCCTGTCAAAGTATGTTCCTGTATGTAATTCTTGCTGTCTTTGATCCAGCTCCCACTCTAATAAAGCCCGTTCATCTTCCTCTATTTTATATAAGTAGTTCAATTGCAGCAGCTCATTAAACATTTCCTCACCGAAATAGTTTAATATTTCATTTTTCGAAACTGTTTGGCGGCTATCAAAAAAATCATTACACTCCTTTGAGACTATCCTTCCATTCCCATATAAAGCGTTATACATATAATAATAATCATCTGTTATAGAATATCGAATCAAGTTAGGTGCCTGTTTAAAAAGAGTCTCCATATTTTAGCCTCCAATGTAAATTAGAAGGGACATCCATGAACCTTATTGGTTCACAGATATCCCCGGTTTGGTATCCTTAACAAGGACGGTTGGTTGTCAATGGATCCAGGTTAGGTTTTACAGACGAAGGATGAATAATTACCGGTTTTTTCATAATTCCACCTCCCTTTCTATGCTTAACCCTGGGAATCTGAAGATGTAATAATAAATTATTTATGAGATTTTTTCCCATAAGTTATAATTAATATTAGTTTATTTATCGAGGTTATAATGTTATAAATATCATATTTTCATTTTTTTGTTTATTAAACCATTTAAAATACAAAAAAAGCCCATCGCTGGGATGGACCTCATTCATACTTGTAATTCGCCTAACGATAAACAATTAGCTCTGTGTTATAGCTAAAAACGCAAAAAACTGCATTTTCATTAAATCGGAGATTTAATCTACCGTTAATGAAATGCAATTTCTTCTACACGAAAGCTACTTACACGCTGGCACGAGCGGGCAAAGAGGAACAGAAACAATTCCGCGGAGTCACTCTACCGGAGCTTAAAGAGCAATTAAACCAAGGAGAAATCGACCATCTTTTATTTGAAGATGAATCCATGATAAGGGCCTATTTGACTTTGCAGTACAACTGGTGCATTAATTTAAATATTAATCATTATCATTAAAAATCTTTAAAAGCACTTAAATTATCCCTATGGTTTAGTGCCGCTTGTATTGTTACGGATCGCAGCAATCGAAACAGCAAAAAACGTTTGCTATGTACTGCTAGCAAACGTTTTTTGCTGCTCTCCCCACCTTGGCGGGGTGACGGGAGTGACGCCCAGACACCGAGACTCCCAAGCCTACTTCTTCGACGAGTACTTCCGCATATCAAACGATACCGCAGCGATGATAATTAAGCCTTTAATGATCAATTGATAATAAGGGCTAATGCCGATAAAGGTCAGACCGTAGTTAATGAGGGTGAAGATGATAACCCCGACGAGTACACCCGGAACAGTACCGATACCGCCTGTAGTAGATACGCCGCCGACTACGCAGGCTGCGATGGCATCAAGCTCGTACATGTTACCATAGTTGTTCGTAGCGCCGCCTGTTCTTGCTGCTTCAAGTACACCAGCCAGACCGTAGAGGGCACCAGCAATCGCGTAGATGTAGATCAGGTTCTTGGATACGTTGATACCGGATACCTTGGCAGCCTGCATGTTGCCGCCGATGGCGTACATGTTTTTGCCGAGCTTGGTTTTGTTGAACAGCACCCAGACAATGGCCGCGACGACTATCGCTATTATGACGATATAAGGTATCGAATACTGGCCGCTGCCGATGAAGCCGGAGCCGATCTTGGTGAAGTCAGGACGCAGACCGCCGATTGGCTGGGACTGGTTCGGGTCCATATCGAAGTACAGGGAGTTCAGACCGTAGACGATGAGCATCGTACCGAGAGTGGCAATGAACGGTGGCACATTGAGCTTGGAAACGATGATCCCGTTAATTAAGCCGCAGAGGAGACCTGCAATGATGGCAATTACGATTGGAAGCAATACATGCACCTGCGGCAGATCCGGGAAGAAACGACGGGAATAATCCGGGATTTGCAGCATCGATGCCGAGATAACAGCGGTGAAGCCGACTACGCGTCCTGCCGATAAGTCGGTACCTGCTGTAATCAGGATGAAGGCCACCCCGAGGGCGATAATGACACGGGTTGAAGACTGGATCAATACGTCACGCAAAGTGTTAATCGACATAAAGCTTGGTTCGTATACGATAATTCCCATTATAAGAATAACAAGTACGATATAGATCGCATTCTGGGTTATAAAGGATTGTGCTTTTTTTACATCCATGAGTAGTGTTCCTCCTTAAGTGTTACGCGAAGTTTTACGATTCTAATGTGAGCTGAACCAGCTGTACCGGAAGCACATCTGACTTCGCTGTTCTGGCTGCTCCTATCCTAATGCTGTGCGGCGAGACGCATAACTTCGGTTTCCGTAGCCTGGTCGCCTTCTAATATTCCTGTAAGCTTTCCTTCAGACATCACCATTACACGGTCAGACATCCCCAGCAGCTCCGGCATCTCGGATGAGATCATGATGATGCTCTTGCCCTGCTTCGCCAGGTCGGCAATGATGGAATAAATCTCAAATTTGGCACCGACGTCAATTCCGCGGGTCGGCTCATCGAGCAGCAGAACTTCAGGCTCGGTCAGCAGCCATCTGGCCAGCAGCACCTTTTGCTGGTTACCGCCGGAGAGGTTCATAATCTGTACCTTGGTGGTCGGTGTCTTGGTGCGGAGCTTCTCGATCATCCGGTCGACCTCAACCTTTTTCTTCTTGCCGTCAAGCAGCAGGTAGGGTTTACGGTAGCGGTCGAGGTTGGCAATCGCCCCGTTTTCATGAACAGACAGCACCGGGAAAATACCGGTCACACGGCGCTCTTCCGTCAGCAGCGCCAGCCCGTGCTTTTTGGCATCCTGCGGTGAATTGATGTTAACCTTTTTACCGTCGATGGAGATACTGCCGGACTGAATCGCCCGCAGTCCGAACAGGGCTTCAATGACCTCGGTCCGCTGTGCACCCACGAGTCCGCCTACCCCGAGAATTTCGCCCCGTCTAAGATTGAACGAGACATCCTTAAACGATCTTGGTTCCGGAGAGGTCAGGCCTTCTACCTTCAGATAGACTTCGCCGGGAACATTGCTGCGTTCCGGGAAGCGGTTCGTCAGGTCACGGCCGACCATTCGGGAGATAATCAGGTCCGTTGTCAGCTCGGCTGACGGCCAGGTGCCGATTTTTTTACCGTCACGCATAATGGTTACTTCATCAGAGATTTCCAGAATCTCTTCCATCTTGTGAGATATATAGATAATAGCTACGCCTCTTTTTTGCAGGTCCCGGATAATCCGGAACAAATGCTCAACTTCCACGCTTGTCAGGGAAGAGGTCGGCTCATCCATTACAATAACGCGGGAATGAAAAGAAACGGCCTTCGCGATTTCAATGGATTGGATTTTCGATACAGACAGCTTGCCCACCAAGGTTTCGGGACTCAGATCAATATCCAGGTCCTTGAACAGGCTTGCCGTATCCGCATACATTTTTTTGTGGTCAATGAACTGGATCGGCCCGAAGCCCTTAGTCGGAAAACGTCCCAGCCAGATGTTCTCCATCACGCTCCGGAAAGGTACCGGATGCAGCTCCTGGTGAATCATCGAAATGCCGTGCCCGAGGGCATCGTTGGAGTTGGTAATATTGGCTTTTTCGCCATCCAGAAAGATCTCACCGGCGTCCGGTGAATAAATGCCAAAGAGACATTTCATCAATGTTGATTTTCCGGCCCCGTTTTCGCCCATGAGTGCATGTACCGAACCCGGTCTAACCTTGAGGCTGACTCCATCCAGCGCCTTAACGCCGGGGAATTCTTTTGTAATATTGTTCATTTCCAGCAAAAACTCAGCATTAGCCATGTTGTTACGCCCCCTACGCTTTTTTCTTTTTCCATGAGAGGCACAGCGGTTCTATCCTGTTCCCTACCCTTAAGGAAGTCCGGAGAGCGGATGGACCCGCTCCCCGGTTATCATTTTTATCTATTAGATCTGTTACCAGAAGCTATTATTGCGCGTCAGCTACGTTGTCTTTAGTGATCTTTTTGTAGGAGATCCATACGTATTGGTTGTCAGTGATATCGAAGCCTACGTTGTCTTTCGTTGGAGTTTCGCCTTTAGCCAGCAGTGCTGCAACAGTGATTGCCGCTTTACCCTGGTTGTTCGCATCGTTCAGCACTGTTCCGAGCATGGTGCCGTCCTGCAGGGCCTGAACAGCTGGTGCAGTAGCGTCAACACCTACTACCGGCATGTATTTGTCGCCAGTGAAGTAGCCTTGCGCTTTCAGAGCTTCAATTGCGCCCAGTGCCATGTCATCATTGTTAGCCAGAACAGCTTCGATCTTGTCGCCGTGGGAACCAAGGAAGGCAGCCATTTTTTCCTGGCCTTTAACGCGGTCCCACATTGCAGTATCTTCAGCCAGCTTTTCAACCTTGATGCCGGCATCTTCGATAGCCTGGATGGAGTAAGTCGTGCGCAGCTCGGCATCCTGGTGTCCCGGTTCGCCTTTGAGCATTACGTACTGGAGCACGCCGTCACCGTTTTTGTCAGCTTCAGGGTGAGCTTTCCAGTAGTCAACAATCAGCTGGCCGGACATCGTGCCGGACTCTTCTGCTTTTGCGCCTACATAATAGACTTTATCCCATTTCTTCATATCTTCAGGCAGCGGTTCGCGGTTTAGGAATACTACCGGAATGTCAGCAGCCTTTGCTTTGTCGATGATAACGCCTGCAGCGGTACGGTCAACCGGGTTGATCAGCATGCCGTCATATTTTTTGGTAACAAACAGGTCAACCTTATCATTCTGTGTCGGCTGCGAGTTTTGGCTGTCTACAATATCTACAGTCGCGATGCCTTTGGCAGCTGCGTCAATCGCGTTACGCACGCCAGTCATGAAAGTATCATCAAATTTGTAAATCGCTACCCCAACCTTTGGCGTTTCACCGCTGCTGGTATTCGCTGTGTCCGCTGCCGCATTGCCGGCAGGAGCATTTGTTGCAGCTGTATTAGCAGAGTTGTCGTTATTGCCGCCGCAGCCTGCCAGAGCTGCACCCAGTAATGCACTAGCCAGTAATACGGAAGTGAGTTTTTTCATAATTTAATGACCTCCTGGTGATGTTTCTTTATTATTAGTGTGTCCGTGTCTCAGGCACATCCTTATTATGCCCCACATGAAAACGGTTGCGAATATAAAATCCTACTGTCTTTTATGAAAATTCTAATATAATAAAAATCTTATTTTACAAACGGAAACAGCAGCTTCTGGTTCTCGGGATACAGCATATTGTCCAGATCAATCAGCTTCGTACCTGTATCCACGCGCTCCGGCACAACCATTCCCTCTACCGCTTCCACCGCATATTTCACCGCCAGATAGCCGTTGCTGAACGGATTCTGGATAACCGTAGCCTGAACGGTGCCGTTCTGCAGCAGCTCCAGCATGGACGGAGAGCTGTCAAAGGCGACCATTTTGATAATATTGTCGAGTCCCTCACTTTGAATAACCTTGCCCGCTCCCTGTGAGGCTGTCTCGTTCAGCGTAGCGATTCCCCGCAGTGCCGGATGGTTCTTCAGCATTTGCCGGGTCAAGGCCTCGGCTTCCGTAGTGTTCGAGGAGGTGTAGGATATCTGCACCACATCAATGTTAGGGTAACGGGCAGCATAGTTCAGGAACCCCTTCTCCCGCTCATCCGCATCCCGGGCACCATAATCAATCGAGCCGATCTCCTGCTGTTCATTTAAAGATGCGCTCGTAAAATTAAGAATGCCGATCTCCCCCGTGCCGTTAAGCAGCGTAATCAGGCGTTCGGCAGATTTCTGCCCGGCCTCATAGCCGTTGGAGCCGACATACGCCCGTACCTTTGCAGAGCCGACCTCGGCATCGACCGAAATGACCGGGATTTTGGAGTAAGCCGCCTGATCGACAACCTGGGCTAACCCCATATAGCTGCTGGCCGCCAAAATAATAGCATCCGCGTGCTGGCTGACCGAATCCTGCACCATGGCCACCTGCTCATCAATCATGCTCTCGGAATCCGGAGCCTTGAAGGTAAGATTGACATTGAACTCTTTGGCAGCCGCTTCCGCTCCAAGCTTGACCGTATTCCAATAGTCACCTTTGTTCATTTTGACGATCATATGAATGTTACGTGTGTTCTTGGTGTTGATATAGACAGGCGACGTGTTGAAGCAGGAGGTAACCGTCAGCCAGACCAGTCCGCACATCAGCAGTGTCAGCAACAAACGTATTATTTTCATAACGGCTCCTCTCCTCCCGTACTCTCTTCGTCCGTCCTGCTGCTTACCGCCGGAAAAATAATCGTGACCTCAGTCCCCTCTTCCAGCTCACTTTCAAAGGTTAGCCCGAATTCACGGCCGTAATAGAGCCCGATCCGCTCGTTCACATTGCGTACTCCGACACCGGAGCCGCTGCCGCTTTTTCCGCCGCCGCTCAGAATCGTATTCAGCGTCTCCCGGGACATGCCGATCCCGTTATCGCTGATTTTAATGACAATCAGATCATCCGCCAGCTCTGCGGTAATCAGCACCATGCCTTCATCCGGCGACATTTCAATGCCATGGTAAAGCGCGTTCTCCACAATCGGCTGCAAAATCAGCTTAATCGTCTGAAGCGGCAGCACCTCATCCTGCGCTTTGATCTCGAAGCGGAATTTATTTTTGAAACGGAAGCTCTGAATCACCAGATAATGGCGGATATGATCCAGCTCCTCCTGTACGGTAATAATGTTATTTCCTTTGCTGAGACTGATCCGGAAAAATTTCGAGAGCGACTGGATCATTGTGATGACCTCATCATTTTTGCCGCGTTCGGCCAGCCTGACGACAGAGTTCAGCGTATTGTACAGAAAATGCGGGTTA
Source organism: Paenibacillus sp. FSL R7-0345 (assembly GCF_038595055.1). NCBI lineage: Bacteria > Bacillati > Bacillota > Bacilli > Caryophanales > Paenibacillaceae > Paenibacillus > Paenibacillus sp. FSL R7-0345. The sequence goes on from NZ_CP152002.1 coordinate 4,438,959, forward strand.
ATCTGCGACTGTAGCACCTCCAGCTCACCCTTGCGCTTCGTCTCCTGCTCATAGATGATCTGGTCCATCAGCTGGCGGATCCGCTGCAGCATCAGGTTAAAACGCCTGGACAGCTGCTCCACCTCATAAGCACCGCTCACATTGATCGGCGTATTAAGATCCCCGTCACCCACCTGCTTGACTGTCCGCTCCAGCTTGCGGATGGGGCTGGCAATCAGCCAGGAGAGGAAGACGGATACCGCAATTACGCAAAGGATAACCACAGCCAGAAACCAGATCAGAAACTGGTTCAGGTCACGTTTGGTTGTTACAATCTCATCGTAATAGGCGACGCCGACGATTTTCCAGCCGGTCTCTTCCACCGTACGAACGGTGATAAAACGCTTCTCCCCGGTCGATTCATCGAGATAGCTCCGGTAAGCATACTCAAGAACCGGCTCTACATTCTCATACTTCAGGCCGGCATAGATCAGCTGCTGCTGCGGATGATAAACGATGTTGCCGAGCGGATCGAGAATATAGGCGTATCCCCGCTTGCCGAGCTTAACCTGGCGGCTGAGCTGGTCAATCGTCCGGAAGTTAAAATCTATCAGCAGAATGCCTGACTTCAGTTCCCCGTCCTGCTTGTACTCAATCCTTTTGCTGATCGACACGACCCAGGTATATTTTCCCTTGAACAGGTTCTGGATATGCGGTGCGGAATAGGAAATGTCCGGCGTTTTCTGGGCGCTGGTGAACCAGCTCTGACTCTGCAGCTGCGTGTTCAGCCGCATACTCTGGCCCGGTGTGCCGAGAACATACTGCCCCTGAGGGGTAAAAACAGCCACCGAAACCAGATCCTCGCGGCTGCTCATCAGCGTATCCATCCGTTCATAGAGCAGCGGCGAATCGATGGCAGCGCTCGTCGTAATCTGCTTCTCCGCCGTATCAAAAATGTTGCTCATCCCCTTCACGTACAGCTCCAGGTTGTAGTTTACCTGTTCGATGATCTGCTGCATGTTCAGGTTGGCGTTCTCCTCCGCAGTCTTGGCAAATTTGTTGTACAGCATAAAAGCGACAATGACCGCTACCAGCACAGCCACTGCCGTAAAAGAGAGGGTTATGATCAGCTGGATGCTCCGCAGCTTGGCAGAGAGCCGCATCCGGCCGCGCTGGCCGGACTGCGGACGCAGCGGGAAGAGATCCGCCTTGCTTTTGTTCATGAATTATCCTCCCCGGGAGCTGTTCTTGTACTCTTTGGGCGACTGCCCGTATTTTTTGCGGAAGCAGAAGCTGAAATAATTCGGGTCCGAGAAGCCGATCTTTTCCGCGATTTCAAATGCCTTCAGCTCAGTAGAACGGAGAAGCTCCTTGGCAGCCTCCAGACGGATCTGCAGCAGATAGCTGACAAAGGTCATTTTCATTTCTTTTTTAAAAATACTGCTGAAATATCCGGTGCTGATATGCAGGTGCTGGCAGACCCGGCCGATAGAGATGTCAGATTCCTCATAATGACTGCGGATAAAATCCTTGGCCTGATCGATCAGCTGCTTGTAGCTGGACTGCCGTTCAGAGGCGATAGAGTCCATCAGCCGGGTGCAGGTATTGATAATCCACTGCTTCGCTTCGCCCATATTATTGAACTTATTGATTTCGGACAGCGTAGAAATGCCTGCACCGATGAAGTCTGCTGCTTCTGTTCCCGACTCTTTGGCTACACGCAGGATGGACGTGATAATCTCCAGCAGAAAAATCTGATAATCCTGTGTAGAAACCTGCGCGGTATCCAGGCCGCCGAACAGCTCGTCCACAACCTCTTTCAGCTCCTGCACTGTGCCCAGCTTAATCGTACGGATCAGGGATTGCTGGGTCAGCTCGTCAAAAGCCAGCAGCTGATTGGATCTCGACTCGACATCCTCAATCCAGATCACTCTGTTGTTGCCGAGAATCAGCCGGTAATCCAGCGCCTGCATCGCATCAGCAAAAGAATTGAACAGCATGCCGGCCGACTGGCAGACCGTACCTGCCCCTGCTGTCACCGTCAGCTTGAGAAAGCGCTGCACGTTCTGGCGGATCTCTTCTAGAACCGTTAGCGTGCTGCCGGTAATCTCCGCTTCATCCGCCGCTTGACTGGCTGACAGCAGCACGACATCATCCCGGTGAATGAACACCCTGCCGAAGCCGTGCTTCTGGCATATTTCCTCGGCAATATTCAGGATGGCAAACAGCTGCAGATTGTGATCTCCGGTATCGCGTAAGGATACATGCCGGCTGCCTGCCCCCTGATTCTCTCCGGTATGGATATAATCAATGCTAATAACGGAAGCCTGGAATTGCCTGCCGTTAAGGTCAATGCTGTATTCTGAGCTTTTGTCGCTGATTTCCTTCAGCGGCAGCCGCCGGGACACCAGTGAGGAGAGGAACTGCTCCCGGAGCACGGGGAGGCTTTTGCGGTAATGCTCACTCAGCACATATACATTCTCCTTCTCGGCGATTTCCGCTTCAATGACTGCCCTTACCTTCAGAAGCACATCAATCAGCTCCTGCGATGAGAACGGTTTCAAAATATACTCATCAATCTGCAGCTTGATTGCCTTCTGGGCATATTCAAACTCATCAAAGCCGGTAAGAATAATAATCTTCGTATTGGGATGACGGCTGCGAATCCACTCGGCCAGCTGCAGGCCATTCATGAACGGCATCTGGATATCCGTGACCACTACGTCCGGCAGCAGACGGTCCACCACTTCGGCTGCTTCCCGGCCGTTCTCTGCCTGTTCAACCAGTTCAAAGCCGTATTTCTCCCAATCGATCTGGGCAATTATCCCTTCCCGTACATCCTCTTCATCTTCGGCAAGAATCAGTTTATACATGCATCATCCCTCTTTGAATTAAAAATGTTGTTCTAATAAAAAAAAGCATAAAGAGTGAGGGCTTAGACGGATCTCTCTTACGGTAAAAGAACGCCGGCTGATTCACTCCCTGCTGTTTCTGTTTAAAACAAATAAGTCTGCGAATATAGCAGGCATTTCACTATAATATTAGTCTGCCGGTTTGGCAAGGGTCAACATGAAGAATTTTCGCAGAAACGGGGATACGTGAAGAAACTGCTGGGAGAACGGGTGAATTACATCTATACATAACTTAGTAAGTCTGTGCAAAAAAAAACCATCCCGATAGCTCCGGGATGGGGATGATTGCATGTATAAGATTTACAGCAGGGCTTTGCTGAAACGGTAGCCTGCGCTTTTCTCGAATCCGATATGACGGTAAAAAGCATGCGCCGGCGCGCGCTCTACGCGGTTGCCGCTTCTGAGAAACAGCTGGCAGCAGCCTTTTTGGCGGGCCCAGTCTTCTGCGGCAGCAACCAGTCTTTTGCCAAGGCCGTGTCCTCTGAGCTCCTCTGATACGATCAGCGCGGTAATTTCCGTAATGCAGTCTGCCTGCTTGTAATAGGATTTCACCTGATGAAGATCAATCATTCCCACAACTTCATTATCCAGCTCAGCAACCATTGTGCAATGGAACGGATCATGCTCCATGCCTTCCATTCTCTCTTTCATCACGCTAAGCGTTGTCGGATAGCCGAATTCACGCAAAAGGGCTGTAACTCTCTCCAGGTCACTTGTACCCCATTTGCGAATTTGCAGTACTTGCTCCTGAGTACTACTGTTCATCCTCATATACCTCCACTTTTAGCATAGACGCTGCCTTTTTGGCTGCTGTCCGCGCGATATTCACATCTTCCGCCGCACTTAAGGCTACTGCCATCCGCCGTCCAGGGCGGATTTCAGGCTTGCCGAATACCCTTACCTGTGTGCGCGGCAGTGCCAGCGCCTCACCGATACCGGAGATGGTGAAGGCTTGTCCTTCAGTCTCCGCCTTCAGGGTAGCCGATGCCCCCGGTGTAACTAACGTTACCGGGTCCAGCGGAAATCCAAGAATGGCTCTGACATGCAGAGCAAATTCCGATAAATCCTGTGTAATCATTGTAACCATGCCGGTATCATGAGGTCTCGGCGATACTTCGCTGAACAACACACCCTGATCCGTAAGAAACAGCTCCACTCCAAAAATACCAAGTCCGCCAAGCTGATCGGTAACGGCTCTGGCAATGGACTGTGATTCGGCCAGCTGCTCAGCGCTCATCTGATGCGGCTGCCACGATTCAACATAATCCCCATCCTTCTGGATGTGGCCGATAGGCGGACAGAATACCGTGCCGCTTACCGTCCGGACAGTGAGCAGCGTAATCTCACTCTCAAAGGTAACAAACCCTTCGACAATAACGCGTGTCCCTTTGGCGCGCGCGCCTTCAAGTGCGATGTTCCAGCTGGCTTCAGCATCTTCAGGCTGTCTGCAGATGCTCTGGCCTTTGCCGGAAGAGCTCATAATCGGCTTAATGACGCAAGGGGTACCCAGCTCTTCCAGTGCTGCACGCAGCTCTTCCAGGCTGTCGGCGAACCGGTACGGCGCAGTCGGCAGGCCAAGCTCTTCGGCTGCCAGCCGGCGGATACCTTCACGGTCCATTGTCAGCCGGGCTGCACGGGCGGTAGGAATGACATTATAGCCTTCCTCCTCCAGCTCCAGCAGCGCATGTGTCGCAATGGCTTCAATCTCAGGCACAATAAGATCTGGCTTCTCTGCACGGATCAATGCTTTGAGTGCCTCTGCGTCGAGCATGTCAATGACATAGGATCGGTGAGCAACGCCCATCGCAGGGGCATTCGGATAACGGTCTACTGCTACGGTCTCTACGCCAAGGCGCTGAGCTTCGATAATGACTTCCTTACCCAATTCTCCGCTGCCCAGGAGCAGCAGCTTACGGTTTTGGGCTGAAAAAGGAGCTCCCCACATTGTCGATTCCAACCTCTTTCGCAAATTTAACTGCTGATTTTCAAGGTTTCTGTAAACGGACAGCAGTTTCATTGTAAATTTCCAGGCTCCTTTATTTTCTTCCATCAGCGGTTAATTTGCAAGTGTTCTTCGACATTTTCCTACAAACTTCACAGATCATTTTTCAAAAGCTCCCCGAAGGACTGTTCCAGGAGGTGCAGCTGTGACGCAATTTCATTCCAGTGCTCCGCTGAATCACCCCCTTTCAGCAGCTCTGACATCGCTTCCTCCCGTTCCTGCATCGCTTCATGCAGCCTGCCTGCAGCCATTGCTAATGCTGTGTTCAGGGCGACAGTATAAAAATCTAGCAGCAGCTCCTGCTCCGCTTCCGCCGCCCTGGTGAGAGCTTCCTTAAGCAGCGGCTCTGCTTCAGCGCGCAGCTCTGAACGGCCCGGCCCTTCAAAGAAATGGCGCGGCGATTTGAACCGGCTCCAGTAGGCAGGCCAGTCAAGCGGATTCAGGTGTGCCTCCAGCTTCTCCGGCGCAGTCCAGCGCTCCTGCCCGTTCTCCAGCAGCTCAAGCTCCCCGCCGGATAAAGACAGCTCTTCCGCCGCTGCCAGGGCCGCCTGACCGGCAAGCCGCTTCCCGGCCGCCTCCAGCCGTAGCGTTGTGGCCCATAGTTCCTGTTCCAGCTCCCGCTGCAGTGTACGTTCCAGCTCCCGGCCGCAGGCGGTAAAGATCTCCTTCAAATTGCGGGCATCCTCACGCAGCAGGGAAGGATGAAAGGATTCCTGAAAAAAACGGCCAAGCGCGAAGCTAATCCGCTGTCCGACATGGTAAATCAGCTCCGCGCCTTCACGCTGCAGATCACGGGCCGGCCGTTCTTCGGCCGCCAGCAGGGCAAGCCGCCTGGCAGCTGCTTCTTTACGGGCCTGCAGCTCCTGCAGCCCCGTTTCCCTCCTGCCTGCCTCAGCAGCCGCCAGCTCCCGCCACTCCTCTGCCCGCAGCCGGACCGAGGCGATGCTGCCCCGGGCCGCATTCAGCGACAGCTGCGGCAGCTCCCCGCCGGCGAACCGGGCCAGCGCGTCTTCAAAGGTGCGGAAGCGGGACGCTTCGTACCGTTCCCGGTCCATCCCTGTCTTGCCTTCCAGGGCCAGCAGGCTGGATAAAGCATAAATCCGCGGTGAGGTCAGGCCGCCTGTGCGCAGGTTGCCGGCTACATGTGCTTTTACCTCCTCCAGCTCTTCTTCGCTGCTTGCCAGATCGGAGGCATTGATGATAAAGAACATTTTATCCAGGGCAAAGCTGTCTTTAATTCTGCCGAGCTGGGCCAGCAAGCCGCGGTCTGCCTTGGAGAAGGCATGATTGTAATAGGTCACGAAGCAGATGGCATCGGCATCCTTCATATACCCGAAGGTTACGCCGGTATGACGGGCATGCAGGGAATCCGCTCCCGGCGTATCCACCAGTATGATACCGCTGGCGGTAAGCGGGCAGTCGTAATACAGGTCCGTCCCCTGGATAAAGCAGGCCTGTGTCTCATCTGCAACCAGACTGCGGTATTCCTGCAGATCCACCGTCCGGACCGTGCCGAGCCGTCCTTCCGCCTTCGGCCAGCCAGCCGCTGCAGCCCGCAGGAATCCGATATGCGGCAGCGCCGACGGATGCAGGCCGCCGGCCTGCAGATTAGCTGCAACCGATATCCAGGTCTGCTGCTGCGGCGCCGGCAGCTGAAGCACACTAAAGGAATGGACAATATCGTCCCAGAATTCCTGCTGGGACTTCATTGTTATGAGTGCATCCCCGTGCAGGTACGCTCCCTCCGGCGCCAGAATGCGCCCGACGGCGGCTGTGGCGGGATGCGGAGACACCGGCAGCACGTCCTCGCCCAGCAATGCGTTGGCGAAGGAGGACTTGCCGGCGCTGAACGCCCCGAACAGCGCCAGTGTAAAGCGGCCGGCGGCCAGGGTCTGGGCCCGTGCCGCCAGGCTGCGCGCCGCCGAGGCCATCGCCGGCTCGCAGCGCAGCAGCTCCGCCGCAGCGTCCAGCACCGCTGCGGCCTTGCCCAGCCGGCGGCGCCCGCCCGCCGGCGACCCCGCCGCCGCCCAGTCCGGGGCGGCGGAAGGGCCAGCCGCGGCGCTGTGCCGCGGCTGGGCTGCACGCGGCGCAGCCTCTGGCGCGGCCGCGTGCGTGCTTGCCCTTACCCCCGGCAGGGCACCGGGGGTGAGGGCGCGGCGCTGCGGCAGCAGCGCCGCAAGGCTTGCGCGCGGGCGTCCGCCGCGCGGTCAAGTGCCGCAAGCGCAGCGGCGGCATCCGCCTTGCGCAGCAGGGCGGCTTCGCGGCGCGCGAGGGCGGTGCGCCGCTCCCCGATGAGCGGCGGCAGCTGCGCCAGCAGCTCATCGCCGCCGGAGAGCGCAGCGCGGCGGTACTGCGCTTTGACTTCTGCCGCCAGCGTGCGGCAGAAGTTAAGCAGCGCCTCGCCGCTGCCGGACGTTCCCGGCTTCACCTGACCCGCGAGCCACTCGCGGCTCACCGCCGGGAAGCTCTCCTTCAGCCGGGCCTCCGCCCCGTCCTCCCACACTCCCAGGCCTTCGGCCCATTCACGCACCGCCTGCAGAAGGTGCCAGTCCAGCTGGCCGGAAATTTCCCGGCTCTGCAGGCTATGCCAGGCGGCAAGCCGTTTCTCCTGCTCCTTTTCCCGCTTGGCAGCAGTGAACAAAAGCCCGCGCCGGAATCCGGGCGACAGACTCTCCACGTAAGCACCAGCCGCCTCCCTGACATCCGCAGGCATCAGATTGCTGTTTCCCAGCAGCGTATCAAGCGTGCTGCGCAGAGTATGCCGCGCTTCCTCCTCCAGTCTCTCCAGCTTATCTGCTTCCCCGGCGCTTGCCGCTAATTCCTGCTGAATTGCCGCAACGCTCGCTCCTTCCGTTTCCTCCTTCAGCTGTTCCCGCTGCTCACTCTGTTCTTCCGCATATGCAGTTACCAGGGTATCAGCAATATGATGGGCTGACCGGGACAGGCTGTATTGCAGCAGCTCCTCACGCCGGTCCAGCAGAGCAGCAATCAGCTGCAGCAGTTCATTCCATTGATTCAGCGGGTGCTCCTCCACCTTCAAAGAGGTGAATAAAAGCCCGGCCGCCTGAATGCCCCAGGACTCGAAAGCGCTTTCCAATTGCTGCCGGTACTCGGTAATCGGAATTTCGCGCTGGCGGTGCTTGTCGATCTGGTTGACAATAAGATACAGCGGTTTTCCCCAGTCACTGAGATTTTTGGCAAAAGCCAGGTTATTTTCGGACTGCACATGATTGTAATCCATCACATAGAACACCACATCAGCCAGATGCAGCGCCGAGCGGGTCGCCGCCTGATGGCCGTCATCAGTGGAATCAACTCCAGGCGTATCCATCAGCACACCATGCCCGCCGAGGAGCGGTACCTGTTCCCACACCTCAATAGCCGTATATTCACCGCCGTTGCGGCAATATTCCTGCAGCTGGTCCGGCGTAGTTTCCCAAGGGATTACTGGTACATTCTTCTGCGCCGGCACCGGATACAGCGTTACACGCGGCTCCCCGCAGCGGATCGACACAACGTTTGCACTGGTCGGCACCGGGCCTGAGGGCAGCACATTGCTGCCGCAGAGCTTATTGATCATGCTTGACTTCCCTGCAGAGAAATGTCCGCAAAAAGCCAGCGTCAGTTCATCCTTCTGCTCTTTACTCTGCAAATCCGTAATAACTCTGGCCGTTTCAGCTTCATCCCACTGATCCATCAGCCCTTTAAAAGAGGATAACGCTGAATCCTTTACCTGCTGCTGTTCCAGCTTCGTCTGTTCTGCCTGCACAATGGCCCACCTCCGCGTTTCCTTAAAAATTCTCAACTATATAACTATGTACTTCAATATTCATATGTCCATTAACTGTAAATAACCGCTTTCAATTACCTGTAATCGTGTCGGATATTTCAAAACATTTTATTTCAAATTTAACAGTCCGCAGATTACCTACATTTTATCACCTGTTTGTCACAAATCAAATCATTACGTTTTACAAAAACAGCTATAATCCCCTACAAAACTACAGGTAAACAAACGGGATCTGTACTTGCAAAAGGTTTGGCATTGGCCGTAGAGGCGGAATTGAGGAAGTTACACAGAATGTTAGTGCGAGTCTGATTCTGGGGGATCTTATTCACATTTAGGATGTATGTATCATCGATACACTCTGTTGTATTCTGTAGGTGCTCTAACCTCATCTAATGCACAAAGTACAATCACTTCAGGTGGTATTTATTGCTATTACCCAATGGGTTTGCGGTTTGCAGTTTTCGGTTTGCGGTTTGCGGTTTGCGGTTTACGGTTTGCAGTTCAATCCATATAACTGCACTCTGTACAACTAAACCATCTGTTTTTGTTCAAAAATAACGAATAGCTGTATCCTGTACACTTATATGATCACGAAAAGTGTGTTTTAGCCTTTTCAGCCGATTATAGCTGCACAAAGTACACTTATATTGAAAAAGTACCTCCAGCCGCAAGCTTTAGTTGTACAAACTGCAGTTAAGTCTCCTAACCGCCTTAACGCCTTTAACTAATCCGATCTAATCAGCCAAGAGCTCCTCCATCGCTTGAACAGCCAGCTTCAGCGCCAGTAATCTTCTTTCCAGCAGCGTTCTTTGCGGACTTCCCGCTTTTGACTTTACGTAACTGTTTTCAACAGATGTTGTTAATCCGATAAGAACGGTACGGGCTTCTGTTAAATCTTCAGGAGTATAGGGGTGAAAATTTCCCTTCTGCCCCCAGACGTGTTCCAGCACAGCCAAGCCGGTGCAGACTGCATGGAGCCGTTTCTTAACCAGAGTAGTATTTGCTCCGCTTTGAGTCATCTGGGATAAGGCGCTTTCCAGCTTTCGAATCGTGGATTGCAGCGACTTCAAAGATTCCACTTGATCTGTATTTAATGATCTCACTGATTCATCTTCCATATATACAGCCTCACTTTCTGGTTAGCAGATATATAAAAAAACCGGCCCCTGCGGGCCGGCTCTTCCTGTACATTAATATTAAGCTGTTTCCAGAACCGGAAGCAGAATTTCGAATACTTTACCGTGCTGAAGAATAGTCAGGCCGCGGGACTTGTCCTTCATAACGACAACCTCTGGCTTCTGGGACATACGCTCCAGATAGTGTTCAGGCACATCGCCGGAGTGGCTGATCGTGATGCCTTCCACTTCCTGCTCTTCATTTTCTTCAAGCGGACTTTCTACTACACGGTCGAAAATATCGGAAAATGTCTCAAAATTATCAGTATACACGGAAATGCACTTCATCTCTATCCCATCCTCTTCTTCATCTCTAACTTCTTTGTTGCTCCCGCTTCAGTCTTAGTTTTCCTGATTGCTGCGGTTTTCATACGTTTTTTGCCCTCCCGGCATACGTCGAGCAGTGGACACACCTGACATGCCGGGTTCTGTGCTTTGCAGTGATAGCGTCCGAAAAAAATCAGCCGGTGATGCGTGAGCGTCCACTCCTCACGGGGCACCGCCTTCATCAGCTTCTTCTCCACTTCCAGCACGGAATCATCCCAGCCCGCAAGCGCCAGCCGCTTGGCTACACGCTCCACATGGGTATCTACCGCGATAGCCGGTACTCCAAAAGCATTGGAAACTACAACATTGGCTGTCTTCCGTCCGACACCGGGTAAGGTAACCAGCTGGTCATGAGCCTGGGGCACTTCTCCGCCGTACTGCTCGATCAGAATCGAGCAGAGGTTCTGAATATGCTTGGCTTTGTTACGGAACAATCCGATGCGCCGGATGTCATTCTCCAGCTCCTCCAAAGGAACGGAAACGTAGTCCAGCGGGGATTGATACTTCTGAAACAGGTCCACTGTCACTTTATTTACTGTTGCGTCCGTACATTGGGCCGACAGCAATACCGCAATCGTTAGCTCGAAGGCGTTCTTGTGATTCAGTTCGCAATGCGCATCAGGAAACAAGTCTCCAATAGTATCCAGAATGTGGCGGACCTCTGCAGCTTTCATAGCGTCCCCTCCACGGAGTATTTACACTCGGGGTTGTTCATACGAGCGTACCTTCTCATAATCTGCAGAAATATAAGGATCCATTCAGTGAGGAGCTTACCTATTCTTATATTTCAAAAAAAACGTCTTGACGCAGTTAGTGTTTACGCTGCGTCAAGACGGTGTTTCACACGGAAATCCACCATAACATTATTGTTTCACAATTTCAACTACAACGTCATTATTAAAATACATTATAATATTATCATTTTCTTTGAGAGATTGCACGGATAAAGTCGTGTCACCTTGATGAATATATACATTTGCCGCCAGTTTATAGCGGTATGCATCATTCAGATTAGTACGTTTAACCTGCAGCTCATTGGTTGCGGTATCCACCCGTGAGAATACTTTGCTGATCTGACTCAGCACACGGATCAGAACTACACCATCCGCATCCTTGCGTACTTCCACGCGGTCTGCTGTTGTCACATTACTTAGTGATGTTGTCGTAACACCGTCACGGACTACTCTTACTCCGCTACCGGCTGTAAAGGCCTGTGATGCCCCTGTGTAATCCTTAACAGTCAGCGTTCCTGCAGCAGCATCCACCGCAGCCACCTGGCCGCTGCTTAGCTTCACCGCCTGGATGGAAACCGGTGTGCTTCCGTCAAACTTCACATTGATGAAGCCGCCGACCTTCAGGTCACTGATGGTAATAGTCTGGCCGGCCTCATTGGTCATAGGAACGGTCAGCGTATAAATCTCACTTGTGCCGCCCGACCATTTTACACCCAGCTTATTGGTATTACTGTTCAGCGAGCTAATCTCAAGCTGCAGGTCAGACTGGACACGCAGTACGGAGATGATATCCTGGGTTCCGGACAGCACTGCCGTTACAGGGCTGTTGACTGCTACATCAGCAATGCTCGCTGATGCTCTGCCGAAATAATCAACGCTCACCGGATAAGGCAATGTCAGCGACTGGCCGTTAGCCAGCTTAAGTACAAGCATACGGGTTGTAGCGTTCAGTGATGTCAGGGTCCCGGTATACTTGGTTGTACTTTCGACAGACAAGGCACGGTCACCGACAGCATTTACATCAATCTTGCGGCCTTCGGTAAGTCTGGCTGCAATACCGGCCAGCGTTGGTGTAGCCACTCCGTCATAGGCAAGCTTGGTGCTTGCATTCAGCAGAACTACATGCGCTTTGTTGCTGCTGTCTGTAAAGGTAAGCAGCTGTGTTTTGGCATTATATGCAACTACAGTTGCGCCGCTGTACTGCTCAATCTGACGGCTGGTCACTTCAATTTTCGTAACCTGGTCACTGCTGTTCAGCGTCAGCTGTACATTATCTCCGCCCGTAGCATCAGCAATAAGGTCTGCTGCGGCCGGATTGGCTACAGTCGGAATCACGATAGCCGGCGATGCAGCCAGCAGCTTAACTTCGCGCGTACCGTCGGATTTTTTATAGACGATAGTTGAACCGGTAAGCTCAACAATATAACCCGATACCGTCCGTTCTGCAGCCGAAGTTACTTCAACTGAGGTAAGCACGTTATTTTTAACCGTGTATTTAACTGCAGCATTGGTTTTAAGGTCAGCTGGCTGCAATACGGCGTTCTGCGAGCTGAACAAGGTGCTGCCATCCTCCCAGTTAAAGGTTTCAACTGTACCGGATGCGTTTTTGAAGGTGATCTTTTTGCCAGATGTGTCGATGCTCTGAATGGTTCCGGAGGCCGTCTTGTTAACGATACCTGAAGTCACCTGAAGCTTAACCACTTTGCGGGAGCCGCTGAAAGTTTCGCGTGTGAGCTTAATTTTGCTGCCTGCCGTAACCGCCGAAGCGTCAATCACAGCATCATTCACATCCACAAAGGTTGTACTCGCATCATAGCTGTACTGATCATAGCCGGTCGGGGAATCTACCCAGATGACGCCCTGTGTAATTTTAGCAAAGGTCCCTTCAACACTCTCAATCTGCTGCACAGGATCAGTTACCTCTACATAGGCCGCATTGTAGGTTGCTCCGATTACTGTAACCTTAGTATAGGGCTGAATATCATTCAGACTGATTCTGGCTTCAGACGTGCTTGTAAAAAAGGCGGTTGATGAGGTCAGGTTATAAGTTGAATTAGTGGCATTGCTGAATAACGTCAGTTTGCCGTCCTTCAGCGAACTGATCGTACCCGATACCGTGTTGTCATACTGCAGCGAATTATGTGCTTCTGCCCGGCTGAAAAAAGTCGCCAGCTGCGCACGCGTTACTGCCCCTTGCGGATCAAATCGGTTTCCGTCCAGCCCGTTTGCAAGCCCCAGATCAACAGCAGCATTAATATAACCGCGCTTATTGGCAGAAACCTTTGCATCATCAGCGAAACCTGTTGGTTCACTTGCTACAGCTGCTGCCTCCGTGCTTTTGCCCAGTGCCCGGATCAGCAGCTCGGCCACCCATTCACGGGAAGCCTTGCGTTCACCCCAGGAAGTCTTGAGGTTGTCAGCAGCCATTTCTGCCGACTTGTCCAGCAGTCCTGACTGGAATGCAAGCACAACGTATGGTTTATAGTAATTATTTACCTGAAAGTTGGTTGGAAATACAACATCTGATGTGCTGTCCACGTTGTTCTGCAGTTTCATGAAGCGCAGCGCCATCAGAACCGCTTCCTGCTGCGTAACAGAATCTCCCGGACGGAACAGCCCGTTATTGCCGACAACGATGCCTTGTGAAGCCAGTTTATAAATATGCTTTTCCGCCCAGAAGCCTGTCTTGACATCACTGAAAATGCTGCCTGCCGCTACTGAGGATTGAGTTGTTGCCGCCTGAGCAGAAGTAGTGGACGGAGTAGCCGCAGTATCCGCAAACGCTGCACCTGCCCCGCCAAACGCGATAGCGCCGGCCAGAACAGCGGAAGCCGCCTGGGTAGAATAAGCTCTAAGAGTATGTTTTGATCTTTTTTGACCGGACAATGCGTTATTCCCCTCTCTGTATCCCGAATATTGTTCAGTTAGTGATTCGCCGGCCTGAGCCGTAATTCCTGCACCTGGTGCTACAAGCCGCTGTTCTCTCTAGTCATTGGATGCTCGAGATCCACATGTCCCATCAGGCTTTCCACCTGCTCGCCATCAACCAGAAGCTCAACTGCCTTTACATCGGCGAACTGGAAGAATGTCTTGGCGAGGGCACTGATTGCCATCGATTCGCCGCCGGCTCCAAGCTGTGCTTCATCCGGCTTATGGATGTCCAGCGTAACCTGCCCGTCTTTGAACTCAAGCGATTTCAGCTCGATGGCGCCCCAGAGCGAAATCTGCTCTGCGTTGCTGCTGGTCTGTAGCGCCTTAAAGCTTTCGGTGTATTTCTCTGTGTCATTGGCGAAGCTGATTGTTGCTGCCACACTGATCAGATCCAGCTGCTGAGGGTCGGTGAAATAGACCTCGATGCTCTGGCTCTGCTTCTGCGGCTGCGCCGGTTCAGCTGTCGCCGCCGGAGTTGGGCTTGGTTCTGCCGAAGGTGCAGTTGCAGCAGAAGGTTCAATGATCTCTCCGGCGCTGTCCGCTCCATTATCCGGAGTTGCTTCCGCATTTCCTCCAGCCCCGGTTACAGCTTCAGTGTTGTTCTGCGCGGCGTCAACGGTTGGAGCCGCAGTCGGTTTATCCCCGCAGCCGGCAATAAGCATCAGAAGTACAGCAGAAACTGCTGCATACGTTAATTTTTTGTTCATCAACATTACCCCCTATAGATGAATATGGGCAGACAGGAAGGCAAAGTCTGGTCAGACCGCCACTAAAGAGGCCAGACAAGACTTTGCGGCCCTTATCTGCCGCGTGGCTGCTATTTCAATCCCAGATATTCTTTGATTCCGCTAACCATGCCCGCTGCTACCTTATTCTGCAAGCTTTCTGTGAACAGCAGCGATTCATCGCCTTTGTTGCTTAGATAGCCAACCTCCAGGAGGACTGCAGGCATCTTGGTTTCACGGATGACGTGGAAATTCCCGTAGCGTACTCCCCGGTTACTGAGACCGGTAGCCTGCACAAGATACTTATGCATCACGTTAGCCAGCGCCTTACTGGATTCCCGCTGATAATACGTTTCCGTCCCGCTTGCGGCTGAGGAGCCGCTGCTGTTCGCATGAACGGAAATAAACAGATCCGCGTTAAGGTTATTGGCCATCGCCGCCCGGTCCTTCAGCTCAAGGAAGGTGTCATCACTGCGGGTCAGCACGACGTCAATATTATTTTCTTTTTTGAGCAGCTCCGCTGCTTTAAGTACGATAGCCAGATTAAAGTTCTTTTCGTATTTCCCTGTTACGCCAACAGCCCCTGAATCCTTGGCTCCGTGCCCGGCATCCAGCACTACCAGCTTCCGGCCGTTGTTGCCCGGCTGGGTTGACGGATTATCTGTGCTGACTGCATTCAGATCAACAACAATCAGCTTGGAGGTATCGCCTGAAACCTCGACAGAATAATTCTTGGCGCTGGTCGTATCAATTACAAAACGCACAGTATAAGGACTTGTGCTGTACAGGGAGTAACGGATAGCGGTCACATCCGGATAACCGGTTATTGCAAGACTGCCGCTGAGATCGGGATTCAGCACCTGCCCGGTTCCGAACAGATCAGAGAATGTCGCGTTCTCCAGATCAATTACGACCCGGTCCGGTCCGGTTACCTTGGATACCTTAGGTACCGCGTTACCATCCATGGCAATGGTCAGACGGTTCTCATTGAAGCTGATGCCGTTTACCATTGTCAGGTTCTTCGCCGGCTCTGCCGGAGGAACGACTACGGTTGACCCGCCGTCAACGGCTCCGCCCTCTGAGCCCGTGTTATTACCGCCGCTTTCCGGGGTAATAAGAGTTACGATCTTCTGATCGTTGTCCCAGCTGACAGTCAGCCCGAACTGTTCGCTGACAAACCGGATAGGTACCAGTGTTGTCCCGTTACGGTTCAGAGGGGCATTAGTGAGTATCACGGTCTTGTCATTAACCGAAGCAGCAGTCTGATCTACAACCAGCTTCATTGTAGTTCCTGTCTGCCCGATCGTTACCGTCTTGCTGGCCTGATCCCAGTCGACCTTGTAGCCGAGGTTTTCGGAGATCATTCTAAGCGGCACCATCACGGAGCCGCCTACATTCTCGACCGGAGCGCTCTGACCTGCAGTCAGTTCCTTTCCGTCGAGAAAAATCTTGTTGTTCGCGGCAGCAGCCTGTCCATGCTCCGGCAACACCAGTACAAAGAGCATCAGCAACAGTGTAAAAGCAAATTTCTTCATCCTTCACCTCTATGAATCTAGTATTCCGCCAGCTTATGGCGTTCGTGATGACCTGGCCACTGACAACCTTCGACAATGGTTAGACGCCTCTGCAGCTTAAAAGTTGCGAATTAATTCCAGAAAACATCCGCTTTCCTCACATTTCATCAGCCCTTAAAGTTCTTACAGTCCGAGATATTCATAGATTCCGGCAACAAGCTCCCTTGCCAGATTGTTTTGCAGTGTTTCAGTGAACATAGCCGTTTCATTTCCGGGATTGGTCAGATATCCGACCTCCAGCAGCACGGCCGGCATACTGGTCTCACGTGTAACATGGAGGCTCTTGCTCCGGACACCGTTATCCTTAAATCCGGTACCCGTTACCAGATGCTTATGCAGGATCTGGGCAAGCGGCAGACTCTCGGTTCTTGAATAATAGGTTTCGCTGCCGTTAATCTTCTCCCGGTTAGGGTAGGTAGCATCTAGCGAATTACCGTGGAACGAGATGAACAGGCTGGCCTTGGCGGCCTCGGCAATATTAACCCGGTCCTGCAGCCCGAGGGTCATATCCGTCGTGCGGGTATATACAACTTCAACTTTGCCGTCCTGGGCAAGCAGTGCGCCGACTTTATTGGCAATTGCAAAATTCATTTCCTTCTCCAGTTTGCCGTTAGGGCTCACTGCCCCCGGCTGCTTGCCGCCGTGTCCCGCGTCAAGTACTACAACCGGCTTGCCTGAGCTTCCGTTACCGGCCACAGGACTGCCGCCTGCTTTGTTGAGATCAATCGTTACAAGCCCTGTGCTGTCGTCTGAGCTCAGCTGGTACGGCTGGCTGCCGACTGTCTGAATAACAAACCGGACAGTAGAGGGGCTTGTACTGAACAGCGCATATCTTACCTCCGTAATCAGCGGATACCCTGAAACGTCAAGCTTGCCTTGCGGTGTACCGTTCGGGGCGACGCTTGGCAGGCTGCCGACAAAATCAGAAGCAAAGGCTGCACCTGCGAAATCGACGATAATTCTGTCAGGATTGCTAAGTCTGGACACAGCAGGCTTGGCACCTCCTGCCGCCGCCACAATCAGCCGGTTCTCACTGAATACGGCCCCCAGTACCTGCGGTGTAGTAGCAACTGTTCCTGCACTGCCGGGAACCGGAGTAGATACCGGACCGTTAACCCCGCCCGTAATGTCATCATCCTGACCTGTTACAGCTGTCGGAGACGGCGCAGCCGTTGGTGCTGCTGTAGGCTGAGGCGTGGCCGTTGCAGCAGGCTGCGGAGATGCAGTAACCGCCGGAAGCGGATCTGTGGTAGGCGCAGTACTGCCTGTCTGCCCTCCGCTCAAATAGACGGTCTTGTCGCTGTTATCCCAGCCGACCTTGAGCCCGAACTGCTCACTGACAAACCGGATCGGAACAAGCACGGTTCCCCCGTTCTGCTTGGGTGCCGCATTAAGGGCCAGCGTTACTCCGTCAGCCTCTGCGGTCTTGCTGCCAACCGCCAGCTGAACCGTTTTCCCATCCTGCTGAACCGTCACTTTCTTTGTCTTTTGTTCCCACAGCACCTCAAAGCCGAGGTTCTCAACTACGACCCGGATAGGAATCATAACGCTTCCATTTACGTTCTCGAGGCTGATTCCCTGGGGCAGCGCAAGCTCCCGGTTGTCCATCACGATTCTGCCGGTACCGCTTCCGGCAGCAGCGGCATCCCGGCCGCCGAGTGACAACAGCAGCAGCGGCAGCAGCAATAGCAGTAACACCCGTTGTCCGGCTCTTCTCATTCCTGTACTCTCCTTTTGGCAAATAATAGATACTTCAAAAAAGACACAGATAAGCTTTAGACGACAGAAATCTCCAAAAGTTGCCTGTGCAGGCAATGAATATATCGATTAATCGAGTAGGAGGCTGCTCATTAACTGAGCAGCCGACCTCTCACACCACCGTACGTACCGTTCGGTATACGGCGGTTCAACCGCTTAAGTGCAATTTTCGTAAATGCTCGTACTGTGCCGGGAAGTCATAATACCCGGCCTGTGCGAGCTTTTCATTTGTTATCGTACGGGACAGTACCGGGCTTCCGGCTACTCGCCAGTAACCCAGGCGGGAGTTCCCCCATTGGTAGGCCTGCCACTCCGGTATTCCCAGTTTCCGTAGGTTTTGTACCTTTGTTTTGGGCTTTTTCCACTGCTTCCAGATATACATCCGCAGTCTTCTACGCAGCCATTGACTCCAGCTTTGCAAAATTCGCTTTATATCGGCTACATAAAAGTAGCCAATCCAGCCGCGAATGTAGACTTTCACCTTCTCCATCACTTCCCTGACCTTCCTGCCCTGACTGCGACTCGTCAGTTCTTTCAATTTTTTCTTTGCTTTGGCGAGAGATTGACTATGGGCCCGGATATATGCCCCATCCCTGTTCTTCCCCAAGGCAAAGCCAAGAAACTTGAAATGCTTCCGCGCCACTACGCTCACGACCTTACTCTTCTCCGTGTTCATCTGGAGTTTTAGTTTGTTCTCCAGGTACTTCCGGCAGGATTCCAGAAGCCGCGTCGCTGCCCGTTTGCTTTTCGCTAGTACCACGATGTCATCTGCATACCGAATCACGTTCACTCCACGGCTGTTCATTTCCTGGTCGAATTCATTCAGGTAAATATTCGCAAGCAGTGGAGATAAGGGGCCTCCTTGCGGAGAACCTTCCTCTGTTTTGCTATGCACCCCGTTCTCCATAACTCCACTTTTCAGATACTTCTTAATCAGCTCGGTTACACGGTGATCCGGGATTTGCTTACGTAGCAGATTCATTAGCAGTTCATGGTTCAGGGTGTCAAAATATTTAGAGAGGTCGATTTCGACTGCGTGGCTATAGCCTTGCTGTGCGTAATCTTTCACCTTGCGGATGGCTTGCTGCGCACTCCGCCCGGGGCGGTAGCCGTAACTTCCGTCTGCGAAGAGCGGCTCAAACAAGGGCTGTAGCTGCTGGGCAATCGCCTGTTGAATCACGCGGTCTATCACCGTAGGGATGCCAAGCTTCCGCACTCCACTTCCATCTGGTTTGGGGATTTCTTTGCGCCGTACCGGGCTAGGCTTGTACCGGCCCTCCCGGATGCTTTGCAAAAGCTCGTCCTTGTGTTCCTGCAGCCAGGGCAGCGCCTCTTCGACGGTCATTCCGTCGATTCCTGGCGCGCCATGGTTGCGTCTGACCTGCTTGTAGGCTCTGTTCAGATTATCTCTGTCCAGAATCTGCTCGAGCAGGTCCATTGCACCGCCTCTTTCTCTACGTTCCCGAATGCCGGCACTCCGCACTCCCGCATACTCTTCGCGTTCCACGCTATCCCTTTGCGGGCAGCCCTTTCGGTATTCTGCTTTCATCGCGCCAGCTCTCCTTCCGGTCTGTACTCGAGACTTACGATTGTTCGGCCCTTCCCGCGAGAAAAAAAAAAAAAGTTTCCCGGTACTATGGCTTCTGCTGACTTCTCACAGCAAGCTTTACTCCGTCGTTCGGATTTTTTTTTTCCTACCGGACGTCTGTGAGACCTCCCCGGGTAAGAGCGATAACCTTCCCCTCATCTATCTGCCACATTTACATGCTGGGATTCGGGCAGTATTGGACTTCGCTTTATGTAGCAAGCTCGTCCGTCCCAGTATGCCTTCTATGTGATTTCTGTTCGTCAGACCGAGGGTTTGCCTCCGGCTTCCTTCAGATTCCGCCTCGCGGCGGACACCCTTGCCTTTGGCTAACAGTTCCTACTGCCAAGCCTGTAGCGGACTTTCACCGCCTAGTTATCGCCCATGCCGGGCGCACTAGCAAAAAAACTTCTATCTCCGGTACCCGGAAATAGAAGTTTTGTGTAAAATTTGTAAAGTTTAAAGACCTGCTGTCTTTATCTGGCGAAGAGCTTGGCAGCGTGACGTTCTTCATAAGCAGCGATATCGTCGGCATGCTTAAGCGTCAGTCCGATGTCATCCAGGCCCTGCAGCAGGAACTGGCGGCGGTGCTCATCCAGCTCAAAGCTGATGCTCAGCCCGTAATCATCGCTCAGCGTTTTATTCTCCAGATCCACGTTGAGCTTATAGCCAACATGCTCAGCTGTGCGGTTAAAGAGATCATCCACCTGGGCTTCGGACAGCTTGATCGGCAGAATACCGTTTTTGAAGCAGTTATTATAGAAAATGTCGGCGTAGGAAGGCGCGATTACCACTCTGAAGCCATAGTCCATAATAGCCCATGGAGCGTGCTCCCGGGAGGAGCCGCAGCCAAAGTTGGCCCGCGAGATCAGCACGGATGCTCCCTCATAACGCGGCTTATTCATTTCGAAGGCAGGGTTGTCATTGCCCTCTTCGTCAAAACGCCATTCATAAAAGAGGAACTGGCCGAATCCGGTCCGTTCGATCCGTTTCAGGAACTGCTTAGGGATAATAGCATCTGTATCTACATTTACCCGGTCAACCGGGGCAACGATTCCGTTTAATTGTTTAAAAGCTTCCATAGTGTTATTTCCTCCCGCTCTCTCTCAAAGTTTCTATGCGTTGACGGCTTCCGTCTTGTAATTCCAGTCACGGACATCAGTAAACCGGCCTTTAATTGCAGCAGCTGCCGCCATTGCAGGAGATACCAGATGCGTGCGTCCGCCGCGTCCCTGGCGTCCTTCAAAGTTACGGTTCGAGGTTGAGGCACAGCGCTGTCCAGGCTGCAGAACGTCAGGGTTCATTGCCAGGCACATACTGCAGCCTGCTTCACGCCACTCAAAACCAGCTTCGGTAAATACTTTGTCGAGACCTTCCTTCTCCGCCTGCATTTTAACGCGTCCGGAGCCGGGAACTACAATTGCAGTAACTTTGTCGGATACCTTGTGGCCTTTGGCTACCTGGGCGGCAGCGCGCAGATCTTCGATCCGGCCGTTGGTGCAGGAGCCGATAAAGACATAATCAATGCCGATTTCAGACATCGGGGTGCCTGGTGCCAGATCCATATATTCAAGCGCCTTTTCAGCAGCTTTACGTTCATTTTCAGTTGTGAAATCTGCCGGATTCGGTACACTGGAGCTGATATCTGTACCCATACCCGGGCTTGTGCCCCAGGTTACCTGCGGAATCAGTGTTTCCACATCGAATTCAACTACAGTATCATACTGTGCGCCTTCATCGCTCACCAGATTTCTCCAGGTAGCAACAGCAGCATCAAAAGCCTCACCCTGCGGTACGTATTCACGGCCGCGCAGATATTCAAAGGTAGTATCATCAGGAGCAATCAGACCTGCTCTCGCCCCGCCTTCAATCGACATGTTGCAGACCGTCATACGCTCTTCCATCGACAGCTCGCGGATCGCTTCGCCGGTGTACTCGATAACATATCCGGTTGCAAAGTCCGTTCCGTATTTAGCGATAACGCCGAGAATCATATCCTTGGCGGTTACGCCGGGATTACGGCTGCCGGTAAACCGGACTTCCATCGTTTTAGCTTTGGACTGCTGCAGACACTGGGTTGCAAGTACATGCTCAACTTCACTAGTACCGATACCGAAGGCCAGTGCGCCGAAAGCGCCGTGTGTGGAGGTATGGCTGTCGCCGCAGACAATGGTTTTGCCCGGGTGGGTCAGACCGATTTCCGGCCCCATAACGTGTACGACCCCTTGGTCGATGTCATTCAGGTCAAACAGTCTTACGCCAAAATCGCGGCAGTTCTGCGACAGCGTATCAATTTGCTGCTTGGAGATAGGGTCCTTAATATTGAAACGGTCCTTAGTCGGAACGTTGTGGTCCATCGTTGCAAAAGTAAGCTCCGGACGGCGAACCGGGCGGCCGCTCAGGCGCAGTCCTTCAAAAGCCTGCGGGGAAGTAACCTCGTGCACCAGATGCAGATCGATATAAATGATACTTGGCTTGCCTTCCTCAGAATGAATAACGTGATTGTCCCAGATTTTCTCAAACATTGTCTTGTTGCTCATGATTTCACCTCATTAGTAGAATCGTTCATTGGAAGAGAGTGTGGAGTCTCTCTTGAATGCTCTAAATATAACATCGCCGTGTTTATAATTCCAAGATATGATTTCTATAAAACTAATAGTCAGCGCTTATAAGCAGCTTAAATGGGGTATGTATTTTTGAATCCGCTCTGAAATCTGATAAAATCTTTTTCAAAAATACTAGACTTGGGGGAGAAAGAATAATGAAAAAACCATTTTACAAGAGCTGGATTTTCTGGGTATTGGTAGTTGTCCTGGGCAGTATCATCGGGCAGATTGCAGCAAGAAATGAAAAGGCGGACCAGGCAGCTCCGGCTGCTACACAAGAAGTGCAGGCAACGGCTGCGCCCGCTACTGATACGCCTGCTGCTGATCCGGCCGCCGGCAATCCGTCCGTAAGCTGGGAGTCGGCAATCACACAGATTGCCCAGTCAGACACAGAGCCTACTCAAAAGGCAGATGCAGTGGAGGTTTTGGCCAAGGCCTACTCCCCTTCTCCTGAAGAACTTATGGACTTTGAATCACAAGTGGTTGAAGAGTACAATGCCGGCAATTATCTGGCCCATACCGGGGATGCCGGGTACATGCTGACCAATCTCTTCAAAGCTGTCGTAGTTGAGGGTAAGCATGCTGACGGGGAACCGATTAAGGACTTTGCTTTTGATTTTTACCAAAATACCAAGTACACCTATCGCGGCATTGAGGCTGTTGACAGTGACTCTGTCAAAGCCAACGAAGCGCAGATGGATAAAGCACTCGCCGAAATGAAATAAGAGAACCCCTTAAGGGGTCCTCTTGCTCTAAGGCTATATTAAAAAGACCCCTTATAGGCTATACTTATAAGTATTATAAGCAAACAAGGGGTACAATTATGGAATTAAGACAATTGCAGTACGCGCTGCAAATCGCAGCGGAGCGCAACTTCTCACGGGCTGCCGAGAAATTGCATGTGGCCCAGCCCTCACTCAGCCAGCAGCTGTCCAAGCTGGAAAAAGAACTCGGCGTGATGCTGTTTCAGCGCAATACCAGCTCAGTGGAGCTTACGCATGCCGGAGAACGGTTTGTCGAGCAGGCTGAAGGGATTCTCAGCGCGGTTGAGCTGCTGCGCCAGGAGATGTCGGATATTTCGCAGCTGCGCACCGGGCGGGTGGTTGTCGGCAGCATGCCGATTACCGGCGCCCACCTTCTCCCCCATGTCCTGCCGGTGTTCAAGCAGAACTATGCGGAGATTGAAATTTCGCTGCTTGAGGATTCCTCTATGAATCTGGAAAAGCTGACTGCCGGGGGCCAGACCGATTTAAGCCTGCTCTCCCTGCCGCTGGAAGTTCCGACACTTGCCTATGAGGTACTAGGTGAGGAGCGGATCGACCTGGCTGTACCGCCGGATCATCCGCTTGCTGTACGCAAGGCTGAAGGAATCCGGACATCTTTAGAAGAACTGAAGGACGAACCCTTTATTGTACTCAAAGAAGGCCAGGGCTTCCGCAAGATGACAATGGAGCTTTGCCGGGAAGCCGGCTTTGAGCCGAAGATCGTTTTTCAAAGCAACAATATGGAGACAATCCAGTCGCTTGTAGCGACAGGTATGGGAGTTACGCTGGTGCCTCACTTCATCGCCCGTGCCCCGCGGAGTGAATTTGTCCCCGTGTATCTGCCGCTGGCTGAGCCGGTACCGAGCCGGACGCTGGTTATTGCCTATCGCCGGGGCCGCTTTCTGTCCAAGGCTGCCGAGGTGTTTATTGAAACTTTCAAGGACACGGTGGCTGGTCTCGCGGAATCCTGACGCCGTTCCGGCCTTGCAGAACACATTAAAAGGCTCCCGGGCTTTCGCTGGTTAGCGGAAATCCAGGAGCCTTTCATGTATTTGTCCTATTTTCAGCTCATAAGTGATGGGTTATCGTCTGTGCCTGCAGCAGCATCCTTACATCTGGCGGTTATGCTGAGTGATCATCCGGTTCTGGTTATCCGGCATACGGGCTGTGCTCTCATCAACCGGTCCTTTGGTCCTGGAGTCATTGGCACGCTCTTCAACAAAATCCCGGATCGCCTGGTTCTGAAATTCCGCTGCCTCTTTGGCATTTTCAGTCTGTTCCTGCGTGATTTGCTTGTCTTTACTCAAGTGAATGCACCTCCTGGTAACAGATTACTAGTACTTTACCCGTTCCCCCCGGGGATAAACATCTTATTTCACTGCTGCTGCAGCGCATAAAAATATTCCTGGCAACTCCCTTTGCAAACCGCACACCGCCATGGTATTCTAATTGTCAAATAGTGAAACGTGCAGACGGGACCAGTAAGAAATGTCTCTATCCGCGAGCAGAGAGTGAATTCCGGAAGGCTGAGAGAATTTACCGCGGTTGTTATTTCTGAATCCTACCCCCGAGCGGCCTGCTTCCTGCAGGACGGATACTCCCGTTACGAGAATGAAGTCGGATGTTCCCTCATCAATGAAGGTGGTACCGCGGAAGTTAACCATGCTTTCGTCCTTTGCTTAGTCTTAGGATGGGGGCTTTTTGTCGTTTTTTAGAATCAGATATTGTTAAAGGGGAAGTGAAGATACAGTGGCAACACGTATTGTAGTCAAAATCGGCAGCAGCTCGCTGACCGGTCCTGAGGGCGGCTTGAACCGCGAAGCCGTGGCCTTCTTCGCTGCTGAGCTCGCCGCTCTGCGCCAGGACGGATGCGAGGTGCTGCTGGTCACCTCAGGGGCAGTCGCAGCCGGATTCCGCGGCATCGGCTATGCTTCCAGACCGAAGCTGCTGCATGAGAAGCAGGCGGCGGCGGCCGTCGGGCAGGTTATGCTGATGCAGGCTTATCAGGAGGCTTTTGCCAAGCACGGACTGCCGACAGCCCAAATTCTGCTGACCCGCACAGACTTCTGCAGCCGCCGGGCGATGAATAACGCGATGATGACGGTTGAAGAGCTGCTGAGACAGGGCGCCATTCCGGTATTTAACGAAAATGATACGGTATCAGTCGATGAGCTGAAGTTCGGGGATAATGATACCCTTTCAGCACTGGTCGCCAATCTTTTGAAGGCTTCGCGCCTGCTGGTGCTGACTGACATGGACGGGCTGTACAGCGGAGACCCGCGCAAAAATCCGGAAGCTGTCCGCTTCAGCCGCGTCGAGGAAATCACGCCGGAAATTTATGCCTTTGCAGGCGGCGCGGGCTCAAGTGTCGGAACGGGCGGGATGCGCTCCAAAATTGATGCCGCCAAAATTGCTACCCGCGGCGGAGTGCCGGTCTTTATCGGCCGGGCCTCGGAGCCCGGAGATTTGCGCTTGGCTGCAGCCGGAACCGGGAAAGGGACTTATTTTGACACCACCCTCTCCTCCCTGCCGGTCAAAAAACAGTGGCTTGGCTTTATGTCCACGCCGCTCGGCTCCCTTTATGTCGATGACGGTGCGGTAGAAGCACTGCTCCACGGAGGGCACAGCCTGCTGCCGGTCGGCGTCAAACGGATTGAGGGCAGCTTCCACTCCGGTGATGTCGTGGAGGTGCTTGGACCGGATGCCACTCTACTGGGCCGCGGGATCGTCAACTATGATGATATCCAGCTCCGCAGCATTCAGGGTCTGCCCAGCCGTGAGATCCTACCAAAGCTTGGTGAGGTCCACCGGCTTGAAGTCATCCACCGGGATGAATGGATTACGCTGCGTTAACAGATTCAGCAATGAACACACTATCTTTCAGGGGGGAACAATATGAGTGAAGTCATTAATAAAGCTACATTAGCTAAAGAGACTACGGGGATTCTGGCAAGCCTGACTACCGGCCAGAAAAATGAAGCCCTGCTTGTCATGGCTGATGCCCTGCGCCAGGAGGCCCAGTCCATTATTGCCGCCAACGCCGAGGATTTGGAGCGCGGCCGTAAGGCTGGGACTCCTGAATCGATGCTCGACCGTCTCGCACTGGATGTCGGCCGGATCGGCGCAATCGCCGAAGGCTTGCAGCAAATTGCCGTTCTGCCTGATCCGGTCGGCGATACGCTCGAAGCCTTTGAGCGCCCTAACGGACTTTCTATTGAAAAAATCCGCGTCCCGCTCGGAGTCATTGGCATTATATACGAAGCCCGTCCGAACGTAACGGTAGATGCTGCCGGTCTTTGCCTGAAGACAGGCAATGCTGTAGTCCTACGCGGCGGCTCCTCTGCTCTTTCTTCAAACCGTAAAATCGTTGAAGTGCTGCATACCGCGCTGGCAAAAACAGCCCTACCTGCTGCGGCTCTCCAGCTGATTGAAGATCCGAACCGTTCATCCGTTGATGAAATGCTCAAGCTGAACGGCCTGCTGGATGTCATTATCCCGCGGGGAGGCAGCTCGCTAATCCAAAATGTTGTAATGAACGCCACCGTACCTGTAATTGAAACAGGGGCAGGCATATGCCATACTTATCTGGACGCAGGCTGCGACCCTGTAATGGCCGAGCGCATCAGCCTTAATGCCAAAGCCCAGCGCCCGTCTGTCTGCAACTCCATGGAAACCTTGCTGATCCACCGTGACTTTGCCGCTGAACATCTGCCTGCGCTTGCTGAAGCCTTCCGCAAAGTAAATGTTGAGCTGCGCGGCTGTCCGGAAACAGTGGCTCTTATCCCTTGGGCAGTACCGGCAACAGCAGAAGATTTTGCAACCGAATATAATGACTACATTCTCAATGTCCGCATTGTCGGCGGACTGGATGAAGCGCTGCGCCATATCGCCGAGTACAGTACCAAGCATTCCGAATGTATTGTTACTGAGGATGACGGTCACGCCGCACGTTTCCTTCAGGAGGTAGATGCTGCAGCGGTATACCATAATGCATCAACCCGGTTCACCGACGGCTTCGAATTCGGCTTTGGCGCCGAAATCGGCATCAGCACCCAGAAGCTGCACGCACGCGGACCTATGGGTCTGCCTGCACTGACCTCCAGCAAATATAAAATCCGCGGCAACGGGCAAATCAGGGGATAATACTTAAGCCTATGCTTCCGAAGCAAGTTTTGTACGTAGAGGATTCAGTGGGCTAACGCTCACAAAACTTATGCCTATGCTTCCGAAGCGAGTTTTGTACGTAGAGATTCAAGTGGGGTAACGCTCACAAAACTTAAGCCTATGCTTCCGAAGCAAGTTTTGTACGTAGAGATTCAAGTGGGGTAACGCTCACAAAACTTTTAGGGGGACTCATACATGTGTCAGCAACCATCCATACCGCTAATTAAGGATCATATCGCGTTCTATGGGGCAGGCTCGATGGCGGAAGCCATTGTGCGGGGCATGATTTCCCGCAATGTTATTGCCTCCGACAGCATTACCATGCTCAACCGCAGCAGCAGCGAACGGCTTGCTGAGCTGCGCAGCCGTTATGGCGTGCAGGGCAGCAATGACCCTCAGCAAAAAGCGGGAATCCTGAAGAATGCCCAGGTCATTGTCCTGGCAATGAAGCCCAAGGATGCTGCTGAAGCACTGCGCGGGCTGGCTCCGCTGCTTCAGCCGAACCAGCTGATTGTATCCGTCATTGCCGGCTTAACCATCCGTACGATTCAGGGCCTGCTTGGCACACCTCAGCCCGTAATCCGCACAATGCCGAACACCTCAAGCACGATCGGACTTGGCGCAACAGGCATCGCCTTCTCCAAGGAAGTTGACGAGGCCGGCCGTCGTCTCGCACTGAATATATTCGAATCGGTAGGCATCACTTCCGTTATCGAGGAAGAACGGATGGAAATTTTGACCGGGATCTCCGGCAGCGGACCGGCTTACATCTATTACATGATGGAAGCAATGACCGCTGCAGGCATCCGCGGCGGCTTAACCCCTGAGCAAAGCTCAGAGCTGACCGTACAGAGCGTATTGGGAGCTGCCCGCATGGTACAGCAGACCGGCGAAACCCCGGCTTCCCTGCGCAAAAAGGTCACTTCGCCGAACGGCTCCACCCAGGCCGCAATCGAAACACTGGAAAAGGGCGACTTCTTCGAAACTGTCATCGCTGCAGTAAACCGCTGTGCTGAACGCTCCCGTGAAATGGGAGCAGCCGTGGAGAAAGAGCTGTTCAAAAACCAGTAACCATCCGGATGATCCGGAAAAGCTGACGCAGTAACGTACAATAACGTTGGCACAAACCGTTCACCAGGCAGCTTACAGCGCTTTTTAGCGTACAGTCCCAGTTCTAGCCCGATAAGTGTATTCTGTACAACTATAAACAACAGATTTTTACCTTATGTTCATATAACTGCACTCTGTGCAACTAAAGTTGCCCAAATCAGCTCAAATGACCCTTTTTCGGAATTATAGTTGTATAAACTACACTTAAAGGATGTCTGATCTACTAAAACAGGTGTTTTAAGTGTACAGACTACAACTAAACGCCAGAGTAGCGATGGAAGCAGCACACCAGCTAACCCTGGTCCGGCCCAACGCACTTATAGCAACTCCCCCGTCAACGTCCATTACAGACGACTGGCGGGGGAGTTATTTTTTGCTGGTCTTCCACTTTCCGTTTTTCACTTTCCGTTTTTCTTAAATGGACAAAAGTCATACTAGCGGACCTGTGAGCGGCTTATCCAGGATCAAGCGGAACTTAGCCTCGTTTGATGAGTGATTTTTGATGTACATCCGATATTCCCCGTCTGCAGGTACTATAATCTTAATTTCCCCCGTCCCGTCCGGAATTACCTCACTGTACACTTGATCGCTGGAGACGGACATAATGCCGATTTCGAGCTTATTTTCCTGCTCCGATTCGACTCTCATCGTTAAAATATCACCTTGTTTTTCGTTCATAACGGCAAAGTTGGTATCATTCCCTGCTGCCAGCGTGACTGATAAATCTTTCCCGTCACTCGTGCTCAATAATTCTGCGACAACATTCACATTTTCTTCAGCCGGCGGCATTGCAGCGGGTTGCTTCTCAGTGCTTACCCCTGCTGAATTACCTGCCGCAGCCTGATCTTGCCCGGCTTCCGAGTTCCCCGCAATTGTAACAGCAACTGCTGCGATGCTGAATGCAACAGCTGCAGCCGCCAAAGTAATGGCTATACCTTTTATCCGCATAATTCCCCTCCACACCATAACAAATTATTCTGCTAATGACAGCAAATAAAAACATCCGCTCCATACCACAACAGTTAAATTTTACCTGTAACTTCTTATCGATGCAAGCTCTTGCTGTTGTTTAATCCCCCGTCCTGCTTCGCAAAATTGCTATCACTAAAATAAAAAAAGCCTGCCACCCTGGTTACCCAAGGCAGCAGACTTACAATATTCACCGTCATCTTCCGCCGCCCCGGAATTTCTGGTTATAGTTCTTGACGTCCTGTGCGTTCTTCACCCGGTTGCGGGACCATTCCAGCAGGATGCGGTCAATGTAACGGAAATGAAGCTTGCCGGCAAACACAGACTCTTTGAGCGCCAGCAGGATAAGCTCCTCCGGATACCTGTCATGATCCACCCAGCCGGAGATGGTCTCACACTCCATTGGTGACAGCGGCCGGCCAAACTCCTTCTCAAAAATACTGAACAGATTACGGCTCTCCGCCTCTACAGCCGGAGCTGGGGCCGGATAGCCGGCAATCCGCGTTACAGCATGCGCCGAATGATTAGTACCGGCAGGCTTGCCGTCAGCAGCCTCTTGTGCGGCTTCAGCCAGGACAGCGCCAAGTTTACTGAATAACCCGGCAAATGTGTATTGCTCGTAATGAAAATCCCTTAACTCGTCATTTGTTCCGTCGATGCTGATAAAGCCTTCCTTCATCAGCTTCTGCAGCTCTCCGGCAATAACGGATATACTCCGGCCGGTCACACTTTGCAGATCCTCCAGCGACGGGAACTCAATGCCCTCCACCTGCCGGAAAGACAGCAGATGGATAAGCAGCAGGGCTTCGTCGCCGCTAAGATTCAGCTTCCGGTAATATTTTAAGAGTGCATAAGGAATGACGGCCATCCCGTGCTGAAGGCCAAACGCAGCGCCCTCACCCCAGGTATTCCATCCTTTGCCGTCCATGCTTCTGCCCCTTTCACTTTATTTACGGGTATAGACGGTACAATGTACGCGGGAACGGAATCGTTTCACGCACATGATCCAGACCGCAAATCCAGGCTACTGTGCGCTCAAGTCCCAGACCGAAGCCGGAGTGAGGCACGGAGCCGTAGGTGCGCAGATCCATGTACCATTTGTACGTATCCATTGAAAGATTGTGCTCTTTGAAACGCTGCTCCAAAAGGGCCGGATCGTCGATACGCTGCGAACCGCCGATAATCTCACCATAACCTTCTGGTGCGATCATATCCGCGCAGAGTACAACCTCAGGGCGCTCAGGATGCGGCTTCATATAGAATGCCTTGAATGACGCCGGATAATGCGTAATAAACACAGGCTTATCGTTGGCTTCAGCAATCGCAGTTTCATGCGGTGCACCGAAGTCGTCGCCCCATGCAATCTCATGCCCGTTATCATTCAGGAACTTGATCGCATCATCATACGTAATCCGCGGGAACGGTGCTTTGATGTTCTCCAGCTTGGAGACATCGCGGCCCACCGCTTCAAGCTCGGCGCGGCAGTTCGTCAGGACGGATTGCACGATAAAGCTGATGAAGTTCTCCTGTACTACAAGGCTCTCTTCATGATCAGTGAAGGCCATTTCCGGCTCAATCATCCAGAATTCAATCAGATGGCGGCGGGTCTTGGATTTCTCCGCACGGAAGGTTGGCCCGAAAGAATACACCTTGCCAAGTGCCATAGCTGCAGCTTCCATATACAGCTGGCCGCTCTGTGTCAGGTAGGCATCCTCATCGAAATACTTCGTATGGAACAGGTTGGTGGTTCCTTCAGCCGAGGTTGGTGTCAGGATCGGCGGGTCCACCTTGGTAAAGTCGTTTTCGTTAAAGAACTGCTGGATCGCACGGATAATTTCCGCACGGATCACGAGTACCGCGCGCTGCTTCGAGGAGCGCAGCCAGAGATGACGATGATCCATCAGGAAGTCAACGCCATGCTCCTTAGGGGTAATCGGATAGTTCTCAGTGAGATGCAGCACTTCAATACCGGTAACAGTCATTTCATATCCGGACTGGCTGCGCGGCTCTTCACGGATAATGCCGGTTACATACAGCGAGCTTTCCTGGGTGAGGCTCTTGGCATCTTCCCAGACCTGCTCAGGCACTTCCGATTTCACTACAACGCCCTGGATATAGCCTGTACCATCCCGAAGCTGCAGGAATTGAATTTTACCGCTGGAGCGTTTGTTGTTCACCCAACAGCCGATGACAACACTCTCTCCGACATGCTCATTCACATTCTTGATCACACTTTTGTTAGCCATGCCTAAGATCTCTCCTCTAATTTAACCGTTAATTCCTTGCACCAGGCGATAAGTATCGCGGGCAATGACAAGCTCTTCGTTTGTCGGAACCACCAGCACCTGCACTTTGGAATCAACTGTGGAGATGCGGCGCGGATCACCGGAACGTACCTTGTTAGCCTCAGCATCAAGCTCGATGCCCAGGAAGGTCAGATTGTTCAGTACCCGTTCACGCAGCAGCGAAGCATTTTCGCCGACACCAGCTGTGAAGACGATAATATCCACACCGTTCATAGCTGCTGCATAAGAACCGATGTATTTGCGCAGACGGTATTCATACATTTCAAAAGCAAGCGTGGAATTGGCTTCGCCCTTTTCCGCTCCGTCAATGATGTCGCGCATGTCGCTGCTCACGCCGGAAATAGCCAGCAGACCGCTGTGCTTGTTCAACATGGAGTTCACTTCGCCGACGGACAGCTCTTCCTTGTTCATTACATAAGGAACGATTGCCGGATCGAGGTCACCGCTGCGTGTACCCATCATCAGACCTTCCAGCGGGGTCATCCCCATGGAAGTGTCCACGGATACTCCGCCCTGTACTGCAGTTACGCTGGCACCGTTACCGATGTGACAGGTAATGATCTTCAGGTCTTCCAGCGGACGGTCCAGATACTCGGCAGCAGCTTTGCTTACGAAATCATGGGAAGTACCGTGCGCGCCGTAACGGCGGACTTTGTATTTGTTGTACAGCACTCTTGGAATGGCGTACATATAAGCTTTTTCAGGCATAGTCTGATGGAACGCAGTGTCAAAAATAACAGCCTGCGGAACACCCGGCATATTAATTTCTGTAGCCGTAATCCCCATTACTGCAGCAGGGTTGTGCAGCGGAGCAAGGTCGAACAATTGACGGATCTTCGATTTAGCATCGCCGCTAACCAAAGAAGATTCTTTGAAGAATTCTCCCCCGTGCACTACACGGTGGCCTACAGCATTGATTTCTTCAATGGAGCTGATTACACCATGCTCGCTGTCAGTCAGGCAGGCAAGCACTTTGCGGATTGCGGTGTTGTGCTCCAGAATTTCACTGACTTCAGTTACTTCCTGTTTGCCGGTCGGCTTGTGGGTCAGAATGGAGGAATCCATCCCGATACGCTCTACCAGACCTTTAGCCAGAACAGATTCATCAGTCATATTGTACAGCTGATATTTCAAAGAAGAACTACCGGAGTTAATTACTAAAACGTTCATACACGGTCACCATCCTTGTCATACTTGAAGAAGCCTTCGCCCGATTTTGCACCCAGTTGTCCGGCACGCACCATTTTCTTAAGGATTGTGGACGGGCGGTATTTCAGCTCGCCATATTCACGGAACATGTTCTCAAGTGCGGCAAGTACGGAGTCCAGACCGAAACGGTCAGCCATTTCAAGCGGCCCGTGCTGGAACTGGTAACCGATACGCATTGCATCGTCGATATCCTCAGGGGAAGCAACGCCCTCCTGCAGGACATGCATAGCCTCGTTAATGAACAGGCAAATTAGGCGTGAAGTTACAAATCCCGGGGATTCATAAATCATAACGCCCTTCTTCTCAACGATTTCATCAACAAAAGCTTTGGTATCTTCAAAAGTGCTGTCAGAGGTTTTCAGACCGCGCACGATTTCGACAAGATCCACCTTGCCGACAGGATGTATGAAATGCATGCCGATTACGCGCTCAGGATACATGGTAGAGCTGGCAAGCTCAGTCAAGCTGAGAGTAGAAGTGTTGCTGGCCAGAATAATGTGGCTTGGACATACCTGGTCAAGCTGGTTAAACACTTTCTGTTTATCTTCCAGATCTTCAGTAATGGTTTCAATGACCATGTCGCAGGAGCTGAGCTCAGCAAAATGTGTCACTTTCTGGATACGGCTCAGAATCAGTTTCTTCTCAGCCTGGGTAATTGCCCATTTCTCCAATTGCTTGTCGAGATTTGTCTCGATCATTTCATAGGAGTAATCCAGTCTTTCGTTGGTTTTCTCCACCAGTAAAACATCCAGACCTTTGGCTGCCAGCATTTCGGCAATCCCTTGTCCCATTGTGCCACCGCCGATGACACCGATCTTTTTAAACTTCATGTAAAAGTCTCCATCCTTTCAGGTATCTATACTTTTGTATTGTACCTTGTCTGTCGAAAAAAAATATATGGCCCGACATATAATAATATCTTAGCATGTCTGAAAAGTAAAAAAAAATAACCGGCATAAATATTTATGCCGGTAATTTTACACTGTCACGAAATTGACAACGAAATTGCTCTCCGGAGAGGACTTCTTCCTTCATCAGGATGTCGAGGGAGTAATCGAAAATGTTACGCTGATTTTCAAGCAGCTCACGGGTACGGATCATCAGCTCATCCAGAATCTTACTGTTTTCCTTCATAAGCTCTTCAGTGGTAACCATTTGCAGATTGGCAATCCCGAGCGAGGTAAGGCCCGACTTCATCATTGTCTCTACAATATTCAGCGCCTGGTCAAAGTCGCCGCGCGAGCCGGTGCTGCGTCCGCCGTAATACATTTCTTCAGAAGCCGCGCCTCCGAGCGCAATCATAATCTGGTCTTCCAGATAGTCTTTGGTATACAGATACTGCTCTGTCTGCGGATTGTGCCGTACATAACCGAGTGCCTGGCCGCGCGGAGTCAGTGTTACCTGGCTTACGCTTCCCGGACGCAGCAGCTCAGCCATAATCGCATGGCCCAGCTCATGGATGGCCACCCGCTGTTTTTCCTCCTGATTGGTTTCACGGTCCGTCTTCTCACCCATCATGACCTTGTCGATCGCGGAGGATAAATGGCGCTGCTCCACCTCAGTAAGATTTTCACGCATCATATAAATTGCCGCTTCGTTCATGACACTTTCCAGCTGTGCGCCGGAGAAACCGTAGGCTTCCTCAGCGATTTTGTCCAGATCCACGCCGGCATGCAGCGGCTTGTTCTTGGCATGGAGGTCGAGAATCGACTTGCGGCCTTTTTTGTCGGGCATATCCACCTGAATATGACGGTCAAACCGGCCCGGACGCAGCAGTGCGGAGTCCAGCATTTCCTTACGGTTCGTTGCGGCAATCAGCAGAATTCGCGGTGCATCGTTGTTATAAATCCCGTCCATCTCAGTCAGCAGCTGGTTCAGCGTCTGGTCATACTCGCGTTGCTGTCCGCCTTCACGCTTGCCGCCGATTACATCAATCTCATCGATAAAAATAATAGCGCTCTGCTTATTTTCTTTAACGGCACGGGTACGGGCATCCTTGAACAAATCACGGATACGTCCGGCCCCGACCCCTACGTACATTTCCACAAACTCACTGCCCGATGCCGCAACGAACACGGAATTGGTATAATGTGCCGCTGCTTTAGCCATCAGCGTCTTTCCTGTTCCCGGAGGGCCTGTCAGCAGGATACCCTTAAGCGGGCGGATCCCGAACTTGCTGATTTCCTCATGACGGATCAGAAAATCAAGGGCTTCGCGCAGCTCCTGCTTGGCATTGTCCTGGCCGCCGATCTCTTCAAAGGTCAGCTTCGACGGGCCGTTTTTCTTGCGCTTCTTGTCAGCACCGGCATTGACTGTAAGACCGCCACGCAGATGGGCAATCAGCAGAAGGGCGCCGACCATACCGGCAGCGATAATGATTGGAAAAATGTTAATGCCGACAAAAGCCATAAAAACAAGCAGCACCGGAACAAAACCGGTGAGGACTTCCTTCCAATACTTAGGCATTATTCCACACTCCCATCGTTCCGGGAACCCGCGGTAAAATAATAAATTTGCTCTGTTTACCGTCACTCAGGCTCACATAGACGTTATTGTCATCAATTTCTGTCGTAGCCGTTACATTTTTAAACTCTTCACTTTGTGTTCTAAGTCCGTCTAGCTTGGCCGGAATCAGTGTATATTTACGGCTCTCCATCGCTTCTGCGACGGAAAACATCGCCTTGTCCCAATAATCATCAAGGAGCTCACTGGAGTTCTGATCAACATCAAGTCTCAATGTACGGCTGCCGATTGCTGACTTTCCTTCGGTATTAACAAACTGCACAAGCTCACGCAATTTTGTTCCCGGCTCAAGATTAAGTTTCAAAGTTACTTCATTGCGTTTAATACTAATATGTGATTCATTGACTCCTTCATAAGACGATACAATCTTCTGGAGCGGCTCCTGCACAGCAAACTGGCGGTAACCATACCAGCCTCCAAACAGCAGCGCCGCGGACAACAGAGACGTTAACAGCACAGGCACAAGACGTATTTTCAAGCAACGTCCTCCTCTCAGATGTAGGCCAATATAATATATTAAATAATAAGATAGCGTGTCTAGCGGTAGTTTATTATCCGGCATGCTCTTTGGCATGTCTCAATTACAAGCATTAGTATATCATAAGTGTATATACGATTTCGCATAAAATTGTGAATATATTTAAAATTTTCGGTACTAATTTTTGGGTTATTGCTTCGCTTCTTTTTCATATCGACAAAAAAGACATGAATGGTGAGATCATTCATGTCTTTTCTCTATTATTAGTTGGCATAAGAATCAATCAACATCATTGATATACTATTTGTATATCAAATATCACATGCCACATCGTATTCCCAAGAATACTTCGGTATAACAAAAACAGCAGGCAGACCGTTACGTCCACCCGCTGCCTATGCTGTTCTCGCTGTCCTATTGGCTTGGCAGGCTGTAACCGTCCCCGATCGAGGTACCGTCAGAGAACCGGTAGAACCGGTAATAATAACGTCCTTCCTGTTTGTAAAAGACCTGCCACGCATATTCTCCGTTAAATACGCCCGGCAGCAGCCGTTTGATGTCCGCACCAGGCAGCTCGGAGGCCAGCTTCTCACTGATCTGCTGCTCAGAGATCCCCTGCGCCAGCTCTGCAGCGTAAATATCATTCTCCCCGCCTGCCGGCTTGCCGTCAAGCGTAAAGCGTACCCAGACCATCAGCTCGGTGCCCGCCTCATTCTTGCCTGTAAGCACCCAGTAGGCTGAATTTTCGTCCCAGACAGATTTCTGCGCTTTGGTCACCTCAGTCAGTCCCGCACGGGTTCTGGCCACTTCCTTGGCTGCGCTGCGCTCAGTCCACTGGTCCTTCATAATATAGGCATAGAACTGTCCGAGTCCGAACAAAAGGAGCAGTACCGCACTGATCGCCAGCGGAAGCCATTTTTTCCTTTTCTTCAAAGTGCAGCTCCCTTTCCTCTAAATAACTGACTTACATACTTGCGTAATTTACCGTTTAAGCAGGCTTTCAAAGGTCTCCTGCGCTTTGCGGCGAATTTCTTCTTCATCCAGTGTAAGGCACTGGCCATGCTTCACAACCTGCTTGCCGTTAACCCAGACATGCTCAACATCCTTGGCACTGGCGGAGTACACAGCGTGCGAGAGCAGATCGGAATGCGGCAAAAGATGGGGCTGGTCGATATCAATCGCGATGAAGTCCGCTTTCATGCCTGCAGCCAGACGGCCGATGTTATTCAGGTAGATTGAAGCAGCCCCGTATTCTGTTGCCATCAGCAGCGCTTCCGG
Source organism: Paenibacillus sp. FSL R7-0345 (assembly GCF_038595055.1). Classification (NCBI taxonomy): domain Bacteria; kingdom Bacillati; phylum Bacillota; class Bacilli; order Caryophanales; family Paenibacillaceae; genus Paenibacillus; species Paenibacillus sp. FSL R7-0345. The sequence continues at coordinate 4,475,858 of NZ_CP152002.1, forward strand.
CGCAGGTACGGCAGTAGGGTCGCCGCTGACCCCTTTGTGAATCAGCGCAGCAAGCCGCATCTCCTCGAACATGTCAAGGTTATTGTTGCTGGCCGCCCCATCCGTGCCGAGTGAAACTTTAACGCCTGCTTTTAACAGCTCAGGCACACGGGCAACCCCGCTCGCCAGCTTCAGGTTACTGCCCGGATTATGAGATACTCCGACATTGTATTTAGCCAGAATTTCAATTTCTTCATCATTCAGATGAACGCCATGGGCAATCAGGGAAGGGCGGGTGAACATGCCCAGCTTCTCAAGATGCGCCACCGGACGCAGACCGTAATCCGCAACATTCTGCTCCACTTCATGCCTTGTCTCGGACATATGCGTATGCATTGGCAGGTCCAGATCATGGGCTGCCTGTACAAACTTCATAAAGAAGTCCGGCGGACAGGTGTATGGTGCGTGCGGCGATAGCATAGCTGTAATTCTGCCGTCAGCCTTGCCGTGCCAGTTGCGGGCAAATTCCACGGCTTCGGCAAGCTTCTGGTTCTGCACATCTTCAGGACACAGGCCGATAGCGCCGCGCATCAGTACCCCGCGGATACCGGACTGCTCCGTAACCTCTGCCACCCGGTCCATATGATCATACATATCCAGGAAAGTCGTTGTTCCGCCCTTTAGCATTTCCAGAACAGACAGAGCTGTCCCCCAGTACACATCATCGCCGGTAAATTTTGCTTCCATTGGCCACATTTTTTCCTGCAGCCAGCTCTGCAGCACCATATCATCACCATACCCGCGCAGCAGCGACATCGCCGCATGGCCGTGAGTATTGACCAGCCCCGGCATAAACAGCAGACGGCTGCCGTCAACCGTAAGAACGCCTTCTTCGGCAGCAGGCTCGTCTTTCCCTATGTATGTGATCAGATCGTCTTCTATCGTCATGTAACCGCGCAGGACAGGCTGAAGCAAGCCCGGTACAAGAAACCGGCCGTTCGCGATTATCGTTTTATTGCTGCTCATTCTTTATTTCTTCCTTTCCGTCATGCAAATAGTAAGCAAGGCTCTGCAGATCCGTTGTAAAGTCAGCCGCATGAATACGGATGGTTGGCGGAGTCTTTAAAATAACCGGTGCAAAGTTAAGAATCGCCTCAATGCCCGATTCCACCAGGATATCGGCAACATTCTGGGCTTCACTGTCCGGTACGGTGATAATGCCGATCCGGATTCCCTGCTCACGGATCGTCCGGCCCAGCTCCTCCATCGGCTGAACCGTCAGGGAGTTGATCTTCTGCCCCACCTTGGGTGCGTAGGAATCGAATACGGCCGTGATTTTCATCGTATCCTTGAGGTAAGCATTGTAATTCGAAAGGGCATGGCCCAGATTACCGGCTCCGACCAGAGCCACGTTAATCTGCTGGTCCAGCTTAAGGATATGGCGGATTTTTTCGATCAGATAAGATACATCATAACCGATGCCCTTCCGGCCGAAATCCCCGAAATAAGCGAGATCCTTGCGGATCTGTGCAGGATTCAAATCAAGCTTCTGTCCCAGCTCCTGGGAAGAAACGGTTGCAATTTCGCGCTTCTGGAGATCATTCAGGAAACGCAGGTACACTGGGAGCCTGCGGACGACAGCCTCCGATATTTTGTCCGATTTCATGTCTTCTCCTCCTAAATATAGTATAACTCAGATGTGTATGAAATCCGCACCGCCTCCCGTTTGGACTCAATGGAAGACGATGCGGTATTAGATAAAGAAAAAAATGAATGCGTTTAAGAAATACCGCCCTCAAGCCATTCCTCGATTCTCGGAACCATCTGGTCAGTCAGCATATGCTCCATCTTGGGTCCGGGCAGCGAATACAGGAAATACTTGCCGTAATAAGACTCAATTACCCTGGTATCATATACAATGACAATTCCCCGATCCTGGGCCGTGCGAACCAGCCGGCCGAATCCCTGCTTAAAACGGATGACCGCCTGCGGTACCGACAGCTTCATGAACGGGTTCTTCTTCTGGGCCTGGAGCAGTTCGGACTTGGCCTCTGCAAGCGGGTGGTTCGGAGGCTGGAACGGCAGTCTGACAATGGCCAGACAGGTCAGCGCATCTCCGGGAATATCGACACCCTCCCAGAAGCTGCTGGTGCCGAGCAGCACTGCTGCCGGACTATCCTGAAAACGCCGGATCAGCTTGCTGCGGCTGCCACCCTCCACACCTTGACCTAACACAGAGATGTCCGCTGCAGCCAGCGCTTCCTTGAGCGGATCGTAGACCTGCCTCAGCATTTTATACGATGTAAAGAGCACCAGCATGCGTCCTTTGGTTGCTGCAGCAGCTTCTGCCAGCGAGTGCACAAGCTTATCAACAAATTTGGCATCGCCTATACTGCCCTTTACGCTCGGAAAATCACGCGGGATAACCAGCAACGCCTGCTCACGGTAATTAAACGGTGATGGCAGCAGCGCGGTCATCAGCCTGTCCTGCTGTGCAGCCTCGCCCAACCCGAGATTATCCACCATGAACTGGAAGGATTTGTCTACAGTCAGCGTTGCCGAGGTCAGCGTGATACTCTTTTTCTTGTCGAAGAACAGCTCTCTGAGCTGGGTGCTGACATCCACCGGGACAGCATAGAGCTGCAGGGATTTCCCCCGGTAATTGGTGCTGCCCTCCATCCAGTACACAACATTCTCATCATTAAGCCCCATAAAGAAGCGGATCTGCTCACGGATGGAGGCAAGGTCTTTAAACAGTCCGCCAATGTCGGTCACCAGACTGTCCGAGGAGGACTGGCTGTCCGTATCGCGCATTTCGCTGAGCATTTTGTCGCCTCTGCGGATAATATCACTGAGGCTGAGGTTCAGCATGTTCTCCAGTGTGGCCAGCTCTTCCCAGTCCTTCGGCTTCTTGCCGGGATGCAGGCGTGACACAAGCTGTCCGGCCTCACCAGCCGCCGCATCACTGCGGTCAGGCAGCAGGCCGAACAGCTTATCGCTGAGTACATCCCATGTCTCCTTGACGGTCAGCAGATCCGGATAAATCCGGTCAATGACACTGCTCCATTCAGAAGCCTGTTCACTGCCTGAGGACTGTAAAGTCTGGCGCAGCGCCGGAAGCTGGCCGTTACGGCTATCCTTATACAGCCGTGTCAGCGTATGGGCGACAGTGAAATATTTCATCTGCATGCCCAGATGCTTGCCGGCCACATCCTCCAGATGATGAGCCTCATCTATGACAAGATGCTCATAGGCAGGCAGCAGCTGATGCCCGGCCTTAACATCTGCGAACAGCTTCGAATGATTCGTTATAACCACATCGGCAATGCCGGCTTCGTGCTTCGCCCGGTGATAATAGCATTTCCGGAACCAAGGACAGGCGCGTCCGAGGCACGAATCAGTGTCACTGGCAACGCTCTCCCAGAAGTCGCCGCCCCGGCCGCTGAGATTAAGCTCCTCATCGTCGCCGGACTGCGTCTGGGTAAGCCAGACCAGCATTTGTGCTGCTGTAAGCGTTTCTTCCCTGGTGCTTACGTAGTCTTTATTGTTTATTTTATGTTCAAACTTACGCAGACACAAATAGTGCCCTCTTCCCTTAAAGACGGCAGCTTTGAACGGAAACGGGACCACGGTAGTCAGCAGGGGGATGTCACGCTCGCGCAGCTGATCCTGCAGATTGATGGTATGCGTGCTGACCATTACCTTCTGGTCTGTCCGCACACTATGATAAATAGCCGGCAGCAGATAACCCAGCGATTTGCCTGTACCGGTGCCTGCTTCAATCAGCAGATGCTTCTCCTCCTGAAGGGCAGTCTTCACTTCGCCAATCATAATTTCCTGCGCTTCCCGCGCCTCATACTGGGGTAAGGTATCTTTTAGCCTGGTTGTTACCTCGGCCATATAATCCTCAAAGGATACATTCTCCAAAGGATTGCCGGAACCCTCCCCGCGCGGCGGAGCAAGCTCAGTCCAGTCGCCGACTGCCAGCGCCAGCTGCCGGTGAAAGGTCAGCTCGCCCTCCGGCTGAAAGGTCTCCATCTCCCTTTCACGCAGCAGGCCGTCGAAATACCAGGCCAGATCGCTGTCCTCACCGGCAAACAGCTCATTCAGCCGCTGAATCGTCAGCAGCGGCAGGCTGTACAGCTCGTCAAGGCATTTAAGCAATACAAGCGCCGTAGCCAGCGCATCGCTGTCTGCCTGATGCGGACGCTCATGCGTAAGCCCGAAATGTGCGCTGACTGCACCGAGCTGGTACGTGGACAGCGAGGGAAAGCATATTTTGAGAAAATCAATCGTATCGAGAATTCTTCCCTGAAAAGGCAGATAACCGCAGCGGTCCAAGGCATTCTGTAAAAAGTGGAAATCAAAAGCGACATTATGCCCTACGAGCACAACATCGTCCAGCAGCGGAACCAGCTCCATCATCATTTCGTCCAGCTCCGGAGCATCCGCAACATCGTCATCGGTAATGCCGGTCAAGCCTGTAATAAAAGGAGGAATCGGTGTTCCGGGCTTGACGTAGGACCCATATACCCGGGAAACAGACCGGTCTTCTTCTATAATGGCAAGGCCAACCTGGATGATCTCACCCACAGATTGGGTTCCCGTAGTTTCAAAATCAAGCACGGCAAATTTCATTATAAGTTCTATTCCCTTTCACTTGAGACTCCTTATCAGCATAACAGAAGTTACGAAAAAAGGCGATGCAAGCCGCTTGTTCAAGTGGACGCATCGCCTAAATAATGGACTATGATTACAAAAGCGAAACAAGCTGCTCCCCGAGCTGGAGCTTTCCGCCCTTTTTGCGGCAGACCTCCAGATTGAGATTAGGCTCCGGCAGAGCCGGGTCGTGCTGCAAGGACAAACCAAACAGTTCACTCGCCTCCAGGAAACGCTCCTGTGAGGCCCGGATGCAGCCGAGGGCATTATAAATCATGGCTTTGAGCTTCCTCTCCCGGATCAGGGTAAGCATATGGTTCAGATGGCTCCAGGCCGTTTCCCCGTCGCCTTCCTGCAAATACGCCATGGCCAGGTACAGCCGGGCAGCCAGACTATCAGGATACCTGCTGATCACTTCCTGAAACTGCCGGATGCATTTGTCATACATCAACAGCTTGTAATATCCCTGTCCCCGGACAAAGGAATCCATGGCAAGCTCGGGAGCCTCCTGCTGCGGAGCCTCTTCCTCCGGTTCAAGCTGTAAATCAGTCTGCTCCCGGAATTCACTCAGCTTCTCGGCAAAGGCCAGCCATTCATCCATCACCCTGTCACTAAGCCTGTGAAGCATGTTGTACTTGCGGATCAGATCATTCCGGTACTCCCCGTCCGCAGAAGGGTAGTCGCGGGCAATCTCCTGGAGCATCTTGTTCATCTCAGCAAATAAATGTTGAAACATCGGGCCATCCCCCTTTACTGAACATGAAATCAGCCTAAGCTTGCCTGTCTTCATTTTTCGCAAAGTGGGGGCCGTTCATCCCTGCCATTGATTACATGGGCTTCAGCAGCAGCCTCAGGCGATGGTCGCGTGGACCTCATGGTCAGCCAGCTTGACCGGCTTATTGTCACTATCTACAAATACAACTGTCGGCTTGTGGCCGGCCAGTTCTTCGGAGGACAGCACGGCATAGGAGATAATAATTACCGTATCCCCAGGCTGCACCAGCCGGGCCGCTGCTCCGTTCAGACAAATCACGCCGCTGCCGCGCGGTCCAGGGATAACATACGTTTCCAGACGGGAGCCGTTATTGTTGTCCACAATCTGCACCTTTTCGTTCTCCAGCAGATCAGCTGCTTCCATCAGATCTTCATCGATCGTAATGCTGCCAACATAATTCAGATTGGCTTCGGTTACCGTCGCGCGGTGGATTTTGGACTTCATCATATGTCTAAACAAGGGCGGGAGCCTCCTTCGGAATAAATACGTTATTGTCAATCAGCCGGGTTCTGCCGAACTTGACCGCCAGCGCAATAATAATCTCGCCTTGGGCAGCCGCCAGAGGGGAGTCATCCTCCAGCATCTCCAGATCAGGAAAAGATAAAATCTCCGTATAATCAATCACAGCAAGCGGAGCAGACGAAATTTCGGATATAAGCAGCTTCCGCGCTTCATCTACAGTGCGCACCGTTCCTTCTTCCATAGCCTGGCGCACAGACTTCAGTGAACGGGACAAGACAAGCGCCTGGCTGCGTTCCTCAGCTGAGAGATAGACGTTGCGCGAGCTAAGTGCCAGCCCGTCATTCTCGCGGACGATCGGACAGGCAATGATTTCTACATTCATATTGAGGTCGGATACCATGCGGCGCAATACCGCAACCTGCTGTGCATCCTTAAGCCCGAAGAAGGCATAATCAGGCTGCACCATATTAAACAGCTTGCTGACAACCGTGGTGACCCCGTCGAAATGCCCCGGGCGGGAAGCGCCGCAGAGCCGGGTGGTCAGTGAGGATACCGAGATTTTGGTAAGAGTCGGATGAGGATACATCTCTTCTACACTTGGAATGAAGACAATATCCGCTCCCTCACGCTCGGCAAGCTCCAGATCACGTGCCTCATCCCGCGGATAAGAGGCGTAATCCTCATTCGGCCCGAATTGCAGCGGATTGACAAAAATACTCATGACCACCGTATTGCTCTTCTCACCGGCCTTGCGCAGCAGACTGGCATGTCCTTCGTGCAGATATCCCATAGTCGGCACAAACCCGACCGGAGTATGCCCTCCCTGACGCATATATTCAAGCGCTTCGCGCAATTGTGCTACTGTTCTGACCACTCTCATCTTACTTCACTCCTTTTTTGGCAGCGCCGTATAAAGATTCCAGTACGTGCTCATCCGCATTGAAAACATGGTTCTCCGCAGGGAAGGAACGCTCCTTCACTTCCTTGACATAGCTGCTGATCCCCTCGCGGATGATGCTGCCGACGTCGGCATAGGTTTTGACAAAACGTTTCTCCCGGTACGGCGAGGCATAGCGTACAAGATCGTGGAACACCAGTACCTGGCCGTCACAGTGCCGTCCTGCCCCAATGCCGATTGTCGGAATGCTGAGCGCCTTCGTAATGGCTTCCGCCACTTCTTCAGTCACCAGCTCCAGTACGATTCCGAAGGCGCCGGCCGCTTCAAGCGCCTTAGCCTCGTTCATCAGCCGCTGTGCATCCTCAGGGTCTTTACCCTGAATCCGGTATCCGCCGATCATATTGACCGACTGCGGGGTCAGGCCGATATGTCCAAGAACCGGCACACCAGCCTTCGTAACCGCAGATACAGCGTCACAGATCTCCAGCCCGCCCTCCATTTTAACGGCATGGGCACGGCCCTCCTGCATCAGTCTGCGCACCCCGCGCAGCGTCTCATCCACACTGCCGTGATAGGTCATAAACGGCATATCGGCCACGATAAAAGTGTTCTGCGCGCCCCGCACGACAGAGCGGGTATGATAGACCATATCGTCGATGGTCACCGGCAGCGTTGTATCATAACCAAGCACTACATTTCCAAGCGAGTCACCGACGAGGATCAGATCAATCCCTGCCTCTTCAGCGAGCAGCGCGGAGGGATAATCATAAGCGGTCAGCATGCTCAAAGGCACACCCTCCGCTTTCATTTTTTTCATTTTTACAATGTTCAGTGCATGTTTGTCAGCCACTCTCTCCATTCCCCTTTTCGCAGATAAAATACGCGTAAACGCGCAAACAAAAAAACCCTTTAGCATAATCGGCTAAATAGGTCCGAAGGGCAAAAAAGAGTCACTCGCGATCGTCCCTTCTGTCTCGGTCCTTACGGCTCAGAGCAGAATCCAACGTAACCGTGTTGTACAGTTATGAAGGTACATCCAAAAGCAATTACTCAATTAATAAAGCCTAGCCGGAGTACAGTTCGCGCCTTGGCGATACCGTCTCTGTCCATAGTATACCAAACCCCGCGGCCAATTACACGAAAAAAATATGACAAGGGATGGAACCCTTGTCATATCAGATCATTTCTATCTCGCCTGACAGGATGCTGATGATGTTCCCAGCTTCATCCTGCAGCAGTAAACCCCCGCTATCATCCAGCCCTACAGCCCTGCCTTCACAGCGTCCCTGAGGCGTATTAAAGGAAATCTGCCGGCCAAGCGTCACCGACATCGACTCCCAGCGCTCCTTCACCGGTCGAAAACCCTGCTCTACGTACAGGCGGTACAGATACTCCAGTTCAGTCAATACAGCCCGGGTCAGCTGATCCCGGTCGACCGGTATGCCGCCGCCTTCAATCAGCAGCGAGGTGCCAACCCCATGGAGGTAATCCGGATAATCCTCCGGAGCCAGATTAGCGGAAATGCCGATTCCGGCGATGGCATAATGCAGGCCGCCTTCCCTGAGGCAGGATTCCACCAGGATGCCGCAGATTTTGCGTCCGCCGGCCAACAGATCATTCGGCCACTTAATTCCGGCCGGCACACCGGTCATCTCACGGATGGCTGTACAGACTGCAACCCCCGCCAGAAGCGTGAGCTGTGGCGTCAAGGACAGCGGCAGGTCAGGACGAAGCACAATGCTCATCCAGATGCCCTTGCCCTTTGGCGAATGCCACTTCCGGCCCATCCGGCCCCGGCCGCCGGTCTGTTCCTCAGCCCGGACGGTTGTGCCTTCCGGGGCACCTGCCTCGGCGAGCTTCTTCGCTTCCTCCTGGGTCGAAATCAACGAGTCGAGCAGCTGCAGACGGTCCTGCCAGCCGGACACGAAGCTCTCCCGTGCCGGAAGGCCGGACACAGGCTTATGGTTATGATTCATCTATATCCATCCTTCTTGCTTCCTGAAGCAGTACTTGTTTGTCGTTGGGGGAATCCCCTGCTGCCACTGCCAGCAGCAGCTGCTGCAGCAGCACACCAAGCCACGGGCCGGGAGGCTTCTCCAGCAGACCGGCCAGCTCCTTGCCCGACACCGCCAGCTCACCAAGCGAGCGGACAGGCATCTCTGCGGTCCATGAGCGCAGCTTGGCGGGCGGGATGTGCTGGCGGACCGGCGCCGCGCTATCAGCAGCCTGAGAGACGGCTTGGCCGGCTGGCGCTGCACTGCCGTCAGCACGCGAGACAGACTCGCCGGCTGGCACAGCCATGCCGGCCTCCTGCACAGGCGGCTCCGCGCCGCCAGCACAGCCTGCGGCGGCCTGCGTCAGCACCGCCAGCAGCGTCACCCAGCCCTCGGCGGCCTCCGCGCCGATGGACAGCACGGCGGCGGTCCAGCGCCGCCGCAACTGCTCTGCAGCGCCGGGAGCATCCGGCGCTGCAGAGGCCAGCGCCGCGTCCCACGCCTCGCGGACGCGGAGCACGGCGACGATGCTGCTGCGCGCCGCCCCCGGGAACGTCCATGCCCGCAGGAGCTTGTCGGCCGCTTCGGCCGGCTGCCCCAGGGCATGGAGGAGCAGCGCCCACCGCAGGCGGGCGCTCTCCAGTTCCCCGATCCCGGCCAGATTGGCGGCGGCAGCCGCCAGGTCTTCGCCGGTCCAGGGGAACGGGGCTTTGCCGCGCGCCAGCAGCCCGCTGCGCGCCAGCAGGCCGAGGCCGCGCACAGGGTGCGGCCCCAGGACGATGCGCTCCGTCTCGGCGCGCACGCGCTCGACGGCGATATGCGCCAGCTTATCCCGCTGGCGCAGCAGCCCCCGCCACGTATTCTTGGCGATGGCGAAATCCAGCACCGACGCGAACCGCACACAGCGCAGCATGCGCAGTGCGTCCTCGTCGAAGCGCTCCTCTGCGCTTCCTACGCAGCGGACCAGCCGGGCGCTTAAATCCTGCGCGCCCAGAAACGGATCAACCAGTTCCCCTTCCAGCCCGCAGCAGATAGCGTTGATCGTGAAATCGCGCCGCCGCAGATCCTCCCTAACATCGCTTACAAAAGAGACGTGCTCGGGGCGGCGGTGATCCGCATACCCGCTTTCTGTACGGTAAGTGGTCACCTCAAAGCTGAAGCCGTCCTGAAGCACCGTAACCGTTCCGTGCGCCAGTCCGGTCGGGACACAGCGCGGAAAAACGGCCATTACCTCCTCCGGCAGCGCCGAAGTGGTCAGGTCAATATCATGCACGGGCCGGCCCAGCAGCTCATCACGGATACAGCCACCTACAAAATAGGCTTCCCGGCCGCTCTCCTGCAGGCCGGTAATCACCTTCCCGGCGGCCTCCGCCATGCCCTCCGGCGCCATTGTCCATTTCATACTGCTCTCCTTACCCCCGGATGGTATCCATTCCGAGTACCTTGCGCCCAAGCACACGGTAATAAATATCCTCATATTGATTCGTAATGCTGTCTCTGCTGAAATCATTGCAGGACCGCTTCAGACAAGCCTCGCGGAACTGCTCAGCCATAACCTCATCCGACAGCAGCTTCACGGCGTACTTGGCCATAGCCGTTGTATCACCGATTGGCGCAAGGAAGCCGGTCTTGCCATGCTGGACCAGCTCCGGAATACCGCCGGCCTGGGAACCGATCGTCGGAACCCCGCAGGCCATCGCCTCCAGTGCTACTAAACCGAAGCTTTCCTTCTCCGAAGGCAGCAGCAGCAGGTCAGCGAGTGAGATCACCTGGGCAATCTCATCCTGCTTACCGAGGAAGCGTACCTTGTGCTCAAGACCCATTTCATTAATTTTGGCCTGAATCTTGGGCAGATCGGGACCCTCGCCTACAAGCAGAAGCTTTGCTTTGATCTCCCGGCTCACCTTGGCAAAAACATCAACCACATCGCCCACCCGTTTTACCGGACGGAAATTGCTGATATGCATCAGGATTTTCTCATCAGGCTCGGCATAATCGCCGCGGAGATCCGTTACATCCCGCGGATAATAGACCCGCTTGTCAACAAAGTTATAAGTCAGATCGATATCGCGCGTGATATCCAGCACCCGCCGGGTTTCTTTGATCAAATCCTGCGAAACGGCGGTAACCGCATCGCTCTCATTAATGCCCAAGCGGATCAGATCCTTGAGCGATTCATCCTGGCCGAGTACCGTTATATCGGTACCATGCAGGGTCGTAACGACCTTCATATCATTGCCCAGCATCTGCTTGGCAAGAAAAGCGCAGACCGCATGCGGTACAGCGTAATGGACATGCAGCAGATCCAGTCCCTGCATTTTGGCTACCTGGGCCATCTTGGTTGCCAGCGCCAGATCATAAGGCGGGTAACGGAATACATAATAATCGTTAACCTCAACCTCATGATAAAATATATTCTTTTGAAACGTTCCAAGCCGGAACGGGATACTGTGTGTAATAAAATGGACTTCATGGCCCTTTTCGGCCAGAAGCTTGCCCAGTTCAGTCGCCACTACGCCCGAGCCGCCCAGAGACGGATAACAGGTGATGCCTATTTTTAGCCGGTTCATAGCTCCGTCCCCTTCGTAGACTGATCTCTTACTTTAAGTAATGTCATGGATTTATTATAGTTGCATCTCGGCACGAAAGAAAGCTTATTCCGGTTTATTCCCGTTCAGAAACAAATCGACGGCATGGGGAACCTTGGTGGCAAAGCCTTCGGCAAATGGAATCAGCCGGCGCTGGCCGAGCAGCATATCCCGCGAACAGACGCGTTCGATATATCCTTCATTAAGCGGTGTTGATACCACATCTTCACCGGGTGCCTTCTCAAACTGGGAACGGTAGCAGGACAGCGCCTGCTTCTTCACGTCATATTGCTCCGTTACATCCACAATAAGGTCGGTGCGGCCCAGATCGTTAATGAAATAAAAATACAGCAGCGGCGCAGGCACCGCAGGCTTGTCCGGCATATATTTGCGCAGCTTGGCATTAAACACAGCCTCTTCCACCAGCTTGCTGCAGGCGATATGATCGGGATGCCGATCCTCCCAGTAAGGCGCGAACACAACAGCCGGAGCAAAACGGCGGATTTCTGCAGTCACAGCCGCCAGATGCTCCTCTGTCATGTACAGGCCGCGGTCAGGCAGTCCCAGATTTGTCCGCACAGCAGCACCCAGCACATCGGCCGCCTGCTGCGCTTCCTGCTTGCGGCGCTCCACTGTGCCATTCGACGACATTTCCGCAGCGGTCAGGTCACACAGGCCTACCTTCAAACCTGCTGCAGTATGCTTGGCAATCGTTCCTGCCATGCCGATCTCGGCGTCATCTGCATGCGCCCCGAATACAAGAATGTCCAGCTTCATTATTCGCCCACACCCGGTTTATATTTATGTACCAGCTCCCGCCAGCCGAAATCCCCGCGGTCAATGGCCTTCACTAAAATTTCTGCGGTAGCGATATTAGTCGCCACCGGTATGCCGTATACATCGCACAAACGGAGCAGTGCCGTAATGTCCGGCTCGTGCGGCTGGGCCATCAGCGGATCGCGCAGGAAAATAATCAGGTCCAGCTCATCCTTTGCAACCAGCGCACCGATCTGCTGGTCCCCGCCCAGCGGACCGGACATAAACCGGTTGATCTGCAGCTCGGTTGCTTCCATAATCCGCTGGCCTGTTGTACCTGTCGAATATAGCTCCAGTCCGGTAAAAACATTCTCGTAGGCCGTAACGAAATTGACCATTTCTTCTTTTTTACGGTCATGTGCGATAAAGGCAATCTTTAGCATGTTGGTTTCTCCCCTGTCTATTCAATAAAATGCTCAAAGCCGTAGATCAGCCCTGTATAACCCATTACCTTCTGGATCCCAAGCTTCACCCCAGGCATGTAGCCTGCCCGTTCGTACGAATCATGACGGATTTTGAGAGACTGCCCGTAGCCGCCAAACACCACTTCCTCCTGGGCAAAAACACCCGGAAGACGGACGCTGTGAATACGGAAGCCGTTATAATAACCGCCGCGCGAGCCCTCAATAAGCTCTTCCTCGTTAGGATTCCCCTGGCGGAGCTCTTCTCTGGCTTCAGATATCATTTCCGCCGTCTTAATCGCTGTACCCGAAGGGGCATCCAGCTTTTGATCTCCATGGTACTCGATAATTTCCAGATGCGGGAAATATTTCGCTGCCTGCGCGGCAAATTTCATCAGCAGAATCGCACCGATAGAGAAGTTCGGGGCAATCAGCCCGCCGATTCCCTGCTCCTGACATTGCTTGTCCAGCTCGGCAATCTGCTCCGGAGTGAATCCGGTTGTCCCGATAACCGGCCGCACCCCGTGTTTGATTGCAAGCGAAGTATTGGCATAAGCCGATTGCGGAATGGTAAAATCAACCATCACATCTCCACGGCTCCCTGCTAAGGCAGCTTCCAGATCGGAAGTAACGGTTATTCCGCATTCCTCCAGCCCTACCATACGGCCCGCATCACGCTCGCCTGCGGAACGGTCTACCGCTGCTGCCAGCTCCAGTTCTTCATCCTGCAGCACCAGCTTAACAACCTCTTTACCCATTCTGCCTCCTGCTCCGGAGACAATCACTCTGATCTTGTCGCTCACCTTTAAGTCCTCCTCGCTTTTACTGGTTCCATTTTTAATGGATATATTTTTGCAATGATCTTTGCAGGTCTTTCATCAGCTGGCGCAATCCGCTGTCATCCGGATGAAGGGCAATGACTTCTTTCATGGCAGCTATCGCCTGTACATGCTCATTCATCCGGCTGTGCGCAATCGCCAGCCATACATAGGCGTCACCATATAAGGGGTCCAGCGTAATCGCTTCTTTAAGAAGTGTAACCGGATGATACGGATTGAATGTCCCGCCTGCATCTTCTTCCAGCAGATGTTTGGCTTCCTGTACAAGCTGAAGCGCCTGCAGATGCTGGAGATGCAGACTGTATTCGGGCTTTGTACCATCAAGTTTCACCGCTGCGACCGCATGCTCCAGCGCCTTCTCCGCCATTCCGCTGCGGGCATAAGTAATGGAGCACCGGTATCTGACCTCGGCATCATCCGGACTGGCCGAAATTGCAGCCTCAAAAAAATCAATCGCCTGCGCGAAATCACTGCGCAGAATGGAGCGGTATGCCGCTTTGACATAATCGTTATGATTCATATGATCACCATCCTTACGGCTAAATCCCGTTCGTTTGGTACAGCATATGATATAAGGGCCTAATCGGTGTTTTTGGGAGTCCAGCGGTTTGCATCACGGGTATTGAACTTATGCATCACTTTATTGTGAGCTTCGGCCAGGTCAATGCCAAGTGAATTAGCAAAGCACACCGTAATAAACAAAATATCGCCCAGCTCCAGTTCAATGGAGTTATCGGCTTCATCGGCTTTTTTAGGCTTTTCACCAAACTGATGGTTCACTTCACGCGCCAGCTCCCCCACTTCCTCGGACATCCGGGCCAGCATGGACAGCGGGCTGAAGTAACCTTCCTTAAACTGTGAGATATAAGCGTCAACTTCACGCTGAATTTCGGCTAGACTTTTTTCCATAATTTGCAGCTGCGCCCCCTGTATGATCTTGCCTTATGTTTGCCCCTATGTTATCGTAAAGACGTTTTGAAGACAAATCTTTTTTATATTTACAGCTTCACCCCATGAAAGCCAAGCTAGAATATTCTGCCCTTATAAGGGCTTAGGCGAGGGATTAAATGAATTCTTCAAAAGTTATGAATATCGGTAAAACCATAGCCCCCATCATGCTGGGTACGGCGGTTTATGCGTTCGGGCTCCTCTACTTTATTGTACCCAATCAGCTGATGGAGGGCGGCGTAACCGGGATCACCATCCTGCTTAATTACGCATTCAGCATTCCGATCTTCCTCACAACGCTGCTGCTGAACCTCCCGCTGTTCCTGCTGGGCTGGAAAGTACTAGGCTCGAATCAGATCGTCTATACCGGACTAGGCATCGGGTCCCTGACTTTCTTCCTCTGGGTATTCGAACAGGCAATTGACAAGGGCTGGCTTGTCCCGTTCAGCACAGAACATGATTTTATTCTTGCTTCATTATATGCCGGCGTGACGCTCGGCCTTGGTCTGGGCATTGTTTTCCGTTACGGCGGGACTACCGGTGGAGTCGACATTGTTGCACGTATTCTGGGCCGTAAATTCGGCTGGAGCATGGGCCAGATCATTTTGGCTATCGATATTATCATTATCGGCGCTTCCCTGTTCTACATACCCCGTGAAAAGATTTTGTACACCCTGGTGGCCGTCTTCATCTCATCGCGGGTGATCGACTTTATCCAGGAGGGAGCTTATGCCGCCAAAGCGTTCACTATCATCAGTGACGATGCGCCGCAGATTGCCGACCTGATTACCGCAGAGATGGAACGCGGCGTAACGCTGATTCCGGCCATAGGTGCATATTCCAAGCAAGCCAAGCACATGGTCTACTGCGTAGTCTCCCGTCAGGAGATCCACAGGCTCAGCCAGCTGGTCAAATCCATCGACCCTACGGCGTTTGTTATCATCAGCGATGTTCACGATGTGATGGGCGAGGGCTTCCGGGAGTCCTGAGTCGGGGTTAGAGATAGGGTCGGAGTTGGGTCGTTGAATTGAGGTTGGTGTGTTAATTGGATTTTTTGTCTGATAAAGCTGCGTTAGACTGGTATGATTAGCAGGCTGTGCGGAATTAGTGTTGGTTTGAGTTGGTGCTAGATGAGTTTGGCGGACTAAACGAGTTTAGACGAATTTGTTAGAGCTAGACGCGTTGGTGAGTTAGACGAGTTTTGGTTGAGCTTGACGAGTTTTGGTTGAGCTTGACGAGTTGAGTTGTTTTTTACCTTTATAAAGTCTCGACCCCGCCGTTTTAGTGTAGTTTGTACAACTATATCTCACGTTTTTAAGCCTGCAGCAACTTTAAGTGTATTCTGTGCAACTAAATCCGGTCTTTTTAAGTAAGAATTGCTTTTTCGGCCGCTTTAATTGCACGAAATACACTTATTCCTGTATTAGCGGCTTTTTCGCCACTTTTAGTTGTACAAAATACACTTATTCCATCAAAACCTACCTGGAATCTACTAGACATATCCGGTCGTCCATACCCGCCAGAAGTCTCACACTATAGTACACCGCACAAGATTACCATAAAGATCACCATGTGGATTACCATAAAGATGACAAGCAAAAGCTCCCCTTCCCGCGCCTAACGGAAAGGGGAGCTTTTCTTGTAGAATCAGCTGGTTTATAACTCGCACCAATGGGAGCAACTCGTGCAGGCAAGCCAGCACAAAAGCACAACATCTGTGGTTACACTAGCTTCAGATCCTCACACTCGCCCCGGTACTCCTCTAAGCCTTCATCAGCTTAAGATCCTCACACTCTACCAAGGTACTCTCTAAGCCTACACCGGCTTCAGATCCTCCTGCTCACCCCGGTACTTGCGGTAAGCGGCGTAGGCCAGGGCGGTGATAATGAAGGCACCGCCCAGGAGTCCCCAGGCCCCGTATTCTCTCGGAGCCAGCGGCAGGGATAACGCCGGTTCATCGCGTTCCTTGCCGAATAGCACCCTTACTGCGTCCTGGCCGTAGGAGACAATCTCCAGCAGCCGGGAACGGCCGGGAGGCTGCGAGGAGGCGGAAACTCCGGCTGCATAAGACAGCCAGGAGTCAAACGCATTAACCACTTCCGGGCGGCTGGAGATGACGACCGCCGGGCGGATTGTGTCATACCTGCTCTGCAGCCGGGAGACAGCAGAGTTCCAGCGTTCCGGATTGCCGGCCGCAGCGCTTTGCTCCATATCGTTCAGATCCTCGCGGATCAGCTTATAATACTGCTGCCACATCGGCTGGCGCGGGTGATTCAGGCTGTTGGCGGCGAGCCGCAGCCTGGCCGCAGCCGCTTCCCACTTCCCGGGATCGATCTGGGCTGCCGACAGGGTTGACTTGAGGTCCATAATAACCCCGGACAGCGCATTTACGCCTTCGACTGAAGTCAGGCCTTCAAAAGAGGAAGACACAAAGATCTCCGAGATCTCAGCGCTCTTCTGCCTTGCCTTCACCACATCGCCTTCCAGCACGTAGCTGTATAAGGCTTCAGCCGCCTGCTCCAGCCGTTCTGCCCCGTTCCTGCCGGTCAGCGCCGGCGCTTCACTCCCGGTTACAGCTGTCTGCCCGGCTTCACTGCCTCCGGCGGCACGGCTGCCCTCAGCAGATACTGCCACGCCGTTCACGCCGGCAAGCAGCCAGCATAATATGAATCCAGTCAGCATCATATATCTCTTGCGCGGCATGAGACATCCCTCCTGCCTTTAATGTATGGCAGGAGGACAAGAGTTAGAACAGCCTGTCAGCGCCGGATTCCGGTCCGCTGCAGCGGCTCGTACCGCCTTACTTTTGGACCTGCTATCCAAGCTGCCGCAGCACTCAGCAGAGTCAGGAGAATCGTAAGATACTGCACCTGGGTAACATCATCGTCCAGAACGGACGGCAGCCAAGGATAGACTCCGGCCGAATAATCAACCATATCATTGGCCAGCGTCCAGAGCAGCGCCACCGGCAGCATCCGCCGGAACGAGAAGAACCGCGCATAGATCAGCGCCTCAACCGCCATTCCGGTGTGCGACACTACCAGCATCCAATCCTTCCAGTTCAGCGTATCCCCCTGGTATCCTCCGGCAAAAATAACACTAACCGCCCAGATCCCGTACTTAACAGAGGTTACCACAGCAAGCGCCTCAATCAGTTCCCGTACAAGCGTCCCCTTCAGGCCTTTAGGAGGATACAGCAGGAGGAACAACGCAAGGGTAAAGAACAGGCTTGCCGTCGGACTGTCCGGTACGAACGGCAGCAGCCAGGCCGGGTAATTCTGCGCTGTATACTCCAGCTGATTGCCATACCATATGTATCCGTAAATCGTGCCGAGGACATTGACGATAAACAGCAGCCATATGATTCCCCGGTGCTTGAACAGCTTGTCTAACATGTTAACCGGCATACACAGTTTCACCCTCCCAGGTCAGAACATTTCACAATCTATACACGACAAAAACCTGACCGCAAGAATACGATCAGGTTCGCGTTATCATTATTTTACTGTTCGCTTTTTTGTTTGGCAAGCCAGGCGGCCAGCGAATCGATATCCTGGTCCGTCAGCCCTGCACCAAGTGCCGTTTCATACATTGGCGGCATTTGGCCCTGACCGTCCTTGATAATTGCAAGAATAGCAGCCTGGTCATGAGTATCTCCTACACCACGCAGCGACGGCCCGCCTCCGCCTTTAAGATCTGCAGCATGACAGCTGATACAGGTCGCCTGCTTAAACAATGCCATCGCCGGGTCATCCTTGTCCACGATTGCGATATCCTCGGTCTGTATAGCGCTGGTGGTGGGCAAGCCTTTGGCCCTGTTCTCCGCCGCCTTTTCCTCACGCTGCACATCTTCCGGGATCTGGTTCGTTTCAGCCATTTCATGCTTGTACTCAGTCCAGGCCGTATTGGTTAAATAGACGATGGCTGCCAGTGACAGGATCATCAGCGACGAAGCAATCGGCCGTCTGTAGAAGCGCCGTTCATGGCCGGTGTCCAGAAACGGGGCGAGCAGGAGTGCTCCGAACGCCACACCCGTGACTCCCAGAGTTCCCAGTACGATATAATCACCCGAAGCATAAGGCAGCTTCAAATATTGATAGAGAAAAAGAAAGTACCAGTCAGGAATCGGAATGACGGTAGCCCTGGCATCTGCCGGGAATCCGAGCGGTGCAGGCTCTGAAATCGTGAGCACGAGAATGCCTACCAGCACAACTACCCCGACCATCCATTCCTTGAGCAGAAAGTTCGGAATGAACGCCTCCGACTTACCAGGGTAAGCCGTATAGTCAGGCGGTGTAATAAATCCGCTGCCTTTTTTCACACGCGAGTCTCCGACATACACAACCTTTTCCCCGGAGCCCTCCTTGCCTTTATGTGCCATTCCGTATTCCCTCCTTTCGTCGTTTGGCTTACAGCGGTCCGGATATACCCTGTCTGCGGATCATAATAAAGTGTCCAACGAGCAGTATAAGCAGCACTGCGGGGAGGAAGAATACATGAAGAGCGAAAAAGCGGGTCAACGTCTCTGCACCGACAATCGTTCCGCCCTGCATCAGCTCTTTTAGCACAGGACCCATAACCGGCACGGAATTGGCGATTTCCAGCGTTACTTTGGTAGCAAAATAAGCTTTGTTGTCCCAAGGCAGCAGATAACCGGTCAGACCCAGGCCCAGCATGACAAAAAAGATCAGCATCCCCACTACCCAGTTCATCTCACGCGGCGCTTTGTACGAGCCGGTAAAGAAAACGCGCATCGTATGCAAAAACATCATAACAATAACCAGACTTGCCCCCCAGTGGTGCATACCGCGGACGATTTGCCCGAAAGCAACTTTGGTTTGCAGATATTCCACACTGGCATAGGCATTAATAATATCCGGTACATAATACATAGTCAGAAACATGCCTGACAGAATCTGAATGACGGTGATAAAAAAGGTAAGACCGCCGAAGCAGTACACGAATGCCGAGAAGTGATGGGCCGGGTTGACGTGCTCGGGGACCTCATGATCCGCGACATCTCTCCAGATCGGCGTAATATCCAGACGTTCATCAATCCAGTTGTAGATATTTTTAAACATCAGAGTTACGCCTCCTTGTTGGCTTCCGTATTAGGGACGATATCGCCCAGATACACCCATCCGCCGTCAATCTTGGTCTTGTACTGATCAAGCGGCTTCGCCGCGACCGCCAGCTGCTTACCGAGTTTCGTGTAGCGTGCACCATGACAGGGACAGTGATATTCATCGGGGTAAGCCTTATCATTGTTCCAGCCCACCGTACAGCCCAGATGCTTGCAGATCGGTGAAAGCGCATAAATATTCCCGTTCCCGTCTTTGCGGATCCACGCCGTCAGTGTAGCTGTACTGGCATACCACCCGTCCTGCTGCTTAAGCTCAAAGTTAAATTCCTGCGGAACATCGGTAATTTGCGAGACTTCTGCGACCTTGATGAAATCCCCTTCCCCCCGCTTATGTAAAATAGGGTCTACAGCAAAACGCGCCATTGGAAGAATGACTCCGGCTCCCATAAAGGCAGTGGCTCCGCCAAGGGTGTAGGTCAGAAACTGCCTGCGGGACATCTCCTTGCGGCTGGGCGGTTTGGGCGGATTAACTTCAGGCTCTTCATTGTAACTGCTCATACGGTGTGTAACCCCCTTATCAAAAATGGAGAAGGCACCTGCAGGTAAATATACAGTAAATTAATGTAAAGAATCCGGTTACAATGACATAAATCACATGTCATATCAATTCACCCTTATCATAGCTTAGCCCCCAATACCCGTCAAGAATTTTGTCTATTTTGTGACAGGCACTTTTCCTGACTTTCATAAAATTGTTGTTTTTCTGTCACATTTAACCTATGCTTCACCTTGCCATAACGTCTGGATTTTCTCCTTTATTTCTGATCTTAACGGGATCATACGATCCGTACTAACCTTAGGCGGGTAAAGGACTAAATCGCTTTCATAAAAATCCTCAACCGATACTCCCGGCACTGCTGAAGCTATAATTACGTACTGGAACAGATTGGATTTGACTTTACGGCAAACCTCGTTTACATATTGTGAATTTTGCCCTGCTGCATACTGTATAGCCGGATATATTACGATACGCCCCCGGAAGGGCAGTTCTATCAGATCCAGCAAATCGCGGAGTCCCTCCAGTGCAGCTGCCGCCTCAGGCGGACTTTCCATTCCCGACAGTCCCGTATACGGGATAAGACAGGTATCATAATATTCTCCGTTTTCTTTCCAGCTTTCTTCCGTAAACTCGCTGAACTTCATTGCTGTCACTCCTTCTGCTTGAATGCCTTTTTATATATTTAATATGGCCTGCCCGGATAAGTCAAAAAAAAAGAAATGCGCTTAGCGCATTTCTCTGCATTTCTTATGCGAGACTCTTCAGTTCTTCAGTCAGATAACGGAAAGCCGCTTTGTCTCCGGCCGCCAGCGCCGTGTCGATCTCCCGGTACAAGATGTCGGTACGACGCTTTCGTAGCGCTTCATCCCACACCATTTCTGCCGCAAGCCCTAGCATCACTTCATAGGTAGCCTTCATTTTGTCCATTCGATACACCTCCGCTGTTTAGAAGATTCCATATTCTTTGGCTTTGATCACATAACTTTCATTGGTCTGCTTCATCCGGAGCAGATCCTGCTCCGTCAGTTCACGGACGACTTTTGCAGGAGAACCCAGACACAAGGTGTACGGCGGGATCACTTTGTTTTCGGTTACAATTGAACCGGCTCCTATTAAAGCATATTCACCAATTTCAGCTCCGTTCAAAACAATTGCACCCATTCCGATTAATGTGCCTTTGCCTATCCTACAGCCGTGGATAATAGCGGAATGCCCGACCGATATCCCGTCTTCCAGAATCAGCGGCAGGTTATTGCCGACATGTCCCACAGCCCCGTCCTGAATATTGCAGCGTTCCCCGATGACTACCGGAGCAAGATCTCCCCGCAGCACAGCATTAAACCAGATGCTTGAATGCTGTCCAACCGTCACATCGCCTACCAGCTTTGCGCCTTCTGCCACGTATACAGATTCGTCAGTCCGCGGTATGTACTTCCCGTAAGCAATCCGCATGTTCCTCCCCCTTACTTAGGCAGCCGCTTTGGTGTAGCTGCATCCATTCCCCATGGAGTCATCATGACAGCCGGCCCGTCAGGGGTCTCCCCCAGCCGGATCATCCCCAGATGAAGCATCATTCTCAGCACACGCTGCTCCAGAATCGATGCGGCATCATCATAGTAGAAGGGCTTGATCAGCCAGCTTATTCCTTCCGTTAAGGAAGAGATGCTTACCCACCCTCCTGCGCTCTTACTAATCCAGTATACGATTGATGGAAGATTTGGAATAGCACCTTTATAGAGTTTTAACCAAAAGAGGAATATCTGCATCAGTCTTTCGGTTTTTCCTTCAGCGAGCAGTGTCTCTCCGGCAGCTGTCAGCTTCAGGCGGAAGCCTTCTTCGGAAATAAAACGGCGGTGTCTGGCATAATCATACAAAAGGGCCATTCTGGGCGGATAATGCTCACATGCTCTGCCGTAACCGAATCTCCACCCGCCTTTTCCAAGCAATGGCTCCGGGATTTGGAGCGCATTCATCAGTCCCTGCTGATAGCGTTTATAGAGAGCGCCCTCCTGGTTCAGCTCAGGTTCATTCTCCTTCACGTAACGCAGAAACAGCAGCAGATCACCCTCCAGCAAATTACCCTCACCCCGGTACACCGGCGGCTCACTGGCACAAAACACTTTTTCGCGGATATAACTGCCCATCGTCTCAAGGAACCGGCGTTTCAAATCTTCCGGAACCCGGTACAGGTACTTGCTTTGCTGTGATGCACCGCTAAACAGCCAGCCTCCGTTTTTGAACCTGCTGACCATTTCACGGGATCCGCCGTTTTTACCCTCAGGAATATCGAAGGTAGCCTGCTTTGCTGCGGCCAGCAGATCCTCCAGACTAAAGTGGCTGCGTTCGTCAAAAAGCAGTGTGTTCAGAAACCGCAATTCCTCCGGCTTACAGCTCCGGATATGGGAATCCATGAAATCCCGGCTTCCAAGCAGGATGAGAAGACTCTGGATCAAATCATGTTTTGAGTTTCGTTTACAATCGCACTGGTAGCGTCCCGCTATCGCGGTAAGCTGGCCAATGTCTGCATATGTGAGCATATCCGCCAGATTCATCATTCATCGCCTCACTGTTTTACTACCATTATGGGAAATACAGCCCTTTTTATTCCTTTTTTCTCAAAAAAAAATAACCCGAAAACTCGGGTTACCGCTGATTCTGCAAAATATGGCGTGTACAATTATACAAAAGCGCGTTCCATTCCTGCTCGCTTTTCTCAATAATGGTCAGGGACAGATTGCCAAGACGTTCTGTGTACTTGTCTTTGTATAGCGCTACATAGAGCTGGGCCAGGAATCCTCCATGGGAAATGACCAGGATGTTACTGTCCGGATAACGGGCGGTAATGTCCTCCACAAACGCAAGACCGCGCAGCTGCAGCTGGGCATCGGTCTCCTGCCCGAGCTCAAGCAGATTCCACTCCTTGCCCCACTTAGCCTCGCGCTCCAGCGCCGTCATGCCCTCAACCTGTCCGTAAGCACGCTCCCGGATCCGCGCATCCGGCTCAATCAGCGGGATACCCAGCTTCCCGGCAATAATCTTCCCTGTCTCTTCTGCGCGGGACAATCCGCTGGTAATACAGAAATCCCACTGGTAGGGTTCACTCAGCAGCCGCTCACCCAGCATTTCAGCCTGCCTCCGGCCTTCATCATTAAGCGGAATATCACTTTGTCCCTGAATTCTACCTGCTGCGTTCCAATCCGTCAGTCCATGGCGTATCAAGCCGATCAGCATCGCCTATCACCCTTCCATCCAGTATGTTTGCTTTATAATGTATCATGAATGCAAACAAATGTCTTCTTTTTGAAGTATTATCAGCGTTTCTAAAAAGATTTCAAGGACAAGACCAACAAAAAAAGTCCCTTTTACCAGAGGTAAAGGGACCTTGTCATTGTCTGCGGTAACGGTTAAGCCGGGTTAGTAAAAAGATGGACAACGCCACACCCAGCATAGATAATACCATCCAGTATTGCGGATGCGTCGGCCCAATGTTCACCACCAGCGGCTCAATGATGCCGCCTCCGGATTCTGTAGCGGGATAGGAAGAAGTCCACTCCAGTGTTAGTCCCGCTACACCTGACTCAATAATACCGCTCTGTGCCGAGCTCGTATTGGCAGGCGTCTTGAACAGGGTAAAGTATAAAAAGCTTGATAAAAATACGGCCAGAAAGCAGGCGATCCACAGGCTCAGCCGGCGGCGGAACATGGTCGTGCTGCCGGCGGATTTCCCGTCCCCGGGCATCAGCCAAGGACTCTCCAGATAAATCCGCTCCATAACCTTCTGATTAACAGCTTCAGCACGTTCCGCACTGATTTCCATCCTCAGGTCCTGCATAAGCTCGTTGCTCTCCTGCCATATAGCCCATTCAGCAGCACAATAAGAACAACCGGCGATATGCCTTTCCAGCTCAATCCGCTTAGGATCAGTGGGGGGAGCGTCCCACAACAGCGGAATGAAATCCTGCGCTTCCCTGCAGTTCATAGGCCTTACACCCTCTCAGCCTGCTCTTCCACTTCAGGCTCATAAAAATAGGATTCGAGTTGGAGCTTCACACTGCTCCTTGCACGAAACAACAGTGATTTCACGGAGCTGACACTCTGATCCAAAATGACGGCAATTTCCTGATAGTCCATCTGATCGTATTCACGCAAAATCAGCGCCGAGCGCTGCTTCTCCGGGAGATTATTAATCGCTTCGCGGACCAGATTCATCCGTTCCTTGCGCAGTGCAGCCTGTTCGGGCGCTACCTCCGCCGGTGCCACAGGCGTATATCCACTCTCCTCAAGCGAGACATTCCCCGCACGGTTCTTGCGCAGCTCACTGAGCACGGTATTGCGGGCAATCGTATACAGCCATGTAGAAAACGATGCGTCCACTTCGCGGAAGGAATGGAGGCTGCGGAATGCTTTATAAAATGTCTCCGAGCAGAGATCCTCTGCGATTAGCTCCATATGCGAATTTTTGAGCATATGATACACAAAAGCCAGTATCTTTCGTTGGTATCTTCGCATCAGTTCCGAATATAGCTCTGTGTTTCCTTGCTTGATTAACTGGATCAACTGGGAATCCGTCATGGTGAGTTCGGCCCTCCTCGCCCTTGCACGTTTAGCCCCGTCCGGTCCGTAATTGTATATACCGGCCTGGGATGAAAAAGTTGCGGTGAATCCTCTAAATTTGCAATACCATAAAACGTGCAGTCAGGTTCATATAAACAACGCAATACTTCTATGTATATTCAGCGTTCCGGCAAATAAGATATGCTGTATGTAAATACAGAAATAAAAACGCATATTCATAAATTTCCAAATGAAATCTATAAACATACTTAACCAAGTATAGCATACATTCTATCAGGATGAAATTAGTAGAGATATGTAGATCCATTCTTTACCATAACGCTGAAAAAGTCGAAAGCCGGAAAAGCCCTGCCGCTTTAAAATAGTTTTAAGAAAGTGTTGACAAAATGTAAACGGATACATATAATAAAAGTACAGTATGGTTTCTCTCCACTCCTATCCAAACACTGTACGATTCCAATACCCATTGTGAATTGTAGCCGCTTACTTTGTAAGCGGTTCTTTTTTTTGTTAAAAATCTTTTTCCAGCTCTCCCCCTTGCCTTCTCTTGGTCATATAATTAAAAAGAGCGCATACCGGCTTGGACCGGCATGCGCTCTTTTTTTACGACGACAGCTATGCTGTCCTCTATACGTATACTGTGTAATCGTTATGCTGCAGAAGCACCTTGGCCCGCTCCATGTCGCTCTCCTGGCGGAACGACAGGCGCATGATCCCCGGCACATCCTCCCGGCTCTCAATAATCTGCACGTTGCTGAGGTTGATGCCCTGATCCCCGAGCTCGGTGGCGATCCGGCCGATAATCCCCGGATGATCGGGAACATCGATATGCAGATCGAACAGCGGGGCAATCATACCCTTACGCCGTTCCGGCAGCTGGCTGCGGAAGCCGCCCGCTTCATGGAAGGCTTCCTCTATGCCGGCCCCGTCTGAGCGCTCCAGCATCTGAATGAAGGAGGAGACCTCCTCGTTCCAGTCCTTAAGCAGCCGCAGCATCACCGAACGGTTATTCAGCAGGATATCGCGCCAGATAATCGGATCACTGGAGGCAATCCGGGTTATATCGCGGAATCCCCCGGCAGCCAGCGTGCTGTATAGCGAATCCTCAGAATCATAAGCATGTACCTGATTCACAAGAGCAACAGCGATAATATGCGGCAGATGGCTGATAGCCCCGACAATTTCATCATGACGTTCCGGATCGAGCCGGACGATCTGAGCTCTCGTATGTATTAACAGGGATTTCAGCGCCTCATAGGCTTCGTCCGGCACGCCCGGCGGCGGGGTCAGCACATAGTAGGCATTCTCAAACAGCAGGGATGAAGCTGCTTCCACACCGGACCGTTCCGAGCCGGCCATCGGATGGCCGCCAATGAAATGAACACCGGGAATATCCAGGGATACCGCACAGGCCGCGATGCTGGCTTTGGTGCTGCCTACATCTGTAATGATACAGCCCGGCTTGAGCGGAAGCCTGCTCAGCTGCTGCAAATACTCTTCCAGCATACCGACCGGTACGCACAGGAAGATATAATCGGCGTCAAGCGCCGCTTCCTCAACAGAAAGCGTAGCCTGATCCACTACGCCCCGGCTGACATATTTAACTGCAGATTCAGGACGGTGGGCATGGCCGACGACGGTCAGGCCCTCCTTGCCTTTGAAGCAAAGGGCCAGTGAGCCTCCGATCAGACCGACACCGAAGATTGCTATTTTTGTCGTCATATCTAAGCACTACCTGCCTTCTATTGTTTCGTCTAAGAATGTATGCTGTTACGCCCGCACTTCCTGCTCGGACAGCGTCTGCTCCAGGGCAGTAATAAATGCCTTGTTCTGCTCGGCAGATCCGACAGTCACACGGATATAATTCGGGTACAGGCGGTGGCCGGCCCGGACAATAATACCGAGACGCAGCAGCGCATCAAATACCTCTACTGCCGGTTTACGTACATCCACCATGATGAAATTGCCGTTCGCCGGGAAGGAGCGGAGACCCAGACGCCGGAATTCACCCTGCAGCTGTACAATCCCCTCACTGTTAAGACGGCGGCATTCAGCCACATAATCCTGATCAGCCAGCGCGGCCAAGGCTCCGGCCTGAGCCAGACGGGATGTGTTGAACGGCTCGCGCACCTTGTTGATCAGATTGATAATCTGCGGGCTGGCCACACCATATCCGATGCGCAGGGCTGCGAGGCCGTAAATCTTGGAGAAGGTCCGCAGCACAACCAGATTAGGATATTGCTCCAGCAGCTTGATACCATCCGAGTAGGACGCATCTGTCACATATTCAAAATAGGCTTCATCCAGCACTACCATTACTCCGGCAGGTACTGCATCCAGGAACTTAACCAGTGCATCGTGCGGGACGATCGTTCCGGTCGGGTTGTTCGGATTGCAGATCCAGATGACCTTGGTCTTGTCTGTAACACGGGCAAGCATGCCGTCAAGGTCGTGAGTTCCGTCTGCCAGCGGGACTTCAATGGTCACAGCCCCTTCAATATCCGCATTGCTCTTATATACGGAGAAGGTCTGATCAGCCATGATTGTCTCGTCACCCGGCAGGAAAAAGGCACGGCAGATCAGCGCAATAATTTCGTCCGAACCGCAGCCGAAAATAATATTCTCGCTCTGCACGCCGAGATGTCCGGCCAGTGCGGCTGTCAAATCAGCAGCTGAGCCGTCGGGATACAGAAACAGATTATCGAGGTCTGCGATTATGGCTGCTTTGGCACTCGGCGAAGCCCCGTAAGGATTTTCATTGGATGCAAGCTTGATTACCTCTTCCAGGCCAAGCTCTTTTTTTACCTCATCAATGGGTTTTCCCGGTTTGTAGACAGGAAGGTTAACGATATTTGGTTTCGGATTCATCTGTAGTCCTCACTCTCCGTGAATAGTTAAGGCCTGTATCAGATCAGGCTGACTGTTATGCTTTTAATTGTGCCACAAATTCACGAATTTGCAACAGCCCGTCACTGCGGGTGGCAGGGTTATCCAGCAGCGGGATGACCTCTTCCACCTTGCGGACGATTGCACTGCCTACTACAACACCGTCGCAAATCTGTGCAAAGCGGGCTACCTGCTCGCCGGTGGATATTCCGAAGCCTACAGCTACCGGCAGATCTGTTGCACGGCGTACTGAGGCAATAAACTCATCAACACCGCTATGAAATGAGGACCGTTCCCCCGTCACACCAAGCGAGGAGACGCAATAAACAAAACCGCTCGCGCCGGATACGATCCGTTCAATCCGCTCACTGGAGGTTGGCGCAACCAGCGGAATGAGATTCACGCCTGCTTCACGGCTGCGCCGCCGCATGTCCTCTGACTCCTCTACAGGGAGATCAGGAATGATCAGTCCGCTGATCTCATGTGTATCCAGCTCGGCAAAAAAGGTATCGAGGCCCATCTGCAGCACCGGATTGTAATAGGTGAACAGGATGAAGGGCAGTTTGCTGCCATTCTGCCGGGCTCTCAGTGCAGTCTCCATACAGGTGCGGAGGTGAACCTTGCCGCGCAGCGCTCTGGATGAAGCCCGTTGGATCACCGGACCGTCGGCCAGCGGATCGGAATAGGGAACGCCAAGCTCCAGGACATCCGCTCCGGCTGCCTCAAGCTCAGCGATAATATCAAGCGTGGTTTCAAGATCAGGATCACCTACGGTCAAAAAAGGGATCAGGGCCGTTTTGCCTTCCGCCTTAAGCTTCCGGAAAGCCACATCCATCCGGTTTGTCGTTTCTGTGGTCATTACAAATCCGCCCCTTCCGTATAAGCCATAATGGACTCCACGTCTTTGTCCCCGCGTCCGGAAAGGCAGATTACCACGATGTCATCCTGTCTGAGGCCGGGAGCTATCTTCGCAACGTGAGCGATGGCATGCGCCGATTCCAGTGCCGGGATGATGCCTTCCGTTACACACAGCAGCTTAAGCGCGTCGAGCGCTTCCTTATCGGTAACAGGGACATACTCAGCCCGTTCGATATCCTTGAGATAAGAATGCTCCGGACCAACTCCCGGATAATCCAGACCTGCCGAAATGGAATGGGCTTCGGTAACCTGACCGTATTCATCCTGCAGCAGATAACTCATCGAGCCCTGGAACACCCCGTGGGAGCCTTTGCTCATGGTTGCCGCATGGAACGGAGTATCGACACCCTTGCCGGCAGCTTCCACCCCGATCATGCCTACACGCTCATCTTCCATGAACGGGTAGAACATGCCGATGGCATTGCTGCCGCCGCCGACAGCGGCCACCAGCAGATCCGGCAGACGGCCTTCGGCCTCCAGGATCTGACGCCGCGTTTCATCGCCGATAACACGCTGGAAATTACGGACCATCATCGGGTAAGGGTGAGGGCCGACTGCCGAGCCCAGAATATAGAAGGTATCCTCAACATTGCTGACCCAGTAACGCAGCGCTTCATTACCCGCATCCTTAAGGGTACGTGAACCGGAAGTCACAGGGATAACCTCAGCGCCAAGCAGCTTCATGCGGAACACATTAAGCGCCTGGCGGCGGGTATCCTCTTCGCCCATGAACACTTTGCATTCCATACCCAGTAGTGCCGCCACCGTTGCGGTAGCTACCCCATGCTGGCCGGCGCCTGTTTCGGCGATAACCTTGGTTTTGCCCATCTTTTTGGCCAGAATCCCCTGCCCGATTGCATTATTAATTTTATGGGCTCCGGTATGGTTGAGATCCTCACGTTTAAGATAGATCTTAGCCCCGCCGAGTTCCTTAGTGAGCCGCTCAGCATAGTACAGGGGAGTTTCACGTCCGGAATACTGTTTCAACAAATACTCTATTTCTTCCTGAAAAGCCGGGTCTGCCGAAAATTTGGCATAAGACTCCTCCAGCTCAATCAGTGCATTCATCAAGGTTTCAGGAACGAAGCGGCCTCCGAAAGAACCAAAACGGCCGAATTTGTCCGGTACTTGTATCATGATTGCTTCACCCTTTCCATGAAAGAAGTCATTTTGGCAATATCTTTTATTCCGCTGCTCTCCACACCGCTGGAAACATCCACTCCGTCAGGACTGTAGCTCTTCAGGAGTTCACCCACATTATCCGGATGAAGCCCGCCGGCGACAAATAAAGGCAGGCCGTGCCTGGCGGCAGCCTGCTGGAAGAAGGGAATCCGGTCCCAGTCAAAGGTACGGCCGGAGCCGCCGCTTGCCTGCGGATCATACGTGTCCAGCAGCAGTCCGTCAACAGTGTCCGCATAGCTGTCCACAATGCTTCCGCTCTCAGTGCCTGCCGCTTGTCCGCTGCCGGTCACAGTAATCGCTTTCCACACCTTCGCCTGAGGAAAAGCCTGCTTGACCTTTCTGCAGTACTCCGGACTCTCCTGACCGTGCAGCTGGATGACATCCAGCGGGACAACGGCCAGGAGCTCCTGCAGCTCCTGCAGCTCAGGATTGACAAATACTCCGGCCGCTCCGGGAGGCTTGCCATTCTCCCAGCCGGACAGCTCGGCAGCCAGCAGAGCTGCCTGTTCAGCTGTGACTCTGCGGCGGCTGGGCGCAAATACAAAGCCAATGTAATCGAGCGGTAATGACTTCATAGATTTTAGCACTTCAACGTCCTGAAGTCCACAGATTTTTACCAGCGCTTCAGCCATGCAGGGCACGATCCTTTC
This sequence comes from Paenibacillus sp. FSL R7-0345, assembly GCF_038595055.1. NCBI lineage: Bacteria > Bacillati > Bacillota > Bacilli > Caryophanales > Paenibacillaceae > Paenibacillus > Paenibacillus sp. FSL R7-0345. Next base: position 4,506,070 of record NZ_CP152002.1, read on the forward strand.
CTGCAGTAACCGGTCCGAGCAGCCCGTATACGGCTTTTTCCACATTATCCTGCCGCATCAGGTATTCCCCGACGAGCACGCCGATAGCACCGCTTGTGCTTAAATAATCAATATCAGCAGGACCGGCAATTCCGCTCTCGCTGATTACAGGCACACCGGCCGGCACCAGAGCCGCCAGCTCTGCCGTTGTCTCCAGACGTGTCTCAAACGTGCGCAGATTACGGTTATTAATGCCCAGCAGCACGTGCGGCTTTTCTATTTTACCGGTGCTTATCACCCTTTCGAGTTCACTCTGGTCATGGATCTCAATCAGCACATCCAGACCGAGGGAAGCTGCCAAATCTGTGAAGAAAGCCAGCTGCTCTGCTGTCAGAATCGCCGCAATCAGCAGTATGGCATCCGCACCCAGTATCCGCGCTTCGTAAATCTGGCGCTCATCAATGATAAAATCCTTGCGCAGCAGCGGAAGGCTCACCGCTTCTCTCACCTGCTGGAGGAATGTATTGCTGCCCTGGAAATAGTCCTGATCCGTCAGCACCGACAGACAGTCGGCTCCGCCAGCTTCATATCCCCGGGCAATAGAGACCGGATCAAAGTCCTCACGAATCAGACCCTTGGATGGTGAAGCCTTTTTCACCTCGGCAATCAGCCCCATCTCCCGGTTGCGGCGCTTCACCAGCGCCTCCCGGAACCCCTTCGTAGCCGGTAGACCGGCTATAACCTCCTCAGCCGCTGTTATAGAGAACACCTTGCCCAGAGCTTCAACCTCTTTCACTTTGGTAGCGACAATTTTATCAAGATACATAGTCAAGCTCCTTTGTCATGGCTTTCAGCTGCTCCAGCTTGAGCAGCGCTTTGCCGGAATCGATCATCTGGCGCGCCTGCGCCACACCTTCACTCAGGCTATCCGCCAGCCCGGCAACATAGATGCAGGCTCCCGAATTGGCCAGAACAATATCACGGTACGGGGTAAGCTCTCCCTGCAGCACAGCTGTAATGATGGCCGCATTCTCGGCTGCATCACCGCCGAGCACAGCCTCCAGCGGATGACGGCTGAGGCCGAGGGCTTCCGGCGTAATTTCATACGTGGTTACTATCCCGTTCTTTAACTCCGATACCTGTGTAGGTGCCGATATGCTGATTTCATCAAGGCCGTCCAGACTGCTTACGATCATCGCCCGCTTGGAGCCCAGCTCCTTCAGCACATTAGCTACAATCTCCGTCTTATTCCGGTCATAGATGCCCATCAGCTGCCGGTCAGCGCCCGCCGGGTTGGTCAGCGGACCCAGCATATTGAATACGGTCCGCACGCCAAGCTCACGGCGCGGAGCTGCGGCATACTTCATGGACGGATGATAAATCTGCGCGAACAGGAAGCAGATTCCGATAGTGTCCAGGCACTGGCGGGCCTGCTCTGCATTCAGATGAATGTTCACACCCAGCGCTTCCAGCACATCCGCACTGCCTGCTCTGCCGGAGGCGGAGCGGTTGCCGTGCTTCGCGACGCGTACAGAAGCCGCTGAGGAGATAATGGCAGAAGCCGTGGAAATGTTAAACTTGTGAATGCCTGATCCGCCGGTACCGCAGGTATCCAGCAGCCGGGTGCGCTCTGTAAGCACCGGCGTTCCAAATCCGCGCATCGCCTCGGCAAAGCCGGTAATCTCTTCAACGGTCTCGCCCTTAATCCGCAGTGCGGTCAGCAAGGCGCCGATCTGCGCCGCCGAGGCGGTTCCGTTCATAATAGTTCCCATTATTTCACGGGCCTGCGCCCGGCTGAGGTCGTTTCCTTCGATCAATCCCGCAATTCCTGATTGTATTAACTGGCTTGCTTCCATAGTTTTAGTCCTCCTAAAAGTTTTATGGAGCATTCTCTGCTCGGCTCTTCTTCGTAATAAAACTAGCTTCGAAAGCATCAGCTTAGTTTTATGGAGCATTCTCTGCTCGGCTCTTCTTCGTAATAAAACTAGCTTCGAAAGCATCAGCATAATTTTATGGAGCATTCTCTGCTCGGCTCTTCTATTTGCACTGACTCTCTCACTTACGGGGTATATTCGTACATGTAATCCTGATTGATTACCTGGGGCTCTCTGATCTCTGCCGGGAACATGGCCTCTGCCATCCGGATTGCTTTTAACATTGCCTTCGCTTTGTTCAGGGTCTCTTCATATTCCTTCTCCGGCACCGAATCCCAGACAATACCCGCTCCGGCCTGCACATAGGCCCGGCCTTTACGGAAGATGATGGTGCGGATCGTGATGCAGGAATCCATATTTCCGGAGAAGCCGAGGTAGCCGATCGCTCCGGCGTATGCACCTCTGGCTTCCCGCTCCAGCTCCGAGATGATCTCCATCGCCCGCAGCTTCGGCGCACCCGAGACGGTTCCGGCCGGCAGGCAGGACAGGAAAGCATCAAAGAAATCTTTATTGTCGTCCAGTGTTCCGGACACGTTGGATACCATGTGCATCACATGGGAGTATTTCTCTATCTCCATAAAGGAGTCGCATTTCACTGTGCCGAACTTCGATACCCGGCCCAGATCATTGCGGCCCAGGTCAACCAGCATCAGATGCTCCGCCCGTTCCTTTTCATCCTCCAGCAGCTCCTGGGCCAGCGCCCGGTCCTCCGCTTCATCTGCTCCCCTCGGCCTGGTTCCCGCGATTGGCCGGGTTGCCACCCGGCCGCCGTCCACCTTCACCAGCGCCTCCGGGGAAGTGCCGACGATAATCTCTTCATCCATCTTGAGATAATACATATATGGCGAAGGGTTCAGCGTACGCAGCATCCGGTACACATGCAGCGGGGATACCTCTGTCTCGATATGCAGCCGCTGCGAAAGCACTACCTGAAAAATATCACCCGCCCGGATATACTCTTTGGCCTGTTCCACATTGGCAATGTATTGCTCTTTGGTCAGGTTGGAATGAATCTGCCCCAGTCCGATATCTTCCGGGATACTGCGGCGGTTGACGTTTTCTTTGGGACCTTCCTTTTGCAGTTCTTCCGCGAAATCTTCCAGCTTGCGGTTCAGGACTTCATAGGCAGCGCGGATATCGGAGTCCGTGTCGCCGTCCTTGATATGCAGGTTGCCTATCAGCAGGATCTGCTGCTTCACATGATCGAATACAATGATGCGGTCGCAGAACATAAACCGGATATCATCCGTTCCCAGATCATCAACCGCGTGCGGGGACAGCTTCTCGTAATATTGCAGCAGGTCGTATCCAAAGAATCCGATCGCCCCGCCGGTAAAAGGAGGCATCCCGTCCAGCTTGGGGCTGCGGTAGGAGCGGAGCAGCGCTTTTAGCTCCTCAATCGGTTTGCCGGTGAGCCGTCTCTGCTCCTCTCCCACTTTTACATGGATGACGTTCTTTTTTCCCGAAATGGTCAGAAACGGGTTACTGCCGATAAAAGAATACCGGGCCCATTGGATGCCGCCCTCTACACTTTCCAGCAGGAATGCATGCGATTCTTCGGCAAACCGCTGAAACAGCCGGATCGGTGTCTCCATATCAGCCAGCAGTCTTTTTACAACAGGAATCAGGTTATACTCCCGCGACAGCTTTACCGCTTCTTCAATGCCAGGGTTCGTCATTTGGGATACCTCCTTGGAATGGTTAAATATATAATCCGAAATACAAAAAAACCTCTACCGGAGTAGAGGTTGTGTAGGCAAGTATAAGAAAAAGCGCACTGGATCAGGCCTATTCTCCGCAATAAACATAATTGTCCACTTAAGGATAGACGGGTAGCGCAAACACTACCGGAATATAATCCATACAGACATATGCAAATAAACGGAATGCCTCAGATGTAACATCCTGCACTCATCTCAGCTATACTCAACTAGGCTCAAACTAAACTCTACTTCTCTCGGCTAACTACACTATACATGATGACGGTGTTCATTGACAACCCGCAGCAGCAAATTAATTACTTACTCTGTGAGAGATCAGGACGAAGCTTCTTCGCTTCATTGAGATAGACGTGGCGGATATCCCGCTGCGACTTGTCCGTATTGACCTGTACCATCAGGCGTATACACTTCGGCAGCCCGCCTTTGACAGGAATCTCCACGGAACACATGAGCGGTACCAGCTCCCAGCCTTCAATTTCACGGATTGCCCGTGCAGGGAATGTCGCATCCAGATCACCGGTCACAGTAATCCATACGCTGCAAATATCCTCGGCAATCACATCGTTACGCTCCACGATTTCCCGCAGCAGCACTACGGTTTCACGCAAAATTTCATTTTCCTCATTATTGACAACGGTTGTTGCACCGCGGATCCCCCGGTTTACCATGGGCTCCCCTCCTTCTTAAGCTGTGCGATAACTTCACGCACATCACTCTGCTGTATATCATTAATGATGCTCACAGCACCAATTGAATCCGGTATGATAAAGGTCATTTTACCTTCTTTGAACTTCTTGTCATGCATCATCGCTTCCATCAGCTCGTCTTCGCTGTACTCCGCCGGCAGTTTGACCGGCAGTGACAGCGCGGACAGCATGGATACGGTATCCTCATAAATACCGCGGTCCTTGCCCAGCTTGGCCGCCAGCAGCGCCGAACCGGCCATGCCGATGGAAATCGCTTCTCCATGCAGGAACACACCATAGCCGCCTACTGCTTCAATGGCATGGCCGATTGTATGCCCCAGGTTAAGAATAGCCCGAAGGCCGTTCTCGCGCTCGTCTGTACCGACCACCCTGGCCTTAATCGCACATCCGCGTTCCAGCGCATAGCCCAGTGCTTCCACATCCAGAGCCAGCAGCTCTGAAGCATGCTCGCGGCACCAGTATGCAAATTCCTGATCAAGAATAAGGCCATGCTTCACCACTTCAGCCAGCCCGGAAGACACCTCGCGGGGCGGAAGCGTACGCAGTGTATCAAGATCATACAGGACCATCGACGGCTGATAAAAGGCTCCGATCATGTTCTTGGCCAGCGGATGGTTAACGGCTACCTTGCCGCCTACGCTGCTATCATGAGCCAGGATAGTCGTCGGAATCTGGACGAATCCGATTCCCCGCATATAGGTAGCGGCAACATAACCAGCAAGATCGCCGACCACACCGCCGCCAAGCGCCAGAACCGCAGAGCTGCGGTCCAGCCCGGCCTGAATAGCCGTTGTAATGACTTGTTCGTATACTGCAAGCGACTTGGATGCCTCCCCGGACGGAATAACATGGCTAACCACGGTATATCCCTGTCCGCGCAGCGAGGCCTCGACCACGCCCAGATAACGCGGGGCTACCTCGCTGTCACTGACCACCAGCAGCGGGCTGCGCAGCGGATAACCCGCATCCTGACAGCGCGAACCGATTGTCTTCAGCAGTCCGCTGCCGATCAGGATCGGATAGGAGCGCTCGCCCAAATCCACCGTAATGCTGCGCATCTCAGTAGCTCTCCAGCTGAGCCAGATAATTGTTGTAATTGGCTCTAATCTCCTCAAGCGAATCCCCGCCGAACTTATCGAGGAATGCCTTGGCAAGCTCCCAGGCTACAACACTCTCCAGCACGACACAAGCTGCTGGAACTGCACAGGCATCGGAACGCTCCACCTGAGCCGTGAACGGCTCCTTCGTGTCAATGTCCACGCTCTGCAGCGGCTTGTACAGTGTCGGGATCGGTTTCATGACGCCGCGCACGACAACCGGCATTCCGTTGGTCATGCCGCCTTCAAAGCCGCCCAGCCGGTTGCTGGCCCGGTAGTATCCGCGGGACGGATCGTACATGATCTCATCATGCACCTGCGAGCCGCGCAGAACGCCTGCTTCAAAGCCGATGCCGATTTCCACGCCCTTGAACGCGTTAATTGACATAACCGCTCCGGCAATTGCCGCGTCCAGCTTGCGGTCATACTGCACATAGCTGCCGAGGCCGATAGGCAATCCCTCAACGACGCATTCCACAATCCCGCCGATGGAGTCGCCTTCCTCCTTGATCTTGTCTATGTATGCTTCCATCTTCTGCTCGGTCTCTTTATCTACGACTCTTACAGAAGATTCTTCCGTCTTGGCAATCAGCTCATCGATCGGCAGATCATTCGCCGGCGCTTCAATCTCGCCGATCCGGATAACCTGTCCGGCAATTTTCACACCGAATTCAGCCAGCAACTGTCGGGCTACAGCCCCTACAGCTACTCTTGCAGCTGTCTCACGGGCACTGGAGCGCTCCAGCACATTGCGCAGATCGGTATGGTTATACTTAAGTCCGCCGTTAAGGTCCGCATGTCCCGGACGCGGGCGGTTCACACGCCGTTTCTCCTCATCACTGCCGGGAATCGGTTCGATGTTCATAATATTTTTCCAGTGTGTCCAGTCCTTGTTCTCGACTATAAGGGCGACCGGGGCACCTGTTGTATACCCGTGGCGTACTCCGCCGGCGATTTGTGCGGTATCCTTCTCGATCTGCATGCGGCGTCCGC